>NZ_JAINVH010000120.1 GCF_020400825.1 Streptomyces sp. HPF1205
TACACGCGTGAGGGCGGATTCCTGCACGACGCGGCGGACTTCGACGCGGAGTTCTTCGGGATCTCCCCGCGCGAGGCCCTGGCGATGGACCCGCAGCAGCGCCTGCTGCTGGAGGTGTGCTGGGAGGCACTGGAGCGGGCCGGCATCGACCCCGGCACCCTGCGCGGCAGCCCCACCGGCGTCTACGCCGGACTGATGTACCACGACTACGGTCCTCAACTGCACCAGGTGGTCGAAGGCGTGGAGGGCTACCGCCTCACCGGTGTCCTCGGCAGTGTGCTGTCGGGGCGGGTGGCGTACTCCTTCGGTTTCGAGGGCCCGGCCCTCACCATCGACACCGCCTGCTCCTCCTCCCTGGTCGCCGTCGACCTCGCCGTCCAGGCACTACGCCGCGGCGAATGCACCCTGGCCCTGGCAGGCGGCGTCACCATCATGTCCACACCCGGCACCTTCATCGAATTCAGCCGCCAACGCGGACTGTCCCCCGACGGCCGCTGCCGCTCCTTCGCCGGCTCCGCCAACGGCACAGGATGGGCCGAAGGCGCCGGCATCCTCGCCCTCGAACGACTCTCCCACGCCCGCAAACACAACCACCCCGTCCTCGCCCTCATCCGCGGCACCGCCGTCAACCAGGACGGCGCCTCCAACGGACTCACCGCACCCAACGGCCCCTCCCAGCAACGCGTCATCCAGCGCGCCCTGCACAACGCCGCACTCACCCCCGCCGACATCGACGCCGTCGAAGCCCACGGCACCGGCACCCGCCTCGGCGACCCCATCGAAGCCCAGGCCCTCATCAACACCTACGGACACGCACACACCCCCACCCAACCCCTCTGGCTCGGCTCCATCAAATCCAACATCGGCCACACCCAAGCCGCCGCCGGAGTCGCCGGCATCATCAAAATGATCATGGCCATGCGCCACGGCATCCTCCCCCCCACCCTCCACATCGACCAACCCACACCC
>NZ_JAINVH010000121.1 GCF_020400825.1 Streptomyces sp. HPF1205
GAGCCCCATTCACTCAGCCGCCCGGCGCCGCCCGGCTCCCACACCGGCCGGCGCCGGGCCCGAGGAGGACCCCCCACATGCGAACCGGAATCCGTACCCCACGTCGTCCGTCACTGCGCCTGCTGATCACCGGACTCACCGCCGCCGCGCTCGCGGTGACCGCGGCCGTCACGTTCACCGTCAACGCCACCGTCTCCAGCGCCGCGACCTGCAACGGCTACGTCGGCCTGACCTTCGACGACGGCCCCTCCAACGACCATACCCCCGCCCTTCTCAACGCCCTCAGGCAGAACGGCCTGCGGGCCACGATGTTCAACGAGGGCCAGTACGCCGCCGCCTACCCGTCCCAGGTCCAGGCCGAGGTCAACGCCGGCATGTGGGTGGGCAACCACAGCTACACCCACCCGCACCTGATCCAGGAGAGCCAGTCCCAGATCGACTCCGAGCTCGGCCGCACCCAGCAGGCGATCTCGAACGCGGGCGGCGGCACCCCCAAGCTGTTCCGCCCGCCGTACGGTGAGACCAACTCGACCCTGAAGTCGGTCGAGGCCAAGTACGGTCTCACCGAGATCATCTGGGACATCGACTCGCAGGACTGGAACGGCGCGAGCGTCTCCTCGATCGTCGCCGCCAACGCCCGCCTCACCAACGGCCAGATCATCCTGATGCACGAGTGGCCCGCCAACACGCTCAGCGCGATCCCGCAGATCGCCCAGACCCTGGCCTCCAAGGGCCTGTGCGCGGGCATGATCTCGCCGCAGACCGGCCGCGCGGTGGCCCCCACCGACGGCGGCGGCACGACCGGAGGTACGACGGGCGGCACGACCGGCGGCACCACCGGAGGTACGACGGGCGGCACCACCGGAGGTACGACCGGCGGCACGACCGGCGGCACCGGTGGAAGCTGCACCGCCA
>NZ_JAINVH010000122.1 GCF_020400825.1 Streptomyces sp. HPF1205
GTGACGAGGCCGACGCCGGAGGACAGCGTGGTGCCGTCCGACTCCAGGTAGGGCTTGACCAGGTTCAGCGTCGCGTCCTTGCCCAGCACCTTCAACGCCGCCAGCAGATACGCACCCGTGTAACCCTGCTGGTACGGCTCCTGCACCACCGTCGCCTGAATCACACCCGACTGAATGAACTTCAGCGTCTGCGGGTCACTGTCATCCGAAATGATCTTCACTCGGCCCGACTTGCCCGCCGCCTGCACCGCCTGACCCGCCGACGGACCATCGTACGAGTACACACCGTACAGACCATTGATGTTCGGATTCGTCTGAATCGCCGTCTGCGCGTTCGTCAACGCCTTCGACGCATCCATCCCGTCCGACAGCTTCTGCACCACCTTGATGTCGGTGCCCTTCAACGCGTCCTCGAACCCCTGAATACGCTCCACCGCGTTCGACGTCGTCAGCGAACCCACCAGCACCACCACCTGACCCTTACCGCCCAGGGCCTGCTTCATCGCCTCACCGGCCTTCTGACCGGCCTGGTAGTTCGGCGTCCCCAGGTACAGCGCCGCACCGTCCTCCTTCGGCAACGGCGAGTCGATCGCCAGCACCGGGATACCCGCCGCGTTCGCCGACGCGATCGGCGCCTTGATCGCCGTCGGATCGATCGCCGACACACTCAGACCCGTGATCCCCTGACCCCGCAACGTCTGAATGATCGACAACTGCTGGTCCAGACGACCGTTCGCCGGAGCCTGATACGTACCCTTGACACCCAGATCCGACAGACCCTTCTTGAAACCGACCTTGCCGGCATTCCAGTAGTCGACAGCCACGTTCACGACCATCGCCAGATCCTGCTTCGACAGGTCCTTGCCCTTCAGCGCCGCCTTCAACGCGTCGTCGAGCTTGGCGAGGTT
>NZ_JAINVH010000123.1 GCF_020400825.1 Streptomyces sp. HPF1205
CAGCCTGGCCGACCCCACGGGCGTGTCGATCTACCACAGCAAGTGCCCCTACGTACCCCCGGGCAGCACCACCACCGGCGGCACCACCACGGGCGGCACGACCACCGGCGGGACGACCACGGGCGGCACCACGACCGGCGGCACCACCACCGGCGGGACCACCACGGGCGGCACCACCACCGGGGGTACGACGACCGGCGGGACCACCACCGGGGGTACGACGACGGGTGGCACCGGCAACGGCGCGTGCTCGGCCACGTACTCCACCACCAACTCCTGGTCCGGCGGTTTCCAGGGCCAGGTCACGGTGACAGCCGGCAGCGCCGCGATCAGCAGTTGGACCGTCAAGTGGACCCTGGCCAGCGGTCAGACCGTCACCCAGGTCTGGAACGGCACGCTGACCACCAGCGGGTCGACCGCGACGGTCACCAACGCCTCCTACAACGGCTCCCTGGCCGCAGGAGGCTCCACCACCTTCGGGTTCCTCGCCAACGGCAGCCCGAGCACACCCACCCTCACCTGCACCAGTTCCTGACACCGGTTCCCCCGGCACAACGGGCGGCCGGTTCCGGGCGGACGTGACCGTCGCCCGGATCTCGTCCGCCGCGGTCGTCGGCCCGGGGCACACCCCCGGGCCGATGCCGGCGGACCTCCGCCCCACCGGCTTTTCCCCCGGCCGACCCGCGATCCCGCGGTTCGGCCTTCCCCCACACAATCAGGAGGATGCTGATGACGACATCAGCGAAGGACCGCTTCTCGCGCCGTGTGCGACGATGGGCGCTGTCCCTGGGCGCGGCCGGCGCGCTCGTGGCCGGCGTGCTGGTCGGCGGCACGGTGACCGCCGGCACGGCCGGCGCCGCCGCGTCCGGCCCGTGCGACATCTACGCGG
>NZ_JAINVH010000124.1 GCF_020400825.1 Streptomyces sp. HPF1205
CGCGCAGCCGGCGGCGGCGTTGGGCAACGGTCTGGCGCTGACGCCCCAGATGGGCTTCAACGACTGGAACGCCTACGGCTGCAACGTCTCGGAGTCGCTGATCAAGGCGACCGCGCAGGCCATGCACACCGACGGCATGCAGGCGGCCGGGTACAGTTATGTCAACATCGACGACTGCTGGCTGACCAAGTCCCGTGACTCCTCCGGCCGTCTGGTGCCGGACCCGGCGAAGTTCCCCGACGGCATCAAGGGCACCGCGGACTACGTCCACTCCCTGGGCCTGAAGCTGGGCATCTACGAGGACGCCGGCACCGCGACCTGCGCCGGCTACCCCGGCAGCCTGGGCCACGAGACCACCGACGCCCAGACCTTCGCCTCCTGGGGCGTGGACTACCTGAAGTACGACAACTGCAACAACAACGGGGTGTCCGCGCAGACCCGCTACACCGCCATGCGCGACGCCCTGAACGCCACCGGCCGCCCCATCCTGTTCTCCCTGTGCAACTGGGGCCAGGAGAACGTGTGGACGTGGGGCGCGAACGTGGGCAACAGCTGGCGCACCACCGGCGACATCAACGCCAGCTGGTCCAGCATGCTGTCGATCTTCCACAGCAACGTGGGCCTGGCCTCCTACGCCGGCCCCGGGCACTGGAACGACCCCGACATGCTGGAGGTCGGCAACGGCTCGATGACCACCACGGAGAACCGCAGCGAGTTCAGCCTGTGGGCGGAGATGGCCGCGCCCCTGATCGCGGGTACCAACATCGCCTCGGCGAACTCGACCACCTTGTCGATCTACACCAACTCCCGGGTGATCGCGGTCGACCAGGACTCGCTGGGCAAGCAGGGCACGATGGTGTCCTCCTCCGG
>NZ_JAINVH010000125.1 GCF_020400825.1 Streptomyces sp. HPF1205
AGGTTGCAGGGGTCGATGGTCATGGTCTGGTCGGGGTTGTTGCGGACCAGGTCGCCGTGGCTGATGTCGTTGGTCCAGGTGGCGCCGCTGTTGGCCTTGCCGGCGAAGGGGTTGCTCTCGCTGGCGGCCTGCGGGGTCCACGAACCGCTGAGGCTGGAGGCGGTGAACGAGCGGAAGTACCGGCCGTTGGCGCCCATCGCCTCGACGATCATGAGGTACTGGTTCTGGTCCTTGACCTTGTAGACCTCCACCGCCTCGAACAGGTTGGCCTGCGAGTCGCTCATGACGGTGGTGTAGGAGGAGCCGAAGCTGCTGGGGAAGTTCCCGATCGGCATGCTGGCCCGGTAGATCTTGCCGTTGTCGCCGGCGAAGAACAGGTACATGTTCGTGCCGTCACCGATCAGGGTCTGGTCGATGGGGCCGGTGCCGGAGCCGGAGATGCTGCCGGTGAACAGGGGCTGCGGCGAGGACCAGCCGTTGGGGTTGGTCGGGTCGCTGGAGGTGCGGTAGATGAACGGCCACTGGCCCCACTGGTAGGCCAGTACCCAGATGTTCTTGGGGGCGAAGTAGAACAGGGTGGGCGCGACGGTGCCGGAGTTCATGCCGGTCTGGGTGGCTGTGGCCATGTCCGACCAGTTCGTGAACGGGGCGAAGCCCATCGAGCCGTAGGACCCGGAGGAGTTCACGGTCGAGCCGTAGACCAGGTGCTTGCCGTTGTAGACGACGTTGGTGAAGTCCTTCAGCGAGACCCAGCCGTTGGCCGGCTGCGCCAGCGGACCGGTCGAGCTCCAGTGGTACGTCGACGGGAGCGAGCACGGACCGCCGGTGCCGCCACCGGTGGTGCCGCTCGT
>NZ_JAINVH010000126.1 GCF_020400825.1 Streptomyces sp. HPF1205
CCATGGCGGTGAGGATGGCGTCGGGGCCGAGTTCGAGGTAGGTGGTGGTGCCGTGGTGGTGGAGGGTGTGGATGGTGTCGTGGAAGCGGACGGTGTTGCGGATGTGGGTGGTCCAGTAGTCGGGTGATTGGGCTTGTTGGGGGGTGAGGGGTTGGCCGGTTTGGTTGGAGATGATGGGGATTTGGGGTGGTTGGTAGGTGAGTTGTGCGGCGATGTCGTGGAAGGTGTCGAGCATGGGTTGCATGTGGGGGGAGTGGAAGGCGTGGCTGACGTTGAGGGGGCGGGTTTTGTGGCCTTGGGTGGTGAGTTGTTGGGTGAGGTGGGTGAGGGTGGTTGTGGTGCCGGACAGGACGAGGGAGGTGGGTCCGTTGATGGCGGCGATGGCGATGTCGGGGTGGTTGTGGAGGAGGGGGGTGATGTCTTTTTCGGTGGCGGTGACGGCGAGCATGGTGCCGTTGGGGGGGAGTTGTTGCATGAGGCGGGCTCGTGCGGTGACGAGGGTGGCGGCGTCGTTGAGTGTGAGGACTCCGGCGAGGTGGGCGGCGGTGATTTCGCCGAGGGAGTGGCCGGTGAGGTGGTCGGGGTGGATGTTCCAGGTGGTGAGGAGGTGGTGGAGGGCGACTTGGAGGGCGAAGAGTGCGGGTTGGGTGTATTGGGTTTGGTTGAGGAGTTGGGCTTGGGGGGTGTTGTGGGGGGCGAACATGATGTCGCGCAGGGGTTGGGGGAGGTGGGGGTCGAGGGTGGCGCAGACGGTGTCGAGTGCGTGGGCGAACGCGGGGTAGGTGGCGTAGAGTTCGCGGCCCATGCCGGGGCGCTGACTGCCCTGACCGGTGAACAGGAACGCC
>NZ_JAINVH010000127.1 GCF_020400825.1 Streptomyces sp. HPF1205
TGGGGCTTGGGTCGGGTTGCGGCGTTGGAGTTGCCGGAGCGGTGGGGTGGGTTGGTTGATGTGCCGGATGTGGTGGATGGGCGTGTGGGTGTGCGGTTGGCGGGTGTGTTGGGGCAGTCGGTGGTGGGGTGGTCGGTGGGTGGTTGGGTGGAGGATCAGGTTGCGGTGCGGGGTTCGGGTGTGTTTGTGGCGCGGTTGGAGCGTGCTGCTGGTGGTGGTGTGGTGTCGGGTGGTGGGTGGTGTCCGTCGGGGACGGTGTTGGTGACGGGTGGTACGGGTGTGTTGGGTGGGCGGGTGGCGCGGTGGTTGGCTGCTGGTGGTGCTGAGCGGGTGGTGTTGGTGAGTCGTCGGGGGTGGGGGGCTGCTGGGGTGGAGGAGTTGGTGGCGTCGGTGGAGGGGTTGGGGTGTGGTGTGGAGGTGGTGGCGTGTGATGTGGCGGATCGTGAGGGTTTGCGTGCGGTGGTTGAGGGGGTGTGTGCGGGGGGTCGGTTGTCGGCGGTGGTGCATGCGGCGGGTGTGTTGGATGACGGGGTGTTGGAGGGGTTGACGGCTGGGCGGTTGGCGTCGGTGGTGGGGGCGAAGGTGGAGGGTGCGTTGGTGTTGCATGAGGTGACGCGGGATGTGCCGTTGGATGCGTTTGTGTTGTTTTCTTCGTTGTCGGGGGTGGTGGGTGCTGCGGGGCAGGGGAATTACGCGGCGGCGAATGCGGTGTTGGATGCGTTGGCTGTGCATCGGCGGTCGTTGGGGTTGCCGGCGACGTCGATCGCGTGGGGGCCGTGGGCGGGTGGCGGCATGGCCGCCGACGAAGCCGC
>NZ_JAINVH010000128.1 GCF_020400825.1 Streptomyces sp. HPF1205
GAGGCCGCCGCGGTCACACGTGGCGTCCATTGCGCGGCCCCCTCCACCCACAACCGCCCCAACCCCGCGAACAACACCTCCGGCGTATCCCCACCACGCCGCATCAACCCATTACCCACCAGCACCGGATGCGGACCCACCTCCACAAACCCCGTAACCCCCCGACCCACCAACCACTCCACCGCATCCGCGAACCGCACCGGCTCCCGCACCTGCCGCACCCAATACCCCGCATCCCCCATATCCACCAACCCACCCACCACCGTCGACACCACCGGAATCACCGGCTCACCGAACGACAACCCCGCCACCACCCCACCCAACTCCCCCAACACCGGATCCATCCGCGCCGAATGAAACGCATGACTGACCGCCAACCGCACCACCCGCCGCCCACGACCACGCCACACCTCACCCACCGCCACAACCGCCGCCTCATCCCCCGACACCACCACCGCATCCACCCCATTCACCGCCGCCACCTCAGCACCCGCCACCAACGACCCCACCACCTCCTCCACCGACCCCTGCACCGACACCATCGCCCCACCACCAGGCAACCCCTGCATCAACCGACCCCGAGCCCCCACCAACACACACGCATCCTCCAACGACAACACCCCCGCCACATGAGCCGCCGCCACCTCACCCACCGAATGCCCCACCACAAAATCCGGCCGCACACCCAACCACTCCACCAACCGGAACAACGCCACCTCCAACGCAAACACCCCACCCTGCGTGAACAACGTCTCCCCCAACACCCCCTCCCGATCCTCGAACAACACCCCAACCGGCAA
>NZ_JAINVH010000129.1 GCF_020400825.1 Streptomyces sp. HPF1205
TTGCGGGCGAAGGCCCTGCTGCGGGTTGCGGGCACGGGTGGCATGGTGTCGCTGTTCTGCTCGGCCGGGAAGGCGACCGAGTTGCTGGCCGGGTTCGAGGGCCGGGTGGGGATCGCGGCGGTGAACGGGCCGGGTTCCACGGTGGTGTCGGGTCTGGCGGATGCCCTGGACGCGTTCATGGTCACGTGTGCGGAGGCGGGGGTGGACGCGCGGCGGGTGAATGTCGACTATGCCTCGCATTCGGCCGGGATGGAGCCGCTGGAGGAGGAGATCCTCGACCTGCTGGCCACGATCGAGCCACAGGCCCCGTCGGTTCCCATGTTCTCGACCTATACGGGAACGTGGGTCGAGGCCGACACGCTGGGTGCTTCGTACTGGTACGAGAACCTGCGCCACCCGGTGCAGTTGGAGAGCGCCGTTGCCGCGCTCGCCGAGTCCGGTCACCGCGTTTTCGTCGAGGCCAGCCCGCACCCGGTGCTGACCGTGGGTGTGCAGGACACTCTTGACGAGCATGGTGGCGGGATCGCGCTGGGTACGTTGCGCCGGGAGCAGGGTGGGGTGCGGCGGCTGCTGACCTCGGCGGCCGAGGCGTACACGCACGGCGCGTCCGTCGACTGGGGCCGTCTCCTGCCGGCCGCCGCCGGTCACACCGACCTGCCCACGTATGCCTTCCAGCGGGAGCGGTTCTGGCTGGAGAGCGGTGGGGTGGTCGAGTCGGGTGGTGGGTCGGTCGATGTGGTGGAGGCGGGGTTCTGGGCGGCTGTGGAGCGGGGTGATGTCGCTGGGATCT
>NZ_JAINVH010000013.1 GCF_020400825.1 Streptomyces sp. HPF1205
ATGGCTCCCTCCTAGAAACAAGCCGAGTTTAGGTACTGGCCACACTTGATGCCGAGGCACCCCTGCACGTGAGCTTGCCCACACGGAGGGTGATCCATGGGTCCGGTGAACCCCTGAACGCCTGCTAATCCACGGTACGGCGCCGATCGCGCCCGTGTCCCGCACTCTTGGGCGTGGGGCGCATATCGCGCGCACTCCGGGCCTGGAGCCGACATTCTTTTGTGGAAACCCTACGAATAGAGCGGTGAAAATTTGCGATCTCCTGTGCCCGGAAGAGTGGTGGCGCGCGACCCCTTGCCGGTCGCTCTACCCATGAGTAGCCTGCGCTGCGCAGGGTACCTGGGGTAACAGCACGGAACACGCCCGGGACATTGGGCCGAAGGGGGACAGCGTGCGCAAAGCCGAGGGGCTGCGCCGGGCGGCCGCGACGGCGACGGCGGTGGTCCTCGTCCTCGAAGCCCTCACCATCGCGTTCGTCAACTGGATACTGGGCCTGTCCGTCCGCCACCAGAAGATGTCCATGGGCGGCCTGAGCACCGACGCGATGGCCACCGGATCCTGGGTCGGCGGCGGCCTGTTCGCGCTCTTCCTCGTCGGCTGCGCGGTCCTGACGGCCCGTATCGCGCTGCGCGACCGCATGACCGGCCGGGTCGGCCGGATCGTCCTCATCGTGTGCGCGGTGGTGCACGGCGTGGTCGGCGCGCTCGTGGTCGGGCTGGTCGGCTGGGTGGCCTTCGTGGTGGTGATGGTCGTCCTGGCGCTGCTGGTCGGCACGCTCGTGATGTACGCGCCCGAGGACCGCGACCGGGCCGGGGCGGCCCCGGCGCCCACCCGCGAGCCCGAGGGCCCGGCGTCCGGACCCGAGCAGGCACCGCCGGCGACCGCCTGAGGACGCCGTCCGGTGTGACGGCGGGTCAGGCCCTGGGGCGGACTCCGGGGCGGGCCGGCGTCAGGCCCACAGGTCGGTCAGGCGTATCCCGAGGTCGGCCAGCAGCTCGCGCAGCAATGGCAGCGACAGGCCGATCACCGTACCGGCGTCGCCCTCGATGCCCTCCACGAAGGGCGCGGAACGCCCGTCGAGGGTGAACGCGCCCGCCACCTGGAGCGGTTCGCCGCTGGCCACATAGGCGGCGATCTCCTCGTCGTCGGGCGTCCCGAAGCGCACGACCGTCGAGGCGGTCCGCGACACGCGCTTGCCGCTCGCGGTGTCGATCACGCAGTGCCCGGTGCGCAGCACGCCGGCCCGGCCGCGCATGGCCTCCCAGCGCCGTACCGCCTCCTCGGCGTCCTTGGGCTTGCCGAGGGGCTCGCCGTCCAGGTCCAGCACCGAATCGCAGCCGACGACGATCTCGCCGCCGTCCAGTCCGCCCCCGTCGGCGACCGCCGCGGCCTTCGCCTCGGCCAGCACCCGCGCGAGTTCCCCGGGAGTCGGCGCGCTGATCGCCTCCTCGTCCACCCCGCTGACGACGACGAGCGGGTCGAGACCGGCCTGCCTGAGCAGTCCGAGCCGGGCGGGGGAGGCGGATGCGAGGACGAGAACACGCGCGGGAGTCACCCGGACATCGTAAGGGCCGCGCTCACCACTGGTGGCCCTTACCGCCCGGCCACCACCCTCCCGTGCCGCGGCCCTCGCCGCCCGTCACACCACCCACGCGGTGAAGGCCATGACCACCACGGAGGCCAGGGCGACCAGGAACGCGGCACGCCGCATCATCGCCTGCACCCTGCGGACGTCCGCGGAAGTCCCCGGCCGCTGCTCATCCCTCCAACGCATGTCCCCAAGGCTGCGCCCAGGGCGGGCCCGGCGCCTGAGTACGCGTACTCAAACGGGACCGCGGGACCCATCAGCCACACGGATCACGCGGGCCACACGGACATCCGCCACGCCCCGGGGCCGGGACGCGGAATCCCGCGCGGCACCGTACGGGCCGGGGTGTTCCAGCCGTTCAGCCGCCGCGGGCCCGCCTCCTCGTCGGGCACGGACGCCGCGGCCCGCGCCTGGACGAGGGCGACGACCGCCGCCAGCTCCTCCGGCGTCGGATGCCCCCGTTCGACCTTGATCTCCACGATGTCCGCCACCGGCCGCTCCTCCCGCTCCTCCCGCTCCCGCGCCCCGCCGCCGCTTCCGGAGCCGTTCGCGGCTCCGTCCACCGTCCCGGTCACAGCGGAATGTTCCCGTGCTTCTTGGGCGGCAGGCTCTCCCGCTTGTTGCGCAGGGTGCGCAGCGCCTTGACGAGCTGGCCGCGGGTCTTGGAGGGCTCGATGACCGCGTCCACGTAGCCGCGCTCGGCGGCGACGTAGGGGTTGAGGAGCGTGTCCTCGTAGTCCTGGATGAGCCGGGCGCGCAGGGCGTCGGCCTCCTCCGGGGTGGCCGCCTCGGCGAGGGTGCGGCGGTGCAGGATGTTGACGGCCCCCTGCGCGCCCATGACGGCGATCTGCGCGGTGGGCCACGCCAGGTTGAGGTCGGCGCCCAGGTGCTTGGAGCCCATGACGTCGTACGCGCCGCCGTACGCCTTCCTGGTGATGACCGTGATCAGCGGCACCGTGGCCTCGGCGTAGGCGTAGATCAGTTTGGCGCCGCGGCGGATGATGCCGTCCCACTCCTGGCTGGTGCCGGGCAGGAAGCCGGGGACGTCGACGAAGGTGATGACGGGGACGTTGAAGCTGTCGCAGGTCCGCACGAAGCGCGCCGCCTTCTCCGAGGCGTCGATGTCCAGCGTGCCGGCGAACTGGAGCGGCTGGTTGGCCACCACGCCGACCGGGCGGCCCTCGACGCGGCCGAAGCCGGTGAGGATGTTGGGCGCGAACAGCGACTGCGTCTCCAGGAACTCCCCGTCGTCCAGCACATGCTCGATGACCTTGTGCATGTCGTAGGGCTGGTTGGCCGAGTCGGGGATCAGCGTGTCGAGTTCGAGGTCCTCGTCGGTGACCGCCAGGTCGGCCTCGGCGGGGAAGGCCGGTGGCTCTTCGAGGTTGTTGGCCGGCAGGTAGGACAGCAGCGCCTTGACGTACTCGAAGGCGTCCTTCTCGTCGCCTGCCAGGTGGTGGGCGTTGCCCGACGTGGTGTTGTGGGTCCGTGCGCCGCCCAGCTCCTCCATGCCGACGTCCTCGCCGGTCACCGTCTTGATCACGTCCGGCCCCGTGATGAACATGTGCGAGGTCCCGTCGACCATCACCACGAAGTCGGTGATCGCGGGGGAGTAGACCGCGCCGCCGGCGCACGGGCCCATGATCAGGCTGATCTGCGGGATGACGCCTGAGGCCAGGGTGTTGCGGCGGAAGATCTCGCCGTACAGGCCCAGGCTGGTGACGCCCTCCTGGATGCGCGCGCCGCCGGAGTCGTTGATGCCGATCACCGGGCAGCCCGTCTTCAGCGCGAAGTCCATGACCTTGACGATCTTCTCGCCGAAGACCTCGCCGAGCGCGCCGCCGAAGACCGTGAAGTCCTGGGAGAACACCGCGACCGGACGGCCGTCGACCGTCCCGTACCCGGTGACGACGCCGTCGCCGTAGGGGCGGTTGGCCTCCAGGCCGAAGTTGGTCGACCGGTGCCGGGCCAGCTCGTCCAGCTCGGTGAACGAGCCGTCGTCCAGGAGCAGTTCGATCCGCTCGCGCGCGGTCAGCTTGCCCTTGGCGTGCTGCTTCTCGACCGCCCGCATCGAGCCCGCGTGCGTCGCCGCCTCGATACGGGCGCGCAGGTCGGCGAGCTTCCCCGCGGTCGTGTGGATGTCGTACTCCGGCTCGGCCATGGAGGCGGCTCCCCTGCTCTCGACGGTACTGGGACTTCCGTGTGTGCGGTTGCTGGGTGCTCTCGGTGACGGTACTGGGGCCCGGCGTTCTTGTGACCGGCGGGTAACGCTGCTTCCGTAGCGTAGTGGCGACTGTCGGCCACCGGCACTGCGGCGTTCGCCACACCTCCTCGGCCGCCTCGTAGGGTGGGGGCATGACCTCCAGCCGCTGGTCCGATCTGGAACGACCGCCGCTCAACGCCCGTGCCCTGCGCAAGGCGGTGGTCGTCCCGGGCGCGGTGTGGACCTCGCTCGACGTGGTGGAGTCCACCGGCTCCACCAACAGCGACCTCGCGGCCCGCGCCGCGGACGGCGCGCCCGAGGGCGCCGTCCTGGTGGCGGAGGAGCAGACCGCCGGCCGGGGCCGGCTCGACCGCCGCTGGAGCGCGCCCGCGCGCTCCGGACTGTTCTTCTCCATACTGCTCCGTCCGGGTGAGCGCGCCGCGTCCGGTACGGCCGCCGGCGCGCCGCCGGTGCCGCGGCACCGCTGGGGCTGGCTGCCGCTGCTGGCGGGCGTCGCCACCGCGACCGCGCTGTCCCGGTCGGCCGGCGTCGACACCTCGCTGAAGTGGCCCAACGACCTGCTGGTCACCGTCGCGGGCGAGGAACGCAAGGCCGGCGGCATCCTCGCCGAGCGCTCCGGCGCGAGCGCGGTCGTCGTCGGCATCGGACTCAACGTCACCCTCAAGGAGGCCGAACTGCCCGTCCCCACGGCCGCGTCGCTCGCCCTCGCCGGCGCCATGGGCACCGACCGCGACCCGCTGCTGCGGGCCGTCCTGCGGTCCGTCGACGAGTGGTACGGGGCCTGGCGCGCGGCCGGCGGCGACCCGGCCGCCTCGCGCCTCCAGCAGACGTACGCCGCCGGGTGCGCCACGCTCGGCCGCCAGGTCCGCGCCGAACTGCCCGGCGGCGGCACGCTGTCCGGCACCGCCGTGGCCGTCGACGGCGACGGACGCCTCGTGATCGCCGGACCGGACGGCGAGCAGGCGCTCGCGGCAGGCGACGTGGTGCACCTGCGGCCGTCGGGGGGATGACGCGGTGAGCGGCGGACGAACGGGCAGGGGAACGGGCGGGGGAGGGGCGGAACGGTGGCGGTGAGGGCCGCCGGGCCGGGGCGCGGCAGGGGTTCGCCGGGGGTTCGCGGCGGGGCGGGCGTCGCGGGGGTGACGGGAGTGACCGGAGCGGCCTGACCTGGGGCAGCCGGGCCGAGCCGCCGAGAGTGAGCCAGGGCACACCTGCCGTATCGTTTGAGGGGCTGCGTCGTCTCGATGATCGGAAGGGCAGTGCGCAGGGATTCTTCAGGGGCCGGGCGGTGACCGTGAACGACGAGAACCTCCCGCCGGACGAGCCGTTCCCTTCCGCTCCGGGCACGGGCCCGGAGCGGGACGGCTCCGATGCCGCGGGCTCGGCGGCCCCCACGGCCCCCACGGGCCCGCGAGACCCTCGCGCCGAGCCGGACCCGGCCGCTGGAACGGCCGACGACGCGGAGCCGGCGGAAGAGGCGGAGCCTGCCGACGACGCCAAGGGCGCGGACCCGGCGGAATCCGCGGCCGCCGTCGAACCGGCCGTACCGGCGGAGCCCGTCGATCCCGCCGACGCCGCCGATCCCGACGGCGCCGGAGACCCCGCGGACGCCGGGGAGCAGCACGCCGACTCCGGGGAGCACGGGGAGGCGGCGGAGCACGGCGAGGCGGGCGACTCGGGTGAGCACCCCCTCGCCCTGCGCCTCGAACAGCTGATCCTGGGGGCGCCCCGCCGCTACACGCCCTTCCAGGCGGCCCGTACGGCCGGCGTCTCCATGGACCTGGCCTCCCGTTTCTGGCGGGCGATGGGCTTCGCCGACATCGGCCAGGCCCGCGCGCTGACCGAGGCCGACGTCCTGGCCCTGCGGCGGCTGGCCGGCCTGGTCGAGGCGGGGCTGCTCAGCGAGTCGATGGCCATCCAGGTGGCGCGTTCCACCGGCCAGACCACCGCCCGGCTCGCCGACTGGCAGACCGACTCGTTCCTGGAGGGCCTCACCGAGCCGCCCGAGCCCGGCATGACCCGCGCCGAGGTCGCGTACCCGCTGGTCGAACTGCTGCTGCCCGAACTGGAGGAGTTCCTCGTCTACGTGTGGCGCCGCCAGGTCGCCGCCGCCACCAGCCGGGTCGTGCAGTCCGACGACGAGGAGGCCGTGGACCGCAGGCTCGCGGTGGGCTTCGCCGACCTGGTGGGGTTCACCCGCCTGACCCGCCGCCTGGAGGAGGAGGAACTGGGCGAGCTGGTCGAGGCGTTCGAGACCACGGCGGCCGACCAGGTCGCCGCGTACGGGGGCCGTCTGATCAAGACCCTGGGCGACGAGGTGCTCTTCGTCGCCGACGACCCCGGTACGGCCGCGGAGATCGGCATGCGGCTCATCGAGACCATGACCGGCGACGAGACCATGCCCGCGCTCCGGGTCGGCATGGCCTTCGGCACGGTCACCACCCGCATGGGCGACGTCTTCGGCACCACGGTCAACCTCGCCTCCCGCCTGACCTCCATAGCCCCCCGTGACGCGGTGCTGGTAGACGGCGACTTCGCGGAGGCCCTCGGGGAGGCGGGCGACGCCCCCGTCTCCGAGGCCGACGTGGACGCGGCCTCGGCCGAGTCCGGGAAGTACCGTTTCGCCCTCCAGCCCATGTGGCGCCGCCCCGTCCGCGGCCTCGGGGTGGTCGAACCCTGGCTCCTCACGCGCCGCGCCTGAGCGCCCCCGGCGGCGGGCCGCGTGACAAGATGGGGCCGCGGGTTCACGGGCGTTAACCGGGAGGGAGTTCGGCGTGGCCGAGGACACGGACGCGAAGCGGTACGGGGAGTACGTGGTGGTGCGGCGCCCGGAAGAGCGCGTCGCCGAGCTGGTCCTCGACCGCCCCAAGGCCATGAACGCGGTGTCCACCGCCATGGCCGCGGCCATCGCGGAGGCGTGCGCGGCACTCGCCGCCGACGGATCGGTGAGCGTCACCGTGGTCACGTCCTCCCACGAGCGGGCCTTCTGCGTGGGCGCGGACCTGAAGGAGCGCAACAGCCTGAGCGACGCGGAGCTGGTACGGCAGCGGCCGCGGGCGCGCGCCGCGTACACCGGGGTGCTGGAGCTGCCGATGCCGACCATCGCGTCCGTGCACGGCTTCGCCCTCGGCGGCGGCTTCGAGCTCGCCCTGGCGTGCGACCTGATCGTGGCCGACGAGACGGCGGTGGTGGGGCTGCCCGAGGTGTCCGTCGGCGTGATCCCGGGCGGGGGCGGTACGCAACTGCTTCCCCGGCGGGTGGGTGCGGCCCGCGCCGCCGAGCTGATCTTCACGGCCCGCCGCGTCCCCGCCGTCGAGGCCCTCGGGCTCGGCCTGATCGACCAGCTCCACCCCGCGGGCGGTGACCGCGAGGCCGCGCTGGCCCTGGCCACCCGTATCGCCGCGAACTCCCCCGTAGGACTGCGAGCCGCCAAACGGGCGCTCCGCCTGGGCCACGGCCTCGACCTGGCCGCCGGCCTGGAGGTCGAGGACGCCGCCTGGCGTACGGTCGCCTTCTCCGGCGACCGCGCGGAGGGCGTCGCCGCTTTCAACGAAAAACGCCCCCCGACCTGGCCGGGCGAATAACCCGAGAGCCCCCGGGGCGGCGTGTACGGGCAGAGCCCCCACCGAAAGTCCCCGGGGGCCGGCCGCGCCTGCGGGCAGGGTCTCCACGGGAGTACCAAGAAGGGGCGCGGGGAACGGCGCGAGCAACCCAGAACTCGCCGGTGATCCGGCAACGACAGCAACCACCCCTCCCGGACGGCGAACCCCAGGCCGCCCGCCGGGCAAGAAACGCTTCGACCGGAGCGAACCCCAAGCCGCCCGCGGGGCAAGAGGCGGCTGGGCCCGGCGAACCCCAAGCCGCCCGCCGGGCAGGAAACGCAAAGAGCCCAGCCCCTTCCGGCCCACCCCCTTGAGCGCGGAACCCCGCAAACTTCCCTAGCCTGAAGAAATGGTCGATGAGCGGACGGCCGGCCTCCGTTTGCGGGCCGTCGTGGAACTCGCGCAGGCGCTCGCCACCGCGCAGACCCCGCGCGCGGCCGCGCGGGCCGGGGCCCACCGGGCGCGGCTGGCCATGGGTGGTTCCTTCGCGGCGGTCTCCCGCTGGGAACGGGAGACCGGCAGGCTGCGGGTCATGGTCAACGACGGCGAACTCGCGCCCGGCGAGGAGCCGGAACCGGCCGACGAGTCGTACTCCGTCCACGACTTCCCGGAGATCGCCGAATTCCTGCACGGTACGTGGGCGCGCGGCGGCGAACCGCACGCCTGGGTGGAGACCGCGGAGGGCTCGGGCAGCACGCCGGGCGGGTCGAGCTGGGGGCGGGTGGCCGCGCTGCGCCGGCGCGGGCGGGGCAGCTGCGTCGTGGCGCCGCTGGTGCTGCACGGGCGGGCCTGGGGCGAGCTCTACGTCGCCCGGGACGCGGGGGCGCCGGTCTTCGGCCGGGCGGACGCGGACTTCGCCACCGTACTGGCCGCCCTGGTCGCCGCGGGGATCGCGCAGACCGAGCGGTTCGAGGAGGTGCGGCGGCTGGCGTACACGGACCCGCTGACCGGCCTCGGCAACCGGCGGGCGGTGGACATGCGCCTGGACGAGGCCCTGGAACGGCACCGGGCGCAGGGCGTGGTGGTCAGCCTGGTCGTCTGCGACCTGAACGGTCTGAAGAAGGTCAACGACCTGCTCGGGCACGCGGTGGGGGACCGGTTGCTGGAACGCTTCGGCTCGCTGCTCTCGGTGTGCGGCGCCACGCTGCCGGGCAGCCTGGCGGCGCGGCTCGGCGGCGACGAGTTCTGCATCGTCGCCGTCGGACAAGGCGCGGACGAGGTGGTCCGGGCCGCCGACGAGCTGTGCCGGCTGGCCGCCGGCCTGGACATCGGCGAGGGGGTCGCGTGCGGGGTCGCCTCGACGGAGGACCCGATCGGCCCCGTCCGCTCGGCCCGCCGCCTGTTCCGCCTGGCCGACGCGGCCTCCTACCGCGCGAAGGCGCTGCGCGCCGCCCACCCCGTCGTGGCCGGCCGCGAGGGCCCCGGCGACCCCGTGGTCCGCCTCGCCGACTCCCCGCCGCCCACCTCGCCGACGGAACGCCGCACCTTCCGCCGGCCCTAGCCGGTTCGTGCTGTGACCGGGAGACCTTCCCGGGAGCACATGGCGGGTCCTCTCGCCGAATCTTCCGGGCGAAGAGCGTGACGCGGTACTCGGTGGCCGGCCGCGCCGCCCATCCGATCAGCCTTCCGCGGCGATTCGGACGGTGTCCGCGGATGTGCCGGCCGAGCTGTCCAGGGAGGCGAGCAGGCGCAAGCGGTCTTCCGAGTCGCTGCCGGGGCGGGCGTGGTAGGTGACGAGGGTCTGTCCCCGGGTGCCGGGGATCAGCAGCTTCTCGTAGTGCAGTTCCAGAGGGCCGACCCGCGGATGCTGCAGTCGGCTGGTGCCGGTGGCCTTGTGCGCGACGTCCTGGCGTGCCCAGAGCTTGCGGAAGCGGTCGCTGCGGACCGAGAGCTCGCCCACGATCTCGACGAGGCGCGGGTCGTCGATGTCAGGTCCGGCGACAGACCGCAGGTAGGGCACGATGCGGGCGGTCATCTCCTCCCAGTCGACGTGCAAGGCGCGCAGTTCCGGTTCCAGAAAGGCCGCGAGGATGCTGTTGTGGCCGGGTCCGTTGAAGGGGGAGAGGGCGATGGCCAGGGTGTTGGCGGCAAGTACGTCCATGTAGGTGCCGTGGACGTACGCCGGGGTCAGCGGCCAGGTGCTGATCAAGTTCCGGATGCCGTCGCCGGCCTTCTCGGGGCGGCGGGGGCGCCGGCGGCGGGTGGTGGGGTCGGCGGCGAGCTGGAGGAGGTACGCGGTGGCTTCCTCCCCCAGTTGCAGCGCGCCCGCGATGCTGACCAGGACCTGTTCGGAGGGGTGCCGGTCGCGGCCCTGTTCGAGGCGTACGTAGTAGTCCGAACTGACGCCGGCGAGGAAGGCGACTTCTTCCCGGCGCAGGCCCGCCACGCGCCGGTTGCCGGTGTCGGGAATGCCCACGGCGGTGGGCGGGACGAGCTCCCGTCGGGCGCGCAGGTACGTGGCCAGGGGGCCCGGGTCACCGTTCGCTGTCACGCATCCCAGAGTAGGCAGATGCCGCCGGAGTCCGGGTGGCCCTGCCGGTCCCAGCCTCAGCGGGGCCTGGGCGGCTCGGCACGTATGCCCCCACAGTGGTACAGCACGGCCGAATCGGCGCACCAGCCGATGACGGTGTCTGCGCCGGATTCGACGGAGCAGATCCAGCCGTTCGTGCCGTCGTTCCCGTAGCCGTCCTCCGACCCAGGAGCAATCGTGCCCGAGCTTTTCCGCAGCCCCTTCGACCGTCACTCGACCGCCGCGCAGGTGATCGACGGTGTCGACCTGTCCGGCAAGCGTGCCGTGATCACCGGCGCCACCTCCGGCATCGGCGTGGAGACGGCCCGCGCGCTGGCGTCCGCCGGCGCCGATGTCACCCTCGCGGTCCGGCGACCCGATGCCGGCGAGGAAGTCGCGGCCGACCTGAGGGCCAGGACCGGAAACGGTGCGATTCACGTCGCCCGGCTGGACGTGGCGGACCTGGATTCGGTGAACGCGTTCACCGACGCCTGGGCCGGCCCCCTGCACATCCTCGTCAACAATGCCGGAATCATGATGCTGCCCGAGCTGGAGCGGGGCACCGGCGGCCACGAGCAGCAGTTCGCCACCAACTACCTGGGCCATTTCGCCCTCGCCCTGGGCCTGCACCGGGCACTCGCCGAAGCGGGTGGCGCACGCATGGTGACCGTGTCCTCCAGCGGTCACCTGTTCTGCCCGGTCGTCTTCGACGACCTCGACTACCGCTTCCGCCCCTACGACGCGCTCGGCGCCTACGGCCAGTCCAAGACCGCCGAGGTGCTCCTGGCCGTCGAGGCGGACCGCCGCTGGTCCGGTGACGGCATCCGGGCGAACGCGCTGCACCCCGGTGCGATCGCCACCAACCTCCAGCGGCACACCGGCGGCCTGAAGACCCCCGAGCCCTACCGCAAGACCATCGAACAGGGCGCGGCCACCTCCGTCTTCCTCGCCGCCTCCCCGCTGGCCGAGGGCGTCGGCGGCCGCTACTTCGAAGACGTCAACGAAGCCCCGCGGGTGACCGCACGGCCGCTGGAACTGGGCGTGCCGGGTGTGGCCGCCTACGCCCTCGACGCCGGGAACGCGGAACGCCTGTGGAACCTCGCCGCCACCGTCGTGCGCTGACCGCGGACACGGAACGCGGCACGGATCATGAAGGAAGAGATCAGGCAATGACGAACATCAGCACAATCGGCTTCATCGGGCTCGGAGACCAGGGCGGGCCGATGGCCCAGGCGATCGGCGAACACGGCTGGAAACTTCACGTGTGGGCACGCCGGCCGGCCTCTCTGGCCGCCGTGGCGACGTCGCCCCACGTCGTCCACGACACCGTGGCCGGCCTGGCGGCCTCCGTGGAACTCGTCGGGCTCTGCCTGCGCGACGACACGGACGTGTGGAACGTGCTCGATGACCAGGGCCTTCTGGCGCACATCGCCCCGGGCACGATCATCGTCAATCACGGTACCGGCGACCCCACCGAGGCCGAGCGGATCGGCGCGCACGTCGCCCAGGCGGGCGCGGTCTACCTCGACGCCCCCGTCAGCGGCGGTGGCCCGGGCGCCCGCGCCCGCACCCTTACCACCTTCGTCGGCGGACCCGTGGACGCCTACCGCGCCGCACACCCGGTCTTCGAAACCTTCAGCGACACTGTGCGGCTCATGGGACCGGTCGGCAGCGGACAGCTCACCAAGCTGTTCAACAACGCGCTGACCATCACCAACATGAAGAACGCCGAAGACGTCCTCGCCCTGGCCGCGCAAGTCGGCCTCGACCTGCCCGCACTGATCGACGTCATCGGGGCCAGCAGCGGCGGCAGCGCGGCTCTCCACGCCCTGGCCACCGACATCACCCCCCGCCTTGCCGAACACCTCCACCCGCTGATGCACAAGGACATACAGCACTTCGCGCACGCGCTGCGCGAACGCGGCGTACATCCCGGTGAGATCCTCGCCCGCGGCGAGGCCGGCGCATCCGGCTTGGTCGCGGCCGCCCGCCTGCTCGCCTAGCGTCCGCCCCCGCGCCCGCGGCCGGACCCGCGGCGTCCTCGGCCGGCCCCGCGGCGTCCTCGGCCGGACCCGCGCGTGACAGCCGTCGATTCAGTGCTTAGGGTGCGTGAATATGGATATGCAGAAGGGGGCGGTGCTGCTCGCGAGCCACGGCACCACCGCCGAGGACGTGCTGGCGGTCGCCCGGGGCGGGGCCCCCGTCGAGCTTGCGCCGGAAGCGGTCGAGGCGATGGCGGCCTCGCGAGCGGTGATCGACGCGCTGGCGGCGAGGCCCGAGCCGGTCTACGGGGTCTCCACGGGGTTCGGCGCGCTCGCGGTGCGCCACATCAGCCCGGAGCTGCGGGCGCAGCTCCAGCGCAGCCTGGTGCGCTCGCACGCCGCCGGGATGGGGCCCGTGGTGGAACGCGAGGTCGTCCGCGCGCTGATGTTCCTGCGGCTGAAGACGCTGGCGTCGGGCCGTACGGGGGTGCGGCCGGTGGTCGCGCACACGATGGCCGCGCTCCTGAACGCCGGGATCACCCCGGTGGTGCGGGAGTACGGCTCCCTCGGCTGCTCCGGCGACCTGGCGCCGCTGGCCCACTGCGCCCAGGTGCTCATGGGCGAGGGCGAGGCGGAAGGGCCGGACGGCACCGTGCGGCCGGCCGCGGAGCTGCTCGCGGCCCACGGCATCGAACCGGTCGAGCTGCGGGAGAAGGAGGGCCTGGCCCTCATCAACGGCACCGACGGCATGCTCGGCATGCTGGTCATGGCCTGCGCCGACCTGGCCCGCCTGTTCACCGCCGCCGATGTCACCGCGGCCCTCACCCTCGAAGCCCTGCTCGGTACGGACCGGGTGCTCGCGCCGGACCTGCACGCCGTGCGCCCGCACCCCGGGCAGGCGGCGAGCGCCGAGAACATGCGGCGGGTACTCGCCGGCTCCGGCCTGACCGGGCACCACCAGGACGAGGCGCCGCGCGTCCAGGACGCCTATTCCGTCCGCTGCGC
Organism: Streptomyces sp. HPF1205; assembly: GCF_020400825.1. Taxonomy (GTDB): domain Bacteria; phylum Actinomycetota; class Actinomycetes; order Streptomycetales; family Streptomycetaceae; genus Actinacidiphila. The sequence goes on from NZ_JAINVH010000013.1 coordinate 12,911, forward strand.
TCCCCAGGTCGCGGGCGCCGGCCGCGACACCCTGGCGCACGCCCGCCTGGTCGCTGAGCGCGAACTGGCCGCGGCCGTCGACAACCCGGTGGTCACTGAGGACGGGCGGGTGGAGTCGAACGGCAACTTCCACGGCGCCCCCGTCGGCTACGTCCTGGACTTCCTCGCCATCGCCGCCGCCGACCTCGCCTCGATCTGCGAGCGCCGTACCGACCGTCTGCTGGACCGCAACCGCTCCCACGGCCTGCCGCCCTTCCTCGCCGACGACCCCGGCGTGGACTCCGGCCTGATGATCGCCCAGTACACCCAGGCGGCCCTGGTCAGCGAGATGAAGCGGCTCGCGGTCCCGGCCTCGGTGGACTCCATCCCGTCCTCGGCGATGCAGGAGGACCACGTCTCGATGGGGTGGTCTGCGGCGCGCAAGCTGCGCGGCGCGATCGAGGCGCTGACCCGGGTGATCGCCGTCGAGATGTACGCGGCCACCCGCGCGCTGCAGATCCGCGTCACGAACGGCGGCCGTCCGTCCCCCGCCGGAGAGGCGGTGCTGGCCGCGGTCCTGGAGGCGGGCATCCCCGGCCCCGGCCGGGACCGCTTCCTGTCGCCCGACCTGGAGGCCGCCTACGCCTTCGTCCGCGCCGGGCTGCTGACGGAGGCGGCCGAGACGGTCACCGGCCCGCTGGCGTGAACGGGGGGCCGGGCGTAAGGACGGCGAGGGAGGACGTGGGACGTCCTACGTGGGCCGCGGCATAGGGCGCGGGACGCAGGACGTAGGACGTCCTGCGTAGGAGGACGGCCGGGTGCGGCATGCCGCACCCGGCCGTCGGTGTCGTGTCAGGCGGTGGCGGCCTCGCGGCGCGAGCGGCGGCCGGCGTCCACTATCAGGCCGGCGCCGGCCACGAGGAAGACGGCGCCGCCGACCACGTACGGCTTGGTGTTGATCGCGCCGGTGTCGGCGAGGTCGAGGTGGTGCGCGGAACGAGTGGTCGTCGCCGTCTGCGGCTGGGCGGCGGCGGACGAGGGCGCGTGGTCCGGTGTGGCGGAGGCGGACGGCACGAAGTAGAGCGCGGCCAGCACGGATGCGGCGGCTGCGGCGACGTAAGGGCGGGGCGAGGCCAACGGAACTCCCTGGGGACGCCTCCGACGGGTGACAACCCCGGGGAGGGTGCGGCGGCTTGACCGTGGTGGTGATGGTAGTGACTTGGCGCGGCTCGTGTGAAGCCGCCCACATGCCGCTTACCCTCCGTGGCATGAGCACTACTGACATGCCCCGCGGTGACAGCGGGCCGCGCTACGTACGCTTCCAGGCCGAGCTGGTGCTGGAGGTCGCCGACAGCGAGGGGCTGAGGAGCGCGGCCCTGTCCCGCATCGCCGGCGACACCTACATGCCGCTCCAGGAGCGGCACCACGCGGAGGCGGCCGTGGGCAGCGACGAGTCCGAGGCGCTGGCGTACCTCATCGACCCCGCGGACCTGGTCACGTCCCTCCCGGGGGTCGAGCTGGTCCAGGCGTCCTGGTCCTGCTCCCACACCGAGTACGACCCCGCGGCCGGCACCTGGGGGCTGACCGAGGACGACGACTTCCCGGACGACTGAGGCGACCGAGACGACCGAGACGACCGAGACGACCGAGACGACCGAGACGACTGAACGAAGACCGACGGGGCGCGGCGCCCCCGGACCCTCCCGGCCGGGGGCGCCGCACGTGGCAAATCACACAATTCCCCCCGGAATGGCGCACTCACCCCTTCCGGCCTGTTTCCATGCATATGGACGAAGCTCGTCGTCCGCCCCCACGGGGCGGTGCCGGGCCCGCAGCCAGCAGCTATTGGAGAGATTGCGTGACGACGCCGCACGACGCCGGAAAGACTCCCGAGCGGCAGCCCGCCGCGGCCCCCCGTACGTCCCGCTTCACCCGTCGCCGTACCTCCGCCGCCATCGCGGTGCTGATCGGCGGGACCGTCGCCCTCGCGGCGTGCGGCATGGGCGGCAAGGGGCACGCCGACGCGGCGGCGCCGACGGGCGCCACGCACCCGGCCGCGGCCACCGGCGTCCCCTCCGCCCTCAAGAAGGCCCAGCCCCAGCCCCAGGCGCAGACCGCGCAGGCCGCGCAGGCCCAGGTCCAGGCCGACGCGGCCGCCGCCCAGAACGCCTCGACGGCCAGGATCACCATCACCCCCGCGTCCGGCAGCACGAACGCGAGCGTGAACGGCATGAAGGTCGCCGTCACCGGCGGCGTGCTGACCTCCGTCACCATGACGTCCGCCGGCGGCGCCGCGGTCGCCGGGACCATGTCCGCCGACCACCTGACCTGGACGCCGAAGGCCGCGCTGGCCGGCGGCACCCAGTACACGGTCACCGCCTCGGCCAGTGACGGCCAGGGTCGCGTCACCACCGCGAACGACACCTTCGCCACCGCCTCCGTCTCGCACAGCTTCATCGGGTACTTCACGCCCGAGAACGGCTCGAAGGTCGGCGTCGGCATGCCGGTGTCGATCAACTTCGACAAGGCGATCACCCACAAGGCGGACGTGCAGCGCCACATATCCGTGACGTCCAGCAGCGGCCAGCAGGTCGTGGGCCACTGGTTCGGCTCCAAGCGGCTGGACCTGCGCCCGCAGACGTACTGGAAGGCCGGCTCGCACGTCTCCCTCACCCTGCACCTGCGCGGTGTGGAGGGCGCCCGCGGCGTCTACGGCGTGCAGGACAAGACCGTCGGCTTCGACGTGGGCCGCTCCCAGGTGTCGACCGTCGACACCAGCACCCACAAGATGACCGTGGTCCGCGACGGCAAGGTCATCAAGACCATCCCCATCTCGGCGGGCGGCCCCGACCACACCACCTACAACGGGCAGATGGTCATCTCCGAGAAGGACCCGACCACGCGCATGAACGGCTCCACGGTCGGCCTGGTCAAGGACGGCAAGAGCGAGTACGACATCCCGGACGTGCCGCACGCCATGCGGCTGACCACCTCGGGAACGTTCATCCACGGCAACTACTGGGCCGCACCCTCGGCGTTCGGCCACGACAACACCAGTCACGGCTGCATCGGCCTCGAGGACCTCAAGGGCAGCAAGGACCCGACCACCCCGGCGGCCTGGTTCTACAACAACTCGATGGTCGGCGACGTGGTCGTGGTCAAGTCCGCGGGCCGGACCGTCCCGGCCGACAACGGCCTCAACGGCTGGAACCTGAGCTGGGCGCAGTGGCTGGCGGGTTCCGCGATCTGACGCCGGGTCACCGTCCCCGGCCCGCGGCTCCCGCGCCGCCCGCCGCCTCCTCGCGGCCGGCGATCCACGAGGCCGGGTCGTCCAGGAGGGCGCGGATCGCGCTGTAGGCGGCGCCGCGCAGGACGCCGTCCGGGCCGAGGGCCGAGGTGACGACGTTCTGCGGGCGCCACTGCCGGTCCGTGACACGCGCGGCCAGTTCGCGGCGCACCCCCGGCAGCAGCCAGGGCGCCAGGCCCGCCAGCGGACCGCCGACCACCACGGCCTGCGGGTCGAGGAGGTTCACCGCGCCGCTCAGGGCGATGCCCAGGGCGGCCCCGGCGTCCTCCAGGGCGCGCAGGGCCGCCGGGTCGCCGGCCAGGGCCGCGCCGCGCAGGGCCGCGGGACCCCCGGCCGCCAAGAAGCCGTCAGAGGGGCCGTCCGAGGGGCCGTCCGAGGGGCCGTCCGAAGGGTCACCCGAGGGGCCGTCCGCGGAGTCGCCCGCCCGGCCCCCCCGACCCGCGGCCCGGCCGTCCGCGCCGCCGCCCCCGCCGTCCCCGTCGCCCCGCGCGGAGTCCGGCAGTCCCGCCGCCCGCAGCAGCGCCTCCTCGCCCGCGTACGTCTCCAGGCAGCCGGTGGCGCCGCACGAGCACAGGGGGCCGTCGGGGCGTACGGGCACGTGGCCGAGCTCGCCCGCGAAGCCGCGCGCGCCGCGGAAGAGGCGGCCCTCGACGACGACCGCGGCGCCGATGCCGATCTCGGCGGAGACGTGCACGAAGTCGCGCAGCCCCGGGTGGCCGCCGAGCCACAGCTCGGCGAGGGCGCCGAGGTTCGCCTCGTTCTCCACGACGGTGCCGCTGCCGAGGGCGGCGGCCACGGGGACGTCCTCCCAGCGCAGGTTGGGGGCGCGCAGCACGGTGCCGCGGTCGTGGCCGACCAGGCCGGGCACGGCCACCGTGGTGCCCACCGGGAACAGCCCCTGCGCCCGTGCCTCCTCGGCCACGCGCGCGGTCAGCCCCGCCAGCTCCGCCAGGACGTCGCCCGCCGGCCGGGCGCGGTTCGCCGCCGGCGTCTGCGCCCGGCAGCGCACCACGCCCTTCAGGTCGACCGCGCACGCCGCGAGGTGGTCCACCCCGACCTCGGCGCCGATGCCCGCGGGGCCGGTGTCGGCCAGCGCCAGCGCGGTGCCGGGGCGGCCCACCGTGCCCGGCCGCGTCGCGCCCTTCTCCTCCACCAGGCCCGCGGCCATCAGCTCGTCCACCAGCGTCGACACGGTGGCCCGGGTCAGGCCCACCTCCGCGGCGACGCCCGCCCGCGTCACGCTCTCGCCGGCCGAACCGCCCGCCGCCAAGGCGCCCATCACCAGCGCCAGATTGCGGCGCCGCAGCCCCGCCTGCGGGCCTCGCCCGTTGACCACGGGGGTTGCTCCCTTCCGTCCGGCCGACGCACACGCGGCCACCGCACCCGGCTCGCTCCACCCGGCTCGCTCCACCCGGCCCGCTCCACGCGGCTCCCCGTGGACCCTACGGGGAGCCGCCCGCCCGGCTACCTCGTGGCGGCCAGCGGCATGGCCGCGGCCAGGCGGCCGAGGGTCTCCTCGTCGCGCGGCACCGCCTCGTAGGTGGGTCCGGCCGCCGTGCCCCAGCGGCGGGCGATGGCCCCGGGCTCCTCCCCGGTGAGCAGGGCGGCGGCCTGCACGGCCGCGCCCAGGGCGACGAGTTCCTGGGCCTCGGGCACCTGGACCGGCCGCCCCGACAGCCGGCGCACCGTCTCCCGCCAGGCCACGCCCCGCGCGCCGCCGCCGATGAGCAGCAGCGGTTCGCCGCCCGCGGAATCGCCGTCGACCGCGAGTACCTGGTCCAAGGCGCCCAGCAGGGCGTACACGGCCCCGTCGTACGCCCCCTGCAGCACCTGGCCGGCGGTCGTCTCGTGACGCAGCCCGGTCAGCAGCCCGGAGGCGTACGGGAGGTTCGGCGTCCGCTCGCCGTCGAGGAACGGCAGGAAGGCGACGGAACCGCCCGGCTCGACCTGCTCGCGCTCGCGCCCCAGCAGCGCCGCCACCTTGTCGACGGCCAGCGTGCAGTTGAGCGTGCAGGCCAGCGGCAGCCAGCCGCCGTCGGCCGAGGCGAAGCCGGCGACGATCCCGGACTCGTCGGCGGGCCGCCGCCGGGCCACCGAGTACACCGTCCCCGAGGTGCCGAGGCTGAGCACGGCCTGGCCGGGCGCGATGCCCAGGCCCAGCGCGGCCGCCGCGTTGTCCCCGGTGCCGGCCGCGACCAGCGCCCCGGCCCGCAGCGGCAGCCCCTCCCGTACCGTTCCCGCGGCCTCGCCCGCGCCCAGGACGGCGGGCAGCAGCGCCGGGTCCAGCCCGGCCTCGGCCAGCAGCTTCTCGTCGTAGGACTCGCTCTCCGTCGCCCACCAGCCGGTGCCCGAGGCGTCGCCGCGGTCGGTGACCGCCGCGCCGGAAAGGCGTTCGGTCAGGAAGTCGTGGGGCAGCCGCACGGCATGGGCCCCCTGTGCGACGGCCGGCTCGTGCTCGGCCAGCCACGCCCACTTGGTGACGGTGAAGCTCGCGCCGGGCACCGAGCCGAACCGCCGCGCCCACCAGTCGGCCCCGTACCGCGCCACCAGCGCCTCGGCCTGCGGCGCGGACCGCACGTCGTTCCACAGCAGCGCCGGCCGCAGCGGACTGCCCTGCGCGTCGAGGACGACCAGGCCGTGCTGCTGGCCGCCCACCGAGACGGCCTCGGCCCGGGCCGCGTACTCACCGATCTGCGCGAGGGCGTCGCGCAGGGCGCCCCACCAGACCTCGGGATCGGTCTCCCGCCCGGCGCCCGTGCTCACGGTGTGCGGCGCCTGCCCCTTGGCCAGCACGGCCCCGCTGTTGGCGTCCACCGCCAGCACCTTCGTGGACTGTGTGGAGCTGTCCACGCCCAGTACGACCGGCCCCTGCGACCCCATGCCCATCCACTCCCTGTCCCTGACCCTTGTCCCTGTCCAGTCCCTGACCCGCCCGGGACGTCCGAGAACCAGGCGGCCCCGGGCTTCCCATCATCGGCCTCGCATACTAATTTGTTCAACAGTCTGACGAATAGGAGCCGACCATCATGACGTCCGCCACTCCCGCCACGGGCCCCGTTCCCACGCCCGCCGACAAGTTCACCTTCGGTCTGTGGACCGTGGGCTGGCAGGGCCGCGACCCCTTCGGCGAGGCCACGCGCGCCCCCCTGGACCCGGTCGAGACGGTCAACCGCCTCGCCGGGATGGGCGCGTACGGCGTGACCTTCCACGACGACGACCTCATCCCCTTCGGCTCGTCCGACGCGGAGCGCGACCACCACATCAAGCGCTTCCGCGCCGCCCTGGACGCCACCGGCCTGACCGTCCCGATGGCCACCACCAACCTCTTCCAGCACCCGGTGTTCAAGGACGGCGCCTTCACCGCCAACGACCGCGCCGTGCGCCGCTACGCGCTGCGCAAGACCATCCGCAACATCGACCTCGCCGCCGAGCTGGGCGCCAAGGTCTACGTCGCCTGGGGCGGCCGCGAAGGCGCCGAGTCGGGCGCGGCCAAGGACGTCCGGGTCGCCCTGGACCGGATGAAGGAGGCGTTCGACCTGCTCGGCCAGTACGTGACCGAGCAGGGCTACGACCTGCGCTTCGCCGTCGAGCCCAAGCCGAACGAGCCGCGCGGCGACATCCTGCTGCCGACCGTCGGCCACGCCCTGGCGTTCATCAACTCCCTGGAGCGCCCGGAGATCGTCGGCGTCAACCCCGAGGTCGGGCACGAGCAGATGGCGGGCCTGAACTTCCCGCACGGCATCGCCCAGGCGCTGTGGCACGGCAAGCTCTTCCACATCGACCTCAACGGCCAGACCGGCATCAAGTACGACCAGGACCTCCGCTTCGGCGCGGGCGACCTGCGCGCGGCCTTCTGGCTGGTCGACCTGCTGGAGTCGGCCGGGTACGAGGGCCCGCGGCACTTCGACTTCAAGCCGCCGCGGACCGAGGACTACGACGGCGTGTGGGCGTCGGCGGCCGGCGGCATGCGCAACTACCTGCTGCTCAAGGAGCGGGCCGCCGCCTTCCGGGCCGACCCGGAGGTCCAGGAGGCGCTGCGCGCCTCGCGGCTGGACGAGCTGGCGCAGACCACCCTCGGCGAGGGCGAGACCCTGGCCGACCTGATCGCCGACCGGTCCGCGTTCGAGGACTTCGACGTCGACGCGCAGGCCGCCCGCGGCATGGCCTTCGAGCGCCTGGACCAGCTCGCCATGGAGCACCTCCTCGGCGCCCGCTGACGGCTCCGCCGGGAGCATCCCGGGGGCACTTGGGGGCCGCGGCGCCGGGTCCGGCCGCCGGGACGCCCGCGCGGTGCGCACCCGCGCCGGTGCGCACCCCGCCCGGTGCGCACCCGCGCCGGCCGGGTGGCCGTCGGCGCGCCCGCGGCCCTTGCCCACTCGGCTCTCACACGATGTCCGTCACCGTCACCGAGACGGAGACCCGCGTACCCCACACCCGTGGGAACTCGCCGTGCACCGCCTCGAAGACCGCCGAGCGGACCGCGGCGGCGACCGCGGTGGCCTGGTGGCCGCCGCGGACGGCGAGGGCGATCTCGATGTCCGTGCGGCGGGGCGCGTCGCGTGGCACCACGCGCACGCCCGGCGTGCGGCCCGCGCCCAGCGCGCCGGGCCGCAGCCGGTCGGACGGGCGCGGGCTGAGCCGGGCCACCCCGGGCACACCGGCCGCGGCGCGGGCCGCGGTCCGCTCGATCTCCCGCAGATCGGGCACCCGGCTCACGCCCGCCTCCACCGGATGCCCGGCCGCGTGCCCCACCGGGCCCCGGGCCCGGCTTCCCGTGCGCTCGGGCCGGTGGGGCGGGCGGTGGGTGTGCCGGTCGCGGGCCGGTACAGCGGGCCGTTCACGATGGGGTCCACCTCCGCCGGGTCGGGGCCGATGCGGGCGGCGACCGCCCGCATCCGGGTCCGTACCGCCGCGGCCGCCCGCGTCCGGGTCCGTACCGCCGCGGCCGCCGGCGTCCGGGTCCGTACCGCCGCGACCGCCGCGCCCGCCGGACGGGACGGTACGGGACAGGGCGACCGCGATCCCCAGTCTGCCCCGCGGGGGCTCGCGGGGCAGACCGGAGACCGGGCCGCCCGCCGCGCCGCGGCCCCCGGCGTCACTGGACGCGGGCCTCCTGGGCGTCGTCCTCGTACGGCAGGTGCACGTCCACCACCGCCACGTTGACCTCGACCACCTCCAGGCCGGTCATCCGCTCGACGGCGGCGATCACGTTCTCCCGCACCTCCGCGGCCACTTCGGTGATCGCGACCCCGTAGTCGACCACCAGCTCCAGGTCCACGGCCGTCTGCCGCTCGCCGACCTCCACCTTGACACCGCGAGTGACGCTGGGCCGCCCGCCGGGCACCCTCTCCCGCACCGCGCCCAGGCTGCGGGCGAGGCTGCCGCCGAAGTCGTGGACGCCGATCACCTCGCGCGCCGCCATACCGGCGATCTTCTCGACCACCGAATTGGCGATGGAGGTGCGCCCGCGCTCGGCCGGCACCCTGAAACTCCCCCTGTCCGGAAGCGCGCCGCCGCCCGCGGCCGGGAGGTCCAGGTCTCCCGCCGCTGCGGATATGCGGCCGGAGCCGCCGCTCGCCGTGGTGGTCACCGCCGCGCTTGTCGCCGGATTCGTCGTCATGCCCGTACTTCCTCTCCTGCGGTCCTTCAGTGGTCCCCCGCGGCCGCGCCGCGGTCGTGCCGGTCCTGCCGCGTCCCCAAGGGCGCCTGCGGCGTTCCCCCGCACCCCCGTATCCCCGTATCCCGTTCCCCGTCCGCCGTCCGCCGTCCGCCGTCCGCCGTCCGCCGTCCGCCCACGTGTCGTGGGATACGGCACTCCTGCCCCCTTTCTGCCGCACCGTCACACGCCGTGCGGCAACCGTCCGTCGGGACATCCCCGCAAGGAACAACTCACGCGGGTTCCGCCGTCTTTCCGCGAAAACCGTCCGAGAAGCGACGGGGGGTGGTTCGGTACCTACGGGGCAAACGGTGTTTACTCCAAGGACATGCTTGGGCAACCCGGGGAAGGCGGGGGACATGATGCATGGGAACGCTACACAGACGACGACACCACTGACCGTCCGTTGGCCGAGCCCACGCCTCCCCCTCCCGAACCGCCTCCCACGCCTGCTGCCCGAACTCCTGCTGCTGGCCGCCGTCTACTTCGGCTACAAGTACGGCCGCAAGGTCGCCAACGGCCATCCCGACGAGGCCACGCACCACGCCGACCACGTCTGGTCCCTGGAACGCACCCTCCACCTGCCCAGCGAACGCTCCGTCCAGAACCTGGCGCTGCACAGCCACACCCTCGTCCATGCCGCCAACTACCTCTACGCCACCGTGCACTTCCCCGCGATGGTGTGCTTCCTCGGCTACATGTTCGTCCGGCACCGCGCCCACTACCTGTGGATCCGCCGGGCCATCGTCATCCAGACCATGCTCGCCCTGCTCGGCCACCTCTTCTTCCCCCTCGCACCGCCCCGGCTGCTCCCCATGGCCCGCATGGTCGACACCGCCCAGGTCTACGGTCCGGCCGTCTACCGACCGGATCCCGACACCCATTCGATGTCCAACCAGTTCGCCGCGATGCCGTCCCTGCACGTCGGCTGGGCGCTCGCGATCGCCGTCGGCCTCATAGCGGCCGGCCGCTCCCGCCTGCGCTACCTGTGGCTGCTCCACCCCCTGCTCACCATGCTGGTCGTCGTCTCCACCGCCAACCACTACTGGCTCGACTGCCTGGCCGGCTCCGCCCTGCTCGGACTGGCCCTGATGGTCATCCCCGGCCCCGACCCCGACGCGCCCCTCCCCCCGGACACCCACTGGGCCTGGCCCTTCAAACGCGACCGCGGCGCGGCGGCGCACCCGGCAGCCGCGTCCGCCGCCGCCGGCCCGGGCACGGGGGAGGCGTAGACGTCAGGGCCCGTGGGGCCCTGAGACCTCAGGACCCGGGCGTCCGTATCCAGAGGCAGAACGGGTGGCCCGCGGGGTCGAGCATCACCCGGTTGTCCGGCTCGGGCTGATGGGCGGCGAGGGTCGCGCCCGCGGCGACGGCGGCGTCCACCGCGGCGTCGAGATCGGTGGTCTCGATGTCGAGGTGCAGCATCATCTGCTGGGAGCCGGGCACGGCCGGCCAGGTGGGAGGCACGAACGCCGGCTCGTGCTGGAACGCCAACCCCGGCCCGCCCTGCGGCGGGTTGAGCTTTATCCAGCCCGGCTCGTCCATCGTGACCCGCCAGCCCAGCAGCCGCCGGTAGAAGTCGGCCAGTACCCGGATGTCGGGCGCGTCGAGCACGGTCCCGGTGAAACTCAGCAGCGGCGCCTGCGCGTCCATACGCCCTCCTCTCCCCGCGCGTCCCCCGGCGCGGTTGTGCGTGCTTCGCCCGGGCGGTCGCCCGTACGAACGTCGGTCGAGCGGCGGCACCCCCTCCTTGCCGCCGCTTCGACCACCACGTCCACAGCGTCGCACGCACCACTGACAATCCGGCCGGCAGCGGCCGGGCCGCCCGTATGAGTGCAGGTCAGATGCCTTGCGGGGTCTGCTCGTTCCTCGGCTCCCCGCCCCAGCGCACGCCTGGTTCACGACTGCGGGAAGTCCGCCTCCCGGCTCACGGCGGCCCACGCGCGGGCCTCCTCCGCCCGCTCGCGCCCACTGGACAGGGCCAGTTCGACCGCCGCCGCCCCCAGCAGCAGCCTGCGCGGAGGGTCGTCGGAGCCGACGACCCTGACGATGATCCCGGCCGCGCGGGCCGGATCGCCCGGCTGGGAGCCGTCGGAGGCCCGCCGGTACTCGTTCATCGCGCCGACCGTCTCCTGGTACGCGGCCCCGACCGGCCGCGTCCGCATGGACGAGCCCTGCCAGTCGGTGCGGAAGGCGCCGGGCTCCACGATCAGCACGCGCACCCCGAACGGTCGGACCTCGGCGGCCAGCACCTCCGAGAACCCCTCCACCGCGAACTTCGCGCTCTGGTACGCGCCCATCCCCGGCGTGCCCCCGACCCGCCCGCCCACCGACGAGAACTGCACGAAGGTCCCCGACCCCTGCGCCCGCAGCACCGGCAGCGCCGCCCTGGTCACGTTCACCGTCCCGAAGAAGTTCGCCTCGAACTGCTCCCGGAAGTCCTCGTCCGGCATCTCCTCGATCGGCGCGCTGTTGGCGTACCCGGCGTTGTTGACCACCACGTCCAGGCCGCCGAACACCACCGTCGCGGTCTTCACCGCCGCGACCGCGGCCGCCGGATCGGTGACGTCCAGCGCGGCCACCCGCACCCGCTCCCCGTACTCCTCGACCAGCCCCCGCAGGCTCTCCGGCCGCCGGGCCGTGGCCAGCACGTTGTCGCCGTGCTCCAGCACCGCCGTGGCGAGCGCCCGGCCGAAACCGCGCGAGGTGCCCGTGATCAACCATGTCCGCGTCATCGGTGGTACCCCTTTCCGGCGCGCCCCCTTCACGATTGCGCACCCCCGCCCGCCCCGCCAACGCGGCGCCGTGCCGCATCCGCCTGCCGCCCGCAACCGTTACGTACACATGGTGTGGCTTTCACGGCGGCTCCCCGCGATGCGCGCGTGCTCCTCCCCCGCGGTCCCGGCGCCGCCCCGCGCCCGCCCGGACGACGGGCCGCTGGGGCCCTGGCTGCGTGCCAGGGCCTCCTGGCCGGCGCTCGGGGCAGCCGCGGTGCTGCTGGCGGTGTCCGTCCAGAACGCGGCGAGCGCCGCCGGCGGCGGGCCGGACAACCGGGTGGTGGTGCGCGCCGCCCGGGCCTTCCTCGAGGGCGGCGCCCCCTACGCCGACAAAAGGTTCCTCTACCTGCCCGGCAGCGTGCTGCTCGCCGTCCCCGAGGCGCGGCTGAGCGACGGGACGCTGCGCGTGCTGGCCCCGGTCGCCGTCGCGGCCCTCATCCTGCTGGGCTGGTGGATCAGCCTGCGCATGTTCGGCGTCCCGGCCCGCAGTCGGCTGGCGGTGGGCGTCGCGGGCGGCCTTGCGTACTTCGCGCCTTTCCGCAGCGAGCTGTACCTCGCGAACTGGACCGCCCTCTCCGTCGCCGCCCTGCCCCTGGCGCTGGCGCTGGCCGCCCGGGGCAGGTGGACGGCGGCGGCGGCCGTGGCGGGCGCCGCCATGGCGGTCAAACCCATGCTCGTACCGCTCGTCCTGCTGTTCGCCTTCGCCCGCGAGTGGCGCGCCCTTGGCGTCCTGCTCGCCGTCCCGTCGGCGGTCTCCGTACTCGCGGGCCTGACCCTCACCAACCCGGCGCTGCTGTTCAGCAAGACGCTCCCGTTCCTGCTCAAGGGCCAGGACGCCTACGCCCGCCCGTACGACGCCTCGCTCACCGCGATCCTCCCGCGGCTGGGTGTCGCGCAGCCGGCCGCCGCCCTTCTCGCGGCCTCCCTGGCCGCCGCCGGGGTCTGGGCCGCCTGGTGCCGCTGGCGCGGCGGCGGGGACCAACGGCTGCGGCTGGCGGACACCGCGAGCATGCTCATGCTCGCCGCCTTTGTGGTGACCCGGCCGGCGTTCCTGCACTACGTGCTGGTGGTCCTCCCCGTGCTGCTGGCCTCGCTGCCCATGCGGGCGTCGGTGGCGCGCTCGCCGTGGTTCTGGATCGTGCTGCTGCCGCAGAACGCGGCGGTGTCGTGGCCGTTCCTGGCGACGCACCAGCGCCGGGCCTTCAAGGACGCGCTGATGCTGACCGGGCTGGCGGCGCTGCTGGCCTGGCACTCATGGGTCCGCGGCGCCCCGCGGACGGCGCCAGCCCGGGGCCCGGCACCCCCTGCGGCGGGGGGCGACGCGCCGGCCCGGGCGGGCAAGGAGCTGCGGCCGTAGCGGCGACGGGGGAGAGGGCCTTTGGGGGTGGTGGCGACGTCCGGGATGGCGATGGCGCCGACGGCGGTCGGGGCGGCGGGCGCAACCAGGCGGCGGGCGTCACAAGGCGGCGGGGCGCAGCAGAACGGCGGCCGCACCAAGGCGCTCGGCCGCAACATGGCGGCGGGCGGACCACGGGCGGCGGCCCGCGGCTCGCGTGGCCGTACCCCCGAGGCCGCTCAGTAGCCCCGGCGGTAGTTGTCGGCGGTGGCGTCGTCCAGCTTGTGGGCCCGGCGGTCGCGTTCGGCCGCGAGTTCGGCCAGGGCGTCGGCGAGGCGGTCGAGGACGGTCGCCGCCCAGCGGTCGGCGACCACGGGGACGTCCTGGGCGCCGGGCGCGGGTGCGTACGCCTCGTCGAGGGCCGCCTCGGCCGCCGCGCCCGCCGACCCCCCGGTGACGGCCCACGCCGCCGGGTCTTCCGCCTGCGCCTCCGTCTCGGCCTGCTCCTGGGCTTCCGCCTCTCCCGCTCCCTCCCCGGCGGGCCCCGGCACCAGTCCGACGGCGGCCGCCAGAGCGCCGAGCACCGGCTCGCCCGCGTCGCGGCGGGCCGCCGCCTGGCGTCTGGCGGCGGTGTCGGCCAGCACCGGTTCGCCGGCCTTGAACACCACCCAGCGCCGCCGTTCCTCCTGCCGGACCTCGCCCAGCGACTCCAGCTCCGCCAGATAGGCGTCGGCCAGCCCGCGGCCGCGGCGCCACAGCCAGTCGGTGACGTCCTCGTACGGTTCCGCGCGCCGCACTTGGTGCGACGCCTCCGTCAGCAGCCGGTCCCCGGCCGGACCGCTCGTCTCGGGCAGGATGCGGGCGCCGTCCAGCACGATCACCCCCGCGCCCAGGAGGTCGATGGCCTCGGCGCCCGCCAGCGCGAGCGACAGATCGCCCTGATCCACCGGTCGGCCGGACGGCTCCAGGGCTAGAATCATCAGGTCGTGCGCTGTGGTCATGTACGGCTCCAGACCTCGTTGGTCGGCGGCCGTGCCGGGCCCCGGCCCCGGCCGGGCCCGTCCGCCCGGACCTCTCCATGATCCCTCGGATCGTGTCCGGACGGCGGTCACAACAGGCGGACGGCCCGCGTCATGTCGATGACGGGGCGGAAGGTCCGCCCGAGCCCGCGACAACGGAGCGATGCCATGACAGCACTCCCCATCCTGGTCACCGGCGGTACCGGGACCCTCGGCCGCCGCCTGGTCCCGCGGCTGCGGGCGGCCGGTGCCCAGGTCCGTGTCCTCACCCGCGGCGCGGCCCGCGCGGACGAGGCCGGAATCACCTACGTGACCGGCGACCTCACCACCGGCGAGGGCGTCGAGGCGGCGGTGACGGGAGTGGGCACGATCGTGCACTGCGCGGGCACCGGCAAGGGGGACGACGAACTGACCCGGCGCCTTGTCGCGGCGGTGAAGGCGGTGGGCACCGAGCCGCACCTGGTGTTCATCTCGGTCGTCGGCGCCGACCGCGTCCCGGTGAACAGCGCCGTCGACCGGGCGATGTTCTCGTACTTCGGTTTCAAGCGGGCCGCCGAGCAGGTCGTCGCCGAGTCGGGGCTGCCGTGGACCACGCTGCGCGCGGCGCAGTTCCACGACCTGGTGCTGACCGTGGCGCGGGCGATGACCAAGCTGCCGGTCGTCCCCTGCCCCGCCGGCATGGCCTTCCAGCCGGTCGACACCGACGAGGTCGCCGCCCGCCTCACCGAACTCGCCCTGGGCGAGCCCGCCGGGCTCGTCCCCGACATGGCGGGTCCGCGCGTCGTGCCGTTCGCCGATCTCGTACGCGCCTACCTCCGCGCCACCGGGCGCCGCCGGCTCCTGCTGCCCCTTCCCCTCCCGGGCGCCGGGGCCCGCGCCATCCGCTCGGGGGCCACCGTCGCGCCGGACCACGCGGTGGGCACGCGCACCTGGGAGGACTTCCTGAGCGGCCTGGAGGACGCGAAGGGTGCGAAGGGCGTGCGGACGGCGTCGTCGGCGTCGTCCTGAGCGACGGGGACCGGCACGCGGGGCCGCGGCGGCCGCGGTCCGCCCTCTCCCGGCGCTCCGGCGGCCGCTCTATGGTGAGCGCCATGGACGTGGGCACGGGCCCGGGTCCGGAGCCGGGCCCGGCCCCGGACCCGGACCCGGAGGCGGATTCGGGCGCCGGCGCGGACGTAGAGGTGGACCAGGGCGCGGACGCGGCCCTGGCGGCGGGCGCGGACGCGGCCCAGGCGGCGGGCGCGGACCCTCGGTGGCCGGCGCCGGACGCGAGCGTGCTGCCGTACGGGGAGCGGGTGGCCGTGGCCACGCTGGCCCTGTACGGCACGCTGTTCGTGGTGACCGCCGGGCCCGCGGCACGCTTCGCCCTCCTGGCCCGCGGCTACCCGGTCGTGTGGGCCTTCAGCGGCCTGTTCGGAGCGGCCGCCCTCGTCTTCCTGGCCGCCTGCCTGCGCGGGCTGCGACTGCGCCACCTGAAGCTCGCGCTCGACGCCACCGGCGTGTGGGTGCTCGACCGCGGGCGGACCGCGGTGATCCCGTGGGCGTCCCTGGGCGCGGCCGGCCTGTACTGGACGGAGAAGCAGGGGCGGGAGGCCCTGCTGAGCCTGGAACTGTGCCCGCTCGAACCCGTCGACCACCCCGACCCCCTGCTGCGGAACTTCGTCCGGGACGCCACCCCGGAGGCGCCCTGCCTGCCTCGCATGCGCTACCGGATCCAGGCCCGCCCGGTGCGCCGCGGCTTCCAGGAGACGTGCGAGCACTGGTGCCCCCCTGACCTGTGGTTCGGCCGCCAACTCCAGCCCAGCACCTACGACACGGAACGCCCACCCGCCCCACCCCCGACCGTCCATGCGACGCCGACCCCGCCCGAGCCGCGGTAGCCGCAGGGCCGACACCTTGGGACGATCCCTATCGGGCGCGCGGCTTCCCGTGAAGCTCGGCTCGAAGGGCGAGGGCCATTCGGTCGGCCTCCTGAGCCGTGACCCGCTCCTGCTCAGGACGGCGAAGCAGGTCGAAGACGCCGGGGCCGCGGTGTTCCGCGGGCAGGTCCGGCATGCGCGGGACGATGTGAAAGTGCACGTGAGCGAAGCCTTCGGCCTCGGCGAACTGGACCACATAGGTCTTGAGGCAACCGGTCGCGCGGCGCAGAGCCCGGGAAAGCACCACTTGCCACACCCCCAGCGCGCCGGCCTCGGCATCCGTCAGGTCATGGACGGCGGTCACGTGGCGGCGGGGCAGCAGCACGAGCCAGCCGTGCACGGCGGTGCCGAGGGCGTGCGCTGCCCGCCAATGCCGGTCGAACGCGATGCACTCACGTGGTGGAAGCTCGTCGAACTCGGCTTCCTTGCGGCACGCGTAGCAGTCGGCGATTGTCATGGCCCCGGATCGTAGGGCCGCGCCGTGAACCCGGGCGAGGCCAGCTGCCTTTGCTTCTCGACTGCCTGCGGGCGCGCGTGTCCCCCGTCGAGGACTACACCACAGACGTAGCCGTGATTCACGCGCGTCTGCTGGCGCACGTCCGGCGGGCGGGGAAACCGCGGGGGGCTCACGACCTGATCATTGCCGCGACCGCTGCCGCGACCGCCAGAACCCTCGTCACCTTCGACGGCAAAGCCGCCTTCGACGACTTGCCCGGCGTACACGCCCTGTACGTCAATCCGGCCGCCGGCTGACAACCGGCAAGCTCAGCCGTCGAACTCGGCGATCCCCGTCGGGCAGGACTCGCCCCAGCCACCCTCGACAGGGTCACTCAGCTTGGCCCCCCGCCCCGCCCGGCCCGCGGTAGCCATAAGGGTTCTGGTCGAGGTATCGCTGGTGGTGGCAGTACGTCCCGGCCTTCTTGGCTGATCAGGCCGCGTGCGGGACGAACGAGACGTGGGTCTCGTCGGAGTCGATGGACACGTCCAGCGCGGCGTCGAGTGCGGTGGCCAGGGCACGGAGAAGCGGAAGGGTGGGGGAGGTTCCGCCGCCTTCGATGCGGTCGATGTCGTCCGTTGTCAGGCCGGCGCGGCGCGCGAGGGTCGCCTGGTCGAGGCCCAGGGTCGTTCGGCGGTCGTAGACGGCCTGGCCCAGCGCGATGGCGGCTCCGGCTTCGACGTATGCGGGGTCGGCGCGATGTTCTTCAGGGACCGTCCAGGAGGTGTGGTAGCCCGCGCTCACCCGCCTCCCTTCTGGTTCCGTATGGCCCGTTGGACTTGCTGCTCCTCGTGCCGCGCCTGCTGTGCCAGGTGGCCGGTCGGCGAGGCTTGATTGCAGTCGGGTTGGCGGAGCCCAGGTCGTCCGTCGACCCCGCCCCGGACCTCATCCGACCGGCGTGACGACCAAGGCAGCGCGGGAGACTACAGCGCGTCGAAGGGCGGCACGATGCGCACCACGATGATGAGCGGGTCCCGGGGCGCCACCAGGAAGTAGAACCAGCCACCGGCGGCATCCATCCGGCGGAGGCCGCCGATTCTGGGACCGTCGCCGAAGTCGCTGATGTCGATGCCCATGCCGGCCAGGTCGACGAGTTACTGTAGCCCGCCAGTCGTTCCACTTCGGTCACTGCATGGTCGGGGATGCCGCCTGTTACGTGGTCGTGGTTCGGGTCGTACTCCCAGCGCCAGTCGTGGCTCACCGGGTCAGGAGGCCGAGGGCCTGGTGGGCCTCGTCCAGGATCCGGCCGATCTCGGAGGCGGCCTGCCGTGCCTGGGTGGCGTGGCCCGACTCGGCGGTGTCCTCCCAATGCCGGAGCTCAGCCGCCAGGTGGGGCTGGCGCTGGATGTGGACGTAGACGCCCCATTGGGCGACGAATCGCTGCAGCGGTGCCAGATCGGAGCCCTCACGGGACTGGTCGGCCGCTTGGTCCAGCTCCCGGGCGAAGGCCGGAAGCGCGGCCGGCGCGATCCGGCTGACGGCCTGTCGCAGGGCGGCGACCGTGGCCGGCGGCTGCGGGATGAGCGGTTGCCCGGCGGCCGAGGTAGACATGAACGCTCCCATGGACGCGATTCTGGTCCCGTACGTCAGCGTATCGGGGGTGAACGCCTTCCCGCCGCTCGAACGAGTGACGGGGATGCGTCGTGACCGGGGCGAGGCCAGGTGCCGCCCCGCTCGTGGTCCCGGCGACTCACCCCTCGACCCGCTCCACCCCGGCCGGAAGGGCCACCCCCGTCCCGCCCAGCCCGCAGTAGCCGTCTTTATTTGCGGTGGAGGTACTGCTGGCGGCTGGGGTCGCCGGTATTGCTGCGTTTGCGGTAGCGCCTATGGCGAGTCACGGGCGTTTTCCGCGGTGAGTGCCGACGCTGTTGTGGGTCCGCCTCTGGTATTGGTCGGCGTGGGTGCGTAGCCAGTCGGTGAAGGTCGGGGCGGCAGGGAACGGGATGACGTCGGGGTGGTAGCCCTCGTCGTAGCTCCAGACTTCCGGGTCGGGGCCGGTGCCGTGGAGGAAGGCGAAGCAGTAGCCCTGGTGCATGAGGATCACTCGGTCCGTCGGGCCCAGGGCGAAGGTGGTGTGGTTCTCCCTCAGCAGATCGTCGGCTGCTTCACGCAGGCCCAGCACCTCGGGGTGGAAGACATCGCTGCCTTGCAGGAGGCGACCGATCCCGCCGCCGATGAGTTCGAGGAAGCAGCGGTAGGCGGTTCCGACCGGAGCCGCCTGGTCACGTGCTATGGCATCGATTTCCTGGGCTGACAGGCCAAGCGGCGTCGAGGCAGTAGCCGCTCGGCGGTCGACCAGGCCGGCCACCACTGCGCGTACCCGCTCGTCCGGAGTCATTAAGGGCCACGCCGCGTCGTCAATGCGGTGTGCTGGTCCTGCGGGTAGCTCTGCCTCGGGTTCGGCTGCAGCACCGGCTTGGCCACCGTTTCGGAACCGGAACCATTCCCGCGACATCAAGCGCCCCTTCCCCCGACTGCTCGTTTCGGCTTCGCAGAGCGACACTCGTTCGTCGGCTGCCGCTCCACAAAGGCTTTTAGCGAGGCTTGCGCACGTCGGCCACCGAGAGTGGTCGCGACCCGCAAGCCGCCTGCCTGCCTGCCGGTCCCTGTTACGAGCGGAGATCTGGGGGCGGTGGCCACGGCGTCGGCCCGTCGCACACGCGGTACTGGCTCAACACGCCGATGACGGCCTCGGCCTGGGCGGTGAGCGTGTCGTCCGCGGTGCCGAGGAGTTGGATCGAGACGGCGGAGCCGCCGACCGCCTGGGCGATGCGGAGATCCACCTGGGTGCGGCCGGCCAGGGGATAGCGGAACCAGGCCGTGGCAGGCCGGTCGTCGTCCGTGCCGGACAGGCCGTACTCGACCGCTTGCTAGTCGGCGTCATCGAAGTCGTAGCCGATGAGGTCGGACACGACTGCGCAGAGCGGCCGGAGGTTGGACTCCAGCACCCAGCCGCTCACGAAGACGGGGTCACTCCTGCCCGTTGTCACCCCTCGACCCGCGCCACCCCGGCCGGAAAGGCGACCCCCGTCCCGCCCAGCCCGCAGTAGCCGTACGGGTTACGGGCGAGGTACTGCTGGTGGTACGCGCGGGCCGGGTAGAAGGGGTGGGGGGTGGCCGGGAGGATGTCGGTGGTGATGCGGCCGTGGCCGGCGGCGGACAGGGCGTGCTGGTAGGCGGCCCGGGACCGTTCGGCCGCCGCCTGCTGGGCGGGGGAGTGGGTGAACAGGACCGAACGGACGTGGGTGCCGACGTCGTTGCCCTGGCGGAAGCCCTGCGTGGGGTCGTGCGACTCCCAGAAGAGGGCCAGCAGGTCGCCGTACGCCACCCGGGCCGGGTCGAACACGACGCGTACCGTCTCCGCGTGGCCGGTCAGGCCGGTGCGTACCTCGTCGTCGACCGGGTGGGGCGTGTGGCCGCCCTGGAAGCCGGTCAGTGTCGTCCACACCCCGGCGGTCTGCCAGAACCTGCGCTCGGCGCCCCAGAAGCAGCCCACCGCGAAGTCCGCGACCTCGAAGCCCGCGGGGTAGGGGCCCTGGAGCGCGGTCCCGAGGACGAGGTGCCGTTCGGGGACCTCGTACGCGAGTGCGGGGCGGCCGGGCGGCGCCTCCTCGCGGGTGGGCAGGCGCAGGTCACGGCCGCGTGCGAAGAGCATGCTGTCCCCCTCGTCCCGTCATGGACCTTTCTCGTCCCCCGTACGGCACCCGCGTCCCCCGTACGGCACGTGCGTACCGCCATTGTCCGTCCGCCGGCGCTCGCCGGGTAGCCCGCCGGGCCGCTGCGGCGGGCCCGCGGCCCGTCAGGCGGACGCGGCGGCGACGCGGCCGGCGGGGCTGCGGGTGTGCGCCCACGCGGGCAGGGCGGACAGCGCCCCGGTCACCACCACGGTGGCCAGTGCGGCGCCGAGCAGCCACGTGGCCGGCGGCATGACCATCGAGGGGCTGAAGAACCAGTACAGGAGGAGCCCGGCCGGGACGCCGGCCGCGATTCCCGGTAGCACGGGCAGCAGTTGGGCGACGCAGAACGCCGTGACGACCTGGCCGGGAGTGGCGCCCAGCGTGCGGGCGATGGTCAGGGCGCGCCGCGCCTGCACCGCCGTGCTCCAGCCGAGGAGCACGGTGTTGAGCGTGGACAGCGCCACCAGCGCGAGGGTGACGGCGAGCAGTACCCGCCCGGTCTGCTCGGTCCGCACCTCGATGGGGCCGAACCGTTCGGCGGCGGGGGCCGCGTCGAGTACGGCGTGGAACGTGAGCACCGCGGTGACCATGAGGGTGGTGGCGGCCGTGCCGACGGCCGCCAGGACGGCGCGGCCGGGCCGGCGGGCGAGCAGCCGGATGCCGAGCAGCAGCGGTGTGGGAAGGTACGCCGTCACGGCGTTCAGGTGCGGGTGGTGCGTGAGCAGGTGGGCGGGGTCGGCCAGGGCGCTGACGGTGCTGGTACGGGCGGCGCGTACGGCGGGGCCGAGCGCGCCGGCCAGGGCGGCCACGGCGGCCAGGACGACCGTGGCGGCGACGGCGTCGGTTCCCGGAGGGGTCACCGTGTCGAGCAGCCCGTCGCTGGGATCGACCAGGTGGGGTGCGGCCACCGTTCCGGCCGCCAGCCCGAGCCCGCCGGCCAGGGCGGTCAGCAGTACGTACTGCGCCAGCAGGACGGCGGCGACGGTGCCGGGACCGGCGCCGACCGCCTTGAGCAGAGCGGCACGCCGGTTGTCGCGGCCGGCCCGTAGGGCGGCCAGCCCGGCCAGGGTGACGAACGCGGCGACGGCCAGCAGCCAGCCACCGATGACCAGGGTGGGCTGGGTGAACTCGATCATGGCCGTGTCCGTCCGCAGGATGTCGCTCCAGTAGTGGTAGTTGAGCCACCCCTCGGGCTCGACGGCCCGGACGGCCGCGGACTTGGCGAACCGGCCGGCCGCGCCGGGGTCGGACAGCTTCAGGTAGATCAGGCTCACGTCGGGACTGTCGCCCGCCGCCGCGTGCGCGTCGGCGGCGGTCAGCCAGATCAGGCCGCCGGCGTCGGACGGCCCGACCTGCGCCGGGTCGCCCCACGGGTACACCGCGGTGGCCGCGCTGATCGCGGTCCCGACGACCGGGAAACCGTGCCCGTTGACGGTGACGCGGTCGCCGACGCGCACGCCGAGGTCCCGCGCGAAGCCGCGTTCGACCACCGCGCCGCCCGGACGCACCCAGGTGCCGGAGGTCACCAGCGGCCGGTCCACGGCGGACCGCGAGGCGCCGCGCCCCTCGACCGCGGAATGCTCGGAACGGCCGTTCGCCCGGATGGTGGTGTCGAACGCGAAGAACGGGCCGCCGACCGCGGTCACCCCGGGCACGCGCGCCAGGTGCGAGGCGAAACGCGCGGGATCCGGGTCCGTCGTCGAGGCCATCACGTCGGGGCCCGCGGTGGCCGCGCGGGTCTTGGCGTACCCCGTGGCCACGGCGTGGCCGGTCGCCAGCCCGAGAGTCAGGCTGGCCGTCGCGGCGGTGACGGCGAGCAGGAAGGCGACGGCCTCACCGGGACGGCGGCGCATGTCGCGCAGCACCAGGCGCCACAACAGGACGTATCCCACGGTCAGTTCTCCCAGTCCAGCAGCGCGCCGAGCCGGGAGGTGCCGCCGCCGGCGCCCAGGCGGGTGTCGTCGGCGAGCGCTCCGTCGCGCAGGGAGACGACGCGGTCCGCCGTGGCGGCGACGCGCTCGTCATGGGTCACCACGACCAGGGTCTGTCCCGCGGCACGCAACTCGTCGAACAGCCGCAGCACGTCGTGCGTGGCGGCGCTGTCGAGGTTTCCGGTGGGCTCGTCAGCGAGGACGACCAGCGGCTCGTTGACCAGGGCGCGGGCGATGGCGACCCGCTGCCGCTGGCCCCCGGAGAGCTCGGAGGGCAGGCGCCGGGCCCGGTCGGCGAGCCCGGTCCGTTCCAGGAGCGCGGCGGTACGGACCCGGGCGGTACGCGGTGAGGCGCCGGCGAGCAGCGCGGGCAGCTCGATGTTCTCCGCCGCCGTCAGCTCGTCCATCAGGTGGAAGTCCTGGAAGACGAATCCGATCGCCCGGCGGCGCAGACGTGCCAGGGCCCGCTCCGCGAGCCGGTCGACGCGCTGCCCGCCGAGCCACACCTCACCGCTGGAGGGCCGGTCCAGGCCGCCGAGGAGCTGCAGAAGCGTCGACTTGCCGCAGCCGCTGGGTCCGGTCACGGCGAGCGTCTGCCCCTCGGGTACGTCGAGGTCGACCTCGTCGACGGCGCGCACCAGGGTCTCGTCCCGGCCGTACAGGCGCGACAGGCCGACGGCGCGCAGGACCGGCGCGTCGTGCGCGCCGTGCGCGCCGCGCACGGGCCACTCGGCGCCCTGTCTCCCGCCGCGCCGCGCCGCCTGCGTCCTGCCCGGCCGTATGTGTCGCGTCATTCCTCCGCCTTCCCCGCGCGGGTGGTCCGCGTCGACCAGGTCCGCTCGCATGCCTCCAGCCAGCGCAGATCGGCTTGCAGCCGGAGCGCGACGCCCTCCAGGAGCAGCCCGGCCTCCGAGTCCGCGCCTTGGGCGAGGGCGGCGTGCTGGGCCTCGGCGAGGGCGCGCATCAGCTCGCGGCGCCGCGCGTCCACCAGCGCGAGGGGGTCGGCCGTCCCCGACACGGCGGCGGCCACCAGCTTCAGGTGGAACTCCGTGACGTCCGCCCGGGGCCCGGCGCCCTCGGCCATCCACGCGGCCACGCGCTCCTGCCCCGCCGCCGTCAGCGCGTACACCTTGCGCTGCGGCCCGCGCACCGGCTCCTCCACCCGTTCGAGGACCACCAGCCCCGCCTTCTCCAGCCGGGCGAGCGTCACGTAGACCTGCCCCGCGTTCAGCGCCTCCCCCAACGGCCCGAGCGCGGCCGCCAGCCGCCGCCGCAGGTCGTAGCCGTGCGAGGGCTCCTTGACCAGCAGCGCCAGCACCACGTCCTGCACGGACCGCACCTCCCTGTCTGCACGCCAATAGATAACGGTTATCCACCGACCCGTCAAACCGCTGCCGACCGCGGCCCCGGCGTGATGCCCGGCCGAGCGGCCGGCTGTCGGCGTTCGTCAGCGGAGCCTTCCCGGGGCAGGACCGACCCGTTCCGGCGACGGATCACGATCAGGCACCCGCCCGGTGCGTGCCCGTCGGGCCGCTACCCTGCGAGGATGCGGACACCGGGGGTACGGGCGGGCTCCGGCGTTCGGGACGCTCTGCGGGTGACCGTGGCCGGTGGTTGCCTCCTGGTGCAGACCGTGGCGCTGTTCGTTCTCGCCAGTGGCTGGGTGGAGGCGTCGAACGCGTCGCGGGATTGCGGGTACGACGGCACCTGCGTGGACCGTGGACTGTTCGGAGCGACCATCATCGTGGAGCTCGTGACGATCGCGGCCGAGTTCGTGACGGGGGCGGTCCTGTGGGGGCTGCCGTTGTGGCGGCGTCGGCGTTCTCCCGGGGTCGATGACTGGTGGGAACTGTTCACGCTCCGCCTGCCGCGGGTCGTGATGGCGGGATGCCTCCTGTCCGCACTCACCGCGATCGGGTGGGGGCTTCTCGCGTGATCCCGCGGGGCTCGCCCGGTGTCCTTCCGACGTGGCCGGGCCGTCCTACCTGCGGCGGGCGCTGCGCAGGGTCAGTTCGGCCAGGGCCTCGGGGGCGCCGGGCTGGTCGCGGACGCCGGGGAAGGCGTTGATGTCGACGATCAGCGGGCCGGTGGGGGTGGGGATGACGTCGACGCCGTAGACGTCGAGGGCGAAGACCTCGCCGACGCGGGCGACGAGGTCGCGCCAGGTGTCGGGTACGGCGGTACGGGCGGGCGGGGAGGCCTGTGCCTGTGGGGGTGCGGCCAGCTCGGAGCGGCGCACGGCGGCGAAGACATGCGGGCCGACGGCCCAGAGCTTGTGGTCCCACCCGGCGTTCGGCACGAAGTCCTGGACGATGTACGGGCCGGGCGGCGCGTCCGCGGCGAAGTCCCGTACGGCGGACGGGTTTTCCAGCCGTACGACCACGTCGCCCTTGTGGCTGCGCCGGCTCTTGACGACGACGGGCCCGGCGACCGCCGCCTCGCCACGGGCCAGTTCGGCGGCGGACGGGTAGGTACGGGTGGCGGCGAAGGGGAGACCGGCGCGGCGGGCGTCGGCGGCCATCGCCGTACGGTCCTGGCAGCGCGCGGTGGCGGCCGCGGAGTTGAGTACCCGCGCCCCCGCCGCTTCGAGCCCGCGGGCCAGCCGGATCGCCTCCGGGACGCGCGACTTGAGCAGGTACACGTCCGCGGGTTCCCCCGGCGGTTCCCCCGCGTCCGGCGCCAGCACCTCGACGACGGCACCGCCCGACGCGGTGAGCAGCGCGGCGGCCGCCGCCAGCAGCGGATGACGTGGATCCGGCGTGATGAGCCCGACCCTCAGCGGATGCGGCGGCCTCACGGCACCGGCACCACCGCGGGCCCGGGCGCGGACGCGGTGGTGGCGGTCGGCGCGGCGGCGGGCGTGGTGGCGGGCGTGATCGCCGGCGCGCCCGGCGCCGGGGAGGGCCGGCCGGACCGGGCCAGGTCGAGGACGGCGCCGGCGACGCGGGCCACCGCGTCCGGCACCTGGCGGAAGCTCGGGAAGTCGTTGACGTCCACGACGACCGGGCCGTCCGGGGTGAGCAGGACGTCCAGCCCGTACAGGTCGAGGCCGTACACCGCGCCGACCCGCGCGGCGACCGCGGCGACCTCGCGGGAGAGGGGGACCAGGCGTCCGCGGTGGGGGTGGTCGGGGTGCAGCGGTGACCGGTGCTCGGTTGCGTAGATATCCCCGCCGACGCAGTAGACCTTGATGTCGATGCCCGGGTTCGGCACGTACGGCTGCGCGATGAGCAGCCCCTCGCCGCGCAGCTCCGGCACGAGCGCGGTGAGCCGTTCCGGCGTGGCCACCAGGTGCACCGAGCGCCCGGAGCTGCCGTTCGCCGGCTTGACGACCAGCGGGTACTCCGACTCCGGTATCTCCGCGAAGTGTTCGGGCCTCGCGGCGGCGTACGTGGACGGCATCGGCAGCCCGTGCCGCCGCCCGATCGCCGCGGCGAGCGCCTTGTCGCGCACCCCGCGGATGGCCCGGGCGTCGTTGACGGTGACCAGACCGGCGCAGGCCGCGGCCTCCAGCACCGTGAGCCCCGGCCCGCCGGAGACGGTCTTGAGCACCCAGGCGTCATGGCTGCCGGCGGCGACCAGGTCCGTCATCCGCAGCAGCGAACCGCCGGGCCGCAGCACGTCCACGTGGTGGCCCCACGCGTCGAGCTGCCGGACCACCTCGACCGGCAGGCTGTCGTGGAGGTAGTTCTCCTCCACGAGGAAACAGAGTTTCATACGGACTTCCCCCAACCTCCCCGCCCGATGGGCCCGCATGGTGACCGGCGAGGCGTGAAGATCACAGGATGCCATGCGCGGCCGCGGCCCGTCGGCCGATCCCGGCCCGGCGCCCCGCCCCTGCCCGCGCAGGGTCCGTACGGCCCGTACGGGTCGCGCGGCCACTACCCTCGGGGCCATGAGCGATCAGCACAATGTGCGCCATCAGCACTTCGAGACCCTCGCGATCCACGCCGGGCAGCCGGCCGACGCCGCGACCGGGGCCGTGGTGACGCCGATCTACCAGGTGTCGACGTACAAGCAGGACGGCGTCGGCGGGCTGCGCGGCGGCTACGAGTACAGCCGGTCGGCGAACCCGACCAGGACCGCGCTGGAGGAGAACCTCGCGGCGCTGGAGGGCGGCAGGCGCGGGCTGGCCTTCGCGTCCGGGCTCGCCGCCGAGGACTGCCTGCTGCGCACGCTGCTGGCGCCCGGCGACCACGTCGTCATTCCCGGCGACGCCTACGGGGGCACCTTCCGGCTGTTCGCCAAGGTGGTCGAGCGCTGGGGTGTGCAGTGGTCGGTCGCGGACACCTCGGACGTCCAGGCGGTACGGGACGCGGTGCGGCCGCAGACCCGGCTGATCTGGGTCGAGACCCCCTCCAACCCGCTGCTCGGCGTCACGGACATCGAGGCGCTGGCCGGGGTGGCACGGCAGGCGGGCGTGCGGCTGGTGGTCGACAACACCTTCGCCAGCCCGTACCTGCAGCAGCCGCTCGCGCTGGGCGCGGACGTGGTGGTGCACTCGACCACCAAGTACATGGGCGGGCACTCCGACGTGGTCGGCGGCGCGCTGGTCACCTCGGACGCCGCCCTCGGCGAGGAGCTGGCCTACCACCAGAACGCCATGGGCGCGGTGGCCGGGCCGTTCGACGCCTGGCTGGTGATGCGCGGCATCAAGACGCTGGCGGTGCGCATGGACCGGCACAGCGAGAACGCCGGGCGGATCGCCGAGATGCTCGCCGCCCATCCGCGGGTGACCCGCGTCTACTACCCGGGGCTGCCCGAGCACCCCGGGCACGAGGTCGCCGCCAAGCAGATGAAGGCGTTCGGCGGGATGGTGAGCTTCCGGGTCGAGGGCGGCGAGGAGGCGGCCGTCGCGGTGTGCGACCGGGCCCGCCTGTTCACCCTCGGCGAGTCGCTCGGCGGGGTGGAGTCGCTGATCGAGCACCCGGGCCGGATGACCCACGCCTCGGTCGCCGGTTCCGCGCTGGAGGTCCCCGCCGACCTGGTACGCCTGTCGGTCGGCATCGAGGCGGTCGACGACCTGCTGACCGACCTCAAGCAGGCGCTGGGCTGACGGCAGGCGCCGGGCTGATGGCAGGGCGCCGGGCTGACGGCCGGTACGGGCGCGGAGCCGGGCCTGCCCGGCCGGCGGCCCCGGCCCGGTCACGTGCCCGGTGGCAACCAGGCTCCCGTTCCCGTCTGCTGCGAGGGGTCCCGCCACAGAACGGCGGCCAGCACGGCCCCGGCGATCAGCGCCGCCAGCGCCAGCGTCCACAGCAGCGTGCGGACGACCCTGCGCCGGTGGACGATCCGGCGCCCCCGCAGCGCCGCGCGGGCCGCCAGGTCCACCGGCACGGCCGGGTGCGGGGTGTCCAGCAGGCGCCGCACCTCGTCGTCGCGGCGGTTCGGGAGCGGGGTCATGGCGTGATCTCGCCGGTGGGCGGGCCGGGGAGCCGGCGCCGGGCCGTGCCGGCCGTACGGCCGGGGGATCCGCCGGACGGGCCGCCCGCGCCACCCGCGCCCTCCGTTCCGGACCCGGACCCGGCTCCGGACCCGGCCCCGGAGCCCGACCCCGACCGCGCGCCCGCGCCGCCCGCCTCGTCCGTGGGCCGGGACCGCAGGGTGGCGGTGGCGCGGGCGCACAGGGCGCGGACCCGTTCGGCGGGCAGTCCCAGCTGGGCGGCGGTCTGCTCCTCCGCGACGCCCTCGAAGAACCGCAGGGTGACCACGAGCCGCTCCTGCGCGGTCAGCCGGCCGAGCGTCCCGCCGTGCGGCCGCCGCCACCACGGCCGGTGGGCGAAGCGGCGTACGAGTTCACTGCGCGCGTGCTCGTACGGGTCCTCGGCGCGCATCCGGAACCAGTCCGCGTACACCCGGGCCAGGCTCGCCACGAGCAGGTGCTCCGCGGCCTCCCGGTCGCCGGTGAGCAGCACCGCGGAGTGCAGCAGGCGTCCCGCCGCGCCCGCGGTGAACGCCTCGAACTCGGCGTCCCGTCGGTGTTCGGCCTCCGCCCGGCGCTTGCCCACGCGGCCATGGGACGGCAACCATGCGTTTCCGGTCAAGCCCCCTGACGGTCCGGCTGCCGTACGCCGTGCCGTTCCCCGTGCCGTACTTCCTGCCGCTCGTCCTGCCGCTCGTCCTGCCGGTCCGGCTGCCGGTCCTCCTGCCGGTCGGCGGTGCCCGCCTGCTCGTCCGCTTCGTCGCGCAGTCCGGCGTGCCAGTCGGCGAGCGCCTCGTTGAAGCGGACCAGCAGGTCGGTGAAGACCTCCCGCTCCTGCGTGGTCCAGGCGTCGGTGACCTGGGCCATCAGACGGCGGCGGGAGTCGCGTACCTCGTTCAGGCGGCCGCGGCCGCGCGGGGACAGGGCCAGGACGACCGCGCGGCCGTCCTCCGGGTGGGAGGTGCGCTTGACCAGGCCGGTGTCGACCAGCGGCGCGACCTGCCTGGTCACCGTGGAGGAGTCGATGCCCATGGCCTCCGCGAGCGCCTTGACGCCCATCGGGCCCTCCCGGTCGAGCCGGTTGAGCAGCAGATAGGCGGCGCGGTCCATGGAGTTGCGGGCCCGGCCCACGCCGCCGAGCCGGGTCTGTTCGGCGCGGCGGGCGAAGAGGGCGACCTGGTGCTGGAGCCGCTCAAGGAGTTCGGTCGAGGTCTCCGTTGGGTTGGACATGACCTGAAAGCTCGCGATCTCTCGGTTCTGCGGTGAGGGTTTGGTGAGGGTGAACGAGGGTGGGTGAGGGTGGGTGGGGCTGAAGTTGGGATGAAGAGTACGCGGCGCCGGTGGCGGAGGGGCCGTTCCGGCCAAACAGCAATCCGGTCCTGACGCGCTCCTGACCCGGTCCTGACCGGGCCCTGACCCGTTCCTGGTCCGTTCCCGACCGCTCTCGGCCGTTACCAGCTGCTCCCGACCGTTCCCGGCCGGGCGGACCCGTCGCGTACGGCGGTGGACACGAGCGCCCGGGCGAGGGTCACGGGCCGTCGGCCGGCGCGGGCGACTGCGAGACTGGATCTCATGGACGCAACGGGGTCGCAGACGATCACCCTCGACGACGTGCGCGGCGCGCACAAGATGCTGTCCGGGGTCGCCCGGATCACCCCCATGGAAGGCTCCCGCCACCTGTCGTCGCTGGTCGGGGCGCCGGTGCAGCTCAAGTGCGAGAACCTTCAGCGGACCGGCTCGTTCAAGATCCGCGGCGCCTACGTCCGTATCGCCGGCCTGCGCCAGGAGGAGCGCGCGGCCGGGGTGGTCGCGGCCAGCGCCGGCAACCACGCGCAGGGAGTGGCGCTCGCGGCCTCGCTGCACGGGGTGCGCTCCACGGTGTTCATGCCGGTCGGCGCCCCGCTGCCGAAGGTCGCCGCGACCCGGGAGTACGGCGCCGAGGTGCGGCTGCACGGCACGGTCGTCGACGAGACGCTGCGGGCGGCCCAGGAGTACGCGGAGGAGACCGGCGCGGTCTTCATCCACCCCTTCGACCATCCCGACATCATCGCCGGGCAGGGCACGGTCGGCCTGGAGATCCTGGAGCAGTGCCCCGAGGTGCGCACGATCCTGGTGGGCGTCGGCGGCGGCGGGCTGATTGCGGGGCTGGCCGTCGCGGTCAAGTCGCTGCGGCCGGACGTGCGGATCGTCGGCGTGCAGGCCGCGGGGGCGGCCGCGTACCCGCCGTCGCTCGCGGCCGGGCGGCCGGTGACGCTCGGCTCGGTGGCCACCATGGCGGACGGCATCATGGTCGGCCGGCCCGGGGACATACCGTTCGCGGTCGTACGCGACCTGGTGGACGAGGTCGTCACGGTCGGCGAGGACCAGCTCTCCTCGGCGGTGCTGCTGTGCCTGGAGCGGGCCAAGCTGGTGGCGGAGCCGGCCGGGGCGAGCCCGGTGGCGGCGCTGCTGGCCGCGCCCGAGTCGTTCCAGGGGCCGTTGGTGGCGGTGCTGTCCGGCGGCAACGTGGACCCGTTGCTGCTGCAGCGCATCCTGCGGCACGGCATGTCGGCGGCCGGCCGCTACCTGTCGCTGCGGCTGCGGCTGACCGACCGCCCGGGGGCGCTGGCCACGATGCTGGGAGTGCTGTCAGTGGTGGACGCTAACGTGCTTGACGTCAGTCATGTGCGGACCGATCCCCGGCTGGGACTGACCGAGGCCGAGGTCGAACTGCACCTGGAGACGAAGGGCCCCGAGCATTGCGCCGCGGTCGGCGCGGCACTGGAGGACGCCGGGTACACGGTGATCGCCTGACCCGATCCGATAATTGGGTTGACGCGATATATCGCGTCTGGCATCCTCGCGTCCTATCGTGAAGGTGCCGCCCGTCGCGGGCGCACGGGGGCACGTCGATCGGTGCCGGCCGATGAGTTCCGGCCGGCCCGGCGGTCAACCCGACCGCAAGCACCAGCAACCGACCAACCGACGGGAGCGAAGAACATGCCGGGCGCGATCTACGCCGAGGGTCTCGTGAAGACCTTCGGCGACGTCAAGGCCCTGGGGGGAGTGGATCTCGACGTACCGGAGGGGACCGTCCTCGGCCTGCTCGGCCCGAACGGCGCGGGCAAGACCACCGCCGTCCGGGTCCTGACCACCCTGCTCCGGCCCGACAGCGGCAAGGCCGTGGTGGCGGGCATCGACGTGCTGAAGCACCCCAACGAGGTCCGCCGGCGGATCGGCCTGTCCGGGCAGTTCGCGGCCGTCGACGAGTACCTGACCGGCCGGGAGAACCTGCAGATGGTCGGCCGGCTCTACCAGCTGGGCGCGAAGGCGGCCCGGGCCCGGGCCGACGAGCTGCTGGAGCGGTTCAACCTCGCCGACGCGGCCAACCGCCCCTCCAAGACGTACTCCGGCGGTATGCGCCGCCGGCTCGACCTGGCCGCCGCCCTGGTGGTCAGCCCGCCGGTGATGTTCATGGACGAGCCCACCACCGGGCTCGACCCGCGCAACCGGCAGCAGTTGTGGGAGGTCATCCAGGAACTGGTCGCGGGCGGCACCACCTTGCTGCTGACCACCCAGTACCTGGAGGAGGCCGACCACCTCGCCCACGACATCTGCGTGATCGACCAGGGCACGGTCATCGCGCGCGGCACCTCCGACGAGCTCAAGGCGCAGACCGGCGGCGAGCGGGTGCAGGTCGTGGTCCACGAGCGGGACCGGATCGACGACGCCGTGCGCATACTGGCCGCCCGCGGCAAGGGCGAGGCCGAGGTCGAGCAGCACACCCGCGAGATCACCGTCCCGGTCACCGGCGGCGCCAAGCTGCTCGCCGAGATCATCCGCGACCTGGACGCCCAGGGCATCGAGATCGACGACATCGGTCTGCGCCGCCCCACCCTCGACGACGTGTTCATCTCGCTGACCGGCCACAGGGCCGAGGAGGCGAAGGCCGGCGCGACGGACGATGCCGCCGCCGAGCCGGTCGTACAGGAGGCCGTGAAGTGACCACCGTGACCGAATCCACCGAGGCCGCCGAGTCCACCCTGGCGCCCGCCGCCGCCGGCGGCCTCGTCCAGTCGATGCGCGACTCGCTGGTGATCGCCAAGCGGAACCTGCTGCGCATGATGCGCATCCCCGAGATGGTGGTCTTCGGACTCATCCAGCCGATCATGTTCGTGGTGCTGTTCAGCTACGTCTTCGGCGGCTCGGTGAACGTCGGCGGCACCTTCTCGGCCGGCTCCTACCGCGAGTTCCTGATGGGCGGCATCTTCGCCCAGACGGTCACCTTCGCCACCGCGGGAGCGGGCGCCGGCATCGCCGACGACATGAACAAGGGCCTGATCGACCGGTTCCGCTCGCTGCCGATGTCCCGCGGCGCGGTCCTCACCGGCCGTACGCTGGCCGACTCCGTGCAGACCGCGCTGACCGTCGTCGTGCTGGCGATCGTCGGCGTGCTGGTCGGCTGGCGCATCCACAACGGCGTCCCGAAGATGCTCGGCGCCTTCGCGCTGCTGCTCCTGCTGGGGTACGCGTTCTCGTGGATCGGCGCGCTGATCGGCCTGAGCGTGCGCACCCCGGAGGCGGCCACCTCCGGCGGCCTGATCTGGCTCTTTCCGGTGACCTTCGTGTCCAACGCCTTCGTCAACCCGCAGTTCATGCCGACCTGGCTGCAGCACGTCGCCGAGTGGAACCCGTTCAGCGCCACCGTCCAGGCCAGCAGGACCCTGTTCGGCAACCCCGGTGTGGTCAAGTCCGGCGCGTGGCCGATGCAGCACCCGGTGTGGGCCTCGCTGCTGTGGTCGATCGTGATCATCGTGGTCTTCCGCACCCTGGCGGTCCGCAAGTACCGCTCGGCGACGGCCTGAACCGTCCGACCGTATGACCGCACGACCGCGCGGTGAACGCTGAAGGAGCCCCGGCCTGTCCCGGCCGGGGCTCCTGTCGCGGGTGGGCGCGTCGTACGCGCCGCCGCCTGTCCTTGTGTTACGCGGGTGCCGCGCGGGTGCCGTACCCGCCCGGCTCAGCCCCGGTAGGGCTTCACGTCGAGGATGCGGACCGTCGCGGTCTTGCCGTTGGGCAGTTCGTACGTGGCGTCCTCGCCGGTCCTCTTGCCGGTGACGCCGCGACCGAGCGGGGACTGCGGCGAGTACGTGTCCATGTCGCCGGCCACCCCCTCGCGGGAGCCCAGCAGGAAGGTCATCGCGTCGTCGGGGTCCCCGTCGAACGCGACCGTGACGACCATGCCCGGCGCCACCACGCCGTCGTCCGCCGGGGCCTCGCCCACCTTGGCGGTCTCCAGGATCTGGGTGAGCTGGCGGATGCGCAGCTCCAGCTTGCCCTGGTCCTCACGCGCCGCGTGATAACCCGCGTTCTCCTTGAGATCGCCTTCCTGGCGGGCTTCCTCGATCTTGGCGACGATCTCGGCGCGCGCCGGACCAGACAGATGCTCCAGCTCGGCCTTGAGCTGGTCGTACGCCGCCTGGGTGAGCCAGGTGACGTTGTCGCTGGTCTGGGTCACAGGTGCTCCTCGTCGGTACATGTGGTGCCGTGTGCCTGTCCGGCGGACTTCCCGCGGACGGTGCTCCCCCCACAGCGTGGCGTGGGGGCACCCCCAGCCGCGTGCGCGGCCGGCGGGTCGCCCCCGCGAGCCGGTACGGGCGCCCCCGGCACGCGCCGGGAGTGCCCCCACCCGATGAACAAGTGCATTGCCATCGGTCACCGGGGCGAAACCACGAGCCTAACAATTACTGGTCGTGGACGGGAGCGATAAACACCCCGGCGGGGGACGCCGGACGCTTCCCTCATGGACGCGCGGCCGGCGCGGTCAGCCTTTGGCGGCCTTCCCACAGTGCACCAGCTCGCCGGTCTCGCCGCGCGCGGTGGTGCGCACCGTCACCACCGTGTCCACCTGCTCGGCGTGCTGGGCCAGCCGGACGTCCTTGCGGCCCACCTCGTTGTGCTCCTTGTCCTGCGAGCGCAGGGTGCACACGGCGACGGTGCCCGCGCCCTTGTGGACCTCCAGGTGGATCTCCATCGCCTGGTCGGACACCGCGCGGAAGGCCACCACCTGGCCGCTGACCTGGTCGCCGGTCAGCGACGTCCAGCCGTACCAGCCGATGCCGAGCACCGCCAGCGCGCCCAGCACGATCGCGGCGATCCGCAGTTGCCGGTCGGCGCGGGCGTCGGCGTCGGGGCCGCGCCCGTAGCGGTCGGCGGGCCGTACGGCCGTCATGGTCGTTCCTCCTGCGCGAGGCGGGCGGTACGGGCGCCGGCACCGGATCCGGCCCGTTCTCCCGCCCGTGGAATTTTTCGTCCCCGCACTCGGTCACTATAGGAGGTGCCTCCTCGGCCGACGGAGGGGGCCGGGGGTGGCGACGGGCGGACCCGGGGCACACCCCAGCAGACCCCGAGGACGACGAGGACGACGAGGACCCCGCCTTGACCGAGCAGCTCCGGCTGATGGCCGTGCACGCCCACCCCGACGACGAGTCCAGCAAAGGCGCGGCCACCATGGCCAAATACGTGTCGGAGGGGGTGGACGTCCTGGTCGCCACATGCACCGGCGGCGAGCGCGGCTCGGTGCTCAACCCCAAGCTCCAGGGCGACCCGTACATCGAGGAGCACATCCACGAGGTGCGCGCCAAGGAGATGGAGGAGGCCCGCGAGATCCTCGGCGTCGAGCAGTCCTGGCTGGGCTTCGTGGACTCCGGGCTGCCCGAGGGCGACCCGCTGCCGCCGCTGCCCGAGGGCTGCTTCGCGCTGCAGGACGTGGACGAGGCGGCCGGCGTCCTGGTGAAGCTGATCCGCGAGTTCCGGCCGCACGTGATCACCACGTACGACGAGAACGGCGGCTACCCGCACCCCGACCACATCATGACCCACAAGATCTCGGTGGTCGCCTTCGAGGCGGCCGGCGACCCCGAGCGCTACCCCGAGGCGGGCGAGCCGTGGACCCCGCTGAAGCTCTACTACAACCAGGGCTTCAACAAGCAGCGCACGGTCGCCCTGCACGAGGCGCTGCTCGCCCGCGGCCTGGAGTCGCCGTACGGGGAGTGGCTCAAGCGCTGGGACGACTCCGACCGCCCCGAGCGCACCATCACCACCCGCGTGCCCTGCGGTGAGTTCTTCGAGGTCCGGGACAAGGCGCTGATCGCGCACGCCACCCAGATCGACCCCGACGGCTCCTGGTTCCACGTCCCCATGGACGTCCAGCGCGAGATCTGGCCCACCGAGGACTACGAGCTGGCCCGCTCGCTGGTGGACGTCTCGCTGCCCGAGTCGGACCTCTTCGCGGGCATCCGCGACGCCTGAGCAACAATGGTGGGCGTGACTCCTTCCGCCGCGCACAGTCTCGCCCACCCCGTGGCCCAGGGCCTCGTGCCGCTCGCCCAGGACCTCGACCAGAAGAAGGTGACGCCCGGCCTCCTCGGATTCGTGGTCTTCGCCGTCATGGCCGTCGGGCTGTGGGCGCTCATGAAGAACATGGGCAAGCAGATGAAGAAGATCGACTTCGAGGAGCGGCCGGCCGCCGAGCCGCGCCCGGCCGCCACCGCCTCCGCCACGAAGGCCGACGCCACGACGACCGCGAAGGCCGACGCCACGACGGCCGCGAAGGGCGCCGCACGCACCGCGAACGCCGCCGCCGGCGCCGAGCGGCCCGCGTCCCTCGGCAAGCAGCGCTCCTCCGGGCCGGACTCCGACCGGCCGTAGCACCGCCGCAGCCCGTCCGCACCCGACTCGCGGACGACCGGCACCCGACCCGCGGACGACCGGCAGGAGACGGGCGCGCGGCGCGCCCGCGCGCGCCGACGGGGCGCGGGCGGGGCGTGAGAGGCTGACTGTGTGAACCGACTCGGGGACGCGACATCGCCTTACCTGCTGCAGCACGCGGACAATCCGGTGGACTGGTGGCCGTGGGGGGAGGAGGCGTTCGCGGAGGCGGGCAAGCGCGGGGTGCCCGTGCTGCTGAGCGTCGGGTATTCCAGCTGCCACTGGTGCCATGTGATGGCGCACGAGTCGTTCGAGGACGAGGCGACGGCGGCGTACCTCAACGAGCACTTCGTGGCGATCAAGGTGGACCGCGAGGAGCGGCCCGACGTCGACGCCGTCTACATGGAGGCGGTGCAGGCCGCGACCGGGCAGGGCGGCTGGCCGATGACCGTGTTCCTGACGCCCGGCGGCGAGCCGTTCTACTTCGGCACGTACTTCCCGCCGGTGGCCCGGCAGGGCATGCCCGGGTTCCGGGACGTGCTCCAGGGCGTGGTCGCGGCGTGGCGCGACCGGCGCGAGGAGGTCGGCGAGGTCGCGCGCCGGATCGTGGGGGAGCTGACGGAGCGCGCGGGGGCGTACGGGGTGTCGGCCGCGCCCGGCGAGAGCGAGACGGCCGCCGCGCTGCTCGGGCTCACCAGGGAGTACGACCCGGCGTACGGCGGGTTCGGCGGTGCGCCGAAGTTCCCGCCGTCGATGGCGCTGGAGTTCCTGCTGCGCCACCACGCCCGCGCCGGCGCCGAGGGCGCGCTGCAGATGGCCCGCGACACCTGCGAGGCGATGGCCCGCGGCGGGCTGTACGACCAGCTCGCGGGCGGGTTCGCCCGCTACAGCACCGACCGCACCTGGACCGTGCCGCACTTCGAGAAGATGCTGTACGACAACGCCCTGCTCACCCGGGTGTACGCGCATCTGTGGCGGGCCACCGGCTCCGACCTGGCCCGGCGGGTCGCGCTGGAGACCGCCGACTTCCTCGTCGCGGAACTGGCCACCACCGAGGGCGGCTTCGCCTCCGCGCTGGACGCCGACAGCGACGACGGCACCGGACGCCACGCCGAGGGCGCGTACTACGTGTGGACCCCCGACCTGCTCACCGCGGAGCTCGGCCCGGCGGACGGGGAGTTCGCGGCCGCGTACTTCGGCGTTACCGAGGAGGGCACCTTCGAGCACGGCACCTCCGTCCTGCGGCTGCCGCAGGGCGGCGCGGTGGCCGACGCCGAGCGGGTCGCCTCGGTGCGCGAGCGGCTGCTGGCCGCGCGCGGCAGGCGCCCGCGGCCGGGCAGGGACGACAAGGTGGTGGCCGCCTGGAACGGCCTGGCGATCGCCGCGCTCGCCGAGACCGGCGCCTACTTCGACCGGCCCGACCTCGTGCAGGCCGCCGTGGACGCCGCCGACCTGCTGATCAGGGTGCACCTGGACCCGCGCGGACGGCTGCTGCGCACCTCGCGGGACGGCGTCCCCGGCGGCAACGCGGGCGTCCTGGAGGACTACGGCGACGTGGCCGAGGGCTTCCTGGCGCTGGCGTCGGTCACCGGCGACGGCGTCTGGCTGGACTTCGCCGGGCTGCTGCTGGACGCGGTGCTGCGGCACTTCACGGCGCCGGACGGGACGCTGTACGACACCGCGGACGACGCGGAGCGGCTGATCAGGCGCCCGCAGGACCCGACCGACAACGCCGCGCCCTCGGGGTGGACGGCGGCGGCCGGGGCGCTGCTGTCGTACGCCGCGCACACCGGCTCGGACAAGCACCGGGCGGCCGCCGAACGCGCGCTCGGCGTGGTGGGCGCGCTGGCCCCGCGTGCCCCGCGTTTCATCGGCTGGGGCCTCGCGGTGGCCGAGGCGGCGCTGGACGGGCCGCGCGAGGTGGCCGTGGTCGGCCCCACCGCGGACCCGCGCACCGCCGAGCTGCACCGTACCGCGCTGCTGGGCGCGGCCCCCGGCGCGGTCGTGGCCGTCGGGGAGGAGGGCTCCACCGAGTTCCCGCTGCTGCGCGACCGCCCGGCCCGCGGCGGCCGGCCCGCCGCGTACGTCTGCCGCCACTTCGTCTGCGACGCGCCGACCTCCGACCCGCGCACGCTGCGCTCCCAGCTCCGCCCCGCGTAGGGCGGCGCGGGCGGCGCATGCCGCGCGGGCCGCGCGGGCTACGCGTGGGTGTACGCGACCAGGGAGATCCCCACGTAGTGGACGATGAACCCGGCCAGCGTGAAGGAGTGGAAGAGCTCGTGGAAGCCGAACCAGCGCGGTGACGGGTTGGGCCGCTTGAAGCCGTAGATCGCGGCGCCGAGGCTGTAGAGCACGCCGCCGAGGAGGACGCAGACCAGCACGGCCACGCCGCCGGCGTGCAGGAAGTCCGGCAGGAAGAACACCGCGACCCAGCCGAGCGCGATGTAGCAGGGCGTGTACAGCCAGCGAGGGGCGCCGACCCAGAAGACCCGGAAGGCGATCCCGGCCAGCGCGCCCGCCCACACCAGCCACAGCAGCAGCTCCGACGTGGCGCCGGGCAGCAGCAGGATCGTGAGCGGCGTGTAGGTGCCCGCGATGATCAAAAAGATGTTCGCATGGTCAAGTCGCCGCAAAATTCCGGAGACCTTCGGACCCCAGTTGCCACGGTGGTACAGCGCGCTCACGCCGAAGAGTGCGCAGGCGGTCACCGTGAAGACGGCACACGCGATGCGTCCCCTGACGCTGTTCGCACCCGCCGTGAGCGCGACACCGGAAACCAGCGCCGCTGGGAACATCCCGGCGTGCAGCCACCCTCTGAGCTTGGGTTTTACCAGTTTCGGCAGGTCGACTCCGTCGACAGCGGGAGACGTTCCCGCGGCCTCGTCCACAGCGCTCATGGCGCCAATCTTACCTACGGACCCGTAGGTTACCCCCTCGTAGGAAAACCGTTTCGCGTGTGGCGGTGCTCACCCTGCGTGCTCTGGACAGATTCATTTGAAGCCCTACACACTCATATGAGTGCGGTCGGCACCGGATGAGCACCACGACGTCGTCCGGGCCGCAGCCCCCAAGGGGCCAGGGCCCGCCCCCTCCCACCGGGCGGCCCGACAACCGAACCCTCAATTTGTGACGCCGGTCTGTGCGGACCCGGCGGGACGGAGCGATCGTGGCGCGCGGCTTTACAGCTCCCACCAGGCATCAGGAACTGCTCACCTGGGTCGGCGAGATCGCCGAACTGACCCAGCCCGACGAGATCGTGTGGTGCGACGGATCCGAGGAGGAGTACCAGCGCCTCGCCGGGGAACTCGTCGCCAAGGGCACCTTCACGAAACTCGATCCCACCCTTCGCCCCAACTCGTACTACGCCGCCTCCGACCCCTCCGACGTGGCGCGGGTCGAGGACCGGACGTTCATCTGCTCCGAGCGCGAGGCCGACGCCGGCCCGACCAACCACTGGAAGGACCCCGCCGAGATGCGGGAGATCTTCACCGGGGCGGACGGGGTGTTCCGCGGCGCGATGCGCGGCCGGACGATGTACGTCGTCCCGTTCTGCATGGGCCCGCTCGGCTCGCCGCTGTCCGCCCTGGGCGTGGAGATCACCGACTCCGCGTACGTGGCGGTCTCGATGCGCACGATGACCCGCATGGGCAGCGCGGTGCTCGACGAACTCGGCGAGGACGGCGGCTTCGTGAAGGCCGTCCACTCCGTGGGCGCGCCGCTGGAGCCGGGCCGGGCCGACGTCGCCTGGCCGTGCAACCCGACGAAGTACATCTCGCACTTCCCCGAGAGCCGCGAGATCTGGTCGTACGGCTCCGGCTACGGCGGCAACGCGCTGCTGGGCAAGAAGTGCTACGCCCTGCGGATAGCCTCCGTCATGGCCCGCGACGAGGGCTGGCTGGCCGAGCACATGCTGATCCTCAAGCTGACCCCGCCGCGCGGGGAGGCCAAGTACGTGGCCGCCGCCTTCCCCTCGGCCTGCGGCAAGACCAACCTCGCGATGCTGGAGCCGACGATCTCCGGCTGGACGGTGGAGACCATCGGCGACGACATCGCGTGGATGCGGTTCGGCGAGGACGGACGGCTGTACGCGATCAACCCCGAGGCCGGCTTCTTCGGCGTCGCGCCCGGCACCGGCGAGCACACCAACGCCAACGCCATGAAGACGATGTACGCCAATTCGATCTTCACCAACGTCGCCCTCACCGACGACGGCGACGTGTGGTGGGAGGGCATGACCGAGGAGCCCCCGGCCCACCTGACGGACTGGAAGGGCAACGACTGGACGCCCGCCTCCGGCACCCCGGCCGCCCACCCCAACGCCCGCTTCACCGTGCCGGCCGCCCAGTGCCCGATCATCGCCCCGGAGTGGGAGGACCCGCGGGGCGTGCCGATCTCGGCGATCCTCTTCGGCGGGCGCCGCGCCTCCGCGATCCCGCTGGTCACCGAGTCCTTCGACTGGCAGCACGGCGTCTTCCTCGGCGCGAACGTCGCCAGCGAGAAGACCGCCGCCGCCGAGGGCAAGGTCGGCGAACTGCGCCGCGACCCGTTCGCCATGCTGCCCTTCTGCGGCTACAACATGGGCGA
Organism: Streptomyces sp. HPF1205; assembly: GCF_020400825.1. GTDB lineage: Bacteria > Actinomycetota > Actinomycetes > Streptomycetales > Streptomycetaceae > Actinacidiphila. Next base: position 52,703 of record NZ_JAINVH010000013.1, read on the forward strand.
CTACTTCGGCCACTGGATCGAGCTGGGCAAAACCCACGACCCGGCGAAGCTCCCGAAGATCTACTACGTCAACTGGTTCCGCAAGGACGCCGACGGCCGCTTCGTGTGGCCCGGGTTCGGCGAGAACAGCCGCGTCCTGAAGTGGATCGTCGACCGGCTGAACGGCCGGGCGGAAGGGGTGGAGACCCCGATCGGCGTCCTGCCGGCCCCCGGCGCCCTCGACACCGGAGGGCTCGGCCTGTCCCAGGAGGACCTCGACCTCCTCCTCGGCGTCGACCGCGAGGTCTGGCGGGAGGAGGCGGCCCTCATCCCGCCCCACCTGGAGACCTTCGGCGAGCACACGCCCAAGGAGCTGTGGGACGAGTACCGGGCGCTGGTCGAGCGGCTCGGCTGAGCCGAGGTGCCGTACGGGGGCCGCGGGGCATACCCCCGCGGCCCCGCGGCGCTACGGCTGCACGTACCCCTCGAGGAACCGGCCGATGCGGGTCACCGCGTCGGTCAGGTCCTCCTTCGACGGCAGGGTGACCAGGCGGAAGTGGTCCGGCTCCGGCCAGTTGAAGCCGGTGCCCTGGACGACCAGGATCCGCTCGGCCCGCAGCAGGTCGAGCACCATCTGCTGGTCGTCCTTGATCTTGTAGACCTGGGGGTCCAGCCGCGGGAAGGCGTAGAGCGCGCCCTTGGGCTTGACGCAGGTCACGCCGGGGATCGCGGTCAGGGCCTCGTACGCGGCGTCGCGCTGCTCGGACAGGCGCCCGCCCGGCAGGACCAGGTCCTTGATCGACTGGCGGCCGCCGAGGGCGGTGGCGATCGCGTGCTGGGCGGGCACGTTCGCGCACAGCCGCATGTTCGCCAGGATGGTCAGGCCCTCGATGTAGCTGGTGGCGTGCGCCTTGGGGCCGCAGACAGCCAGCCAGCCGCTGCGGTAGCCGGCCACCCGGTACGCCTTGGACAGGCCGTTGAAGGTGAGGGTCAGCAGGTCCGGGGCGAGGGCGGCGAAGGGGGTGTGGACGGCGTCGTCGTAGAGGATCTTGTCGTAGATCTCGTCGGCGCACACGATGAGCCGGTGCCGGCGGGCGATCTCGGCGAAGCCGCGCAGCAGAGCGTCGTCGTACACCGCGCCCGTGGGGTTGTTCGGGTTGATCAGGACGATCGCCTTGGTGCGGTCGGTGACCTTGCTCTCGATGTCGGCCAGGTCGGGGAACCAGTCCGCGCCCTCGTCGCAGCGGTAGTGCACCGCGGTGCCGCCGGACAGCGACACGGCGGCCGTCCACAGCGGGTAGTCCGGCGCGGGCACCAGCACCTCGTCGCCGTCGTCCAGCAGCGCCTGCATCGACATCTGGATCAGCTCGGACACGCCGTTGCCGAGGTAGATGTCCTCGACGTCCAAGTCGACGCCCTTGGTCTGGTAGTACTGCATCACCGCGCGCCGGGCCGGCAGCAGTCCCTTGGAGTTCACGTAGCCGTGGGCCGTGCCCAGCGACCTGAGCATGTCCTCCAGGATCTCCGGCGGGCACTCGAACCCGAACGGAGCGGGGTTGCCGGTGTTCAGCTCCAGGATGCGGTGACCCGCGGCCTGAAGCCGCATCGCCTCTTCGAGAACCGGGCCGCGGATGTCGTAGCAGACATTGGCGAGCTTCGTTGACTGGATCACCTGCATGCCGGTCACCTTACGGGCACGTAACGCGGCGCGCTCGGTGTTTCTCACCACGTGGACGGTGTGGGGCATTTCACCACGCGGCGGACGGCGGCGCCCGCGCGTCGCCACACTGGACCCGTGGCCGTACCCGCGCAGCACCCGCCCCCCTGGGACACGATCCCGCCGCCCGGCACCGGCGCCGCGCCGCCGCGGCTGAGCCTGCTCGGCCCGTACGCCCTGCTCAACGACGAGCCGGTGGCGTCGGCGACCGACGACGTACTGGGCGCCCGGCGGGCCGCGGTCCGGCTGGCGGCGCTGCTGCGCGGCTCCCACGGCTCCACGCCCTTCACCCTGGCGGTGGACGGCGGCTGGGGGACGGGCAAGAGCTCGCTGATGCGGCTGGTCGACGCCGAACTGCGCGCGCCCGCCGGCCCGGGCGCGCCCGACGTGCACACCGTCTGGTACAACGCCTGGACCTCCACCGGCGGCGACGCGCTGGAGGGGCTGATCAAGTCCGTCCTCAACGGCTTCGACCGCAGCGTGCTGCGCCGGGCGGTCCGCCGCGCCTCCGAGCACCGGGCCCTGCTGCGGACCCTGCGTGCGCTCGCCGTCGTGCTCGGCCGGCCGCTCGGGCTGTCCCGGATGATCGACGAGCTGTGGACGTCGATGAGCGTGGACCCGCAGGCGCGCAACGAGATGCGGGAGGCGCTGCGGGCCATCGTCGCCGACTGGGCCGGCAGCGCCGACCGGGCGCCGGGCAGGATGCTGGTGGTCTTCATCGACGACCTCGACCGCTGCTCGGCCGAGACGGTGCTGGCCGTGTGCGAGGCGGTCAAGGTCTACCTGGACGTGCCCGGCCTGGCCTTCGTCATCGGCTGCGACCAGGCCGCGATCGGCCCGGCCGGGCTGCTGCGCGACCTGACCCCGGCCGGTGCCGCGTTCATGGAGAAGATCTTCCAGACCAGCTACCGCGTGCCGGCCGGCGGCCCCGCCGACATCCGCGGCTTCGTCCTGCACTGCGCCCGCCGGGCCGGCATCGACATCCTGCTCGACCCCGACCTGGCCGACCTGGTCGCCGAGCGCTCGGCCCGCAACCCCCGCCGCATCAAGCGACTGATCAACTTCTTCCTGCTCGAAGCGCTGCTCAACTCGGTGTGGGACACGGCGGAACCCGGGGCCGTCATCCGCACCATGCTGCTGCAGTACCTCTATCCCGGCTTCTACCGCATGATGACGCTGCCGCCGACCGGCCCGGTCGGGCAGGACGTGGTGGCGGAGTTCACCGAGTACCGCCGGATCCGGGCCGTGCTGCGCGGGCCGGCGGCGCCGGGGGTGGCACTGGAGGCGGTGCGCGACTTCCTGGACCGCCTGGAGGTGCCCGCCCCGCCCCTGGACACCCCGCAGGGGCGGGCCGGGGCGCTGCACGAGGCGGAGCGGCAGCTGCCCACCGAGTTCCCGGCGCTGGTCGCCGACACCGCGTTCACCTCCCTGCTGGACGGACTGCTGGCCACCAGCGGCTCCGGGCTCGTCCTGCGCCGGCTGCGCGAGGGGGTCGAGGCGCCCCCGCCGGCGCCGCCCGGCCCCCCGCCCGTGGCCGATCCCGTGCCCGAGCCCGCGCCGATGCCGGCGCCGATGCCCGCGCCCCGCCCGGGCCCGGCCGCCGGACCGGACCCGTACCAGGGGCGGCCGGTCCCGTACGCGGACCAGGGCTCCTACCCCCTTTACCCGGCCGGCTCCCCGGGGGGCCGGCCCGCCGCCGACCGGGACCCGGGGTCGTCCGCGCAGGCTCCCGCGTGGCCGCCTGCCCCGCAGCCGATGTACGAGGACACGGGCGGCGCGGCCGAGGCGGACCCGGCGTGGGACGCCGGGGCGGCTCCGGCGTACTCCCCGGCGTATTCCTCGCCGTACCCGCGGAGGAACGTCGTGCTCCTCGCCTCGGATCCCACGGCCCGCTCGATCGAATACATGATGGCGGGGTACACCTTTCCGCCGCTCACCCGGGTGCGGCGGGTGGCGGACGAGGCGGCGGCCGCCGGGCTGCTGGCCCGCTGCGACGCGCTGATCTGCGAGCTCGACAGGGACGGCGAGAGGGAGTGGGGGTTCGGGTACGTCCGGCGGATCCGGGCCGACGGCCTCTACGCAGGCCCGGTCGTCTTCTTCACCTCCCGGCTCACCCCGGCCCGCCAGGCGCGGGCCGAGGAGTTGGGCGCGGCGATCACCAATGACGCCTACACACTGCCCAACCTGGTCGCCGGCCTGATCGATGACCTGACCGTACCGCCGCGCCCGCGCGGCGCCGAGCCGCCGCCCTCGCCGTCCTCCTGACCGGGTCGGCCCCCCGGCCGGCCCGTCAGCCGAAGAAGGTGCGGACGTAGCCGGTGACCGTGCCGTCCGCCGTCGTGCGCGGGATCAGCTGCCACTTGTCGAAGGTCGTGCACGGGTGGGACAGGCCCAGCGCCACCCAGTCGCCGACCTCCAGCGTGTCCTGCGGGGGCAGCTCCAGCCAGGTGTGCTGGTCGGACACCTTGGTGACGGTGAAGCCGGCCGGGGCCGCCCGCGTCGCGCCGTCGCGGGCCGAGCGGACGGTGCGCGCGGTGGGCAGGCCGAGGTCGTAGGGGGCGTCGCGCTTGCCCGCGTTGAGGAACGCCTGGCCGGGCGCGGGACGGGAGACGACCTGGGCCCACAGCCGGAACGCGGGCTCCAGCGCGCCTTCGGCGGGCACCCGGTTGAACGGGGTGATCCGCCGGTAGTGGTCGTCGTCGTGCGTGACGTACGCGCCCGAGCGCAGCAGTCTCAGCACCGGCCGGGACAGCCCGGCGGCCGTCCCCGGCGCCCCGATCTCGCCGAACACCTCCGCCACCGCGTCGAACCACGCCGAGCCGCCCGCGCTGATCACGATCCGCTCGGCGTCCGCGAAGTGCCCGGCCCGGTCCAGGTCCGCCGCCAGCGCCACCAGCCGCCGCAGCCACGCCCGTACCCGCAGCGGGTCGGCGTCCGGCACCTCGCCCTCGTAACCGGCGACGCCCACCAGGCGCAAGGTGCCCGCGGCGGCCACCGCCTCGGCCACGGCGGCGCACTCGGCCTCCGTACGCGCCCCGGTGCGCGCGCCCTCTCCCGCGCCCAGCTCGACCACCACGTCCAGCGGGCGGCGCGTCCCGGCCGCGCGCAGGGCCGCGTCCATCAGCTCGACCCCGCGGACCGAGTCGGCGTAAGCGATGAACTCCAGCCCGGGGTCGGCGTCGAGCTCGGCGCCCACCCAGCGCAGGGCGGCGGCGTCGACCAGCTCGTTGGCCAGGAAGATCCGCCGTACGCCGAAGGCCCGGCAGACCCGGGCCTGGTAGGGGACCGCGACCGTGATGCCCCAGGCGCCGCGGGCGAGCTGGGCGGCGAACAGCTCCGGGGCCATCGAGGTCTTGCCGTGCGGGGCGAAGGCCAGGCCGTGAGCGGTGGTGTAGTGCTCCAGGAGGTCCAGGTTGTGCTCCAGGGCCTCCTCGGACAGCGTCAGGAGCGGGGTGGGGAAGCCGCCGTCGAACAGGTTGCGCCGCTGGGCGGTCAGTTCGGCGACCGTCAGCCCGTACGCGTCCAGCGGCACCGCCTTGAAGCGGTGGTCGACCCGCTCCCGGCCGAGCGCTTCCAGCGCCTCGCGCCCCTGCTCGCGCTCCCCGATGACGTCCATGCACCCTCCCATTCCCGGCGCCGTGCCATGTTCAACGGCCGGCGCGTCGCGCTTCGAGCTGTCCGACGTGCCCGCGGCGCCGGGTCGACGGCGCCGCCGGCCACGGCCGGTCCGGGGCGAACCCCACCGACGGACCGTACCCCCGACCCGGGCACACGCCGACGCGATTGCCGCGCCGGACGGCGTGGTGTGGGGGAGACTGCGGCTGGGCGGCGGTCCGCCCCGCGCCGCGAACCGCCCGGTTCCGTACGGTACCTCCCGTAAGATCCCCTGACCCACCCCCGAACGAGGACGTCGACGCATGAGCGAGCCGAGCCCCAGCCACCCCGACCACAACCCGCTGCAACTGCCGCACCTGCCCAAGGCTGCGATCACGCCGGACGGCGCCTCCCGGCCCCCCGCCAGGTTCTCCCACGGGGTGCGCAAGGGGAACATCCTCCAGGTGTCCGGCCAGGTCGGCTTCCTGCCCGCCGGCGAGGCCGAGGAACGCGAGCTCGCCGGGCCCACCCTGCGCGAGCAGACCCTGGCGACGCTGAACAACGTCCTCGCGGTCCTCGAAGCGGGCGGCGCCACCTGGGAGGACGTGCTGATGATCCGCGTCCACCTCACCGACACCGGCCACTTCGCGGAGTTCAACGAGATCTGGGACGAGTACTTCGCCGGGCTCAAGGAGGCGCCCTCGGCCCGCACCACGGTGTACGTGGGGCTCGCGCCCGGCCACCTGGTGGAGATCGACGCGCTGGCCGTGTGCGGTTAGCACTCCGGGGAACGGCGGGGGACGGCGAGGGGCGCCCCGTGCGAAGGGGCGCCCCCTGGAGACCGCCGGGTCCCGGTGAGGGCCGGGCCCTTCCGGGCGGAAGGTCAGGGCATCGCGTGGACGTGCCCTCCCACGCCGCCTGACCAGGTGTTCCCCGCGGCGGCGTCCCAGTTGGTGGACCAGGTCATCGCCCCGCGGATCGTGGGCCACTTGGCCGGCGGGTGGAAGGACCCGCAGCCCGTGCCGGCGGCGAGGCAGTCGAGCGCGTCGTCGACCACGGACGGGCTGACATAGCCGGAACCGGCGGCCCTGGTGGAGGCGGGCGTACCGATGCCGACCTGGGACGGATCGAGGCCCGCCTCGATCGCGGTGCAGGCCAGCGAGGTGATGAAGTCGACCGAGCCCTGGCCGTAGACCCCGCCGTCGCAGCCGTTCATGGAGCCGCTGTTGTAGTACTGGGTATTGACGACGGTGAGGATGTCCTTGATCTTCAGCGCGGTGGCGAGGTAGTCGCTGCCCGCCGAGAGCATGTCGATGGTCTGCGGCGCCATGGTGATGATCAGGCCAGGGCCCGCCTCGGCGCTGAGCGCGCGCAGCGCCTGCGTCATGTAGGTGGGGTCGATGCCGTTCTCCAGGTCGATGTCGACGCCGTTGAAGCCGTACGTGCGCATCAGTGACCAGACGCTGTCGGCGAAGTTGGCGGCCGAGGCGGAGTCGCGGACCGAGACGGTGCCGTTCTGGCCGCCGACGGAGATGACGACCTTCTTGCCGGCCGCCTGCTTGGCCGCGATGTCCGCCTTGAACCGGTCGACGCCGTAGTTCAGCGACGGGTCGAGGGTGAAGGAGACCGCTCCGGGCGTCGTGGTGGCGTCCGCGAAGGCGACGGCGATGATGTCGTACTGGTCCTGCACCTGGGCGATGGTCTGGACGGTCGCGCCGTTGTCGAAGTTCTGCCAGTAGCCGGTGACCACGTGCGCGGGCAGGCCGGTGCCCGTCGGCGGGGAGGTCGGCGGAGTGGTGGGGGGAGTGGTCGGGGGTGTCGTGGGCGGGGTCGTCGGCGGGGTGGTGGGGGGCGTGGTCGGCGGCGTGGTCTGGGTGCCGCCCGGGCCGCTCAGCACCACGTCGTCGGCGTAGTACGCGGGCTGCGCGTACCAGCCGTGCAGGTAGACCGTGACTGATGTGGTCGAGGCGCCGGTGGTGAAGCTCGTCGTCAACTGGGTGTACGAGGAGGCGTTCGGGGTCCAGGTGGACGGATCGGCGCCGCCGGTGCCGCTCGCGCCGAGGTAGACGTAGCTGCCCTGGACCCAGGCGCTGAGCGTGTACTGCGCGTTGGGCCGCACGGCGACCGTCTGCGTGCACTGCGCGTCGTCGCTGCTGGTGGGGGTCGCCTTGAGGGCCGAGCTGCCGGAGTGCACCGGGCCGGCGACCGCCTGGCCGCTGCCGCCGGTGCAGGTCCAGTTCGACAGGGCGTTCTCGAAGCCGGGGTTGGCCACGAGGTCGGTGGTCGCGGCGCTCGCCGCGCCCGTGGTGGCCAGGGCCGCGCAGGCGCCGACCACGGCGGCCGCGCTCACCGAGGCGACGGCCCGGCGGACGAGGGCCGCCCGGCGCCGGACGGCCGGTCCCGGCGGTGCGGGTCTGGAGGGGTTGCGGCTCCCGTGATCAGGGCGCGCTGCACGTTCCACGACTGCCTCCTGGGGGCAAGGAGTTGGGAGGTGGTGCGACGGATGGTGCGACGGTTGGTGCGAGGCATGGCGAGAGGGATGGCGCGAGGGATGGCGCGACGGGGCGCTGCGAGAAAGTTGGTCCAGACCAATGGGGTTGTCAATACCCCGCGCGGACACCGGCCGTTCAGATTCCGATGCGCGACTTTCCGCGCCCGGGCCGCTACACATCGATAAGCTGACGAGCGCGAATCGCCAGGTGGACGCGGATCACCCGGTGAACGGCGAGCGGATAAGGGGAGGTTGACGGATGCCGGGTGTCATCACGGTCACCGCGGACGACCTCGCGCTGCCCCTGGAGGAACAGGTGCTGCGCACCTCGGCCGCGCTCGACGCCCACGGGCACCTCGTGGCCCTCGCCCCCGCCGAGGCCACCGACCCCGCCCGCCGCCGGATGCACACCGTGCGTTCGGCGCTGGAGGCCGACCGGATCGCCATCGTGCCCGTCGCGCTGCCGCCGCTGGCCCGCACGCTGCTGGCCGAGCAGGTGCGGCAGCTCACCGGAACCGACCTCGGGCCCGGTGTCCTCGCGGGCGCCGCGCGCCTGCTGACGTACTACCTCCACTCCGGCGCGCTGCTCGGCTCGGTCGCCAAGCTCGACCGGGTGCCGGTCGGCGTCGGCACGCACGTCAAGTCCCTGATGCCCGGGCGGCATTTCGCGGTGATGGCGCATCCGGAGCCGTACCTCGCCGAGGCCGACGCGGACAAGGTGCCGCCCGGGCCCGGCTACCAGACGCAGCTCGCCGTGGCCGGCCAGGGCCTGGACACCGGCTGGATCACCGGCCCGCTCGCCACCGCCTGGCGCACCAACCACGTCCGCGAGCTGCCGCAGCCGCCCGACGCGGCCCGCTGGTGGGGGACGTCGCGACTGGCCGAGTTCACCGCCTACATCGCCGACGTCGGCATGCTCTACCAGCTCGTCACCTCGGTACGGCGCGACACCTGCACCTGGTGCGGGCTCGAAGTCATCGGCGACCAGTGCTTGTTCTGCGCGACCCGGCTGGGGGATCGTACGAACGCGTCGGCGCGCGGCGGCGCGACCCCGGCCGAGCGCGCGGTCGAGGCGCCGCGCCGCCCCCAACTCGAACCCCACAAGCGATAGGTCCGCCCGCACATGAACTCACGTCAGCGCCGTGGTGTCGTCCTCCTGGTGGTCTCCGTGCTGTGCGCGGCGGCCGCCTTCGCCGGGGTGGTCGCCGTCGTCAGTGACGCGCGGTCGCAGGTCGGGCAGAAGGTCACCGCGTACGAACTGTCCGCGGACGTGCCCGCGTACAGCCGGCTCGACAGTTCCGACGTGCACCGGATATCCGTGCCCAAGCGGTGGCTGCCGGACACGGCCGTACGCGACCTGGACACGCTCCAGGACAAGATCGCCGCCGTGCCGCTGAAGAAGGGCTCGCTGCTGCAGTCCGACATGGTCGCCGACCGGCCCGAACTCAAGCCCGGGCAGATGGAGATCGCCATCATGATCGACGCGGAGACCGGCGTGGCGGGCAAGATCACCCCGGGGGCGCGGGTGAACATCTTCGCGACCTTCGAGCCGCGCAAGGACACCGACCCCGAGATCTCGAAGATCATCGTGGCCGACGCCCAGGTGCTGGACGTGGGTCAGATCAAGGCGTTCGACAAGAGCGAGGACGCGCAGCGCGTCTCCACCCAGGGCGTGCCCATCACCTTCGCCCTCAGCGCGCAGGACGCGCAGCGGGTCGCCTACGCCGAATCCTTCGCCCGGCACGTGAGGCTGGCGCTGGTCGCGCCGGGTGACACCGCGGCTCCACCGCAGGGCTCGCGCTCGTACACCCTCGCCGGCGACGCGGGACTGGGAGGCCGGCCGTGAGGGGCGCGGCGCGGACCGCCGGGGGCGCCGCCTTCCCCAGGACGGCCGGATTCTGCGGGGTGAGGCTCTGATGGCCGTGCGGGTGCTTGCCGCGACCAGGGACCCGGACGCGGCCCGCGCGCTGAACGGGCTGCTCGGGCAACTGCCCTCGGTCGAACCGGGGCCGGCCGTCGCGGACTCCGGCTCGCTCGTGGACACCCTCGCCCGCGCCGCCGAGGCGGGCCTGGAGGAGCTGCCCGAGGTCGTGATCGTGCACGACACGATCGGGCCGATGCCGGCCCTGGACCTGGTCCGCGACGTCGCGCTGCGGTTCCCCTCGGTCGGCGTCGTCCTGCTCACCGCGGATCCGGGCCCGGCCACGCTGGCCTCGGCGATGAACGCCGGCGCCCGCGGGGTCATCGGCCTGCCGCTGTCGTACGACGAGCTGGGCGCCCGCGTCGAGGCCGCGGCCACCTGGGCGGCGGGGGTGCGGCGGCATCTCACGCCCGGCCGGGCCGCGCTGCCCGCGGTCACCGGCGGCACCCTCGTGGCGGTCGCGGGCGCGAAGGGCGGCGTCGGCACGACCGTGACCGCCGTCCAGCTCGCCCTGGCCGCCCACGCCTCGGGCCGGTCCACCGCGCTGGTCGACCTCGACCTGCAGGGCGGCGACATCGCCTCGTACCTCGACGTGCAGTTCCGGCGCTCGGTGGCCGACCTCGCGGACATCGCCGACGTGTCGTCCCGCGTCCTGGCCGACGCCATGTACGTCCACGAGTCAGGACCGGCCCTCCTGCTCGCCCCCGCCGACGGCGAACGCGGCGAGGACGTCACCGACCGCACGGCCCGGCTGGTCCTGGGCGCCCTGCGCCAGCGGTACGAGGTCGTCGTGGTCGACTGCGGCACCCAGGTGACCAGCGCCAACGCGGTCGCCGTGGAGACCGCCGACGTCGCCCTCCTGGTCAGCACCCCGGACGTGATCGCCGTACGCGCCGCGAAGCGGATGGTACGGATGTGGGACCGGCTGCAGGTGCGCAAGCCGCAGGACGTGGTGACCGTGGTCAACCGCTGGACCCGCGGCACCGAGATCCAGCCCTCCCTGGTCGGCCGGATCACCGGCACCAGGACCGCCGCCTGCGTCGTCCCGGCGGGCTTCCGCGAACTGCAGCCCGTCATCGACGCCGGGCGGCTGCAGGACCTCGACGCGCGCTCGGCCGTCCGCTCCGGCATCTGGGCGCTGGCCGGCGAGATCGGCCTCGTCAGCGGCGCCGCCCTGCCCGCCCCCCGCGGCCGCAAACGCCGCTCCGACCGCGGCCAGGTCACCCTGGAGACCCTCGGGATGACCCCGGTCATCCTCGTCACCCTGATCCTCGTCTGGCAGGCGGTCCTGGCCGGCTACACCTTCACCCTCGCGGGCAACGCGGCGGACAAGGCGGCCCGGACGGCCGCCGTGGGGGCGGGGCAGGCGGCCGCCGAGGCGGCGGCGCGCAGCGACGTGCCCGGCGCGTGGAAGATGGACGGTCCGCACATCTCCCAGGGCCCGGAGGAGGGCCAGGTCACGGCCGACCTGACCCTGCAAGTGCCCATCCTCTTCCCCGGCTTCATCGACTTCTGGGTGCCGGTGCACGGCCACGCCACCACCGTCCGGGAGGTGAACGGGCCATGAGGCGCGGCGCCGGCTCACCTCCCGGACGCCCGCGCCGGGCCCCGCGCGACCGTGGGGTGGCCTCCCTGGAGTACCTGGGGATGCTGCCGTTCCTCCTGCTGGTCGCCCTCACCGGCATCCAGCTCGGGCTGGTGGCCTATTGCGGGGAGCAGGCCGGTACGGCGGCCCGTACCGCCGCGCGTACCGCGTCCCGGCCCGAGCCGCACGCGGACCCGTACCAGGCCGGCAAGGACGCCGTCAGCGGCTGGCTGCGCGAGGACACGTACATCGAGAACCCGATGGACGACGACGGCCGGAAGGTGAAGGCGACCGCCGTCGTCAGGATCCCCTCCGTCCTCCCCGGAGTGCACCTCTTCGACCCGGTACGGCGGTCCGCGACCATGCCGAAGGAGGACACGACCCCGTGAGTCTCCGCGCCCGCCTCGCCACCGACGAGGCCGCCCCGCAGACCCAGGAGGGCCACCTGGTGGCCGTCTACCGGGCCAAGCTGCTCCAGGAGATCGACCTCGCCGAGATGTCCGCGCTGGCCGCCGCCGAGCGCCGGGCCCGGCTGGAACGCGTCCTCGGGCACATCATCAGCCGCGAGGGGCCGGTGCTCTCCACCGCCGAGCGGACCGCCCTCATCCGCCGGGTGGTGGACGAGGCGCTGGGGCTCGGCATCCTCGAACCGCTGCTGGAGGACCCGTCGATCACCGAGATCATGGTCAACGGCCCGGACCGGATCTACGTCGAGCGGGGCGGGCGGGTGGAGCAGGTCCCCGCCCGGTTCTCCTCCACCGAGCAGCTGCTGCAGACCATCGAGCGCATCGTCTCCACCGTCAACCGCCGCGTGGACGAGTCCAATCCGATGGTGGACGCCCGCCTGCCGTCCGGCGAGCGCGTCAACGTCATCATCCCGCCCCTGTCGCTGACCGGCCCGACCCTCACCATCCGCCGCTTCCCGCGCGCGTACACCCTCCAGGAACTCATCGGCCTGGGCACGCTGGACGAGCACATGCTGATGCTGCTGTCCGCGTTCGTGCGAGCCAAGTGCAACATCATCGTCAGCGGCGGCACCGGCTCCGGCAAGACGACGCTGCTCAACGCGCTGTCCGGGCTCATCCCCGGCGGGGAGCGGATCATCACCGTCGAGGACGCCGCCGAACTCCAGCTCCAGCAGGAGCACGTGATCCGCCTGGAGTCGCGGCCGCCCAACGTCGAGGGCGAGGGCCGCATCACCATCCGCGACCTGGTCCGCAACTCCCTGCGCATGCGGCCCGACCGCATCATCGTCGGCGAGGTCCGCGGCGGCGAGACCCTCGACATGCTCCAGGCGATGTCCACGGGCCACGACGGCTCGCTGGCCACCGTGCACGCCAACTCCGCCGAGGACGCCGTGCTGCGGCTGCAGACACTGGCCTCCATGAGCGAGGTCGAGATTCCCTTCGAGGCGCTGCGCGACCAGATCAACTCGGCGGTCGACGTCATCGTCCAGCTCCAGCGGCACGTCGACGGCACCCGGCGGATCTCCGAGATCGCCGTCCTGGCCTCGCGCGGCCGGGACGTCTTCCGGCTCACCACCGCCACCCGCTTCCGGGCCGAGCCGCTCGGCGTGGACCGCATCGTCCGCGGCTGGTTCGAGCACCGGCCGCTGCCCCGCGCCATCGGCGAACGCCTGTACCTGTCCGGCGAGCACATCCCGGCGGCGTTCGGGGTGGGCGGGAGCGAACTGGAACTCGACAGCCGGGAGGCGAAGTGACGCCGGGACTGCTGACGCGGGGGCTGCTGATGCCGGTGGAGTGGACGCCGGGGCTGCTGACGCGGGGGCTGTTGATGCCGGGCACGCTTGGATCGGGCACTCCAGGTTCGGGCACTCCCGGTTCGGGCACGCTCTCGGCCGCGCTTGTGCCGCAGGCGCGGCCCGCGGGCGCCGGTTCCGTACCCGGCGCCCGGCCGCTGGCCGTCGCCTTCGCGTCCGGGCCGTACCCGCTGCTCGTCCTCGGCGTGAGCACCCTCGCGCTCGTGCTCGGCGTGTGGGGCCTGACGGCGTGGTGGGGCGGCCGGGCGGACCGCGCGGCGCTGGTCGAACGGCTCGCGGCCGAGTCCGGCGCGCCGGCGCCGTCCCGCCAGGCCCCCTTCGCCGGGCTGGACCGGCGGGTGCGCCGCTACGCGTGGGGCCGCCGCCTGGCCGGCCGCCTCGCCGCCACCGGGACCGACCTCACCCCCGGCCAGTTCACCGCCGCCGTCACCGGCCTGATCGCCGGCTCCTGGCTGCTCGCGGCCCTGATCCTGGCGCCCTTCTTCGGCCCGATCGCCGCCGTGCTCGCCGCCTGGGCGGGCTACTCCTTCCTGGAGTGGCGCCGCCGGGTCCGCAACGAGCGCTTCATCGCCCAACTTCCCGACCTGGCCCGGGTCCTGGCCAACGCGACCCAGGCGGGCCTGGCCCTGCGGACCGCCGTCTCCATGGCCGCGGAGGAGTTGGAGGCCCCCGCCGGGGAGGAGCTCAAGCAGGTCGCCGACGCCATGGCCCTCGGCCACTCGGTGGAGGACGCGCTGGGCGAACTCCAGCAGCGGCTGCCCAGCCGCGAGTTGATCGTCCTGGTCTCCACCCTGGTGCTGTCCAGCCGGGCCGGCGGTTCCGTGGTCGAGTCGCTGCGCAACCTCACCGTCACCCTGGAGGAGCGCAAGGAGACCCGCCGGGAGATCCGCACCCAGATGTCCCAGGTCACCGTGACCGCCTACGCCGTCCCCGTCATCGGCCTCGGCTCCCTCCTGCTGCTGGACCGCATCATGCCCGGCTCGCTCAGCGCGATGACCGGCTCGACGGCCGGCCGCGTCTGCGTCCTGGTCTCGCTGGGCCTGTACGTGCTCGGCTTCGCCCTGATCCGCCGCATGTCGAGGATCGACGTATGAGGACGGCGGGGAGGACGGGGAATATGAGGACGGGGACCATGAGGACCGGGCGGGCGGAGCTTGTGCGGGCGGGCCTCGTGTGGTCGGAAATCGGTACGAGGGGACGGAGGCGGGCGCGATGACGCTGCTGGGACTCGGCCTGGCGCTGGCCGTGGCCGCGGGCGTGGCCGGGGTGGTCTACGCGGTCGGCCTGATCCGTTCGGACGTCAAACTCCCCGACGACCTGGCGCTCGCCCTCGACATCGGCCGTACCCGCACCACCCGTACCGGCAACGCGATCGACCGCCTCGGCATCCGTTACGCCCCCATGGTGATGCGCATGATGGGCCCGGCCCGGGTCACCCGCATGCGGGCCAGGATCGACCACGCCGGGCACCCCTACGGCCTCACCGTCGAGCGGTACGCCGCCCGGCGCGCGGTCTACGGGGCCTTGGGGGCGGTGGGCGCGGTCGTCCTGATCACCCGGGCCGACTGGCTGCTGGCCGTGCTGGTGATCGCCTTCGGCTGGGGATGGGCGGACCTGGGCATCTGGCTGGCGATCAGGCGCCGCCGCGACGACATCGAACGCACCCTGCCCGACTTCCTGGACGTCCTCGCGGTCGTCGTGAGCGCGGGCCTTGGCTTCCGCCAGGCCCTGGAGCGGGTCAACGCGGTCTACAAGGGTCCCTGGTCGGACGAGATCCGTATCGCCCTGCGCCAGATGGACGTCGGCGTCAGCCGCCGCGACGCCTTCGACCAGCTCCGCAAGCGCAACCGCAGCGACCAGGTGGGCCAGTTCGTCACCGCCCTCCAGCAGGGCGAGGAACTCGGCGCCCCGATCGCCCGTACCCTCCTCCAGATCGCCACCGACATGCGCCGTACCGAGGCCCAGAACGCCCGCCGCCGCGCCGCCCGCATGGTCCCGCGGGCGACCGGCGTCATCACCACCCTGCTCGTCCCGGCCACCATGATCCTGCTGATCGCCGGCACCGTCATCGGCTCGCAGATCCACTTCGGCGACGTCTTCGGCGGGAACGGGTGAGGCAGATGTTCCGGGAATTTACGGAGATTGGGCTGCCACGCAGCGTCAACGACCGTCATGCTGGCGTCAACGGCCCCCGCCCCGGCGGGAGTCCGGCCGACGCCGGTTCAACTGGCTGCGGATGCCACCGATCAGGGTGTACCTTCGCATTCGCAACCATATTTGCACCTGCAATTCAATCCGACCCGCTGCGGACCCGACACGACCAGCGAGAGGCGGTGCGCCGTGGTCACCACCCCCGACACGCCACGCACGGCCGCCGCCAGCACTAGCCAGGTGACAAAGGATGGGGCGAACAATCATGAACAGGTGGGCAGTCGAGCGCTACGTAGCCGCCGAACTCTGGCTCCGTACGCAGACCCAACGGGTCGCCGACCGACTCTCGTCCCGCGCCGCGGACCGCGGGCAGACGTCCTTCGAGTACCTGGGAATCGCGGTGGTCATCGCGGTGATCATCGGGGTACTGGCGGGGACGACGGACATCGGTACGAAGATCAAGGACGCGATCAACTCCACGATCGACAAGATCACCGGAGGCGGCGGCCAGTAGGACGGCTTCGGGTGCCTTTCGTCCGAAGGCGCAGGCCGGTGCCGCGTCCGTCGCTTGTCGAAGGCCTCCACCTTCGAGTTTTCCTGGCGCGCAGATTCAACGCACGCCGGTTCGCCGAGGATCGGGGCCAGACGGTCGGCATCTACATCGTGGCCATGGCCGCGCTGTTCTTCCTCGCCTTCGCGTACTTCGCGGTGGGCCAGGCCACGGTCACGCGCAACAGCGCCCAGACAGCGGCGGATGCCGCCGCGCTGGCGGCTGCCCGGGACTACCGCGACCAGATGAAGGGCGACTTCCTCAAGGACCTCACCGGTGGCGACCTCCAGGGGCTCGGCCAGTTGCTGAACCTGACGGGTGAACGCCAGGACCCCACCGCGCAGACGGCCGCGGAGGAGTACGCCGACGACAACGGCGCCACGGTCACGGGCTTCGACAACCCGTCGGACAGCCCGCCGACCTTCACGGTCGCCGTGCAGACCAAAGGCACGGTCGGCCCCTCGGTCATCGGCTCGACCAAGGACAGGCGTGCCGTGGCCAAGGCGACCGCCGTGGTCGAGCCCCGCTGCACGCTGGACGACCAAGGGCTCGGGGGCTCGCCCACCGGGGGGCAGCAATCGGGCGGCCAGGACTCCGGGGGCGCGCAGACGGAAAGCCCCCAGCCGGGAGGCGGGCAGACCGGCGGGCAAACGGGCGGGGACAAGGGTGGGAAGGGGCTGGGCCCCATCCACCTCACATGTGACAGCAACCCGCTGACGATAGATCCGACGCCGGCGGACTTCGCTGTGAACCTCTCGGACTTCTACTCCGTCCACCTGATCACCGACGACTTGCCGAACCAATGAATCCATGAGGGAACGGGAAACGATGGCATACGGGCGCAGGGCGACCACCGTGGCGGCATGCGCCGTCGCGGCCGTCATCACGCTGGCGGGCTGCGGTGGCGGGAGCGGCGGCAAGGGCGGGGGAAGCGGAGACGGTTCCGGTAGCGGAAAGGGCGGTGGAAAGCCGTCCGCTTCTGTGGGTAAGCCCTCCGACACCAGCAGTGGCGACCCTTCCCCGTCCAGCACACCGACCCAGGTTCTCGCCCAGATCAAGGGCGACAAGAACATCGAGGTCACCATCAACTCCGCTGTTCGTGACTCCGGCGGCTTCGTGACAGTCGAGGGAACGATCACCAACGCCGGCACGAGCATTTTCAACGCGGACTCGTGGGTCGGCGACGAGACCGCCCTCGCGCCCTCCGGTGCCTCCGTCGCCGGTGCCGTGCTCGTCGACGAGGCAGGGAAGAAGCGCTACTACGTACTGCGTGACACCGCCGGCCAGTGCCTGTGCACGATGAAGCTGCTGAGCATCCAGCCCCAGGAGTCCCGCCCCTTCTTCGCCCAGTTCCCCGCCCCTCCGGCCGCCACCACCCAGGTCGACTTCGAACTGCCCACCATGCCCCCCGCCAAGATCACCATTTCCCAGGGCTGAGCGGAGGTGCCGCAGAAGTGAGTCCGCGTCCGCGTCAGAAGAGGGCCGAGACGGCCGAGAGGGCCGATGAGATGGCCGAGGAAAGGGCCGGGAAGGCCGCCGGGAGGGCGGTCGGCGTTCCGGTCGTCGTGCTCGTGCTCGTGGCCGCCGGGACGGCGTTCGGCGGGTCGGCCGCCGCCGACACCAATCCGCCGCCGACGTCCACGCAGACCCCGAGCGCGCCGGTGAGCATCGACCCGCACGCCGCCGGGCTGCGGTTGCCGGAGGGGGGCACTCTCGCGCCGCCCAAGGTGCTGGACATCGTGTCGGTGACGGACCAGAGCAGCGTGGCCGCCAGTCAGCCGGAGCAGCGGCAGGAGACGTCGAACTCGACGGTCACGTACGCGCTGCAGTCGGAAGTGCTGTTCGGCAAGGACAGCGCCAAGCTGTCGCCGACCGCGAGTGGCCGGATCCAGGCCATCGCCGCCGATATCAACGCGCGGCACGTGACGTCACCCATTCGGGTCTTCGGCTTCACCGACGACCTCGGCAGCAGCGAGCACGGGCAGGTGCTGTCGAGGCAGCGGGCCCAGGCCGTGTACCAAGTGCTGGCCGGCGCGCTGGCCGGACTGGGTGACGCATCCCACACCTTCCAGGTCCGCGGGTACGGCGAAGACTACCCAATCGCTGACAATTCCACCGAAACCGGCCGCCGTCAGAACCGCCGGGTCGAGATCACTTTCACGCCACCTGCCGCATAACGTACTGAGCATCCGCTCAGACGCGGTACGGTATAAGTCCCCCCCTCGGGCCGGTTCGCTCTCCCCCCCTGCGAGCCGGCCCGTTCTCTTTGCCCCGGCGCCCGTGCGGGCGCGGACGCGACGGTCGACCGGATCCAGCGGATGCCGTGGCCGAAATTCCTCCCCCGCTGAATCAGGCCCCGGTTTTGCCCGCCCGCGCTGTCTCCCGGCGCGCCGCACGGGGCCATCCGGCGTATGCCGCACGCCATACGGGCGTACCGGCGCCCGGGCGCCGTACATTGCCCGCATGCGGAACAAATGGGGATACATCGGATATACCGCCCTCGGGTTCGGCTCCACCGTGGCGGGTCTCGCCGCCGCCGCGGGCTGCTCGGTCGGCCAGGGCTCGCCCGAGGGGTGGCGCTACCTCGACACGGGCACGGTCACCGTCGCCCACCCCACGTCCTGGCACGAGACGCGCGGCGGCGCGGTGCTGCGCGGCGCCGACGGCCGTACGGAGGCGGCCCTCACAGTGACACCGGCACCGGCACCGGCACCAGCACCGGAAGGGGCAGGGGCCGCGGCAGAGGCACCGGAAGCGGCACCGGCCACGGGCGCCGAGGCCGCCGCCCCGCCCGAGTCCGCCGCCGCCGTCCAGGCGCCCGGCCGGCCTGTCCAGCCCGTCCCGCCCGTCCCGCCCGTCCCGCCGGGCTCGGGCCGCGTCCGCCGTGAGGAGGTGCGGCTGGACGGGCGAAGGGCACAGGTGCTCAGCTACACCCGGCCGGCACCCGACGGCCGCCCGGCCGGGCACGTCGAGGTGCGCACCACCGATGCCGCCGGGCACCCCGTGGTGATCCGCGCCTGGGCCCTGGACGGCATGGCGGACGGCCCCGCCGTACTGCGGGAAATCGTCGACAGCATTCAGTTCACGTCCGTACGGCGCCGCTGATCCGCCGGACCGCCGGCCGGTACCTCCAGCCGCACCCCCCGGGCCACGCCCCAGGCCGCCAGCGCGCCCGCCTCCGCCTCCAGCACGTGCCGGGCCCGCAGGCGGGGGCGGCCGACGCGGCCCGGCGGCATCGTGCGCACGGCCAGCACCCGCAGGCCCCGGTCCAGGTAGGCGACGTCGATCGCGAACCGCATCCCCACCGTGTGCACGCTCGACGCGGGCGTCAGCAGCAGCGCGCCCTCGACCCCGTCCCGCCCCAACAGCCCCCGGGTACGGGCCCGGTACGAGGCGGCGACCCGCAGCGGCACCTCACCCCCCGGCGTGCCCAGCCGCCCGTCCCCGTCCTGCCACCGCCGCCGGCGCCGCATGAGAGCCTCCTGGCCGTGTCCGACCCACCGTCCGCCACTCCGTCCGGCACCCGATCCGCCGGTCCGCCTACCCGCCCGCCCGTACGCCAACTCCCGCCCGACCCCCGGCGCCTGGCCCGCGCGCGGACGCGTCCCGGGCCGGATCGGCGTGTACGGTCGGCCCGGTGCATGTCTATCTGATCGCGGGCGCCGCCGTCTGGGGTTTGGCCGGCGGGCTGCTGCTCGTGCCCCGGCCCGCCCACCGGCTCGCCGTTCCCGCGGGGGAGCCCTGGGCGTCCGCCTGCCCGGCCGGCCACCCGATACGCGGCTGGCTGGGGCCGTCCCGCTGCCCGGCGTGCACCGCGCCCGCGTACGGGCCGGGGACCGGGACCGCGCTGGCGTGCGCGCTGGCCTGCGCGGCCCTCGCCCAGGCGACCGGGGCCCGGCCCGAACTCGCGGTCTGGCTGCTGCTCGCCCCGCTCGGCGTCGTCCTGGCCAGGGTCGACCTCCTCGTCGGCCGCCTGCCCGACGTCCTGACGCTCCCCGCGTTCGCCGGCACCGCGAGCCTGCTGGGGCTCGCCGCCCTGCTGCCCGGGCACGACGGCTCCTGGCCGCGCGCCCTCCTGGCCGCGCTGGCCAGCGGTGGCTTCTACTTCCTGATGTTCGTGCTCAACCCGGCGGGACTGGGCTTCGGCGACGTCAAGCTCGCCCCCACCCTCGGCCTGGCCCTCGGCTGGTACGGCTGGCCCGCCGTCGTCGCCGGCACCTTCGCGGGGCTCCTCCTGGGCGCCCTGGCCGGGCTGGTCCTGGTCCTGTCGGGACGCGCCACCCGCAGGACCCCGTACTCCTACGGGCCCTTCATGCTGCTGGGCGCCCTCGGCGGCCTGCTGCTGGCGGCCTGAGCGGCCGCACCGGGCCGGGCGGGGGCGGCCGCCGCCCCGCCCTCGCCCACGGCACGCCCTACCCCCAGAGGTTGACGCCCTCCGGCTCCACGGCGTGCCGGTCGATCTCCGCGAGTTCGTCGTCGGTCAGCGGCGCGGCGCCCACCGCCGCCACGTTCGCCTCCAACTGGGCGACGGACGACGCGCCGATGAGCGCCGAGGTCACCCGCGGGTCGCGCAGCACCCAGGACAGGGCGAGCTGGGCCAGCGACTGGCCGCGGCCGGCGGCCACCTCGTTCAGGGCCCGCAGCCGGCGGACCGTCTCGTCACTGAGCAGGGCCGGGTCGAGCGACTTGCCCTGCGCGGCACGCGAGTCGGCCGGGACGCCGTTCAGGTAGCGGTCGGTGAGCAGGCCCTGGGCCAGCGGCACGAAGCCGATGCAGCCCATGCCCTCCTCCGCCAGCACGTCGAGCAGCCCCTCGGTCTCGATCCACCGGTTGATCATGGAGTACGAGGGCTGGTGGATCAGCGCGGGCACCCCCATCTCGCGCAGGATGCGCGCGGCCCGGCGGGTCTGCTCCGGGCCGTAGGAGGAGATGCCGACGTACAGGGCCTTGCCCTGCCGGACCGCGGAGGCCAGCGCGCCCATCGTCTCTTCGAGCGGCGTGTCGGGGTCGAAGCGGTGGGAGTAGAAGATGTCGACGTAGTCCAGGCCCATCCGGGACAGCGACTGGTCGAGGCTGGCCAGCAGGTACTTGCGCGAGCCCCATTCGCCGTACGGGCCGGGCCACATGTCGTAGCCGGCCTTGGTGGAGACGACCAACTCGTCGCGGTACGGGCGGAAGTCCTGGGCCAGGAGCGTGCCGAAGTTGGCCTCGGCGGCGCCGTACGGCGGGCCGTAGTTGTTGGCCAGGTCGAAGTGGGTGACGCCGAGGTCGAACGCGCGGCGCAGGATGGCGCGCTGCGAGTCCAGGGTGCGGTCGTCGCCGAAGTTGTGCCACAGGCCCAGCGAGACGGCCGGGAGCTTCAGCCCGGAGCGGCCGGTGCGGCGGTATTCCATCGTGTCGTAGCGCCCGTCGGCGGCGCGGTAAAAGGTGCGGATGTTCACGGACCCTGCTTATCACGCGAGGTTGAAGCGGCAACGGCCCGCGTGCCGCCCGGTCCGCTCCCCCTCCCCGGTGCGCGTCCCGCTCCCTCCCCGGTTCGTCCGTACGCGATTCGCGCAGTAGTGTGGCCGCCGGGCGCCGAGCCGAGGAGGGGCTGGTACGCGATGAATCTGCGTGACCTGGTGTACGGGGTGTACTCCCGCAGGGTGGAACGCAGACTCGACGTCGACCGGGCGCCCAAGCACATCGGGGTGATCCTGGACGGCAACCGGCGCTGGGCCAAGGCGGCCGGCGGCACCACCGAGCAGGGCCACCGGGCCGGCGCGGACAAGATCGCCGAGATGCTGGGCTGGTGCGAGGAGACCGGCGTCGAGGTGGTCACCCTGTGGCTGCTGTCCACCGACAACCTGGACCGGCCGGCCGAGGAACTCGTGCCCCTGCTCGGCATCATCGAGGACGCCGTCACCGAACTGGCCGACACCGGCCGCTGGCGGCTGCATCACGTGGGCACCATGGACCTGCTGCCCGCCCGTACCCAGCGGGTGCTCAAGGAGGCCGAGCAGGCCACCGACGGCGTGACCGGGATCCTGGTCAACGTGGCGGTCGGCTACGGCGGCCGGCAGGAGATCGCCGACGCCGTGCGGTCCCTGCTGTACGAGCACGCCGGGCGCGGCACCTCCATCGAGGACCTCGCCGACATCCTGGACGTCGAGCACATCGCCGAGCACCTCTACACCCGTGGCCAGCCCGACCCGGACCTGGTGATCCGCACCTCCGGCGAGCAGCGGCTGTCCGGATTCATGCTGTGGCAGAGCGCCCATTCCGAGTACTACTTCTGCGAGGTCTTCTGGCCCGCGTTCCGCAAGGTGGACTTCCTGCGGGCGCTGCGCGACTACGCCGCGAGGCACCGCCGCTACGGATCGTGACCGGCGTCGGCCCGGACAAAACGGACCACCGGCCGCCTGCCTGCGCAAGTCGCGGCCGTGACGGCTCGCGCGCGAGGGCGGTGAGCGGTCGGTGACCATGCGGTGACCGTCGGATGACTGTCATATGCACTCGCATGGGCGCGGGTTTTCCCGGGCATATCACTGGCAGACCGGCAGTCGGCCATGATTGCCGGACCCGTAGACTCACCTCTCCCCGAGGGGGTTCGTCCACACGTGGTGACCAGCAAGAATCGCCGTGATCACGACCGGCGTACGTACGTACTCGACACCAGCGTGCTGCTCGCCGACCCCAACGCTTTCGCCAGGTTCGACGAGCACGAGGTAGTGCTCCCGGTCGTGGTGGTGACGGAGTTGGAGGCCAAGCGCCACCACCCGGAGCTGGGCTACTTCGCGCGCCAGGCACTGCGGCTGCTCGACGAGTTCCGGATCCGGTACGGCAGGCTCGACGCGCCGATCCCGATCGGCGACTTCGGCGGCACGCTCAGGGTCGAACTCAACCACTCGGACCCCGCACTGCTGCCCGCGGGCTTCCGGCTCGGCGACAACGACTCGCGGATCCTCGCTGTCGCCCGCAACCTCCAGGCGGAGGGGTACGACGTCACGGTCGTCTCCAAGGACCTGCCGCTGCGGGTGAAGGCGTCCTCGGTCGGGCTGCTCGCCGAGGAGTACCGGGCCGAGCTGGCGATCACCTCGGGCTGGACCGGCATGGAGGAGCTGGTCGTCGCCGCCGAGGACGTGGACGCGCTCTTCGCGCAGGAGACCGTCGACCTGCCCGAGGCCGCGGAACTGCCGGTGCACACCGGCCTGGTGCTGCAGTCCGAGCGCGGCAAGGCGCTCGGCCGGGTCACCGCCGACGGCCGGGTGCGGCTGGTGCGCGGCGACCGGGAGGCGTTCGGCATCCACGGCCGCAGCGCCGAGCAGCGCATCGCCCTCGACCTGCTGCTCGACCCGGAGGTCGGCATCGTGTCCATGGGCGGACGCGCGGGCACCGGCAAGTCGGCCCTCGCGCTGTGCGCCGGCCTGGAGGCCGTCCTGGAGCGCCGCCAGCACCGCAAGGTGATGGTCTTCCGGCCGCTGTACGCGGTGGGCGGCCAGGAGCTGGGCTACCTGCCGGGCACCGAGGCCGAGAAGATGAGCCCCTGGGCGCAGGCGGTCTTCGACACCCTGTCGGCGGTGACCACCAAGGAGGTCATCGAGGAGGTCGTGGCCCGCGGCATGCTGGAGGTGCTGCCGCTCACCCACATCCGCGGCCGCTCGCTGCACGACGCCTTCGTGATCGTCGACGAGGCCCAGTCGCTGGAGCGCAACGTCCTGCTGACCGTGCTGTCCCGGATCGGGGCCGGCTCGCGGGTGGTCCTCACCCACGACGTGGCCCAGCGGGACAACCTGCGGGTCGGGCGGTACGACGGAGTGGTCGCGGTGGTGGAGAAGCTCAAGGGCCACCCGCTGTTCGCCCACGTGACCCTCAACCGTTCCGAAAGGTCGCCGATCGCCGCACTCGTGACGGAGATGCTGGAGGACGGCGTAGGGTGATTTGACCGCCGATAATACGAGTTAAGGCTGCTGCGTCCTGGACAAGGACGCAGCAGCCTAGCGTTTCCGGGGGTTCGCCGCTGGGATTTGCCATCGTCCGCGGCGTGTGAACTTTGCCACTCAACCGGAAATTGCCGTGGCGCGTCCCCGTACGGCAGGGTGTGAGGCTGTCAGGCCCCGCTCATGGCACACCCGCACCCTCCGGGGCGCGCGTCGCGAACCACCACACAAGTCCACATCGGCCGCCATGAGCCGCCCGAGCAGCACGCGGACCCCGCTGGGGACTTCGCACCGGGCCCGCGCCTCCGTGACCGACCGGCCCGTACGGCGGACCGGAATGGAGGCCAGTGCCAGGGGCACGATTGCGTCCGCGTGGTCACCAAGCGGGCGCTGCCGGAAGGAAATCGCGTGAGCCGGATCTCGGTCCGGGGACTCGCAGTGGCCTCGGCCACCGCGGTCACCGCTGTGGGCGCCGTCGTCGGCGTCGCGTCGGGTGCGGAGAAGGGCGGCTCCACGGAGCCGGCCGAAGCCGCCGCCGGCACGACGACCCTCCTCGCGGACCTCCCCGAGGGGCAGCAGGTTCAGCAGGCATCGCTGACCGAGCAGGCGCAGGCACAGTCCGACGCCGCTGACGCGACGGCCCGGCAGGTCGCCGAGCAGTCCGCCCGTTTGCAGGCCGCCAAGGACGCGGCCGCCAAGAAGAAGGCGGCGGACGAGGCCGCGGCCAAGGAGAAGAAGGCGAAGGAACTGGCGGCCAGTCACGGCGACGCCAACGCCAGCTTCCCGGTCAAGTCCTCGTACACCATCGCGCAGGTGCAGGCGATGGCGAAGCAGATCGTCGGCAGCGGCCAGTACATGTGCTTCTCCAACATCGTGACCCACGAGAGCGGCTGGGACTACACCGCGACCAACGCGGCCTCCGGCGCCTACGGCCTGGTCCAGGCGCTGCCCGGCTCGAAGATGGCTTCCGCGGGCGCCGACTGGCGGACGAACCCGGCCACGCAGATAAAGTGGGGCCTGAACTACATGAACGTCAAGTACGGCAGCCCCTGCGGCGCCTGGTCCTTCTGGCAGGTCAACCACTTCTACTAGGAGCCCGCGGGGGATCCGCGCCGGGCATCCGGCCCGGATCCCCGGCACACTTCCAGGCCGGCACTTCCAGGCCCGCGGCCGGTCCGGTGGGCCGGAGCAACCCCCAGTCCGGGTAACGTCGTCTCCCACAGCAGTGCCACAGACGGCCGAGGGGTCAGGGGAGAGCCAGCACATGCCGGACAAGCGCCACTGGAGCTCCGCCCTCGCCGCCGGACTGGCCAACCTCGCCACCCGGCTGGACGAACGCCACGCGCGGGTGACCGCGCGCGACGCGGCCGACCGGCGCTCCGCCCTGGACCCTCTCGACGCACCGCCCGCCGTCGACGGCGTCGACGACGAGCGAACGGCGGCCGCCGGAACGGTTTCCACGACCGAGGCGGCCGCCGAACCCGTTTCCGCCCCGCCCGCGGTGGCCGCTCGCACGGCCGCCGCGACGGTTCCCGCGCCGCGCGCCGTTCCCGTCACCGACCCGGTGACCGTCGTCCCGTGGAGCATGCGGGTCGCCGCCGAGATCGGCTGGCGGCTGCTCATCCTGGCCGGCACGGTATGGGTGCTGATGCGCGTCATCGGCGCGATCCAGCTGGTCGTCCTGTCCTTCGCCGCCGCGCTGCTGATCACCGCGCTGCTGCAGCCGTTCGTCGCCCGCCTCAAACGGGCCGGCGTGCCCAGGGGCCTGGCCACGGCGATCGTGTGCGTCAGCGGCTTCGTCATCATCGGCCTGGTCGGCTGGTTCGTCGTCTGGCAGGTGATGGACAACATCGACAACCTGTCCAGCAGCCTCCAGGACGGTATCGCCGAGGGCAAGAAGTGGCTGCTCAACAGCCCCTTCCATGTGACCGACGACCAGATCAACCAGGTCGCGGACAACCTCAGCAACGCCCTGAGCCACAACACCAAGCAGCTCACCGACGCCGGCCTGCAGGGCGTCACGTTCCTCGTCGAGTTCCTCACCGGCATGCTGCTGACGATGTTCAGCACGCTGTTCCTGCTCTACGACGGCCCCAACATCTGGAACTGGGTGCTCAAGCTCTTCCCCGAACCCGCCCGCGAGGGCCTGGCCGGGGCCGGGCCGCGCGCCTGGCGCACCCTCACCCACTACGTGCGCGGCACCGTCCTCGTCGCCCTCATCGACGCCATCTGCATCGGCGTGGGCATCTTCTTCCTCGGCGTGCCGATGGCCGTGCCGCTCGCCGTCGTCATCTTCCTGTGCTCCTTCGTTCCCCTGGTCGGCGCGGTGACGTCCGGCGCCATGGCCGTCGTGGTCGCCCTGGTCACCGAGGGGCCGATCACCGCGCTGGTGGTCCTGGGCGTGGTGCTGGCCGTCCAGCAGATCGAGGGGCACATCCTGCAGCCGTTCATCCTCGGCCGGGCCGTGCGGGTCCACCCCCTGGCCGTGGTCCTGTCCGTGGCCGCCGGCTCGCTCGTCGCCGGCATCGGCGGGGCGGTCGTGGCCGTCCCCCTGGTCGCGGTCGGCAACACGGTGGTGGGCTACCTGCGGGCGTACTCGCGGCAACTGGCCGCCGCCCGCGCCGCGGAGCAGATCTACGGAACCGCGGCAGTCGCGGTCGCGCCCGCCCCGGTCCCGGCCACGGTCGCAGCCGCGGTCCCCGCCGCGGAGGGCGCCGCGGCCGTACGGAACACCGGCCCGGCTGCCGAGGCGGGGTCCGAGGAGGCCGCGGAGGACCGCGAGCCAGGGGAGGCGCGCGACCGGTCCGCCGCCGCCGAGCCGGAGGCCGCCACCGGCCCGACGGGGCAGTTGCTGCCGTAGCCGGCCGCTGGGCCGCCGCACTCCACGGCCGGGCGGCCCGGACCGCCCGGCGGTCCTATTCCGTGCGCAGCCCGTCCGGCCGCATCAGCCGCCACAGGGGCGGCAGACTGAGCAGCGTCACCGCGAGCACCACACCGCCGCCGATGCAGCACATGGTGGCCACGCTCGCCCAGTCGGCGTGGAAGGGCTCGCCGACCATGGCGAGCAGGACCGCGCCCAGGCCCAGGCCGCCCGCGCAGGCCAGCGCGAGCCCGAGGGCGACCGGCACCGCGGCCTGCCACAGCACCGACCAGGCCAGCGCCGACCGCCTCGTACCGAAGGCCACCAGCACCGCGAGCATCTTCTTGCGCTCCCGCAACTGCTCCAGCACCGACACCAGCAGGCTCACCCCGAGCAGCGCCATCGTCACGGCGGCCCCGGCGAACAGCCCGCGCCGCAGCTGGACGTAACCGCCGAGCGTGGTCGTGTCGCGCAGGCTCTGCACGTTCACGCCGGGGCCCAGACGGGCGCCGGTGTTGCGCAGGTACTCGATCGCGTCGGGCCGGTGCGGGTCGAGGACGGCCAGGACGCGGGCGCTCGGGGCGGTCAGCCGTCCGGCGTCCAGGGCCTGCGGGGTGGCCAGCACCCCCCAGTCCGTCATGCCCTCCGGGTCGGCCCGCGCGACCGCCGTGCGGGCGGCCGGCGGGATCGTCCACGGCTTCGGTGTGCCGGTGTACGAGTCGGAGACGGGCACGTTGAGGTCGAGGTGGCCGCCCGGCCGCACGTACTGCCGCATCCAGGACGTGGTCGTCGGGTCCTCCATCTGGCCGGTCGGGGGCACCAGGAACACGCTGCCGGGGCCGCACGCGGTGATCCGCGCCATCTGCCGCAGCGCCGGGCAGTCGCCGATCTGGACCGGCAGCCGGGCGTAATCGGGCGCGCCCCGCAGGCGGGCCGCGTCCGGCTGGGTGGCGAGCCCGTCCACGTGCCCGTACACCCGCGTGACACCGGGCGTGCCGGCCACGGCCGCGAAGTAGCTCCGCGCCTGCCCGCCGCCGGTGACGTCGGCGTAGAGGGCCGCCTGCGCCCTGCTCGTGTCCTCACCGGTGGCGGCGCTGAAGCGGCCGCCGACGGCCCCGAAGAGCATCTGGAGGGCGATCGCCCCGGCCACGGCGACGGTGACGCCGTTGACCATGCGGGCCGAGGCGCCGCTGCTCAACTGCAGCCGGCGGACGGCGAGCTGCCAGGCCACCGGGCCGCCGCGCAGGTGCCCGACGGCACGCTCCACCGCCCAGGGCAGGATCGCGGTCACCCCGGCCAGCAGCAGCACCACGCCGGCGGCGGCCTGGTACTCGTTGAGCGTCGCGTCCGCCTTGACCGTGCCGAACAGCGGGGCCAGCAGCGCGAGGCCGAGCGCCGGGGCGGTCAGCCGCCACCACAGCCGGCGCCGCCGCGGCAGGCCCTGCCGCTCCACGCCCAGCGGTTCGACGGCCGTGCCGCGCAGGCTCAGCACCGTCACGGCCACCGCGGCCGCCGGCACGGCGAGCGCCACCAGCAGCGTCAGCGCCGTGCCGGGCGTCATGTCGGACGGGTAGAAGCTGATGCCCTCGACGAGGGCGCCGAGGTCGATGCGCCCGGCGAGTTCGCGGCCGGCCAGGAAGAACACACCGCCCAGCAGCAGCCCGAGCACCGCGCCGAACAGGGCTTCCCCGACGGCGATGCGCCGGACGGCGCCCATGTCGGCGCCCACCAGCCGCAGCGCGGCCAGCCTGCGGTCGCGCCGCTCGCCGCCCAGCCGTACCGCCGTACCGCTGAACACCGCGACCGGCAGCAGCAGTACGACGACCACGACCACGAGCAGCAGGTCGAAGGTCGGGCCCATCACCTGGGAGTTGCTGTGGTGGCCGAAACCGGCGATGCGGTCGGCGTTCCCGTGCCGGTAGTCGGCGTCGCGGGCGGTGAGGTCGGTGACGCCCGCGTAGAAGTACAGCTCGGCCGGACCCATCAGCCCGGCCTTCCCGATCGTGCCGCTGACGGTGTACGGCAGGCGCTCGCGCAGCAGCGGCGAGGTGGCCAGCAGCTTCTTCAGGGCGGGGGAGACCAGCATGTGCCCGGGGGCCGGCAGGGCGCGAGTGCCGGGCGGGTGCGGGGCCTGGGGGCCCTCGGGCTGGAACAGCGTGCCGAGAACGGTCTTGTCGTGGAAGGTGGTGGTGGCGTCGGCGGCCAGCAGCGTGCTGTCGGTGGGACGCGCCAGGTAGCCGGTCGAGGAGTAGTCGCGGGCCACCCGCTTGCCGTCGCGGGTGTTCATCATGGCCGGCACCGCGGATGCCAGCAGCAGCAGCGCCACCCCGAGCCCGACGCCGACGGCGGTCAGCAGTGTGCGCACCCAGCCCTCGCGCCCGCCGCCCGCCGCGAACCGCAGCCCCAGGCCGAGGTCACGGGCCCAGTCGCGGGTCCAGCCGCGGGGGGAGACGGCCGGCCCGGGGCGGGAGCCGGAGCCGGCCGCCTCCCGCACGTCATGGGGCGTCCTCATGCCACTCGTTCCAGGTCGCGAGACTTCCCGTCCCGCACGACGATCTCCCGGTCGGAGTACGCGGCCACCCGCGCCTCGTGGGTGACCAGGAGTACGGCGGCTCCGGTGTCGCGCGCGGCGTCGGTCAGCAGCCGCATCACACGCTCGCCGTTGAGCGAGTCCAGCGCGCCGGTCGGCTCGTCGGCGAAGATCACCCGGGGCCCGCCCACCAGCGCGCGCGCCACCGCGACCCGCTGGCCCTGGCCGCCGGAAATCTCCCCGGGCCGCTGCCCGGCGACATCGGCGACCTCCAGCCGCTCCAGCCACCGCGCGGCCTCGGCCTCCGCCGCGCGGCGCCGGACGCCGTTCAGCCGCAGGGGTATCGCCACGTTCTCCAGGCAGGTCAGCTCCGGTACGAGCCGGCCGAACTGGAAGACGAAGCCGAAGTCGCTGCGGCGCAGGGCGCTGCGTTCCCCGTCGGACATGGCCGACAGGTCCTGGCCCCGGTAGCGCACCCGGCCCTCGTCGGGCCGGACGATCCCGGCCAGGCAGTGCAGCAGCGTGGACTTGCCGGATCCGGACGGGCCCATCACGGCGACGACCTCCCCGGACCGGACGCTCAGGTTCGCGCCGTCCAGGGCGCTGGTGCGGCCGTAGGACTTGCGCAGGTCCGCGGCGACCAGCAGGTCCGGCGGCGGCGCGGGTGTGCGGGCCGTCATGCGAGCACCTCCGTGGCGAGCTGGTCGAGCCGGGCCGCCGTCAGTTCCAGCCAGCGCAGGTCCGCCTCCAGGTGGAACAGCGCATGGTCGCAGATGAGCTGGTCGGCCAGGTCCCCGTCGGACTTGCGCCGGGTCAGCTCGCGCATCAGCCGCAGGTGCTCGGCCCGCTGCGTGTCCAGCAGGTCGGCCGCCGAGCGACCGGTCAGCAGCGCGAGCACCACCTTGGTGTAGAGGGTGGTCTGCAGATACGGCTCCGGCTTCTCCGGCTGCGCCAGCCAGGCCGCCACATCGGTGATGCCGGCCTCCGTGATGGCGTACCGCTTGCGCTCGGGGCCGCCGCCGGGCTCGATGCCGTCCACCTCGACCAGGCCGTTCTTCAGCAGCCTGGCCATCGTCGAATAGACCTGGCCGTACGCGAGCGGCCGGTCGTGCCCGAAGCGTTCGTCGAATGCGCGCTTCAGGTCGTAACCATGGCGCGGCCCGGACTCCAGCAGTCCGAGCAGGGTGTGCCCGATTGACATGCCGAGCACTCTACATCACGCGTATACATCGTGTGTATACCTACGGACACCACCACGCCCGCCCACGAACATGCAGCCCCGAGGCGCGGGCTCTCACCTCACACGCCCCGGGACTGCGCCTGCACCCCTGCCTCTCCCCCCAACGATGACACCCCCCAACAGCCCCCGCCCGCGGAGGACGTGCCCCGCGCAGAGGGCGCCGCCCGCGGAGGACGTGCCCCGAAGGGGCGCGAGGCTGCATTCGATATGCGGCTGCCGCCGCGCGGGCGCGCGCAACCACAACGCACCGCAAGGTCCCGCGCGAACAGAAACTCACCCCTTCGGGGGCCAGGCCCGCCCGCGCGGAGGGCGCCGCCCGCGGAGGGCGTGCCCCGTGCAGAGGGCGCCGCCGCGCAGAGGGCACCCAACAGGGGCGCGGGGCTGCATTCGATATGCGGCTGCCGCCGCGTGGGCGCGCGCAACCACAACAAACCGCAAGGTCCCGCAACAACAGGACCCACCCCCCCGGAGGGTCCCGCCCCCTACGGAAGCGGGAGCTCGAACCACACCACCTTCCCCGCCCCCAGCCGGGTGGCGCCCCAGCGCTGGGCCATGCGGTTGACGAGGTACAGCCCGCGGCCGCCCTCCTCCTCCGGTGCGGCGTGCCGCATCCTCGGCAGCAGCGGGGCGTCGTCCCCGACCTCGCAGCGCAGGACGTCGGTCCGCAGCAGCCGCAGGGTGATGGGCCGTTCGGCGTACCGTACGGCGTTGGTGACGATCTCGCTGACCAGGAGTTCGGCCGCGTCGAGCTGCTCGTGCAGGTCCCAGCGGCGCAGCGCCTGGCGGACCAGGCGGCGGGCCCGGCCGGCGGTCTGCGCCTGCGGCTCCAGGAACCAGTACGCGACGTCGCTCGGCGCGATCCCGTCGAACCGCGCCGCCAGCAGCGCGATGTCGTCGTCCCGGTCGCCCGGCCCGAGGATCTCCAGCACCTCGTCGCACAGCGGCTCCAGCGGCGGCGGGGAGACCACGCTCGCCGCGTCGTGCAGCCGCTCCCGCAGCAGCTCGATACCGCCCCACACGTCGCGGCTGCGCGACTCGACCAGGCCGTCGGTGTAGAGCAGCAGCGTCGCCCCGGTGGGCGCGGGCAGCTCGACCGCCTCGAACGGCACGCCGCCGACACCGATCGGGGCGCCCGGCGGCACCCGCAGCACCTCGGCCAGCCCGTCCGCGTGCAGCAGCACCGGCGGCGGGTGACCGGCGTTGGCCACCACCAGCCGGTGCGCGATCGGGTCGTACACCGCGTACACGCACGTCGCCATGCGGTCCTGGCCGAGTCGCTGGGCCTGCTCGTCGAGGTGGTAGAGCACCTCCTGCGGCGCCAGGTCGAGGCCGGCCAGCGTCTGGACGGTGGTACGCAGCTGGCCCATGATCGCCGCGGACGTCATGGAGTGGCCCATCACGTCGCCGACCACGAGCGCCACCCGGCTGCCGGGCAGCGGGATCGCGTCGTACCAGTCGCCGCCCACCCGGGCCGACTCGGCGGCCGGCAGGTAGCGGCTGGCCAGTCGCACACCGGTGGGCTGCGGCAGCGAGTCCGGCAGCATCTCGCGCTGCAGGGCGTCGGCGATGTACGCCTCGCGCCCGTACAGCACGGCCTTGTCCACGCCCAGCGCCGTGTGGGTGGCGAGCTGGGCGGCGACCAGCAGGTCGTCGCTCTCGAACGGCGGGCGGTCGGTGCGCCGCAGCAGTACGGCGGCCCCGATCACCCGGCGCCTGCCGCGCAGCGGGGCCAGCAGCGCCCGGCGGCCGGTCGGCAGCGCGGACTCCGGGTGGCCCAGCAGCTCGGACAGGGCGCCGGCCGCCCGCACCGAGTCGGCGAACACCGGCCGCACCCCGCGCAGCACCTCGGCCAGCGG
Organism: Streptomyces sp. HPF1205; assembly: GCF_020400825.1. Lineage (GTDB taxonomy): Bacteria > Actinomycetota > Actinomycetes > Streptomycetales > Streptomycetaceae > Actinacidiphila. The sequence continues at coordinate 84,876 of NZ_JAINVH010000013.1, forward strand.
GCCGTCGAGCAGCACCGCGATGGTCTCCGAGCCGTAGCCCGCCTCCAGCGCCGGCAGCAGCGGGTTGGCCCCCACCGGGGCGTCCTCGGGCTGGTCGCCGGGGTCGTCGAGGCCGCCGTCCGCGCGGCGCAGCCGCAACCGGAGCGGCCCGGACGGGCGTTCGTCGCCGACCGGCAGCGGGTCGCGCAGGTAGACCAGGATCGCGTCGGCGAACGCGGGCACGGCCGAGCGGCACAGGCCCAGCAGGATCTCGTCCAGGTCCAGGCCGCGGGCGATGCGCCGGGTCGCGGCGCCCACGTAGCGCAGCCGGTCCGCCTCGGGACCGGTCTGCACGGGCATCGGGATCCGCAGCCCGGTGGAGTCCTCGTCCCCCGGGTGGCCGGGCACCACGGGCGGGGTGCCCCGCGGCGGCGTGCTCACGAACGACGCCAAGGTCTCGCTCCCCTCTCCTGGAGCCCAGCCGCTTCCGTGCGCCGGGACCGACGGCAGCGGCGGCCCCAGGTCGTACGGCGACGGAACGTCGTACGGCGGCTGGACCACGGGCGCGGCCGGCGGCTCGGGGTAGGGCTGGTCGGTGCGGTAGGGCTGATCCGGGTACGGCTGGTCGGTGCGGTAGGACTGGTCGCTCCCGTAGGGCCGTTCGGAGTACGGCCGGTCCGGGTACGGCCCGTCGGGGTAGGGCTGATCGGTGTACGGCGGCTCGGGGTAGGGCTGGTCGGTGCGGTACGGCTGCGGCGCGCCCGCCCGGCTGCCCGGTTCCTGCTGGGCCGCGCGGGTGACACCGTCATGTGTGTGCGCTCCACCGTACGCCCCCTGTTCACCCTCGTACGCCCCTTCCCCGCGACCGCCCGGTTGTTCGTGCGAGCGGGCCCGCCCGCCCTGGGCGGAGCGCTGGGCCTCGTGGGTCCTGTGGGCGTCGTCCTCGCCCGCGGCGGGGGCGGAGGGGCAGCCCGGTCCGGGATCCTCGGCGGCGTCTGCGGGCGGGTCCCCGGGCAGGTCCGCGCGCGGCTCCTGCGGCGGCTCGGGGGGGCCGTCGGGGGGCACGGCGAAACCGCCGCGCGGGTCCGGGGCCGGCGCGGCAGGCGGGCGGGTCGGTGGTGGCGGATCGCTGGTCACGCGCGTCGTTCCATCCGTCGGTGCGCCCTCGCCCGGTAACGTGCGGCGGCGCTCGGGCCTGGTCAGGTCAGGCACGTCGGCAGTAGAGGAAGATCTGCTCCTCCGGCGGCACGTCGGTGCTCGCCGGCGCGTAGGCGTACGAATCCTCCTTGATCACGTCGAAACCCGCGTCCGCCACCACATGGTGCAGTTCGTCCCGTAGATAACCCGATACCCGGATCGTGTTACCGAGGAACGGGATCGCCACATCATCCACATCCGCCTCGACCATTGACAGCGCCATCAGCCCGGCCGGTTTGAGCAGGTCCCTGATCGCCCCGAGGGCGTAGGGGATCTCCGGCCGCGGCAGCATCAGTAGGGAGAAGAAGGCGGCCACGCCGTCGAAGCTCGCGGCGGCCAGCGGGCCGCCCTCGATGAGGTCGGCGATGTCGGCCTGCAGGAACGTGGCCCCGGCCACGTTCTCCCGGGCCAGGGCCAGCATTCCGGCGGACAGGTCCACGCCGGTGACGCGCAGCCCCGCGTCGGCCAGTTGCCTGGCGGTCGGCAGCCCCGTACCGCAGCCGAGGTCCAGCACGCGCGCCCCGGGGCCCAGGGACGCGGCCAGCCAGGCACCCGCCGCGATCTGGCCCTCCTTGTGCGGGAAGGCCTCGTCGTAGCGGTCGCCGATGGCGTCGAACGCCTCGGCCTGGCCGGCCCGGTCCCGTCGCGGACCATCGGCATGGGGGACCGCGCCGCGGTCGGCGCGGCGCACCCCAGCATGCTCGTAGTCGCCGGTTCCCACTGCTCAGGGCCTCCCTGACTGTTCGGCTTGGCGTGTGACGCCACGGGCAGGGCGTCGGCTGGCTGGTGACAGGGGTTTGACGTAGCGTCAAACTCTAGGCGCCCGTGGACGTTTGTGCAGTGTCGTGGGGCACGATCCTACGGTTGCCGGTCAGGGACGCAACAAGGGGCTCGGGCGTATCAGACGCCCGGCCTGTCCCAGTCGGCCGGCAGCGCCGGGACCGGCCACGAAGGGTCCGGCCGCCAGTCCTCCCAGCCGTCCCGGAACGGCGAGTCCCAGGACCTGATCGCCGCCGCCGCCCGCTGCCCGGCCACGCGGACCCGGGCGGCCAGGTCCGCGGACATCAGCCCGTCGGCCTGGGCCTGAGCGAACTCGTCCTCGTCGCGCCAGTGCCACCGCCGGTCCGGCCGGACTTCGATGTCCAGGAAGTGGTCCTCCGAGTCCACCCCGCCCGACCAGCGGCGCAGTGGCTCCTCCAGATTCACATACCAGTTCTTGAACCGCCAGCCCTGCTCCCAGAACAGCCAGACCGACCAGGGCTCACCCGGACGGGCCAGTTTGAGCACGCCGGTGCCCCACCACTGCTCCACCCGCGGCTCGCGCGGCTTGACGTACCTGCTGGCCAGCGGCTCGCGGTGGACGGGCGTGCCGTCGACGAGGACCGGCCGCACGCAGGGCGTGCCCGGGGCCATCCAGGCCGCCAGCAGCTCCGGACCGTCGCGCACCACGGTCATCGGGCGGCAGATGTGCACCTCGTCGCTGCCGTTGCCCCGGTAGCGCCACAGCACCTGGGCGCCGGGGGCCCAGTACCCGCCCGGCGGGCCGTCCTGGGGGGCGGCGCGGCCGCCGCCCGCCCGAGCGTCGTTGTCGTCGTTCGTGAGCGAGATGTCACCTGCCGGGTCGGAAGCGGTCCCGTCCGGGACCTTAGTGTCGGTATCGGCTGTCATGAACAGAGCTTATGAGCCGTGTGTTACGGGTGGGTCATACGCAGCACGTCCAGCGCCTCGTCGAGCTGGCTCTCGGTCAGCAGGCCGCGTTCCACGTAACCGCCCTCGATCACCGCCTGCCGGATGGTCTTCCGCTCGGCCAGCGCCTTCTTGGCGACCTTCGCCGCCTCCTCGTACCCGATGTAGCGGTTCAGCGGGGTGACCACCGAGGGGGACGACTCGGCGTACTCCCTGGCGCGGTCGGCGTGCGCGGTGATGCCGTCCACCGTGCGGTCCGCCAGCAGCCGGCTGACGTTGGCCAGCAGCCGCACCGACTCCAGGATGTTGCGCGCGATCACCGGCAACATCACGTTGAGCTCGAAGTTGCCTGCCGCGCCCGCCGCCGCGATGGCCGCGTCGTTGCCGGTCACCTGGGCGGCCACCATCAGCACCGCCTCGGGTATCACCGGGTTGACCTTGCCCGGCATGATCGACGAGCCCGGCTGCAGGTCGGGCAGGCTGATCTCGGACAGCCCGGTACGCGGTCCCGACGCCATCCACCGCAGGTCGTTGGCGATCTTCGTCAGGCCCACGGCGATCGTCCTGAGCTGGCCGGACGTCTCCACGATCGCGTCCCGCGCGCCCTGTGCCTCGAAGTGGTTGCGCGCCTCGGTCAGCGGCAGCCCGGTGGCCCGCGCGACCTCGGCGATCACCGCCTGCGGGAACCCCTTGGGGGTGTTGATCCCCGTGCCCACCGCGGTGCCGCCCAGCGGGAGCTCGGCCAGCCGGGGCAGCGCGGCACGCAGCCTTTCCACCCCGTACCGCACCTGGGCCGCGTACCCGCCGAACTCCTGGCCCAGCGTCACGGGTGTGGCGTCCATCAGGTGGGTGCGTCCGGACTTCACCACCTCCGCGAACTCCTCCGACTTCGCCTCCAGCGATTCCGCCAGCCGGGTGAGCGCCGGGACGAGGTCGCGGGTGACGGCCGCGGTCGCCGCGATGTGGATGGAGGAGGGGAAGACGTCGTTGGACGACTGCGAGGCGTTGACGTGGTCGTTGGGGTGGACGTCGCGGCCGAGGCGCTCGGTGGCGAGAGTCGCGATCACCTCGTTGGCGTTCATGTTGGACGAGGTGCCCGAGCCGGTCTGGAAGACGTCCACCGGGAAGTGGTCGTCCCACTTTCCGGCGGCCACCTCCCCGGCCGCCTCCTGGATGGCCTCGGCCACGTCCGCGTCCAGCACCCCGAGGTCCGCGTTGACCTTCGCGGCGGCCGCCTTGACGCGGGCCAGCGCCTCGATGTGCGCGCGCTCTATGCGCTGCCCGGAGATCGGGAAGTTCTCCACCGCCCGCTGGGTCTGCGCGCGCCACTTCGCGCGGGCCGGCACCCGCACCTCGCCCATCGAGTCGTGCTCGGTCCGGAACGCGCCGGATCCGTCCGCCGGCCCGGCGCCGCTGCCGCCGCCGCTGTCCCCGCTCCCGCTGAACCCGCTGAACTCGCTGAACTCGCTCATATCTGTGAAATGGCGGGGAACCGCCCGGGTGTTCCCGTCCGCCCGTCCCCGTACGGGTGAATGGGCGAACGGGAAGACGACGGTGAGGGAGGCGAGTGGTGACGGCGGTGGCGGCGGTGGCGGCCCGCTCACGCCCCCGGGCGCACGGGGATGCTGGTGAAGGTCGGGCTCGGGGCGGGGTCCGTGAAGAAGTCGTTGCCCTTGTCGTCGACCACGATGAACGCCGGGAAGTCCTCGACCTCGATCTTCCAGACCGCTTCCATGCCGAGTTCCGGGTATTCCAGGACCTCCACCTTCTTGATGCAGTCCTGGGCGAGGCGGGCGGCCGGGCCGCCGATGGAGCCGAGGTAGAAGCCGCCGTGCGCGGCGCAGGCGTCGGTGACCTGCTTGCTGCGGTTGCCCTTGGCGAGCATCACCATGGAGCCGCCGGCCGCCTGGAACTGCTCCACATAGGCGTCCATCCGCCCCGCCGTGGTCGGCCCGAAGGACCCGGAGGCGTACCCCTCGGGCGTCTTGGCCGGCCCCGCGTAATAGACGGCGTGGTCGCGCAGGTACTCCGGCATCGGCTCGCCGGCGTCCAGCCGCTCCTTGATCTTCGCGTGGGCGATGTCGCGGGCCACCACCAGGGGGCCGGACAGCGACAGCCGGGTCTTGACCGGGTACTTGGTCAGCTCCGCCCGGATCTCCCGCATCGGCCGGTTGAGGTCGACGCGCACCACGTCGTCGTCCAGGTGCTCGTCGGTGGTCTCCGGCAGGAACCGCGCCGGATCCGTCTCCAGCTGTTCGAGGAAGACGCCCTCGGAGGTGATCTTCGCCAGCGCCTGGCGGTCGGCCGAGCAGGACACGGCGATGGCGACCGGGCAGGAGGCGCCGTGCCGGGGCAGCCGTACCACCCGTACGTCGTGGCAGAAGTACTTGCCGCCGAACTGCGCGCCGATGCCGATCTTCTGCGTCAGTTCGAAGACCTTCTGCTCCAGCTCCTTGTCGCGGAAGCCGTGCCCGGCCGCCGACCCCTCGGCCGGCAACTGGTCGAGGTAGTGCGCGGAGGCGTACTTGGCCGTCTTGAGCGCGAACTCCGCGCTGGTGCCGCCGACCACGATCGCCAGGTGGTACGGCGGGCAGGCGGCCGTACCCAGGGAGCGGATCTTCTCCTCCAGGAACCTCATCATCGAGGCCTCGTTCAGTACGGCCTTGGTCTCCTGGTACAGGAACGACTTGTTGGCGCTGCCGCCGCCCTTGGCCATGAACAGGAACTTGTACGCCCCTCCGTCCGTGGCGTACAGCTCGATCTGGGCGGGGAGGTTGGAGCCGGTGTTCTTCTCCTCCCACATGGTCAGCGGCGCCATCTGGGAGTACCGCAGGTTGAGCTTGGTGTAGGCGTCGTAGATGCCGCGCGAGAGGGCCTCCTCGTCGCCGCCGCGGGTCAGGACGTCCTGGCCGCGCTTGCCCATCACGATCGCGGTCCCGGTGTCCTGGCACATCGGCAGCACGCCGGCCGCGGCGATGTTCGCGTTCTTCAGCAGGTCCAGCGCGACGAACCGGTCGTTGGGGCTCGCCTCCGGGTCGTCCAGGATCCGGCGCAACTGGGCGAGGTGCGCGGGGCGCAGGTAGTGCGAGATGTCGTGCATCGCCTCGGCCGCGAGCAGCCGCAGCGCCTCGGGCTCCACCCGCAGGAACGTCCGCCCCCCGGCTTCGAACGTGCTCACGCCCTCGGCTGTCACCAGGCGGTACGGGGTGGGGTCCTCGCCGAGGGGAAGCAGATCCGTATAGACAAACTCGGGCATAAGGGAATCCTCACTCGGCTGCGTCGTCGCTGAAGCGCATCCAGGGTAGAACGCGCGCGTGCTCCGCCCGAGTGCGGTACGGCTGTGAGGTACGGCTCACCGGCGGGCCGCCGGGGCCGGTCGTCCGCGGGCCGGGTGCTTCGTCGGTGCCTACCCTTAGGGGAATCCTCGGGGTAGTCGCGATCTATCGCGTCTGTGTACGGTGGTCGCGTGGACGAATCGCAGCTCCAGAAGCGCCCGCAGCCCACCGCCGAGGCGGAACAGGCCGAGCCCGCGCGGGCTTCCGAGTCGGCCGCGGCCCAGGGCGCGAGCACGCCCGCGCGGACCTCGGCGCCCGCTTCGGACGCGGACCTGCGCGCCTCGGACGCGGACCGGGACCGTGTCGCCGACATCCTGCGCGAGGCCCTCGCCGAGGGCCGCCTCGACGCGAGCGAGCACTCCGAGCGCCTGGACAGGACGTACGCGGCCAAGACCATGGGTGAACTGGAGCCGCTCGTCAGGGACTTGCCGGTGGGCCGCGCGAGCGCCCCGGCGTCCGCGCCGGCCGCCGGACGCTCCCACGACTACGCCCTGACCGGCGAGAACCCCAACCTGGTGGGCATCATCGGCGGCGCCGAGCGCAAAGGCCGCTGGCGGGTGGGCAGCAAGATCAACGCGGTCGCCATCGTCGGCGGCGTCGAGATCGACCTGACCGAGGCGACCTTCACCTCGCCCGAACTGGTCATCCACTGCACCTGCATCATGGGCGGCGTCAGCATCAAGCTGCCGGAGAACGTGACGCTGCGCGGCGGCGGCGTGGTCGGCATCATGGGCGGCTCCGACATCAAGGCGTTCGAGGCCGACGATCCCTCCGCCCCTGTCGTCCGCGTCGACGGGTTCGCCTTCTGGGGCGGCGTGGAGGCCAAGGCCAAGCGCGGCAAGAAGGTCAAGGACTGGTCGAAGAAGGGCGTCGAGGGCTGATTCCGCGCCCAAGGCGGCGCCCGCACCCGGCCCGGAGCCCGGCCCGCGCCCTGCCCGGACACCGTACGGACCCCACCCGACGGCAGGCCGAAAGTCCGGTACGGACCACTGGCCGCGAGCCAGTGGTCACCGCATGGTGCGTGTGTACGCCACCTGTGCTTCGCAATCACGCCATTCGCAGGTCACAAGGGGTGCGGCCCGGCCACCAGCGGCGAATACCGTGCGCATGAAGTCGCGCACAGCGGGTAGGGGATGGAGCACGCCGCCGCACGGCTGCCCCGGCACCTCCCGCCCGGACGCACGCCGGACGGCGACGGGCAAGCGTGGCAACCGCCGAGCCGTCGTCAGGAGTTTCCCGTGCTTCAACCGATCGAGCCCGTCATGGACCCCGCCCTGCCGCCGGGCCATCCCCGGGACCTGGGAGGTCCTTGGCACTCGGAGGCCGCCTGCCGCAGCGACGAAGCGGGGCTGTTCTTCGCCCCGTCCAAGGAACCCACAGCGGCTCGTCTTTCCCGGGAGGAAGCGGCCAAACGGGTTTGCGGCCGATGCCCGGTGATGCTGGAGTGCCGCGAACACGCCCTGCTGCAGCCGGAGCCGTACGGTGTGTGGGGCGGCATGACCGCCGCCGAGCGGCGGGTGGTGCTCGCCCGCCGGCGCCGCCGCGAGGTCGAACTGCAGCGCCCCGCGGCCCAGATAGCCGCCGCCGGCTGAGCGCGTCGCGGCCTCCCGGCCCGCCGGCCGTACCCCGTGGTGACGGGGCCCGGGGAACGGCATCGGCCGGGACCGGGAGACCGCCGCGCACAGCCGTGCACGCGGCGGCCTGCCACCCGCGCGTGCACGTGCGGCTCCCGTCAGTGGGAGCCCCGGTCGAAGTCGATCGAGCTGTACGCGCGCAGCTTCGACAGCTGGTGCACCGAGTCGATCTGCCGGATCGTGCCGGACTTCGAGCGCATCACCAGCGACGAGGTCGTCGCGGTCTCCGCGCGGTAGCGCACCCCGCGCAGCAGCTCGCCGTCCGTGATGCCGGTCGCCACGAAGAACACGTTCTCGCCGCTGACCAGGTCGCCGGTCTGCAGCACCCGCTCCAGGTCGTGACCGGCGTCCAGCGCCCGGCGCCGCTCGTCCTCGTCCTTCGGCCACAGCTTGCCCTGGATCGTGCCGCCCAGGCACGCGATGGCGCAGGCCGCGATGATGCCCTCCGGCGTGCCGCCGATGCCCATCAGCATGTCCACCCCGGTGCTCTCCCGGGCCGCCATGATCGCGCCCGCCACGTCACCGTCCGAGATGAACTTGATGCGCGCGCCGGTCTCCCGGATCTCGCGCACCAGCCGGTCGTGGCGCGGCCGGTCCAGCACCACCACCGTGACGTCCTCCGGCGCGCTGCCCTTGGCCTTGGCCACCCGGCGGATGTTGACGTCGGTGGGCGCGTCGATGTCCACGTACTCCGCGGCCTCCGGGCCGACCACCAGCTTGTTCATGTAGAAGACGGCCGAGGGGTCGTACATCGTGCCGCGCTCGGCGACCGCCAGCACCGACACCGCGTTCGGCATGCCCTTGGCGGTCAGCGTGGTGCCGTCCACCGGGTCCACGGCGACGTCGCACTCCGCACCCGTGCCGTCGCCGACCCGCTCCCCGTTGAAGAGCATCGGCGCCTCGTCCTTCTCGCCTTCGCCGATGACGACCACCCCGTTCATCGACACGGTGTGCACAAGGGTCCGCATCGCCTTCACCGCGGCCCCGTCCGCGCCGTTCTTGTCACCGCGGCCGACCCACCGCCCGGCGGCCATGGCGGCGGCCTCCGTGACCCGGACCAGTTCCAGGGCCAGGTTGCGGTCGGGGGCCTCCGGGCTCACTTCGAGCGCGGGAGGCAAGTGCTGTTCGGTCATCACAGCGCACCTTTCTGTACGAGGACGGCCGGAAATGAGGGTGCTGTGACCCTATCGTTTAACCGCCAATATGAGCAGGGTGACTGTCACATGAGCGCACGAGTGGACGTATGCCCGCCGTCCCCCGCCGGAATCGCCCCGTCCGTGCCGGAATCGCCTCGCCGCGCCGGAATCCGCCCGGCCACCCCCCGGCTGCCGGGGCGTGCGCGCGCATGGGGGACCATAGGGGTGTGGCAGCAGACAAACGCGGCAGCAAGACGGTGCGGGACCTCCTGCTGTCGCTGGTGGTCCTCGGGGTCATGGTCTTCGTGATCTACCTGTTCATCCCGCACGACTCGCACGCGGACCCGGTCAAGGTGGTTCCGTACGGCGTCGAGCTCGGCCAGGCGCGCCGGGTCGCGCCCTACCCCGTCGCCGGCCCCGAGGGCCTGGACGCGAAGTGGCGGTCCACGTCCGTCACCTTCAGCGGGGCCGACCCGCACGCCACCACTTGGCACATCGGCTTCGTCGACCCCGAGGAGCAGTACGTGGCGGTCGAGCAGAGCAACGGCCCCGCCGACGCCTTCGTCTCCTCCGTCACCCTCTCCTCGCACCGCCAGCCGGGCGTCACCGTCGAGGCCGGCGGCCTGACCTGGGAACGCTGGACCGGGGGCCGCTACACCGCGCTGGTCAACCGCCGGCCCCACGTGACCACCGTCGTCCTGGGCACCGCCCCCGACGCCCAGCTCAAGCGGATGGCGGCGGCCCTGAAGCTGAGCGGCGGCACGACCTGACGGCGGCCCGGTAGCCCGGCGGCACGACTTGACGGCGGCCCCGGAGCCGAGCGGTCGCCGCCTGGGATGCGGCTCGCCGCCTGAGGTGCGGTCGGTCGCCGCCCGAGATGCGGCCGCCGCCTAGGGCGCGGCTCGCCGCCCGGGGTGCGGCCGGTCAGCCCTCCGCCTCGCCCCTGTCCGCCGCCTCGCGCCCGGCCTCTTCCGCGTCCACCGCCGCCTGCTCCGCGCGCGCGGCGGCGATCTCGTCGGCCTCCTCGGCGGCCAGGGCGGCGTCCAGGCGGGCACGCGCGCCCTCCAGCCAGCGGCGGCACACCCGGGCGAGCTCCTCGCCGCGCTCCCACAGCGCGAGGGACTCCTCCAAGGTGGCGCCCCCCGCCTCCAGGCGGCGCACTACGTCGATGAGTTCGTCGCGGGCCTGCTCGTAGCCCATCGTGGAGGCGCCTGCCGCCGGGTTCTGGTCTGCCATGGCCCCAGCCTAGGCGGGCGGACCGACAGGCCCGGTCACACGGACCGCGAACTCGCCCTCCGCCACCCGCGCCCGCAGCGGGTCGTCCGGCGCGACGTCCTCGGGCGCGCGCACCACCGACCCGTCCTCGCGCTGCAGCACCGCGTAACCGCGGCGCAGCGTGGCGGCGGGGGACAGGGCCACCACCCGCGCCAGGGTGTGCGCGAGGTCGGCGTCCGCCCGGTCCAGGGCGTGCTTCAGGCAGCGCCTGGCCCGGTCGACCTGGTCGTCGATCCCGTTCGCCCGCTCCTGGACCATGCGGTACGGGTCGGCCAGCGACGGGCGGCTGAGCGCGGCCCGCAGCCCCTGTTCCTCGCGCTCCAGCAGCCCGCGCATCACCCGCAGCGCCCGGTCGCGTACCGCCTCGACCCGGGCAAGTTCCTCGCGCACGTCGGGCACGACCCGCTTCGCGGCGTCCGTCGGGGTGGACGCGCGCAGGTCGGCCACCAGGTCGAGCAGCGGGGAGTCCGGCTCGTGCCCGATCGCCGACACCACCGGCGTCGTACAGTCCGCGACCGCCCTGACCAGCCGCTCGTCGGAGAACGGCAGCAGGTCCTCCACGCTGCCGCCGCCGCGCGCCACGATGATCACGTCGACCTCGGGATGCGCGTCCAGCGATCGCACCGCCTCGATCACCCGCGGCACCGCCGTCGCGCCCTGCACCGGCACGTTGCGCACCTCGAAGCGGACGGCGGGCCAGCGCAGCCGCGCGTTCTCCCGCACGTCCCGCTCCGCGGCCGAGGCGCGGCCGGTCACCAGGCCGATGAGCTGCGGCAGAAAGGGCAGGGGCCGCTTGCGGTCCAGCGCGAACAGGCCCTCGGCGGCCAGTGTCCGCTTCAACTGCTCCAGCCGGGCCAGCAGTTCGCCCACCCCCACCGGCCGGATCTCGGCCGCCCGCAGCGAGAGCTGGCCCCTGGGCGCGTACCACTCGGGCTTGGCGTGGACGACCACCCGCGCGCCCTCCCCGACCACGTCCGCGACCCGTTCGAAGACCGCGCGGAAGCACGTCACCGACAGGGAGATGTCGTGCGAGGGGTCGCGCAGGGTCAGGAACACCACGCCCGCGCCCGGCCGCCGCGAGATCTGCGTGATCTGGCCCTCGACCCAGACCGCGCCCAGCCGGTCGACCCAGCCGCCGATCAGGCGGGACACCTGACCGACCGGGAGGGGCGCGTCCGCCGAGGTGTTCAGTGCCATACCCGCACCCTAGTGCGCCCCGCCGACACACCGCCGCCCCTGTCGGCCCTGCCCGTACGATGGACCGCATGACTGCCGATACCTCCCGCCGAGTCCTCCTCGCCGCCCCCAGGGGGTACTGCGCGGGCGTGGACCGCGCCGTGATCACCGTCGAGAAGGCCCTGGAGCAGTACGGCGCGCCGGTCTACGTGCGCAAGCAGATCGTCCACAACAAGTACGTCGTGCAGACCCTGGAGAAGAAGGGCGCGATCTTCGTCGACGAGACGGAGGAGGTGCCCGAGGGCGCGATCGTGATCTTCTCCGCGCACGGGGTCGCCCCGGTCGTCCACCAGGAGGCCGCCGAGCGGCGCCTCGCGTCCATTGACGCGACCTGCCCGCTCGTCACCAAGGTGCACAAGGAAGCCGTCCGCTTCGCCAACGACGACTACGACATCCTCCTCATCGGCCACGAGGGCCACGAGGAGGTCATCGGCACCATGGGCGAGGCCCCGGAGCGCATCCACCTCGTCGACGGTCCCGCCGACGTGGCGAACGTCGAGGTCAAGGACGAGTCCAAGGTCGTCTGGCTGTCCCAGACCACCTTGTCGGTGGACGAGACCATGGAGACGGTCGACGCCCTGAAGACCCGCTTCCCGGGTCTGGTCTCGCCGCCCAGCGACGACATCTGCTACGCGACGCAGAACCGTCAGGTCGCCGTCAAGCAGATCGCCGCCGACGCCGACCTGGTCATCGTCGTCGGCTCCAGGAACTCCTCGAACTCCATCCGGCTGGTGGAGGTCGCCCTCCAGGCGGGCGCCGGCGCCTCGTACCTGGTGGACTTCGCCGAGGAGTGCCAGGACGCCTGGCTGGAAGGCGTCACCACGGTCGGCGTCACCTCGGGCGCCTCGGTCCCGGAGGTCCTGGTCGAGGGCGTGCTGGAGTGGCTGGCCGCGCGCGGCTTCGCGGACGTGGAGGTCGTGCGCTCCGCCCAGGAGTCGATCCAGTTCTCGCTCCCCAAGGAATTGCGGCGCGACCTGCGTGCGGAGGTCGCCGCCGGGGAATCGCGCTAAGAGGGATACTTTTCGGTCACCGGGGCCCGGGGCGGCCGGGCGGATCCGCCCTCGCCGGGCCGTACGGCGGGGGTGTCCCCGCCGAGCCGCTCCCCGGAGACGGCTCCCGGAAGCGTTGCCCGATCTGTTCGGTCTGGAGGCCAAGGCGTGTTCGGTGTGGACATCGGCGGTACGGGCATCAAGGGTGCCCCGGTCGACCTCGACAGGGGAGACCTCGCCGAGGAGCGGTACAAGGTGCCCACCCCGCACCCGGCGACCCCGGAGTCGGTGGTCGAGGGCGTGCACGAGGTCGTCTCGAAGTTCGGCTGGACGGGGCCGCTGGGGGTCACCTTCCCCGGCGTCGTGGTCGACGGCGTCACCCGTACCGCCGCCAACGTCGACCCCGGCTGGATCGGGCTGGACGCCCGCCGGTTGATCAGCGACCGGCTCGGCCTGCCCGTGGTGCTGCTCAACGACGCGGACGCCGCCGGGGTCGCCGAGATGACCTTCGGGGCGGGCCGCGGCCGCGGCGGCACCACGATCGTCCTGACGCTCGGCACCGGCATAGGGAGCGCGATCTTCGTCGACGGCCGGCTCGTGCCCAACACCGAACTCGGCCACCTGGAGCTGCACGGCCACGACGCGGAGAAGCGGGCCTCGGGCAAGGCCCGCGAGGACGAGGACCTCAGCTGGGAGCACTGGGCGCGCCGACTGAAGAAGTACCTGGCCCACGTGGAGATGCTGTTCTCGCCCGACCTGTTCGTCATCGGCGGCGGCATCAGCCGCAAGTCGCAGAAGTTCCTGCCGCTGATAGAGGGGATCAGCGCGGAGATCGTCCCCGCGGAGCTGCAGAACAACGCCGGGATCGTCGGCGCCGCCATGGCCGCAGCAAAGCTCTGACCGACACGATCAGCGCCGCCAGCGCCGTACCGGTGTAGAGCCAGCCGGTCATCAGGGCCAGCCCGGTGAACACCCCGATCAGGTGCCCGACCAGCCCCCCGCCGCCGTCGTCTGCGCTCAGCGCGATCCCCACCGCGAAGGCGATCGGCGCCGCCACCGGCGCCGCCACCAGGTCGTACGGGCGCACGTACACCGCGCCCGCGACGCTGACCGCGACGAACACCACCCCGAACAGCACGCCCGGCCCGTCGAACAGGTAGGAGTCGGCGAGCCCGCCCAGCACGGTCACCACGGTGGTGAGCAGCCCTGTGCCGAGGCCGGTGAGGCGCGGCCGGGGCCGCTGCGCGGCACGCAGCCGGCGTACGACGGCGGCCACCGGGTTGCCGGGCGGCGGTGGCGCCGCCGCCGTGGGGCGCGCGGCGCGGTAGACCCCCGCGGCGGCTTCTCCGCCGGGCCCGGGCGCGGGGGAGGGTCCGGGCCCTGAGTGCGCGCTGTGCTGGTCCACCCACCCAACGTAGGCAGGACGGGCCCTGGCGCAGCGCGTGGACACGCGGTTTCGCCCCTTTTGGGCGGATGTTCGAGCGGATTGTACGGGGACGCGGACGCGAGTGGCGGCATACGGCCCGCGACCCTGTGGACGGGGGAGAGCCCCTGTGGACAGCGGCGCCGACGCGGGTGCCCGGCCCCGTAGACTGGACGTCCGTCCCCACAGGTCCTACGGGAAAGTCGTCACGTGTCGCTCACCATCGGAATCGTCGGGCTGCCGAACGTCGGCAAGTCGACCCTGTTCAACGCCCTGACCAAGAACGACGTGCTGGCGGCCAACTACCCGTTCGCCACCATCGAGCCCAACGTGGGCGTGGTGGGCGTGCCCGACCCGCGACTGGCGCAGCTCGCCGAGCTGTTCGGCTCCGCCCGGGTGCTGCCCGCCACCGTGGACTTCGTGGACATCGCAGGCATCGTCCGCGGCGCCTCGGAGGGTGAGGGCCTGGGCAACAAGTTCCTCGCCAACATCCGCGAGTCCGACGCGATCTGCCAGGTCATCCGCGCCTTCAAGGACGAGAACGTGGTCCATGTGGACGGCAAGGTCTCGCCCAAGGACGACATCGAGACCATCAACACCGAGCTGATCCTGGCCGACCTGCAGTCCGTGGAGAAGGCCCTGCCGCGCCTCACCAAGGAGGCCCGCCTGCAGAAGGACAAGGCGGCGGTGCTGGCCGCGGCCGAGTCCGCGCAGGCCATCCTCGCGGCCGGCGACACCCTCTTCTCGCACGGCATCACCAAGGACACCGAGCAGGGCGTCCTCCTGCACGAGCTGTTCCTGCTCACCACCAAGCCGTTCCTGTACGTCTTCAACGTCGACGAGGACGAACTGATGGACGAGGACTTCAAGAACGAGCAGCGCGCCCTGGTCGCCCCGGCGGAGGCGATCTTCCTCAACGCCAAGCTGGAGGCCGACCTGGCCGAACTCGACGACGACGAGGCCCTGGAACTCCTCCAGTCCGTCGGCCAGCAGGAACCCGGCCTGGCCACCCTCGCCCGCGTCGGCTTCGAAACGCTGGGCCTGCAGACCTACCTCACCGCCGGCCCCAAGGAGACCCGCGCCTGGACCATCAAGCGCGGCGCGACCGCCCCCGAGGCCGCGGGCGTCATCCACACCGACTTCCAGCGCGGCTTCATCAAGGCCGAGGTCATCTCCTTCCCCGACCTGATCGCCGCCGGCTCCGTCCCCGAAGCCCGCGCCCGCGGCAAGGCCCGCATGGAGGGCAAGGACTACGTGATGCAGGACGGGGACGTGGTGGAGTTCCGGTTCAACGTGTGAGTTCTTCGAACGTCGGCCCCTCTGCCTTGTAATCGTGCAGGTCGGAGGGGTTCTCGTTGTTCGGAAGTGGTGGCGTTCCGCAGGAACGTCGAGGGGATGGGTTTGGCGACTTCGCTCTCTGTTTGCGCAGTTCAGGGCGCTGTGGGCACATGGTTGAATTCGCTCGGTGCTGGATGTGTGCTGGATGGGAACGATCTTGGTGGGGACGCTCGGAGGTGTTTTGTCGTGTTGAGCCTCGTGTGGCGAGGTGAAGCCGAATCCCAGCTTGATCGGGGCGGGTGAATACCCGTCCGTTGTGGCCATCCATGATCTGGTCCCCCGAGAGGGGGATCGTGACGCCCGCGAGGTGGAGCAGAGCGGGTGTCCTGCCGGTGGCGAGGTAGCCGCGACCGGGGGGACTGGTGAGGTATTGGTCGGGTTCGAGCATCAGGTTGTGTGCGATGGCGGTGGGGCGGGCGGCGGGGTGAGGAGGATGCGGTGTCCGGTGGCGAGGACCGTGTTGATCAGGTGGGCCAGGGGGCCGGGGAATCCGGTGAGGGTGCGGGTGGCGTCGGCGGCGAGGGTGTGGCGGCCGCCCCGTTGGGATCTGCGGTGGCGCAGGGGTTGGGCTGTGTGATTCCAGCTCTCCATTCTACCGGCTCACCAGTAGGCGGTTGGCTGTCGCGCCATCGCTGCCACCGAGCCGCCGGCATGACCCGAATCGGACAGGAAGATTAAGAATCACGGCTGGAGTACGAGGCAGGGAGTTTGACCGAGAGCGGTCGCACTTCCGGTGACCACGTAGATCCTGACACCAGCAGTTACGCATCCCGGGCCCGCTTTTAGAAGGCGGGAGTTGGAATTGCTGATGTCCTGCGTCTTTGTGAAGTACTTGAGATCATCGGATTGGCGTTGTACCCACACCGTGGAGAACCCGGCGAGATAGTCGCTCGTTTTGGTATTGATGGCGAGTATGGGATCGAATTCAGCCCAGGTCCCAGCGCTATGCCGGGAGTCGATAAGGGAAACGGTACCGATCGATACTCCTTTTGCTAGGCTCTGGCTTTCCAGGCCGAGGGGCTGCTGAAGGGCCACGGGAACGATTGCCATGCCGGTTTGGTCCGCCACGCAGTCGGCTCCTTGCGGATCGGCGCCGTTCGGCACCCGGCGCCCGGCACCGACGGGTCTACCGGTGCCTGCGAGACGTTCTGTCCGCCACCAAGTGCCCGTGCACGTGCCCAAAATGATCAATGCAAGGGCTACCGCGCCGATCCGCCTCCAGTTGCGGGCTGTTGGGCGCCCGGCCCCGTTCGGTCCGTCCTCGCGCACAGATGCCCGGGACGCACCCAGACGAGCGGGCAGCGGGGAGCCGCTGTCGCGGGGAACCAGCACGCCGGTGTATCGCCTGACCAATCCCTGGCCAGGCGCGTAGCGGGTCGCGTCGACTTCCGCGGCTGCCTGTGCCCAGCGCTTCTGCCAGTGGGTCCAATCTCCGCCACATGCCCGCCACATGCCCGCACGAACTCTCTGGTCACCGTCTCGGAAGGCAGCTTTCGGCCCGCGGCGGCTGCGGCCGGCGCGCTCCTGTCCACCGCGCAGCGGCGCGCCCTCTTCCAGAACGGTAGGTCACCTGCCAGGGCCCGCAGAGCGCGTAATTCGCACGCAAAGCGCTCTGCAGCGCTGCTTTCGGGTGATAACGGACGCATCTTCCGGCTCATCCGCCCCCCTGTGTCTCCCTGGACAAAAGTCGTTGTCCTGATTGTCCACGGAACTACCCGCTGGACAATCCCGCCGGTACACCAAAGACGGCGTTCGCAGGCAATCGGCCTGCGACAGAAGTCATTCCTGGCCGAGCTGAACGGAGAACTGCGTTCTGTCCGGCGAGAGAAAGAACTGAAGGAGAAGGATGAAACGCCTCATTCTCGCCATTGCGGGACTACTGGGCGCGACCTTAGTTGTCGCCGCTCCGTCCATCGCGGAGGCAGCCCCTGCCTCCCCGTCACGAACGATGGTGCAGGTGGCCAGCGGGCCCAGCCATGGAGGGCGCGCGAGCGTCACGCCGGCCGCTCTGTCGGCAATCGTCTGCGGAGGTTCCAAGTACGGTTCCGGTTGGGCCACCTACGGCACCGGCGGGTACGTGGGCCAGGGGTGTGGTGCCGGCATCGACTACCACGCGACCCCCACCGGCGGAGCCACCTCCACCTACAACCTCGGCACCACCGACGGCGGGACGCACTACTTCGATGCCTGGATCCCCACCGTTTACGCCACGGCAAACATGGACTTCTCGCTCTACGTCTGCGGCTCCGAGGTCCTCGACGCGACGGTCAACGAGGCCAACTTCAGCGGGTGGCTAAGGCTTTACGGCGTCAGCGGCTACGCGGGCTGCTCGATCACCATCACCGCCTGGTCGGGTATGGCTTCCAGCGGAGCTTACGTGGGACTGGACGCGATTCGGGTCGCCAGTTGACCCGTTCTCCTACGCAACCGGCGTGACTTGCTGACCAGCACCCGGCATGACGGGTCAGCCGGGACGCTGGAGAAGTGCGGGCGACCGGGAAGCCACCGGCGGGCTGCGCGTCTCTCGCGGACCCGAACCGGCTCGGTCAGGGCCCACTGACATGCCAGGAGATTGCGGCTGGACGTGACGTCGGCCTTCACGACCCCTTGCCGTCGTGAAGGCCGACGTCACGGGACTGCGGGGCCCGGGGCTCGCTGCGTGGGCGATCAGCCGAGTGCGGTGGCCCGTCGTGTGGAACTCGGCCGGCCAGCGGCGTGGGGGTGCCGCCCCCGGGCGGCCGGGCGGCGCCGTGGAGTTGCTGGGGGACAGTGGCTGTTGTCGAGCCGATCTTGCGGGCTGTCGGTCGAACGGGAGTCTCGATCGGGTGACTGGAGTAGCCTCGGGCTTTCGCGAGGTGGGCTGTCCGATGGCTGATCAAATAAGCGAAGAGCGCCTTTGCGCTGGGACGATGGGATTTGTCTAGGCAAGTCGGGCGGTGTCGCGCTGCTTCGGTCCACGGGGGACCGCGCCGCCGGGGCACACAGAGGCAACGCGCCCCGAGGCCGGAACCAGACGCCCAGCGTCCTTCGAACCATGCGCCTCCACATGCGCCACCCGCGCGGCCCGCTCCCTGGAGCCCGTCCCCGACGCTCATTCCCCGGTGTGGCAGGACCGCATCGTCCTCCTCTTCGACGACCTGTTCGCCATCGGCCGGCAGGTGCGGGCCGTCGCCCGTTTGCTGCGTGAGGCGGGTGCGGTTCAGGTGAGGGGCCTCGTCCTCGCCCGTGCGCCGTGGCGAGGGACGGACCGTCAGGGCACTCTTGACTCGTGACGATCGACCGGCGTGCCCCCTGGGTTCCGGTCTCAGTCCGTGTCCCGACTTCCCCAGCGGTCACGGAACCAGGTCAGAGTCTCGACGAGCAGCTCGCGGTTCGCGTCCGGCTCCAGCAGCGACAGCCGGAAGTTGGGGCGCAGTTCCAGCTTGCCCTCCGGGATGTCGATGCCCTCCAGCGCGTTGAGGCGCCTGAGAAGTTCGGCGCGCAGCGTCCGGTCGGTGAAGGGCTCGCGTGCGGCGAGGTACTGGAACACCACCTCCGCCGTACCGCCCCTTCCGCTGCCCGGGTAGAACGTCATCGGCCAGATGCCGCGGCCCGGTGCGCCGGCCTTGCCGAGCATGAGGAACGCGCTTGTGGTGACGTGCCCGGCGCCGTGGCCGATCCAGCCGCCGAGCGCTTCCCAGCGGGTGAACAGCGCCCGTACCGCGTCCACCGTGGCGGGGGAGTCGTCCGCCGCGAGCTGACGGAAGAAGCGCTCGGCGCGCGTCTCCCCGGCCTGGTTCGGCGTCCTTCGCCGGTTTTGGTTCACGTCTTCGGTGTCGTCCGTGCTGTCGTCGTCCCCGGCGATCAGCGAGGCGAGGTCGTCGGCGGAGAGGCGCTGGACCGGGTCGGCGGCACCGTTGACCGTGAAGCGGACGCCGTCGGCGGCGAGCCGGGTGCGCACGTCCCCGCCCCCGTCCTGCGGTGTCCAGCGGAAGCCGTCGGAGACCTTGCCCTCGGAGGTGAGGACCCGGTAGGCGTTGGCCACGCCCGGTGTGTTGGCCAGGTGGTTGCCCACCGCCTGGGCGCCGGAGCCGAGGAACGCCGCGAGATCGCCGTAGGACGTCCAGGTGCCGTGGGGAAGGGCCGCCAGTACTTGGTGGGCCAGCTGCCAGTCCCGGCTGCGTTCCGCGCGGCCGACTCCGCGCAGGGGGGCCGGCCACAGCGCGACCGCCCGGTCGGCGAGTTCGTCGGCACGGGCACGGATTTCCTTCGCCCCCCAGCGCTGAGTGGCGGCGATGCGGCGGTTCAACTCCAGGTGACTGGTCCGCAGCAGATCCTGCTTGCGCTCGAACGGGTGGTTGGACAGTTCGGCATTGACCGCTGTGAGCGTCAGGTTCCCGAGTGTGTGCTGGAGACGGGAGTGCAGGTCCTGCACGCTCTCCCCGTCGCCCGCGTCCTCGCCCAGCATGCGGAGCCACTCGTCTCCCGGCGACTGCGGCATGACGTGCTCGATGGTGAGCTGAGCTGCGGCGAAGTCCACCGGCTCGGGATGCTCGTAGCTCTCCTCCAGCCTTTGCAGCACCATCTTGCGCTGATCCCAGCGTCCGTACTGGTAGAAGGGCGCCTTCTGGATCTTCTCGCGCAGCTCCTCGTCGTCGGGCCAGAAGCGGTTCTCGGCGGAGAGCAGTTGGTGCAGCCCGTCGGCGACCGGCAAGTCCCGCGGGAGCTGCCCGGGCACGGCCTGGAAGATCCTGTTGAGGTTGTTCGTCGGTACCCGGCACATCATCCGGCGGACCAGGAAGCTCTCGATGTACGCCAAAGCGCGGGCCGTGTCCGAGGAGTCCAGGTCACCGCGCTCGCGCCGGTCGAGCAGCAGCATCAGCGCCGGATAGGTGACCTGCGCCTGCCAGGTGTTCAGGCGTTCCAGGTGGGCGCGGACCGCGGCGTCCGGCTCCTCTTCGGGGTGCAGCAGCCGGCGGAAGAGGGAGCTTCGGCGGTACAGCTCCCTGATGTACGCCTCGATCTCCTTCTCGGTCTCCTCCTGGCCGACCCCGTCGCGCTCGAAGCGCTTCTGCTGGGCGGCGTACAGGTCCTGGCGCCGTACTCGGTCGTCTCCGTCGAGCACCAGCTGCAGCCACATGAGCTGTTCCAGCTCGTCGTTGGTCAGACTGTCCTGCAGCGGAAGCCAGTAGGTCTCGTACACGTGCTCACCGCGGGTGGGCAGCCGCATGAACAGGTAGTTGCGCAGCAGGTCGGCCTGGCTGAGCTTGAGGCCGGTGTTGTTGAGGGACTCGAAGATGCGGTGCACGTTGTCGCCGCGCTCGGCGGTCACCGCCACCAGCGTGAGGCGGGAGGTGATGGCCTCCTCGATGCGGAAGACGTCCTGCGGGGCGGCCGGATCGGCCGCCTCCACGAGCTTGCGCCGGAAGAAGGCGTAGGCAGCGGCCACGCCTCCGCCGTCGGGCTGCGATGTGAGCGGGCCGCGGATGTACGCGGCGAACTGCGCGCGGTCGGCCTGCGTCGGCAGGAGCCGTAAGTGGTCGTAGCCGCTTTTGCGCTTGTTGATCAGGTATTCCTCGCCGATGCGCTCGGCCTCGTCCGGCTGGGCGTCCTTGACGTGGTCGCGGATCGCGGCCAGGGCGAGCGAAAGGGTGGTCAGCCGCTGCTGGCCGTCGACGACGAGCCAGCGGGGGAACGTCGCCTCGTTCTGCGGCGAGGGCGCCAGCACCACGGACCCCAGGAAGTGCGTGCTCGCCTGCTCCCCGGACTCCAGCAAGCCCGCCTGCTCAAGGATGTCGGCCCACAGCTGTCGCAGCTGCTTCTCCGTCCATGAGTACGTCCGCTGGTAGAGCGGCACCTGGAACTGCTGGGCCCTGCCCTGCACGAGGTCCGCGAAGAGTGTTTCCTTGGCCTGCACAGGGCCCCCTCGGTGATCGGTGCTGTCTTGGCGCGTGCGAAAGACCATAGGGCCTGCCGCTGACGGAAATGGGACGCTTCGGGAGGCCGGGGTCGCGCCGTCGGACATCGCAGACGGGCCGGCATGCAAACCGGGCTGACGACCGTGGGGGGTCTGGGCGGTATCGCCAAGGCGCTGGGCGAGGCTGGGGCCGATCCGGACACTGCGCCGGAGCATGGCGAACACGATGTCGTTGCGGCCTTGGGCGAGGCGGAGGAGAGCCCGGGTGCGGGTCTTGCCCTGGGCGCGTTTGTGGTCGTAGCCGGTGCGGGAGGCGAACGCGGCGAGGAAGAAGGCTCATTTGAGCCGCTCCTGGCGGGACAGCGTGCTACCGGCGCGGCACTGTGGTTACCGTCGGCGGCGAGGCCGTTTGCGCGCTGGTCAGATTTTGAGGACGGTGACCGTTCGGCCGCACAGTGCGGTGAGGTCCTCCGGGTCGGAGGTGAGCACCGTGGCGGGCCCTGGGGCGGCGAGGGCGGTGGCGCTGAGCATGGCGTCGATGGCGTATTTGTGGCCGTGCA
This sequence comes from Streptomyces sp. HPF1205, assembly GCF_020400825.1. GTDB lineage: Bacteria > Actinomycetota > Actinomycetes > Streptomycetales > Streptomycetaceae > Actinacidiphila. Next base: position 106,560 of record NZ_JAINVH010000013.1, read on the forward strand.
GGCCGGCGTTGGCGAGGAGCGCTGCGGCGTGGCGGGCGATGGGTTCGCTGACCGGTTCTACGACGATGCGGGACAGGGTCCATTCCAGGGCTGTGCGTTTGATGCGGGGGTGGATCACTTCGACGAGGGTGGCGGCGCTGGTGATCACGCGCATGTCGTCGGCCTGGGCCAGTGCGAGCCAGCCTGTGACGGCTCGGTCGCGCTGTACGGCCTTGGCCAGTCCTTCGCTGTCGAGGATGAGGGTGCCGCCGGGGGTGGCGGGGGAGCGGGTCACGCTGCGTCGGCCCCGGTGCCGGTCTGCTGGCGGCGGGCCTGCTGGAGTTGGTCTCTCAGGGCTTGGACCTCCTCTTCGGTGACGGGGCCGTGTTCTGCTTCGGCAACGGCGATGAGTTCGTTGAGGTTGTCGCGTTCCACTTGGCGGGCGACGGCTGCGGCGACGTAGGCGGACAGGCCGGAGGGGCCGCTGCGTGCGCGGGCGGCTTCCGCGATGTCGCGCGGCATGGTGATCGAGTATTTTCCGGTAGGCTCACTCATGCGATCTATCCTACCTCCTGTCCTCCTTCCTGTGTGGGAGTGGAGGGATGGGCGGTTCTCAGACTGGAGAGCACTCGGCGGTGGCCCCCGACGCCGGTGCGTAACCGCGGTTGCGCCCAGCTGCTGGATCCGCGCTGGATCGGCACCCAACTTCGATAATCGTCGCAGGTCGCAGCCCCGCCCCCAATGTTCCGGTTCAACGTGTGAGTTTTTCGAACGTCGGCCCCTCTGCCTTGCAATCGTGCAGGTCGGAGGGGTTCTCGTTGTTCGGAAGTGGTGGCGTTCTGCAGGAACGTTGAGGGGATGGGTTTGGCGACTTCGCTCTCTGTTTGCGCAGTTCAGGGCGCTGTGGGCACATGGTTGAATTCGCTCGGTGCTGGATGTGTGCTGGATGGGAACGATCTTGGTGGGGACGCTCGGGGGTGTTTTGAGCCTCGTGTGGCGAGGTGAAGCCGACTCCCAGCTTGATCGGGGCGGGTGAACACCCGCGTGACGCCGCGGGGCGCCGGCTCCCACGGGGCCGGAATCCTGCTGGCCTGCGCCTTCCTGGTCCTTGCTGGTCCTTACTGGGGTGGTGGCCGGCCGTCGGGCGTCGGCCGGGAGTTCGGTGACGTGTCGCCACGCGGTGGTAAACGCGCCTCGGTCGCGTAGTCAGCTGACCGGCTCGCTGGAGACGGTCGCGCCGCCGGAGGTCCACACGGCGGCCGCGTGGCCGGGCGCGAGGGCGAGGCCGAACTCGCCGAAGGTGCCGGCGCCGACGGTCACGGCGGTCCCGAAGGAGCCGCCCGGCGGGCTCGTGGACGCCTTGAGCGCCAACGAGTTGTCGTCGTTCCACGCGGCGACGAAGGTGCCGTTCGCGTCCGCCACCACTTGCGGGGCCCCGACGTAGTCGTCGAGCGTGGACAGCAGTACCGGCGTGCCCCAGCTACCGCCGGCGGGCCGGCGCGACACGTACACGGGGAACTGGGTGGTGCCGGCGTCGACGTAGCGGACCAGGACGGCCGCCGCGTTGCCCGCGCCGTCCACGGCCACGTCGACCGAACCACTGGCCTGACTGGTCGTCAGCACGCCGGGTGCTGCCCAGGTGCCGTCCACGGTACGGGTGGTGGCCATGGCACCGACCCGGGTACGCCAGGCCAGCGCCGCCTGGCCGGCGTCGTTCAGCGCGGCGTGCACCCCCTTCTGCCGGTAGCTCGCGGCGGCGATGGTGACCGGTGTGCCCCACGGGCCGAGCACGCTGCCCGACTCGGCGACGATCGTGCCGCCCGACGCGGTCCACGCGGCGACGGCCGCACCGCCGGTGTTCACGGCCAGGTCGAAGTCGGAGACTCCGGCGGCGAGTTGCTGCGGCGCCGACCAACTGCCTCCGGCGGGCAGCGTGGCGCGCTGGAGACCGCCGGCCGAGGACGACCAGACGACGAGGGCGTCTCCGGACCTGTCGACCTGTACGAGCGGCCGGCCGGTCTGACCGCCGGCGATGACCGCCGGTGAGCTCCACGAGCCGCCCGGCGGCCGGACGCTGGCCTGCAGGCTGCCGGCGCCGTCCAGGTCCACCCATACGGCGACCGCCCGGCCGTCGGGTGCCAGTGCGACGGCCGGCTCCACCCCGTGCCCCAGGGTCGTCGGGGCCGACCACGAGGTGCCGTCCGCGCTGCTGCGTACATGAACGAACTGGGTGCCGTCCGCGGCCTGGTCGTACCAGGCGGCTGCCTGCGCCCCGGCCGCGTTCACCGCCACGGACGGGTTGCCGACCACGTCCGTCGGCGGAATCGGGGTGGACAGGGATATGGGCGCGGACCACGGCGGCGCGGCCGGCGCGGGTGCCGCGGTGACCGCGACGAGTCCCAGCGCGGCCAGCGTGGCGAGTGTCGCGAGTGTCGGGAGTTTGATCGGGCGGACGAGGGCACTCAAGGCTTGCTCCGATCCAGGCCGGTGATTGTATGCATAGGTATACACGCCCGGTGACGCTCGGTGTGGTGACGCTCGCCTCGGTCAGCGCACGGTAACGGTGAGTGGTCCTCGCGTTGCTGGATCCGCGCTGGATGGATCGACCGGCCGTCGGAATATTTCTTTCAGCGGCAAAGCCGCAGGCCGCCTCAAGCAACGGTGGGGCATCAGGCGGGACGCCATCCACCGGCCGGCGGGCGTCCCGCCTTCGCTCGCACGCCCCCAGCGCGGCGGTACGGCCTCGACGATCCGCAGCAGATCCGCCGCCGTCACCGCCCCGTCATCGCCGTCGTCATCGCCGCTCACTCGCACCTCGTCCGCCCCGTTGGCCCCGCCAGTCACCCGTGGCTGTTCGGCGGGGGCCGTGCGACGCAGAATGTGCCTGCGAGTCAGGGTGGGAGTGGGGAGAGGGCGGTCACGTGCAGGCGAGTCCAGGGGCGGGCAGATCCACCGCGAGCGATCTTTGCGGCAGCCCCCGGTTCGTCGGCCGGCGCGCGGAGTCGGCGGCGCTCGCCGCGGCGCTGGCCGGCCCGCCCGCGCTGGTCCTGGTGGAGGGCGAGGCCGGCATCGGCAAGAGCCGGCTCGTACGGGAGGCGCTGAAGTCCGCCCGCACTGCCGGGCCGCGGCCGCTGATCGCCGTCTGCCCGCCGTTCCGCGAGGCCCTCACTCTCGGGCCGGTCGTGGAGGCGCTGCGCCAGGGTCGGCAGAGCGTGGCGGACCTTCGCCTGTCGGCGCTGGCGGGCACGCTGCGCCCGCTGTTCCCGGAGTGGTCCGACAGCCTGCCGCCCCCGCCGGAGCCGCTCGCCGATGCCCGCGCGGCCCGTTTCCGGCTGCTGCGCGCACTGGGCGAGCTCCTCGACGGCTCCGGTGTCGATGTCCTGGTCGTGGAGGACGTCCACTGGGCCGACGAGGCGACGCTGGACTTCCTCATGCTGCTGGCGTCTCGGCAGTCCTTCTCCTGCACCCTGGTCTTGACGTACCGTCCGGAGGACGTCGAGCCCGAGTCGCCGCTGCTGCGGCTGTCCTCGCGCCGGCCGCCGGGCGGCCTCGTACGCATACGCCTCGGCGGACTGCCGGTCGCGGCGAGCGCCGAACTCGTCTCGTCCATGCTGGACGACGAGCATGTCTCGGACGCGTTCGCGGCGTTCCTGCACAGCCGCACCGAAGGGGTGCCGCTCGCCCTGGAGGAGTGTGTACGCCTGCTGCGCGATCGCGCGGACCTGGTCCGGCGGGGCGGCGAGTGGATCCGCAGGACCCTCGACGACATCGCCGTGCCGCCGACGATCCGGGACGCGGTGGCCGAGCGGGTGGCCCGGCTCGGGCCGGACGCGCGGCAGGTCCTGCTGGCCGCCGCGGTGCTCACCGACCCGGCCGACGACTGCGCGCTCACCGCGGTGTCCGCCCTGCCCGAGGCGCGGGCCGCCGAAGGGCTGCGGGAGGCGCTGGGCAGCGGGCTGCTCGCGGAGGACCACGCGGGACGCGCCGGGTTCCGGCATGTGCTCGCCGCGAAGGTGGTCTACGAGACGGCCCCGGCCGCGGCCCGCCGCCATGCGCACCGGCGCGCCGCGGAGTTGCTGGAGGCGCAGGGCCGACGGCCGGTCGGCCGACTGGCCCGCCACTTCCGTGAGGCAGGCGAGACCGGCCGCTGGCGGCGGTACGCGGAGGAGGCCGCCGACCTCGCCCTCGCCTCGGGCGACCACCTCGCCGCCGTGACCTCGTTGCACGCCCTCATCACCGACCCCGGCTGCCCCGACGCCGAAGTCGCGCCACTGGTACGGAAGATGCCGATGCACGCCTTCACCGGCTACGCCCGCCGCGACGAGATCACCGCGACACTGCGGGCGGTGCTCGACAGCGCGGCCCTCTCCGGTGAGGAGCGCGTCGAAATCACCGCCCAGGTCGCCAGGCTGCTGCTGCACGGCGGCGATAACGCGTCGGCCGCCGCAGAGTTGGACAAGGTCGCGCCCGAACTCACCGCGCAGACCTACCCCATGGTGTGGGCGATGACCGCGCTCGGGTTCCCAGTCGACCCCTCGTGGCCGGTGGCGGTGCACCTGGGCTGGCTGGAGCGGGCGGCGCGGGCGCTGGAGCACGCGTCGGTCACACCGGCCGAACGGCTCTCGCTGGCCGTCGACCGGCTGACCGCTCTGCTGGACCTCGGCGAGGAGGCCGGGGTGACGGTGACCGACGGCCTTGGTGCGGACAGCTCGCACCCGCCGACCGCCGAGCACCTGGCCCGCGGCTCGCTCAATGCGGGCAGCGGCGTGATGAAGTGGGGCCATTACGCCGACGCCCGCCGCTGTCTGGAGGCTGCCGCCGGCATCGCAGGGCGGCACGACTACCGCCGGCTCAAGGACATGGCCACCCTCACTCTGATCCACCTGGACTGGCACGAGGGGCACTGGGACGGGCTCGAACAGCGGCTCGCCGCCTGGCTCGACGTGGACGGGGAACCGCTGATGCGGCTGGACGCCCGGCTGGTGGCGGCCCGGCTGCGTGCCGCGCACGACGGGGAACAGGCCCCGGCGCGGGCCGAGTTGGGCAAGGTATATGAGGAGAGCCTGCGCCGTGGCATGACCGACCTCGCTGTGGAGGCGGCAGGCGCTCTGGCCGCTCCGGCGCTGGCCGCGGGACGTCTGGAGGAGGCGCTCGCGCTGACCGAGGAGCCGGTCGCCCGGCTCACCCGCAAGGGGCTGTGGCTGTGGGCCGCGGACGTGGCGCCGCCCCGGGTCGCGGCGCTGGCGGCGACCGGCCGCCGGCCGGAGGCAGAGCGGCTGACCTCGGCGTTCCGGCGGGGTGTGGCGGGGCGGCGGATGCCGCGGCAGGCCGCGGCGCTGCGGATGTGCGAGGCGGCGGTCCTCGCGGGCCGGGGCGACATGGCCGCCGCGGCCGACGCATGGCAGGAAGCCGCACTCGCCTGGCAGGCGCTGCCGGTTCCGTACGAAGCACTGCGCTGCCGGGAGCAGCGGGCGCATGCGCTGCTGGCGGCCGGGCAGCCGGACCAGGCCTGGGGTGAACTGACCGCGGTCCGCGACGGGTTCGCTTCGCTCGGCGCGGCGGGCGACGCCGCGCGAACCGCGGAGGTGCTGCTGCGCAGCGGTCCCGCCCGGCGCACTCCGCCGTGGCGCGGCGGGCGTCGGGGTTACGGCGACCAGCTGTCACCCCGCGAACTCGAGGTGGTCCGCCTGATGCTGGACGGCCTCACCAACCGCGAGATCGCCGCTGCGCTCTCCCGGTCCCCCAAAACCGTGGCGGCACAGCTCAATTCCGCGATGCGCAAACACGGCGTCTCCACCCGGACCGCCCTCGCTGTCCGCGTCACCCGTGACGGCACGGCCACCGCCTCCGGCGAGTGAACGCGGCCTCTCGCCGAAAGCCGCGGGCCCAGGGGCGGCCCACCCCCGCCGGAACGGTCCCGCTCTCACCGGGGGCCTGTCGGAGATGCGCCTGTGCGTACAGGAAGTGGCAGTTCCGTGCGTTTGGCATGGCAAATGGCGCCGGCACGGCCCCCGTCCCCGGCTGAGACATCGGATCACCTGGTGACGGGACGTCGTGACGTGTCGTGATTCATCGTGACCCGGTCCACGCGGGCGAGCCGTCGCGGTCAGTTGTTTAGGTCATCTACCGCATCGCAACGCCCCGTTCGATCTGCGGATACTCGCTGTGCAGACTCGACATGGCCCCCTCGTGGGCCGCGCAGGAGGGGCGGGATGAGCACTTCGGACCACAGCGGGTCCACCCCGGTCGACGCGGTCCAATCCGGTTGCGACTGTGCGGACGAACCGGTCCAGCAGAGCGCCGAGACGGCTCCGGCACCCACGCCGCAGACCGATCCTGCGGCCCTCCGTCCGGAGGGCTGCGCACCGTTGTAAGGGCCACGGCGCCACCCTCATGCGCCAGACAAGTCCCGCCCGACGAAAGGGTGTTCCTCCCATGTACAGACGTGGGCGCGCAAGCGCGCCTGTTTCCGCTCTGATAGCCGGATGTCTCGGCCTGGGGCTGCTGCTCACCGGTCAGGCCTCGGCGCAGGCGGCCTCCTCCGCCCCGACGGCGACGGCCGAACCCGTGCCGCATGCCGCCGCGCAGCCGTCGGACTCCGACCCCCTGACCGCGCCGGCCCGGCTCGCCACATCCCTCCCGGCCTACGCCCCGGCCGCCTGCAACCAGCCCGACCCGACGGGCAAGCGCGCGCACTGCATGGCGATGGAGCACACCGACGCCGACCACCGGGTGGTCCAGGACGCCTCGGGTCCCGTGCCGACCGCGCTGACCCCGTCGGACATCCGCGCCGCCTACCGCCTCCCGGACGGCGGCGACGGTCAGACCGTGGCCCTCGTCGACGCTTTCGGCTACTCCACCGCGGAAGCGGATCTCGCCCATTTCCGCGCCCAGTTCGGCATGCCGGAGTGCACCTCGGCCAACGGCTGCTTCCGCAAGGTCGACCAGCGGGGCGGCACCGACTACCCGGCGGACGACGCGGGTTGGGCCGAGGAGACCGCACTCGACCTTGACGCGGTGTCCAGCGCCTGCCCCAAGTGCCACATCCTGCTGGTCGAGGGCGACACCAACGACAGCGCGAACCTCGGCGCGAGCGTCGAGACCGCGGTCCGCCTCGGCGCGAAGTTCGTCTCCAACTCGTACGGCGTACCCGGCGAGGACCCCAGCGAGACCGCGTACACGTACTACGACCACCCGGGCGTGGTGGTCACCGCCTCCTCCGGTGACCTGGCCAACACCGTGCTGTGGCCGTCCTCCGACCCGGACGTCGTGGCGGTGGGCGGTACCCGGCTGACCCGCGACGCCACGACGGACCGCGGCTGGACCGAGTCGGCCTGGAACCAGGCGGGCAGCGGCTGCTCGTCCTACGAGCCGCAGCCGGCCTTCCAGTCGGACGTCGCCACCGGCTGCGGGATGCGCGCCACCGCGGACATCGCGGCGGACGCCGACCCCAACAGCGGCCTTGCGGTGTACGACACCCTCGGCAAGGACGGCTGGCTCCAGGTGGGCGGCACCAGCCTGTCCTCCCCGCTGGTCGCCGCGATGTACGCGCTCGCCGGCGCCCCGGCCGCGGGCACGTACCCCGTCACGTATCCGTACGCCGACCAGGGCAACCACCTGTTCGACGTGGTGCAGGGCAGCAGCGGCGACTGCGGCACGGTGCTCTGCGACGCGGGCCCGTCCTGGGACGGCCCGACCGGTCTGGGCACGCCGAACGGTGTGACCGCGCTGCGGCAGTCGCCGCACGGCACCCTCACCGGCCACGTCACGGACAAGGCCACCGGCGCTCCACTGGCCCGCGCGTCCGTCGTGCTGACCGGCAAGGACAACGGGCTGACCTTCCGCGGCACCACCGACGCCTCCGGCGCGTACCACGTGTCCGCCGAGGCGGGCGCGTACACCGTCACCGCGAGCCAGTACGGCTACGGCACGTCGAGCCCGGCCGGGGTGTCCGTGACCGTGGGCACCACCGCCACCGCGGACATCGCGCTGGTCAAGGTGCCCAGCCAGAAGATCACCGGCAAGGTCACCGACGGGTCCGGTCACGGCTGGCCGCTCTACGCAGCGATCACCATCGACGGCTACCCGAACGGCGCCATCCACACCGACCCGAAGACCGGGCTGTACTCGGTCGAACTGCCGCGGCAGGCCGACTACACACTCCATGTGACGCCGGTCTACCCGGGCTACCGGAGCACGGTCTCCACCGTCGCACTGGGCACGACCGACGCGCGTGACGACGTGGCCCTGACCGCCGACCTCACCACGTGCGGCGCGCCCGGCTACGCCTACCCGGCGCAGGCGACCTTCGAGGACTGGTCCGGCACCGGCTCCCAGCACGGCTGGACCGTCGCCGACAACGGCGCGTCCGGCCACGCCTGGGAGTTCAGCTCCTCGCAGTGGAACCTCACCGGCGGCTCCGGCAACTTCGGCGTGGCCGACCCGTACGACAACGCGGGCGCGGCCGAGGACACCACCTTGTCCACGCCGGTCATGGACCTCACGCAGGCCACCGGAGACCTGCAGTTCGACACCGCCTTCCTGGGCGGCGCCGGCACCTCCGCCGACGTCTCCATGAGTCTCGACGGCGGGTCGACCTGGACATCGGTGTGGCAGCCTCCGAGCGACGAGTTCGCAGGCCACGAGACCGTGTCGCTGACCGCCGGGCTCGGCCACGACAAGGTCCGATTCCGCTTCCACTTCACCGGCAGCGGCCAGACCCTGTGGGAGCTGGACAACATCACCGTCGGCACCTGCGTCACGGTGCCCGGCGGCCTGGTCACCGGCACCGTCACCGACGACAACAGCGGCCTGCCGGTTGACGGCGCGACGGTGACCGACCTCGCCCAGCCGGCCGCCACGGTGGCCAGCGCGGCCACGCCCGGCGACCCGGGCCTGTCCGACGGCTTCTACTGGATGTTCAGCAAGGGCGCAGGACGGCACTCCTACTCCACCTCGGCCCCGCGCTACGCCACCGCGACCGGCTCCGGCACCACCGCGGCCGACACGGTGACGACTTACGACGTGGTGCTCAAGGCCGGCCGGCTCGCGGTCGCTCCGGGCACCGTCACGCTCAACGGCCGCGTGGGCGACCACTCCGGCACGACCGGGCGGACCGTCACCCTCACCAACACCGGCCACGCCCCGCTGCGGGTCACGCTGGGCGAGCAGAACACCGGGTACACCACGCCCGACGGGAAGGACCCCGCCACCGCCAAGGGCGCGCCACCGCGGTATGTCACGGGCACCTTCCCGACCGGGCCGCTGCTCGGCGGGGGCGGATCGCATACCGACCCGCCGTCCGACCCCGCCGGCGGCGCCGCACCGACCCCTGACAGCTGGCAGTCGCTGCCCAACTACCCCGAGCAGATCATGGACAACGCCGTCGCCGGCTATGAGGGCAAGACCTACTCGGTCGGTGGCGTCGCCCAGGTCGTCGGCGGCGAGGACAGCGACCACGGTTACGTCTACGACCCGGCCACCGCCGCCTGGTCCAGGATCGCCGACCTGCCCAAGCCGCTGGAAGCGCCGTCCGCGGCATTCGTCGACGGCACGCTCTACGTGGCCGGCGGCTGGTACCTCGCGCCCGGCGGCTCCGAGTCGCAGGAGCAGAGCGACCTGTACGCGTACGACATAGCCACGAACACCTGGTCGCACCGGGCGTCGCTGCCGCAGGGCACCGCGTCGGCCTCGGTGGCGGTGCTGAACGGGCAGTTGTACGTGATCGGCGGCTGTACGCAGGCGTGCGCCTCGCTGCAGAAGTCGGTGTACCGCTACTCGCCGCAGCGCGACCAGTGGACCCGGCTGGCCGACTACCCGGTGCCGGTCCAGTGGGGTGCCTGCGCCGGGCTGGTCTCCGAGGTCGTCTGCGCCGGGGGCGCGACCATGTCGGAGGGCCACACGATCGGTCTGCAGTCGGTCTACGCCTACCACCCGCGGTCCGGTTCCTGGACCCGGGTGGCCGACATGCCGCAGACCGTGTGGGCCGCCGCGTCTGCCAACGGCGCCAACGGCGAACTGCAGGTAACAGGCGGTGTCATCATGAGCGACGCTGGCGCGGTGGGCAGTAACCAGAGCCTGCAGTACGACCCGGTGTCCAACACCTGGAGCAGCCTGCCCAACGCCCCGCAGCCGGTCTTCCGCAGCAACGGCAGCGGCTGCGGGATCGCGGAGGTCGGCGGCGCGATCAGCCACGGCCTGGGCTTCCCGACCGGCTCGGTCTTCGCCGCCGCACTGCCCGGCTTCACACAGTGCGGCGGCGAGCAGGTCTCCTGGCTGTCCGAGAGCCGTACCTCGCTGGCCCTGGCCCCCGGCCAGTCGGTGAACGTACGGATCGCGGCGGACGCCACTGTCCTCGCGGACCCCGGTGACTACCGGGCGGACCTGGACCTGACCACGGACAGCCCGTACGTGCACCAGCCCGTCCAGGTCGTCTTCCACGTCGCGCCCTCCCGGCACTACGGCGGCTGACCGAACCTGATCGGCCTCGGACGAAGCGGACGGCCTCCGGCCCCACGGGGCCGGGGGCGTTCGTGCGCCGGCACCGGGGCGGTGCCCTGCAGCCGAGACGCGGCCAGGGGATGCCGGGCAGGCCGATGATGCGGCGCGCACTGGTGTTCGTCGGCCACTGGGGCGGCAACCTCGGCTTCGCCTGCGTGATCGCCCACTCCGCCGAGGAAGCGGTGGGCTTCGCCTGCGGCGCCCCGGCCACACCTCAGCGCGCTTCCCACTCCCGCGCCGTGATCTGCTCGCCCTCCTCGGCCCACCATGGCGTACGTCCGGTGATGTACACGTCGTAACCTGTGCGGCGATCGCCGCGCATCACAGCCCCGCCCTCACTGTTCCGGTTCAACGCGTAGGCGGTGCCACGCGGGGCGGGGCGGGGCGCCCGGCGCGCGAGGTGATCGTGCCGGTCCCGCGTATCCCATAGACCGCGGAACCGGCACGACATCACGGCGACCGATCGCCGGGCCGCCCTCAGGCCCGGCGGCGGGCGGTCATCGTGCGCTGGATGAGGATGAAGGCGAAGAGCAGCACCCCGGTTGCGATCTTCGTCCACCAGGAGCTGAGTGTGCCCTCGAACTGGATGAGCGTCTTGATCAGGCCCAGTACGAGGACTCCGAACAAGGTCCCGATCACATAGCCCGAGCCCCCGGTGAGGAGCGTGCCGCCGACGACGACCGCAGCGATCGCGTCGAGTTCCAGGCCCACGGCGTGCAAGGGGTCACCCGACTGGATGTACAGGGTGAACAGCAGCCCGGACAGCGCCGAGCAGAATCCGCTGACGGTGTAGACGGCGATCTTCGTGCCGGCCACCGGGAGCCCCATCAGCAGCGCCGACTGCTCGTTCCCGCCGATGGCGTACACCCGCCTGCCGAAGCGCGTGTAGTGCAGGACGTAGAACGCGACGGCGAGGACGGCCAGGGAGATGACGGCGGCGATCGACAGGAAGGACCCGCCCGGCAGGGGCACGTGCGTCTGGGCCAGCCTGTTCACCGTCGGATCGCTGATCGAGATCGATTCCTTGCTGATGACCAGGCACAACCCCCGGAAGAAGAACAGTCCGGCCAGGGTCACGATAAAGGGCTCGATCTCGAAGTGGTGGATCACGTAGCCCATCAGGTAGCCGCCGAGCGCTCCCACCCCCAGCGCGATCGGGGCAACGACGAACAGCGGCACATTCTGCTTCTCCACCAGCCAGGCCGTCAGCATCGTCGTGAACCCGATGACCGAGCCGACCGAGAGGTCGATCCCCCCGGTGAGGATGACAAACGTGGCGCCGATGGCCGCGACGAGCAGATAACCGTTGTCGATGAACAGGTTCATGAAGACCTGGCCGTCGACGAATCCGTATGCCTGGTACCGGAAGGCACCGAAACCGAACATGACGACGAACAGGCCGGCCGTCACCAGAACGGGCAGCCGCCGGTCCTGCAGCAGGCGGCTCGCGCGCGCGCTCGGCCGGGGACTGTCGATCGCGCTCACCGCGACACCTCCGTGTGCGGCGCGGCGTCGGCCGCCGTGCCGGGGCTCTTGGGGGCAGCGCCGCGCCGTCCGGCCCTGGAACCGAACACCTTGGCGCGGAAGACGGGGGACTGCATCAGGCAGACGATGATCACGACGACCGCCTTGAACACCAGGTTGGTCTGGGTCGGTACCCCGATGGTGTAGATGGTCGTGGTCAGGGTCTGGATGATGAGTGCCCCGATCACCGTTCCGCCGAGGTGGAACCGACCTCCGGTGAGCGAGGTGCCCCCGATGACGACGGCGAGGATCGCGTCGAGTTCTATCCACAGCCCGGCGTTGTTGCCGTCCGCGGCGGACACGTTGGAGCTGATCATCAGGCCCGCGATGCCGGCGCAGAGCCCGCAGAAGACGTACACCAGGACTTTGATGCGCCGGGACCTGATGCCCACCAGACGGCTGGCCTCCGCGTTCCCGCCGACCGCCTCGACCAGCAGACCGAGGGCGGTGCGGCGGGTGAGCGCCATGCTCAAGGCCACGACCACGGCCACGACGAAGATGGAGAAGGGCAGGGTCAGCCAGTAGCCGCCGCCGATCAGCGAGTACGAGTCGCTGTTGACGGTGATGATCTGGCCACTGGTGATCAGCTGGGCGATACCACGCCCGGCGACCATCAGGATCAGTGTCGCGATGATCGGCTGGATGCCGAGCCGGGCTACGAGCAGACCGTTCCAGGCGCCGCAGACCAGCGCCACACCCAGCGCCAGCCCGAAGCCCAGAAGGACGCCCGACACGCTGTTCTGGTCGGTCTGTTTGCTGACGACGAGGCAGGCGAGCGCGCCCGAGATCGCCACCACCGCCCCGACCGAGAGATCGATGCCGCCGGTGGCGATCACCAGGGTCATACCGATCGCCACGAGGATGAGAGGCGACCCGAACAGCAGGATGGAGATCAGGCTGCCGTAGAGGTGGCCGTTCTTGAGATGGATCTCGAAGAATCCGGGGGTGAAGGGCACGTTGATCAAAAGCAGCGCGATCAGGACCACCACCGGCCAGAACAGCCGATGCCGGACCGCCGCGCGCCAAAGGGATGTCGGAATCACCGATGTTCTCCACTCGCGATGATCTGCAGGACCCGTCCGGCTGTGATCTCGGGACCGTTCGCCGTCCGCGCCACCAGCCGGCGGTCGCGGAGCACGCCGATGGTGTGACTCAGCCGGAGTACCTCCTCCAGCTCGGCCGATATGTAGACCACCGCCATGCCCTCCTCGGACAGCGACACAACCAGCTTCTGGATCTCCGCCTTGGCCCCGACGTCGATTCCCCGGGTCGGCTCGTCCAGGATGAGCAGCTTCGGCTGGGTGATCAGCCAGCGGGCCAGCAGGACCTTCTGCTGGTTGCCTCCGCTCAGGGCGCTGACCTTCGCCTCGGGGTCGGCCGGGCGGATGTCCAGCGCCGCGATGTAGCGGGCGACCAGCTGGTCACGCTGGGACGAGGGCACCGGGCGGGTCCAGCCGCGGGCCGCCTGAAGAGCGAGGATGATGTTCTCCCGGACCGTCAGGTCCGGCACCAGGCCTTCCGTCCTGCGGTTCTCCGAGATGAACGCGATTCCCCTGTCGATCGCGTCGTTCGGCGCCCGCAGCGAGACCTGCCGTCCGCCGATGTCCACCCTGCCGCCGTCGGAGGTGTCCGCGCCGAACAGCAGCCGGGCCAGTTCGGTGCGTCCGGAGCCGAGGAGTCCGGCGAGTCCGAGGACTTCTCCGGCGCGGATCTCCAGGTCGAACGGGGCGATGCCGCCGGTCCGGCCCAGATTCTCGGCCTTCAGCAGCGGCTCACCGTCAGCGGGCCGGGCGTGGCGCTCGGTGAGTTCCTCCAGCTGGGCGAGGTCCTTGCCGATCATCAGCTTGACCAGATCCACCTGGTCGAGGTCGGCTACCAGGTGCTCGCCGACCAGGGTGCCGTTGCGCAGGACGGTCATCCGGTCGCAGACCTCGTAGATCTGGTCGAGGAAGTGCGAGACGAACACGATCGCCACGCCCTCCTCCTTCAGCCGCCGCATGAGGGCGAAGAGTTCCTCGACCTCCTCGCGGTCGAGGCTGGACGTCGGCTCGTCCAGGATCAGCACCTTGGTGCCGCCCCCGCCCCCGCTGCCGCCGTCCGCCGGTTCGCCGATGCTGACGGCCCGGATGATGGCCACCAGCTGCTGCACGGCCAGCGGGTACGAGCCGACCGGTGCGGAGACGTCGAGGTCGAGCCCGAGCCGGGTCACCAGTTCCGCCGCACGCTTGCGCAGCTGCTTCCACTGGATCCGGCCGGCCCGGACCGGCTCGCGTCCGATCAGGATGTTCTCCGCCACCGAGAGGTTCTGGCAGAGGTTCACCTCCTGGTAGACCGTGCTGATACCGGCCTGCTGGGCCTGCAGCGGGCTGGTGATGCGGACCGGCCGCCCGTCCAGAGCGACCGTCCCGCCGTCGAGAGGATGAACCCCCGTGAGGACCTTGATGAGGGTGGACTTCCCGGCACCGTTCTCGCCGAGAAGGGCGTGGATCTCGCCGGGGAAGAGCCGGAAATCGACGCCCGACAGAGCCCGCATGCCGGGGAACTCCTTGACTATGCCCGTCATTTCCAGGACAGGGCGAGGCTCTGCCATGGCAGCGCTCCTTGGTGGGATGGTCACGACACTGACGGGAGCGGCCGGCAGGCCCGGAACTCCCGACTGCGGCTCTCAGTACTTGCGGTTCGGCAGCGCCGCCGCGGCCTGGTCCGCCGTGTAGTCGCTCTCCTTGGTCTTGATCCAGCGGGGCAGGGTGGAACCCTTGCCGGCGTGGACGGTCTTGACGGCGTCCATGAGCTGAGGGCCGAGCAGGGGGTTGCACTCCGCGATCGCGTTGATCTGGCCCTTGGACATCGCCACGAAGCCGTCGTGCACGCCGTCGATCGACACGATCTTGATGTCGGTGCCGGGGGTCTTGCCCGCCGCCTGGATCGACTGGATCGCGCCGATGGCCATGTCGTCGTTGTGGGCGAACAGCACGTTGATGTCCGAATGCGCCTGCAGGAAGGCCGCCATGACCTGCTTGCCGCCGGCCCTGGTGAAGTCGCCGGACTGACTGGCGACGATCTTCCAGTCGGGATGACTCGCGTGCATGACCTTGGCGAAGCCCTTGGCGCGTTCGATCGCGGGAGCCGCGCCGGTGGTGCCCTCCAGCTGCGCGATCTTGACCGGGCCCGTGTGGCCGGCCAGGACCTTCTCCAGCAGGTGCGCGGCGCGCTCCCCCTCGACCTCGAAGTCCGAGCCCACCAGCGTGACGTACAGCGAGGGGTCGGAGGTGTCGACGGACCGGTCGGTGAGGATCACCGGGATTCCGGCTGCCTTGGCCTCCTTCAGCACGGTGTCCCAGCCGGTCACGACGACCGGGGAGAACGAGATGACGTCCACCTTCTGTGCGATGTAGCTGCGGATCGCCGAGATCTGGTTCTCCTGCTTCTGCTGGGCGTCGGAGAACTTGAGGTTGATGCCGGCGGCCGCGGCGGCCTCCTTCACCGACTGGGTGTTGGCCGCCCGCCAGCCGCTTTCCGACCCGACCTGGGAGAATCCCAGGGTGATCTGCTTGCCACCGCCCTTGGAGCCGGTGTTCTTGGCGGGGTTGTCCTTCGCGCACGCCGCGAGCCCGCCGGCTGCCACGGTGGCGGCGGCGATGGTGAGGAAACCGCGTCTGTCGATCATTTCTTCTCCCTTGAAGCCCGGTTGTGCCGAAACAGGAATTGCCGAATTGCCGAGGGGGAGTATGGCGTCCCGCGGGACGGTGACTGTTAGCGCTAACTGTCAGGTTGGGTCGGGGCGGCGCCGTCTGTCGCGGTCGTCGGATTCGGCCGGGACGTGGCGGCGGCCGCAGTCGGCCGGGTGGACGCGGGCGTGGACCGATCGACCGGTTGCCCGAGGAGAGGAGCCGTCATGGCGGCGCCGGTGAGTGCCAGTTGCACCATGGTCGACACCTCCTCCTTCGCAGGGGCCTCGGAGTGAGCGACTGCGTGTGATGGTGTTAGCGCTCACAACGACTTCCAGTCAATGACTCTGTCGGGACTTCTCATCACGATTGGGCAACGGCGAACGTTGATGACTGCGATCTCGCGACAGTCGGAGTTGGGGGGAGGGGGAGGCGGGTGGGGGGGAGGGGGGCGGTCGCGGCAATCGCCGTGACGGGTGGGCAAGGGGCCGAAGGCTTTTGGGGTGTTGGTCGTACGCCTGCGCCGCGCAGACGCTAGGGCCGACCTGATCG
This sequence comes from Streptomyces sp. HPF1205, assembly GCF_020400825.1. Lineage (GTDB taxonomy): Bacteria > Actinomycetota > Actinomycetes > Streptomycetales > Streptomycetaceae > Actinacidiphila. The sequence continues at coordinate 122,783 of NZ_JAINVH010000013.1, forward strand.
ATTCGTCAAGAGGTCGACTTGGAGCACGAAAAGTTTCAGTCCAATGACCCGAAATTTTCGGAACGGGATTCATGCAGCCGCTTTCCCGATAGCCTGGGGCTTTCATGAAGCGGGCCGTCCGGCAGGGAGGCGGGAGAGCGGGCCCGCGGACCCGGACGCCATCGACTGGGAGCAGGTCGCCGACCTGTACGGCGCGCTCGGCCGGCTCGGCCCGTCAGCCGTGGCCGCGGTCAACCACGCGGCGGCGATCGGGTTCGCCGAAGGGCCGCGGGCCGGTCATCAACCACTGCAAACTGGACGACCTCTCGAAAGCGTCGCTGTCGGTTTCGTCTTCCCCGAGGCCCGGCTGACCGTCTTCAACGCCCTCGACGAGAACGGGCTGGACTTCGGCCTGCCGGACCCGCGGTGCCGGCGTCACTCGCTGCGTTGAAACACGGCACTTGGCAGCGCTGGATCCGCGCTGGATGAGATGGCGGTGCGTCGGGAGCCGGGGCCGGCAGTCGGATCGAGGCGACGTTCCCGGGCGGACCGGCGGATACTCCCGGCCCGAAACCTCAGATCAACCGCCGGACCACTCGATCGCCCCCGGAACGATCAACCCGGAATCAACCCGGAATCAAGCCGGTGGATCCGGGCTCAGCGGGCGACGGAGTTCAGCACGCCGCTCACGTTGAGGATCTCGTGGCAGCCGGACGCCTGGCGGCCGGTGGCGGGGTGCCGGGCTTCTGACAGGTCACCTCGACGGTCACGGTGTCGTTCTCGGGGATCTCGATGGGGGTCGCCCAGTGGTAGTCCTGGTTGCGGAAGGTCTCCAGCGCGATCGTGGTGATCTTGCGGTCGCCGAACGTGATCGTCAGCAACCCCTCGTCGCCCTGGAAGTTGGCCACCACGAGGTCCGTGACCCCGAAGACGCTGCCCGTCGGCACCCGGTAGGCGCCGGTCCTGGTCTGGCCGCCCGACGCCTTCACGTCGATGGTCTGCGAACTCTGCGGGCCGCCGGTGGTCCTGGTGCCGCCGGTCCCTCCGCCCGTGGCGCCCGCGGTGCCGCCGGATCCGGACCGGGTGCCCTGCGGCCCGGGGGCGGTCTGCCCGCCGGTGGCGGCAGGGGTCTGCGGGGCCTGCGCGCCGGGGGAGGTGGTCTGCGGGTGGACGGCCTTGTCGGCTGCCGCCTCGGCGGTGCTGCGCACCGTCGGACGCACCAGGGCGAACCAGGCGAGCAGCAGGGCAAGCAGTGCCGCGAGCACCGCGAGCAGCCACCGGGGAAAGACCGGGATCTGGACGAACTCGCCGTCCAGCGGCGCCTGGAAGACATCCGTGGTCTCGTCCGGCCGGATGCGCTCCGCCTCGGCGGCCCGCCCGGACTCCGGCGCGTAACCGGCGGTGCCGACGGTGAACGGCCGCGTCACGGCCTTGCCGAACCACAGAGGCCTGCCGGTGCGGACCACCAGCCGTACATCCGCCGGCTCGCCGGGCTCCAGCGTCCGGCGGGCCGGGCCGAACCAGCAGCCGCACGAGTTGCTGGTCGAGGCGAACGCGCGGACCGTTCGCGCGGTCCAGGGACGACCGGTCGACCTGCTGGAGACCGACTACCAGGCAATGGTCCCGCTGCCGCCGGTCGTGCCGCCGATCGGGCTGAGCTCCCGGATCCGGCTCGGCCGGGACTCCTACGTCCGCGTCGATACCCGACCACTCGGTCGACCCGCAGGTGATCGGCCGCTTCGTCGACGTCACCGGCTCGCCGCAGACGGTGACCGTGTTCCGCGAGGGCCGTGTCGTCGCCCGACACGAGCGGTCCTGGGCCAGGCAGCACGTCATCGCCGACCCGCTCCACGCTGCAACCGCGGCGAAGATGCGCGAGGCCCTCGCGCTGGGCCGCCAACGGACTACGACTTTCGCAGCTCGTCGACAGCGGGTCGTCCACCGCGCCGACGAGCATCACCGTCGCGGGCTCGTGACCGTCACCGGCTCGTGGCAGCGGCAACGGACCGCCGAACCTCCTCCCAGGGTGACGCCCCGCCGGCCGGGCACCCAGCCTGGCCGGCGGGGCTTCTCCCTTCCCCCTGGCGCTACGTGCGCCTGCCTGTGCCGATCACCGGCGGACGCCGCTTCAGGAGCACTTGCCGAACGACGAACAGGCCCTGTGGTTGCCCTCCTTGCAGTGGGCGCACTTGTTGCCCGCGCCCCGGTCCTTCTCGCACGCACATGCCATGACGCTGTCCTCCGGATCGAATCGTGCCCCGGCACTTCTGCAGGGACGTGGGTTGTCGGACGGTCTCCGCACGGGCGGCGCCTGTGCGGAGGGCCTGCGGCAAGGGCCTACTCGGCGGTGCGGCGGCACGCCGGGTCCGCGGCTTCGAACGCCGCGCCGACCTTGGTGACCAGCTTGTTCGCATGCATGCCACCACCGAGGCCGTGGGGCGAGAACAACCGCACCTCCCGCGTCGTACCCCGGTCCCACACGTACATGTGGATCGCGGTGCCGTTTCCCTTCGCCCCCGCGCTGAACTTCGGGATCATCGCTCCCACCGAGAAGACCGGGGGGTCGTCGTCCAGCGCCGCGAACGCCGAGTCGTTGGTCGGGGTGAAGAAGCCGCTCTGGTCGTTGCCGGCGACCTTGGCGGCGAGCCCCCCGAGGTGGGAGCCGATGCCCCGTGCCTGTGACGCGCCGTCACGGAAGGCCGCCGCGCACTGCTCGACCGTGAGCCTGGTGCTCAAAGATGCCTGCTTGCTGCCCATGTCGTTCCCTCGTCTCGACGTGGCGTGGGACACCGCACGGCCCCCCGCGTCCGGTCCGGTGCGGCCTCCGTGCTGCCCGTCTGTAGCCGACGAGCCTAGGTAGGGCGGTCCCGGTTGCCATCCCCTTGCCTGTTGCCAAACGGCACGGAAGCGGCCACCGGCTTCCGGGGCGGGCGGCGCCCGGGGGACGCGCTCAGGCCCCGGCGGTCGTCAGGGAAAGGTAGAGCTCGCGCATGTCCGGCCGCCGCAGGTGGCGTCGGAGCTGCGCCGCGAGCAGGCGCTGCTGGCTGAGGACGGTGCAGGACGACAGCCCCGCGCTCTCACGCAGGAGCTCGCGCACGGTGCGGACAGCGGCGCTGCGATCACCGGCAGCGGTCTGGCACAGGGCCAGCCGTGCCGTGAACAGGGCCCGGGCCCGGCGTGACGCCGTGGGGAACGTCTCCAGCTCCGCCGCGATGGCGGCCGCCGCCTCGTCCGGCCGGCCCAGGTCGTACAGGCACCAGCCGCGGATCAGGCCGTGCCTGCGGGACGTCAAGGCGGAGCCGACGAGGAGCCCGGTGCGCGACGGGCGGCCGGTCAGGATCCCGTCGAGCAGTTCCGCACCGCGGTCGAGCGCCGACGCGCACCCGGCCGCGTCGGCGGCCAACGCCAGCCCCTGCGCCTCGCGGTACGCGGCCAGCGCCCGGACCCGCGGGCTCGCGGTGGACCGCCGGCCGGCCTCGACCGCCAGGCGCACCACCGTCTCGGCGTCCCCTCGGTACAGCGCGAGCCCCGCCCGCCGGATGAGCGCATGGTCGGCGAGCTCGGGCGAACCCGCTTCGGCGGCCAGGCGTTCGGTCCGCCCGATCCAGCGTTCGGCCGCCCGGCCGTCACCGGCCTCCTGGCTCATCCAGCCCGCGAAGTCGCTGTAGAACGCGGAGGCTTCCAGGTATGCAAGGCGGCCGGCAGGGGCGCGCGCGGCGCGCGCGAGCACGTCCAGCGTCCGGACCGACGAAACGAGCTGCTCCACGACGAGCGCCGGCGGCAGACGCTGGGCGAGCCCGCGCAGTCGGATGAGGCCGGTGACGAAGTGGACCAGGTCGTCCTCGTCGTCGCGGCCGCGCGGGGGCGCGGCGACGTAGCCCGTCGCCAGGACGTCGTCGGGGGGCTCGGAGTCAGGCGGCGGCTGCCGCGCCACCGTACGGGGGCTCCGGGCCGGCGCGAGGGCGGCGAGTGCGCCGTCGGCACCGAGCACCCGGTCGCACGCCTGGGCGAGCTTCCCCCCGGCGGGGCGCTCGCCCGCCTCTATGCGGGACAGGTAGGACGGGGAGAAGTGCACGAGCGCGCCGAACTGTGACAGCGAGAGGCCTGCGCGCATCCGGCGCTCCCGTAACCCGCGCCCGAAGTCTTCACCGGAAACCACGGAACTCCTCCCTGAGGCGGTTGGCAATGCGACCATAGCCGGGAGGAGTGACCGCTGTCCTACGATATTTCCGATTTAAACAGAGGATGATCCGGTGAGGGGGATGCGATCCAACCGAGTTCGCGCACGAGCCGCTCAAGGTCGGCCCCCGTGTTCCGGTGGTGCAGCCGCAGATACTGCAAGGTGCTCAACCGGGCGAGCGGAACCGGCAGTTGGTACTCGGCCGGCAGTTCGCAGTTCAGCAGAACCGGCACCACGCACACGTCGTGGCGGAACGCCTCGACGATCTCCCTGCGCACCCAGTCGCCCGGGTCCTCCAGCCTGGGGCGCCCGGAGCGGCCGACCGCCTGGAGCCAGCGCGGTCCGATGACGACGAGCACCACCGAGGCCCCTGCGACGGCATCCAGGATGCCCGCCGAGAAGCACGTTCCGGGCGCGAGCGAGCGCGGGGCGAAGAAGACCGTGTCGCAGCCGAAGCGTTCGCACAGCGCGGTGTCGATGAGGGCAGCGCCGAATGGCTCGTCGCTGGTGCGGTAGTTGATGAAGACGCGGGGGCCGGGCCGGGCGGACGCGGGCGAGGCGGGGACCGGGACGGGGGGCGGAACCAGGGGTGAGGAGTCCATGAGCAGATCCAACGGCGGGGGCCGGGGTGAAATCGACGGCCCCGAGGTGAAAACGGCCGCCACCGGCCAGCACGCCGATCCGATGGCCGCGGTCGAGGCCCACTGGCGCTCGTTCAGGACCGGACTGCGCCTGGTGCACACCGTGGCCGCGCTACGGATCGGCGGCGACCCCGAAGCGGAGGCCGCTGCCCTGCACGCGGTCGCGTCATCCCCGGCGTTCGCGCTCTTCGGCCCGCCCGCGCGACCGCGTTGGACGGATCGGCCCGCGGTGCCCGGCCGGTCGGGCGGCGCCGCACGCGCGGACGATGCGCACCTGGCCCGCGGGCGATGGCTGGTGGACCGGGTGACGCGCGGCGTGGAGCAGGCGCGGAGCGCGCTGCCCGCAGTCGTCCGCGGGGATCTCGCGGGTGCCCCGGAGCAAGCCGTCGTGCTGTGGTGGCTGCATGTCGTGCTCGGCGTCGGCCTGCGGGACCTGCCCGAGGCCCAACGTAACGACATCGAGCCGCCGTTGGGGGGCCGTGACCTGGTCCAGAAAATCGAGGGCCGGCTGTGGTTGAACGCGAAGCCGACCGGGCGGGCGGCACCGGGCCTGGCGGCACTGTTCCACGACGTGCAGGCCGCCCTGCGTGATCGTTTCCCGACGCGTTCGGAGACCGCGGCTCCCGAAGCGGCCGCGTCCGAAGCGGCCGCGTCCGAAGCGGCCGCGTCCGAAGCGGACGACCCGGACGGCCAGGCGGACGGCCAGGCGGACGAACTGGCCCGCGGTCACTTCGGCTACGAGTGGCACCGGGCCCGGCAGATGGGGTTGTCGGCAGGCACCGAACTGCTGACCCTGCTGAGCGTCCTGGCACCGGACCCGCTGCGCGTCTCCTTCCTGTCCGCCGCCTGGGGCCCGCTGCCGCCGCCACTGCGCGAACTCGCAGCGAGCACCGCGGCGTCGGCCCGCGTCCTGCGCGAACTGCTCGACCGCGGACTGCTGCTGCCGCTGGTCGACGACGGCGTGCAGCGGATCGTGATGCCGGCCGCCATGCACGCGCTCCCCGCCGAACGCCTCAGCGCCGCTGAGCGGCGCCGGTGGACGAACGTGGCCCTGCGCTTTCTGAGCGTCGCACTCCGGGAGGACACCCACGACCACGACTCCTGGCCGGAGTGGCACGACGCGGAGCCGCACGTGCTGAAGGTGGTCGACGAGGCCGAGTCGTACGGCGAAGGGCTCCCGGAGGCCGCCCACCTCATGGACCGGCTCTGCGTCCACCACCGGATCAGGGACACGGGCTCGGAGGCCGCACTGGCGGCGGGTACGCGGGCCGTACGGCTGTACAGGACCGCAGGTGTGCCCGACAAGCGCCTCTACGCGACCTACCTGATCAACTACGCGCTCGCCGTACAACGGGCTCGGGGCGCCGAAGCCGCGCTCGCACCGATGCGGGAGGGGGTGGACCTCGCCTCCCGCAGACCGCACGACGAGTATGCCGCCGCGCTCAACCTCTACGCGTCGGTCCTGGCCGCGGCCGGCCAACCGGAGCGTGCCGACAAGGAGTTCCGTCGCGCCCTGGCCGTCGCCCGCGAGTGCCACACCGTCGGCGGCACGCAGGAGGACGCCGCGGAGGTGGCCATGGTGCTCAACGACTACGCCACGCACCTCCTGCGCCACGGCGGTCCGGGGCCGGAGGTGGCAGAGTGGGTACTTGAGCTCCTGGCCGAGGCCGAACAGCTCACCGGGCCCGACGCCTACGGGATCGAGCAGATCCTTCTCAACCGCGCCGGCGCCTTGCGCCGCCTCCACCACCTGGAGGAGGCCAGGGACGTGCTCCTCCCCCTGGCGGAACGCTCCGAACGGTGGGGCACGCCCACGCTCATCGCGTTGGCGGCCTTCGCCGACGCCGCGGACACCCTGCGTGACCTGGGCGATCCCCGTCACACGCACTACCTGCGCCGGGCCCACGAGATCGACGACCAACTGTCCGCCGAAGACTGAGGCTTTTCAGCGTTGCCTCTCCAGGGTGAGGGCCGCGGCGGCGACGACGGTCACGCGGTTCGGGCTGCATCGGCTTCAGCGGAAGATCCGCCCCGATCCAAGGCTGCGGTTCCTCGGCCCGCAAGAGCGCCGCCAACGCGGTGCTCCATCGTCGGAACTCCTGCCGATGTCGGCGCCCGGATCAGGAACCATCGGCAGATGGCCGACCGCCATGAGGCACTGCCCCCCAGCCAAGTTTGGAGAGCTGATCCAAGGAACGAGGCCCCGTATGGACAGGAGTAGTTGTCAAATCGTGTGGACGGGCTGGTGTGACCGCACGACCGGGCCGGGGGTGCCTGCCCGGTTCTGGCCTGGACGGCGGTCGGGGGTGCGAGGGTGTTGTTATGTTGATCGTGATGGCGGGGCTGCCCGGTTCGGGGAAGAGTTCGGTGGCTGGGGCGTTGGGGCGGAGGCTGGCTGCTCCGGTTGTCTCTGTCGATCCGATCGAGGCGGCGATGTGGCGTGCGGGAGTGGCTCGTGACCAGCCCACCGGCCTGGCGGCGTATGTCGTGGCCGAAGCCGTGGCCGGTGGCGTGCTCGCCCTTGGCCAGACGGTGATCGTCGACGCGGTCAACGCCGTGGAAGCGGCGCGGGAGCAGTGGCGGTCGCTGGCGGGTCGATCTGGCGTGCCGATGGCGTTCATCGAGGTGGTGTGCTCGGACCCGGTGGTGCACCGCCGGCGGCTGGAAGGCCGCTCCCGCGGGATCGAGGGCTTCCCGGAACCGACGTGGGAGGCAGTGGAACGGCTGCGGGCGGAGTTCGCCCCGTGGACCGATCACCGCCTGGTGCTGGATGTGGTGACCGACGTGTCGTCCAACGTGACGGCGGCTGTCGAGTTCCTGGCGACGGTTTCCTGAGCTCTGTGGACTCACGGCAGGAGTGTGGGCCTCGACCTGGCCGCCGAGTCCTCCTTCGCCCTCCGACCCCGCCGTACTCCTTACCCGCGCGATCACCCGCGCGGATCACCCGCGCCACCGGGCCTTGAGGCCGCAGGCCGGGTCGCGGCAGTAGGGCGAACAGCAGGAGCGCCGGCACGCTGATCGTCCCGGCGGCGACCGCGACCCACACCGCCCAGCGCGGCAGGTAGCGGCCGGCCTCGCGGACGCGTGGCCGGCAGGGGCGCGGGTGGACAGTCGGTCCGCCCGGCGTGTAAGCAAGTGATCACAGGGAGTCGATCGACAAGGGGGCACTTGTGTACTCAGCCGCAGCCGCACGTCGCGCGGCGCCGGTATTACTGACGGCGGTCCTGCTGACGGCCTGCTCGTCCGGCCACGGCCACACCACGTCGGCGGCCTCCGCCGGTGGCCCGTCCCCGGCCGCGCCGACCCACTCCGCCAGCCGCGCTCCCGCGAGCCCCGACTACTCACCCACGACGAGCCCGTCCGCGACGTCGGACTACCCGATCTCGCGGTCCGCGCCGGGTGCCCCGGTGGCGCAGGTCCGGGACGCCTTCGCCGTGCTCCAGGCCACCTACAACGACGGCTGCACCACCCCCGGCAACTGCGAGTACTTCCTCACCCGGGTGCTGACCAATCTCGACGACCTGTACGACTCGATGAAAGCCAGTCCGAAGGGGAGCGGACACTTCGCCCAGCCCCTCACCTGGATCCAGGCGATGCGACACGGCCTGCACGGCGACTACTCCTTCCCGAACCTCAAACGGCACCAGAAGACTCTGCTGGGAACCCGCGACAAGATCAACACCTGGATGCAGTCCCACCCCGACGACTACCGGTAGAACCCCGGCATGCCGTCCCTGCCCTGGCCGAGGACACGACAGACGGTGACGCCCCTATCCCCGCAGCGGCGACCGCCCGCGCTCCAGCACCGTAAAACCTCCTCGGACGTGCGCCCCGGTCGTGATCAACTGCTCGCAGTCCTCCGTGAGGGCCGAGAGTCATACGCACGGCTGCAGCTCCCAGCGCCCGGGGGCCGGACGGCTGCCCCCGGCAGTACACCGCAAAAAGGGTGGAACCGCTGGTGGACCGACCCGCCGTGCTCCGACACACCACCCTGGTGGGCCCGCCGAATCCGCCCGCACCCTGCCGGCGTATCTCCGCGCGAGAACTCAGGCGGCGTACAGCGCGGCGGAATGCGCGCGCCTGCGGCTCGCCGTCCGGCAGCTCCTGCTCGGTCCAGATGCACTTCCCGTCCTGGAGGTACCGGGCACCCCAGCGGCGGGAGAGGGCCGCGACGAGCTGCAGGCCGCGTCCGCCCTCGTCGGTGCAGTCGGCACGGCGTATGCGGGGAGTGTTCAGGCTGCCGTCGTAGACCTCGCGGATCAGGGTCCGGCTGCGCAGCAGCCGCAGTCGGACCGGTCTCCTGGCGTGCCGGATGACCTTGCCGACCAGCTCGCTCCGCAGCAGTTCGGTGGTGGGCACGAGGTCGGCCAGGCCCCAGGCGGCGAGCTGCGTGCGGATGTACTGGCGGGCCTGACCGGCCCCCGGGGATTCTCGGGGAGCTCGCAGTCGGCGACGTCACACGGGTCGGCGCAGGATTTAACGTGACATCACGGACGTAACCGCAAGATCAGCCGACTGCCGCCGTGAAGGGACGAGGCGCCGGGGTCGATGCGGGCGAGCGCGGCGAGCGGCGTCAGCACACGCGGTTGAGTCAACGGAGTTTCCGACTCACCTTCGGGCTGGGCTTCGGAGGCATATTCTGCCCGCATGGATTCGGCGTGGGTGGCTGTGGTCGGCACGGCAGTTGGGTCGCTGGGTGCCACCGGAGCCGCGTTGGTCGCGGCGCGCTCGGGACGTCAGCAGGCCTCCGTCGAAGCAGCCAGTCAGCAGCAGCAGTGGCGGCGGCAATTACGCCGGGACACCTATGGGGGACTTCTGAACGCCGGGGCGGCTGCACGGGACGAACTCGGTTCACTCTTTGCCGACTTCCAACGTCAGCATCCAGCGTCGGAGCGCGAACATCTCGCAACGCGCCTGGAAGCCGCGAAGGCTCTCGTGAACGCGGTTCGGCTCGCTACGGCCACTGCCTTCGTCGAGGGACCGTCGGTCATTCTGGAACCAGCGCGGCGAGTCGAGAACGGGATCGTGCTCTTTCAAACAGCGTTGGCTGCCCTTCTCACTCAACCGACCGCCGCCGAGGGCCAGGGCGCGGCAGGCTATCTCAAAATCGCACGCGAGCAGCGCGAGGGCGTACGGAAAGCGCTCAGGGACTTCGCCTCGGCTGCGCGTATCGCTCTGGACGGCGAGGATGTGGTTCAGGACGGACCGGTGGAGCCGGAGCCGCCGGAAGAGTCCGCCGAGGAGTTGTCTTGGCTTTGTGCGGCCATGGCATCCGTGCTGTGTGTCGCAGAGGAGGACATAGATCCGGACGACACGGTTTCGGCGCACGGGCTGGACTCGGTAATGGCTGTCGGTCTTGTGCACCACCTCGGTCGGGAACATGGCCTCGATCTCGGTGCGGCCTGGTTTTTCGAGGTCTGGGACCAGACGGTGCGGCAGGTGTCTGGTCGGCTGGCGGCGATTCGGGTCGCAGACACTTGAAGGCGGTCGGTATGGGGTGTGAGCTGCACTGATGTCGTGGAGTCCCTGAAACCCGGGTTACGATCCAGGCGTAAGGAGAACCACGAGCAATGCCAGCACCCCGTAAGTACCCCAATCCCGCGTAGTCATACTCCAGCCGTAGATCGTGACCTTCATGCCTGGGTGGCTCGTAGGAGCCGTCTGGAGTGCGTGTTCCGAGGACGCAGCGGAAGTCGGCGTTGCGCTTGCCGGTTTCAGCGGATGCGGGCGTCCGATGCTGGGGAAGTGTCCGTGCGCTGTCTGATCAGGAGGACGAGTCGCTCTGCTTGAGTGGCGTCCGTGGTGGTCAGGGCGATCCCGTTCGCCAGGGCGAGTAGCTCCGATGCGCTGAGGTCGGGGCGGACAGCACCGGCGTTTTGCGCCCGGGTCAGCAGTGCGGACGCGGCTGTGTGACACCGGACGACGCTACGAGGTCCTCAGTATGGACATGGTCCGCGTCCGCAACGGCCGAATCGTCGAACACTGGGCCCTGCGTGACGCCGACGCGATGCGCGACCAGTTGGGCCTGTGAAAGAACCTCCTGCCTCTGGCGTCCAACTGGTGACCGCCGCGCCCGACGAGAACCTCGCCCGCTGGCAGGAGGCGTTCGACAACCTCATGGGCCGGATCGCGAGTCGGTTCGCCCGGGTCGAAGCCCGGCTCTGTCCATTCCGCCTCCCCGCCTGCCCTGGCGACCCTCACGCGGGAAATCGCTACGCGGCAGCCGCACCACCAACGGCCGCTGCCTTGAGCCCCAGCCGGAATCCCTGACTACCCGGCCTTGGCGGAACTTCAGCGGGGAAGGGGCGGACACTTCGGCGTTCGACGGCGGAGCCGCGAGGAGTGCCGATGCCCGTATCCGAGGTTTTCAGCGGTACAGGTCGGCGGCCTCGATGAGTACGAGTTCCGGGTCCGCCTCCGCCCGTTCGCGCAGTTCGTCGGTGAAGCCGGCGGCGCTGTAGCAGGCCAGCCGGGCTTCGGCGGCGCCGGGGCGGCCCTGGGCGGTGAGCAGGCCGCGGATGTGGGCGAGGCGTTCGATGTGGCCGATGCCCATGGTCTCGCCCCATTTGACCTCGCCGATGGCGAGGACGGGGGAGCTTCCGTTGTCGTCCAGGCCGAAGGTGACGACGTCGAGTTCGTGGCTGTGCGGGCCGCCGGGTCGTTGACGGTGGCTGAGGCGACTCGGTTCGGGTAGTCGTCGAAGAGGTCGGCGGGTGCCAGGTGGCGGGTCCAGTGGCGGCACAGGTGCTCGAAGTGGGGGCCGAGGATGTTGCCGGTGAAGCGGCGCTGGGCGCGTTGCCACAGGGGCCGGGCATCGCGAGTGCGCTCCAGATCGGACCAGATGGGGCGCATGATCGCGTGGTAGAAGGCGACCAGCGGTTCGTTGATGCGGAAGCGGGTGCGGTTGTCCTTGAAGGCGTCCGGCTCGCGGGTGATCAGGCCGCGCTCCTCCAGGACGGTGAGGGGGTGAGCGAGGTCACTGGATTTGCGGCCCAGGTACGAGGCGATGCCTCCTCGGTTGGTGTTGCCCGCCGCGATGGCGGCGAGCACCGAGTGGTAGAGGGCGGTGTCGTGGAGTTCGGGCTCGTCGGCGAGAAGGTAGCGGGCTTCGCGGAACAGCGGGCTGGTGGGGGAGAGGACCGTGCGCAACACCCACGGGTCGAAGTCCTCGGGGCCGGCCGGGGCGTCGTCGCGGGTGAACTCGCGACGGTAAGCGGGGGTGCCGCCGACGATCGCGTTGACCCGCAGAGCGGTGACCGGATCATCGATCCCCCAGAATTCGGCGGCCAGTTGGTGATCGAGGGTGGGCACGACGAGTTCGAGGCCGGCCCGCCCGCGCAAGGGCGCGTTGCCTGACGGGAGCCGCCCCATGAACGACATGGCCGAACCGCAGAGGAGCAGCCTCGTGCGGCTCTCGTCGCGCTCGGTCCGTAGCGGGGCCAGCGCACTTTGGATGATCGAGGACAGGCGCGGGTTGGCGCGGGCCAGGTACGGGAACTCGTCCGATGACCACCGGCACCGCCTTGTCCCGGCCCAGGGCGAACAGGGTGTCCACGACCTGATGCCAGTCGTCGAGCGCGAGCGGTGCAGGTGAGCCGAGGTGGTCGGCGATCGCGGCGCCGATCTGCCGCAGCGATTCCCTGTCGGTGGCTTCCTCTGCCGCGTAGTAGAAACCGCCGGTGGCCTGGCACAGGGCACGCAGGAGGAAGGTCTTGCCTTGGCGGCGGCGCCCGGAGACGACCCCGAGGGTGGCGCCCGCGGCCTGATCGGTGGCGAAATGGGACAGCGCCGCCCACTCGCGGTCGCGGTCGAACATCTCGGGCGGACGGGGAAGAGCGCGCATACCGGATCTCCAAGTGAAGCGGGTCCTGACCTCAACTTGGATAGGTGCAGTCATGATAACTTCACTTACATCACCGAGCGTGATGCCGTTAACTGAGTGTGTGCGGGTGGGATCAGTGCTGAGGGGCGGAGCCGGCGATGCGGTAGGGCTCGGGCATGCGGCGCCTTGCTCGTCTCGGCGTCTTGGTTGAGGTCGAGACCGCCGGATTCGGCAGCCTCGGCCGGGTGTGCGGCGGTGGCTGGATACCGGCTGGCCGTCGCCCGGGAAACTCGTGCGGCGAGGTGAAGCCGACTCCCAGCTGGACCACAGCGCTCGCTTCCCTCGGGCTGGGACAGGCGGGCGCCCCGTCGGCGGGCGGCGGTGTGAGGCCACTCTCCTTCGCGGGCTCGGCGTCGTCTCTCACCGTGTGCTGTTGCTCTGGGCCCGTGTTGGCGGGCGGTCTTCACCAGCGCAGGTTCGACCGGGCCTCCGCGAGGCGTTCGGTGAGGAAGCCGCGTTCGGCGTCGTTGTCGCTGAGGAGGAGGGCCTCTTCGTACGCCTCGACGGCCTGCGGCCATTGGTGCAGTTGCCGCCGGAAGTCGGCGCGGGCGGCGCTGAGGTAGGCGTAGGCGGCCAGGGCCGGCTCGTCGGACAAGGCGGCCAGCGCGTCGAGGCCGGCCTGCGGGCCATCGCGCAGGCCCAGCGCCACGGCCCGGTTGAGTTCGACCACCGGTGAGGGCCACAGCCTGTACAGGACGTCGTAGAGACCGATGATCTGCGTCCAGTCCGTGTCCTGCCAGGTGGGTGCTTCGGCGTGGACGGCGGCGATCGCGGCCTGAACGGCGTACCGCGTCGGCGGCCGCCGACGCAGCGCGTCGGTGAGCAGCGCGGCGCCCTCCTCGATGAGTTGGCGGTCCCAGCGGGTGCGGTCCTGCTCCGACAGCACAAGCAGCCGGCCGGTGCCGGACAGCCGGGTGTCCGCCCGCGCGTCGATGAGCAGCATGAGGGCGAGCAGGGCACTGACCTCGGCGTCGTTCGGCATGAGCAGGTGCAGCATGCGGCCAAGGTCCAGAGCGCTGTCCACCAGGTCGCGACGCACCAATTGGGCGCCGACCGGCGCGGTGTGGCCGGTGGTGAAGACCAGGTGGACGACCTCGAGGACGACGCCGACCCGCTCTGCGAGCTGGTCCGGCGACGGCACGCGATATGGGATCCGGGCCGCGCTGATCTTCTTCTTGGCGCGGGTGATCCGCGCGGCCATGGTGGCTTCCGGCACCAGGAACGCGCGGGCCACCTCGGCCGTCGACAGCCCGCACACCAGCCGCAGCGTCAAAGCGACCTGGGCGTCGCGGGACAGGGCCGGGTGACAGCAGGTGAAGACCAGTCGCAGACGATCGTCGTCCAGGGCGTCCTCGGGCCCAGGCACCGAAGCGTCCGTCACGAGCAGCGGCAGCGACCGCCGCCACAGCTCCTGACGGCGCAGCGCGTCCCTGACCCGGTTGCGTGCGGTGGTCGTCAGCCACGCGCCGGGCCGGTCCGGGATTCCCGAGACCGGCCAGCTTTGCAACGCCTGCGTGTACGCCTCCTGCGTGCACTCCTCCGCGAGGTCGAGGTCCCGGGCCAGTGCGAGGGTGGCGGCAAGCACCCGGGCCCAGTCGCGGCGGTGCGCCTCGGCGAGCGCCGCGACGACCTCATGAGTCATCCGTGCTCCACCACCGGGCGGATCTCCACCCCGCTGTGACCGGCGGTCGCCTCGTACAGATGCTTGGCCAGCCCCATCACCTCGTCGAGATCACCTGCCTCGATCAGGTAGTAGCCGCCCACTGCTTCCTTTGTCTCCAGGAACGGCCCGTCCGTCACGGTGAGCCGCCCTTCGGCATCTGCGCGCAGTGTGGTGGCAACGCTCGCCGGCTCCAGCTCGTGGGTGTCGAGAACCGCCGCCCCGGCCGCCGCGACGAGGGCACGGTGCCCTTCGGAAAGCGCCCGCCGTTCCTGATCGGACATCGCCGCCCACTCCCGCTCGTCGCCGTGAATGAGAAGCAGGTACTTCGCCATGTCAACCATCCTTTCGCCTGCGGCCCTGAAGGGCTCGCCTACTGGTACGACGAACACGGCGGGCTCGGAATCGACAGTTCCGCGGGGATCTCGTCCCAGGTCCCGGCCGGGCGCGGACAGACGACCACCGCCCCGTCGCCTTCACCCCGAAAGGCACCGTCTGAACCAGACGTCGGGCCGGTCCGCGGGCCGGCCGCGGCCCTCGGCCGGGTGTGCGTCACCTCGATCCGCACACCGTACGGCAGCAGGAACACTCGGTGAACTGCCGGACGGCAAGGTGTCGAGCCGGGCGGGCACCCCGCGCGGTACTGCGGAACACCATGGCCGGCCGGGCGTCGGGCGCCGCGACCGGCACCCCCCGGTGGCGCTGCTCGCTGTCCTTGTCCCGGATATCCGCACACGGCCTGTCCTTCGAGTGCTGATCCCCGTGAGTGGGTGCTCGCCGCCGAACCGCCACCGGCCCGGCTTCCAGCGGGGAAGCGGGACAGGAGAGGAAGCGGCGATGAGCCCGGCGACCTTGCGTGGGCCCCCGCAGGCAGGCGAAAGCCCACGCGGTAGGTCAGAAACCGCCGCTGTCCAGGCCCCACCAGTCGGCGTTGTCCCGCTCGCCCGGCCGCAGACCACCTGTCCCCAGCCCCTCGTACTGAACCAGCCAGTCGCCGCTCGTCGCCATCGGGTCCGCGCGGCCGTCGGCCGACCAGTCGCCGACGGCGATGAGCGAACTCATGGCGTTCCATCCGCCGGAGCCGATCAGCACACGGGAACCAATGGATCCCGTCCTGCCGGGGTAGAGCCACAGCTTCCCGGTGGACGCCTCGCGGGCGATCAGGTCGGGTCGGCCGTCGCGGCTGAAATCACCGTGCCGGGTCAGGGCGTTCATCGCCTTCCAGCCCCCGGAGCCGATCAGACGGCCGGTGCCGTCACCAGGCGCGACACGGATCCGGACCCAGGACTCCGAAGTCGGTATGGCATCGGTATGGCAACAGGGCCCCGCGCGCAGTGAGGGAACGAGCCTCGCGCGGGGCCCTGTATCGGGGGTGCGGCGGACGATCAGGACAGGGCGGGCCTCACCTCCACCGCCGCCAGTCCCCAGCGGTCCGGGAGCGGTTGGGTGAGGCCGATCGTGACGTGCGTGCCCGCCGCGACCACCGGACCGGCCCCCTGGACCCAGTAGGTGTCGTCCATCCGGGTGTCGGCGTACTGCACGAGAATCCGCTGCCCGGACTTCGGCGTCAGGCGCAGGGCGCTGCTCCAGTCGTGGCCGGCGGCCTGGACGAGCGCGCCGGGGACGGTGGTGGTGACGGTCGCCGAGGGCGTGCCGCCGCGGCCGGAGGCGTGCGCGGTGGCGCCGACCGTGGAGGCCGCGCCGGTGTAGGCGACGACGGTGATCGCTCCGTCGTAGCCGCGCCGGGCCAGCGACGCGGTGACGGACGCGGAGGTCACGGGGCTGGTGGCGTACGCCTGCCAAACCTCGGCGGTGCCGATGCCCTTGGCGTTGCTGCGGGCGGCCCGGGTCCACGTCAGTCCGCCGCCGGTGACCCGTGTGACCTGCTGGGTGCCGTCGGCGGGGCCGTCGGCGCTGACGTAGGCGAGCAGCAGTTCGCCGCCGTGGCCGGTGGTGAGTTTCGGCGAGACGAGCGGGCTCGCGGATTTCTTCTCGACCGCGCTGACCGCTTTGTCGATGGCGACGGCGCCGCCGCTGCCGGCCGTGACCACGACCCGCGTGGTGCAGGTCGCGGTGTTCCCGGCCGCGTCCTTGCCCTGGTAGGTGAGCGTGTACTGCGCCGACGGTACGGCCCGCAGCTCGCCGGAGGTGTCGGCGGTACCGATGTCGAAGTCCTGGACGTCACCTGCGGGTCCGCCCGTGACGGAGGTCAGGGTGAAGCCGGCCGGCCCCGAGGCGTCGTCGGTGACGGTGACGTCCGTGGTGACGGGCACCATCCGGCTGTCGGCGGGCTGGATCAGCGCCGGACTCGCAGGACAGGCCACCGTCGGCGAGGTGGCGTCGATGACGGCCGTCCCGACCGGGTCCGAGCCCTCCCCGACACCGGTGTTGGCGGACGGCGAGGCGTCGGTGGCCTGACAGGAGATCTCGTGCTCGCCGTCCCCGGTCACGGTCAGGGTACGGCCGGCATTGCCGGATGCGTCGTGGGTGAGAGGGCCGAGCGTGAGACCGCCGCCGTTGTCGGCGCAGTCCAGCGAGGCGACGCCGGACTCGTCGGTGGCGGTGACCGATCCGGTGACCGGCGCCTGCGAGGCGTTGAACACGCCGCCCTGGGCGTCCGGCGGGGTCGGCAGGTGGACCGTCACCGTCGGCGCGGCGACGTCGCCGGTGGGCGGTGCGGCCGCGATGGCGGTGATCGCGTCGACCAGCGCCTGAGCGACACCGCCGGCGGTGTCGCTGTCGAAGACCTTGCCGCCGGTGCCCTCGGCGAGCGCCGTCTCGAACGCGGTGGCGGACGGGTCGCCGCCGACGAGGATCGGGTAGACCGACGCCGGGTCGACGGCCTTGGCCGCGTCGATCACCGACTGCTGGGTCAGGCCGCTGTGCGCCTCGGGGTCGTGGCCGGGTGCGTCGCCCATGACGATGATCGACTTGCTGCCGCCGTTGCGCCAGGGGAAGTCCACCGCCCGCTTGATGCCGGACAGCATGTCCTCGGGGATGTCGCAGCCGCCGCCGACCTTGCCGGGCAGCGTGTCCAGTGCGTCCACGATGTCGCTGTGCGAGTTGCTGAAGGGCAGATCGGTGGTCGCGTCATAGGGATCCGGTGGGCAGGAGTCCGGATCGGGTGAGTCGACGTCCTTGTAGTCGACGACGCCCACCCGGTAGTCGGTGAGCCGGACGAAGGGCACGTTGCCGCCGGCCGACAGGTCGTCGAGCAGGGCGTCGGCGTTGGAGACCACCTGGTCGATGTACGGCGCCATGCTCCCGGTGGTGTCGATCGCGAAGACCAGGTCGACCTTCGGCACGTCCTGGGTGATGGCGAGGATCATCTTGTGGGCCCGGGCGTCGCCGTACTGGTGGCTCAGGCTCTTCCGGAAGTCGACCCACTGCTGGCGGGTCTCGGCGACGGCGGCGTCGACGGCCCGCTTCTCGTTGTCGAGGATCACTCCGCGGTGGGTGCGTTCCTGGGGCAGCAGCCCGAGGGAGACCGACCAGGTCGGCGGATCGACGCCAGTGTCCACGTTGATGATCGCCTTGTCCTTGTTCATGCAGGCGTGCCGGACCAGCGTGTTCAGCGGCGTGCAGAAGTCGGTGAAGAAGCTCTTGTAGTAGCCGGTGGTGAGGTTCGGCGGGATTTTCTTGGGTCCGGTGTCGGACAGGTTCATCAGCTCGCTGGGCGCGGACTGGCTCAGACCGGGCGGGTTGGTGGGCCCGATCGGCTCGTCGGGGTCTGACCGGTCCACGTAGTTGCTGTGCGAGTAGAAGTCCTGCACGGTGTGCAGCGCGCGCCCGAAGTCCTCGATGACGTCGCACTTGGCGTTGTGCCGCGAGCCGGAGCCGTCGACGTTGAAGGAGCAGCCCAGGCTGATGTCGACCTGGTCGCCGCGCAGCACGTCACCGCTGTCCAGGAGTTGACCGGCGGCGGTGACGCCCTGGTCGTAGCGGGCGCGGGCGTGGTCGATGCAGCCGTTGATCGCGTTGTCGCGGGCGGTCCGGTCGTGCGGGTACCCGGGGACGTCGAGGAAGTCGGCGTTGTCGCAGTGCGCCTCCGCGACGTCCGTCTCGTCCCAGTCGGGCGCGCCGACCGCGCCGAACGTACCGAAGTGGCCCGCCAGTTGGCCGAGTGAGTCGGGCTCGAAGCAGGATCCGTCCGATTTCTTGCCGGCCCCGCAGGCGAGCGCGGCCCGGGTGATCTGTTCGTGTTCCGCGTGCTGCCCCAGTTCGGGGCTGATGACCGTGCCGAAGGCGTCGGCCTTCGGCGCGTACACCCAGGTGGGCACGGTGAGAGCCGTCAGAAGTAACGCCAGCGCGGCCAGCGCCCCGGCGATCCTGCCGCGCCCGGCCGGTCCCGTGGGCCCGGTTCTCCGTCTCCCCCTCCCCGCCGCGGTCCTGGCGCCGATCATGGTCCGTTGTCCTCCCCGCATGGGCCGCCCCCCTGGCGTCCGTGGCCTATGTTCCGGCCGTCCGCGGCAGTCTCCGGCCGTGGCCGCCGATACCTCGCGAGCGCTCACAATACGGACGCACCGCACCGGACGAGGGCGATCCGCTCCGGATGGTCACATCGTCTACAGGCCCGTCGTACGCGAGGGTGACGGCTGCGGGAACGCGGTGCCCGAAAGGACGCGCCGGAGCGGGCGGATCGGACGAACGCCCGGACCGGACGATGCCGGCGCGGCCCGCGCCCGCCCGCCGCCGGGCTCACCCGCCGCCCGGGGGCGGCTCCCGGGGCGGGTCGGCCCGGTGCGCCGGGTCCACGCGGTCAGGGGCGGGCCCGTGGGCGCGCGTCACATGGCGCGGTAGCCCGGGTGCACTCCGGGGTGGAGCCCCTCCTGGTCGGCGATGCGCCGCAGCAGTGCGGCAAGTTGCCGATGCTCGTCCTCGGTCAACGACTGGAGCAGCCGCCGCTCGTGGGCCATGCCGACGTCACGCACCTTCCCCAGTAGCGACAGCCCTTTCGGTGTCAGGTAGAGCGCGTGCAGGCGGCGGTCCTCGGGGTTCTTGCGCCGCTCGACGAGACCGCGCTCCTCCAGTGCGTCGACGAAGGCCACGAACCGGTTCTGGGGCATGCCGAGCGCGTCGGCGAGCGCGCGCTGGCTGCGCCCGGGGTCCGCGGCAAGCACCCGCAGGAGGCCCGCCTGCGGGGGCGTGAGGTCGAGGGGCGCGAGGGCCTGGGCGAACAGGCCGGCGGCGTGCGTGCCGAGCTGGGTGATGAGGAACGCCGCGCCGGGCTGCTGCGGTCCGGAGGGGCGCGGCCGTTCCTTCTCGTTATCGATTCCCATGGCATGAGCGTACCTGTTGACAATCATTCAAATATGGAATCATTCTTTCTCGTACACGGCCTGCCGGAGGGCACGGCCGTCCCCATGCATACGGAGGACCCCCATGGTCGCCACAGCCGGTACCGGCGTGACCGCATCGAAACGCTCGGGTCGACGCCCACAGATCGGCCCGCCACCACTCGCGCCGGTCCTCGCCTTCACCGTCCCGACCATCGGTTACGTCGTCGTGAACCGGTCCACGCCGCACTTCGACGCTTCGGCCCGCACCGTGCTCGTCTACGACCTCGGGCACGGCACGGCGCTGAGGCTGGGCTCCGCACTTCTGCTGGCCTCGGCGATAACGCTCGTCCTCATGGCGGCGGTCCTGTACCGGCGCCTGCGGACGCTTGGGATCACCGCCCCGGGCCCGGCGATCACGCTCGTCGGCGGTATAGCCGCCGCGATCATGCTGACCGTGTGCGCGACGGCGTCCTACGTCTCCGGGCGGCTTGCCGGGGGCGCCTCCCCAGCGCTGGCCAAGGCAATCGCCGACCTGTCGTTCTTCTCCGGCGGCCCTGCGTTCGCCGTGATGTTCGCGCTGCTGGTCTTCGGGCTGTCGGCGACCGGGCTCAACGCCGGCCTGCTGCCGAAGGTCGCTACCGTCCCCGGACTGGTGATTGCCGTCGTCGGTGTGCTCGCCGTGCTCTCCCCGGTCGCGTCCGGGTTCTCGTACCTCGTGCCGGTGGTGCGCTTCGGGGGCTTGGTGTGGCTGATCGCCGTCGCACCGATGCTTCCCCAGGTTCGCCGCCGGGCCACCGCCTGACCACCACCCGTAGAACTCCGCAACCTCGGAACTCCGGAAGGAAACGTACGTTGATCGCCGTTTACCCCGACCTGCGCGACAGGTCCGTCCTCGTCACCGGCGGATCCCGCGGCATCGGTGCGGCCACGGCCCGGGCGTTCGCTGAACAGGGTGCCCGCGTCTGCGTCCTCGGTCGCGACGCCGAGGCCCTGGAATCCGTGGTTTCCGAGATCACCCTCGCGGGGGGCACCGCGATGTGCGCCCTCGCCGATGTCAGCGACGCCGCCGCGCTTGCCCGGGTGCATCAGGAGGTCGTGCACGAGTTCGGCCCGGTGGACGTCCTCGCGGCTTTCGCGGGCGGTCAGGGGCTCGCCGTCCCGACCCAGGACCTCGCCGAGGAGCGTTGGCACGAGGTGCTCGACTGCAACCTCACCTCGGCGTTCCTGACCGTCCGTACCGTGCTGCCAGGCATGCTCGAACGCGGCTCGGGCGCCATCGTCACGATGTCCTCGACCGCCGGACGGCAGCCGGAGCAGGTCAACCTCGCCTACGCCGTCGCCAACGCCGGGCTCGTCATGCTGACCCGGCACCTCGCGACCGAGATCGGCCCGCGCGGTGTCCGCGTGAACTGCATCGCACCGACGACGGTACTGACGGAGAAAGTCCGGAAGCACATGCCGCCCGACATCCGGAATCGGGTCGCGGCGAGCCACCCGTTGCGCCGCCTTGCGACACCGGAAGACGTCGCGCGCACCGCGCTGTTCCTCGCGTCGGACGCCTCTTCCTACCTGACCGGCCTCACCCTCGATGTGACCGGTGGCCGCGTAACAGGCTGACGGATCCGGTCCCCGGCGCACCAGGCCGACCGGTAAGGCAGCCGGGTGGACGACCCGAGGACGCCGAGTACCTGAACGGCATCATTCTTCCGGGGCCGAAGCCCCTGATCAGGAGTGCCCGTCACAGCGGATCAAGGCCGGTTCCCGCCCCACCTGGCAATGCCTCGGTGAGGCGGGAAAAGGCTCGGTGGCGAGGAGAGCGAAGGGGCTATTTTCAAGGAGTTTGAGAAGGAAGCCCGTTCATGGCCTCGCCACGGCCACGTTAGCAGTCAGGCGGGGATCAGGTCGCGCAGGTTTTCCAGGGTGATGATCCGCGACTGCGGATGCAGCCCGTCGGGCCGTTCCAGACCGATGTAGGTGACGGGATCCACCGGGACCGTTCTTCCGTCCCACTCGGTGACGGTCGTTGTGCTGCCGGACATCAGGCCGATGAGATGGCGGATGGTGAGCGGCTCGTGCTCGACGATGTCGCGCAGCAATACCGCGACCGTCACCTGGCTGCTTTCGACCCGGTTGGAGGTGGGGGTCCCTTTCAGGTACAGGTGCAGCCACTTGGCGCGCCACCGGCCGTCGGGCCCACGCAGGAACACCAGCGGCAGGGCGACCCGGCCCGGGCCGCGCAGCTCCGACTTCATCCGCACCGTACGTGGTTCGAACGGGCGCCCCTTCTGCTCCGCCTCGCGCAGCATGAACCCGAAGAAGGACTCCTCGACCTCCTCGAAGCCTTCCCCGGCGTAGATGTTGACCTGCGGAACGATGTACTTCGCCCGCACAGCGCCCAGCCGCAGGTTGATGAATTCCGAGGCCCCGTCGGGTGCGTCCGTGATGTCACCGGAGTGCTCGCCCTCGACGTTGCGCAGGTTGGTGTACGACAGCCAGGAATGGGTCGAGTAGTCGCCCTTCAGCAGCAGTGCCGACAGGTCGAAGTCGGTTCTGAGCTCGGTCTGCTTCCAGTAGACGAAGAAGCGCAGCAGTTCCCCGTCGACCGGAGACACCGAGCCGCGTGGCAGCACACCGAGCCCGGACGCGGTTGCTTTGCCGCTGAGCGGCAGCGCCACGTCCAGGATGTCCGGGTCGATCAGCAGGCGGCCGGTCGTGGGCAGCCGGCGGCGCAGCTCCGCCTCCAGGGCGGCGATCAGCCGCTTGCGCTCGGGCGCGGGCACCGGCGGGCGGGTGTCGTCGGTGACCCAGGCCCGACCGAGACGGTTGACGAACACCCGCCGCCGGCCGGTTCGCTCCGCGCGATTGTGCAGGTGTTCGAGCACCGAGAGCACAACGCGGCCGGAGACGCCGGAGACGACCTGCTCGGCGCGGGCCATGACGGCGTCGCGTTCGTCCTGTGTGAGGGCGTCGCGCAGCAGCTGGTCCAGGGAGCGGAACAGCTTGCCGGGCGCGGCTTTCAGCAGCTCGGCCGCGCCGGTGACGTCGCGCGCGGCGAGCAGTTCTTCCACTCGGCTGTCCAGGGAGGGCGCCGGCATCTCGCCGCGGGCGACGGCGAACACCTCGGCCGCGTGCGGCCACTGCGGGTACTCGTGCGGGTGCAGCCGTTCGCCGAGTCGTTTCCACATCTCGCGGTGGGCGTGCACGTCGGCGAGTTTGGCCGGAGCCGCGGTGACGACCGCGTCAAGGCCCGCGAGCAGCGCCCGGCGTATCGCGCGGGGAAGTGCCCGCAGCCGCGTCGGTTCCCGCAGGGTCACGTCACCACCGGCAAGCCCGCAGGCCAGCCGGAGCACATCGGTGACGGTGTCGAGCAGCGGGTCCGCACCGGCGGTCAGCCGGGCTTGGTTGACCACGGCCCGGTTCTCGCGCACGGGGATCTCCTCGGGCTGCGGCCCCTGCGCGCAGTGGCCGGCCAGGTCCTGCAGATCCCGCAGGCCGTCATCTCCCAGCGGTGTGCTGCTGCCCGCCAATGCCAGGTAGAGCGCGTGGAGTTCGTCCTGCGAGGTGCCGCCCAGGTGCAGGACGGTGATACGGTCGCCCGCCGCGGCGGTCAGCTCGTCGTGGCGGGCGAGCATCTCGGCGTACGTGTGCCCGTAGTTGCCGTAGGACGGGAGGGTGAGCAGGTCCACCAGCCCGTTGCTCAGCTGCCGGAGCGTGCTCGCGTGTGTCCGGTCGTCGGCGAGCGCCCCGGAGATGCACTGCATCCAGAAGTCGAAGGTGTCGGGCACGTTGGCCGGGAAGTCGATGAAGTACGCGTTGTGCCGGACGTGGTCGCCGACCATCTCGCGGACGGCGTCAAGTGTCCCTGCAGCGGTGTCGGCGACCGTGCCTTCGGACAGGCCCGACAGGTGCCGTAGCAGCTGCGCCGAGAGCTTGAAGCCCACGGACATCAGAGCCGCGTCGAACTGTCGCGCCGCGACACTGCCGTCGCCCCTGGGCCCTGCGGGGCGGGGGACGCGGAGAGTGTGCCGGATGACCAGAGGGTCGAGTCGGTGGCCCATTCCGGCATGGTTCCAGGGGCCGGCGAGCGTCCGCACCCGTATTTCGCGCGGCACGGAGTCCGAGGACGCGGCAAGGTTCAGCCCTGCGCACCGAACCCGGTGCGGTCCTTGCTTCAGCGGGCCGTCTCCGCGCCGACCATGGGGCGGACCGCCCGGCCCAGGACGTTTCCGGTGGCATCGGGCGGGAGACGCCCGATGGCCGGCGTCCTGGGCCGCGGTGATGATCGGTGGCCGCGTCGCGTCGCTGGATCCGCGCTGGATCGTGATCCGGTGCGGCCGTTGCCGCAGGTCGCAGACGGCGGTGGAGGTTCCGCTGCAACGTATGGACGTTGCGTTGGCATCGGGCCCGGCCCGGGTGGTGGCGCCCGCTCCGGCGAGATACGTTCGTATGCGACCGTTGCGAGCTGTCGTGCCGCATCGTGACCGTCGGCCCTCAGTTCTGCGCACCTCCTGCTGGGAAAGGGGCACGCATGAAGGTGAAGGGGTCCACAGCGCTTGTGACGGGGGCCAACCGAGGGCTCGGGGAGCAGTTCGTCCGGGCGCTGCTCGACGCGGGGGCGGCCAAGGTCTACGCCGGAGCCCGCGACCCGGCGAAGGTCACGGTGCCCGGAGTCGTCCCCATCGCGCTGGACATCACCGATCACGACGCGGTCCTCGCCGCGGCCGACCGGGCCCAGGACGTGGACTTGCTGATCAACAACGCTGGTTCCACGACCCGGGCGCACATCCTCGACGCCGCGCTGGACTCGTTCCGGACGGAGTTCGAGACGCACGTGCTCGGCACTTTGGCGATGAGCAGGGCATTCGCCCCGGTTCTCGGCCGCAACGGCGGCGGTGCGATCGTCAATGTTCTCTCCGTGCTGTCCTGGCTGTCGATCACTGCCAGCGCCGGATACGCGGCGGCCAAGTCCGCGGAATGGTCGATGACCAACGCCTTGAGACTGGCTCTTGCGGAACAGCGGACACAGGTCACCGCCCTCCACGTCAGCTACCTGGCGACGGACATGGCCGCGGCCGTCGAGGGGCCGAAGGCGGACCCCGCCGCGGTGGCCCGCGCGACCCTGGAAGGTGTCGAGGCGGGCCTGCGCGAAGTGCTTGCCGACGACGTCAGCCGGCGCGCGCAGGCGGCACTGTCCGAAGGGCCCGACGCGCTGTACCCGCAGCTGCGCGGCGGCCGGTCCCTGCTGACCCCATAAGGGGGCCGGTGACCGCCCGCACGGGGACGTCCGGCGATCAGTCGCTGTCGACGAGGTGTTCTCCGAGGTTGTATTCGAGTTCTCCTCGCTGTTGCATGCCCCGCTGCAGGAGCTTACGAATGCGCCCGTGAGCCTCCGGCCACGTCAGGGCTGTGCGAAACGTGTGCTGCCCGGCAGTCAAGTCGGCCGGGGCGGGGAGAGTGGAACGGTTGACGAGAGCCTTGACTTCGGCCAGCGGCTTGCGGTCGAACGAGGCGATCCTGAGGGCGACGCGTTCCACATAGGCGTCCAGTTCGGCATCCGGAAGCGCCCGGTTGATCCAGCCGTACCGCTCAGCCGTCTCGGCGTCGAAGTCGTCGGCTCCCGCGATGATCTCCAACGCGCGTCCCCGCCCCACCAGCAGCGGAAGCCTTGCGGTCGCTCCCCCTCCTGGCGTGATGCCCGCCCCTACCTCCGGTTGCCCCAGGACGGCCTTTTCCCTGCTCGCGAAGCGCATGTCGCAGGCAAGGGTGAATTCCGAGCCGACACCTCGTGCGCGGCCACGGATGGAGGCGATGCTGATGACGTGAGAACGGGTCATGCGAGCCGCGATGTCCAGCCACGCGGGGCCCGTGTACGGCTCCTTGGGGGGCACCAGATCGAAATGCGCGAGAAAGAATTCGGGATCCGCGCTGTCGAAGACGATTACCTTGAGTTCGTCATTCGCTTCCATCTGATCGACGAGGTCTCCCAATGCCGCGAAGAACTCGTAGTCGACCAGGTTGATGGGCGGCTTGTCGAAGGTGACGCGCCAGTAGGACGGGGAGCGTTCGGACAATCGGAACGGGGAAACAGCGTTCATGCACCGCAGCTTACGAGGCCCTTTACGTTATGTCTCCGCGGTGCCGCGGGTCCGTTCGGTCGACGATGCAGGGCGTCGCGGCCGGCCGGGAGCGGATCGGGTACGCCGACGACCGCCACCGCGGTGGCTGGGCCCGAATGAGCGGAGCCTTCGCCCAAGGCACCGACGGGACGCTATCTGCTTGACTCGTCAAATACATCAGGGCATGCTTGACGAGTCAAGTACATTGCTGCGCGGGTGGTCGTCCGGCCCGGAGCCGCAGGCGGAAGGAAAGGCCAGTCCTCAGCGTCAGCGCCCGTGACCTGCGGTTGAGCCGCTCCGATCTGAGCAAGGAACTCACACATGTCTGAACTCGTACTCGGTCTGGACACGTTCGGCGACGTACCCGAGGACGACTCGGGCGCACTCGTCTCCCATGCCCGGTCGATACGTCAGACCGTCGCCGAGGCCATCCTCGCGGACGGGGTCGGCGTCGACGTGCTCGCGCTCGGCGAGCACCACCGTCCGGAGTACTCGGTGAGCACCCCGGAGACGGTGCTCGCCGGCATCGCCACCCGCACCGAGCGCATCCGCCTGTCCTCCGGCGTCACCGTGCTGAGCTCCGACGACCCGGTCCGGGTCTTCCAGCGGTTCTCGACACTCGACGCCCTCAGCGACGGGCGGGCCGAGGTCATCCTCGGCCGCGGCTCCTTCACGGAGTCGTTCCCCCTGTTCGGCTACGATCTCGCCGACTACGACGTTCTTTTCGAGGAGAAGCTCGACCTGTTCGTGCAGTTGCTCAAGGAGCAGCCCGTCACCTGGCAGGGGACCGTGCGGCCGCCGCTGGACCATGCGGAGGTCTACCCTCCGACGGAGTCCGGCCACCTGACGACCTGGGTCGGCGTCGGCGGTTCCCCCCAGTCGGTGGTGCGCACCGCCCGTCACGGACTCCCGCTGATGATCGCTGTCATCGGCGGTTCCCCGAAGCGCTTCACGTCCTATGTCGATCTGTACAAGCGCGCCGCGGCGCAGTTCGGCACCACCGCGCATCCGGTCGCCATGCACTCGCCCGGCTTTGTCGCCGACACCGACGAGGAGGCCCGCGAGGCCCACTGGCCGGGTTACCGGGTGATCCGAAACCGCATCGGCGCTCTGCGAGGATGGCCGCCGATCCGCCGGGAGGAGTACGAGGCCGAGATCGCACACGGCTCCTTGTACATCGGTTCACCCGAGACGGTCGCGCGCAAGATCGCCCGAGCCGTCGGCGAACTCGGCGTGGGCCGGTTCGACCTCATCTACACGGCGGGCTCGCAGGCGATCGGCGCTCGCCTGCGTTCGGTCGAGCTGTACGGCACGAAGGTGATCCCCATGGTCCGCGACATTCTCGCCGGCTGACCGGTGAAAGGAGACGGAGTGGACGTGGACGACGTGCGCACGATCGGCATTCTGGGCGCCGGCAAGGTGGGAACCGTGCTGGCCCGGCTGGCGATCGCCGCCGGCTACCGGGTGCTCGTCGCGGGGTCGGGCACACCGGACAGCATCACGCTCACCGTTGAGGTCCTGGCCCCCGGCGCGGTCGCTGTCACCGCGGCCGAGGCGGCTGACCGGGCGGACGTCGCCATCCTGGCGCTTCCCTTGGGCAAGTACCGCAGCGTCCCCGTGGAGGCGCTGCGGGGCAAACTCGTCGTCGATGCGATGAACTACTGGTGGGAGGTCGACGGAGTCCGTGACGACTTCACCGACCCTCCTGCCTCCACCAGCGAGATCGTTCAGGCGTTCCTGCCGGAATCGCGGGTCGTCAAGGCGTTCAACCACATGGGTTACCACGACCTCGAGGACGGTGCGTCGCCGCGAGGCGCGGTCGGGCGCAAGGCGATCGCCATCGCCGGTGACGACTCGGGAGACCTGGCCGTGGTCGCCGGCCTGGTCGACGCACTCGGCTTTGACCCTGTCGACGCCGGCTCGCTTGCGGAAGGCGTGCGGCTGGGGCCGGGAAGCGAGCTTTTCGGCGCCAACGTCGGCGCCGGTGAGCTGCGTGCGATGCTGGATCGGTTCCCCGCGTCGGAGCGCGGCAGGGCGGTCGCGCAGGCTCGCGCCGTCACGCCCCCGCGGTCGCCGACGTGAACTGAGGCCGGTGCCCTCCAGCCGCCCGGCACCGTACCAACGAGACCGCCGGCCTGCGAGCGTACGTGTGAGTGGGGCGGGAGGTGCCCGACGCCGGAGTCTCACCGTCGGCTGCGAGGCCGGCGATGAGACACCGGCGTGCGGCGGTCGCCCGCCGTCGCGGGTACTCCTGGTCGCGCCGGTTCGTTACGCGGCGCGGAGCGGAGCGAGGGCGCGGCTCCAGGCCAGGACCTGGTCGAGGGTGGTGTTCAGCGCTTCGACCTGGAAGTCGCCCGGCTTGAGAACGCTGAAGTTCTCGAAGTCGTGGAAGAGCGAGAGACCGACCTGTGCGCGTACGTCGGCCATCTGGAGCTCACCGGCGATGAGGCGCAGGTGCTCCACGGCGCGGGCGCCGCCCATGGCGCCGTAGCTGACGAAGCCGACCGCCTTGTTGTTCCACTCGGCGAACAGGTAGTCGATCGCGTTCTTCAGAACGCCGGACGTCGAGTGGTTGTACTCGGGCGTCACCATGACGAAGCCGTCGAGCGAGGCGATCTTCCGCGCCCACTCCTGGGTGTGCGGCTGGGCGTACTGGCCCATCGACGGCGGCAGCGCCTCGTCGAGGTGCGGAAGCCTGTAGTCGAGGAGGTCGACCAGCTCGAACTCGGCATCCGAGCGCTTCGAGGCGACATCCAGCACCCAGCGGGCCACGGCCTCGCCGTTACGGCCGGGGCGGGTGCTGCCCATGATGATACCGATCTTGGTCATATCGGAACCTTTCGCAGGGGTGGCCCGTGCCGCCCCAAAGTAATTGACTGTACAAGTAATCTACCATAGAAGTTGTCGAGTCAAGTAAATTGGGTGCGCCGACCGAGCCCTCCGGTCGCGGCGGGGACTTCGCGGAGGGCCTTGTCGCCTACGTGCACCGTGATCAGGTGCGAGCCCGATGGGAGCCGGCGTTCGGGTCGGCCCCTGGGTCAGCGGTCGGCGGTGGAGCGTGCGGCCTGCTCGATCAGGCGCGTCACCGCGCCCGGCCGGGAGACCGAGACGGCGTGGGACGCCTTGATCTCGGTGGTGTGGGAGTGGGCCCGCCGGGCCATGAAACGCTGTGCGGCGGCCGGGATGTTGAGGTCCTGGGTGGTCACCAGGTTCCAGGAGGGGATGGTCTTCCAGGCGGCCTCGGTTGCCTCTTCTTCGAGGGCGGCCGCGGCGATGGGGCGCTGCGTGGCGGCCATCAGGTCGCTGACCCGCTCGGGGACGTCGGCGGCGAACTGGTGGTGGAACGCGTCGGTCTTGATGTAGAGGTCGGTCCCGGTTCCGCCTGTGGGCAGCGGGAAGGGCACGGCGTTCAGGACGGATCCCAGTGTGCTGCCGGGGAACTTGTTGGACAGCCCCAGTGCGGTCTCACCCTTCTCGGGAGCGAAGGCGGCGATGTAGACCAGCGCCTTGACGTTCGGGTCGTCCGAGGCGGCTTCGCTGATCACGGCGCCGCCGTAGGAGTGGCCGGCGAGCACGACGGGCCCGTCGATGGTCTTGAGGAAGCTCTTGAGGTAGTCCGCGTCGTAGGTCAGGC
The DNA here is from genome assembly GCF_020400825.1 of Streptomyces sp. HPF1205. Classification (GTDB taxonomy): domain Bacteria; phylum Actinomycetota; class Actinomycetes; order Streptomycetales; family Streptomycetaceae; genus Actinacidiphila. Next base: position 152,154 of record NZ_JAINVH010000013.1, read on the forward strand.
CGCGCAGCGGGTTGGCGGGGGCGACCACCGGATAGCCGTCGTGGCGCAGGCGCTCGATCACGCCGTTCCAGCTGGAGGAGTCGGCGAAGGCGCCGTGCACCAGAACGACCGTGGGCTTGACCGACGGTTCGTCTCCGGCCGTGGCGTCGGCCGGAGACACGGAGGTGAGGGAGTAGGCGGCGACTGCGGCCACGGCCCCGGCGACGGCGACGCGCTTGCGGGTGGGGCGGAGGGCGGTAGGGACGTTCATGGCGGATCTCCTTGCGTGAGAGGCGGCGTGCCGGGACAGCCACCGGGCGATGTCCTCCACTCGGGGAGGACGAAGAGAAATCTAGCCTCCGCACTACTTGTGTGCAAGTCTCTTGTGCACGAGATAAATGGAGGCCAGTGTATGGTGTTTCTGTACATGGTGGCGCAATGTCCGAATTGACAGTGTTACGCCAGGTGGCGCGACGACCTGGACGCGAGGAGCCGACGATGAGTGACCACACCAGTGCGACCGAGCAGCGTGACCCCGTCCCGCTTCTGGACGATCACCTGTGCTTCACGCTGTACGCGGCCTCCCGCGCGATCACCGGTGCCTACCGGCCCCTGCTCGAGCCGCTCGGCCTCACCTATCCGCAGTACTTGGTGCTGGTCGTCCTCGGTGAGCACCGCACGGTGACCGTCAAGGAACTGGTGGCCCTCCTGCAGCTGGACTACGGGACCGTCACCCCGCTGATCAAGCGCCTTGAGGCGAACGGCCTGCTCAAGCGGCAACGCCAGGCGGACGATGAGCGGGTGGTCCACGTCGAGCTCACCGCGGAGGGCCTCGCGGTGCACAGGCACCTGTCCGGCATCCCGCCCGTCATCGGGGAAGCGGTGGGGCTGACGCCGGATGAGATCGGCACGCTCCAGGACCTCGTGCGCCGCCTGACCGTCCATGTGAACCGTCACAACGCAGGCACCCCGGCGCGTAGGACGTCCTGACCCCTGGGCCCCGGCGGAGGCTCGCTCGCCGCCCGCACCCGTCAGGACCGGTGGTGGTGCTCCGTACCGCGTGTGCGTACGGCGGCCCCGGGGCCGAGCGTCGGGCGGCGGTCTGCCGTCGACTGCCACCGTCGACGGGACAGGGCTCGTCAGGTGGCGATGTTCCGCAGCGCAGCGGCGAGTTTTTTGAGGTCCAGACCTTTCAGGTGATCCAGGAAGTGACGGCGCACCGCGGCCAGATTGGCCGGCCACGCCTGTTCGAGACGGGCGAAGCCCTCCTCGGTGAGGACGGCGTCGGCCCCACGAGCGTCACGGTCCGATTTGACGCGCCGGACGAGTCCCTGACCTTCGAGCCGGGTGACCAGGCGCGTCATACCGCTGAGGGACATCTCGACCGCCGCGGCGAGATCACTCATGCGAAGTTTGCGATCCTCGGCCTCGGAGAGATGCGCGAGAGCCAGATATTCGGCCAAAGACAGGTGCTGCTCGCGCATCATGTCGGCGTCCATGGCACGAGGCAGAGCGTAGATGACGCGACTCAGTGCCCTCACCACGGCCTCTTCGTCCGCGGTGAGGGGCTTCGCTGCTTCCGGTCGCCCTGCAGTGCCTGCCATTGCTCCCCGTTTTCCGCTCGCCGAAGGGACCGGTGAAGAGGTTACCGGCGAAGTGCCGACCGGGTCGGCCAACACTTGCTACCGGGCCCTGGGGCCGGGGGCGGGCGGGGTGCGCGGTCGCAGGCGCTCTCCCTGCGGCCCGAACATGATCAGGTACTCGACCGGGCCGCTGCCGGCGTTCGCGACCCCGTGGGGATCGCGGGTGTCGAACTCGGCGACGTCCCCGGCACTCAGGACGAGGTCCTGGTCGCCGAGTGCGAGCCACAGCCGCCCGTACAGGACGCACAGCCATTCCCATCCGTCGTGGGAGGCCTGCCGGGGCCGGGCGGGCGGCTCCTGGACGGCGGGCAGGACGTGTTTGTGGGCGTGCAGGCCCCCCACGTACCGGGTCAGCGGCAGCACCGCCTTGTCGTCGCCGAAACGCTGGAGCGCGGAGGCGCGGGGCTCGGCGGCGGGAGCGGTGCCGGCCAGCTCGTCCAGAGAGACGCCGTACTCCTTCGCCAATCGCAGCACCACTTCCAGGGTGGGCTTGCGTCGGCCGGTCTCGATCCGCGACAGCGTGCTCGGGGAGATGCCGGTCGCGCGGCTGACGCCGGTGAGCGTGGAGCCGCGGTGTTCGCGTGCGGCCCGCAGCCGGGGGCCCATCGCCGCCGGCGTGCCGGCCACGTCGTCGCCTGTCACCCGCTCTGCCCCTTTCGGACGTGCCGCTTCACCATCCTGTCCTGCAAGTTTGCCAGCGTGGCAAGGGTTGTCGCGGTGGACGGTCGCCGCGCCGCATGATCGATGCGTACCCCGCGTCCACCCGCGAACCGGGAGAAGATCCCATGCAGCCCGAGCCGTCCGCCGCACTCCGCCACCGCACCGTCGAGGCCCCTGCCGGGCGCCTGCATCTGGTCGAGCAGGGCACCGGCCCGCTGGTCCTGCTCGTGCACGGCTTCCCCGAGTCCTGGTACTCCTGGCGCCGCCAGCTCCCGGCCCTCGCCGCGGCCGGCTACCGGGCGGTGGCGCTCGACGTGCGCGGCTACGGCCGCTCCTCCAAGCCCGCGCGGACCGATGCCTACCGGATGCTGGACCTGGTGGAGGACAACGTCGCCCTCGTGCACGCCCTCGGCGAGGAGGACGCGGTGGTCGTCGGCCACGACTGGGGCTCCAACATCGCCGCCACCTCCGCCCTGCTCCACCCCGAGGTCTTCCGGGCCGTCGGCCTGCTGAGCGTCCCGTACGCGCCACCCGGCGGCCCCCGCCCCACCGACGTCTTCGGCCGGATCGGCGGCCCCGAGCAGGAGTTCTACGTCTCGTACTTCCAGGAGCCCGGCCGTGCCGAGACGGAGATCGAGCCTGACGTGCGGGGCTGGCTCGCGGGCTTCTACGCCGCCCTGTCCGCCGACACCATGCCCGCCCAGGGCGAACCCGACCCGCACTTCGTCGCCCACGGCGGCCGGCTGCGTGACCGTTTTCCCGCCGGCATCCTCCCGGCCTGGCTGGCCGAGGACGACCTCGACGTCTACGCCGGGGAGTTCGAGCGCACGGGTCTGACGGGCGCCCTCAACCGCTACCGCAACATGGACCGCGACTGGGAGGACCTCGCCCCCCACCGCGGAGCCCCGATCAAGCAGCCGTCCCTGTTCATCGGCGGCGCCCTGGACGCCTCCACGACCTGGATGTCCGACGCCATCGACGCCTTCCCCACCACCCTCCCCGGCCTGACCGCCTCCCACCTCGTAGAGGGCTGCGGTCACTGGATCCAGCAGGAACGCCCCGAGGAGGTCAACCGTCTGCTGACCGGCTGGCTCACCACCCTCACGGGTTGAACCGCCGGGCGCGGCCGGGGTTTCCGCACACGCAACAGGTCGGCCCGCGTACCCGAGCGCAGCGGCTACGGCCGGGTGCCGCATACCCGCGACTGGACCGGGTTGCACGGCCGATGCGCGTACTGCCCTGGTACCCAGGGGCGGACGGACCGGGACCCGAACCGGCGACCGGGGCCGGAACCGCGGACCCGGCCGCCGGTGCGGTCGGTCGGCCGGTGAACGGCGTGTCCGGCCCGGCGTCCGGTTCCTGAGACGTTTCCCGTCTTCGTGAACCGCGCGCGCACGCGCGGCAATAGAGGGAGTGATGGACGACGACGAGCTGATCGCCCGCCTGGCCGGCGGTGACGAGAGCGCGCTCCGCGAGCTGTTCGGCCGGCATGCGCCGTGGCTGGCGGCCCGGTTGCGCACGGCGCTGCCGGCCCAGGATGTCGAGGACGTGATGCAGGAGACGTTCCTGGCGGTCTGGCGCAGTGCGCGGGACTACCGTCCGCAGGGATCGGCGGGCGGCTGGCTCTGGGTGATAGCCCGCCGGCAGGCCGCCGGGTGGCTGCGCCACCACGGCCATGACGCGAGCCCGGTCGACACCGCCGCGCTCGACGACACCGCTCTCGACGGAGCCCTGGCGGCGGCCGGACGGGCTGCCGCCCGGGACCCGATGGAGGCCGTGATGGCGCGGACCGACCTGGCCGCCGCCCTGGCGGTGCTCGGCCCGCAGGGCAGCCCCGAGCGGGAGGTGTGGCGGCTGCTGTACGTGGAGGATCAGCCGGTCGCGCAGGTGGCGCGGGCGATGGGTGTGCCCCAGGGCACGGTCAAGAGCCGGGCCCACCGGGTGCGGCGGTTGATGAGGACGGCGCTGGTCGGGCGTGCGGCGCAGGAGGAGGGACTGTGAGGGAGGCGCCCCATGACGCGGACGGTACGGGTCCGGGCGGCACTGCTGAGGGCGGTAGGGCTTCCGAGGGTCCGGACGGCGTGGCCTCGGACGGCGGCCGCCCTGGCGACATGACCGCGGATGGTACGACGTCGGACGGCGTGGCCCCGGGCGTCGTGCGCTCGGGCGGCACGAGTCCGGGCGCCGTGTCGCCGGGTCGCACGGTTCCGGACGTCGCGGACCTGGGCGGTGTCGACCTCGACCGGGTGTGGGTGGGCGTGGCCGCTCGGGTGTGGCGGCGCGAACCCGGGTGGGCCGAGCGCCTGGCGGCCCGGCTGCTGCGCTCGCCCGGGCTGGCCCGGGCGCTGCTGACCACACCTTCGCTGCTGCTGCCATGGCTGGTCGCCACTGTGGTGGTGTTCGCCGCCGGGGCCGCGGCGACCGCCGGGACCGGGCAGCCGGTGGTGGCGCTGGCCGCGCCGGGGCTGGCGGGGGCCGCGGTCGCGTACTCGTACGGTCCCGGACTCGACCCGGCCTGGGAGCTGTCGCGCACCATGGCGGTCAGCGACCGGATGGTGCTGCTGGCCCGGGTCCTCGCGGTCTTCGCGGTCAACGCCCTGCTGGCCTCGATCGCCTCGGCGGTGTCGCCGGCCGCGGCGGGCATCGCGTTCGGCTGGCTGGTGCCGATGGCCGCCGTATCGGCCCTCGCCCTGGCCGTGGCCACCGTGACCGAGTCGGCGAACCGCGGGGTCGGAGCCGCCCTCGCCGCCTGGACGATCACCGTGACGGGGAGCCGGTCCGCCACCGGGCAGTTCGCGGCCGCCGTCACCCGATCCGCCCTCGTCCTTCCGTATCTGGCGATCGCCGCCTGCTGCGTCGCCGTCGTACTGCACTCCACCAGGACCACGAAGGGAACCCGGTGAACATCGAGATCACTGACCTGACCAGGCGGTTCGGCCGCACCCGGGCCGTGGACGGCGTGGACCTCAGGACGGGGACCGGCGTGTTCGGCCTGCTGGGCCCCAACGGCGCCGGCAAGACCTCGCTGCTGCGGATGCTGGCCACGGTCATCCCGCCGAGCTCCGGCAGCATGCGCCTGCTGGAGCGGGACCCGTCCGCGCACGGACCGCGCCGGGAGATCCGGCGCAGGCTGGGCTATCTGCCGCAGAACCTCGGCTACTACCCCGGGTTCACCGTGGTGGACTTCGTCGAGTACTTCGCCCTGCTCAAGGAGATGCCACCTCGCCAGGTGCCCAAGGCGGTCGCAGCCGCGGTGGAACGGGTCGGTCTGGGCGGCAAGGCCAAGGCGAAGCTGCGCACCCTGTCGGGCGGGATGCTGCGCCGGGCCGGGATCGCGCAGGCGATCGTCAACGAGCCGGAACTCCTGCTCTTCGACGAGCCGACGGCCGGGCTCGACCCGGAGCAGCGCGTCGAATTCCGGTCGCTGATACGGGAGTTGGGACAGGAATCGACGGTCGTTGTCAGCACCCACCTGGTCGAGGACGTGGGCGCCGCCTGCGCCGAGGTCGCGCTGATGCACCAGGGCAGGGTCGCCTTCCAGGGCACCCCCGACGAACTCGTCGCCCGCGGCAGGGACCACGGCACCGGCGACGCGCCACTGGAGCGCGGTTACAGCGCGGTCCTCGCGGCGGCGCGGGCATGAGCGCCGTCACGGCTCCGGCACGGGGCGGCAGGCGAGTGCTGAGCCCGAGGATCCCGGACGTGCTCACGCTCTGCGCCGGCCGGTTGCTGCGACTGGAACTGCGCCGCAACACGATGATGTGGATGGTGCCGCCGGCCCTGCTCGCGTTCTGGCTGGACACCTACCGCGGCAGCATGGCCCTTTCTCCCCTGTGGAGTTCCCGCACGCTGATCCTGCGTCAGGGCGCCGCGGTGGACGACTTCGCTCCCTTCGTGGTGGGCGCGGCGGCCTGGATCGGGGGGCGCGACCGCAGACGCGGTATCGGGGAGCAGGTGGAGGTCACCCCGCTGCCGCGCTGGGCCGGCCGCCTGACCACATGGGCGGCGACCGCCGGCTGGACGGTGGGGGCGTACCTGGCCTGCGTGGGCGTTCTGTACGGGATGATCGCCTGGCAGGGCGCCGCGGGCAGCCCGCCGTGGTGGCCGGTCGTGGTGGGCGCGGTGGCTCTGGTGGCCTGCAGCGCCATCGGCTTCGCCGCGGGAGTGCTGGTCCCCAGCCGGTTCACCGCACCGCTGGCGGCGATCGTCACCGGCCTCGTACTGCGGCAGACCCTGCGCAGCGGCGGCCGGTACGTCCTGCTCTCACCGATCGCCTCGCCTTCCTACTCGCTGGCCCCGCCCAAGGCCGACGCGGGTGTCTTCTACCCGTACCTTCCCGACCTCTCCCTCACGCAACTGCTGTTCCTCGGCGGCCTGGCCGTCACGGCACTCGGCGGGCTCGGCGTGCAGGCGGTCTGCGGCCGGCCGGGCCTGCGTCGCCTGGCGGCGGCTGTCGCCGCCGTGGGCCTTGCCTCGTCCGGGACCGCGGTCGCCCTGATCGGGACCGCCCGGGTGGAGGCGAACGGCGTGGTCGTACCCGCCCTGCACGACGCGGCCCTCGACCGGCCCCTCGGCTACACCCCGGTGTGCGGCGGCACAGCGATCAAGGTCTGCCTGAATCCCGTGTACAAGGCATACCTGCCCACCGTGGCCACGGCCCTGGACCCGGTGCTGCGCGAGGTGGCCGGGCTGCCCGGCGCGCCCGTACGCGTCGACCAGGTCGCCTTGTCCGGCCGGCAGCCGCCCCTGGCCCGGGCGACCGTCACCGGTGAGCCGCCGGTGGCCCACCTGGCCCTCGACATCGGCTACTACGGCGCCATGTGGATCGGGCCGGAACCGGCCGGGAAAGGGGCACCCGGGCGCTGCTGCACCTCCCAGCAGATGTGGACCAGCGTCCCCCGGGTCACCGCGGAAGTGCTGCCCCCGGTCGCCGGCGTGATCGTCGACCGTCTCGTCGGCCACGCGGATCCGGTGCAACAGGCGGTCCTGGAGGGACTGCTGAGGGCGGCCGGGGTGCCGCTGGACGGCATGGCGGTCTTCGCCCGGATCGACGGGACACCGATCGTCCTGCCGCAGCCCGGAACCCCGGCCTACGCCGCGGGCGGGCGTTTCGCCGCGCTGTCCTCGGCCGACCGGCATGCCTGGCTGACCGCCCACCTGGCCGCACTGCGCAGTGGCCACCTCACCCTGGAGCGACTGCCGTGACCACTACGATCCCCGCGGCGGACCTGCCCCGGGCCCGGCGGGCCGGAACCCGGCTGGTCCGGCTGCACCTGATCAGTCGTCAGTTCCCGGGCGCGCTGGCCGTCCTGGCCGGTTGCGCGGCACTGCTGCGGATCGCCCTGCGACTGCACTGGATGCGGGACGACCCCGCCTCGGCCCGGCAGATGCTGCTGCTGATCGAATGCGCGGCAGCTTCCGTGGTGGCCGTCGCCGCCCGGAACCCGTTCGGCGAGAGCGAGCGGACCACCGGCCGCCTCCTTCCCCTACTGCGCCTGGGCGCCGCCCTGCTGCTGAGCGCGACCGCCGTCGGCGCCCTGGTACTCGGCGCCGTGGCCGCGCGACTGCCGGGTGGCCGCCTCGGGGTGCTTCGCGATGTCACCGGGCTGGCGGGTGTCGGGCTGGTCACCGCCGCGGTCCTCGGCGGCGCGCTCGCCTGGGCCGGCCCGCTGGTCTGCACCGTGGTGGCCGAGTTCGCGCTCATGGAGAGCTGGCAGACGCCGTGGACGTGGCCCGCCCGGCCCGCGCACGACCGGGGCGCGTGGCTGTGCGCCGGCCTCGTGTTCGCCGCCGGGACAGCGGTCATCGCCGCCCGCGGCCCCAGGGACACCGGCGCTGACTCGTAGGGGTCGCTCCGCCGCGTGAGCACAACAGACGAGCGGGCCATCGTGTGGCGTGTGCGCCAGTCCCGCGACCGTGGGCCGGCCGGACCCCCGCCGCAGGAGCAGCGAGGAAGCACGGTGCCGCGGCGAAGACCGCGGGGCCGCACGCAGGGACGGCGGCTGTCCCATACGCCAAGGCATCATCCGGGCGCGGTGAGATGCCGCCCGGCCCGGTTGTCGGCAGGTACAACCGGGCCGGGCGAGTCCAGGGGAGGCCGTCGCCGGGTCGGCGGCGCACGGCACGTTGCCGCGGTTACTTCGGCGGCATCAACACGGAGTCGATGATCTGGACGGTGGCGTTGGCGGTGGTGACGTTGCCGCAGACGACGTTGGCCGTGCCGTTGACCTTGTAGGACCGGCCGGAGCCGGATGTGGTCAGCGTGCCCTTCTCCAGGGTGGTGTAGGTGCCGTGGGACAGCCCGTCGGGGGCCTTCACGCTCTGGCCGACGACGTGGTACGTGAGGATCTTGGTGAGCATGGCCTTGTCGGCCAGGACCTTGTCCAAGGTGGCCTTGGGCAGCTTGGCGAAGGCGTCGTTGGTGGGCGCGAAGACGGTGATGCCCTGCGCGTTGTTCAGCGTGTCGACCAGGCCTGCCTTCTGCACGGCGGACACCAGCGTGGACAGGGCGGGGTTGTGCGAGGCCGCGGTGGCCACCGGGTCCTTGGCCATGCCGTCGAAGCTGCCCGCGCCGTTCTTGGGCACTGCGGCGCAGCCCGGTCCGAAGGGCTGGTCCATCGCCGTATCCGAGGAGGGCGTGGAGGACGTGGCCGGGGCGGAGGCGGCCGGGGCGCTACTGGCAGCGGAGTCCGAGGAGTTCTTGTCGCTGCTGGAGCAGGCGGTGACGGCCAGCGGCAGGACGGCCGCGGCCGCCACGGCGACGGCGATACGGCGCAGGGGGAAAGCGTTCATGGTGGTGTTTCTCCTTGTCGGGTCCGGCCGCTGGTGCGGGCCGGGGCTTTCGTCGGAGGGCAGATGGTGGCCGGCGGTCAGGTCACGTCGACCACCACCGAGTGCCAGCCGGTCGCGCCGTCGGGGACGGTGCCGACGCGGTGCCGGGTCTGGGTGTGGCCGGTGCGGTCGGTCGCGCGGACTTCGAGGGTGTGGCTGCCGGGTGTGGCGTCCCACTGCCACATCCACTGCCGCCACGTGTCCGCGCTGTCCTCGGCCGCGAGCCGGGCGGTGTGCCAGGGGCCGCCGTCGACCCGGACCTGCACCCGTGCGATGCCGCGGTGCTGGGCCCAAGCCACGCCCGCGACCGGCACCGGGCCGGCCTTCGGCGTCGCGAACGGTTTCGGGGTGTCGATCCGGGACTCGGTCTTGATCGGTGCCCGGGCCGACCAGGTGCGCCGCACCCAGTAGGCGTCGTACGCGTCGAACGTCGTCAGCTGCAGGTCGCGCAGCCACTTGCAGGCCGAGACGTACCCGTACAGGCCGGGGACGACCACGCGGACCGGGAAACCGTGGGCGAAGGGCAGCGGCTGCCCGTTCATGCCCAGCGCCAGCATCGCGTCGCGGCCGTCCATGACGGTCTCGACCGGGGTGCCGATGGTCATGCCGTCCACCGAGCGCGCGACGATCTGGTCGGCCGGTCCGCCCCGGGACGGCGGCCGGACCCCGGCCTCGCGCAGCAGGTCCGCCAGCCGTACGCCGATCCAGCGGGCGTTGCCGACGTAGGGGCCGCCGACCTCGTTCGACACGCAGGTCAAGGTGATGTCACGCTCGATCAGGTCGCGCCGCAGCAGGTCGTCGTAGGTGTACGTCACGTCGCTGGGCACGCCGAGGCCGTGCAGGCGCAGCCGCCAGGCCGTCGCGTCCACCCGGGGGACGACCAGGGCGGTGTCGACGCGGTAGAAGTCGCCCGCGGGGGTCAGGAACGGGTGCGCGCCCGGCACGTGGAGGTCGGCGCCGGCCGGCACGGGCGGCGCGGGCGAGGCCGGGCGGGGCAGGACCACCGCGGCGCGCGATGCCCTGGCGGCGGCGCCGCTGCGGTCGTTCAGGACACGGCCCACGACGCCGGTGCCCGCGGAGGCGGCCGCGGTGGCAGCAGCGGCCAACACGAAGCCGCGTCGGTCGAAGGAGGTACGGGTGCCGCCGTCGCGAGGGGCTCGGGCCGTCGGGATGCCCACCTCCTCCTTGTGGGGTTCCGGCTCGGGCGGGTCAGGTGTTTCATCCGCCTCGGGTGACGCTTCCTCATGCGGTATGGACCGCGCGGACCGTGGAGCGAGCCTGGTGATCAGCACCCAGAACGCGGCCGTGCCGGCCAGCGCACCCACGATCGAGGGCAGCACGTCCAGGTCGTGCCGGTCGGGCCTGCTCCAGGCCGCCGCCACGCCGATCACTCCGAAGGCCGGCACGCCGGCGCACCCGGTGCGCGGGAAGCGCAGAGCCGTCACTCCCAGGGCGATCGCGAACAGCGCGAGGACGACGACGATGCCCAGTTGGAGGACGAGCTTGTCGTTCGTGCCGAAGTGCCGGACGGCGTAGTCCTTCAGTGCGGGCGGGGTGCGGTCGATGACGGCTCCGCCGACCGCGGTGACGGGGCCGGCCTGCGGGCGCACCGCCCCGGACACCAGCTCGGCCACGCCGAGTGCGGCGGCCCCGGCCAGCAGCCCGCTGAGACCGGCCAGTGCGACGCGCAGGACACGAGCAGCTGTGCCGGCGCCCGTGCCGCCAGGTGCCGGCCGGGGCGGCAGGATCTGCTGGGTGCCCGTTTCCGGGGAGTGGGAGCGGTGGTCGTCGTCGGTCACGCGGGTCATTCGGCGCTCGAACGGGCCCGGATTGGTCCGTCATCCGGACGAGTGATGAAACGTGTGAGGAAACGAGTGAGGAGCGGCCGAGCGGGGCATCGGCGACGTGCCGGCACATCGACCATGCGACTCGCTGCCATCGGCTCCGAAGCCCTTGTCGCCGTCCTCGCCGCACTGGCTCCGACGCGCCGCGAGGCCTGGTCGGGTCGCCCTTGGCCCGGTCCGGTGGGGGCGTGCCGCCCATGTGAAGGGGCGGCGCGCCCCTGCCGGGCGTCCGCTGAAGCAGGCAGGTCGCGGTGTGATCATGGTTGGTGACCAATCCGCGCGGGGTCTGGCGACGAATCATCGGTAAGTGCCCGACTGTCCGGAGGTGTCCATGCGGGTGGCAGCGCGAGACGACGAGTCCCCAGCACCACGCTCGGGGGTGCTGGAGGCTCTGCTGGGCCGTGTGGCGCGCGGTGATCAGCAGGCGTTCGAGACCCTCTATACGGCAGTGGCCGGTTCGGTCCTGGGCCTGGTGCGGCGCGTCGTGCGCGATCCTTCGCAGTCCGAGGAGGTCGCGCAGGAGGTGCTGATCGAGGTGTGGCGCTCCGCGGCCCGGTTCGACGGGCGGCAGGGCAGCGCACTGTCGTGGATCATGACGCTGGCCCATCATCGCGCGGTGGACCGGGTGCGCTCGGCGCAGGCCTCGGCCGACCGTGATCACAAGGCGGGGCTGCGTGACAGGACCCGCGCCTTCGACGAGGTCAGCGAGCAGGTCGAGCGGCGGCTGGAGCGTGAGCAGGTGCGGCGCTGTCTGTCGCAGCTGACCGAGCTGCAGCACGAAGCGGTCAACCTCGCCTACTACCGGGGATATACCTATCAGCAGACCGCCGAAGTGCTCGGTGCTCCGCTGGGGACAGTGAAGACACGGCTGCGGGACGGACTGATCCGTCTTCGCGACTGCCTGGGGGTGACGGCATGACCGGGATCGACCTGCACACGCTCACCGGCGCCTACGCGGTCAGCGCCCTGTCGAAGGCCGAGGCCGAGGAGTTCGGCGGCCACCTGGCGCAGTGCCCGGCATGCACGCAGGAGGTCAGGGAGCTGCGCGAGACCGCGGCCCGCCTGGCGCTGGCGGTGGCCGAGGTGCCGCCGGCGGCGATGCGGGCCCGGGTGATGGAGGCGCTCCCCGATGTGCGGCAGCTTCCGCCCGAGGTGCCGCCGCCGGCCGAGGTCCGCCGGTTGCAGCCCCGCCGGCGCCGGCGGCTGCCCCACATGGTGGCCGCCGCGTGCCTGGTGATCGCCGCCGCCGCGACCGGCGTCGCCGTCAACGCTCAGCACGAGGCGGACAGCCGGCGTGAGCGCGCCGTACGCGCCGAACAGCAGGCGCAGGCCATCAGCGCGCTGGCCGCCGCACCCGACGCGGCCTTCCACACCGGTGCCGTGTCCGGAGGAGGCACCGCGACGGTGCTGTCCTCCGCACGGCTCGGCCAGGCAGCGCTGCTGTACCACGACCTGCCGAAACTGCCCGGCGCCAAGGTCTACGAACTTTGGTACAGCAAGGCCGGGACCATGGTGCCCGCCGGCCTGCTGGACCATGGCCGCAGCGGCGGCGCGACCATGCTGCGCGGGGCTCCCAGCGGGGCCGACGGCGTCGGCCTGACCGTAGAACCCGATGGCGGATCCACCACTCCCTCCAGCGCGCCCCTGGCGGTCCTGCCGCTGTAGGGATCGTGCGAGGCGCGCGGGCCCGCGGCACCGGTCAGCTCCCGATGCGGGCGGCGATGATCGGGGCGAGGTGGTCGGTGATGATGCGGTGACCCGCGTCGGTGGGGTGCGTGCCGTCGGTGAAGTCGGAGGTGGTCAGCCAGCCGGTGGTGTCGACGTAGGAGACCCGGGAGTCGCCCGCGGCGGTGAGGGCGGCGACGGCTGCCTGGGTCTGGTCGGCGAAGCGGCCCTTGAAGGTCCGCATGGCGAAGATCCACGCCTGCGGGTAGGCGGCGCGGACCTCGTGCAGCAGGTTCGTGTACGCCGCCTGGAACTCGGGGGTGTGCACGCCGTGGCCGGCGTCGTTGGTGCCCAGGTTGATCACGACGGCGTTCGCGGTGTAGCGGGAGAAGTCCCAGCCGGGCTGGGGGGCGTTGGGGTTGAGCTTGGTGAACTGCTGTTCCAGGCCGACGCATCCGTCGGCGGTGGCGACCAGGCAGGCGCCGCCCTGGGCGATCTGGGTGTGGTCCGCGCCGAGGCGCTCGCCGGTCAGCCAGGCGTACGCGGTGCGGGCGTTCTGCGAGGTGGTGGTGCCGACGGTGATGGAGTCGCCGACGAACTCGATGAGCTTGTGCGGGTCCGGAGCACGGAAAGTCGTCGCTCCGCTGTCCAGGACCAGTCCCTGGAAGACGGCGTCACCGTGGTAGGAGCCCGCGACGACCTGGTAGTTGACCTGAAGGGTGTGGTTGCCGGCGGCCAGCGGGGACGGGGTGAGGTTCACCGTGCCGCTGACGTCGTTGTAGAAGGTCACCGGTCCGCCGTCGATGCGGGCCCACAGGTCGATCGTGCCGCGCTGCCTGAGCGCCACGGTCCGCCCGGTGAAGCCGACGCGGTAGTACGCGCCTGCCCAGTACGGCGTGTACGCCGTCGTGGAGGAGGTGGTGTCCCAGCGTCCGACGAACTGGATGTTCTGGTCGCCGGGCTGCCCCGCGGCCGCCCGCGCGGTACTGGATGCGGCCAGTCGTGCGCTGATGAGGGGAGCCAGGCGGTTGGCGATCTTGGTGTGGCCGGCCTCGTTGGGGTGTCCGTTGCCGTCCTCGTAGTCGACGTTGTCCGTCAGCCAGCCGGTGGTGTCGACGTAGGTGACGTTGGAGTCGCCCGCGCTGTTGCGGGCGCTCACGGCGGCACGGGTCTCGTTGACGTAGCGCTGCTTGAACGTCTGCATCGCGAAGAGCGCGGCGTGGGGGTACTTGGCGCGGATGTCGGCGAGGAAGGTGGTGTAGGCGGCCTGGAACTGCGGCCCGGTCACGCCGTGGCCGATGTCGTTGGTGCCGAGATTGATGACGACCGCGTCGGCCTGGTAGCGGGAGAAGTCCCAGGCTTGCGTTCCGGTGCTGTCGGTCTGGAAGAACTGACTGCTCTGCCCCACGCAGCCGGACTGCGCGACCAGGCAGTATCCGGCGCGGGCGATCTCCGTGTGGCGCATGCCCAGCAGTTCGCCGGTCTTCCAGCCGTACGAGTCCAGCGCCAGCCGGTCGGTGAGGTAGCCGGCCGTGATGGAGTCGCCGACGAACTCGACCAGCCCGGAGGGAACGGACGGCGTCACCGTGTGCGCTCCGGGATCCAGTACCAGCCCGTGGAAGGTGGTGTCGCCCGAGCGGTACTCGATGCGGAGGGTGTGGGTGCGGTCGGGCAGCGGCTGGGGGGTCAGGTCCACGGTGCCGCTCACGCCCGCGTAGAAGACGTCGGAGCCGCCGTCGATGCTGGCGTAGAAGTTGACCGCGCTGCCGGCCTTGACCTTCACCGTGGTGCCGGTGAAAGCCGTCTGCAGGTAGGCACCGGTCCAGGCGGGCGTGGCCACGGTCGCCGAGGTGGTCCACCGGCCCACGTACGCGATGTTGGTGTCGGACACCTCGCCGTCGTGCGCCTGGGTGCCGCCGCCGCCGGCGGTGGACCATTTCTGGTTGCCGCCGCCGTTGCACGTCCACAGTTCGACGGCGGTGCCGTTGGCGGTGCCGGCGCCGGTGACGTCGAGGCACAGGCCCGACTGGACTCCGGTGATCGTGCCGTCGGCGTTGACGCGCCACTGCTGGTTGGCGCCGCCGTTGCAGGTGTAGATGTCGACCTTCGTGCCGGGCGCGGTCTTCTTCTGGTAGGCGTCCAGGCACATGGTGCCGTTGAACACCCGCAGTTCACCGGCCGCGGTGGTGTCCCAGGTCTGACCGGCCTGCCCGTCGCAGTCCCAGATGTCCACCGCCGTCCCGGCGGTGGCCGTGCCGCCGGCGGCCTCCAGGCAGCGGCCGGAGGCTGAAGCGACCACCGTGGAGGTGGCCGCTCCGGCGCGGGCGGCGGTGTGCCAGCTCACCGCGACCGCCGCGGACACCGCCAGCAGTAGTGCGAGGAGAAGGCGCGCGGTGCGAGTGGCGGACGGCGTACGGGGAGCTTTCGGAGAAAGGGGGCCGTTCATCACGCCTCCGGTGGCGACGCGTCGTGGGGGGATGGACTGGTCGTACGGCCCGGGTCACACATCCCGAGTCGTGGGGCGCCGGGCCGCCCGGGGCCCGGCGGTGTTTCCGCCCGGCCGGCGCCGCTTCCTGGTCATCGTGGTCCTCCAGGTGGGGTGAAAGGACCGCGCCGACGTGGGAGCGCTCCCACTCCGACCCGAACATCAACCCAGATCGGTCCCGGCCCGTCAAGGGCGCGGGGCGGAGGCAATGGCCATGACCTGTGGATCGTGATCAGCGGGGGGTTGCGGGGATGCTGGGCCTGCGTCGACGGGTTCGACCACGTCTTCGGTGCCGTGATCGCCCGGGCAGGCCCGCGCGACGCCGATCCGTGCTTCCTGAGCGGTGCTTGTGTCGGTGGTCGTGTCGGTGGTCGTGTCGGTGGCCGGGCTTAGCATCCGTACCGTGCCCATCTACGATTACTATCGCGCCGCGAACCGCGACGACGCACATGCTCTGGCGGTCCTGCCGGGCGGCCCGATCGGCGGCCAGGACGCCGGCGCCGACGTGCTGGCGCTGAAGAACCTCGATCCGCGCGTCGTGATGGGCCGGTTGCTCGCCATCATCCTCGACGTGGAGTGGTCACCCCGCCTCTACGAGTCGCAATACATAGTGCCCGCCGGCCCGCAGCCGCAGGGCCCGGACATCCCCGAGGACTCGCCCTGGCTCGAAGGCCCCTGGGCAGAGGACCTCGGAGTGTTCTTCCGCGACGCGTTCGCCGACGTGGACGACGCCCGGCTTCCCGAGATCTGCGAGCGGTGGCTGACCATCGAGGAGTTCCGCGATGGTTACAGCGCCGAGTGGGCACGTGAGGTCGCCGAGGAGTTCGTCGCGCTCGCCCGGCGCGCACGGGACGCGGATCAGTCGCTGTACTGCTGGATGTGCCTCTAGGACACCGCGCGGCACCGGCGAACGACGCGGCGGACCGCCGGCCGCCCCCGCGCTTCGCCGTTGCGGAGCCCGCGGACGGGTAAGCTCGCAAGCGGATCGGTCCGGCGGAGGAGGATCACGCGTGCCCGGTGGGGACAGGTTCAGCGTCTACGGACGAATGACCGCATTGCCCGGTCGGCGTGAGGAGTTGATCGCCCTGCTCCTTGACGGGTTCCGCGCCGGTGGCGAGGACAGCGGCCTGCTCGCCTACAGCATCAACACGGCGTTCGACGAGCCGGACACGATCTGGCTGACACAGCTGTGGACCGACAAGGAAGCACACGACGCGGTCACCCGCTCCGAGCCGGTCGCGGCGGCGACTCGCCGGGTGCTGCCGCTCCTGGCTCACCAACCCGAGGGCTTTTACGGCCACGCCGTTCATGTGCACGGGCGGGTCACCGACTCCTGACCCGGCGCTGGGCGATCACCTCGACGGCGCTGCCGTCGTTCCGTAGGGGCCGGCCAAGGTGAGAAGACCGCCGTGTGCCGCCGGCTGATCCTGTCGTCCATCGGCAGCAGCCGCCCCGTGCGACGCCTCCGTGAGCGGGGTGCTGCGACGACCGGTCAGGACCAGGCCAGCAGCAGGACGCTGCACACCGCCAGGGTGACCCCGAGGAGCTGGACGCGGCGGATGCGTTCGTCCAGGACGGCGCGGGCCAGCAGGACCGTGCTGATCGGGTAGAGCGAGGAGAGCAGGCCGACCACGGCCAGGCTGCCGTGCTTGACCGCGATCAGGAACAGCGCGCTCGACGACATGTCCAGGAAGCCCGACAGCACTGCCGGCCGGGCCGGCGCGCGGTCCATCCGCAGCGACGTGCCGCGCGCCGCGGCCATCACCAGCAGCAGGCTCAGGGACGCGCACCGCGCCCACACCAGCGGCCACATGCTGTGGTCGTCGGGTGTGCGGGACAGGAAGACGAAGAACGCGCCGAAGCCCGCACCGGCCAGCAGCGCCAGTGCCAGGCTGCGGGCGGTCTCGCGCCGGCCGCCCCCTGACCCGTCGTCACCGCCCAGCGAGACCAGCAGGACGGCCACCAGGGCGGCGCCCACGCCCACCACGGCCGGCGCCGAGAGCCGGTCACCGAGCGCGATGCCGGCCAGCACCGGCGCCGCGGCCGCCGCGGCGGCGGTCGTGGGGGCGACCAGACTCATCACCCCGCCGGCCAGCGCACTGTAGAGCAGGATCGCGCCCGCGCTGCCGCAGAGCCCGGCCAGCCCTCCCCAGAGGACGTCCTGCCGTCCGGTTCCGCTGGGTGAGACGAGGCCGACCAGGGCCAGCGCGGTGACCAGCCCCGCGGTGTTGGACAGGATCACGACCGCCACCGCGGAGGCCTTCTTCGCCGCCAGGCCGCCGGCGAAGTCGGCGGAGCCGAGCACCATCGCCGAGGCGAGGGCCAGGAACACGTTCAACGGGCAGAACTCCTTGTCGTACAGTGCCGGGACGCCCGTGGCGGCGCCCCGGCATGGCAGCGGCGCCGTCAGGGACGGCTGGTGAGGTAGCCGCCCATCTTCTTGAAGAAGTCCGCCCCGCTGTACTCCGAGCCGTCGTCGGTCCGCAGCCTGCGGACCACCAGGCCGTACTCCTGTCCGCTGCGGGCCTGCGGGCCGCAGACGACGGCGACGCCCTCGCCCTCCGGGCGGAACACCCGGCCGACGGTGCCGCCGTAGCGGTTCGGGGAGACCGCCGCCGACAGGATCCGCACGCGCTCGCCCTTGAAGTAGGCGAAGGCGTTCGGGTACGGGTCGACCTGCGCCCTGACCAGGTTCGCTATGTCCCGGGCCGGCCACGTCCAGTCGATGCGGCTGTCCTCCAGGGACCGCTTGTGGAAGAAGGTCGCCTGGGCGGGGTCCTGCTTCGTCCACTCGGTGCGTCCGCTGCCGATCAGGTCGAGCGACTCCAGCACCGCGGGCGCGAACAGGCCCAGCGTCTTGTGGAACAGGTCGGTGACGGTGTCCTCCTCGCCCACGTCGACGGTCTTCTGCACCACGATGTCGCCGAGGTCGAACTCCTCGTTCATGAAGTGCACCGTCACACCGACCTGCGGCTCGCCGTTGACCAACGCCCAGTTGAGCGGGGCGAAGCCACCGTAGCGGGGAAGCAGCGCGTCGTGGACGTTGATCGCGCCGTACCTGGCCAGGGAGTAGATCTCCGGCGCCACCCAGGTGCGCCAGTCGGAGGAGACCAGCAGGTCGGGCTGGATCCCGCGCAGCTGCGCGGCCACGCCCTCGTCGTTGGCGTACTTGCGTTCCAGTACCGGGATCCCGTGCTCCGTGGCGAGGTCGACGACCGAGTCGTTCCAGATCGTCTCGTACAGGTGGTTGCTCGACGGATGGGTGATGACCAGCGGCACCTCGTGCTTGGAGGTCAGCAGCGCCTCCAGAACCCGGTGCCCCCACGTCTGGTAGCCCATGAAAACCACGCGCATGTGCTCGTCCTCTCCTGCGGTCCTGTTACGGCCGCGTCAGGGGTAGCGCCCACACGTACGCGAAGCCCGCGCCCGCCGTGTGGTCGAAGGTGTCACCGGCCTCGTAGGTGGCCAGGTCCTTGCTGTAGCGCGACTGCGGCGACCTGCGCCCGGTCACGGTGCACGAGCCCTTGTACAGCTCCACGGTGATCTCTCCGGTGACCTGCGGCTGGAGGCTGGCCACGAAGGCGTCGAGGCCGCGCCGCAGGTCGGAGAACCAGTAGCCGTAGTAGGCCAGTTCGGAGTACCGCAGGGCCAGGGCCTGCTTGTGGTGGAGCGTCTCGCGGTCCAGGACGAGGGCTTCCAGCTCCTCGTGCGCGGTCATCAGCACGGTGGCCGCGGGCGCCTCGTAGATGCCGCGGGTCTTGAAGCCCACGACGCGGCTCTCCAGGATGTCGATACGGCCCACCCCGTGCCGGGCGGCCGACCCGTTCAGCAGCCGCACGAGGTCGCCGAGCCCGAGCTTTTGGCCGTCGACCGCGACCGGGACGCCGCCCTCGAACCCGATGGTGAGCCGCTCCGGCTCGTCCGGCGCGGACCTGGGATCGGCGGTCAGCTGCCAGGCGCCCGCCGGCGGCGGCTGGGTGATGTCGTCCAGGTCGCCGCACTCGATGCTGGTGCCCCAGATGTTGGTGTCGATGCTGTAGGGGTTGTCCTTGGTGACCGACACCTCGATACCGTGCTCGCGGGCGTAGGCGATCTCCGACTCGCGGGTGGTCAGTTCCCAGTCGATGACCGGTGCGAGCACCTTCAGCCCGGGGTCGAGGGCGGTCACGCTGGTGTAGAAGCGCACCTGGTCGTTGCCCTTGCCGGTGGCGCCGTGGGCGACGGCGTCGGCGCCCTCGGCGTGGGCGATCTCCACCATCCGCTGTGCGATCAGCGGCCGCGACAGCGGCGCCGCCACCAGGTACTTGTTCTCGTAGCGGGCGTGCGCCTGCAGGGCGGGCAGGGCGAAGTCGTTCAGGAAGCGGTCGGTCAGCGGCTCCATGTAGACCTTGGCGGCGCCGGTGCGCAGCGCGCGGTCGTGCACCGCGTCCAGCGGTTCGAGCTGGCCGATGTCGGCGCAGAAGGCGATCACCTCCGCGTCGTAGCGCTGCTTGAGCCAGTGCAGGGCCACGGAGGTGTCGAGGCCTCCGGAGTAGGCGAGCACGATCTTCATCGGGTCTCCCGGGTCGGCGAGGTGCGTGGGGGAGCGGGCCCGCGGCGCCGCGGCACGAAGGTGCGGCGGCGCGGCAGGCCGGGGGAGCGGTGGCGCAGCGGTGTGGTGGTGCTCAGCGCACGGCGGTGCGGTGGCCCGGCGGCCTACGGCGTGGTGAGCGCCGCGGAGCCGTGCAGGGCGGGCAGCTCGGCGGCCACGGCGTCGAGCGTCTTGGCCAGTTCGGCGCCCTCGGCGATCTGGCGCGCGGCCTGCAGCGTGAGGGTGTGCGCGGTCTCCAGCCGCTGCCGCGTCTCCTCCAGCCACCGGCCGTGCTCGCGTACCGCGGCGCGCAGCTCGCCGCGCACGGCCTCCACGCTGCGCGGCGACGTGCCGCCGGGGCTGGTGTAGCTGGTCACCGCGGTCCGCGGGTCGAAGATGTGCGCGAGCACCGCTTCCTCGACCGGGTGCCCGAGCCCGGCCAGGATCTCGGCCGACGCCGCGGTGTCACGCAGGGTGGACCCGCGCTTGATCAGCGCGGACACCAGGGAGCCGCTGACGTGGTGCGCCTCCCGGAAGGGCAGGCCGTGCTCGGAGACCAGGTGGTTGGCGAGTTCGGTCGCGGTGGAGAAGTTGTCCCAGCACAGGTCCTCGCCGCGCTTGCTGTCGAAGCGCAGGCCCCTGGTCTGGCCGGCGACGATGCGCAGCGTGGACAGGTAGGTGTCGATGGCGTTCCACAGGAACGGCTTGTCGTCCTGCAGGTCGCAGCTGTAGCCGAGGGTGACGCCCTTGGCCATGGTGAGCAGTTGGACGAGGGTGCCCGCGGTACGTCCGGCCCGGCCGCGGGTCAGCTCGGCGACGACCGGGTTCTTCTTCTGCGGCATGATCGAGCTGCCCGTCGCGTAGGCGTCGGGGACCTCGACCAGGCTGTACTCGTGCCCGCTCCACAGCACGATCTCCTCCGCCATCCGCGACAGGTTGTTGCTGCCGAGGGCGAAGGCCGCGGCGCCCTCGATGAGGTAGTCGCGCGCGCTGGTGGCGTCCAGGGCGTGGCTGAGCACCGCGCCGAAGCCGAGGAGCCGGGCGGTGAGTTCGCGGTCGAGCGGGAAGGAGGTGCCGGCCAGCGCGCAGGCGCCGAGCGCGGACTCGTCGGCGCGCTCGTACGCCCCGCGCAGCCGCCGGACGTCGCGCAGCAGCATGCTGGCGTGCGCGGTCTTCCAGAAGCCGACGGACACCGGCTGGGCGGCCTGGCTGTGGGTGTAGCCGGGCAGGATCGCCAGCAGGTCCTCCTCGGGGAAGGACAGCAGCTCCTCGACGAGCGCCAGGTTGGCGCTGACCGCGTCGAGGTGGACCCGCCGCAGGTACATCCGGGCGTCGGTCGACACCTGGTCGTTGCGGGAGCGGGCGGTGTGCATGTGGCCGCCTGTCTCGCGGCCGAGGTCCTCGATGACCATCTGCTCGATGTTGAAGTGCACGTCCTCCAGTTCGGGGCGGAGGGTGAGTTCGCCGCGCTCGTGCAGCTCCCACAGCCGCAGCAGCGCGCCGAGGATCGCCCGTGCGTGCTGCTCGGGGATGATGTTCCGGCGGCCGAGCATCAGGACGTGGGCGATGTCCTGCCACAGGTCGGCGAAGACCAGCCGGACGTCCACGTCCGTGGTGAGCGTGTACTCGAGGACCTCGGTGGTGATGTCCTCGTCGAACCGCCCGCCCCATAGCTTGTCTGTCATCGTGGCCTCTCTTCGCGTCCAGGCGCCTCCCGTCCAAGGGGGCCCACCGGACATGAGGAAGCGGTGCGGACGGCCGAGCAGCCGTCTGCCGCGTCGATAGGGGGGATGTCCCGAAAGCGGGCGCAAAGGGAGCTGCGGCCGTGCGCCGGTCGCGGTGCCCCCCGTGTGCCCCGCCGGGGAACACTGCCACGGGCGGGCGGCCCGTGGCTGCCGATGTGGCCTGCGTCACATGGGATGGTGCGGGCGAATCGGCCACCGCCGGCGCACCCCAGTCGTCACTCCGATCACAACGTTTCGCCGTGTGCGCGGCCGGAGCCCACCGTGTGCCCTGCCCGCAGGCTCCGGACGCCGGCTCCGGACGCCTGTCCGAAGATGGCTGAATGCAATCGCCCGGTCATGTCCCGTAACCGGCGTGACGGCCCGGCGGGAGCCGGTCGGAGGCGCTCGGGCCGCCGACTTTCGGCATAACCATGCAGCCGTCCCCGGGGCCGGGTGCCCGGCTGCCCGCCCTGCGCGCCGGAAGTGCCCTCCCCTGTCCGAGTGGCGAGCCGTTCCCGCGGTGGGCGCGGTTCGCCTACGGACCCCACATAGTTGCGGTAGTGTGCATCACCATGCAGAGCCGGTTCGGTGCCCGCCGCCGGGCCCGGATGACCGAGGGAGAAGCGGCCATGGACGGACAGCCCGTCACCCCGCGGGGCTACCGCGGCGTTGCCAGGAACATGGGCCTGAAGGACGTGGAGGACGACTTCACGGCCATCGTCTCCGAGGTCCCCGCCCGGTCCGCCGCGGTGTTCACCAAGTCCCGGTTCGCCGGCCCCAGCGTGCTGCTCAGCCGTACGGCCGCCGCGCGGCGGAGCAGCCGCGGCATGGTCGTGCTGTCCCGCAACGCCAACGTGGCCACCGGCCGGGCCGGGGCCGCCCACGCGGAGGAGGTACGCCGCCGGGTCGCCGAGATCGCCGGCGTCGACCCCGAGGACCTGGTGATCGGCTCCACCGGGGTGATCGGCCGTCCTTACCCGATCGAGAGCATCAGGGCCGGACTGGACGAGCTGTCATGGCCGTTCCCCGAGGCGGACTTCGACGCCTCCGCCAAGGCCATCATGACCACCGACACCCACCCCAAGTGCTTCTCGGTGCGCTGCGGACCGGCCGTGCTGACCGGCATCGCCAAGGGCGTCGGCATGATCGAGCCCAACATGGCGACGCTGCTGACCTTCTTCTTCACCGACGCCGACATCCCGGCCGACGCGCTGGACGCGATCTTCCGGCGGGTGGTGGACCGGACGTTCAACGCGCTGAGCATCGACACCGACACCTCCACCAGCGACACCGCGGCGGTCTTCGCCAACGGCCTGGCCGGGCCGGTGGACCACGCCGAGTTCGAAGAGGCGCTGTACACGTGCGCGCTGCACCTGGTGCGCATGATCGCCGCCGACGGCGAGGGCGCGAGCAAACTCATCGAGGTGCGGGTCACCGGCGCCCGCGACGACGCCCAGGCCAAGCGGGTCGGCAAGAGCGTGGTCAACTCCCCCCTGGTGAAGGCCGCGGTGCACGGCGCCGACCCCAACTGGGGCCGGGTCGCGATGGCCGTCGGCAAGCTGGAGGACGAGACGGACATCGAACCGCCGCGGGTGCGCATCAGGTTCGGCGACCTGCCGATGCACCCGGAGGAGCCCGACGACGCCCTGCTGGCGCGCGCCGCGGCCTACCTGTCGGGCGACGAGGTGGTCATCGCCGTCGATCTGGGCATCGCCGAGGGCGCGTTCACGGTGTACGGCTGCGACCTCACCGAGGGATACGTCAAGATCAACGCCGACTACACCACCTGACGGCGGCGACCGCGCCACCTGACGGCGCCGACCGCACGACATGACGGCACGCCGCCCGGACGGCCGGGCGGCGCCCGCGCTCACACGTCACACATCACACGTCACGTGTCACACGTCAGAGGTCACAGCTCGCCGCGCGCCGGGTAGTCGTTGGCGTTGACCCACAGCACGGTCTCCAGCACGTCCCGCAGCGGCGGCCGCATGAACGGCATCGTGCCGACCACCGAGGCGTACAGCGTGCCGTCCGGCCGGATCAGGAACAGGCCGGGCTCGTTGAACTGGTTGGGCTGGCCCTCCTTGATGGCCTTGGACATGAACAGGCCCCACGCGCGCATGGAGTCCTCGTCCAGGCCGTAGCCCAGCTGCACCCGCTCCAGCTCCCACTCCTCCAGGGCGCGCAGCGCGCGGCCTTCGTCGTCGCCGCTCACGGCGAACGGCACGACCCCGGCCGCGGCGAAATCGTCGGACAGGCGCTCCAGTTCGGTGACGTACGCCTTGCACATCGGGCAGTGCACCCCGCGGTAGAAGACCACCATCGTGAAGTGGTCGGGGTGCTGGTCGGCGAGCCGCCACCGGCCGCCCCGGGCCAGCGGGACGTCGAGGGCGGGCACGGGCTGTCGGGGCTTGAGCACGGGCTCCTCCGGATCAAGTCGATTGCGCGGTACGGCAGATGCGTGCGGGGGGCGCGGGAGGGCGCGGGGCCTACGCCGGCTGCGCCAGCGTGAGCTGCCCGCGGTACAGCACGCGGGTGCCGCCCGGGCTGATGGCGGTGCGTCCGTGCAGGGTGCGCTGGTTGTCGATGACGAGCAGGTCCCCCACCTCCCACCGGTGGGTGTACGCGTAGCGCGGGGCGTGCAGGAACGCGTCGAGCTCGGCGAAGAACCGCTCGGAGGCCGCGCCGTCCATGCCCTTCACCCGCACGTCCCACGACCGCAGGACGCCGGGCGGGAAGGCGGTCGTCAGGTTGAGCGACCTCACCCGGCCGTAGTCGCGGGTCGTGGGGATGGTGTACCAGGACTCGGGGACGGTGGGGAAGTAGCCGCGTTCGGTGACGAGGTACTCCAGTTCGCGCTCCTCGATCACCCGCCGCAGCGCCTCCGGCATCTCCCGCCAGGCGGCGAGCTGGTCGCAGACGAAGGTCTCGCCCGAGCCCGGGGCGTCACTGAACTCGGCGGCGTACAGGATGATCAGGTCGACCCGCTCGCCGACCAGCAGCCCGTCGGTGTGCAGCGGCAGCGGGCCGCGCCCGGTGACGACCTTGCCCTCCTCACGCGAGGCGTTGAGCTTGAGCAGGTCGGCCTGACCCTCGCCGAACCTGTGGTCCACCGTCGTGCCCAGCGAGCGCACCAGCAGCTTGAACTGCTCCTCGTCCAGGGTCAGTCCGCGCATCAGGGCGCAGCCGCTGTCCATCGCCGCCCGGCGGATCCTGGGACCGGCCGCCTCCAGGGTGTCCCCGGGCTCCCAGGGCAGCAGCGCGCCCATCCCGGAGGCGGTCAGGTGCGGGTAGCCGGCGGTGTCGGACACGGGACTCCTCACGTTCGGTTCGTGGCGGGGGACGTGCGGGGGCGCTGCCGGCTCGGACGCGCCCGGTGCGGGCGCTCCCGGCGCCGTCCCGGGCGGGCCCACGGCCGCGAGCTGCGCCGCTATCCGCTCCACCGTCAGCGGCGCGGCGAACAGGCCGTCCATGTCGAGGTCGGCGTCGTACCGGTCCTCCAGGGCGGACAGCACCTGGACGAGTGCCACGGAGTTCACCCCGAGCCCGATCAGGTCCTGGCCGTACGCGGCCTCGGGCACGTCGAACCCGAGCCGCGCCAGCTCCTCGGTGACGGCGGCGCGCGCCCTTGCGTCAGCGCTCACCGGTCCTCCTCTCCACTCGGCTTCCCCGTACTTCCTCGATCGCGGCCGCGACCAGCGTTGAGTTGCCCGGCGCGAACACCTGGAAGTGGCCGCCCGCGAGCGTCACCGTCCGCCCGGCGGGTGCGAGTGCCCGCCAGGCGCCCGGGTCCGGCTCGGCCGGGCCGTCGGCGGCCCGCAGCTCCACCACGGGCACCGCCGACGGCTCGGGCGACCAGGCGCGCAGCAGCGCCAGGTTCTGCCGGTAGACGGCGAACCTGCCGGACAGCGCGGGGTCGGCGGCCACCGTGCCCGCGTCGACGACCGCGCCGGTGGTCAGCCGCACGTCCCGGGCGAACGCGTCGAGCGACGGCTCGCCGGCGCGCGCCGCCGCCGACACCGGAGAGTCGACGCACACCACGCGGTCCACCGCGGCCCCGCGGCCGCGCGCCGCCTCGAAGGCCAGCGCGCCGCCGAACGACCAGCCGCAGAAGACCAGCGGGACCCGCCCGGACAGCACCTCGCGCGGCAGCCGCGCGGTGCACAGGGCGGCCAGCTCCGCCAGCCCGCCCGCCGCGTCGCCCACCGGCGCGTCGAAGCCCACCAGGTGCGTCTCGACGTCGGCGCCCAGCCGTTCCAGCAGCGGCCCGTAGCAGCCGGTGCCCCCGCCGACCGGCGGGAACAGCACCAGCCGCAGGCGCGGCGCCGCGGGCACGCGCGGCCGGTGCGTCCAGATCGCCGAGCGCTCGGCGGATTCCGCCGCCCCGCCCGCCGACTCCCGGCACCGGGCGGCCAGAGCCGCCGCCGTCGGGTCGGCCACGAACTCCCCGAAGGCCACCTGATAGCCGTGCCGCGAGCGCAGCAGCGACAACAGCCGGATCGCGTCGTACGATCCGCCGCCCGCGTCGAAGAAGCCCGCCGCGCCCGGTGGTTCGCCCAGCACCTCGTGCCAGCACGCGGCGACCGCCCGCGCGAAAGGCCCGGCGGCGGCGCCGGGGGCGGCGCCCTCCGGGCCCGCCCGGCCGGGCCCGGCGGCCGGCGCGGGCACCCCGGGCAGCGGCAGCGCGGCCAGCTTGCGCCGATCCACCTTGCCGCTGCCGGTCAGCGGAACGGCGGCCACCTCCACGAGCGCGTCGGGGACCATGTAGGCGGGCAGGGCATGCCGCAGCGCCGCCTCGGCGTCCGCGCGCCAGCCGGCGGCGGCGTCCGGCAGCAGCGTGATGAACGCCACCGGCTTCCTGCGGGCGCCCTCGCCGCGCACGCACACCGCGGCGCCGCGCACTCCCGGGCAGCGCGCCAGCACCTGCTCGATCTCCGCCAGCTCCACCCGGTGCCCGTTGAGCTTGACCTGGGTGTCGGTCCTGCCGAGGAACTCCACCACACCGCCGGGCAGCCGCCTGCCCCGGTCCCCGGTGCGGTACAGCCGGCCGAAGGCCGGGGTGTCGGGAAAGGCCGCCGCGGTCCTCGCCGGGTCGCCGGCGTAGCCGGTGGCCACCCCCGCGCCGCCGATGTGGATCTCGCCGATCTGCCAGTCGGGGCACTCCAGGCCCTCGGCGTCCAGCACGAGGATGCGCTGACCGTGCAGTGCCCGGCCGTAGGGGATGGACCTCCCCCGGGTGTCGGCCTCGCCCACCCGGTGCGCGATGGACCAGATGGACGCCTCGGTGGCGCCCCCCAGGCTGACGACCTGTGCGTGCGGCGCGAGGCGGCGCAGTGCGCCGGGCAGGCTCAGCGCGATCCAGTCGCCGCTGAGCAGGAACGCCCGCACCGACGGCACCGACGCGCCCTCTTCGGCGAGCAGCGACGCCAGCGGCGGCGCGGAGTTCCACACGGTCACGCCGTGCGCGCGCACCAGCCGAACCCAGGCGCCGGGGTCGCGCGCGGTCTCCTCGGACAGCATCACCACGGAACCGCCGCGGGTGAGCGGCCCGAAGATGTCCCACACCGAGAGGTCGAAGCCGATCGAGGACACCGACAGCACGCGGTCCGCCGCGCCGAGCCCCAGCATGCGGTTCACCGCGTCGACGGTGGTGAGGACGGCCGTGTGGGAGATCACCACGCCCTTGGGCTCGCCCGTCGAACCCGAGGTGAAGATGGTGTACGCCGTGGGGCAGCCGGTCGCCGAGGCAGCCTCTGTTCCCTGCGGGGGGTCCCCGGGTTCCTGCGGGGGGTCCTCGGGTTCCTGCGCCACGGCGAGCGCGTGCACACCGCGCCGCGTCCAGCCGTCGGCCGCGTCGCTCCCGGTCAGCGCGAACCGTACGGCTCCGCGCCGCGCGATCGCGTCCAGCCGGCCCTCGGGAAGCCGCACGTCCAGCGGTACGTACTGGCAGCCGGCCAGCAGCGCCCCGAGGACGGCCACCACCTGGCCGCGCCCGCGCGGCAGATGGACCGCGACGCCGTCACCGGGCCGCGCGCCCGCCCGCTCCAGCGTCCGCGCCACCGCCCGCGCCCGGGCGACCAGCGCGCCGTAGCTGAGCGTGCCGTGCGCGTCGTGAACGGCGGGCGCGCCGGGCGCGCCCGCCGCCGTCCGCAGCACCCGCCCGTGCAGGGTGTCGCCGTCGCCCACCGGCCGAACGCCGCTCCGCCCGGCGCCCGAAGCCGTTCCCGTGCCGGCGGCTGGTCCGGCGCCGGCGGCGGGGACTTCGCCGTGAGCCGTGCCCGCGGCCGGGTCTGCGTGCGTGTCGCCGTCTTCGCTCGGGGGTGCGCCCGTGCCTGCGCCTGCGCCCGAGTCCGTGCCCGTGCCCGTGCCCGAGTCCGTACCCGCACCCGCACCCGCCCCCGAGTCCGCGCCCGCGGCCGGGCCCTGGCTCGGCGCCGGTCCCGCGTCGCCGTCGACGCCTTCGCCCAGGGCCCTGACCGCGTCGGCAGCCGTGACCGCGTTCGGCGCCGCGCCCGGAGCTCCGCCCGCCTCCGGAGCAGGGACTCCGTCCGTCACAGTGTCCGCGTCCCGTACGGGGCCCGCGTCCGGCGCCGCACCCCGGTGCTCGCCCTGCCCCGCGCCCGGGGTCCCGCTCCCCGCCCACCTGCCCGGTTCCCGGGTCCACGCCGCCTCCTGCGTGGCCAGCCGCCGGGCGAAGGCGGCGCAGCGTTCCACGAAGTCCTCGCAGAACCCGGCGTCGAAGGCGTCCGCGCGCCAGTCGAAGCCCAGGCGGACGCGGCCGTCGGACTCCAGCACCACCTGGTGGTCGATCAGCACCTGCGGCACCCGCAGCCGCACCTCGTCCCAGCGCCGGACCAGGCCGCGGGCGGTCTCGGCGGCGCCGTCCGCGGTCAGCGCCGTGAAGGCGAAGGGGTGAGCCAGGCGGCGCAGGTCGCCCCCCGGCTCGGCGAGCCGGGTGATCTGCGCGCCGCTGAGCGAGGGGTGCATGGCCTGGCCGAGGTAGCGGCTCTGCACGTCGCGGGCCAGTGCGGCGAAGCTCCGCCCGGCGGTGCCGGGGACCGCCAGCGGCATCGTGCCGCCGTGGTTGCCGAGCGCGTCGTACGCGGGAGCGGCAGGGCGCCGGGAGTAGAGCACGGTGAGGGTGTGCGGGCCCTCGCCCCCGTACCGGCCGAGCACCGTGCCGTACACCGCGAGGAAGGCCATCGCCGGGGTGAGGCCGTGGCGGCGGGCGGTGCCGGTCATGGCGCGTGCCTCGGCGGCGGCGAGGGTGACCACGCGGTGGCCGACGGCGGGTCCGGCATGCCGCCACCCCGGCCGCAACGGAAGTTCCGCGGCGCCCGGCAGATCGGCCGCGCGCTCCCGCCAGTAGCGCAGGTCGCGCTCCGACCGGTCGCGGCCGGCCGGGGCGGCGCCCGGCGGGACCCCGCCGTCCCAATGGTCGGTGGCCAGCGCCGCCAGGAAGCGGTCGAGGGAGGGCGCGTCCATCAGCCACAGCGCGTACACCAGGTGCAGCCGGGCCCGTCCGCCGGCCGTCACCACGACGACCTCCAGCGGCGCCGGGCCGCCGAAGGCGAAGCCGTCGTCGGTCAACCGCCGCCGCACCGCGTCGTTGGCGGCGTCGAACTCGCCCTCCCCGACCCGCAGGACCTCGACCGCGCCATCGCGCGCGTCCCCGGCGTCGTCCGCCGGCCGGGTCGACAGGGAGAGGTCGGCGCCCGCCGCGGTCCGCAGGACCGGGTTCGCGCGCACGAGCCGCCGCAGCCGGGCGCCGATCCCGGCGACCCGCGCCGGATCGAGGTCGCAGGGCAGGTAGTAGCGCGCGGGCCCGCGCAGTTCCATGCCGTCCTGCTCGCCGACGAGGTAGGCGCGCTGGATCGGGCTCAGCATGTCCTGGGTCAGCGCGTCGGGGCATCGGGTGCCGGTCCCGTCCCCGGCCCGCGTGCGCTCGGTGGCCGTCCCCATCTCAGTAGACGATCTCTCGTACGGCCTCGCGGCTGAGGAAGCCCGCGGGACTGAACGTCGGGCCGTACGCGCCCACCCCGGAGAACGCCAGCAGGTCGCCCGGCTCCACCGGGGGCAGCGCGACGTCCTCGGCGAGGACGTCCAGCTGGGAGCACAGCGGGCCGGTCACCCAGGTGCGCCGCGGCCCGCCCGGGCGGGCCGGGCCGAGGGCGGAGACCAGGGGTTCGCCGCGCCGGCCGCCGGCGATCAGGCGGCCGGCGATCGCCACGTGGTTCATCCCGGCGTCGACCAGGACGTAGTGCCGGCCGTCGACCACTTTGGTGTCCAGCACGGTGGTCAGCAGGCTGCCGGCCGGACCGGCGAGGGCGCGGCCGTACTCGCACACCACCGCGGTGCCGCCGGGCACCCCCGCGGGGGCGTCCGCGCCCGCGGCGGTCAGCGCCGCCCAGTCCACCGGCGGGTCGCCGGCGCACCACGGCATGGCGATGCCGCCGCCGACGTCCACGAAGTCCAGGCGCAGCGCGTATCGTTCGGCGACGTCGAGCGCCCGGCGCAGCGCGCTCGCCCGGGCCGCGAGGATCACCCGCGCGTCGCTGTACTGCGAGCCCCAGAACAGGTGCAGTCCGCTGATCGCCAGCGACGACCCGCGCAGGACCTCCACGGCTTCGGCCAGGTCCTCCTGCGGGACGCCGAAATGGTTCGGCGCGGGCGCGGTACCGGGGTCGCGGGCCGGATAGGGCGCGTTGAGCCGCAGCACGGC
The DNA here is from genome assembly GCF_020400825.1 of Streptomyces sp. HPF1205. GTDB lineage: Bacteria > Actinomycetota > Actinomycetes > Streptomycetales > Streptomycetaceae > Actinacidiphila. The sequence goes on from NZ_JAINVH010000013.1 coordinate 182,280, forward strand.
CCGCCCGCCCACCCCCAGCTCGGCGGCTACCTGCGCGAACAGCCTGGCCTGCCGTACGGACTCGACCGTCACCGCGACCCCGGCGGCCAGTGCCGCCGCCGCCTCCGGCCGTGACTTGGCGGGGCCGGTGAACAGGATCGAGGCCGCAGGCATGGACGCGTTCAGCGCCGTCTCCAGCTCGGCCGTGGAGCAGACGTCGAAGCCGTCCACGAGCGCCGCCAGCGCGCCCACCACACCGGGGTGCGGGTTGGCCTTCAGCGAGTAGTACAGCCGCGCGCCGGCCGGTGAGGCGGCCCTGACCCGGGCCGCACCGGCCCGCAGCGCGTCGCGGCTGTACACGTACACCGGGGTGCCGCCGGCCCGGTGCACCAGCAGGCGCGCCTCACGCTCGGCCGGCGGCGCGTGGACGCCGGTGCCCGGCTGCGCCTGGACGCCGGTGCCCGGCGGCGGCGCCGAGGCGCCGTCGGCGGCGGGTGCCGCGCGCCCGTCCGGGCCCGGACGGCCCGCCGCGGCCGTACCGCCTTGCGGCGACGTGTCGGGGACGGCCGTGCCGAAGGTGCTCATGTCCGGTCCTCCTCCGCCTCGCGCAGCGCCCGGAGCACGCGATCGTGCACCCGCTCGACGACATCCGTGCCCGCCACGCGGATCCCCCGCCGGTAGTAGTAGGTGAGCGCCATCTCCGCGCCCGACACCTGGACCTCGCCCTGCAGTTGGTAGCGCAGGGAGCGGCCCAGCGGCCGGGGGCTCCACTGCCCGAGGTCGTGGGCGCGCCGGCCGCGCGGTCGCGGATGCTGGTTGAACAGCACGGTCGACAGCGGGAAGTCCCCGGAACGGGCCAGCCCGAGGTCCTCGGCGCGCTGGTCGAACTCCCAGCCGCTGTGCGCGACTCCCGCCTCCAGCTGCCGTGCGAACTCCCGTGCCCGCTCCACGAGCCGGGTGTGCTCCCCGCCGCGGACCGCCAGCTGGCTCATGAACATCCCCGCCGTGGCCGCGTTCGTCTCCCCGCGCACCTGAACCGGTACGACGATCGTCAGCGGATCCACGCCGAAGACGGCCGCCACCGCGCGGTCGTACGCGGCCAGCAGCACCGTGAAGACGGAGACGCCCGCTGCCGCGGCCAGCCGGTGCGCGGTCCGGGTCGCGCCGACGCCGAACGGCAGCGACAGCAGCATCCCCTCCCGCGCCTCGGGGCCCGGGGCCTGCGGCAGGGCGACCTGCCCGGCTCCCGCGAGCAGCGCGCGCCAGTAGCCGGCGTCGGGGGAGGGGCCCGCGGTCCGCTCGGTGGCCCGGCAGTAGTCGCGGTAGCGCTGCGGCGCGGGCGCCTCGGGAAGGCGGCCGCCCATCAGGGCCGTGGCGAGTTCACCGGCGAGCAGGTCCATGCTCAGGCCGTCCACGAACAGGTGATGCCCGACCAGCACCACCGAGGCCGCGCCCGCGCCCGGGACCAGGACCGCCCTGATCGCGGGCGCGGATCGCGGGTCGATCAGGCGCGAGACGGCCTCGACCCGCGCCTGCTGGACGAGGGCGCGGTGCGGGTCCCGGCCCGGCGCTCCGCCCGCCGGGGCGTGGTGCACGGTCACCTCACAGCGCAGCGACGCCGCGTCGGTGTGCACCAGCCGCCGCCAGTCGGCGGTCAGGGCGAGCCGGAGCGCGTCGTGCCGGGCCACCAGGGCGTCGAGCGCGGCGCGTACCTCCGCGGGTCCGACCTCCCGCCCGACGGCCACCTCCCGGGACAGGTTGCACCAGTCGGCGTTGCCGTCGGCCATGCAGACGGCCATGTAGGCGAGCTGGCGCGTGGACAGCGGGACGGTGCCGGGTGCGTCGGCGGCGGCCGGGCCCGGCACGTCGCCGGCGGGGACCGCGGGTACGGGCGCCGCGCCCTGCCGGTCGCGGGCCGCCTGCTCGACGGCCCTCGCGAGCGAGGCCACGTCGCGCAGCTCGTAGCAGTCCCGCACCGACAGCCGTACGCCGAAGGACCGGTCGACGGCCAGCACCAGCTCCATCATGTCCAGCGAGGTCAGCCCGGCGTCGACGAAGGACGTGTCCGCGCCGAGCGGTCCCGCGGCGGCTTCGACGATCCTGAGAAGCGAGCGCCGCGTGTCGGCGGGGGCCGGTGCGGGACCGTCCGGGGAGGGCGGCTGCGCGGGGCCGGCGAGGGCGGCGGTCAGCGACTGACGGTCGACCTTCCCGCTGCGCAGCAACGGCAGTTCGGCCCGCACGTGCACCCGCGGGCGCGGCACGCCCACCCGCGCGGCGGCCTGCGACACCTGCTCGCGCAGCGTGCCGTACGCCTCGGGAGCCAGGTCGGCGGCGACGAACGCGTGCGGGCCCTGGTGGTCGACGACCGCGCACTGCCGTACGCCCGGCAGGTCCTCCACCGCGTCGACGAACCGGTGGTACGACACCCGCCGGCCCGCCACCTTCAGGTCGTCGCCCAGCCGGCCGGCGATGTGCAGATCGCCGGCCGCGTCCAGGAACCCCAGGTCGCCGGTGCGCAGCACCGCCGGCATCGGGTCGACGTCGGGCCCGTCCCGCCGCGGGCCGTCCGGCGCGGTGGAGTCCGGCGCGGGGGAGTCCGGCGTGCGTGTGTCCGGCGTGCGTGTGTCCGGCGGGGTGGAGTCCGGCGTGCGTGTGTCCGGCGGGGTGGAGTCCGGTGCGGGGGAGTCCGGTGTGCGTGTGTGCGGCGGGGTGGAGTCCGGCGGGGTGGAGTCCGGCGTGCGTGTGTGCGGCGTGCGTGTGTCCGGTGCGGGGGAGTCCGGCGTGCGTGTGTCCGGCGTGCGTGAGCCGGGCGCGGCCGCGCCGGACGCGAGGGTGCCGAGCCTGAGTGTTCCCAGTGCGGGAGCCGACGAGGTGATCAGCACCTCCCCGCGGCCCTCGGCGTCCGGCCGGTCGATCGTCACGGTGACCCCGGGCCGCGGCCGGCCCACCGGCAGCCCGTGCCCCGGCCCGGCGTCCCCGGCGCGCACCCCGCGCCGGAAGAGCTGGGCCAGGGTGCCTTCGGTCAGGCCGTAGAGGTTGACCAGTTCGGCGCCGGGCGCGAGCCGGGCCCACTGGCCGGCCACCCGCGCGGGGAGCACCTCGCCCGCGAAGAAGCCCAGCCGCAGCCGGTCGAGGCGGTGCGACCCCGCCTCCAGCACGTCGGCGACGCGGCGGGCCAGCGAGGGCACGAGGAAGAGGAGCGTGGGGCGGCTGTCCGCGAGGTGCCGGGCGAGTGCCGGCAGGTCGAGCTGGACGTCGACGTCGGGCAGGGACAGCCGGCCGCCTGCCGCCAGCACGGCCAGCAGCTCCCGCAGCGAGGGGTCGAAGTTCACCCGGGTCGCGGCCGCGCACACGTCGTCCGGGCCCAGGGCGAACTCGCGGACGAACCACGAAAGGAACGCGTGCAGCCCCGACCTGCTCCCGACCACGGCCTTGGGCGCGCCGGTGGACCCGGAGGTGGGCAGCAGATAGCCGGCGTCGGCGTCGCGGTGGCGCCCGCCGGCGCGGGCCCCGGCGCCGCCGTCGTACGCGGTCGGGGTCGCGGTGTCCAGGACGACGCGGCCGGTCGCCGCGTCGAGAACGAGCTCGCCGGGGCGCACCGAGCCGCCCGGGTGCACGGAGTCCGGGTGCACGGAGTCCGGATACCCGGCGCCCTGGTACTGCTCGACGGTGGAGACGTCGCTGGACACCACCAGCGCGGGTTTGGCGGCCTGTTCCGCCCAGGCGTACCCGCCGGGGGTGAGCCCCGTGTCGACCGGGACCGGCACCGCGCCGCACCGCAGCGACGCCAGCAGCCCCACCACGTACGCCGGGCACAGCGGCCCGAGCAGCAGGAGGTGGCGTCCTCGCGCGTCCGCCGCGGCCAGCCGGTCCGTCAGCTCGTCGACCGCCGACACCAGCGCTGCGTACGTCAGTGCGGCGCCGCGCCAGGTCAGCGCGATGTCCGCGGAAGGGGCGAGGCCGAGCAGGAGCGCCAGGTCGTCGCCGCGCGCGGTCCGCGGCGCGGTGGCGGTCACGAGGCGGGCTCGGTCGGCGGGTCCAGGACCAGCCGGGCCAGCTCGCGGCGGGCGCTGTCGTCGCCGGCGGCCAGGGCCGCGGCCAGGCTCTCCGTGCCGCCCTTGCGCTGGTTGAGCCGGAAGCAGGAGGTGAGCACGGGGTCCAGCAGCCGGAAGCCGACGATCTCCTTGAGGTACGTCGAGCTGAGTTCGGCGGGTATCTCCTCCAGCGTCCAGGTCGAGCCCTCGACCGCCTGCCCCTGGAGGCGGTCGATGAGCGTGACGACGTCCGCGCGGGTCCGCTCGGGGTCGCTCAGCTCCAGCCGGCCGGAGATCTCGACGGCGCAGTACAGCCAGGTCGGTATGCGGCTGCGGGTGCCGAACCACTCCGCGGGCACGTAGGTGTCCGGGCCCAGCACGGTGATCGTGGCCGGCGGCCCGTCGGCGAACGCCTCGTGCATGGCGTTGGCGCGCGCCACGTGGCCCGCCACGAACAGCCGGCCGTCGGCCGCCTCGCGCAGGTCGACGGGCAGCGGCGAGGTGAACACCCTGCCGCGGTGGAAGGTGGCCAGCACCCCGAAGGACCGGGCGCGCACGAAGCCGCACATGGCGGGCAGCGGAAGACTGAACTGGTCCTTGGTGTACATGCCTACGCGCGGTCCCTCAGCTCGGGGTCGAGCAGTTCCAGTCCGGTGCCTTCGCGCGCGCCGCGCTGCGGCGGGTGGAAGGCGATCGCGTGGAGCGCGCCGGCCAGTGTGGCGGGCAGGCCGGTGCGCGCGAAGACGCCGCCGCCCGCCGCACGCAGCAACTCGCCGCCGATGCCGCCCAGTTCGTCCTCGATCCGGTCCCTGGCGCGCACGGCGAGGTTGAGCAGGTCGCGGGTGGGCGCGCCGTCGTCGACCGCGCGGGCCGCGGCCAGGAGGTCCTCCTCCAGGTCCCGCAGGTGCTCCACCGCGTCGTTCCACCGCCGCGAACCGGCCCGCCGGTCCTCGGCGGTGAACCCGGCGAGGCACTGCGCGACCCCCAGGTAGGAGGCGCCGATCAGCAGCTGGAACCACAGGTAGCAGTCGGCCGCGAAGCGCGCGCCGGTCCGCCCGCGCAGCGGGAAGACCCGGTCGCCCGCCACGCGCACCCGCGTCAGCCGCACCGCGTGGCTCTCGGCGGCGAGGAATACGGGGCTGCGCCAGAACGGCTCGCGGGTCAGACCCGCGGCCGCCGCGGGGACGAAGACCTGGGCGTGGCCGTCGAAGGAGCCGTCGGGCGCCCGCACTTCGGCCATGAGCGACATCACGTCCATGCTGGCCGACAGGCTGCACGGCCGTTTGAGACCGCTGACGACGAACCCGCTGCCGTTGCCGTCGCGGACCGCGGTGCTGCCGAGTGTGCGCAGGTCCCGGCCGGGCGTGGACTCCGCGCCGCCGGAGGCGACGAGCCGGGCGCCGCCGGCGATGTCGCGCAGGATGACGGTGGCGGCGCGTGCGGACCCGGTCTCCTCGGCGGCGTCCGCCGCGCCCGCGCCCGCGCCCGTGCCCGTGCCCGTGCCCGCGGACCGTGCGACCTGCCCGAGCGCCGCGATCTTGTAGTGGTGCATGGTCGTGGCCACGGCCGCGGAGGGGGCCAGGCTGCCCAGCGCGACCTGGAAGCGTACGGCATCGGCCGCCGACGCCCCGCCGCCGCCGCACGTCTCCGGTACGAGCATCGCGGTGGCGCGGCTCTCCTTCAGCGCGGCGAAGACCGGGCCCGCGTCCGTCTCGTGCTCCTCGGGCGGCCTGGCCGCCAGCTTCGCGTAGAGGCCGTCCGCCACCGCGTCGAGCCGGTCCGCGGCGCGGTCCGCCGCCACCTCACCGCGCATCGCGCGCCCCCTCCTCAGCCGCGTCGCGCAGGATCGCGCGCACCGCGGCGTAGTCCGTCTTGCCCAGCGCCGTACGCGGCAGCGCGCCGGCCGTCCGGTAGCGCTGCGGCAGTTGAGGGGGCAGCAGGCGCGCGCCGAGCGTCCGGCGCACCGCGGCCAGGTCGAAACCGGGCCCGGGCACGAGCAGCGCGGCGACCCGCTCGGAGCCGTCCTCGCCGGGCACGCCCGCCACCGCGCTGTCGCGGACACCCGGACACTCGCGCAGCGCCGCCTCGACCTCCAGCGGGCTCACCTTGCTGCCGGACACGTTCACGAAGCCGGACAGCCGTCCGCGCACGTACCAGCCGTCCGGATCGGCCCGCAGCACGTCGTGGGTGCGCAGCCAGCCGTCCTGGAACATCACGGCGGTGGCGGCGGGATCGCGGTAGTAGCCGCGGGCGAGTGCGGGGCCGCGCACGTACAGCTCGTGCAGCCGCTCCCCGTCCTCGCCGTCGTCCCCGCTCCCGTCCCCGCCGCCGTCCCCGGGGACGCCACCGTGCCCGTACCCGTCCGTGTCGTCCGCGAACTCCTCCAGCCGCCACTGCACGCCGCTCACCGGCAGGCCGATCGAGCCGCCGCCCAGGTAGTCGCGGTCGAAGCAGATCACGCCGATCTCGGACAGGCCGTACACCTGCCGCAGGGGGATGCCGAAGCGCTCGGTGAACCGCCGCTGTGTGGCGACCGGGAGGGGCGCGCTGCCGGAGATCACGGTCCGCAGCGAGGCCAGCGAGCCGTCCGGCACGGCCTGGGCATCGGTGAGCATCTGGTACATGACGGGCAGGCCGCTGACCACGGTGACGCCGTGCCGGAGGATCCGACGGGCCATCCCGCGCCCGGTGAGCCGGTCGCCGCGGGCGAAGACGACGGTGGCGCCCGCGGTCAGCGCCGGCAGCGTCAGCACGTCGATGCCGTGGCAGTGGTCGAGCGGCAGTGCGCACAACACCACGTCGGAGGAGGTGAGTCGCAGGTCGCCGCCCCACAGCCGGACCCTCGCGGCGATCGCGCTCTGGCTCATCACGATGCCCTTCGGCTCGCCGGTCGACCCGGAGGTGCAGTGGACCACGAAGTCACCGGGGCGGTAGCCCTCCGCCGCGCGTGCACGGCGGGCGTCGCGGCCGGGGAGCGGTCGCAGGACGAAACCCGCCGAGGGGCGGTCCTCGTCCTGGCCTTCGCCCGCAACGCCTTCCGCAACGCCTTCCGCGGCCTCGCGCCCGTCCCCGTGCCCGTCCCCGCGCCCGTCCCCGTCCTCGTGCCCGTCCTCGTCCTCGTGCGCGGCTCCCTCCGCGCCGGGCCGGTCCCTGCCGACCGCCAGCCAGGACACGTCGAACCGCTCGGCGTTACGGGCCAGTTGCTCGTCGGACAGGCGGCTGTCCAGCAGGACGGCCACCAGGCCGAGCCGGGCCGCCGCGAGGTAGCAGGCCAGAAAGGTGGCCGGGTCGTCGACCGCCAGGCCGAGCACGTCCGGCCGTCCCAGCGGCGCCAGCCGCCGGGCAGCGGCGTCCACACCGGCCAGCAGTGCCTGGTAGCTGACCGGCTCGCCGTCGTATCCGGTCAGGGCGTGGGCCTGGGGGTGGCGGCGCGCGGCGGCCTCGAAGGCGTCGTGCAGGGGCCGCGGTCCCTCGTACGGCGGGGGCGGGTCGCCGGCCGCGTACGGGTCGGTGCCGCCCGCCGCTACGGCGCGGGCCGCGGTCGCGGGGGCCGGGTTCGTCACGGCGGAGTTCCTCCACGGTGGTGGCTGTCGGACCTGGCGGTGCTCTCGGACCTGGCGGTGCTCTCGGCGGTCAGGACGTTAGCGCCGTTCCGGAGTTCGCGGAAGCGTTTCGCGGAATTGCGGAGCCGGGCGCGAACCGCCGGCGCGGCAATGGTGACGCACCCGCGCACGGCGCCCGCGGGAAAATCCGCGGTGTCGGCAGGAAAGGCCAGGAGAAACCCTGGGCGCGCGTGAAGAACCCCACCCCCGGAATTCGGCGCCGGCTTTCGACCGCCGGCGTGACGTCGTCGCTTTTCGTCCACCCGGCGAGGCTCGTCAGCGGTCCGCCGTCCTGCCCCGGACGAAAGCACGGAACTCCGCGGGATGACAAGACGCCATCCGCATGCCGAGAAGCGTCAAATGGGGGCATCGCCGCCCTTTTCGCGCTCCCGTCCCGAGTGTCCGAGCGGTCGGAGTGGCCGGTTTTCCACTGATGCCGGCCGACGGCTCCCGCGCCGCCCGTCCGGCCGAATTCCGGCGTTCTGCCAGGTCGTACGGCAGGTGCTCACCGCGCCCCGAACGTCGGGCCCCGGCGGGTCGGCGAGGGAGCGCGGGAATTCGGCCATGTTGCATGAATATTCTGTAGCCTGCACGCTTTCGAGAGCGGTCGTGTGCTTGGTGAGGTGTCTGAGGCGCGCCGGACCGGGAGAGATCCACATCAAGTCCCGCCGCGAGTGATTCATGTCACACAAACTTACTGCATAAATATGTTCTATCGTGTGGGAGTTTTCGGAGGGCGGAGACATACGGCGAACGTGTCTGGGAGGGCGTGTGTCGGCGACCGGCGCTGCGACGGCGACCATGGAATGCCGCATCCTGACGGGAGGTGTCGCCCTGGTCGAATTCTCTCAGGCGCACGAGCAGAATCCCTTCAGCCGGGCCCGCATGCGGGAACTCACCGGCCTCATGCTGGAGATCGACCGTGATCCCGCCGTCGGATGCGTCGTCCTCTACGGCGGTCCGGGGCGTTCCTTCGGCGCGGGAGGTGATTTCCACGAGGTCTCGGAATTCTCCGGGGGCGACGAGGTGGACGCCTGGATCGACGACATCACGGCTCTTTACAGCACGCTCGCGGGCATCAGCAAGCCGGTGATCGCCGCGATCGACGGATTCGCGATCGGAGTCGGGCTGCAGATCGCCCTGTGCTGCGACCTGCGCATCGGCAGTATTGCCGCGACGCTGGTGATGCCGGAGTTCCGGGTCGGCATCGCCTGCAATTTCGGCGGCTACATGCTGGAGACGGTGGTCGGCCGCAGCGTCATGCAGGAAATGCTCTACACCTGTGCGGAATGGCCCGCCGAACGTGCGCTGGCCGACCGGCTGCTGCACGAGGTGACCCAGCCGGCGGACTTGCTGGAGTGCGCCCTGCGGCACGGCCGGCGCATCGCCGGCTACACCCCGGCCGCCGTCCGCTCGACCCGGGCCCGGGTCAACGGCCCCTACGTGGAGGGGCTGCGCCGGGTCTGCGAGGAGGGCAAACGCTCCCACCGCGCGGCGTTCTCCGCCGGCGAGGCCCAGCAGCGCATGCGCCGGATCATCGGAAAGGCGTAGCCGTGACCCCCCACAGCAGATGGTGCGTCGTCGCCAATGTGCCCGTACCGGGCCTGGCCCCCGCAGCCCTGCACGCCGACCTCGGCGGCGTCCAGGCGTACTACCGCGGTCCGCTCGGCGCCGTACTGCCCGCGGATCCGCCCTTCGTCCTCGACGTCCGCACCATGAGCGTCGTGCCCGGCGAGGCCCCGGACGCGGAAGCCGCCGCGGACGGTGCGCGTCCGGGTCCGCCAGGAGGCGCGACGGTGCTGCGGGCGGACGCCGACGCCGTCACCGTCCGTGTCTCGGCCCTCAGCGAGGACCCCCTCTACTTCGCGGCCAACCGCCTGTGCGGCCGGTTCGCCTACTTCACCGACCTGCTGCTCGCCGCACTCGTCCTGCCCGCGCTCGGCCTGCCCGTCGAGGTGCAGCCGCACCCGGAGCCCGGGCTGGTCCGGGGCGTACGAAGGCTCCCGCACTCCGCGACCGCCCGTACGTACCGCACCGCCGGCGGCTGGGTGAACGAGGTCCGCGACGAGCCGGATCCGCTCGACGGCTTCCGCGCCCCGCACCGGCGGGACCCTGTGGCCGCGGGCGAGGCGCAGATCCAGGCGCTGTCCGAGGAGATCGCCCGGATCGGCGCGACCGCCCCCGCCGGATGCGCCACCCTGCTGTCGGGCGGCATCGACTCCGGCACCGTGACCTGGCTCGCGGCGGCCGGCGGCCTGTCCGTCGCCCCCTACAGCGTGGCCACCCCGTGGGGCGACGAACTGGACGACGCCGCGGAGTTGTGCGCCGAGGCCGGTCTCACCCTGCACCCCGTGCACCTCACCGAGGAGGAGATCGTCTCCTCCATACCCGAGGCGATCCGCTGGCTGGGCTGCGCCGAGCCCGAGGTCGTCGAAGTCGCCCTGACCGCCACCGCCGTCCAGCGGACCGGCGCCGTACCCGGGGAGCGGGTGCTGATCACCGGGTACGGCAGCGACCTGATCAACGCCGGCCTGTACCGCCCCTACACCCGCCCCGAGGAGCTGACCGGCCAGGTCCTCGCCGCCGTCGACGCCACCCGCCGTACCGGCGAGCTGTCCCGGCGCATGGCGCTGGCCTACGGCACCGCCGTCAGCCACCCGTTCTGGTCGTGGCCGGTCATGCGGGTCGCGCTGGAGACCGCACCCGAGTGCAAGGTCGTCGACGGGCGGGAGAAGTACCACCTGCGCACGGCCATGGCGACCCGGGTGCCGGCCGCTGTCGCCTGGCGCCGCAAGATCGCGGTCCACCACGGCGGGGGCCTCCAGCAGGGCGTCGTCCGCCGCCTGGAGAAGGAGACGGGCAGCCGGGACCGGCACACCCTGTATCGGGCGTGCTTCGCCGAACTCCTGGACCTGGCCGCCGAGTCCTCCTTCGACGCCCCCGACCCCGCCGTACTCCTCACCCGCGCGATCACCCGCGCCACCGGCTCCTGAGGCCGCCGGCCGCGTCGCGCCACCACTGACGGCTCCACCCAGCAGGACCGGGGCACCGGCCGCCACATCGGCTGGTACCCACCACCGGTGACGGCGGCCGGTCCGGCGCTCGCGCGGCGCCCCGTGCCCTTGACGGGATGTCGTCCAGCGGTATCGTCCTCGTTCGAACGGGCAAGGCCCGCCGCTCCACTGCCCGCACCGCCGCACCGGCCGGCGCTCGGCACGGTGCGGGGGCCTTCCCGAACGCCCTTTGCGCTCTCGATGCCTTGCTGTCGTAGCCCAGCTCCGCGCAACCTCACGCGAGGGACCGCCCATGACGCCGACGGAAGCTCCCGGTGCGCTGCGTGGGCATACCGACCCGGCACCTCGGGTCATCCGGCGCGCTGCTGCCCTGGCGAGCTTTGTGAGCGCTAACACGATGGTCTCGCAGGCAGCCGCCGTCCGCGGCGCGAGCTCGGGGACGAGCCTGCCGGTCGGGCCACCGCGAACCGATCCTCCGAAAACCGGCCCGGCTCGCCGGGACCGGCCCCCCACACGAAGGAGACGGACATGTACGGCTCACCATCGACCCGGACTCGACCCGCCGTCGCGGCCGGCGGGCGACTGCGCGGGCTGACGGCGCTGCTGGCGACCGGCGCGGTCGTCGCCGGCGGCCTGCTGGCCGCGACCGCGGCCTCGGCAGCCACCAGCACGATCAAGGGGGCGGCCTCCGGCCGCTGCGTCGACGTACCGGGCCTCTCCCAGACCAACGGTACGCAGCTCCAACTGTGGGACTGCAACGGCGGCAGCAACCAGTCCTTCACCTCCACCTCGTCCAAGCAGTTGCAGGTGTACGGCACCAAGTGTCTGGACGCCGCGGGCACGAACGCCGGCGCCAAGGTGCAGATCTGGGACTGCAACGGCGGAGCGAACCAGCAGTGGAACATCAACGGCGACGGCACGATCACCGGCGTTCAGTCCGGCCTGTGCCTGGACGCGGCCAATGCCGGCACCGGCAACGGCACCTTGCTCCAGGTGTGGACCTGCAACGGCGGCGGCAACCAGAAATGGACCGTGAACGGCGGCACCACGCCGCCCCCGGGCGGCACCGCGATGGACAACAACTTCCCGGTCGTGCGGGAGGCCGCCTACGGCGACAACCGTTACACCGTCTACCGCCCCGCCGACCCGGCGGCCGTCGGCCGCACGCTGCCGGTCGTGGTGTTCGGCAACGGCGCGTGCGCGCACACCGACAACAGCGAGGACAGGCAGATACTGTCCCTCATCGCGTCCAAGGGCTTCGCCGTGGTGGACATCGGATCGGCCGACGGCTCCCCCAACGGGCTGTCCAGCGGTTCGCCGATCCCCTCCCTGCTGACCGACGCGATCACCTGGGCGCAGCGGGAGCAGGACCGCTCCGGGTCACCGCTGCAACAGCGTCTGAACCTGGCCGAGGTGGCGACCGCGGGCCACTCCTGCGGCGGCCTGGAAGCCCTCGTGGCCGGCGAGGACAGCCGGGTCTCGGCCGTGGTCTCGCTGGACAGCGGCTTCTTCGCCGACGGGTCCTTCGGCTACTCGCGCAACGAGCTCAACAAACTGCACAGCCCGGTGCTGTACCTGAGCGGCGGCCCCTCCGACATCGCCTACAGCAACACCCAGGCCAACTACGGTCTGACCAACGTGCCGGCCATCCTCGCCGTCCAACCGCAGGCAGGGCACACCGGGTTCATCACCGGAGGCCAGATCACCGACGGCACGACCGCCGTCGTGAGCTTCCTCGACATGGTGCTCAACGGGAACGGGACCGCCCGCACGTACCTGCTCGGCCCTTCGGGGCTGGCCGCGACATACCCCTGGCAGGTGACCAGCAAGAACTTCTGAGCCCGCGGGACCGGCCGGCCCGGGCCCGCCGGACCCGGGGAGTACACGGCCCTGTACCCCGGCATCGGCGCGGGAGATCGTGCCCGAGCCGGGGCACAGGCGTTGGGCCGGTCTATTGTCCGGGCCGTCCGCCGACAATAGGCTTCGCGCGTCCGCAACGGCTGTCGCTCCACGTTCAACGCATCCCCCCACCATGCAGGGCGGACTCATGGGTCTCCTCAGGCGTACCAGGGAGGATCGAAGAAATGGCGCACACCGTAAGACGGTGGCTCATCGCGGGAGCGGGCACCCTTGCTCTCGCCGCGGCGGGCACCCTGTCCGCACCCGGAATCACGGCGGCCGCCCCACAAGTGCGGCCGACCGTAGCCGACTTCACCCAGCTCACGACGAGTACGACGCCCCCGACGCAGGCCCAGTGCGCCTCGGCGGGACGGCGCTGCTTCTCCCCGCAGGCCGTTCGGGCGGCCTACAACGTGGGGCCGCTGCACTCGGCGGGACTCGACGGGCGCGGCCAGACGATAGCGATCGTCGACGCGTACGGCAGCGACACCATGGCCCACGACCTGCACGTCTTCGACCAGGCGTTCGGCGTCGCGCCGATGTGCGGCGAGGAGGGCGTGACCTGCGCCCCGGGCATGCCGACCTTCGGCGAACTGCACCTGCAGGGTTCGCCGGCCACCAAGGCACCGCCGTCCAAGAGCCAGGGCACTGGTCAGGAGGACAAGAGCGCGTGGGCGCTCGAGGTCGCGCTCGACGTCGAGACCGCGCACGCCATGGCGCCCGGCGCGAACATCCTCCTCGTCACCACGCCGACCGCCGAGACCCTCGGCGTGCAGGGCTTCCCGCAGATGATGGCCGCCGAGGACTACGTGGTGAAGCACCACCTCGCGACCGTCATCTCGCAGTCCTTCGCTTCCGCCGAGGAAGCTTTCGGCAGCCCGCAGGCGCTGGAGAACCTGCGGTACGCGTTCCAGGACGCGGCGGCAAGCGGTGTCACCGTCCTCGGCTCCTCCGGTGACGGCGGCACCGCCAACTCGCAGAAGCAGCCGGTGAGCCAGGGCGGCGCGACCATTCCGTACCCGACCGTCCAGTGGCCTGCCTCGGACCCGCTGGTCACGGGCGTCGGCGGCACCTACCTGTGCACCAGCGCCGAGGCCACCACCGCCCGCGTCACCGACAGCACCTCGCAGCCCGCCGCGTGTCAGGCCCACTCGGGCCAGGCCGAGGTCGGCTGGACGTTCGCCGGCGGGGGCTACAGTCACGTCTTCGCCAAGCCCGGCTACCAGTCCGGCACCCTCCCGGCCGGCAGCACCTCGATCGGCACGATGCGCGGCGTCCCGGACATCGCCCTCCAGGCCAGCTCCGCCACCGGCGCCCTCGTCTACCTCTCCCTGCCCCCGGACGGCCAGAGCGGCCTGAAGTGCGGCAGTACTCCCTGCAGCACCGGCTGGTACGACATCGGCGGCACGTCGCTGTCCTGCCCGCAGTGGGCGGGCCTGGTCGCCATCGCCGACCAGATCAACGGCGGCGGCCTCGGGCTCATCAACCCGGCCCTCTACAAGCTCGCCGCCGATCCCGCCTCCTACGCCGCGGACTTCCACGACGTCACGACCGGCAACAACGCCGCCGACCCCACCGTCCCCGGCTACCCCGCCACCCCCGGCTGGGACCCCGTCACCGGCCTCGGCACTCCCAACGCGGCGAACCTGGTCCCGGCGCTCGTCTCCGCTTCCCACTCCGCTTGACGGCTTGACCGTCCCGACGCCCCACCGACAGGCCCCGCGCCCCGGCACCCCCGGGACGCGGGGCCCTCCCGCGGTACGGGACCGGCGGCCCCGCCCCGGGCCGGGGGTCAGCCGACGTCGGGGTCCGGCCGCAGCCACGAGCTGTCGAGGAACGGGCTGGGTCTGCCGTGCCAGAAGACGTCCACGGTGTCGCGTGCCCGGGTCGCGGCCACGAAGAGGAGGGACCTGGCCCGCTGAATCTCCTGGCGGTAGCGGGTGGGTTCGCGGTCACGCAGCCGGGTCACGTCCTCGCGGGGCACCAGCCCGTCGGTCACACCCGCGATGATCATCCGCTGGTACTCCAGCCCCTTGAACCGGAACATCGTGCCGATGTGCACGCCGGCGGAGCTGTTCGGCCCGTCGGAGCGGATCTCGACCGCGTCGATGCCGTGGAGCTTCAGGGTGAGCCCCATCTCGGCCGCCATCTGATTGGTCGGGACGCACACCGCGATCCGCTCGTGCGGTACGTCCGTGTCCGGGTCCGCGTCCCACCGCGCGATCAGAGCGGCCACGCCCTCCCGTTCGGCTTCCCAGTCCGGGAAGGGGTGTCCGGCCGGGAGGCCGCCGCTCAGCACGGACCGGTATCCGGCGAGGTCTTCCGTGCCGCCGTCGAGATCGTCGTACGCCGTCTCGCCCAGGACCGCGAGGGCCGAGCGCAGGATCTGCCGTGTCGTCCGGTAGCTGAGGGTCAGCTTCGCGGACCGGCCGCGGATGTTGACGCCCAGGCTGCCGAGGGTGACCTGGTTCTTGTAGATGCGCTGGTGGGTGTCGCCCACCAGGAACAGGTCGTCCGGCGTACGGGGGGCCATGGCGCGCAGCATCTTCCAGTGCGCCGGGCGCAGGTCCTGGGCCTCGTCCACCACGACGTGCCGGTAGCGGTGGCGCAGCCGCCCGCCGGAGGTGTCCTGCAGGTGGATGTTGTCGAGGCCGCCCGCTTCCTCCCGCTGCCGCGCGATGTTCGCGATGCGCTGTTCGCGGCCCATCTCCAGGCGTGCCGCGCGCTCCGCCACCTGGTCCCACGTCTGCCGTCCGAGGCGGTCAAGACGCTGGGTGAAGCGTTCGGCGAGCTGCCAGATCTCGGCCCGCTCGCCGCGGCCGATGCTCTTCCCGCGTCCGGCCCGCCGGGCCCGGAAGTAGTCGGTGCGGTTGCCGACGGCCTGGCCGAGAATGACCTGGGTCCACTCCTCGTGCAGGAACTCCGGGTCCCAGCCGTCCTCGCCCAGTTCGTCGAGCAGCGCCCGCCACTCGCGTACGGCCTGTCCGTCGTCGATGGCCTGCTTGCCGTTGCCGGGCTCGGCCTCGCGGACGACACGCAGCGCGAGCTGGTCGACGTGAGTGACGTCGACCCGGGCGAGCAGTTCCTCCCCGCCCAGTTCCAGCAGCCGGGAGCGCAGGTCGGCGGCGAGGTTCTTGTTGTACGTGGTGAGCAGGACCGGCTTGTCGTGTCCCGCGGGGAGCTGCCGGACGAGGTGGCGTACCCGGTGCAGGGCGACGACGGTCTTGCCCGTGCCGGGGCCGCCGCCGACCCGGGCGGGGCCGCTGTAGCGGCGCTCGACGAGCTTGGCCTGCGTGGGGTGCAGGAAGCTCTTCCAGCGGCCGAAGTCACCGCTCTCCAGCGCTCCGCGCAGGTCCTCGTCCGTGGTGGTGACGACCGTCGCCGGCCGCCGGGCGGCGGCGGCGAAGTCGTCCCGGTCGACCGGCTCGGCGGCGGCCACCGGTCCGGTCACCCGGTCGAGGACGTCGTCGTACGACGCGCCGTCGAACAGGGCGATCAGCACCTCGCCGGTCAGCTGCGGCGCGTACTCGACGAGTCCGAGCAGCTGGTCCTCGGTGGTGAGCGTGCGGATGACGGACAACAGGGGTTCGGCGACACCGAGTTCGGCCAACTGGCGGTCCGACCAGGCCGTGAACAGCGGCTCGGGCCGTGGCGCGGGGGGCGTGGCCGCCGGGGCGGCCGGCGGGAGCGGCCGGGACGCGGCGGGTGCCGCGTCGGCGGCGCCGGGCGGCCTGCCCAGGACCTTGTCCTCGACCACCTCCAGATCGACGTATTCGATGCCGCCGGTGACCTGGTTGACGCCGTAGGAGAGCCGGTTGTAGACGTCCTTGCGGTGCTTGACGGAGACGATCAGCCAGTCGTCGTCGGCGAGGCGCAGCAGCAGGGCCCGGTACTCGTCGTTGACGCGTGCCGACCAGAGCCGGTGGTCGCCCTTGAGCCGCTGGAGCTTCAGGCCGGTGGTGTTCGGGTTCGTCCGGAACTTGTGCTGGAAGTCGAAGAAGGCGCCCTTGACCGTGCGGGGCAGCTTGAGGATCTCCTTGTCGGCCCGTTCGAGCAGGCGCAGTGTGACGCCGGAGGCGGTCATCGCTTCGGCTCCCCCTCGCTGTCGGTGTCGCTGTCGCCGCCGCTGCCGGTCTCGGTGTCGCTGTCGGTGCCGCTGTCGGTGCCGCCGCTGTCCGTGTCCCGGTCCCGGTCCCGATCCCGGTCCCGGCCGTCGAGGCGGGCGATCAGCTCCGCGCTGTCCCAGCCGGCCGCCGTCCGGACCGACCAGCCGGCCGCCTCGAACGCGCGTTTCTGGTCCTCGGCCTCGTAGTCCGGCTCGCCGGCGACCGGGCGCGGGGCCCGGACCACGCCGATCCGGGCGTCCGGCCAGGCCAGGTCCGCCTGCCAGCCGCGGCCGTCGAGTTCCCAGCCGTCCCGCGGCACCGGCACCGCCGCGCGGGCCAGCGCGTGCGCGAGGTCGGCGAGCCCCGGCTCCTCCGGGTCCAGCAGCTCGATGACCCGGTCCCAGCCGGCATCCCGGCCGCGGTCCGTGCCGCCGCGCCGCTCCGCCGCCTCCGGCCCCCGCGCGGCGGTCGCGTCGGCCGTTCCGTCGCCGGTAACGGCGGGTACGGCGGGTACGGCGGAGACAGCGGTAACGGCGGGTACGGCAGCGACAGCGGGGACGGCCGGTACGGCCGGTACGGCCGGCACAGCCGGTACGGCGGCGGCTTCCACGGCCGAGGGCTGCTCCGCCGGCCGCGGCACCGGGACACCCACGGACGACAGCCAGCCCTCTCCGCCGGTCACGGTCAGCGTGCCGGGGTCGAAGCCGTCGAGCATGCCCGACGTCAGTTGCGCGCTGTCACCGCCGCCGTGTTCGAGGAACTGCAGCACATTGCCCCACCACAGCCAGGCGCGCCAGCGCCGCTTGTGCGCCGGACCCTCCTCCAGGGCGGCCGCGCCGTCGTCGAGGACGGCGAGTCCCGTCCACACGGGCGGGGTGCGCCTGCCGTCGGCGGTCAGCACCAGGCGGCAGCCCGAGGCGTCCGGGCCGTACAGCATCCGCACCGGTCCGCCGCTCGCGGCGGGTACGCCGCCGCGCAGCGCCTGCCGGATGCCCCCGGCGGCCTCGGCGCCGGTGAGGGCGGCGCCACGGGCCCCGTCCGCCCCGCTCATTCCCGCGGCCACCGCTTCCGCCCGCCGTCGCCAGCGTTCGGGCTCGGGCGAGCGCAGATAGGCCAGGAGCGTCCGGGCCGGGTTGACCCACATGGTCTCGGCCAGCTCGCCGGGCAGGCCGCGGCCCACCCGGTCGTAGTAGTCGCGGGCGCGCTGCCGGCCGGTGGTGCCGTAGGGCGTCCAGACGGCGGTGTCCGCGTCGGTCCCGGTGTGCGCCGGGTCGTTGAGCCGCCGGCGCCATGCCATGACGTCGTGGTAGGTCAGCTGGAACACCCGCAGCCCCTCGGCCCGGAGCCGGGTGCGCTTCATGGCGTCGTCCGCGAGCCGGTTGTGCTCGGGGGTGGCGTGGTACGCGTAGCCGTCGAGGTACAGGGCGACGCGCGGGCCGGGGGAGTCCAGCCGTTCCAGGAGTATGTCGGGCCGGGTGCCGTCCAGCGCGCGCTGCTGGGAGACGCGCCAGCTGACGGTGGAGCCGTCCGGCGCGGTGAGCCTGAGGTCCAGGGCGTAGGTGCCGGCCGAGGTGGTGTAGGCGTCCGCGGCGGCTCTGGACTCCGGCAGTCTCGCCCAGTCCCGGAGCGTCTCGACGAACAGGACCTCCAGGTCGCTCTCGGCCTGCCGGTGGAGCGGGATGTCCTGGGTGGTCGTCACCGGTGAGGTGTGCCAGCGTTCCCCGTCGGCGCCGAGGAGTTCGTCCAGCATCTGCCGGACCTCGTTGCGGCTGACCCTGTCGTAGTCGGCGGCGGGCACCCGCCGCAGCAGGCACTGGTGGCAGCCGTCCATGCCCTTCTCCTGGCACGGGCAGCGCTCGATGACGTCGCGCGCCATGAGCAGCACCTCCCGGAAGCCGTCCGCGGAGGCCAGCCGGTGCAGGTACCCGGTGCCGCCGGGCAGCCGGTCGTAGACGACCAGGAAGCGCCGGGGCCAGTGGGCCTGCGGGTCGCCCGCGTCGTCGGGCATGGCCGCCTCGGCGATGTCGATGTGGTCGGGATCGCCGCCGTAGCGGGCGGCGATCCCCGCGAACAGGGCGGCGGTGAACGACGCGAGGCGCTCCTTGACGCGGGCCACCGAGGCGGGCAGCAGGATGCGGACGGCCTCGGTGGTCAGTTCGTGGGCCAGCAGCAGGGGCACGTCCCTGCCCGCGTCCCGAGCCCCGGCCGGGTGTGCCGCCGCCGCCCGGGTGCGGCGGCGCGGGCACCACAGCTGGTGGTGGGACGTGGCCGGGGTGCTCGCGGCCCCGGACTCGGTGAGCGCGTGCTGGGGCACGTCCACCACCGGTCTGCCGTCGGCCGTCGCGCCGCCGCACGAGGTGCAGACGTAGAACGGGTTGAGGCGGACGTCGTCCCCGGCGAGCGGCACCGTGCTGCTGCCGTCCTCGCGGTCCAGACCGAGGTTCAGGGTCCGGATCACGGCGTGGCGGGTGAAGTCCACGCCGAACACGGCCTCGTCGTGCCGCCACGATCCGGCAAGGAGGCGGTCGGGGTCGATGTCGACGGTGGTGAGGGTCGCGTAGTGCTTGCGGTCGCGCTCGTCGCGGTCGTCGCGCACCCTGGCGTCCTCCCGCTTGTCGCGGGACAGTACGCGCCTGGGCCGCAGCACGTACTGGACGCAGCCCGCGTCGGCGATCTCCCGGCCGCGGCAGCGCGGACAGGGCGACGTGTCGCGCTCGGCGTTCTCGGTCCGTACGTAGCCGCAGGCGGGGCACAGCCGCCACACCGACCAGGCGCGCCGGTCGGGGCCGCCGATGTCGAGGGCGCGCACCACGTGCCGGTAGCCGTTGACGTAGAAGCTGTTGCCGGGGGCGAGTTCGGTCAGGGCGAGGGCGCTGGAGCGTTCGTAGTCCCGGGTCTCGCTGCGGTACACCTTGGCGCCTGCCGCGCCTGCCGCGCCTGCCGCGCCTGCCGCGCCTGCCGCGCCTGCCGCACCGGCCGAACCCGCCGCACGCGCCCCCTCCTCCCGCGGCCCGTCGTTCTCCTCCTCGTCAGGAGTCTGCGACCAGTACAGCGTCGCCTCCAGCCGGGTGGTGGTGTCCGTCAGGCTGTAGTTCGGCAGCAGTCCGAGGTCCACCAGGGTCGCGTGCGCGGGGGACTGGCTCAGTTCCCGCAGCAGGTCCCCGGCGGTGCGGCGCTCGGCCAGCAGTTCGCGCCGCTCGCGGTCCTGGGAGGCGTCGGAGCGTGCCAGTTGCCCGGCCGCCTCGTCGATCGCCGCGATCCTGCGGCGGACCTCCTCGCGCCGGCCGGTCCAGTCCTCCTCCGCCTCCTGCAGCGCCCGGACGATCCCCCCGGTCGCGTACGCGCGCAGCTCGTCCGCCGCGTGCTCCGAGACGCCCCCGGTGTCGGTGTCGGTGCCGTCACCGGAAGGGAGCGAGGGGAGCGGGGGGAACAGCGCGAGGAACTCCTCCACGAGCACCGCCCCATGCGTCTGCGCGGCGTCCGCGAGGTCCTGGCACCATCCGCTGGCCCCGAACAGGGCGGACGCCAGCCGGGGTACGGGCGGGAGGGTCTCGCCGTCCGAGGTCCGCAGTTCCCCGCGGGCCGCCAGGTCCAGCAGCCGGGCGGTGTACTGGCGGCGCAGGATCTCCACGGCCGACAGGTAGCAGCCCGGCGGCAGGATGGTCCCGGCGATCATCTCGCGCGGCTGGTCCAGGTAGTACAGGTCGCGGGCCCGGCGTCCGCCGAAGGCGACGACCAGCGCGTTGCCCGTGCGCCGCCCGGCCCGCCCCGCCCGCTGCACGTACGTGGCCGGACCGGCGGGCAGGGAGCCGAGCAGGACGGCCGACAGGTCGCCGATGTCGATGCCGAGTTCCAGGGTGGGCGTGCACGACAGGACGTTGGGGTCGGTGTAGTGCGTGCCCGCCTTGAAGGCGCGCTCCACGCGCTCGCGTTCGGGACGGGTGAGCATGCCGGTGTGCTCGGCGGTCACGACGCGGAACGTGCCCCCCGTCAGGTACAGGCGGCGGTAGTAGTCCCGGCTGTAGTCGCGCTCCCGCACGGGCCCGCGGGCGCCCGCGGCACCGGTGCCGTACAGGTCGCGCTGCGGCGCGGTGAGCCGTCCCTTGCACCGGTAGCGCGGGCAGGGGTGGCCGTACCAGCGGGTGCGCCGCTCGGGCACGACGACCTGCTGCCAGCCGCAGTCCTCGCAGGCCACGAAGGCCTTGTTGACGACGGCGTCGTCGAGCAGCCGGACCTGGATGTGACCGGGCTGCAGCCCGTACACCCGGGTCTGCCGGTCGCGGGTGGTACGCGCCGACAGGACACCGGCGTCGGCCAGGTGGGGCAGCAGCCTGCGCAGGTACTCGGTCGCCCCGGCGGCGTCCAGGCCCAGGCACCTGCGCGTCCAGTCCTGGTACCAGCCCAGCCGTCCGGTGACCGCGTCGAACTCCGATCCGTCCTTCTGGCCGTCCAGCAGGAACCGGGGCGGGGCGACGCCCTCGGGGAAGGCGGGCATGCCGTCGGGCCTGCGCCCGGAGATGAGGTACCGGCTGGTGCCGGCCTCCTTGATCCAGGTGTCGAGCCAGTGGTGCCGTACCGCGCCGCGCAGCCGCAGCCGTTCCAGCAGGCCCCGGACGTAGGCGAGATAGCGTTCGGGCGTGGGCAGCCCGCCCACGGCCAGCAGTTGGCCGGGCAGGGCCAGGTGCACGTCCCGTGCCAGGCCGGTCACGGCGTCGGGGTCGGCCACCGTCACCTCGGCCGCCGCGGTCCTGGTCAGTTCGAGGGTGCGGCCCATGCGGCTGCGCAGCCCGAACTCCATGACCGTCGCGAAGGCGAGCCGTTCGCCGATCAGCCGCCAGGTCCGCGCGTCGCCCGTGCCGCGGCCGGACAGCAGCCGGTCGACGCCCGGCTCGTCGTGGAGGTCGGGAGGTACGACGGCGGCCAGCGCCTCGGGGTCGTCCACCGATTCCAGGACGAGGCCGATCAGGTCGTTGAGCGACGTCGGCGCCCCGGAGTCCTCCAGGTTGTGGGCGAGCAGCGAGCGCAGGGAGAACTTGTACGAGGCGTTCGCGACGTAGCCCGCGCGGTGGGCCGCGTCCTGGGTCGAGTCGTTGAACAGCAGCGTCTTGCGTTCCTCCGGGAGGAGCGCGATGTCGCCGCCGGTGAAGAGCTGGGTGACCGTCGCCGAGGCGAGGGCGGCCTGGGCGGTGCCGAGGAAGCGGATGGCGTTGTCGGTGTGGCAGGCCGGGCACCGGTCGTCCCGGGCGGCCTGGTCGGCGCTCCTGCGGTCCAGCACGGCGAGCGCGAACCAGGCGTCGACGAGTTCCCCGTCGTCCGCGGGGGTGGGCAGCCGGTAGGTGCCGCGTCCGCCGTCCAGGACGACGACGGACAGCGGGTCGGTGCCGCCGTCGGAGGGCCGGGCGCCGGTGAGCGCGTCGAGTGCCTGCTGCCGCTCGCCGGGGGTGGCCGCGATGAAGTAGCGCAGGCGCCGCCTCTCCCGGCCGACGCTCGCCCGCCAGATGCGGTCCTGCGCGGTCACGAGCTGCTGCGGGTCGGCCTCGGGGGACAGCGCGGCCCATCCGGAGCGTCCGCAGTTGCGGCAGTACACGGCCGGGAGGTGCACCTGGGCGGGCCGCGGGGCGGAGTCGGCGCCCGGCAGGGGCAGCGGCCGGCGGCTCGACGGGTAGGACCCGGCCGAGGGGTGCGAGGGGTACGAGGGGTGGCTGCCCGAGGAGGGGTCCGGGTCCTCCTCGCCGGGCGGCACGGCGTTGAGCGCGGCCCGGCGCGTGGCGGTCCTGTCGTCCTCGTACCAGCGGAACTCGGGGGCCGGTCCGACGCCCCGCAGCACGTGTGTCACCGGCCGCACCCACAGGTGCGCCTCGATGTGCAGCAGCCGCCGGGGCGCGCGCTCGCCGGAGTCGGGGTCGCGGGCGGCGGACAGCAGCGCCACGAACCGCGACAGCGCCTGGAGGGCCAGCCGGGGGTTCTCGCGGGCGGTGCGGCCCCAGGAGTAGCCGAAGCGGCCCAGCCGGTCCCGGAGCGTCCACTCGTCCAGCGGTTCGCCGTCGAGCAGGGACAGCACGCCGAGGGTGTAGTCGTGCCGTTTCAGCAGCCGTCCGACGCGGAAGGCGTCCAGGCCGGAACGGCCCAGCAGCCGGGTGGCGAGCGCGTCCAGGTCCAGCAGGTCGGGCCGGGCCTCGGCGTCCGGCCCGCCGGACACCGCGACGACCTCCTGCGGGCTCGGCGGTTCGGGCAGCTCGTAGTCGACGGGGCCGGTGAACTCCTCGGCGCTCATCCGCTCCTCGCCCACGACCGCGTCCGCGGGGAACGGCATGCCGAAGACCCGCGCCGCCACGTCGAGGACGCCCCCGGCCTCCTTCCCGGGCGCGCCCTCACCGAGGGTCGCCGAGGTCGCCACCGGGCAGATCGACCCCAGGGGCCGGCCGGGCCGGGCCGCGCCGGTCGCGGCGGCGAGCCGGCGCAGCAGCATCGCCACGTCGGTGCCCTGCGCTCCGTCGTACGTGTGGAACTCGTCCAGCACGACGTAGGCCGGCTCGGCGCCCTCCCACAGGCCCCGGTCCTCGCCGCGCTGGAGCAGCAGGTCGAGCATCTTGTAGTTGGTGATCAGCACGTCGGGCGGGGTCAGGCGCATCTCCTCGCGCCGCGTCATCACCCGCCGGAAGCCGGTGTCGGGCCGGTCGCCGATGTAGAGGCCCGCCGTGACCTGCGCCAGCTCCGGGCGCGCCAGGTAGTCCGCGATGCGTCCCGCCTGGTCGGTGGCCAGCGCGTTCATGGGGTAGAGGAGCACCGCTTTGACGCCCGTGCCGGACGCCCGCCCGCCTTCGGCCTTCCGGCGCCGGCAGTGGTCCAGCACGGGGATCAGGAAGGACTCGGTCTTGCCGGAGCCGGTGCCGGTGGTCACCAGCGTCGGCCGCGCGGGCCCGCGCAGGGTGGACAGCCGGGCCCACGCCTTGGCCTGGTGCCGCCAGGGCGCGAACCCGGGGAATCCCGCGGACCACTCCAGGTCCTGCCGCCAGCCGTCGCCCGCGAGGTGGAACGGCGTACGGATCCGCAGGTAGGGACCGCGGAAGATGCCGGTCTCGGGGTGCCCGAGGAAGCGTTCGAGAGCGGCGCGGGTGGTCTCGTCGGCGAGGGCGTACGTCGTCGTGAGGTACTGCGTCAGACTGCCGCGCAGCTGCGCCGCGGCCATGGTGGGCTTCACGACAGTCCCCCCTTGCGATGCCGGCGCCCTTGTGATCGGTACCACCGTATCGGGGGTGACCGACAGTACGGGCGCCGATCGACCGGGCCGGGTGTCACGCGGAGATACGGCGGGTACGCCCGCGGGGCCGGGGCGGCGGGGTGCGACGCCGGGTACCGGCGCGCGGGTACGGCGTGGCGCCGGCGTACGCGCCCCTCGTGTCCCCATCGCGCCATGATCGGCTCGCGGCGGTCCGGCGCGAGCGGCGTACGGCGGCGGCGCGCCCGCCCCGCTCGGACGGGTGCCGCGGGCTCCGCTCGTGTCGCCGGGAGAGCCGCGGGCCGCGCGAGCGGGCCCGGAGGGTGGCCGGAGGGTGGCCGAACCCGCCCTTGCCCGCGGGCGGTTTGTTGCGCGATGACTGGGGCGACCGACAACCGAAACCGATCGGAGGAAGCGTGAGAAAGAGACTCGGGCTCCTGTTCGCGGCCGGTATGGCCGCCGCGGTCGCGTCCGCCACGGCCCTGCCCGCGGTGGCGTCCCCCTCGGACACCACCGCACCCCTGACGAGCCTGTTGATCACCAAGTCCCACCTCATCGCGACCAGTCGCACCGCGGCCGCGAGCCAGGTGACCCTCGACTGCGAACCCACCGGCGGCACCCACCCGACCGCGCAGGCCGCCTGCGACGCGCTCATCGCCGTCAACGGCGACTTCGCCAAGCTCCCGCCGGCCACCGGCGTCTTCTGCCTCGCCGTCTGGGACCCGGTGACGGTATCCGTGACCGGTGTATGGCGCCAGAAGCCCGTGACGTTCACGCGGACCTACTCCAACGACTGCGACGCGGCGGTCAGCAGCGACAACGTCTTCCGCTTCTGAGCCCTTCCGGGCCCTTCTGAAGCCCTTCAGAGCCGCGTCACCACCTGACGCCGCCGGCCCGCGCCGACCAGGGCGCGGGCCGGCGGCCGGCCGGAAACCCAGCCCGCCCGAAGGGGTGTCCTTCGTCCGGCTGACGGCGGTGACCGGCCGGCCGCGTTCGCCGACCGGGTTCGAGCTTTCCCCTGAGCCCCGCCTCGCCTCGTCCTACTCTGGGGCGCATGGGGTGGTTAGCCTCGAAGTTTCGTGACGGTCCGCCGACGGAGTCGGTGGACCGTTTTCGTGCTGTGGGGTGAGGTGGTGCAGGCCGAAGACCCGAGTGTCGTCTCGGGGTGGCGCCGGGTTCCACTGTTCCGGGCGTTGAGGTGCTGTCGTAGAGAAGGGGAATTTGCTGGTCAGCCGGGGTTGGGCAGTTGGGTGAGCCGTTCGAGGGCGGTGGTGATGTGGCTGGTCCATGGCCAGTGCTGGGCCAGGCGGAGGATGCGTCGGCGGCCGGTGGTCACGAGTTGTCCGGCTGCGGTGAACAGGCGGAGGCGTAGTCGGCCGGGCTCCCAGAGTCTGGCTTTACCGGTCAGGGCGAGCATCGGCATCCAGGCCAGCAGGTCGAGAGCGATCTGCACGATCTCCAGCCAGATCCGGTTCTGGGCTGTGCGGTGCAAGGGCAGGTTGCGCAGGCCGGTGGCCCGGGCGGCGCGGATACGGTCCTCTGCCCTTGCCCGCTGTCGGTGGCGCAGTTCGAGTTCGGCGATCGGCCGGCATGGTGTGTTGGTGGCGAAGCAGGTCAGCCGCATGCCGTCCGCGTCCGTCAGCCGCAACTGGGCTCCAGGGTGCGGCCGTTCCTTGCGGACGATGAGCCGCATGCCTTCCGGCCAGCCGTCCAGCACATCGCCGCTCAGTTCAGCGACCCAAGCGCCGTCGCGGATCTCGCCGTCCGCTTCAACGGCCGGCGTCCAGGCGGCCGCCGGAACCTTCAGCACATGCTGGTGAATCGCCTCGGTGATCACCATCCGACCGAGTAGGACAGCCACCGCCCCCGCCGGGCGAGCCAGTCCACGAACTCGTGGGTGACGCCCGCGGAGTCGGTGCGGATCAGGGTCCGGCGCCCGCGCCGGTACTTCTCCGGCAGCTGGGCCAGAGCCAGTCGGGTAAGGGTGATGTGGTCGGCGGCGGTGTTCGATCCCGCGTTGCCCGGCCGCAGCAGGGCCGCGACCGGTTCACCGGTGCCGCCGCTTCCGTGGTCGACGAAGGCCATCAGCGGGTGGTGGCCGTAGGTCCGCTTCCAGGTCGGTGCGGCGTCCTCTTTGTCTGAATGTGCGATTACCAGCACCCCGTCGAGGTCCACGGTCACCGTCCCGCCCGCGTCAGGCGCTTCCCGGCCGGCCAACCGCCAGACATGTTGGCGCACTTCAGCCCGCGCGGCACGGATGGCTGCCAGAGCCTTCTCCCCGGAGGCTGCGAGGGTGTCGATAAGGCGGGAGACCGTCGGGTCGGAGGCCACCGGCCCGATCACGGCCGGCTCCGCCCGCAGCATGGCGACATCCGCGAGGCAGTCCCCGCCCAGCGCGACCGCCAACGCAACGTCCAGCAGGACCTTGCCCGGATCGTGCACCGCCCGAGCCTTCCGCCACGGCGTCAGCGCCGCGGACATCGCGGTGTCCAGGCCGGCCTTGCGGACGGTCTCGACCAGTAGCAGGCCCCCGGCCTGCGAGACCACCGCCCGGCCCCCGCCATCGATGCGGACACGCGGGTAGGACCCGATACCCTTCTTCACCTGGAGAGTGCTCCTTTCCTTGCAGCCAACAGGACCCTCAGTAAGTCCTATCGTTGCAGGTCAGGAGCACTTTCCGTGTTTTGGGTCAGCCCTCGGACAGCCCGTCTCGCGCAAGCGCGAGATTAGCTCGGCACCAGCTGCCACTGCTGATTGGCGCCGCCGTTGGCGGTCCACTGTACGACCTGGGCTCCGTCGCTGGTCGATGCGCCGTAGACGTCTGCCACCAGTCCGCTGTCATGGCTGACGATGGTGTAGTACCCGGTGCCGGTGGGCTTGAGGTACCACTGCTGGTTGGTGCCGCCGTTGGCGGTCCACTGTTGCAGTTGCAAGCCCGCGGTCGAGGAGGAGGCGTTGACGTCGAGCACCTTGCCGCTGGCCGTGTAGGTCAGGGTGTAGGCGCCGCCGGTGGTGGTGGCGATGGTCCACGCGGCGGCGCCGGTCTGCTGGACGGCTTTGGCGCCGTCGGCGGTGGAGTTGCCGGCGATGGCCAGAGGCTTGCCGCTGTTGCGGTTGATGATGTGGTAATTGCCCGGGGTGGGACCGGTGCTGGAGCCGCCGCCCAAGGTGAAGTACTCGGCCGTGTCGCTGAAGGTGGTGGTGCCGGACTTGGTGGTGGACAGTGCCAGGTAGATCCGGGAGCCGGAGGTCGGTGCGGTGAAGGTGACCGGCTGGGTGAGGCGGGAGCCGAGCGGGACGGTGAGGGTGCTGGTGCCGGTGGCGATGACCATGCCGGTGGGCTGGTCCAGGCGCGCCGTCCAGGTGAAGCCGACGGAGGTGTTGGTGAAGTCGTCGTTGAAGACGGTGATGTTCCGTGTCACGGTGCTGCCGTAGGCGTATGAGGGCACTGATGCGGCCAGCGGGAAGTCGCCGTTGGAGTCCGAGACGCCGGAGGCCGACCAGTAGGGCAGGTCGATCGCGGCGATGGGGTTGAAGGCGGCCTGGATCCGTTGGATCTGCGGGTTGCTCCAGGGGTCGGGCAGGTTGTCGGCACCGTAGATCGGGTGGCCGCCTTCTTCGGGGGTGAAGTCGGTGGTGCGCACGCCGGGGACGAACCCGGCCCAGGCGGACAGCAGCGTGTACGGGCGCAGGTCGCTGGCGTCCTTGCCGCGCTTGGCGGCCGTGGAAGTGGCGAACCACTCAAAACCCTGCTTTGTGTTACAGGCGGGCCAGATGTACTCACCGTCGCCGAGGGGGCGGCCGGTCCCGGACCAGAGCTGGTCGCCGTAGTGGCCGAAGCCGTCCAGGTAGTGCGGCACGATGTTGAAGTTGGCGTACGTCATGTTCGGGTAGTGGTTCGGTGACGTGCCGACACCCGCGTCGACGCTGATCGGCCGGGTGCCGTCGTTGCCGTTCATCGCCGCGTACAGGTCTTGCTCGAACTGCTGGGAGTCGAAGGTGCTGCCGGTCGGCTCGTTGGCCTGGCTCCAGCGGATGACTGCGGGGTGGTTGCGGTCGCGCAGCACCAGGGCGCGGGCGTGGTTGACCATGTTGTCGTGTCCGGCGACGAAGTCCTGGGTGTTGTTGGAGCCGCGGATGGCGGTCTCGTCGATGATCATCAGGCCCATCTCGTCGGCCACGTCGAGCATGTAGGGGCTGGCCGGCTCCTGGTGGATGCGGACCACGTTGTAGTTGAGCCGCTGGTAGTTGTCGACGGCCTGCGGCCAGCCGCCGTTCGTGCCCGACGGCGCGAGGAAGCCGGGCAGCGTGTCGTAGGCGTCCCCCACGCCGCCGTTGTTGACCCGGTCGTAGTCGGCGCCTTGGAGGTTGTCTCCGCGCAGGTTCGCGCGGAGACCGTTGAGGTAGTAGTACGCACCGTTCTGGGTGAACTCCCGGAACCCGAACCGGTAGGTGGCGTCGCTGGTGCGGCCGTCGTCGGTGGATGCGTGCACGGATAGATCGTGCAGTTGGGCGCGGTAGCCGGAGCGATAGGGCACGTTCGGCCACCAGTAGGAGGTGGTGCCGAGGTTCCAGGCCACCGGGCCGACGGTCACCTTGGCTGTCGAGTGCGCGGCCACCGTGACGGTCGCGCTCGGTAGTGTCGGGTAGCTGAACGATGTGCCGTTGTCGGAGGCGAGCGAACCGGTCAGCGTCACCGAGCGCGAACTGCCCGACGTGTTGGTCACCGACACGTCGTAGGTGAGGCTCTGGTTGGCGACCGAGGTACGCACGAACGCGTCGCTGACGAATACCGCCGGATACACCCGCAG
Source organism: Streptomyces sp. HPF1205 (assembly GCF_020400825.1). Classification (GTDB taxonomy): domain Bacteria; phylum Actinomycetota; class Actinomycetes; order Streptomycetales; family Streptomycetaceae; genus Actinacidiphila. The sequence continues at coordinate 210,944 of NZ_JAINVH010000013.1, forward strand.
GAACGCAGACCGGTAGATGCCCTGGGGGATCGCTTCGCACCAGTCGGCGGCGACAGGCACCAGATAGTTGCCGGACGAGGTCTTCAGCGCATTGCGGCCTTTGACGTCCACGCTGATCGTGTGCGTGGAACCGGGCGTCACGTACGCGGTGATGTCGAACCTCGAGGGGGTGAAGGCGGTGGTCTGGGAACCGACCACGCGCCCGTCCACCGACAGCGTCGCCTGGTGGTTCACCACGCCGAACTCGATCCACACCGACTGCGGTTGCCCCGAGTCCGGCACGGTGATGCTGCGCGAGTACACCGCCTCGGCCACGGTGGTGAAGCCCTGCTTGTACCAGCCGCCCCCGGGCACCATGATCGACGTCGTGCCCTGGCCGGCCGGGGTGAAACTCCACGACCCGGACAGGTCGACGGACGCGACGGCGGCGCCAGCCGCGGCGTAGCTGCGGGCACCGGCGTTCGCAGCGGCCGCAGAAGCCGCGGGGGCGAAGCGCGGCAGGCCGAACGCGGCGGCCGCGCCCACACCGGTGGCCAACAGCCGTCGACGCGTGAGCCGGTGCTGGTGCTCTGGGAACGAATCCGAAACGGGCATGTGGAGCGAGCCTCCTATAGTAGGGTCCACTTCTGGTTGCTGCCGCCCTTGCAGGTCCACAGCTCCAGCGGCGTGCCGTTGGCCGTCCCCGCGCCGGTGGCGTCGAGACAGAGCCCTGATTGGACTCCGGTGATGGTGCCGTCGGCGTGCACCGTCCACTGCTGGTTCTGCTGGCCGTTGCACGACCAGATGATCACCTTGGTGCCGGGGCTGGTGCCCTTGGCGTTCGCGTCCAGGCAGCCGGTGCCGAACACCTGCAACTGGCCCGAGGCGGTGTCGGTCCACTTCTGATTGGTCCCGCCGGTGCAGTCCGCCAGCTGCACCTGGGTGCCGCCGGCCTGGGTCCCGCCGGGCACGGTCACACACCGCCCCGAACCGGCACCGACGATCGCCACCGACGTCGGCGGCGGCGGGGGCGTGCCGCCGCCAGGCACGTACGGGCACTTGGGCTGGTAGGCGGAGATCGAGGACGGGTCGGGAAGCGTCGGGCACAGGAACTGGGTGTAGCGGGTGTCGCTGTCCACGAACACCTTCAGCCACGGGATGATCAGCTTCGTCTCGACGTTGTTCGGGTGCGTGTAGTACACGTGAGCCGCCCCGGCGATCTGCGCGAAATCGCTCTGCGTCGAAGCCGGGAGCGTGCTGTACAGGTTGCTCAGATACGACGGCGTGACGGTCCCGTCGTTCTGCCCGCCGACGATCAGCGTGGGCACCGTGTCAGTGGCCAGCGTCAGCCCCTGGCCCGGGAAGCCGGGAGCCAGCCCGATCACCGCCCGCAGCTCGGGATGCTGCTCGGCCTCCTCCATGGCCCCGGCCCCGCCCGCGGAATGGCCCAGCACGGACAGCCGGGCCGGATCGACCTGGTTCTTGACCGGGCTCTGGGTGGTCAGCCAGGTCAGCGCGGCCTGCAGTTCGGCGGCGCGCTGGCTGTCGCTGTCGGTGCGGGTGTTGGTGCAGATCACGACGAACCCAACGAGGACAGCCACGGGCCCATCCACGCCTCCTCGGCCGAGCACAGCGCGCTGTATCCCGGCACGATCGCCAGCGCACCCCACGTGCCCTGGCTGGTGTCCGTCGGGTAGTACACCAGCCCGCCGCCGAACCCGTTACCGGCTGGAACACTGAGCTGCGCGGTGGCGAACGGACCGCGACTCGCCTCGATCATCGCGATCGTCGGGTCCGGACCACGCTGCGTCCCCGCCGCCTGCACCACTGCGGCGCCCGCGCCCGACGCACCCGGCCGGGCGACGGCCGGCCCGGCCGCGAACACCGCCGCGAGCAATGCCGCGACGGCCGCGACCACGGCGACCGCCAGCCGAAGCGAATACTGCCGAAGCGCCGACCCGGCTCCCGTCCGCGCGCCGCCGATCGGCACCGCCGCTCGCCTCTGCCACCGCATGACCCGACCTCCACATGACTTGCGCAGCGTTCACCGCCCGCGCGGTCAGACGGGCGCGCAGCTTGCCCAGAAGAGATGGGATGTGTACACGAGTTGTCGGACCGCGTGAGTAAAGATGGCAGGACATCGGCGAGCACGCAATGGCGCGGCCATAGGTTCTCCGGGACCCGCTGAAGATCAGACGGTCTTCGCGACGTACCTGATCATTGCCTTGCGAATCGATTCGACGTCCGACTCCTGCGCGCCGCCTCGCCGCCCGGTGAAACTTTCCGCCCCATAGGCACGGAGGCCCGATTGATCAGCCCCCTGACCTGGTATGCCGCCAAAGCACGGCGACACATCCCATGTCCTCAGTTCCGGGGGCGGCAGCAAGCCAGCCGGTGTGGGTGCAGATGATGCGGAGTGTCCTCAACGGTCAGGCTGCGAGCCGGTAGCGGGATCGGTGGGTGCGCTGGTGTTCTCCACCCAGGTGGTAGGCCCGGTATGTTTCGAAGTCTGCGTTGGAGATCAGGGCGCGGAGTTTGAGGACGGTTTCGGCGCCGGTCACAGTGACCAGCGGGCTGCGGTGATGTCCAATCTGTCGGCAACCAGATGGCGGAAGGCGCCAGCAGGTGAGTCAGGCGTGATTGGCACGTCGTGCGACCTCCGCTGCGTAACCGGGGCGGGTGTTGCCCGCGTCTTGCGTCCAGGTGGTCGCTCGCTGGAGGTTGGGGCGTTGCCCCTGTTGTGAGGACACCGGAGACACTGGATCTTGATGGTTCAGGAAAACGGAGTCCCTGTCGGGATGAAGCGTTACCCGCCGGAGTTCAAGGCGGATGCTGTCGTGTTGTACCGCTCGCGTCCGGGCGTGACGGTCGCCTCGGTCGCTGCTGATCTGGGGGTGAACACCGAGAGCCAGCGGAGCTGGATCCGTGCGGCGGATCCGGACACCGTCGTGCCTGCGTTGCCGGGTCTGAGGAGGGCGGCGACCGGTTCCCCGGTTCCGTCCGGGCCGTGGTCGACGAAGGCCGTCAGAGGGTGATGGCCGTAGGGCTTCTTCCACGTCGCGGTGGCATCCTGCTTGTCGGAGTGCGCCAGGACCAACATCCCGTCGATATCCACGATCACCTGCCCGTTCGCGTCGGGGGCAATGGCGCCGGCCAGCCCCCACACCCACTCGCGGACTTCGGCCCCGGCCCGGCGGATCGCGGTCAGCGCGCGGGGTCCGGCCGCGGCCAGGATCTCGATCAGCGGCGAGACAGTCGGATCGGAGGCCACCGACCGAAAAGGCCGGGCTCGGCCCGCAGCCGGCCGATGTCTGACAGGCAGTCCCCGCCCAGTGCCACCGCCACAGCCAGGTCCAGCAGGACCTTGCCCGGGGCGCACCGCCCGAGCCTTCCGCCACGGCACCAGCGCCGCCGATATCGCCGTGTCCAGCCCCGTCTTGCGGACGGTCTCCACCAACAGGACCCCGCCAGCCTGCGAGACCGCCCCGGCCGCGCCGCCCCGGACACGGACACGGACACGGACAAGCGGATACGACCCGATACTCTTCTTCACCTGGGAAGTGCCTCTTTTGCTACCACGTACAGGACCCTCAGCAAGTCCTATCGTTGCAGCTCAGAGGCACTTTCTGCGTTCTTGATCACCTACCGGACAGCGGCACTCGTGAAAGCGCGAGGCTAGGGGGAGGAATCTGGGGAGGCTTGGGCGCCGCCACTGTCCTCATGATCGAGTTCGCGAGGTCGGTCCTGTCGACGGGGCGCCGTCCCTGGCCCCGGGAGCGGCAGGGCGAAGAGTCCGACCAGCAGTCAGGGCGCATCGATTACGTTGTCGCGGTCATCGCCCAATCAGGCGTTGGAGTGATCCTTGCCGCGGCGGCGGCCACCTCCGAAGGGCTGAACCCCTGGGTCGCCCTCATCCTGGGTGCCGGATCCCCGGCTCCCTCGATCGCCTCGCCGGCCAGGCCGGCGGACAGGGCGAAGCAGGTGGAGCCGATCCGGTCGCTGTCGCGTCGAACGGGCACGGCCTGCTTCCGCCGTCGGCGACGGCTTCGTTCGGTCCGGCCGCGGACGTAACGGCCAACGGGCAGGCGCACGTTGACGTGGCGGGAGCGGATGAGACATGAAATTCCCGGCGTTCAGGAAGACCGGGGAAGCGGACTCCTCCCCAGCGGGCGGCCGATCACGTTCGGGCGGCGGCAGGCCGCAGACCTCGACCGATCGGCTCGCTACGGCTCTGGCCAGGCG
>NZ_JAINVH010000130.1 GCF_020400825.1 Streptomyces sp. HPF1205
CCGGGGAAGGTGCCGGGGATCCAGGAGTGGCCGTCGTCGACGCCCCATTGGCTGACGCCCACGCAGCGTGAGACGGCCAGGCAGTCGTTGACCACGGTGGTGTAGTCGTTGGCCTGCTGCTGCAGGCTGGAGCTGGAGGCGGGCAGCTGGATGCGGTCGTCCAGCTCGGTGACCGCCACGTCCAGGCCGAGGTTGGCGAAGCGCTGCATGTTCGCCAGCATCGAGGAGGGGACCTGGCCGTCGATGAAGTGGCTCTCCAGGCCGATGCCGCCCAGCGGCACGCCCTGGGAGAGCATCTGCTGGGCCAGGGTGTACAGGGCGTTGCTCTTGGCGTTCTCGCCCTCGATGTTGTAGTCGTTGATGTACAGCTTGGCGTTGGGGTCCGCGTTGTGCGCGGTGCGGATCGCGTCGGCCAGGTAGCCGGAGCCCATCGCCTTGTAGAACACGTCCTGGCGCAGGCTGCCGTCCTCGTTGAACGGCTCGTTGATCACGTCCCAGGCGTAGACCTTGCCCTTGTAGTGGGTGGCCTCGGTGGTGATGTGGGATTCCATCACGCCCTGGACCTGGTTGGTGGGCAGGCTGCTGACCCAGTTGGGGAGCTGGGAGTGCCAGACCAGGTTGTGGCCGCGTACGCGGGCGTTGTGCGCCTGGGCCCAGTTGACGATCTGGTCGCCGGGGCCGAAGTTGTACGAGCCGTTGGACGGTTCGGTGGTGTCCCACTTCATCTCGTTGCCGGGGGTCACCATGTCGAACTGCACGTTGGCGATCGCCATCTCGCCGCTGA
>NZ_JAINVH010000131.1 GCF_020400825.1 Streptomyces sp. HPF1205
CCGACGAGCTGCGGGCCTTGGGAGCGGGCGTGAGTGTCGCCGCGTGCGACGTGTCGGACCGCCAGGCCCTTGCCCGGGTACTCGCGGGCGTCCCGGGCGAGTTCCCCCTCGACGCCGTGGTGCATGCGGCGGGTGTGCTGGATGACGGTGTGCTGGAGGCTTTGACGCCTGAGCGGTTGGGGTCGGTTTTGGCGGCGAAGGCGGTGTCGGCGTGGCATCTGCACGAGTTGACGTGTGAGGTGGGTGTGTCGGCGTTCGTGCTGTTCTCGTCGTTGGCGGGGACGTTGGGTGCCGCGGGTCAGGGCAATTACGCGGCGGCGAACGCGTATCTGGATGCGTTGGCGGGGTATCGGCGGTCGTTGGGGTTGGCGGCGACGTCGATCGCGTGGGGTCCGTGGGCGCAGGACGGTCTTGCCGCGGGCAGTGAGGTGGTGGGTGCGCGGATGCGGCGCAGTGGGTTGTCGGGTATGGCGCCGGACAGTGGTGTGGTGGCGATGGAGCGGGCGCTTGCCTCGGGTGATGTCACGCTGGCGGTCGCGGACGTGGTCTGGGACCGGTTCGCCCCCTCGTACGTCGCGTCGCGCTCATCGGCACTGTTGTCCGACGTGATGGAGGCCATCGGCGCCGTGGCCGCGCAGGCCACCACGACGGACGGGCCGTCCGTGGATCCGGCCGCGGGTTGGGCTGGTCGGCTTGCGGGTGTTGCGGTTGGTGAGCGTGTGGGTGTGGTGGTGGGGTGGGTGCGTGCGGAGGCGGCGTCGGTGT
>NZ_JAINVH010000132.1 GCF_020400825.1 Streptomyces sp. HPF1205
GCACCGACGCCGCCTCCGCACGCACCCACCCCACCACCACACCCACACGCTCACCAACCGCAACCCCGGCAAGCCGACCAGCCCAACCCGCGGCCGAGTCGTCAGTCGCCTCATCGGAGGACTTCGGGGTGATCCCCAGGGCCTTGACCACGTCGGACAGCAGTGCCCAGTCCCGGGCCGCGACGTACGAGGGGGCGAACCGGTCCCAGGCCACGTCCGCGACCGCCAGCGTGACATCACCGGAGGCAAGCGCCCGCTCCATCGCCGCCACACCACTGTCCGGCGCCATACCCGACAACCCACTGCGCCGCATCCGCGCACCCACTACCTCACTGCCCGCGGCAAGACCGTCCTGCGCCCACGGACCCCACGCGATCGACGTCGCCGCCAACCCCAACGACCGCCGATACCCAGCCAACGCATCCAGATACGCGTTCGCCGCCGCGTAATTGCCCTGACCCGCGGCACCCAACGTCCCCGCCAACGACGAGAACAGCACGAACGCCGACACACCCGCCTCACACGTCAACTCGTGCAGATGCCACGCCGACACCGCCTTCGCCGCCAGCACCGACCCCAACCGCTCAGGCGTCAACGCCTCCAGCACACCGTCATCCAGCACACCCGCCGCATGCACAACCACTGACAGCGGCAACGCTTCAGGAATCCCGGCCAGTACATTCGCGATCGCCTTCCGATCCGACACGTCGCACGCGGCGACGGTGACACCTGAGCCGAGCGCTTCCAGTTCCTCGA
>NZ_JAINVH010000133.1 GCF_020400825.1 Streptomyces sp. HPF1205
TCCACGCCGCGCCGGTGTGTCGTCCTTCGGGATCAGCGGGACCAACGCACACATCATCCTCGAACAAGCCGACCCGGAGACATCGGCTGCCGCTCCTTCCGCCTCCGACCCGGTAACCGTCCTCGACTCTCCGGTGGTGCCGTGGGTGGTCTCGGGTCGGGGTGAGGCGGCGTTGCGGGCGCAGGCGGGGCGGTTGGCGGGGGTTGTTGCGGGTGTTGATCCGGGTGCGGTGGCGGCCGGTTTGGTGCGGGGTCGTGCGGTGTTCGAGGACCGTGCGGTGGTGCTGGGCGCGGATGCGGATGAGTTGGTGGCGGGGCTGGCTGAGGTGGCGTCGGGTGGTGGGGTGACGGGGCGGGCCGAGGGTGATGGTCGTGTGGTGTTCGTTTTCCCGGGTCAGGGGTCGCAGTGGGTGGGGATGGCGCGTGAGTTGATCGCTGCTTCGCCGGTGTTCGCGGAGTCGATTGCCGCGTGTGAGCGGGCGTTGGCTCCGTATGTGGAGTGGTCGCTGGGTGAGGCGTTGGATGATGCGAGGTTGTTGGAGCGGGTGGATGTGGTGCAGCCGGTGTTGTTCGCGGTGATGGTGTCGTTGGCGGCGGTGTGGCGTTCGCTGGGTGTGGAGCCGGCCGCTGTGGTGGGGCACTCCCAAGGCGAGATTGCGGCTGCGGCGGTGGCGGGGGCGTTGTCGTTGGGGGATGCGGCGCGGGTGGTGGCG
>NZ_JAINVH010000134.1 GCF_020400825.1 Streptomyces sp. HPF1205
CCGAAGGCGGAGACGGCGGCGCGGCGGGGGCCGTCGGTCTCGGGCCAGGCGGTGGTCTCGGTCAGCAGCCGCACAGCGCCGGCCGACCAGTCCACATGCGGGGTCGGCTCGTCCACATGCAACGTCCGCGGCAAGGTGCCGTGCCGCATCGCCATCACCATCTTGATCACACCCGCCACACCCGCGGCAGCCTGCGTGTGCCCGATGTTCGACTTCACCGACCCCAGCAGCAGCGGCCGGTCCCCGGCCCGCTCCTGCCCGTAGGTCGCCAGCAGCGCCTGCGCCTCGATCGGATCACCCAACGCCGTACCCGTGCCGTGCGCCTCCACCGCATCCACGTCCCCAGGCGCGAGCCCGGCACTGGCCAAAGCCTTACGGATCACCCGCTGCTGCGCCGGGCCGTTCGGCGCGGTCAGCCCATTGCTCGCACCGTCCTGATTGACCGCAGACCCCCGCACCACCGCCAGGACCTCGTGCCCCAGCCGCCGGGCGTCGGACAGCCGCTCCACCAGCAGCATTCCCACACCCTCACCCCAACCGGTCCCGTCAGCACCGGCCGCGAACGCCTTGCACCGGCCGTCGGCGGCAAGACCCCGCTGCCGGCTGAACTCCATGAACGTCGCCGGCGTCGACATCACCGTCACACCACCCGCGAGTGCCATCGAGCACTCACCGTTGCGCAGCGCCTGC
>NZ_JAINVH010000135.1 GCF_020400825.1 Streptomyces sp. HPF1205
GACTACATGGAGGTCCACGCGGGGTGGGCGCCCAACCTGGTGTGCGCGCTGGCCCGGCTGGACGGGCAGACGGTGGGCATCCTGGCCAACCAGCCCTCGGCCCTGGCCGGTGTCCTGGACATCAAGGCCTCGGAGAAGGGCGCGCGGTTCGTCACCTTCTGCGATGCCTTCAACATCCCGCTCGTCACGCTCGTCGACGTCCCCGGCTTCCTGCCGGGCGTCGACCAGGAGCACGAGGGCATCATCCGCCGCGGCGCGAAACTGCTGTACGCCTACTGCAACGCCACGGTGCCGCGGATCTCGGTGGTGCTGCGCAAGGCGTACGGCGGCGCGTACATCGTCATGGACTCCCAGTCCGTCGGCGCCGACTTCGCGCTGGCCTGGCCGGGCAACGAGATCGCCGTGATGGGCGCGGAGGGCGCGGCCAATGTCGTCTTCCGCCGGGAGATCGCCGCCGCCGAGGATCCCGAGGAGATGCGGCGGCGGAAGATCGAGGAGTACCGCGAGCAGTTGGTCCACCCGTACTACGCCGCCGAACGCGGCCTGGTCGACGACGTCATCGACCCCCGCGACACCCGGGCCACCCTCATCCGCGCCCTGGCGATGCTCCGCACCAAGGACGCCGACCTGCCCCGCCGCAAGCACGGCAACCCGCCCCAGT
>NZ_JAINVH010000136.1 GCF_020400825.1 Streptomyces sp. HPF1205
TTCAGGGTGAGGGTCTGTCCGGCGTAGGAGGACAGGTTGAGGGATTTCTGGGTGTAGCCGGAGTTGGCGTTGAGGTTGGAGTAGGTGGCCAGGGTGGTGGAGCCGGCCTGGACGGTGAGCTTGTCGTAGGCGGTGCTCGTGGTGGTCTCGGCGGTGTCGATGTGCAGGTAGAAGGTGAGGGTGGCGCTGCAGCCGGCGGGGATGGTCACCGACTGGGACAGGGTGTCGGTGTGGGTGGAGCCGTAGCCGTCGAGCCAGGCCTTCCAGGAGCCGGAGTGGGCGGGTTCGCTGCTGGAGTTGTCCACGATGCCGGAGGAGGCGCTCCAGGGGGAGGCGGTGCCGGTTTCGAAGCCGGGGTTGCCCAGGAGCTGGGCGGGGGTGCAGCCGCCGCCGGTGCCGGTGGTGACGGTCCAGGTGAAGGTGGTGGTGCCGGTGGCGCCGGTGGTGTCCTTGGCGGTGACGGTGACGGTGTAGGTGCCGGCGGTGGTGGGGGTGCCGGAGATCAGGCCGGTGGAGGAGTTGATCGACAGGCCGGTGGGCAGGCCGGTGGCCGAGTAGGTCAGGGTCTGGCCGGAGGCGGAGTCGGTGGCGCTGATCTGCAGTGAGGTCGCGGTGTTCACCACCGTCGACTTGGCTCCCGGGTTCG
>NZ_JAINVH010000137.1 GCF_020400825.1 Streptomyces sp. HPF1205
GGTCGGGTGGGTCGAGGGCGCTCTGGGTGCGGCTGGTGCGTCGGTTGTGACTGTGGGTGTGGACGATGTTGCTGAGCGGGTTGCGGAGGCGGCAGGTGTGGTGTCGCTTCTGCCGCTGGTGTCTGCTGGGTTGGGCTCGTCCGGTGGGGTTGGGGCGATGGTGGATCCGTGGTTGGGGTTGTTGCGGGCGGTGGTGGGGTCGGGCGCCGGGGTGCGGGTGTGGTCGTTGTCGCGGGGTGCGGTGTCGACGGGGCGTGCTGATGCGGTGGTTGACGCGTCGGGTGGTTTGTTGTGGGGGTTGGGTCGGGTGGCGGGGTTGGAGTTTCCGGGTGTGTGGGGTGGGTCGGTGGATCTGCCGGGGGTGCTGGACGAGCGTGCCGCGGGTCGGCTGGCGGCCGTCCTGGGCCAGGGGGACGAGGACCAGGTGGCCCTGCGGGGCTCCGGTGTCTTCGGCCGTCGTCTGGTACGCGTCGACAGCGACACCGACACCGACGGGAACGGCTCTCTTTGGCGTCCGTCGGGGACGGTTCTGGTGACGGGTGGTACGGGTGGTTTGGGTGGTGTGGTGGCGCGGTGGTTGGTGCGTTCGGGTACTGAGCATGTGGTGCTGGCGGGTCGGCGGGGTGCGCA
>NZ_JAINVH010000138.1 GCF_020400825.1 Streptomyces sp. HPF1205
GGGTTCAACGGTGGCACGATCTACTATCCGACGGACACCAGTATGGGTACGTGGGGTGCGGTGGCGATCGTGCCGGGTTACACGGCGCTGTTCGCCAATGAGGAAGCCTGGATGGGTCCGTGGCTGTCCTCGTTCGGTTTCGTGGTGATCGGTATCGAGACCAACAGCCGGACCGACTACGACACCGCCCGGGGTACGGAGTTGCTGGCGGCGCTGGATTACCTGACGCAGAAGAGTCCGGTCAAGGACAGGGTCGATCCCAGCCGCCTGTCGGTGATCGGGCACTCCATGGGTGGCGGTGGTGTGGTGTACGCCACCGAGCACCGGCCGTCGCTGAAGGCGGCGGTCGCCCTGGCGCCGTTCTCGCCCTCGCAGAACATGTCCACCGACACGGTGCCGACCATGGTCATGGGCGGGCAGAACGACACGGTCGTCACGCCGTCGTACCTGGACGGCCTGTACGCCACGATGCCGGCCTCGACCCAGAGCGACTTCGTCCAGATCGCCGGGGCCGACCACGTGTGGTACACGCATCCGGAGACGCTTGAGATGCGGATCCTGATCCCCTGGCTGAAGACGTTCGTCGACAACGACACCCGCTACACCCAGTTCCTGTGCCC
>NZ_JAINVH010000139.1 GCF_020400825.1 Streptomyces sp. HPF1205
TGTCGGGTGGGTCGAGGGCGCTCTGGGTGCGGCTGGTGCGTCGGTTGTGACTGTGGGTGTGGACGATGTTGCTGAGCGGGTTGCGGAGGCGGCAGGTGTGGTGTCGCTTCTGTCGCTGGTGTCTGCTGGGTTGGGCTCGTCCGGTGGGGTTGGGGCGATGGTGGATCCGTGGTTGGGGTTGTTGCGGGCTGTGGTGGGGTCGGGCGCCGGGGTGCGGGTGTGGTCGTTGTCGCGGGGTGCGGTGTCGACGGGGCGTGCGGATGCGGTGGTTGACGCGTCGGGTGGTTTGTTGTGGGGGTTGGGTCGGGTGGCGGGGTTGGAGTTTCCGGGGGTGTGGGGTGGGTTGGTGGATCTGCCGGGGGTGCTGGACGAGCGTGCCGCGGGTCGGCTCGCGGCTGTGCTGGGGCAGGCGGTGGAGGACCAGGTCGCGCTGCGCGGCTCCGGTGTCTTCGGCCGCCGTCTCGTCCGGGACGGCGGTGATCCCGGTCGCGCCTGGCGTCCGTCGGGGACGGTTCTGGTGACGGGTGGTACGGGTGGTTTGGGTGGTGTGGTGGCGCGGTGGTTGGTGCGTTCGGGTGCTGAGCATGTGGTGCTGGCGGGTCGGCGGGGTGCGGG
>NZ_JAINVH010000014.1 GCF_020400825.1 Streptomyces sp. HPF1205
CACCTGCGGCTGTGCCACCGGGTGCGCGGCGCCGGGCTAGGCTCACCCGGGTGGAGGACGCGAGGAAGGGCCGCGGCGTGGCCGAGCCGGGATCCGGGGAACTGCCGGACGGGCGGGCCCGGCCCAGGACCGGCAAGAGCGAGCAGACCAGGGCGCTGATCCTGGAGACCGCGATGCGGCTGTTCCAGGAGCGCGGCTACGACAGGACCACCATGCGGGCCATCGCCCAGGAGGCCGGGGTCTCGGTCGGCAACGCCTACTACTACTTCGAGTCGAAAGAGTTGCTGCTCATCTCCATGGCCGAAGCGATCACGTGCCCGACCTGCCATGGCACGGGGAAGATCCTGCCTCCCCCGACTGACTCGCGTGAACACCAGTCGCCGGACGAGAAACCCGGATCAACCGGGACGGCGGGGCCTGAGCACACGGACCGTGCCGGAACATCGTCAGGCGCTCCCGGCGACGATGATGAAGATCGGGTAGAGCAGGCCGAGGCATCCGGTGACGAGACCAACGGCGGACCGGCCACGGTTGAGTTTGCTGGTCAGACCGAGGACGCCGAAGGTGACGGCGAGGCTGCCGGTGAGGAGCGGGATGGCTATGCCGAGGAACCCGGAGAGCACGGCGGTCAGTAGCGTGACGACGCCGAGGACGAGTGCGACGGGCCCGTAGAGGCTCGCGGGGCTGTCGGCCCCGTCAGGGGTTCCAGTGACCATGTCGGGGCTCCTCGCTGTTCGGCACCAACGCCGTCCGACGCGCGGGAATCGTGTTCCCGCAACGCCCATGCTGGCACCGTCCGTGGCCGCATCGGTGCGTAACGCGGGCGTGGATGCCGTGAGATCAACCTCACGTACGGTCGATGAGCCGGGGCTCAACACGGCCCGCAGCCGCGAGTTCGTCCGCCGCTCCGCCCGCTCGTCGCCCGCGTCATCGGCCTGTCCCGCTACCGGGTGTTCCGCCCGCTGGTGCGCGACGCCAAGTCCCTCATACAGGACTTCATCCTGCCGACCATGGGCCGGTCCGTGCCCAAGGCGGCACCCGCGTCCGCGCCCAAGACGGCATCCAAGGCGGCATCCAAGGCCGCGCCCGGATCCGCGTCCTAGGTGGCGGGTCGGGCCTGATCGCGGACGCAGGCGCGCGGGCCGCGCGCTGGTCACCGTGATGGAGCAATGCGCGGGGCGCCACGGGGGAAGCGGAGGCGGCTGCCGCGGACGTTCACCCAAATGCCACGTCGCGGTGGATATGGGGTGTCGTTGATGAGGGTGTGACGATGCCTGAACGCCCCCTCCCTCTCCTCGCCGTCGCCGCCGACGCCGCCGCGGAGCGCCGGCCGCCGGTGGCCGGAGCGGGGCCGCGACCGCGTAGATCCGTCCTCGACAAGCAACGGGAGGGTGCGGCGGCCCGGTGTGCCGCGGACGGCGGCGGGGACTTCGGGGCGGGTTCCTGCCGGACACCGCTGGAGGAGTTGCTCGCCGCCATCGGGCGGCTGGAGACCGACTTCCGGCTGCGCTGGGACGCGGCGGAGTTGGGGGTCGCCGGATGAGGCGGGCACCCGGGGATCCGGGAACACGGCCCGCGCGGGCGGCTCGCCGTCCGTGGGAGGCGGCGCGGGCCGGGCGGTGCCCGCATGTATGAGCACGACGAGTTGTACGGACCGCCGACCGTGCGGTTCCACGGGGTGCCCGCGGACGGGCCGCTGGAGGAGCCGGCGCCGGACGGCATGCAGGCCACCACGGGGCTGGTCGGCGGGCAGTGGGACATCGACGCGGAGTTCGAGCAGCTCTTCCGGCGGCCGGAGCCGCCGGTGGAGGAGCCGCCGATGGTGGCCGCGCCGGGCCGGCCCGCGCCTCACCGCAAGCGGCGGCCGCACCGGCTGCGCCAGATGGTCAAGGGGCTGCGGGTGCCGTGGGTGTCGGTGGTCAGCTTCTGCATCGCGCTGGCCACGGGCACGATCGCCTGCGTGGTGAGCCTGCTGGGCGCGATGGTCTCCTACGATCCGCTGCGGGTCCTGGCGTACCCCACCGCCCACAACCTCGCGTCCTCCTGGCCGCTGCTGGTCTACGGGCCCTGGCTCGCGGGCTGCCTGTCCGTGCTGCGGGCCGCGGCGCACCAGCGGCACGTGAGGGCGGCGTGGGGGGTGGTGACGGCGTTCTCGGCCGTGGCCGTCGTCCTGTGCGTCGCTGCCGCGCCCAGGACGCCCACCGCCATGGCCACCGCGGGACTGCCGCCGGTAGCCGCTCTGGCCTGCTTCCACCTGCTCTACCGTCAGGTCACCCTGGTCCACCCCCGCCACGCCAGGCTGCCGCGCCAGCGCAAGCACTGACCGCGTCGCGGACCGCGGTGGGGGCCGGGCGTCACGGCGCCCGGCCCCCACCGGGGTCTCACCTGTCGCGGGGTGTCAGTACGGGCGGTTCCTGCGCGGCCCGGGCGGGACCGCCGTCCGCGCCCGCGGTCGCGCCCTCGTCCGTACCGCCCGACGGGGGCTCCCCGGCCCGGCCCTCGCGGCGCAGCGCCAGCAGCCCCCGTACCCCCAGGAGCCCGATCGCCGTCCCCAGCAGGAAGGACACGATCGCCAGGGTCAGGTGGATCCAGAAGTACGCGGTGGGGTGCGCGTGCGAGCCGTTGTGGAAGGCGAGCCCGCTGCTGTCCTTCCAGAGGTTCTTCACAAAGGTCGTCCATACGATCCACGACCACACGCCGAAGGCGGCGAGGAACCAGGAGACGCGGCGGCTGAGCTTCATACGCCCCAGTATGTGCGGTGGGCCGGAGCGGACGGGAGCGGGGGGCCGGGGTTTCCGGGGCGCGGGCGTGCCAAGGCTCACCCGAACGGGGAGCGCCCCGGGTGACCGGGACCACGGGTACGGCAGGTAGGTTCTGCGAGTGCCCAAGTCCGTACGCACCGTTGCGACCGCCCGCGCCACAGGCGCCGGGTCCGTCCGTACAGCCGTCCGTACAGCCGTCCATGCCGTCCGCGGCACCCATGCCGTCCGTGGCGCCCGTCTGTCCCGCGGGGTCCGCACCGCGCTCGCGGGGTCGGTGACCGCCGCGCTGCTCGGCGGCACCGTGCTCGCCGGGACGGCGTCGGCGACCGCGTTCGAGCACCCGAAGGACACCAAGACGCCGCCCAGACCGCCGGCGCACATGTCGACGGTGGGCGGCGACCGGCTCGGGCTGCCCGGCACCCAGGTCGCCGCGGCGCCCGGGGTGCCCGCCCTGCCGGCCCGGCTCACCGCGCGGTCGTGGATCGTGGCGGACGCCGAGACCGGCGCGATCCTGGCCGAGCACAACGCGCACTGGCGGCTCGCCCCGGCAAGCACGCTGAAGATGCTGTTCGCGGACACGGTGCTGCCCAGGTTTCCCAGGTCCGAGGTGCACAAGGTGGCGCCCTCGGACCTGTTCGGCATGGGCGAGGGCAGCAGTCTGGTCGGCATCAAGGAAAACCTCACCTACACCGTCCGCGACCTGTGGCTCGGTGTGTTCCTGCGGTCGGGCAACGACGCTGTGCACGTGCTTGCCCACATGAACGGCGGCGTGCCCAAGACCGTGGCCGACATGAACGCCGAGGCGCACGAACTGCAGGCGGACGACACCCATGTCGTCACCCCTGACGGCTACGACGAACCCGGCCAGCTCAGCAGCGCCTACGACCTCACGCTGTTCGCCCGCCAGGGTCTGCAGAACCCGGACTTCCGCGAGTACTGCTCGACGACGAGCGCGCAGTTCCCCGGCGACTACAAGAAGGGCAAGGCCGGCAAGCCGACCAAGGTCCGTGACCACTTCGCCATCCAGAACACGAACCGCCTGCTCAGCGGGGACTACGACCTGTCCCCCTACCAGGGGATAGCGGGCGTCAAGAACGGCAACACCACCAACGCGGGCGCCACCTTCACCGGCGTCGCCCAGCGCGGCGGCCGCACCCTGCTGGTCACGGTGATGAACCCCAAGCCCGAGCACGACCTGGTCTACCGCGAGGCCGCCTCGCTGCTGGACTGGGGCTTCAAGGCGGCTCCGGTCGTCCAGCCGGTCGGCACCCTGGTGCCGCCGCTGAGCAAGCTCCCGCACCCGACTGCCACGTCGACCGCCTCGTCGGGCACCCGCGTCGGCGGCAAGGGCACCGAGGCCGCGATCACCACCTCGTCGTCCCGGGGCGGCCTGTGGACCGCGCTGGGAATCGCGGGCGGCACGGCGGTGGTGCTCACCGCGGTGATCATCGTCGTACGGCGCCGGCGTCCGCTTCCGTCCGCGGGCGGAACCATCGGTGACTACCGCCGCCGCTCCGGTGGGCGGCGCGGTCGTGGTCGTCGCCGCCTGCCGCCCGTATAGCCGCCGCCACCCGCCTGACGACGGCCCTTCCCACTCCGGCACCGGGCAGCGTCCTGGGGCGCGGGGGCTTCGAGGGGGCGCCCGGTCCCTTGCCGCCGCCCTGACCCGCGCCCCTGTCGTCCTTGCGGCCGCCGTCCGTGCGGCCGCCGCCGCTCCTGCCCCCGCCGCCCTTCGCGCCCTTCCTGCCCCCCTTGTGCCCGCGGCCGCCGGGCTCCTTGGTGCCGGGTTCTTGGGCGCCGGAGTCCTTGGTCTCCGTCTCCTTGGTGCCCGTCCCCTTGGTGCCCGTCTCCTTGGTGTCCGATTCCTTGGCGCCGGACTCCTCCCCGCCCCCGCCGACCAGCGGCAGGTCGGGGGCGTCGAGCACCGCGTCCTCCGCGTCCTCGGGCGCGTGCCGCGGGGTCGCCGTCCAGGCGGCGCAGAAGAGCAGCAGCTTGGCCATGAAGTTGAACCAGATGAGGAGGGCGACAGGCGTACCGAAGGCCCCGTACATGCTCTTGCCCGCCACTTGTTGCAGGTAGCTGCTCATCAGCACCTTCAGCACCTCGAAGCCCACAGCTCCGATGAGCGCGGCGACCACCACCGAGCGCCGCGGAGGTTCGACGCCGGGCAGCAGCGTGAGCAGGTACAGCAGGATGAGGAAGTCGGCGATGACGGCGATGGCGTAGCCGACGAGGGTGAGCAGGATCCGGCCCGGTCCGTGGCTGCTGAGGTCCGCCTTGTCGGCTGTCCAGTTGACGGCTGCGGTGGCGAAGAGGGAGGCGCCCAGCGAGATCAGCGTGGCCGCGCCCAGGCCCAGCAGGACGCCGCCGTCCATGAGCTTGCCGACGAAGGGGTTGCGCTCCTCGTTGTCCTTGCCCCACACCGCCCGCAGGCAGTCGCGCACCGAGCCGACCCAGCCCATGCCGGTGACCAGCAGCAGCAGACCGGCGATGATCCCGACCGTGCCGGCGTTGGCGACCAGGCCGTGGATGTCGATCTGCTTGGAGATGCCGGGGATCTGCTGGCTGATCTTGTTCTCCAGCGTGTTGAGCTGCTTCGGCGAGAGGAGGGCCGCGCCTATGGCGGCGGACAGGGCCAGCAGCGGGAAGAGCGCCAGGAAGCTGGTGAACGTCATGGCCGCGGCCAGCCGCGACCAGTGCACCGACTGCAAGTGCGCGAAGGCACGCCATGCGTGCGTTCGCATCAGCCGCGCCACGCGCGGGCCGATCCAAGGCAGCCGGGTCAACCAGTCCATGGCGCTCGGCTACCCCCCTTCGACCCGGACACGCTCGCCCGGCGCGCCCCGATCGGGTGAGGGCCCGTTGAAGACAAGGGTGCGGGTCCCCCAGAACCGAAGGAGCGTGGCCAGGGCCATGCCGACCCCGGCGCCGGAGACCACGTCGGCGCGCTCGGAGCCGAACCCGAGGACGTAGTGCGACAGGCCCAGGCAGAGAAGCTGCACCAGGGCTCCGGCGACGTTGACGGCGAAGAAGAGGCCGTACTGCCGGACACGCCCGGCGCCATGGCCGCGGCCGCGATACGTGCCCAGGGCGTTGCCCACGTAGGCGATCGCGCAGGCGCCCAGGAAGGACAGCGACTTGGCGGTGAGCGGGCCGAGGCCGCAGGGGCCCCGCAGCCATACGAACAGGCCCAGGTCGACGCCATAGGCAGCGCCGCCGGCCATGGCGAAGCCGAGGACCTCCGACAGCGTGGGGCGGGCGGCGCGCACCACTCGCCCCCTCAGGTGTCGACCACGGCGAGTACGTACAGGGCGCCCCACGCCATCCCGATGACGACCAGCGCGCCGTCGCGCAGCACCAGGTCCTCGGGCGCGCCCGCGGCGCCGGAGTCCGCGAAGACGGCGTAGCGCAGCACCGAGAGGATGAAGGGCACCATGGACAGCTGCCGCCACGGCAGCCACCCGTGCGGCGCGGCGCCGGTCTCCATCGCCCACAGGCAGTAGGCGAGGACCGCCACCCCGGCCGCGAGCTGCCAGACGAACCGCAGGTAGCCGGGGGTGTACGAGCCCAGCAGGGCACGCGAGGCGCGCAGGTCCGCGCCCTCGGCGGCGGCTTCCTCGGACATCAGCACGAGCTCGGAGTAGCGCTTGGCGGCCACCATGAACAGCGCGCCGAAGCCCGAGGTGACCAGGAACCAGCGGGACAGCTCGATGCCCAGCGCCAGGCCGCCCGCCATGGACCGCATCAGGAACCCGGTGGTCACGATCACCAGGTCGATCACCAGGAGGTGCTTGAGCCACACGCAGTAGGCGAGCTGCATCACCACGTATCCGGCCAGCAGGGCGGCGGTGTTCGGGTTGCAGGTGACGGCGGCGACGGCGGGGGCGAGCACGGCGAGGCCGCCGCCCGCCGCATAGGCCGCGGGTACCGGGACCTGGCCCGAGGCGACCGGCCGGGCGCGCTTGACCGGGTGGGCCCGGTCGGCCTCCGCGTCCCGGGCGTCGTTGATCAGGTAGACGGCGGCGGCGCAGGCGGTGAACAGCACGAAGACCAGGCAGAGCCGGAGGATCTCGCCCGTGGACAGCAGTCTCGCGGCGGCGAAGGGCGCGGCCAGGACCAGGCCGTTCTTGACCCATTGACGCGGGCGGGCGGTCCGCAGCAGGCCGGCGGCCAGGGCGTACGAGCCGGGGACGGACTTGTCGAGGGCGGCGGCGCCGGGCTCAGCCATGGCCGCCACCGGCTTCCGCGATGCGTTCGGGCAGGGCCCACGGCCGGCCCAGGCGGGCGGCCGCGGCTCCCAGCAGGACGCCGAAGGCCACGTCGGAGGGGTAGTGCACGCCCGCGACCAGGCGGGACAGGCACACGCCGACGGCGAGCGGGCGGAAGGGGACGCGGGGCGCCAGCGCGGTGAAGGCCACGGCGGCGGCAGCCGAGGAGGCGGCGTGCGAGCTGGGGAAGCTGTGGCGTCCGGCGGTACGGACGAGGGGTGCGGACGGCCGCGCCCCGGGGCGGGGGAGGCAGGGGCGAGGACGACGGAAGAAACGTTTCAGCACCATGCTCGCGACGTGCGCGCCCGCCACCAGCGCGCTCGCCCGCAACCAGGCGTCGCGCCGCCCGGCGTCCAGGCACGCCCCGCCCATTCCGGCGGCCAGCCACACCCCCGCGTGCTCCCCCGCCCGGCCCAGTTCCCGCGCCACCGCGGCGACCCCGGGAGCGTCGCCGCAGGCACGGAAGGCGTCGAGAAGCCGGCGATCGGCCTCCCATATGGCCTCCCTGGCTCCCCTGACGTCCCTGGCCGCCTTGGCCGCCTTGGTCACCTTGGTCACCTTGGTCACCTTGGCCGCCGGACGCCTGAGCGGCGGCGGGACCGGCGGACGCGAGGCATCGGGCGGCCCGCCGCCAAGGACTCCGGAGCCGGCAGCGGCGGCACGGGCCACGGCGCGGGTCGGCGTACGGGGCGCGGAAGAGGCCGGGGCACGGCTCGGCGTACGGGGCGCGGAAGAGGCCGGGGCACGGCTCGCGGCAGGGGCCGCCGAGACACGGGGCGTGGCAGGGGTCGTCGCAGTGACCGTCGCAGGGGTCACGGGGGCCGCCCCCGTGGGAGCGGTGGCGGCGTCGGGACAGCGCATCGGCGGGCTCCCCTCACACATGGACACACAGGGTTCGCACATGGTCGAAGCGCCCTTTTCCGGACGAGGAGTGCTTACCGTGCCCCCGTGATCAACACGCCCTCCCCGCTCATCCGTTCGGGTGACAAATGCCGTATATGCCCCGAGTAGGGGGCACCGGGCGATACGGTCGCAGACATGTCCGTATCCGCCGCCACGGCCACCCGCCTGTCCGGCTGGGGCCGCACCGCCCCGACCGCCGCACGGCTGCTGCGCCCCGGTTCGTACGAGGAGGCGGTCGAGGCGGTGCGGGCGGCCGCCGACACCGGCGGCCGGGGGCTGATCCCCCGCGGCCTCGGGCGGGCTTACGGGGACGCGGCGCAGAACGCCGGCGGCGCGGTCCTCGACATGACCGGCCTCGCCCGCGTCCACGAGATCGACGCGGTCAACGGGCTGGTGGTGTGCGACGCCGGGGTGTCGCTCCACCGGCTGATGGAGGTCCTGCTGCCGCTCGGCTGGTTCGTTCCCGTCACACCCGGGACCCGGTTCGTGACGGTCGGCGGCGCGATCGCCGCGGACATCCACGGCAAGAACCACCATCTGTCGGGGTCGTTCACCCGGCACGTGCGGGCCCTGGAGCTGCTCACGGGCGACGGCGAGACCCGGCTGGTCACCCCTGAGGACGAGCCGGAGCTGTTCTGGGCGACCGCGGGCGGGATGGGCCTGACGGGTGTCGTCCTGGCCGCGACCCTCCAACTCCTCCCGGTCGAGACGTCCCTGATGACCGTCGACACCGAGCGGGCCGCCGACCTGGACGACCTGATGGCCAGGCTGTCCGCGACCGACCACCGGTACCGCTACTCGGTGGCCTGGGTCGACCTGCTGGCCCGCGGATCCAGGACCGGGCGCGCGGTGCTCACCCAAGGCGAGCACGCGCCCCTCGACGCCCTGCCGCCGCGCCTGCGCGCGACCCCGCTCGCGTTCCGCCCCGGCACCCGGCTGCCCGCCCCGCCGCGCGCCATGCCCGGCGGCCTGCTCACCCCGGCGAGCGTCGGCCTGTTCAACGAGGTGTGGTACCGCGCGGCGCGGGAGCGGCGCGGCCGGCTGCGCCGGCTCTCCTCCTTCTTCCACCCCCTGGACGGCGTCCCGCACTGGAACCGGATCTACGGACCCCGCGGCTTCGTCCAGTACCAGTTCGTCGTCGGCCGGGGCCAGGAGGAGACGCTGCGCGGGATCGTGCGGACGCTGAGCACGCGGCAGTGCCCGTCGTTCCTCGCGGTGCTCAAGCGGTTCGGCGCCGGCGACCCGGGCTGGCTGTCGTTCCCGATGCCCGGCTGGACGCTCGCCCTGGACATCCCCGCCGCGCTGCCCGGCCTCGGCTCCCTGCTGGACGAGCTGGACGAGCGGGTCGCCGCCGCGGGCGGCCGTGTCTACCTCGCCAAGGACTCCCGGCTGCGGCCCGAGGCGGCGGCGCGGATGTACCCGCGGTTGGCGGAGTTCTCCGCGCTGCGGCAGCGGTACGACCCCAAGGGCGTCCTCACGTCGGACCTGGCGCGGCGGCTCGGGCTCTGACGGCGCGCCCGCGGCCCGGCACCATACGAGGGAGGCACGGATGAAGGACGCCTTCGGGGCGCCGCAGTCGCTGCTGGTGCTCGGCGGCACCTCCCAGATCGGGCTGGCGACCGCCCGGCGGCTGGTCGCGCACCGCACCCGTAACGTCTTCCTGGCCGGCCGCCCCTCACCGGAACTCGACGCGGCCGCCGCGGAGTTGCGGGGCCTCGGCGCCGCGGTGCGGGTGGTGGGCTTCGACGCCCTGGACCCCGGCCCCCACGAGGAGGTCCTGGGCAAGGTGTTCGCCGAGGGCGACGTGGACGTGGTGCTGCTCGCCTTCGGGGTGCTCGGGGACCAGGCCCGCGACGAGACCGACCCGGCCGCGGCGGTCCGGGTGGCCGCCACCAACTACACCGGCGCGGTGTCCGCGGCCCTCGTGTGCGGCACCGCCCTGCGCCGCCAGGGCCATGGTTCCCTCGTCGTGCTCTCCTCCGTGGCCGCCGAACGCCCCCGGCGCTCCAACTTCCTCTACGGCAGCGGGAAGGCCGGTCTCGACGCCTTCGCCGTCGGCTACGCCGAGGCGCTGCGCCCCGCGGGTGTCCACGTCCTGGTCGTCCGCCCCGGCTTCGTCCGCACCCGTATGACCGCCCACCTCCGCCCCGCCCCCTTCGCAGTCGCCCCGGAAGCGGTGGCCGAGGCGATCGAGACCGCCCTGCGCCGCCGCACCGAGCTGCTGTGGGTCCCCGGGCCGCTGCGCTACGTCATGGCGGCGGTCCGCCACCTGCCCCGCCCGCTCTTCCGCCGGCTGCCGTTCTAGGCGGGCGCGGCTTCACCGTGGACAGCAGCTCGCCGGTGCGCGGGTGGCGGGCGGTAAGGTCCATCGCGCAGAACGCGCCGTCGTGGACGCGCGGCGCCAGGCGGTCACCTCCGATGGATCGGCATCGGTCCCGTCCACGGGCCTCAGACGTGGAACTCCGGCGGGAAGCCGGTCCAACGGAGATCGGCGGGGAGGTGGCCGGTGTCGTTGAAGACGAGGACCGCCGGGGGGCGGTCAGGTGCGTAGCGGATGACGGTCAGGGCCGCGTTGGCATGGTTGATGCCCAGCCATCGCCACTTCGGCGCGTCCAGGGCGGCTCGGACGAGCCAGCCGACGAGGAAGTTGTGGGTGACGACGAGCTCGTGCCGCGGTTCGTCTCCGACGACGGTCCCGGTGAACTCTGCGAGTGCCGCTGCGGCGAGCCCGGGGCCCTGCTCGCGTTCCTCGGCCGTGAACTGGTGCAGGAACTCGATCCAGGCGTCCGCTGCCTCCGGCGGCAGCTCCTCGCGTGTCGGCAGGTAGGGGAGGTAGTCGCCGGCCGCTTCGGAACGACGGCAGGGAACTCCGTCGAGCCGCTCACCGACCAGCCGGGCGGTCTGTTCGGCACGGGCGAGAGGGCCGTGGTGTATCGCCGCCAGCGGGACACCGCGGAGCCGCTCCCCCAGCAGGGCGGCCTGGCGGCAGCCCGCATCACTCAATTCACTCTCATCCGGCGATGCCTCGGCGTGGCGGGCGAGATACAGGTAGCGGGCGGTCCTACCCGGCATGGATGCGTCCTTCCACCAGTCCACAAGATCGACTTCGTGGAAGGACGCCGACCCGCCCGGACCGGTTCCACGAGGGGGGAGTCGGGCTCCGAGCCGGGTCAGCGCAGGACGCCGGCGACCGGGCCATGGCGGGTGGCCCGGGCCCTCCGGGGGCCGGGTGGGCCGGGTCAGAGGCGGGAGGCCGTCCGGATCCCCTGCTGCTGCGGAAGCGCGGGCCGCTCCTCGCCGCCGAACAGGAAGTCGCGCATCCGGCGCCAGACCCCGTCGCCCGGGTCCTGCTCGTACAGGGCGAACCCGGAGGCGGTCCAGGCCGCGCTGAACTCGGCGAGCTCCCGCTGCGCCCGGTCCATGGCGGCGTCCGCGATCCCGTGCGCGACGGTGACGTGAGGGTGGTAAGGGAACTGCAGCTCGCGGGCGACGGGCCCGGAGCGCACCCGCTCCTGGAGGTCGGCGCAGGCGGCGCCGCCCTCCGCGACCCGTACGTAGACGACCGGTGTGAGCGGGCGGAAGGTGTCGGTGCCGTGCAGCCGCATGACGAAGGGCCGCCCGGCCGCGGCGACCCTGGCCAGGTGCAGCCGGAAGGCCGGCAGCTCCTCGCCGGGCACCTCCGTCGGGGGCAGCAGGGTGATGTGCGTCGGGATGCAGTACGCGGCCGGATCGCCGAAGGCCGCCCTGGACTCCTGGAGCAGCCGCCCGTACGGCTCCGGGACCGCGATGGACACGCCGATGGTCGTGACACCCACTGCGTACACCCCTTCCCCAGGTCGCAAAGGCGGCCCCGATCACGGGGCCTGTTTCAGTGTCGCGCGCAACCGGGCGTACCGGACAGCGGCGTACGTCACAGCGGACGTACCGCCCGTTCCCCGTCGCCGATCCGCCGTTCCTCCCGCTCCCCCGCCCTTTCCCCCGCTTCTCCTGCGTCCCCGTTCCCGTTCCCGTCCCCGGTGCGAACCGCCGGCTAGTGCTTGGCCGGCAGGAAGCCGATCCGGTCGTACGCGGCGGCCAGCGTCTCGGCCGCCACGGCCCGCGCCTTCTCGGCCCCCTTGGCCAGAACGGAGTCCAGTGTCTCCGGATCCCCCAGGTACTCCTGCGTACGCTCGCGGAACGGTGTGACCCACGCCACGAAGATCTCCGCGAGGTCGGTCTTGAGCGCACCGTAGCCCTTGCCCGCGTACCGGTCCTCAAGTTCGGCGATTGTGGTGCCGGTGAGTGCGGAGTGAATGGTGAGCAGATTACTGATGCCCGGTTTGCCCGCTTCGTCGTACCGGATGACGGTGTCCGTGTCCGTGACCGCGCTCTTGAACTTCTTCGCCGAGACGGACGGCTCGTCCAGCAGGTTGATCAGGCCCTTCGGGGTCGCCGCCGACTTGCTCATCTTCGCCGTCGGGTCCTGGAGGTCGTAGATCTTCGCGACCTCCCTGACGATGTGCGGCGCCGGCGTCCTGAACGTCTCGCCGAAACGCTGGTTGAACCGCTCGGCCAGGTCCCGGGTCAGCTCGATGTGCTGCCGCTGGTCCTCGCCCACCGGCACGGTGTGCGCCTGGTACAGCAGGATGTCGGCGACCTGCAGGATCGGGTACGTGAACAGGCCGACGGTGGCGCGGTCCGCGCCGTGCCGCGCCGACTTGTCCTTGAACTGCGTCATCCGCGACGCCTCGCCGAAGCCGGTCAGGCAGTTCATCACCCAGCCGAGCTGGGTGTGCTCGGGCACGTGGCTCTGCACGAACAGCGTGCAGCGGTCCGGGTCCAGGCCCGCCGCCAGCAGCTGGGCGGCGGCCAGCCTGGTGTTCGCCCGCAGCGCCACGGGGTCCTGCGGCACCGTGATCGCGTGCAGGTCGACGACCATGTAGAAGGCGTCGTGGGTCTCCTGCAGCGCCACGTACTGACGGATCGCGCCGAGGTAGTTGCCCAGGTGGAAGGAGCCGGCGGTGGGCTGGATGCCGGACAGGGCACGGGGACGGTCGAGGGCCATGCCCTCATTCTCTCAGGTCGGGGTCCCGCTCCCACACCCCCGAGAGGATGCCTGTGGACAACCGCGAGGGCGTGCCGGGGTGAGGTTTCAGGCCGGCGCGGGCGAGCGACCATAGAGGCGGGGGCACCACCCATGCCCCCTGCCCGGCCTCCTGACGCACAACGAACGGAGTACGCACGTGACGACGATCCCCGGCTCCGCCGCGACCGGCGCGACCACCGAGACGGGCGCAGGTACCGCCACCGACCGCCAGATCGCGCGGGCGGAGGCGTACAGCGCGCACAATTACCACCCGCTGCCCGTCGTGATCGCCTCCGCGGAGGGCGCCTGGGTGACGGACGTCGAGGGGCGCCGCTACCTCGACATGCTCGCCGGGTACTCGGCGCTCAACTTCGGCCACGCCAACCCGCGGCTGATCGCCGCCGCCAAGGCGCAGCTCGACCGGGTCACGCTCACCTCCCGCGCCTTCCACCACGACCGCTTCGCCGAGTTCTGCGCCGCGCTCGCGCAGCTGTGCGGCATGGAGATGGTGCTGCCGATGAACACCGGCGCCGAGGCGGTGGAGACGGCGGTCAAGACGGCGCGCAAGTGGGGCTACCGGATCAAGGGCGTGCCCGACGGCAGGGCGAAGATCGTGGTGGCCGCCGACAACTTCCACGGCCGCACCACCACGATCGTCTCCTTCTCCACCGACCCGGACGCCCGGGCCGACTTCGGCCCCTACACGCCGGGCTTCACCGTCGTCCCGTACGGCGACCTGGCCGCCCTGGAGGCCGCGGTCGACGACGACACCGTCGCCGTCCTCCTCGAACCCATCCAGGGGGAGGCCGGCGTCCTGGTGCCGCCGCCCGGCTATCTGTCCGGCGTCCGCGCCCTGACCACCGCGCGCAACGTGCTGTTCATCGCCGACGAGATCCAGTCCGGCCTCGGCCGCACCGGCCGCACCTTCGCCTGCGAGCACGAGTCGGTCGTGCCCGACATGTACGTGCTGGGCAAGGCGCTCGGCGGCGGTGTCGTCCCGGTCTCGGCCGTGGTCTCCTCCCGCTCCGTGCTCGGCGTCTTCCGGCCGGGCGAGCACGGCTCCACCTTCGGCGGCAACCCGCTGGCCTGCGCGGTCGGCCTGGAGGTGATCGCCATGCTGCGTACCGGCGAGTACCAGCTGCGCGCCGCCGAACTCGGCGCGCACCTGCACGCCGAGCTGGGCACGCTCACCTCCTCGGGTGCGGTCACCGCCGTGCGCGGCCGCGGCCTGTGGGCGGGCGTCGACATCGCCCCCTCCCTCGGCACCGGCCGCGCCGTGACCGAGCGCCTGATGACCCACGGCGTCCTCGCCAAGGACACCCACGGCTCCACCATCCGGCTGGCACCGCCCCTGGTCATCTCGAAGGAGGACCTGGACTGGGCGCTGGCGCGGCTGCGCACCGTCCTGGGCGTCTGAGCGCGGGCCGGGCCCGCCGCCTATGCCGCGACCGGGCCGGCCGCCGCATAGGACGCCGATACAGGGCGGCGGCGCCTGTCCGCGGTCCGCGCGTGGCGGCGGGAGGCGGCCGTACGGTCCGGCCCCCACGGCCCGCCCGTGCGGTCCGGCCTCTTGGAAGCCATAGAGTCGGGGCGTGGTGACCGGAATGCTCAGCGCGCTCGGCGCGGCTGTCTGCTTCGGGGTGGCGACCGTGCTCCAGGCGGTGGCCACCCGCGCGGCGCAGCCGGGCAGCGGCTCAGGCGTGGACCCGCGGCTGCTGGTGCGGGCCGTCCAGGAGTGGAAGTACGTGGCGGGGCTGGCGCTGGACGCGGCCGGCTTCGCCCTGGAACTGGTCGCGCTGCGCTCGCTGCCGATCTACGCGGTGGGCGCGGCGCTGGCCGCCAGCCTCGCGGTGACCGCGGTGACGGCCAGCCGGCTGCTGGGCGTCCGGCTGGCGGCCCGGGAGTGGGGGGCCGTGGGCGCGGTGTGCGGCGGGCTGGCGCTTCTCGGCCTGTCCTCGGGCGGCGAGGGCGGCGGCCACGGCGGTACGGCCCTGCGCTGGGGCACGCTGGCCGCCGCGGCGGCGGTCCTGGCGGCGGGCGCTCCGGCCGGCCGCCTCACGGGTCGCGCGCGGGCGGCGGTCCTGGGGCTGGGCTCCGGCCTGGGCTTCGGCGTCGTCGAGGTGGCCGTCCGGCTCGTCGACGGCTTCTCCCCCTCGTCCCTGTTCACCAACCCCGCCCTGTACGCCCTGCTTGTCGGCGGCGCCGCGGGCTTCCTGCTCCTGACCTCGGCCTTCCAGCAGGGCTCGGTCACCGCGGCCACGGCCGGCATGGTCATCGGCGAGACCGTCTGCCCGGCCCTGGTCGGCGTCCTCGCCCTGCACGACCGCACCCGTGACGGCTGGGGCCCGGCCGCCGTCCTGGGCTTCGCCGCCGCCTTGGCGGGCGCCCTCGCCCTGGCCCGCTTCGGTGAGGTCGGCCCCGTGCCCCGGCCGCCGGACGACGGGCCTACTCCTCCAGCGGCGCCGGCGACATCCGGCACGTCACACCGATCCGGGTCCACGCGTTCATCGTGACGCACATGGCGATCAGGCGCGGGAGCTCGTCCTCGTCGAAGAGGCGCGCCGCCTCGTCGTAGGTGGCGTCGGGCACCCCGTGGTGGCCGAGGTGGGTGACCGCTTCGGCGAGGGCGAGGGCGGCGCGTTCGCGGGCGGTGAAGAAGGGCGTCTCGGGCCAGACGGTCATGGCCCGCAGCTTGCGCCCGGGGACGCCGAGCGCGAGGGCGTCGGTGCTGTGCTTGTCGACGCAGAAGGCGCAGCCGTTGAGCTGGGCGACGCGGACCCGGACCAGTTCGCGCACCACCGGGTCCAGGCCGTGGGCCGCCGCCCTGTCGAGGGCGAACATGGCCTTGTAGAAGTCGGGGGCCTTGTCGTTGAGGTCGATCCGGCGCGGCGGGGCCGGAACAGGGGCGCCGGCGGCGCCGGAGTCGGTGCCGGTGCCGGTGCCGGAGTCGGTGCCGGTGTCCTGGAGAGTCGTCATGATCCCGACCGTAATGGCGAAGTGGCGCGCTCCCGTGGTCCACTTGCCGGGTGGAGTCATGGGCCATCGAGGACCGGCGAGGCGGGGACTACGACCTGCTGCTCGATCTCGCGCAGGAGCGCGGCCGGGCGGGCCTGGAGCGGGCGCTGCGGGAGGCCGTACGGGCGGGCCGGCTGGCGGCCGGGACGCGGCTGCCGTCGAGCCGGGTGCTCGCCCGCGACCTGGGACTGGCCCGCAACACCGTCGCCGGCGCCTACAGCCAGTTGGTCGCCGAGGGCTGGCTGACCGCGCGCCAGGGCTCGGGGACGCGGGTGGCCAGGCGCACGGAGGAGGCCCCCGCCGCCCGGGTGGTACGGCGGCGCCGGGGCGCGGGCCCGGCGCCGGTGGCTCCGGCGGAGTTCGCCCCGGACCCGAGCGGGCTGCCGTACAACCTGTTCCCGGGTTCGCCCGACCTCTCGTCGTTCCCGCGCGCCGCCTGGGCGGCGGCCGCCCGGCGCGCGATCATCGCGGCGCCCAGCGAGGCGTTCGGCTACTCCGACCCGCGCGGCCGCCCGGAGCTGCGGACGGCGCTGGCCGCGTACCTCGCGCGGGTCCGCGGGGTGCGCGCCGACCCGGAGACGCTGGTGATCTGCACGGGATACGTGCAGGCCGTCGGGCTGCTGGCCCGGGCGCTGCACGCCCGGGGCGCGCGCCGGGTCGGGGTCGAGGAGCTCGGCTTCCCCAACATCCGCACGCTGGTGCGCAGCGCCGGGCTGGAGACGGTGCCGCTGCCGGTCGACGCCGACGGCGCCGACGTCCGCGGCCTGGACGAGCGCACCGCGGCCGTCCTGCTCACGCCCGCCCACCACTTCCCGACCGGCGCGCTGCTGTCGCCGGGGCGCCGTACGGCCGTGGTGGCGTGGGCGCGTGCCACCGGCGGCGTGGTGCTGGAGGACGACTACGACGGGGAGTTCCGGTACGACCGGCAGCCCGTGGGCGCCCTCCAGGGGCTCGCCCCCGGGCACGTGGTGTACGCGGGGACGGCGAGCAAGAGCCTGGCGCCCGCGCTGCGGCTGGCGTGGATGGCCGTACCGCCGCACCTGCTGGACGCGGTGGTACGGCAGAAGCGGCTGGCCGACCACCACTCCCCGGTGCTGGACCAGTTGACGCTCGCGGAGTTCCTCACGTCGGGGGCGTACGACCGGCATGTGCGGCGGATGCGGCTGCGCTACAGGTCGCGGCGGGACCGGCTGGTGGCGGCGCTCGCGACACGGGTGCCGGGGGTGCGGGTGTCGGGCATCGCGGCCGGGCTGCACGCGGTCCTGCGGCTCCCGCCCGGCACCGCGCCGCTGGACACCCTCGTGGCCCGCGCCCACCGCCGCGGCCTGGCGCTCAGCGGCCTCCCCACGTACGGGGCGGCGCCGGACGTCCCGCCCGCCCTGGTCATCGGCTACGGGTCCCCGCCCGAGCACGCTTTCGGCGGCGCGGTGGACCTGCTGTGCGAGGTGCTCCGCGAGTCGGGAGCGGACGCGTAGGACGCGGCACGACGCGCGTAAGGGGCCCCGCACCAGGGGCGGGACCCCTTACAGGCGCTTATGGGTCGCCGTGGACGCCGGGAGCGTCAGATGAGGCCGAGCGCGCGGACCGCCTCGCGCTCGTCCTGGAGCTCCTTCACCGAGGCGTCGATCCGCGGCCGCGAGAAGTCGTTGATGTCCAGGCCCTGGACGATCTCCCAGGCGCCGTCCTTGGTGGTCACCGGGAAGGAGGAGATCAGGCCCTCCGGGACGCCGTAGGAGCCGTCGGAGACGACCGCCATGGACGTCCAGTCGCCGTCGGCGGTGCCGTTGACCCAGGTGTGGACGTGGTCGAGGGCGGCGGAGGCGGCCGACGCGGCCGAGGAGGCGCCGCGGGCCTCGATGATGGCCGCGCCGCGCTTGGCGACGGTCGGGATGAAGGTGTCGGCCAGCCACTTCTCGTCGTTCACGACCTCGGCGGCGTTCTTGCCCGCGACCTCGGTGTGGAAGACGTCCGGGTACTGCGTCGCGGAGTGGTTGCCCCAGATGGTCATGCGCTTGATGTCGGAGACCTGCGTGCCGGTCTTCTTCGCCAGCTGCGCGATCGCCCGGTTGTGGTCCAGGCGGGTCATCGCGGTGAAGCGCTCGGCCGGTACGTCGGGCGCGGCGGCGCGCGCGATCAGCGCGTTCGTGTTGGCCGGGTTGCCGACCACGAGCACCTTGACGTCGTCCGCGGCGTGGTCGTTGATCGCCCGGCCCTGCGGCTTGAAGATGCCGCCGTTGGCGGAGAGCAGGTCGCCGCGCTCCATGCCGGCGGTGCGCGGGCGGGCACCGACCAGCAGGGCGACGTTGGTGCCGTCGAACGCCTTGGTGGCGTCGTCGGTGATCTCGATGCCGCGCAGCAGCGGGAAGGCGGCGTCGTCCAGCTCCATCGCGGTGCCCTCGGCGGCCTTGAGCGCCGGGGTGATCTCCAGCAGCCGGAGCTTCACCGGCACGTCCGCGCCGAGCAGGTGACCCGCGGCGATGCGGAAGAGGAGGGCGTAGCCGATCTGGCCGGCCGCTCCGGTGACGGTGACGTTGACGGGAGTGCGAGTCATTGCCTTCTCCTGGCCTTTTCCTGCGGGGGTGGCCGGCCGCCCCGGCAAGTGGCCCGAGCGGCCCTTCACGTGGATCTCTCGGCGATCTCTCGGCGATCTCTTGGCGTCAAGAGAGCCACCCGTCAGGCTATCGCCTGCGGGACCGGCGGATCACGCGCGGTCGTGTGGGGCGGGTCACCCGGCGGCACGGCTCGTCCCCCAGGGCGCGCCATGCGCGCCCGCGTCCCGGCCGCGGCCCTACCCGACGCACACGCCGAGGACGATCACCCGCAGGCACAGCCGGGACGAGGACGGAGCCGGGGACGGCGACGGCGACTCGGACGGCGACCCCGGCGCGCTCGGAGGCGGCGAGGCCGTGGGCGAACCGCCGGGAGGTGCCCCCGTCGCGCCCGTTCCGCCGCCGGTCGTGCCCGCGCCCCCCGCACCGCCCCCCGCACCGCCTCCCGTCGGCGCGGGCTGTGCCCCGCCGGCTCCGGGCGCCGCGGACGGGGACTGCGGCCCGAGCGCGGGCGAGGGCCGGTCCGTTGCGCCCGCGCCCCCGGCTGCGGCCCCGGCGTCCGCGCCCCGGGCGGCGTCCCCCGGCGTACCGCCGGAGGCGGCCGGAGCGGAAGGGGCGGCTCCCGGGGCGCCCGACGAGCCGCGGGAGGCCGACGGCCCCGGGGGGCCGGAGACGGCCGGAGCGGCGGACGGGCCGGAGACGTCCCTGGCGCCGGGCGCCCGCCCCGTGCTCGGCCCGGCGGTGATCATCACACCGACCAGCGCGGCCACGGCCAGCGCCCCGGCTGCGACGAGCAGCAGCAGGCGCCGGCGGCTCGCGGGGAGCCCCTCGTCGGCCCCGAGCGGGTCGAGCGGGTCGGGGTGCGGCACCGGTTTGCCGCGCCCCCGCCCGCCGGCACCCGAACCTGCCTTCCGTGCCAGCTCGTAGAGCGCGCCGACCCGGTCGTAGTCCGCGCCGGACGCCTGGGCGAGCACCTCGACGGCGTCCAGCGGCGGCAGACGGCGCCCGGCGAGGGCCAGCGACCACGTCTCGGCCGACTGCCCGGTCCGCGCCGCGAGGGACGGCACGGTCAGCCCGCTGCGGTCCTTCATCCGCCGCAATTGCGTCGCCAGCCGCCGCACGTCCACCGGGATGCTGTCGGCCAGCGGCTCCCACTGCCCCATCGACGCCCCCTCCACCATGGCGCCGCCCGGTCCGTTGCCGCGCCGTGGCCACGCTAGAACGCCAGTGCCCCGCCTCGCGGATTTTTCCGGACAGTGCGCACGAAAGGCGTACGGAGTGATAAGAGCACCACCCGGCCCCTGTACGCAAAAGCGCGCTCCCGCGTGCGCCCGTACCGTCCGTGGGCGCCTACTCCGGCGTGCGGGCGGCCGGTACGCCCGCGTCCCGCCCGCGCGTACACCCCCTGAGCCGCGCGTCCCGCGCTCACGTACGCCCCCGCAGCCACCGGCTCACTGCACGCTGAAGTGGATCACGTCCTCCAGGAAGGGGATGCGGACCAGCGGGTCGGGCTGGGCCATCAGGGCCAGCAGCACAATGGCCGAGCCGAGGATGCCGTACGTCAGCACGTCCGTGAACCGGCTGCGGACCGCCAGCATGCCGACGGCGGTGACCGTCCACCGCAGCAGACCGCCCACCAGCAGCGAGACGCCGACGATGATGGCGCCGGCGCGGAACGCGCCGGTCGCTGTGGTGATCAGGCCCGTGGCGGTGCCCGCGACGACAAGGAGGATCGGCCACTGGCGCACCGGGGCCGGGGCGTCGCCCCCGGCCGCCCGTCCGCCGCCCTCGGGGCGCGCGGTGGACGTGGTGACCGCCGGCCGCCCGCCCGGACCGCGCTCGACCGGCCGCCCGTCAGTGGACATGGCCCGCGGCCCGGTCCGCTGCGCCGCGTTCCGCCGCCTCCACCACGTTCTGCAGCAGCATCGCCCGGGTCATCGGGCCGACGCCGCCGGGGTTGGGCGAGAGCCAGCCGGCCACCTCGGCGACACCGGGGTGCACGTCGCCGACGATCTTCCCGTTCTCGTCGCGGCTGACACCGACGTCCAGCACGGCCGCGCCCGGCTTGACGTCCTCCGGCTTGACCAGGTGCGGCACACCAGCGGCGGCCACGATGATGTCGGCCTGCCGCAGCTGCGCGGACAGGTCGCGGGTGCCGGTGTGGCACAGCGTCACCGTGGCGTTCTCGGACTTGCGGGTCAGCAGCAGCCCGATCGACCGCCCGACGGTGATGCCGCGCCCGACGACCGCCACATGGGCGCCGTTGATCTCCACGCCGTGGCGGCGCAGCAGTTCGACGATGCCGTTGGGGGTGCACGGCAGCGGCCCCTGCTCGCCCAGGACCAGGCGGCCCAGGCTCATCGGGTGCAGCCCGTCCGCGTCCTTGGCGGGCTCCATCAGTTCGAGCACCCGGTTGGTGTCGATGCCGGCGGGGAGGGGGAGCTGCACGATGTAGCCGGTGCACTCCGGGTTCGCGTTCAGCTCGCGGACGACCTCCTCGATCTCGTGCTGGGTCGCGGTCGCCGGAAGCTCGCGCTGGATGGAGCCGATGCCCACCTGCGCGCAGTCGCGGTGTTTCCCGGCCACGTACCAGCGGCTGCCCGGGTCGTCGCCGACCAGCAGGGTGCCGAGGCCGGGGTTGATCCCGCGCGCCTTGAGCGCCTGGACGCGGGTGGTCAGTTCGGACTTGATCGCGGCGGCCGTGGCCTTGCCGTCGAGAATCTGGGCGGTCATGCCTCCATACTCCCGGATCCGGGCCGCGCCCGACCAATCCCCCCGGCCGATTCCCCACCGCCCCCCGCCGCCCTCCCACCCTCCCCCGGCCGCTCTCCGCCCGATCGCCGGGGCGCGCGCACCGGTCGGCGCCGCCCCCGGCGCGGACTCACAGCGTCTCGTCCCCCTTTGTCCCTTGCGCCCGGACAGCGCGCGGCCCCACGATGTGCCGGTCCCCATGCGTCCCCCGGCACGTCCCGCCTCCGCCGGGGGCCCGCCCGTCCCGCTCGAAGGAAAGCACGTGAATCAGCCCCCAGGCCCCGGTCCCTACGACGGCCCGCCGCAGCAGCCGTACGGCGGTCAGCCCCAGCAGCCGTACGGTTATCCGCAGCAGTCCCCGTACCCGCAGCAGGAGCCCTACGGGCAGCCGGGCTACGGGCAGCCCGGCGGCTACCCGGGCGCCGCTCCCGGCTACCCGCCGCAAGGCTACGGATACCCGCCGCCCGGCGGCCCGCTGCCCGGGATGCCGCCGCTGGCGAGCTGGGGCGCGCGGGTGGGCGCCGCGCTGCTGGACGGGCTGTTCTTCCTGGTGCCGATGGGCCTGCTCATCGCGGGCTACGTCCAGTTGGCCATCAAGATCAGCAAGCGCTGGGACGACTGCGACAAGCTCAACATCCCCCGCAGCGACTGCCCCACCCCCAAGGCGCCCGGCAGCTCCATCGCCCTCATGATCGTCGGCGCCCTGCTCAGCCTCGCGCTGGGGCTGTGGCTGTGCTACCGCGAGGGGAAGACCGGCCAGACCCCGGGCAAGCGCATCGTCGGCATCCGCCTCCTGCGCGAGTACGACGGCTCCGCCCTCGGCTTCGGCCTGGCCTTCGGCCGCCGGCTGCTGCACTTCCTGGACGGCATCTGCTACATCGGCTACCTGTGGCCGCTGTGGGATCCCAAGAACCAGACGTTCGCCGACAAGATCGTGCACACGGTGGTCATCAAGGACCAGCAATGAACAGCGCTCGGCGAACGACCCGCTGACCGCGTGTAAGGCGCGCAGACGGCCGCACCCTATGCGCCGGGCCGCACCCGACGCATAGGGTGCGGCCCGGCGGTCGTGTGCGACCTCAGTGGAACGCGGCCTCAGTGGAAGAAGTGCCGGGTGCCGGTGAAGTACATGGTGACGCCCGCCTTCCGGGCCGCCTCGACCACCAGCTCGTCGCGGATGGAACCGCCCGGCTGGGCGACCGCCTTGACGCCCGCGGCGGCCAGGACCTCGAAGCCGTCGGGGAAGGGGAAGAAGGCGTCGGAGGCCGCGTAGGAGCCGGCCGCGCGCTCCGCCCCGGCGCGTTCGACCGCGAGCTTGGCGGAGTCCACGCGGTTGACCTGGCCCATGCCGACACCGACGGTGGCGCCGTCCTTGGCGAGCAGGATCGCGTTGGACTTCACCGCCCGGCAGGCCCGCCAGGCGAAGGCGAGTTCGGCCAGCCCGTCCGCGTCCAAGGCCTCGCCGGTCGCCAGCGTCCAGGTGGCCGGGTCGTCGCCCTCCGCCTGGAGGCGGTCCTTGGTCTGCGCCAGGATCCCGCCCTCCACGGGCCGGTACTCCAGCGCGGCGCGCGGCGCCTCGGGGCAGCGCAGCACCCGGATGTTCTTCTTGCGGGCCAGCACCTCGACGGCGCCGTCCTCGTAGTCCGGCGCCACGATGACCTCGGTGAAGATGTCCGCGACCTGTTCCGCCATCGCCACCGAGACCGGCCGGTTGACCGCGATCACCCCGCCGTACGCGGAGACCGGGTCGCAGGCGTGCGCCTTGCGGTGCGCCTCGGCCACGTCGGAACCGACGGCGATGCCGCAGGGGTTGGCGTGCTTGATGATCGCCACGCACGTCTCGTCGTGGTCGTACGCGGCGCGGCGCGCGGCCTCGGTGTCGACGTAGTTGTTGTACGACATCTCCTTGCCGTGCACCTGCTCGGCGCCGGCCAGCCCACCGCCGGTGCCGTCGCCGTACAGCGCCGCGCCCTGGTGCGGGTTCTCGCCGTAGCGAAGGGTGTTCAGGCGCTCGTACGTGGCGCCGATGAAGTCGGGGAAGTCCCCGTCGCCGTCCGCCGCATAGGAGGAGGCGAACCAGGAGGCGACCGCGACGTCATAGGCGGCGGTGTGCTGGAACGCCTCGGCGGCCAGGCGCTTGCGGGCCGCCAGGTCGAAACCGCCGCTCTTGACGGCGGCGAGCACGTCCTCGTAGCGGCCGGGGCTGGTGACGATGGCGACGCTGTGGTGGTTCTTGGCGGCGGCGCGCACCATCGACGGGCCGCCGATGTCGATCTTCTCGACGCACTCGTCGTCACTGGCGCCCGAGGCGACCGTCTCGCGGAAGGGGTACAGGTTGGACACGACCAGCTCGAACGGGCGGATGTCCAGCTCGTCCAGCTGGCGGCGGTGGTCGTTGAGGCGGAGGTCGGCCAGGATGCCGGCGTGCACCCGCGGGTGCAGGGTCTTCACCCGGCCGTCCAGGCACTCGGGGAAGCCCGTGAGCTCCTCCACCTTGGTGACGGGCAGGCCGGCCGCGGCAATGGTCGCGGCCGTCGACCCGGTGGAGACCAGCTCGACCCCGGCCTCGTGCAGGCCGCGGGCCAGCGCCTCCAGGCCGGTCTTGTCGTAGACACTGATCAGGGCGCGGCGGATGGGCTTGCGGCCGCCCTCGGCGGTGGTGGTGCCGTCGGCGTTCGTAACGTCGGCGCTCATGCCGGAATCAGAACCTTT
Source organism: Streptomyces sp. HPF1205 (assembly GCF_020400825.1). Lineage (GTDB taxonomy): Bacteria > Actinomycetota > Actinomycetes > Streptomycetales > Streptomycetaceae > Actinacidiphila. The sequence goes on from NZ_JAINVH010000014.1 coordinate 24,026, forward strand.
CGTCCCTCGATGCGGTAGCCGTCGCGTGACAGCCGCCCTACTACGTCGACGAGCAGTCGTCGCTCGACTTCCTTGATGCGCTCGTGGAGCGCTTCTTCCGTGTCGTCCGGCCGAACCTCGACCACGCCCTGGGCGATGACCGGGCCGGTGTCGACGCCGTCGTCGACGAAGTGGACGGTGCACCCGGTGACCTTGGCGCCGTACGCGAGCGCGTCGCGCACGCCGTGCGCCCCGGGGAAACTCGGCAGCAGCGCCGGGTGGGTGTTGACGAACCGGCCGCCGAACCTGGCGAGGAACTCCTTGCCGACGATCTTCATGAAGCCGGCCGAGACGACCAGGTCGGGCTCATGGGCGGCGACGGCCTCGGCCAGGGCCAGGTCCCACGCGGCACGGGAGTCGTGGTCCCGCACCCTGACGACGAAGGTGGGCAGGCCGGCGCGTTCCGCCCGTTCGAGGCCGGCGATGCCGGTGCGGTCGGCGCCGACGGCCACGACGGTGGCGCCGTAACCGGGGTCGGCGGCAATGGCGTCGAGCAGGGCCTGCAGGTTCGTGCCGGAACCGGAGACGAGGACGACGAGGCGGGCGGGGGCGTTACGGGGGGCCACGGGCGGGAGCTCTCTCGGGGTGCGGCTCGTGATGGGGCTCAGGCTTGGATGATCCTACGAGGACGGGGCCGGCCGGATTCCGGGGAACCCTACGAGGCCGCCGACCGTCAGCAACGATACCGGCACTCCCGGCGGCCCCCACGGGACGGGGGAGCGGCCGGAGGGTAGCGTCTGCACCTGGCAGTGGTATCGCACGGCCGCGGTCGGGGGTCCGCGGGACACGGCAAGGACGCGGGAACCTCGCGTCGGCGACATATTTCGTTCACGGACATCGTTCATGCGGACCGGCGGTACGGGCGGTCACAGGCACCGCCCGCACCACAGGCGCCGGTCATGCATCGGTCACGAGGAGAGTCGAGCCCAAGGGGATGGCGCTTTACATCATGAGCAGCGGCCGTATTCACATCGCGCTGCGCGCGCCGGAGGGCGATCAGCGGGACAACCCGTTCGCGCCGCCGCCCGAGGGAGCACCGGACCGCCCCTGGCAGCCCAGGCTGCCACAGGGGCAGGACGGCGGGAGCCGGGGCGAGGGGGGATCTCGTGACGGCGCCCGGGGTTCCGGCGAGCACGGCCAGGGCGATCAGGGCGATCAGAGCGGCCCGGCCGGTCAGGGGCCGGGGCGGCAGGGCGGCGCGGGGGGCCGAGGCGGCGCCGGAGGCGGGAGCGGGCCGGACGGCCAGGGCGCCCCGCCGCCTCCCGTGTGGGGCAGCCAGTGGAGCAGCCGGCAGCCGCAGTCCGGGCGTCCGGAGCCGTTCGCCCGCCGGCCCGACGCGCCGCCGACCGGTCCGCAGGGCCAGGGCCCGCGGTTCGACCCGACGGACCCGGCGCAGCGGCGCTCCCGCTACGCCCTGGTCTGCGGCGGATGGGGCCTGATCTTCGTCCTCTTCGGCTGGATCGCGGTGGGCTTCCTGCTGGGCGCCCTCGCCCTCTACTGGGGCGTCTCCGCGCTGCGGATGTCCCCGGAGGACCGCGCCCGCGCCCGCGCGTCCGCCGCGTCCGCGCTGGCCGACGCGACCCAGACCCCGCGCCCCGCGCCGCCCGCCCCGGGGCCGGACGCGCAGCGCTCCTTCCTGACGGCGGCCTGGACCGGCATCATCGCCTCCGCGATCACCCTCGCCCTGGTCGCGACCGCCTACGCCTTCCAGCTCGCCTACCGCGACTACTACACCTGCAAGTCCGACGCGCTCACGACGCCCGCGTCCCAGTCCTGCGAGAAGCTCCTCCCGGCCCCGTTCCGCCACCTCTCGGCGTTCCACGACTGACGGGGCCCGGGCGGCACCGCCTTGAGCGCCCTCACTCCTCACTCCTCACTCCTCACTCCTCGGGCGGCGGGAGCGGCTCGGGCGGAGCCGGCCACGGCAGAGGGTCCGGCAGGGGCGGGCCGTCCTGCTCGGGGGGCGGGAAGAGCGCCACGCGCGTCCGCGTGAGCTTCCGTGCCGTGGCCGCGGCCGGCGCCGGGCCGGTCGGTGATTCGGTCGCCGGGCCGGTCGGCGAGGGGGCCGGGGCCGGTACGGACGGCGGGGGCGCCCCGGGCGTCGGCGTCCGGGTCGCCGTCTTCGGCGGTGACGGGTGGGGGCGGGTACGGCGGCCCGGTCCGAAGCGGCGTACGACAAGTGCGCCCGGCAGGCCCAGGGCCAGGGCCCAGGCGGTGGCGAGCGCGCCCGCGTACCACCAGGTGGGGCCGAAGTCGGCGAGCAGGCCGGTGCCGAGGGCGCCGCCCGACCAGGCGGCGAGGACGGCGAACGCGAGGCCGTGCAGGAGCGCGGCCCCGGCGGCGGCGCGCACGGCCCGGCCGAACGCCAGCGGCTCGCGGCCGAGACAGACGGCGAGCCCCGCGGCGGCCAGCACGGGCACGGCGAGCGCCGCCCAGCCCGCCCCGGCGGCACCCGGCGACGGCACGGCGGCCAGCAGCGGGAAGTCGGGCAGGACGGGGTGGCCCGAGGTGCCGGCGGGCGCGACCGCCGTCCCCGTCCCGACGGCGAACCCGGCGCCGACCGCGTAGGACCCGCCCCACACCGCGAGATTCGGGACGAGGACGACGGCGAGGAGGAACAGCGAGAAGCGGCCCACCAGCGGGGTGCTGAGCCGGGCGTACGTGGCGCCGGACCGGCCCGCGTGCCAGGCGAGCGAGGCGCCGCCCAGAAGCGCGCCCCCGGCCAGGAGCACGCCGGTGGCGACGGCGGCCGCACGCAGCGCGGCGCGCGCCTCGCCCGCGTACCCCCGCAGCCGTCCGAAGGGCCGCCCGCACCCCGTCCACGCCCCGCACCCGGCGGCGCCCGCCGCGAAGAGCGGCACGTAGAGCGCGGTGAGCGGCGCCACGTGGACGGGACCGCTCGCCGTGTACGTCACCGCCAGCGCGACGACCGACAGGTACCCGGCGAGCACCCAGCCGCCCACCACCGCCGCCTCGCGCGGCTCGCTCGCGTCCTCCGCCACGACGGCCGACACCGTGCCCCGGTACAGCAGCCACGCGGGCAGCGCGCTCAGGAGCAAGGGCGTCAAGGCGATGGGCGCAGGGTCACCCGAAAGCGTTTGGGTGCGGACCAGGTCCGCACCCTGGGCCAGCAGCCAGAGCCCGGCGCCGACGTGCAGGGCCCCGCCGAGGTCGCTGTCGGGGAACGGCGAGCCGATCCACAGCAGCAGCACGACCGCGGCCGGCACCCCCAGTCCGAGCCCGGCGGCGACGGCCCCGGCGGCGAGGGCCGACACCCGGGCCACCGGCCACCGCCGGCCCGCCTCCCGTTCCGGAGCCGGGCGGGGCGGCCGGGCAGCGGAGCCGGAGCCGGCCCCGGCTCCGGCGGGAGGAGGGGCAGGCGTGGGCCCGGGCGCGGACCCGGGATCCGGGGCGGGCGGCCGGGGATCGGGGGCGGGCGCCGGGTCCGGGCCGTCGGAGGAGTCCGTCATGGCGTCCCATGATGCCGACCGCACCCGTTTCGCCCAGGGAACAGGTGAACAGCCGCCGTGTCGCACACGATAAGGCTTATGCGTCTTTTGTTCCGATCATCAGCCGACCGGTCCCCCGGGCTCCCGACGGACACCGGCCGATGAGTCCGCGCAGGAAGTCCCCGGCGACGGCCCGGGCGGCCTCGGAAGCCCGGGAGAGGGCACCTGAGGCGGCCCCTGGGAAGACCCCGGAGAAAGCCCCGGAGGGCGCCCCGGAGGGCGCCCCGGAGGGGAACGACGGGGGCGGCGGGGGCGCGGCCGGCGTAACCCCGCAGGGCGGACCCGGGCCCGTACAGGAGCGCGCGGACGAGGCCGGAACGCCGGCCCGTACGCCCGAGGACGCCTTCGACGGGCTGTACGCGCGCTCCGCCGACGGCCTGGTACGGCAGGTGGTGCTGCTGACCGCCGACGCGGGGCTCGCGGGCCGGGCCGTGACGCGCGCCTTCGACCTGGCCTGGCAGCAGTGGCCCGAGGTCGCCCGGGACGGTGATCCGGTCGGATGGGTGCGCGCGGCGGCGTACGACTTCGCGCTCGCGCCCTGGCAGCGGTGGCTGCCCGGACGTTGGCACCCGAGGCCCGCGCCCGTGGGAGCGCTGGCGGCCGCGCTGCTCGCGCTCCCGCCTGCCCGGCGCCGCGCGGTCGTGCTCCGGGACGCGGTGGGACTCAGTCCGGCCGAGGTGGCGGTGGAGGTCGAGGCCGGCGCGCCGGCGACGGCCGCGCGGATCGCCGGCGCGCGGGAGTCCCTGGCCGCTGCACTGCCGGCTCGGGATCCGCGGCAGGGCGGCGGGGAGAGCGGCGCGGGAGGAGACGCGGCGGACGGCGGCGGGGCGGCGGTCGCGGCGGCGCTGCGGGCGCTGCTGGAGGACGGCGGGCCCGGGCCGGGGCTCGTATCCGTACCCGTACCCTCACCGGCCGCCGTGCGGGAGGCGAGCGAGCGCGGGGCGCGGCGGCGGGTGGTCGCGTCATTGGCGCTGTCCGGGCTCATCGCCGCGGCGACCGCGGTCGCCGTCCTCCTGGGACCGGCAGCGGGCCACGGGCACGGGGCCGGAGCGGGACAGGAACCGCGCCAGGGGTACGGGGCCGGACAGCACGACGGCGCGGGCCCGTCCCCCTCGGGGGAGCGGGCCCGCGCCGTCGAACGGCGGGACGGGCGGCCGGCGGCCGCTGGTCAGCCGGCCAGGATGGCCCGGGCGAGGCGGGCGGTCTCGGACGGCGTCTTGCCGACCTTGACGCCGGCGGCCTCCAGGGCCTCCTTCTTGGCCTGGGCGGTGCCGGAGGAGCCGGAGACGATGGCGCCGGCGTGGCCCATGGTCTTGCCCTCGGGCGCGGTGAACCCGGCCACGTAACCGACCACCGGCTTGGTCACGTTCTTCTCGATGAAGGCCGCGGCCCGCTCCTCGGCGTCGCCGCCGATCTCGCCGATCATGACGATCAGGTCGGTGTCGGGGTCGGCCTCGAACGCGGCGAGCGCGTCGATGTGGGTGGTGCCGATGACCGGGTCGCCGCCGATGCCGACCGCGGAGGAGAAGCCGATGTCGGACAGCTCGTACATCATCTGGTACGTCAGCGTGCCGGACTTCGACACCAGGCCGATGCGGCCGGCGGAGGTGATGTCGGCCGGGATGATGCCGGCGTTGGACTGTCCGGGGCTGATCAGGCCGGGGCAGTTGGGGCCGATGATGCGGGTCTTGTTGCCCTTGGCCTGGGCGTGCGCCCAGAAGACGGCGGTGTCGTGGACCGCGATGCCCTCGGTGATCACGACGGCGAGCGGGATCTCGGCGTCGATCGCCTCGATGACCGCGCCCTTGGCGAAGGCCGGCGGGACGAAGATGACGCTGACGTCGGCGCCGGTGGCCTCCATGGCCTCCTTGACGGTGCCGAACACCGGTACGGAGCGGCCGTCGAAGTCCACCGTCTGGCCCGCCTTGCGCGGGTTGGTGCCGCCGACGATGTTGGTGCCCGAGGCGAGCATGCGGCGGGTGTGCTTCATGCCCTCGGAACCGGTCATGCCCTGGACGATGACCTTGCTGTCCTTGGTGAGGAAGATAGCCATGATTGTGTCTCGGTCCTCGTCCCTTGTTACTTCGCGGCCAGCTCGGCGGCGCGCTCGGCGGCGCCGTCCATGGTGTCCACCTGCTCCACCAGCGGGTGGTTCGCCTCGGTGAGGATGCGGCGGCCCTCCTCGGCGTTGTTGCCGTCCAGGCGGACGACCAGGGGCTTGGTGACCTCCTCGCCCTTGGACCGCAGCAGCTCCAGGGCCTGCACGATGCCATTGGCCACCGCGTCGCAGGCGGTGATGCCGCCGAAGACGTTGACGAACACGGACTTCACGTCCGGGTCGCCGAGGATGATCTCCAGGCCGTTCGCCATGACCTCGGCGGAGGCGCCGCCGCCGATGTCGAGGAAGTTGGCCGGCTTGACGCCGCCGTGCGCCTCACCGGCGTACGCGACCACGTCCAGGGTGCTCATGACCAGGCCCGCGCCGTTGCCGATGATGCCGACCTGGCCGTCGAGCTTGACGTAGTTCAGGCCCTTGGCCTTGGCGGCGGCCTCCAGCGGGTTGGCGGCGGCCTTGTCCTCCAGCGCCTCGTGGTCGGGCTGGCGGAAGTCGGCGTTGGCGTCGAGCGAGACCTTGCCGTCGAGCGCGATGATCTTGCCGTCACCGGTCTTGACCAGCGGGTTCACCTCGACCAGCAGGGCGTCTTCCTTGATGAAGACGGTCCACAGCTGCTGCAGCACGTCGGCGACCTGGTCGGCGACCTCCGCCGGGAACTTGGCGGCCGCGACGATCTCGGCGGCCTTCTGCGGGGTCACGCCCTCCAGCGCGTCCACCGGGATCCTGGCCAGCGCCTCGGGGTTCTCCTCCGCGACGACCTCGATCTCGACGCCGCCCTGCACGGAGGCCATGGCCAGGAAGGTGCGGTTGGCCCGGTCGAGGAGGAAGGAGACGTAGTACTCCTCCTTGATGTCGGCGGTCTGGGCGAGCATCACCTTGTGGACCGTGTGGCCCTTGATGTCCATCCCGAGGATCGCCTCGGCCTTGGCGACGGCGTCCGCCGGGTCGGCGGCCAGCTTCACACCGCCGGCCTTGCCGCGGCCTCCCGTCTTGACCTGCGCCTTGACGACCGCCCGGCCGCCGAGTCGCTCCGCCACCGCGCGCGCCGCCTCAGGCGTGTCGATGACTTCACCGGCCAGCACCGGTACCCCGTGCTTGGCGAAGAGGTCCCTCGCCTGGTACTCGAACAGGTCCACGCGCGTCCGTCTCCCTTTTCCCTGGTGTTCCCTGGATTGTCCCTGGATGTCAGGAGCGTCTCGGGCTGCTGCCGCCGGGTGTACAGCGCTGCCAGATCCGCCTGGGCGTGCCGCTACGGGCAGGGCGACTGCACTGTCACAAGGGAAGCGCACACGGTGACCGAGGGCGCGGCATGTCCGTCTTGCAGGTTATCGCCGTCGGTACTGCCGACCTAAATCGCGGGTCGCGTGATGGCGGTGAGAACAGTCACAACCTTGCGTCCGTGAGGCGCTCGGGGGGCGGGCCGACGGGCACGGGCGGGCGAGGCCCCGGGCTCGGGCTCGGGCTCGGGCTCGGGCGGCCGGGGCGCACCGGCCGCGGGTCAGGCGGGCACGGCGGGCACCGGGAGCGGGCGCTTCTCTATCGCGGCGGCCATGACCTCGGGGAAGAGGTCGGGCGTGCAGGCGAACGCGGGGGCTCCCAGGGACGCCAGCGCCGCCGCGTGCTCCCTGTCGTACGCGGGCGCCCCCTCGTCCGACAGCGCGAGCAGCGCCACGAACTGCGCTCCCGACGCCTTCATCGCGGCCACCCGCTTCAGCATCTCGTCGCGTATCCCGCCCTCGTACAGGTCGCTGATCAGCACCACCACGGTCTCGGCGGGGCGCGTGATCAGCGTTTGGCAGTACGCCAGCGCGCGGTTGATGTCGGTGCCGCCGCCGAGCTGGGTGCCGAACAGGACGTCCACCGGGTCGTCGAGCTGCTCCGTCAGGTCGACCACGGCGGTGTCGAAGACCACCAGCTTGGTGGCGATGGACCGCATCGAGGCCAGCACGGCGCCGAAGACGGAGGCGTAGACGACCGAGGCCGCCATCGACCCCGACTGGTCGACGCAAAGGATCACGTCCTTCTTCACGGCCTGGTCGGCCCGGCCGTACCCGATCAGCCGCTCGGGCACCACCGTGCCGTACTCGGGCAGGTAGTGCTTGAGATTGGCCCGTATCGTGCGGTCCCAGTCGATGTCCCGGTGGCGGGGGCGGCGCACCTTGGCGCTGCGGTCCAGCGCGCCGGTCAGGGTGGCCCTGGTCCGGGTCGCGAGCCGCTTCTCCAGGTCCTCGACGACTTTGCGGACCACCGCCCGCGCGGTCTCCTTCGTCGTCTCGGGCATCGCCTTGTTCAGCGACAGCAACGTGCCCACCAGGTGCACGTCCGCCTCGACCGCCTCCAGCATCTCCGGCTCCAGCAGCAGCGCGGACAGCCCGAGCCGGTCGATGGCGTCCCGCTGCATCACCTGCACCACGGAACTGGGGAAGTACGTCCTGATGTCCCCCAGCCACCGGGCCACCTGCGGTGCCGAGCCGCCGAGCCCCGCCCCCCGCTCACCGCTCCCGCCGCCGGCCGCGGCGCCGCCCGCCCGCCCGGCCCCGTACAACGCGGTGAGCGTCCGGTCCATCGCCGCGTCCCGCCCGGCCAGTTCGTGCCCGGTGCCGTCCGCCGGCCCGCCGCCCAGCACCAACCGCCAACGGCGCAACCGCTCTTCGGTGTCAGTCATCGTCACGGCCTCCTGAGGCGCGGGTGGGAAGGTCTTCGGGTACTGGGGCGCCGGGCATGCCTCCGGCCGCGGGCGCCGGTGCCGTCCGCGGAACCGGCCCCGGAATCCCGGCGGCCGCCAGGTCGGTGGTCGTCGTGGTGCCGAGCAGGAGCCTTACGGTGTGGGCGGCGGCGTCCGCGCGCGCACGGTCGACGCCGGGCCCGAAACCGGGCAGGCCGACCTCGGTGGCGTCCCGGCGACGGCGCTCCCCGGCCGGGCCGCGGCGCACCAGCTCCCCCACGGTCCTGCGCACCCCGGGCTCGAACTCGGCGAACGTCCGCCGCAGCAGCGGCAGCACGTCCGTGAACGCCTCCCCGCTCACCCCGGCCAGCCAGCCGTCCACCAGCCCGAGCAGCCGCTCGTCGTGCACCAGCAGCATCCCGCCGCCGGCCAGGAAGCCCTCGATCCAGGCCGCGGACTCGGCCGGACCGGTGCCCGCGGACAGCGCCAGACCCATGAGCCGCGCGGCCTCACCGGCACCGAGCCGGCCCTCGTCCAGGAGCAGCCGCGCTGCGGAGCCCCGCAACAGCCCTGATATCGCGCCGTCCCGCTCGGCCAGGCCGCGCAGCATCCCGGACCACGCCTCGCGCAGTTCCCGTGCGCGGGAGCCGTCCGGGAGGAGGGCCATCGCGCGGTGGACCTCGTCCATGTGGACGCGCAGGGCCGCGGCGCCGTCCGCGTCGAGACCGGCGCAGGCCGGGGGGAACCCGACGCATATGCGCTGGGCGAGGCCCTCCGCGACCCGGGCGAGGGCGGCGGAGTCGGTGCCGCGCACGTCGCCGTAACGGACCGCGCGCACCAGGGCGGGGAACGCGGCGGCGAGGTGGGCGACGTCCGCGTCCAGGGCGGCGCGGTCCGCCAGCGCCCGCATCACCGTGGGCAGGGCGCCGGCCAGCCCGGCCGGCAGGCACCGCTCGGCGACCGAGGTGACCTCGGCGAGCGTGGTGGCGCGGACGGCCTCGTCCTGCGCCCGGGCGGTCGCCGCCGTCTCCACGGTGGTGCCCCAGATCCCGGCCTCCGCGACGCGTATCGCCACCTCCGGTTCCCACCGCAGCCGCCAGCTCTCCCGGAACGTCCCCTTCCCGGCCCGCCCCGCGGCCGGCTCGCCCCAGCCGATCCCCAGCATCCGCAGCCGGTGCAGGAGTTGGCTGCGGGCCGCGTCGACGTCCTTGCGCAGGTCCAGGTCGAGCTCGCGCTCAAGCGCCTCGGGCTTGAGGCGCAGCCTGCGCTGCTCACGGGCCAGGTCGCGGGCGAGCGGCACGGCGGGGGCGTCCGGCGGGACGTCGCCGAGCACGTCGCCGACCACCAGCCGGTCCCGGATCAGGGCCAGTGGCACGTCCGACCCGTCGCACATGACCGCGCGGACCGCGTCCATGGTCTCGCCGAGCCCGGCGAGCGGCCGGCCGCGCATCGCAGCCAGGGTGTCGGCCAGCCGCACGGCCTCTATGACGTGCGCGGACGACACCGGCAGGTCCTCGTCCCGCAGCAGCCCCGCGACCTTGGTCATCCACCGCGTCACCGGGCGGTCGGGCGAGGTGAACAGGTGCTGGTACCAGCCCGGCGAGTCGATCCCCGCCCCGTATCCGCCGGCCCGGGCCAGACGGCGATGGGTCCAGGGCACCCATGTCGTCTCCACCTTGGCCTTGGGCAGACCCTTCAGCAGCTGCCGGTCCGCCGCCGCCGTCGTGCGCGCGGCCAGCGCGGGGACGTGCCAGGCACCGCACACCACCGCCGTCCTGTCGTGCGCCCTGCGGGCCTCGCGGACGCGCAGCCGCATGTGCGCCTCCCGCAGCGGGTCCTGGTCGTGCCCGCCGTCGCCGTAGGTCTCGCGGATCATCCCCATGGCCTCGGCCAGGGCCTCGAACGGCGCGAGCGCGTCCCCGCCCTCGGCCTGCGCCCGGTGTTCCACGGCGTCCTCCCACCACCGCTCCGGATCGTCGTACCCGGCGGTCCTGGCGAGCACCGCCAGCGGATCCACCCGTACGGCCTCGGCGTCCCCGGCCGGCTCCTCCGGATCCGGGCAGTCCTGGGGGTCCGGGCGGTCCTCCGGGTCCGGTCCGGCGCCATGGCCGGGCGCATTCCCGGGGGCCGCCTCGTCCTCGACGGCCGTACGCAGGGCCAGCGTGTGCGCGGCCGGCAGGTCGATGAACCGCACGTCCGCACCCGCCTCCAGGGCCCACCGCAGGGCCACCCACTCGGGGGAGAACTCGGCGAAGGGCCAGAAAGCCGCACGAGCCGGGTCGTCCAGGACGTGCGCGAGCAGCGCGACCGGCGGCCGCATCTCCGCGTCGGCGGCCAGCGCCACGAGGGCGTCGGCCTCCGGCGGCCCCTCGATGAGGACGGCCTGCGGCCGGTAGGCGTCCAGCGCAGCCCGCACGGCCCGGGCCGAACCGGGGCCGTGGTGGCGCACCCCCAGCAGCACCAGGTCCCCGGTCCGCGCTCCGGACGCACCGCGGGAGCCCGAAGCCCGGGACGCGACCGCAGGCGCGTCGCGAGCCTGTCCGGCCGCCCGGCCGGCCGCCGCCAGGTCGCGGGCCTGCGGGGTGCCGCTCGCGGCAAGGGTGCTCATGCCGACACCTCGCGGCAGGCGCGGTAGAAGTCCTTCCAGCCGTCGCGCTCGCGGACGACCGTCTCCAGGTACTCCTGCCAGACGAGGCGGTCGGCGGCCGGGTCGCGGACCACCGCGCCCAGGATGCCGGCCGCGACGTCACCGGCCCGCAGCACACCGTCGCCGAAGTGGGCGGCGAGCGCCAGGCCGTTGGTGACGACCGAGATCGCCTCGGCCGTGGACAGCGTGCCCGAGGGGGACTTGAGCCTGGTGCGGCCGTCCTCGGTGACGCCGCCGCGCAGCTCCCGGAAGACGGTGACGACGCGGCGGATCTCGTCCGTACCCCGCGAGGCCGCGGGCAGGTCCAGGCCGTGGCCGATCTGCTCGACCCGGCGGGCGACGATGTCCACCTCCTCCTCCGCGGTGGCGGGCAGCGGCAGCACCACCGTGTTGAAGCGGCGGCGCAGCGCGCTCGACAGGTCGTTGACCCCGCGGTCGCGGTCATTGGCGGTCGCGATCAGGTTGAACCCGCGCACGGCCTGGGTCTGCGTACCCAGCTCCGGTATCGGCAAGGTCTTCTCGGACAGGATGGTGATCAAGGTGTCCTGCACGTCGGCCGGAATACGGGTCAGCTCCTCCACACGGGCGATCCGTCCCTCGGCCATCGCCCGCATCACCGGACTCGGCACCAGCGCGTCCGGGCTCGGGCCGTGGGTGAGCAGCTGCGCGTAGTTCCACCCGTAGCGGATCGCCTCCTCCGGGGTGCCGGCCGTGCCCTGGACCAGCAGGGTGGAATCGCCGCTGACCGCCGCGGCCAGGTGCTCCGACACCCATGTCTTGGCCGTGCCGGGCACGCCGAGCAGCAGCAGCGCACGGTCGGTGGCGAGAGTGGTGACGGCGACTTCGACGATGCGCCGCGGGCCCACGTACTTCGGGGTGATCACGGTGCCGTCGGGCAGTGTGCCGCCCATCAGGTACGTGGCCACGGCCCAGGGCGACAGCTTCCAGCGCGCCGGCCGCGGCCGGTCGTCCGCGGCCGCGAGCGCGGCGAGCTCGTCCGCGAAGGCGTCCTCGGCGCACGGCCGCAGCGCCTGCCCGCTCTTCTCCCCGTCCCCGCTCTTCTCTTCGTGCGCGTCGAGCAGCGCGCTCGGCCGCGCGCCCGCGTCCGCGAGCGGGCCGCCCTGCCGGTCCCGCTCGGTCGCGATGCCGGTCCCGGCCCCGGCCCCGGTCGTTTCTGACATGGCTCTCCCCCAGTCGATCGATACGTCGAAATGCGGGAAAAATCCCGCCGCACGACCTCTCGGCCGGTGCTGTGTTCCACCATGCACCCCGCCACTGACAATCGGTCACTTTCCGCGATCCGCGCAGCTCAGAGCGATTGTCAGTGGCTCCCCCTACCGTGATGGGCATGGAGACGGACGCACGGTGGACAGCCGATCAGGTGCTCGCGCTCGCGCCTGACGACTCATCGAGGAAAGCGGGCGCGCGGCTCGCCACGCCTGCGCCGTGGACGGGCACGGGGACGGCGGGCGCGGCGGTGTGGGGGCAGTGCAGGGGCAGTGGGAGCAGGCCGTATCAGACGGCGGTCGACCTCAGCGGTCCCGCGTTCCGCTGCACGTGTCCGAGCCGCAAGTTCCCGTGCAAGCACGCGCTGGGTCTGCTGCTGCTGTGGGCCGGGGGCGATTCGGGGCCGGTCGGCGCCGCCGCCGCGCCGGACTGGGTGGAGCAGTGGACCGCGGCGCGCCGGGAGAAGGCGGCGCAGCGCGGGGCCGAGCCGCCGGCCCGGGCCGCAGCGGGCCCGGCCGACCCGGAAGCGGCGCGGCGGCGGGCCGACCGCCGGGCGGTCCGGGTGGAAGGGGGCGCCGCCGAGTTGGAACAGCGGCTCACCGACCTGCTGCGCGGCGGTCTCGCGGGCGCCGACCGCGCCGGGTACCAGCCGTGGGACGAGATCGCGGCGCGCATGGTCGACGCGCAGGCACCGGGACTGGCCGCGCGCGTACGGGAGGTGGGGGCGGTGGTGGCCACCGGGGGCGACTGGCCGTCACGGATGCTGGAGGAGACGGCGCTTCTGCACCTGCTGGCCCGCGGGTTCCTCGGCCGGGAAGGGCTGCCGGGCCCGCTCGCGGACACCGTGCGGACAAGGGTCGGGTTCACGGTGGACGCGGCGGAGCTGCTGGCCGGTCCGACCGTGCGGGGCCAGTGGCTCGTCCTGTCGCAGCACGACTCGGCGGACGACCGGCTGACCACCCGGCGGATCTGGCTGCACGACGAGGAGGCCGACCGGTTCGCCCTCCTGCTGTCGTTCGGAGCGGCCGGGCGGGCGCCCGAGCTGGTCCTCCCGGTGGGCACGGTGATGGACGCCGAGCTCGCCTACCACCCGGCCGCCCTGCCGCTGCGTGCCGCTCTGGGCCCGCGCCACGGCGTCCAGGCGCCGTCCCGCGTGCCCGCCGGCACCACGGTCGGCACCGCCCTGGCGGCGTACGGCTCCGCGCTGGCCGACGATCCCTGGCTCGACGCCTTCCCGGTCCTGCTCTCCCCCGTGGTGCCGCTGCCCGGCGCCGACCGCTGGCAGCTCGCGGACGACGGCTCGCGGGACGCCGTCCCGGTGGCCGCCACGGGCTCCGCGCAGTCGCTGTGGCGCCTGGCCGCGGTGTCGGGCGGTCACCCCCTGACCGTCTTCGGCGAGTTGGGCCCGACCGGCATACGCCCGCTGACGGCATGGGCGGGCGGCTCGCCGGAACCCGTCGCCTTGTAGGGCGCCGTCGCCTTGCGGGGCGGGGCCCGCTCCTCGGGACACATGACGCAGCGGACAAGGGGGAATCGATGGACGTGAAGTGGGACGACCTGGTGGGCAGCGCCCTGCTGGGCACGGAGCGGCGGCGCCCGCCGGGCGTGGTGGGGGACGCGCAGGAGGCGGCGGCCGGCCTGCTGGACGCCGCGGCGAGCGGAGTGGTGCGGCGCAGGGCCGGCCTCACCCCGGGGGTTGCCGGGGAGCGGCCCAGGCCCGCGCCGGCGGACCGTCGGCCGCCGCTGCCGGACGCCGCGCGGCGGCGGCTGGCGATGCTGCTGGCGGACCGTGCGGGGGACGGTTCGCGGGCCTGGCGCAGGGGGGCGGCGCCCAACCTCGCGGAGCTGCTGCCCCAGTGGCTGGGCGCGGCCCGCGCGGAGGGATACGCCGCCCCGCCCGAGTTGCTGCCGGCGCTGCTGGACGCCGCCAGGGCCCGCACCGACCTGCGGGCCGACGCCCTGGCGCTGGCGGGGCCGCGCGGCCTGTGGCTGGCGGAGCTGAACCCCGACTGGAAGTTCGCGTTGCGCGCGGGCCGGGCCGGGGCGGCTCCCGGCCGGGTCGCGGAGGAGCCCGAGGCGGCGCGGCGTCTGTGGGAGGAGGGCTTGTTCGCCGAGCGGGTCGCCCTGCTCACCCGGCTGCGGCTGGCCGACCCGGCCGCCGCGCTGGACCTGCTGGCCTCGACCTGGCGCGGGGAGCGGGCCGAGGACCGGCTGATGTTCCTGGACTCCCTGCGGACCGGGCTGGGTCCGGCGGACGAGGAGTTCCTGGAGGAGGCGCTGTCCGACCGCAGCCGCAATGTGCGGGCGACGGCCGCGGAACTGCTGTCGGCGCTGCCCGGGTCGGCACTGGCCCAGCGCATGGCGGCGCGCGCCCGCAGCTGTGTGTCGCTGGGTCCGGACGGAATCATGGTCGAGGCGCCGTACGAGTGCGATGCGGCGATGGAACGCGACGGGGTGGCCGCCAAACCGCCCAGCGGCAGGGGCGAACGGGCCTGGTGGCTGGGCCAGTTGGTGGACGCGGCGCCGTTGGCCGTGTGGCCGGCCCGGTTCGGCGGGCGCACCCCCGAGCAGATCGTCGCGCTGCCCGTGCTCGACGACTGGCAGGGGGACCTGCACGCCGCCTGGTGCCGGGCGGCGGTGCGCCAGCGGGACCCGGCGTGGGCGCGGGCACTGCTCGGGCCGCCGCCGGCCCCGGCCGCGCCCGTCGCGGCGGTCGGCGACCCGGCGAAGCTCCTGTCGATCCTGCCCGTACGGGAGCGGGCGGAGTGGGTGGCGGACTTCATAGCGACGCACGGCTTGTCCGAAGCGTTCCAGATGCTGGGTGTGTGCGCGGTCCCGTGGTCGGACCGGCTGGGCGCGGCGGTTATCGACGCGCTGGACGTGGCCCGGGACGTGGGCAGCTACCCCTGGAGCTTCAGCGGCGTGATGGGCCTGGCCGAGCGGTGCCTCGACCCGGCGGCGGCCGACCGCGTGGCCCTGCTCGCCGCCGCCCCGGAGGAGCGGCCGGACAGCGCGCCGGGAGCGAGCGCGTACTGGGCGGAGGCGTTCCAGCGGCTGACCGGCACGCTGCGGCTGCGCGCACTCATGCTTGCCGAGCTGCGCCCGGGAAGTACCGCCCCGGGCTCACCCGGACGGGCGGAGAACGAGTGAGAGACAAGCGAAGGGGGCGTTGAGACGGCGGGCGGGATGCGGCCTGCAGGTGCGGCCTGCGGATGCGGCCCACGGGAGGGGGCGCGCGTACGCCCTGCGGATGCGGCCCGCGGGAAGGGCGGGTGCAGCCCTCGGGTGCGGCCCGCGGGTGCGGCCAGGGGGAGGGGCGCACCCGTCCAGGTGGGTTCCCCCGGGCCCAGGGGGGGCGGAGCCGGCGGATGCCGTCTCCGGTACGCCACCGCGCCGTAAGGCCGCCCCACCGCGCCTCGGGCCACCCAGCCTCAGGCCGTCCCGCGCCACGCCGTAGGGCCGACGCGCCGCGCCGCTGCCACGCGCCAGCCGTCAGCGCCCGCCACGCCGCGCCTCAGGCCGCCCGCACCTCCTCGGGCCGAGCCACGCCGTCAGGCCGCCGCGCCTCGGACCGCCCCGCCTCGGGCCACCCCGCCGCGCCATGCCGCAAGGCCGCCACGCCGCGCCTCGGGCCACCCCGCCGCGCCGCTGCCACGCGCCAGCCGCCACCCCGCCACGCCCCGCCCGCCGCGTGCGTCGGGGCGTCCCGCCGCACCGTAGCCCGGGGCCGCCACCGGCCCGGCGGCGGCAGCGGGCACCCGTATGGCGGGATCAGGCGTCGGCCGTTTGGGGGACGTTGGCGTTCACCCAGGCGACGACGTCGCTCGTGGGGGTGCCGGGGGTGAAGATCGCGGCGACGCCCAGTTCCTTCAGGGGAGGGATGTCCGCCTCGGGGATGATGCCGCCGCCGAAGACCTTGATGTCGGTCGCGTCGCGCTCCTTGAGCAGCTCTATCACCTTGGCGAAGAGCGTCATGTGAGCGCCGGAGAGGATGGACAGCCCGATCGCGTCGGCGTCCTCCTGGATGGCCGTGTCGACCACCTGTTCCGGCGTCTGGTGCAGGCCGGTGTAGATGACCTCCATGCCGGCGTCGCGCAGGGCCCGTGCGATGACCTTGGCTCCGCGGTCGTGGCCGTCGAGACCCGGCTTGGCGACCACCACGCGGATCGGTCCGGACACACCCATCACTGCCTCCATGGCTACGGCCCAAGGGCCTGGGACTCGGGTCACCGCGACGGGGCGGCGTACCACACCGTGTGAACGCACGTTATCGCCCCCGTCCGGCGCACGTCAGTTTTACGCCGGGCTCCGAGGGGGAAATCACACAATGGGACACATTCAGCAGGACCGGGCCCGCCAGAGCCCCTCCGGCGCGGGACACGCCGGAGCGGCGGTGCCGGGCTCGGGCACGTTCCGCAGGAGCCGCTGTCAGGACGCCGCATCTCCGCGCTCGCAGCCGCAGGGCGTGGCGGTGCGGCCTCCGCTCCGGCTCCCGCCGAGGGCGTCGCAGGGCCGAGACAGACCCCGTGGCGCCACGACGGGAGGTGGGTCATGGCCGCCCAGTCCTCAGATGTACAGCCATTCGGGGAAGATCCGGGGGACGAACCGGGCGACAGTCGCTGGGGCCCGCTGAGCTGGGGCAAGCACGGCGCCGATCTGCTCCGGGTGACCGCCATCGACCTGGCCGTGCTCGCCGGGCACATGCTGCTCTACCCGACCGGGATACTCCCCGAGCGCATCCCGTCACCGTCCGCGAGCCCGGACCCGCCCAAGGGCGACCGGCTGACGAAACCGGCCGGCCCGCCGACCCAGGGCCTCGGCCGCCCCCCGGTGCTCCTGCTGCACGGCTTCGTGGACAACCGGTCGACGTTCACCCTGTTGCGCCGCTCGCTCCAGCGGCACGGCTGGAAGAGGGTGCAGGCCCTCAACTACTCCCCGCTGGCCGGGGACATCCGCAACACGGCGCAGGTCCTGGGCCCGCACATCGAACAGATATGCGAGCAGTCGGGCCATGGCCGGGTGGACATCGTGGCGCACAGCCTGGGCGGGCTGATCGCGCGGTACTACGTGCAGCGTCTCGGCGGTGACACGCGGGTACGGACGCTGGTCACACTGGGCACGCCGCACGCCGGCACCCGGTCGATCCCCGCCCTGGCCCCGCATCCGCTGGCCCGGCAGATGCGGCCCGGCTCCGAGGTGCTGGAGGAGCTGGCGCGGCCGGCGAAGGGGTGCAGCACCCGGTTCGTGGCCTTCTGGAGCGACCTCGACCAGCTCATGATCCCGGCGGAGGCGGCGCGCCTCGAACATCCCGACCTGACGATCGCGAACATCGCCGTGAGCGGAATCGGACACCTGTCCCTGCCGGTACACGGAACGGTGGCCGCGCAGATACGGCGGGCACTGGCCGGGGAGGGCCCGGCGGACGGCACCGTCGACGCCGCATAACGGACACATAACGGTCGAATATCAACCGAACACCGGGCAAGGTGGACGCCAGATCCCGGCCGGAGATTGTCGGGGCCGGGTGAGGACAGCTACAGTCGCCGCTAATTCTCCTGCTGCCGAGGCGAAAGAGAAGCTGGCGGTGAACGATCGGCCCATGTCGGGGTACCCCCCCGGCCTCAACGCCCACGAGTACGACGCCTATTCCACGGGCTCCTACCGCACCGCCGGCACCACCTTCCCCACCGCGTACAGCACGTCCGACACGTACGGCGCCCCTGCCGCAAACGAGGCGTACCAGGCGTACGAGGCGTACGACCCGTACGGGCAGGGCGGCGCCGGGACCGGGCCGGCTCCCGAGCAGAGCGCGTACGAGCAGTTCGACCAGACGAACGGGTACGGGTTCGGGTACGGCTACCCCACGGAGTACGGCACCGGCTACGACCAGACGGGCACGTACGCGATGTACGACCCGTACGCGTACGCCACCGCCCAGCCCACCCAGCAGGCGACCGGGACGGCCTCCTACGACACGGCCTCCTACGACACGGGCGTCTACGACACCGGTGTTTACGACACGGGCACCTACGACAGCACCGCGCTGTGGCCGGGCGGCATCCCGCAGCAGGCGACGCAGTCCCCGCAGGCGGACTGGGACTCCGGCGGCTATCCGGCCTACGGGTACGGCGACGGCAACGGCTACGGACCCGGTTACGAATACGGATACGGGTACGACGCCAACGGCGACACCGGGATATACGAGCAGTTGGGCGGCGTCACGGCTACCGAGCCCTCGTACCACCCGGCGGGCACCGGCACCGGCACCGATGGCCACGCAGACGCAACCGCAACCGCAGCCGATGACCACGAAGGCGCAGCCGGCCCGTACGCCTCCGCGGACGGCCCCGCGTACGCCCCTGGCGTCGTCGACACCGAGAGCGACCTCGGCGTCGACGACGGCGACCTCGACCCCGACGAGCACGTACGGCACGACTACGCCGCGGACGGTCCCGCAGGGGACGGCGGCGGCCCGGTCGCGCGCAGCAGGCGCCGCAAACCGGCGAAGCGCTCGGCGTTGCTGACCATCGCCGTGCCGTCGGTGGCCGTGATGGGCGTGGCCGCGGTCGGCGCGGCGGCGGTCGGCGGTGTGGGCATGGCCCAGGGTTCGTCCAAGGCCCAGGCGGACGCCGGGAGTTCGGGCGGCAGCCAGCCGACCACGCAACTGGACCGCCAGCTCAGCGGGGTCAGCCGGGACGCCGACGACTTCGCGACCCGCGCCAGCCGCACCCAGCAGCGGCTCGACCTGAAGGACCGGCAGGCCGCGGCGGCGAAGGCCAAGCAGGAAGCGGCGGCCCGCAAGGAGGCGCTGCGGCCGAAGTTCGTCCTGCCGGTGACGCAGAAGGGCCTGAGCGCGTACTTCGGCCAGGCCGGCGAGCACTGGATGATGCTGCACACCGGGATCGACTTCCCCGTGCAGGTCGGCACGCCCGTGATGGCGGCGACCGACGGCACGGTGCGCACGCAGTGGAACCCGTCCTACGGCAACATGGCGATAGTCACCGCTCCCGACGGGACGGAGACCTGGTACTGCCATCTGAGCAGTACCAAGATCCGCAGCGGCAAGGTGAAGGCCGGCACGGTCATCGCGTACTCCGGCAACACGGGCAACACCACCGGCCCGCACCTCCACTTCGAGGTGCGGCCGGACGGCGGCCGGCCCATCGACCCGCTGCCGTGGCTCCTCGCACACGGCCTCGACCCGCGCTAGTCACTCACCGGCACCGCACCCAGCGCCCAGCACCCGACCCGCCGCCGACCGCCGCCGCGGTCCCACCGGCCGGCGGCGGCTACAGCTTCTCCACCGGCGCGTACCGCAGCAGCAGTTGCTTGGGGCGGTCGTCGCCGAAGTCGATGGTGGCCTTCTCGTCGCCGGGGCGGCCGGTGACCGCGATGACCGTCCCGAGCCCGAACTGGTCGTGGGTGACGCGGTCGCCGACGGCCAGCGAGATGACCGGGCGGTCGCCGGAGCGGCGGGTGGCGAACCCGTTGGAGCCGGAGGAGCCGTTGGAGCCGGACCGGCCGCGGGCGGCCAGCGTCGAGGACAGGGACGCCGCCGCCTTGGAGACCGCCCCACCGCCGCCGGCGGCGACGGACGTCGCGGAGGAACCGGTCCGCTTCCACTCGACCAGCGGGTCCGGGATCTCCTCCAGGAAGCGGGACGGCGGGTTGTACGAGGGCTGCCCCCACGCGCTGCGCATGACCGAGCGAGTCAGGTAGAGGCGCTCACGGGCCCTGGTGATGCCGACGTAGGCGAGCCGGCGTTCCTCCTCCAACTCCTTGACCTGGCCGAGGGCCCGCATGTGCGGGAAGACCCCGTCCTCCAGTCCGGTGAGGAAGACGACCGGGAACTCCAGGCCCTTGGCGGTGTGCAGGGTCATGAGCGTGATGACCCCGCCGCCCGCCTCCTCGTCCGGGATCTCGTCGGAGTCGGCGACGAGCGCCACCCGCTCCAGGAAGTCGGCCAGCGTGCCGGGCTCGTCCTCGGCCCGCTCCTGCTCGAACTCCAGCGCCACGGCGGCGAGTTCCTGCAGGTTCTCCACCCGGGTCTCGTCCTGCGGGTCGGTGGACGCCTGCAGTTCGGCCAGGTAGCCGGTGCGCTCCAGCACGGCTTCGAGGACCACGGCCGGCCCGGCGCCGGACTCCACGATGGTGCGCAGCTCCTCCATGAGCGTGTTGAACCGCTTGACGGCGTTCGCCGAGCGCGCGGCCATCCCGTACGCCTCGTCGACGCGGCGCAGCGCCTGGGGGAAGGAGATGCGCTCGCGCGCCGCCAGGGCGTCGATCATCGCCTCGGCCCGCTCGCCGATGCCGCGCTTGGGCACGTTGAGGATCCGGCGCAGCGGCACCGTGTCCTCGGGGTTGGCCAGGACCCGCAGGTACGCGAGGACGTCGCGGACCTCGCGCCGCTCGTAGAAGCGGACGCCGCCGACCACCTTGTACGGCAGCCCGACCCGGATGAAGACCTCTTCGAAGACACGGGACTGGGCGTTGGTGCGGTAGAAGACGGCCACGTCGCCGGGGCGGGCCTGCTCGGCGTCGGTGAGCCGGTCTATCTCGTCGGCGATGTACTGCGCCTCGTCGTGCTCGGTGTCGGCGACGTAGCCGACGATGGCCGGGCCGTCGCCGGCCTCGGTCCACAGGTTCTTGGCGCGGCGGCTCGCGTTGCGCTCGATGACGGCGTTGGCGGCCGACAGGATGGTCTGGGTGGAGCGGTAGTTCTGCTCCAGCAGGATGGTGCGGGCGTCCGGGTAGTCCTCCTCGAACTGGAGGATGTTGCGGATGGTGGCGCCGCGGAAGGCGTAGATGGACTGGTCGGCGTCACCGACCACGCACAGCTCGGCGGCGGCCTCGCCGGTGCCGACCAGCTCGCGGACCAGGGTGTACTGGGCGTGGTTGGTGTCCTGGTACTCGTCGACCAGGACGTGCCGGAAGCGGCGCCGGTAGTGCTCGGCGACATCGGGGAACGCCTGCAGCAGGTTGACCGTGGTCATGATGATGTCGTCGAAGTCCAGCGCGTTGGCCTCGCGCAGCCGCGCCTGGTACATCGCGTACGCCTCGGCGAGCTTCTTCTCGAAGGTGTTCTCGGCCTGGGCGGCGAAGGTCTCCTCGTCGATGAGCTCGTTCTTGAGGTTGGAGACCTTGGCGCTGAAGGACTTCGGCGGGAACTGCTTGGGGTCCAGGTCGAGGTCCCGGCAGACCAGCGCCATGAGCCGCTTGGAGTCGGCGGCGTCGTAGATCGAGAACGACGAGGTGAAGCCGAGGACCTTGGACTCGCGGCGCAGGATGCGCACGCAGGCGCTGTGGAAGGTGGACACCCACATCGCGTTCGCCCGCGGGCCGACGAGCTGCTCGACGCGCTCCTTCATCTCGCCGGCCGCCTTGTTGGTGAAGGTGATCGCGAGGATCGAGCCGGGGTGCACGTGGCGGGTGGCGAGCAGGTGGGCGATGCGGTGGGTGAGTACCCGGGTCTTGCCGGAGCCGGCGCCCGCGACGATGAGCAGCGGCCCCCCGGAGTGCACGACGGCGGCGGCCTGCTGCTCGTTGAGCCCCTCCAGGAGCTGCCGCGGGTCCGTCGCCGGGCGCGGGGCACCGTCCCGGTAGTACGAGTCCCGCGGCGGCCCGTCGAAGCGGTCGCCGAACAGTCCGTCGGGTACGTGCTCGGGGCCGTCCTCCTCCTCGGGCGGCGGGGGCTGCTCGGCGCCGGCGGGCCCGTGGGGGGCGTCGAACCCGGCCAGGAAGTGTTCGTCAAAGAGGCTGCTCATCGTCTACCGAGTCTAGGCGCCCCGGGTGACAGGCACGTGCGTTCCGGGTCGGCCGGGGGCCGGGGCGCCCGCTCGGGCCCTCGCCGCCCCCTACCGTCCCCCGTAACCCCTTGCCGCGGCTTCTCCCCGCGCCCCCCTCGTCACGCTCCGCGACCGCCACCCGTCCCCGCGTATGGCAACCGCAAAAGATTACGAAAAGGTATCGGGCCTATCGGACATCGCCCTTCCGTACGGGAGCGCGCTTTGGCTAGCGTGCGGCGCCAGCAAGCGCCCGAATGGGTGTCCGAAAGGAGCCGCTCCTCCATGGCGACGCACCGCAAGGCCAGAACCGCGCTGCTCAGCTCTCCGGGGCCGCGCGCGGCGGTCGGTCTCACCACCGCCGCACTGGCGACCGTGACCCTGCTCAGCGAGAGCGCGAGCGCCACCCCCGCGCCGAGCAGGCCCGCGCAGCCGTCCATCGCCGAGGTGAAGGCGAAGGTCGACTCGCTGATGCACCAGGCCGAGGTGGCGACCGACAAGTACAACGGGGTCAAGGAGCTGACGGCCCAGCAGAACGCGACCGTCAACAAGCTGCTGGAGCAGGCGGCCCGCAAGACCCAGGCACTCAACGACGCGCGCCGGCAGCTCGGCCGGTACGCGGCCGCGCAGTACCGCGACGGCGGCGACGACACCACCACCCGCTACCTGATGTCCTCCGACCCGCAGGACCTGGTCGACCAGGTCCACCTCACCGGTGTGCTGGCCGACCGGCAACGGCAGGCCGTCGAGTCCTACCGGGAGCAGCAGGCCGCCGCCACCCAGCAGCGCGTCGCGGCGGCCAAGAGCCTGGCCGCCCTGACCGCACGGCAGGCCCAGCTCAAGGCGGCCAAGGCGGACGTGCAGAGCAAGCTCTCCGAGGCACAGCACCTGCTCAACAGCCTGACCGCGCAGGAGAAGGCGCGGCTGGCGGCGCTGCGGGCCAAGCAGGAGGCCGCGGCCAGGGCGGCGGCCAAGAAGCTGGCGGAACAGCTCGCCGCCAAGCAGAAGGCCGCCCAGGAGGCCGCGGCGAAGGCGGCCGCCGCCAACGGCACGCCCGCGCCGTCCGCGCCCGGCACCTCCTCGCAGGCCGACAAGGCGATCGCCTTCGCCCGCAACCAGCTCGGCAAGCCGTACGTGTGGGGCGCGACGGGCCCGGACTCGTACGACTGCTCGGGGCTGACGCAAGCGGCGTACAAGGCGGCCGGCATCGACCTGCCGCGCACCACCTGGGACCAGGTGAACGTCGGGACGCGGGTGTCGGAGTCGGACCTGCGGCCGGGCGACCTGATCTTCTTCTACAGCGACATCAGCCACGTGGGCCTCTACATCGGCAACGGCGAGATGATCCACGCGCCGCACACCGGAACCGTGGTCAAGATCGCCCCGATCACGGAGATGCCCTTCTACGCGGCGGTCCGTCCGTATTGAACGCCGGATTCCGGAAAGACGGTCCCGGTCCGCATTCGCGGGCCGATGACCGATCACACCCGCATGTCCGGCAATGACCCACCACGTCCCGCACAAGCAGTAATGTCACAAAGCGATTTCGGTCACATTGCGATCCAAACTTCCCATCACTCGAAAGAGTTGACTACGGTAGCCCGCTAGGTGACGCGCCTCCCGCCGGTGAAAGGGCCGGCAGCACGCCACCTCCGCTTAATCCGGCCGGCGGCCGGAGCCGGGGACCCAACAGCGTTTTGGGGTGAATCGGGACAGACGCCGACAGGCGTCGACCCGTAGGGCGGCCTTCCCAGCCCGAACCCGTCAGCTAACCCGGTCAGCGGTCCACGGAAGGAGTCGCCTCCTTGGCGTCGCACCGCAAGCCGCGTACGTCTCTACTCGCCGCGACCGCCCCGCGCGCCGCGGTCGGCGTCACCGCGGCGGCACTCGCCTCGGTCACCCTGCTCAGCGAGAGCGCGAACGCGGCGCCCGCGCAGCCGTCGATCAGCCAGGTGAAGGCGCAGATCGACAAGCTGAACCAGCAGGCCGAAGTGGCCACGCAGCAGTACGACCAGGCCAAGGAGAAGACCGCCGACCAGCGGACGAAGGCCGACCAGCTGCTCACCCAGGTCGCCGAGAAGACGCAGGCGATGAACGACACGCGGCGGATCCTGGGCCAGTTCGCCAGCGCGCAGTACCGCGACGGCGGCCTCGACCAGACCACGCAGCTCTTCCTGTCGGACGACCCCGAGCAGTTCCTGCAGCAGAACCACCTGATGGACCGCCTGTCCAGCACGCAGGAGCAGGCGCTGAAGACCTTCAGGATCCAGCAGGAGCAGGCGAGCATCCAGCGGCAGCAGGCCACCGCGAGCCTGAACGAGCTGACCGCCGCGCAGAACAGCCTGGCCGCCCAGAAGAAGAACGTGCAGAGCAAGCTGGCGGCCGCGCAGAAGCTGCTGAACAGCCTCACCGCTGCCCAGCGGGCGAAGCTGGCCAAGCTCGACCACCCGTCGTCCTCGTCGTCCTCGTCGTCCTCGTCGTCGCCGTCCTCGTACACCTACAACGGCCCCGCCTCGGGCCGGGCCGCCGCCGCGATCCAGTTCGCGCTGGCCCAGCGCGGCAAGCCGTACGTCTCGGGCGGCACCGGCCCCAACGCCTACGACTGCTCGGGGCTTACGCAGGCGGCGTACAAGGCGGCCGGCATCACCATCGGCCGCACCACCTGGGACCAGGTCACGGACGGCGTCGCCGTCTCCAAGTCCGACCTGCGGCCCGGTGACCTGGTGTTCTTCTACTCCGGCATCAGCCACGTGGGCATCTACCTCGGCAACGGCCAGATCGTGCACGCCCCGCACACCGGGGCGGTGGTCGAGATCGCGCCGATGGACTGGATGCCGTTCGCGGCGGCCCGCCGGATCGCCTGACCCGCCACGCCCGGCCGGCCTGCTGATCGACCGATCGGCCGGCCGGGCCCCCGGGCACGGCAACCGGCACCCGCGAGGGCTGTCCCGCTGGGGGACGTCGCTCAGTCGGCGTAGTCCTTCAGTTTTTCCGCATGCAGCGTGATTCCGACCGGGGCCGGAAGTTCGATGTCAGCGCCGAACGGACGTGAGGTGACATTGCGGTACTTGCCGTCTTCCGGCTCACTGAAGACGGTGATCGTCAGATCCTCGCGGTCAACGAGAAGGTAGACGGGGATACCGGCGGCCGCGTAACCGTCGCGCTTCTCGTGACGGTCGCGCCGATCGGTGTCGGCGTCGTGGGAGGTGACCTCGACGGTCATGAGCACGCCGTCGGGCTCGGCCCATTCACCCTGGCCCGCGAAGTGTCCCTCGGGCGCCAGCGTCCCGTCGGGCCGTGCGCGCCCCTTGCGGTACGTCCCGATGCTGAGGCCACGCTCCGTGTAGAGCGTGAGTTCAGGACGATGTTGCATGCAGCGCCTCACGAGCCACATGACGATTTCATCGTGATTCCCGTCGGGCACGGGCTTGACCTCGATCTTTCCGTTGATGAATTCCAGCCGTACCGTCTCGGGAGCCGTGGCTTCGATCTGCTCGAACTCCTCGACAAGCATCTGCGGCCGGTCGTCAGTGGTCCTCGGGGTCATGGCGTCGCCTCCTCCCCCCCATAGTGCCCTTCTTTCGGGAGGCGCGTGCGTCACGCTCACGCGGTGATCCTTTCTCGCATACGGATGGCCGTCCGGAGCCGCTCGGTTCGCACAAACCCGCCCCTCGACACGACTCCGGGCATCCCGTATCCCGTATTCCGTACCAATTCTCCGGTTCATAAGCCCGGATCCCGCACACTACGGACATGTGACCCTTTGCCGCAAGCCGGTCACCGGGCGTCATCTCCCCTGTCCCCGGGCACGGTTGAGCGGGCCACGGGCATCCGCGGACTACGGGCGGAGGGCAGGGGGGAGCCCCGGGGGGAGCGGGAACGGCTCCCCCCGGGGCTCTTGCGGGCCGCGGGCGCGTCAGGCGGTTCTCGGGCTGCGCTCAGGTGGTTTTCGGGCGGTGTTCAGGCGGTGTTGTTGGCCAGGGCCACCAGGCGGGAGTGGTCGCCGTTGAAGCGGTCGCGGTCCACGGCGCCCGAGACGCCGCTCACCGATCCGGAGTCGGTGTACTGCCAGATCGTCGCGTACGGGAAGCCGTTGGGGATGACGGGGTCGGCCGCGGAGGTCCAGCTCGCCGCCCAGAGCGGGCTCCTCGAGGACATGCCGCTCCAGCCGCCGGTGCATGAGTTCCACCAGCTCGCGCTGGTGTAGATGACCACGTCACGGCCCGTCTTCGTCTTGTAGGTGTTGTAGAAGTCCAGGATCCACGACTGCATCGCGCTGACCGACTTGCTGTAGCAGCCGCCCTCCAGGTCGAGCATGCCGGGCAGCGTCAGGTTGTCCGCCGACCAGGCGCCGCCGTTGTTGGCGAAGTACGTCGCCTGGGTCGCGCCGCTGGACAGGTCCGGCCGCGCGAAGTGGTACGCGCCCCGGATCACCTTGTTGTTGTAGGCGTGCAGGTAGTTCGCGTTGAAGTCGGGGTCCTTGTACGAGGTGCCCTCGGTGTCCTTGATCCAGGCGAACTGGATGCCCGCCGCCTTCACCGACGCCCAGTTGATGGTGCCCTGGTAGTGCGAGACGTCGATGCCCGGCGGGGGGCTGGAGGCGAAGTCCGGGCTGACCACGCCCTGCGGGGTGAGCTGGAGCGGGCGCGTGTCCGGTTTGAAGTCCTTGCCGTCCTGGATGTAGCCGACGCCCGCGTATCCCTGGCCGAGCGGGACGGGGTCGCCCGACGGCGCGGACCGCGCGGAGGCCGTGCCCGCCGTCATGGTCACGGTCAGCGCGACGCTCGCGCCGAGGACGCCGATCACCGTCAGGGCTTGGGTGGTGCGCGTTCGCGAGAACAAGGCTCCTCCTGGGCGTTTTCCGGTAACGAGGGGACGGGTGACACGAACTGCTGATCTACTCGCGTAGCTATGAGGCTGACATTCGCCGGCGCTGCTTCGGTACCGCTACTGGGGGGGAGGTGCGGGTCGCGGGCACCCGGAGTGCCGGGCACGGGGGGCTGCTGGGCGTGCCGTGCGGGCGTGCGTGAGTGCGGGCGTGCGTGTACGCGCGTGAGGCCGCGGCGGGCCGAGCCGGCCAGCCGCTTGTCGCGGACGCGACAATAATAGGCAGAAGTTACCCACGGGAAAGGGGTTTCCGGCACCATCTCTGGTCCAGTCCACCGCCCGCCCCGCGGGCCTGGGACGATCGGCGCCGCCGCCCCGAACTTTCACGGCCTGGAAGCCCCCCGTTCCGCCACCGGCCGGACGCTGTGCGGGAGAGGACCGTGCCCGTTGGGCACCGGCGGGCCGGCGCGGGCAGCCGCGCTCCGTGAGGCCGAGCGGGTTTCGGGCGCCCCCCGAAGCACGGAGGCGCAGTTCCGTTCTGCCATGAGCACGATGTCGCAGATCCTCGCGGAGGCACAACGGGACATCGGCCTGTGAGGCGGCACCCGCTCGTGATGGCGCCGCCCCGTGCGGTGCTCCGGGGCGGCGGCGGGTGTCGGGTGTGGGGGGTCGAGGGCCGAGGGCCCGGTGGTCGGGGGTCCGAGGGGTGGGGTCGGTGGGCCGCGTTCAGCCCTTGTGGTGCTGGGGGCTGGAGGAGAAGCCGCCCGTCCAGGCGGCCTTCGCGCCCGAGTCGCCTATTCGGTAGACGTCCACGACCGCGCCGACCGCGATGACCACGGTGACGACGGCCGCGATCACGCGGAACCAGGTGGTGGAGGCGAACGCCAGGGAGCCGGACGCCGGAGCGGCCGAGGCGGACGCGGCGGCCGGGTCCGGCTCCTGCGGCGCCCGGCGGCCCAGCCACCACACAAGGGCGGTGACCAGGAAGAGACCGGTCGCCCACGGCAGCAGTCCGTCACCCAGTTCGGTGTGCTTGCGCAGCAGGGGGGAGTCTCCGACCCGGCTCTCCAGCCACTCGCCGGCGTGCGTGGTGACCGGGACCATCCCCAGTGTCACCAGCCCGAGCACGGGCAGCGCGAGCCCGAGGCGGCGGGCCCAGCTCGGCCGGACGGCGCAGGCGACCGCGAGCAGAGCGGTCAGCGGCACCAGAACCACGACGAAATGAACGAAGAGGACATGGGCCGGCAGCCCGTTGAACTTGGTCAGCATGAGCCGCACGCTGTCACACCAACTTCTGAGTCCCCTCTGAGAACAGGGGTTACTCACACACTGGACCGCGTGCCGGCGTACGCGCCGGTCGAAGGGGCCAATGTACCGGCGCACGCGGCCGCCGTGCGGGCCGTGGCCGGGCGGAAGGCCGCAGGGCCGGGCCATGTGGACGCCGGCTCTCCGGCTCCGCCGCCCGGGCCGGACGGAAGAAATACGGGGACGGGGGCTTCGCGGGCGGCCGTCCAGGGGGCGAACGGCACGGCACCGTAACCGTTCGCCCGATACGCGCCCCCGCGCGGCCGGGGAGGCGTAACGTCGGCTGTCGCCCCTGGGGGCGGACGCGGAAGCAGACGACGAGGAGGTCGGACATGCGTGCCCTGACGGCGGGTTGGGGTGACTGGCTGTCGGTGTTCGAGCAGCACTACAAGGCGCTGCCGGCCGCGGTCGAGGACAGCGGGTGCCCCAACTGCGGCGCGCGGCGACTGCGGCTGACGTTCACCGGCACGGAGGAGGAGCGGATCGGCTACGCCGCCTTCTGGTGCGACGGCTGCCTGTTCGGCATCCACCTCAGCCGCTGCGAGGTCCCCGAGGGCGTGCCGATGGAGTCCCTGCACACGCCGGTCGAGCAGCGCTCGGTCCGGGTCCCCAACTACACGCTGCTGTGGCCGGACGACCACTGACCCGGGACCGGCCCGCCCCCGGTCACACCAGCCTGCGGGCCGTCGCCCACCGGGTGAGCTCGTGCCGGTTGGAGAGCTGCAGCTTCCGCAGCACCGCCGAGACGTGCGACTCGACGGTCTTCACCGAGATGAAGAGCTGCTTGGCGATCTCCTTGTACGCGTAGCCGCGCGCGATCAGCCGCAGCACCTCGCGCTCGCGCTGGGTGAGCCGGTCCAGGTCCTCGTCGACGGGCGGGGCGTCGGTGGAGGCGAAGGCGTCCAGCACGAAGCCGGCCAGCCGCGGCGAGAAGACCGCGTCCCCGTCCCTGACCCGGAAGATCGAGGCGACCAGGTCGGGTCCTGTGATGGTCTTCGTGACGTAGCCGCGCGCGCCGCCGCGGATCACGCCGATCACGTCCTCGGCGGCGTCGGAGACCGACAGCGCGAGGAAGCGCACCGGCCGCTGCGGGTCGGCCATCAGCGCGGCGCACCGGCGCAGCACCTCCACGCCGCCGCCGCCCGGCAGGTGCACGTCGAGCAGGACGACCTCCGGCCGGGTCGCGGTGACGACGGAGACCGCCTGCTCCACGTCGGCGGCCTCGCCGACGACCTCCACGCCGGTGGCGTCGGTCGCGCCGATCTCGGCCTGCACCCCGGTGCGGAACATCCGGTGGTCGTCGACGAGCACCACCCGCACCCGCCGCGCGCCCTCCCCCGTACCGCCGCCGGCGTCCGTGCCGCCTCCGGCGCCCCTCCCGGTGCCGGCGTCCGTACCGCCCCCGACCGAGCCCCCGCCCGTGCCCTCGCCCGTGCTCATGCCGCCACCCTCTCCATCTCCAGTTCCACTTCCGTACCCCCGCCGGGCGCGGGCCGCAGCCGCGCGGAGCCGCCGTTGCGCTGCATCCGGCCGATGATCGACTCCCGTACGCCCATGCGGTCGTCCGGGACCTGGTCGAGGTCGAAGCCCGGGCCGTGGTCGCGCACCGAGACGAAGACGCGGGCGTTCTCGACCTCGGCGTAGACCTGGACCGGCTCTCCGGCCGCGCTGCCACCGTACTTGGCCGCGTTGACCATCGCCTCACGTGCGGCCTGCATCTGCGCGCCCAGTTTCTCGTCGAGCGGGCAGTCGCCGACGCAGACCACCTCCACGGGCACCCCGTGCGCGTCCTCGACCTCGGCGGCGGCTGCGCGCACGGCCTCGGCGACGGTCGCCGGCTCGTCGTCGCGCCCGGTGCCGTCGGGGCGGTAGAGCCAGGCCCGCAGCTCGCGTTCCTGGGCGCGGGCCAGCCGGGAGACCTCGCGCGGGTCCTCGGCGTGCTTCTGGATCAGGGTCAGGGTGTGCAGGACGGAGTCGTGGACGTGCGCGGCGACCTCCGCGCGCTCCTGGGCACGGATGCGCATCAGCCGCTCCGCCGACAGGTCCTGGGTCATCCGCACCAGGTAGGGGCCGGCTATCAGCGCCACCCCGACCAGGACGGCCAGCGCCGCCTGCAGGATGCCGCCGAGGTGGCTGCCGTTGCCGCGCACCACGATGAAGCCGGTGACGCCCGCCACGACCAGGAAGACGCCGGCCGCGGCCCGGGCCAGCGGCCAGAACCGCTTGCGGTGGCTCATTTCCAGCCAGCGGGCCTTGCGCGCGTTGTCGGCCTGCCGCCACACCAGCGCGACACCCAGCCCGATCACCAGCAGCGGCCAGACCGCGCGGTTGGCGGCGCCGAGGTTGAGGTTGTCGATCAGGACGCCCGTGCCGACGGCGAGCGCCACCAGCGCGATGATCTGCCCCTTGTCGGGGCGCTTGCCGGCCAGCCAGGAACGTGCGTCGCGCGGCTCCTTGGCCTCGGCGACCCCGCCGAGGCCGAGCGGCACGAAGAACCAGAACAGTGCGTAGAGCAGCACCCCGATGCCGTTGAAGGCGGACAGCACCATGAACAGCACCCGTACCCACAGCACCGGCAGTCCGAGGTGGCCGGCCAGGCCGCGCGCCACGCCGCCCACCCACCGGCCCTCCGAGCTGCGGTAGAGCTTGCGCACGTCGGGCTCGGGCGGCGGGGCGAGGAAGGACGCGCCGGTGGGTCCGGCGGATCCGGCCGGGCGCCCGGGATGGGTGGCGGACGGCGGGCTGCTGGCTGACATGCCTCCGATCGTCACACAGCGGCACCGCCCCCGGCATCAGGGTTGTCCCCCGGGATCGGATCAGGGACGGACCAGGGTCGGGCCCGGTGCCGCGGGGCCGGTGGAAGCGGTCACCATGGGACGCATGACCGACGAGCCGCCGAAGGCACAAGCGCGGGACCGGGACCCAGGCCGGGACCCGGGACGCGACCCGGACCGGAACGGGGACGGTGACCGGCCCCGGGACGGGGACGGAACCCGGGACGGGGACCGGCTCCGGCTGACGCGCGCCCGCCACCACAAGGTCCTGGCCGGCGTCTGCCAGGGCGCCGGGCGCTACTTCGGCGTGGACCCGGTGATCTTCCGCATCGTGCTGGCCGTGCTCTCGCTGACCGGCGGCATCGGCCTGATCGTGTACGGGCTGGGCTGGCTGGTGATGCCGCAGGAGGGCCCGGGCGGCCGGGAGGAGGAGAGCGAGGCGCACCGGCTGCTGTCCGGACGCATCGAGGGCGCCCCGCTGGCCGCCGTCCTGATGACGCTGGTCGGCTGCGGCCTGTACGCGTCGATGCTCGGCAACAGCGGCAACCAGGCGTTCTCGCTGATCCTGCTGGCCGCGACCGCGGGCGCGGTCTACTGGTCGCAGCGCCGCCGGGTCGCGGTGGCGGCCGGCGAGCAGGCGGCGGCGGGCGGCGGCGTGGGCGGGGTCTCCACCGCCGTGGCCAACGCCGTCGCGGACGCGCCGCCCGCCGCGCAGGCCCCGCCGGAGCCGGGCGGCTCGCCGTCGTGGTGGCGCGACCCGGCCGTCAAGGAGCCGTACCTGTGGGGCCCCGACGACGGCCCGTACTCGGACACCGACCGCGCGGCATGGCGGGAGCGCAAGAAGGCGGAGCGCCGGGAGAAGGCCTGGGTGCTGCCCCTGCTGACGTTCCTGCTGGCGGTGACCGCCGCGACCGTCGGCACGGGGGCGTCGTGGCCGTACCGGACCGCCGGCGCCAGCCTGGAGATCGGGCTGGCGGCGGCACTCGGGGTGTTCGGTGTCGCGTTCGTCATATCGTCGTTCGCGGGCCGGGCGCGCGGCGGCACGGTGTTCTTCTCCTTGCTGACGATCGCCGCCCTGATCGGCGCGTCCGCGCTGCCCAAGGAGGGGCACGGCATGGGCGGGCGCACCTGGCGCCCGGTCCAGGTCGCGGCGGTGCACGAGGCGTACTCCCTCGGCGGCGGCAAGGGGACGCTGGACCTGACGGCACTCGACCTCAACGGGGCCACCGTGTCGACCCGCGTGACGGTGGGCGTGGGCGAGGTCGAACTGCGGCTGCCCGCGGACGCCACCGTGCATCTGCACTACGACCTCGGCATCGGCAACGTGTCCCCGCCGGACAGGATCGACCATGGAGACGACGGCGTGAACGTCGGACAGCACAAGCAGGTCACGTACGCCCCCGCCCCGGGCACCTTGTCCACGGGGACGATCGACGTGCGGGTGAAGCTGGGCGTGGGCCATGTGACGGTGGACCGATGAGGCGGCACCGCTTCGAGCCGGCGGCCCTCGTGATGGGCCTGGTCCTGCTCTTCATGAGCACCGCGTTCGTTCTGGACTCCTGCGGGGTGTGGAACCTGTCGTACCCGCGTCGCTCGGTGCCGATGGCGGTCGCCGGGATCGCCCTGGCGGCGGCGACCGCGATCCTCACGCAGGGGGTGCGGTTCGTACGGAGCCTGCGCGCGCGGAGGCGGGCCCGCGAGCACCCGGCACCCGGCGACCACCGGTACGACGCCGCCTGATCAGCGCGTCCAGCGACAGGTAGGGCGCCCCGGCCAGCACCAGCGGCAGCCACGCCATGAGGTACGCCAGGTCGTTGCCGTAGTAGTACGGGGTGGTCGGCCAGCTCACCGTCAGCCACAGGCTGAGCGAGACGAGGGCGCCGCCGGCCGCAGCGACCCGGCCGAGCAGCCCGGCCAGGGTGCCCAGGCCCGCCGCGATCTCACCGAAGGCGATGGCGTACCCGAAGCCGTGCGGCGCCTTCAGCGCGAGGTCGACCATCGCGGGGATCGCCGCGCCGCCCTTGGCGCCGTGCAGGATGCCGACCAGGGAGCCGGGGGCGGAGTCGGTGAAGAAGGTGGGGCTGGTGAGCTTGTCGAGCCCGGCGTAGACGAAGGTCGCACCGAGGAAGATCCGCAGCGGCAGCAGGGCGTACCGGCGTGCGGTGTCCCGCACCGTTTCGAGCATCGTCGACCACCTCTCCTCGCCGCCGCCGGCCGTGGCGGCGGTTTCGGAGAGCTGTACGCAGACGGCGGGCGAGCCGCTCAACGCGGACCGGGACCGGATGGAGATCCGGTCCCGGTCCTGGCAGTCACTCCCACTCGATGGTGCCCGGGGGCTTGCTGGTGACGTCGAGGACGACCCGGTTGACGTCCTTGACCTCGTTGGTGATGCGGGTGGAGATGCGGGCCAGGACGTCGTACGGGAGCCGGGACCAGTCGGCGGTCATGGCGTCCTCGGACGAGACCGGGCGCAGCACCACGGGGTGGCCGTAGGTGCGGCCGTCGCCCTGGACGCCGACGCTGCGGACGTCGGCGAGCAGCACCACCGGGCACTGCCAGATCTCGCGGTCCAGGCCGGCGGCGGTCAGCTCCTCGCGGGCGATGAGGTCGGCCTCGCGCAGCAGGTCCAGCCGCTCCTTGGTGACCTCGCCGACGATACGGATGCCCAGGCCCGGGCCGGGGAACGGCTGCCGGTGGACGATCTCGTCGGGCAGGCCCAGCTCCTGGCCGACCATCCGCACCTCGTCCTTGAACAGCTTGCGCAGCGGCTCGAC
Source organism: Streptomyces sp. HPF1205 (assembly GCF_020400825.1). GTDB lineage: Bacteria > Actinomycetota > Actinomycetes > Streptomycetales > Streptomycetaceae > Actinacidiphila. The sequence continues at coordinate 57,691 of NZ_JAINVH010000014.1, forward strand.
GAGTTCGAACTCCAGGTCCTCGGGCAGGCCGCCGACGTTGTGGTGCGACTTGATGTTGGCGGTGCCGGTGCCGCCGCCGGACTCGACCACGTCCGGGTAGAGGGTGCCCTGGACCAGGAACTCCACCGGCTGGTCGTCCGGCGCCTCGGCCACGATCTGGGCCTGCGCCTGCTCGAAGACCCGGATGAACTCGCGGCCGATGATCTTCCGCTTCTGCTCGGGGTCGGACACCCCGGCCAGCGCCGCCAGGAACCGCTCCGAGGCGTCGACCACCTTGAGCTGCACACCGGTGGCGGCGACGAAGTCCTTCTCGACCTGCTCGGTCTCACCCTTGCGCATGAGGCCGTGGTCGACGTACACGCAGGTCAGCTGCTTGCCGATGGCCCGCTGCACCAAGGCGGCGGCGACCGCGGAGTCCACTCCGCCGGACAGACCGCAGATCGCCCGCCGGTCGCCGACCTGGGCGCGGATCGCGGCGATCTGCTCGTCCACGACGTTGGTGGTGGTCCAGGTCGGGGCCAGGCCCGCGCCGCGGTAGAGGAAGTGTTCGAGGATCTGCTGGCCGTGCGTGGTGTGCAGCACCTCGGGGTGGTACTGGACGCCGTACAGCCGCTTGGCGTCGTCCTCGAAGGCGGCGACCGGGACCACGTCGGTGGAGGCGGTGACGGTGAAGCCCTCCGGGGCCGCCGAGCAGGCGTCGCCGTGGGACATCCACACCGACTGGTCGGCCGGGGTGCCCTCGAAGAGGGTGGAGGCGGGCTTGGCGACGGTCAGCGCGGTGCGGCCGTACTCCCGGGCCCCGGTGTTGTCGACGGTGCCGCCGAGCGCGGTCGCCATCACCTGGAAGCCGTAGCAGATGCCGAGGACGGGCACGCCGGCCTCGAACAGCGCCCGGTCCAGCCCGGGCGCCCCCTCCTCGTACACCGAGGACGGGCCGCCGGACAGGATGACCGCGCTGGGGTTCTTCGCCAGCATCTCGGCGACCGGCATGGTCGAGGGCACGATCTCGCTGTACACCCGCGCCTCGCGCACGCGGCGGGCGATGAGCTGGGCGTACTGGGCACCGAAGTCGACGACGAGGACGGTGTCGGTACGCACGTCGGTCGCGTCGGGGACGGCGGGGGCGGGGCTTGCCACGGGCGGCCTTCCGGCGGTGGTTTCGGGGGGTTCGGGTCCCGAGTCTACCTTCGCTACACTCGGCCTCATGAACTCGCCCACCTTCGCGTTTACCTACGGCACCCGGCCGGTCCGGCTGCCATGGTCGCGTCGCGTGAGCGACTGACGAGCGACTCACCAAGGCGCCCCGGGCCACACGGCCCGGGGCGCCTTTCGCGTTCCGCGGGTCGGGCCCGGCCGGTTCAGGCCTTTCGGCGAGCACGTCAGCCGGCCACCAGAAAAGGAGCAGACCATGACCCTTCCCGGCACCGACCCCCGGACCGCCCCGACCGCCCGCCCCGCGGCCGATCCGGCTCCCGTTCCCGCCGGCGTCCCCGCCCCGGCCACCGCCACCGCCCCCACCGCCGGTCCCGAGGCCGGTCCCGAGGCGCTCATCGCCGAGCGGCGGCGCCGGATCGACGCCCTCGACGCCCGCCTCATCGACCTCGTACGCGAGCGGATGAACGTGTCCGCCGAGGTGCAGGCCGCCCGCGTCGGCAGCGGCGGGAGGCGGGTGCACCTGGCCAGGGAGATGGAGATCCTGCGGGCCTACGGCGACGCGCTCGGCCGGCCCGGCACCGCGCTGGCCATGACGCTACTGGAACTGTGCCGCGGCAAGGTGTGAGCCGGGGCGGCCGGGGCGGGGACTCGCGCGGTGCGTACGGGAGGGGCCGGGCGGGAGCCGCGCTGTGCGGCAACCCCGTTCAGGCGGATCACCCGATCGGCACGTGACCGGGTCGCCGGCCCTTCGTTGGAGGAGGTGTCCGTGCCAGCCAGGGGCGGTGCAACCAGCACCACGCGCGTGTGGGCGAGGTGTGACCGGTGCGATGAGGCGGCCGCTGTCGTGCGGCCGCCGTGGGACCTCGCACCGGCGTCCAGCGACCGGACGGCAGGGGACAGCGGCCCGGTCGCGACTCGAAGAGGCGGTCGGCTCCCGGGGACGCCTGGGACCGGCCGCTCCGCGCAGGCAACATTACCGCCTTTTCAGGGCGATCGCGGCGATCACGGCTTTCCGGGCGCGGGTGCCTTCGGCGGGACCGCCGGGACCGGGAGGAGCGGCAGCCGCAGCGCGCCGAAGGCGTCCTCCGGCACCGCCGGTGCGGCGGGCGCGACGGGTGCGATCCGCCGGTAGCCCTCGCCCTGGGCCGGCCGCGGGTCGGGCTCGCCCTTGTTGGGCCACAGCGCCATCGCCCGCTCGGCCTGCGCGGTGATGGTCAGCGACGGGTTGACGCCGAGGTTCGCGGAGACCGCGGAGCCGTCGACCACCGAGATGCCGGGGTGCCCGTACAGCCGGTGGTAGGGGTCGATGACGCCGTGGCCGGCGTCCTCCCCGATCGGGCAGCCGCCCAGGAAGTGCGCGGTCATCGGGCGCTCGGCGGCCTCGCCGATGTTGCTGCCCGCGAAGCCGTTGATCTCCCGGGCCAGCAGCCGGGCGGCCTCCGCGCCCTCGGGGATGTGGGTGGGGTTGGGAGCGCCGTGCCCCTGACGGGCGGTCAGCAGGCCCTTGCCCAGCCCCTTGGTCTTCCGGTACGTGGTCAGCGAGTTGTCGCTGGTCTGCATCACCAGGCCGATGATCGTCCGCTCCGACCACCGGTAGTTGGACAGCGAGCGCAGCGCCAGCACCGGGTGGCGGACGTTGTTGCCGAGGAACTCCGCCCAGCGCGGCAGCCTGCCCTTGTACGGCGCCGCCAGCGTGGACAGCGAGCCCATCGCGTTCGAGCCGCGGCCGTAGCGCACCGGCTCGATGTGGGTGTGGTCGTTGGGGTGCACGGAGGAGGTGATGGCCACGCCCTGCGTGAAGTCCGGGATCCGGCCGGGGTGGCGCTTGCGGTAGCGGCGCGCCGAGGTCTGCGCGCCCACCAGCGCCTCGGAGTTGGTGCGGGTCAGCTCGCCGAGCCGCGCGGACAGGCCGGGCAGCCTGCCTGTGTCGCGCATCGCGTGCAGCAGCGTCTGCGTCCCGTACGTGCCCGCCGCGAGCACCACGTGGCGGCACCGCAGCACCCGCCGGGGGCCCTTGCCGCGGCGGTCGGTCGGCACGGTGGTGACCTGGTGGCCGCCCTCGGCGTGCTCGGTGACGTCCACCACGGTGGTCATCGGGTGGATGACGGCGCCGGCGCGCTCCGCGAGGTGCAGGTAGTTCTCGGTGAGCATGTTCTTGGCGCCGTGCCGGCAGCCGGTCATGCACTCGCCGCACTCGGTGCAGGCCCGGCGCGTGGGACCCGCGCCGCCGAAGTACGGATCGGCGACCTCCTCGCCGGGCGCCGCCTTCGCCCCTTCCGCACCGCCCGCGTCCTTGCCGTCGCCGAAGAACACGCCGACCGGCGCCATGTGGAAGGTGTCGCCGACCCCCATCGCCTCGGCCGCGGCCCGCAGGTGCACGTCGGAGGGGGTGAGCGTGGGGTTGAGCCGCACCCCGAGCATGCGCCGCGCCTGGTCGTAGTACGGCTCCAGCTCCTCCTGCCAGTCGGTGATGTGCCCCCACTGGCGGTCCTGGAAGAAGGCGGGCGGCGGCACGTACAGGGTGTTGGCGTAGTTCAGCGAGCCGCCGCCGACCCCGGCGCCGGCCAGCACCAGGACGTTGCCGAGGACGTGGATGCGCTGGATCCCGTACAGCCCGAGCGCGGGCGCCCACAGGTAGTCGCGGACGTCCCAGGAGTTCTTGGGCAGTTCGTGGCGGGCGAAGCGGCGGCCGGCCTCCAGGACGCCGACCCGGTAGCCCTTCTCGGTCAGCCGCAGGGCGGCGACCGAGCCGCCGAACCCGGAGCCGACCACGATGACGTCGTAGTCGTACGGGTCGTCGCTGCGGGTGTCACTGCCGGTGTCGCGGCCGGTGTCGCGGCCGGTGTCGCGGGCAGCGTCGCTGCCGTCGGCGTCGTGCGGGCCGGTGCCGTCGGTGTCCTGTGGCACGGGGTCCTCCGGGATTCGGCGGTACGGGGGGGGTCAGCGCATCCGCAGCGTCTTCATCAGCTTCAGGGAGCGGCTGAGGAACGCGGCGTACTTCTCGTCTGTCATGCCCAGGGCCGGCCCCATCGGCAGCAGGCGCTGGGTGGCGACGGTCTGCGCCTCGGTGTACTTGAGGATGCCCTCCGAGCCGTGCCTGCGGCCGAGTCCCGAGTCCTTCATGCCGCCCATGGGCGCGCGGACGCTGCCGTACGCGGAGGCGTACGCCTCGTTGACGTTGACCGTGCCGGAGTTCAGCCGGGCGGCGAGGCGCGCGCCCCGGCGCGTGTCGCGGGTCCACACGCTGGAGTTGAGGCCGTACGAGGTGGCGTTCGCCCGCTCGACGGCCTCGTCCTCGTCGCGGAAGCGGTAGACGGACACCACCGGCCCGAAGGTCTCCTCGGCGCAGACCGCCATCGGGGGCTCGACGCCGTCGAGGATCGTCGGCTCGTAGACGTACGGGCCCACGTCCGGCCGCGCGCGGCCGCCGGCCAGCACCCGGGCGCCCTTCTCCCTGGCCTCCTCGACGTGCCGGGTGACGGTCTCCAGCTGCCGCGGGCCGACCAGCGATCCCATGCCGGCCCCGTAGGCGAGGGAGGTGCCCAGCCTGATCCGCTTCGTGCGCGCGACGAACTTCTCCAGGAAGGCGTCGGCGACGGACTCGTCGACGAAGAGCCGCTCGATGGAGATGCACAGCTGCCCGGCGGAGGCGAAGCAGGCGCGGACCGCGCCGTCGGCGGCCTTGTCCAGGTCGGCGTCGCGCAGCACCAGCAGGGCGTTCTTGCCGCCGAGTTCGAGGGAGGCGCCGATCAGGCGGGCGGCGGCACGCTGGGCGACCTCCCGGCCGGTGCGGGTGGAGCCGGTGAACGAGACGTAGTCGGCGTGCTCGACCACGGCGGGACCGACCACCGGGCCGTCGCCGATGACGACCTGCCACACGTCGGCGGGCAGCCCGGCCTCGATCATCTGCTCGCGCGCCCACAGGGCGGTCAGCGCGGTCTCGGTGTCGGGCTTCATCACCACGGCGTTGCCGGCCGCGAACGCGGGCAGGGCGTCGCCGATGGTCAGCTCGAACGGGTAGTTCCAGGGCGCGATCTGGCCCACCACGCCCTTGGGCCGGCGCAGTTCGACGGTCTTGGTCAGTACCGGGATGGCTCCGGTGTGCCGCCTGGGCCGCAGGTACGCCGGGGCGCGGAACCCGAAGTGCCGGGCGGCCATCGCCACCACCTGCACTTCCTCGTGCGCGTGCAGCCGGGTCTTGCCGGTCTCCACCTGGATCAGGTCCAGCACCTCGGCCTGCCGGGCCAGGACCAGGTCGTGGAACCGCAGCAGGACGGCGGCGCGGCGCCCGGCCGGTACCGCAGCCCAGTCCCGCTGCGCCGCCCGCGCCCGGTCGAACGCCTCGGCCACCTCCCGCGGGCTCGTCTCCGGCAGGTCGGCCAGCTTCTCGCCGGTCAGCGGGGTGTGGCTCACGGTCCGCCCGGACCCGGTGACGCCTTTCACCAGCCGGGCGACCACGTCAGGGGTGACGACGTCGTGCGGCTCCCGGCCGCCGGGGGGCGCGACCGGGTTCGCGTCGGCGGGCGGCGTGCTCGGCGATTCCGTCATGCGGGGAGGTTACGACTGCCGGGCGCCCTGTGGATACCCGTCAGTAGCTGTTTTTGGGGTGAGCTTGCCAACCAAGCCAGTCCCCGGTGGCACTTTCCGGCGAACGGCTCCCCCGCGGGTACCGGGTGGTCCGGTCAGCGCGGCCGGAACGTGGCCCGTGCCGTGTCGAAGGTGTGACGGGCCTCTTCCACGCGCTCGATGGGCGAGGACAGCCATATGTCGTACATCCGGCCGTCCTGGGTCCAGCACAGGTCGAAGGTGCGGCGCGGGCCGCCGCCGTCCGGGAAGCCGTCGTAGGTGAACTCCCACAAGGCGGCGGCCTGTCCGTGCTGGGTGGTGCGGGTGATGATGCCGTCGCGGTAGCCCTGGTACTGGGTGTTCCTGCCCTGCGAGGCGAGGTCCTGGTCGCGCAGCACGGCGTACGGGCCGCGCGGGTCGGTCCGCTGGCTGCGCTCGCCGAAGCGGAAGGCGTGGTCGGCCGACCAGTAGTAGACCCGCGGCGGCTGGTCCTGCCGTACGTAGCCGGCGGGCAGCGCCACGGTGAAGCCCGCGGGGTCGTGGACGGTACGGAAACCGGCCGGGGTCGTCGCGGGTCCCGTGGTGGGCGCGGGCGTCGTCGGCGGGGCCGTGTGGCCCAGCGGCGGCAGGGAGGCGGTCGTGGTGACCGTCGTGGGCGAGGGAGCGCCGCCGGCCTCTCCCCGGGTGACCACGATCGCCGCGGTCGCGCCCGCCACCACGGCCAGCACGGTCACGGCGACGGCCCCGAAGGCCATCCGCCCGCGGCCCGCACCCGGCCGGTCCGGCGCGGGCCGGTCGGTACCGGCGGGGACCGCCGTGCCCGCCGGCTCCGGCCCGGCGGGCACGTGGGACGCGGGGGCCGCCCCGCCGTCCCCGGGGCCTTCGGGGTTCGGCAGGACCGGCGTGTCCGGCTCGGCGCCGGTCACCGCGTACGCCATCAGGACCGTCTGCACCTCGGCCGCCGCCATCCGCCGTGCCGGGTCGCGGTCCAGCAGGCTGCTCACGACCGGCAGCAGCGGCCCCACCGTGGCGGGCGGCGTGAAGTCGTCGATCGCGACCGCGTGCACGATCTCGCCGATCGACTCGCGGTGGAAGGGCGACTGGCCGTCGACGGCCGCGCACAGCAGGGCGCCCAGCGACCACAGGTCGGACTCGGGTCCCGCGCCGCGCCCCGACATCCGCTCGGGCGCGGTGTACTCGGGCGAACCGACGAACGAGCCGGTCTCGCTGATGGTGGCGCTGCCCGGGACCCGGGCGATGCCGAAGTCGGTGAGGACCACCCGGCCGGTGTCGCGCTCGATGAGGACGTTGGCCGGTTTCACGTCGCGGTGCTGGATGCCGTGGTCGTGGGCGGCCCGCAGCGCGCCCGCGACCGCCGCGCAGATCCGGGCGGCCTCGCGCGGGTCCAGCGGACCGTCGTCCCGCAGGACGTCGGCGAGCGAGCGGCCGTCGACCAGCTCCATGACGATCCACGGGCGGCCGTCCTGCTCCACCACGTCGTGGACGACCACGACGTGCGGGTGCCGGATCCTGGCCACGCTCCGGGCCTCGCGCAGCGCGCGCTCGCGCCGGTCACCCGCCTCGACCTCGGTCAGCCCGATGTCGGGCAGGTGCAGTTCCTTGACGGCCACCTGACGGCGCAGCAGCTCGTCGGTGGCACGCCACACCGTGCCCATGCCGCCGCGGCCGAGCCGCCCCTCGATCCGGTACCGGCCCGCGACCATGTCGCGCGACTGCCGCTCGGCCATGGTCTGTCTCCGGCCCCCGTCACCTGACATACGGCCATCATGCCCGACCCCGGCTCCGCCTTGAGAGCTCCGAGCAGAATGGGCGTCCGGTCAGCTCGCGGCGTCTGGTGCCGTACATCGCAAGGCGCCGGTTCGTCCTCGTACTGGGCGTACTCGGACGAATCGGCAACTGGGGGTGCCTCCCGCCGAAGGTAGGGGGAGAGGTGCGGTGCCAGGCGTCGCGAGCAGGACGCCCATTCTGCTCGGAGCTCTGAGGCCAAGCACACGATCCCCACACCTGAGGGGCCGCCCCCACCGGCCGGTCAGGACGCCGTGTAGGTCTCCACGGCCTTGTCGAAGGCGCGCTGTACGGCGGCCCGCTCGCTGTCCGGGCCGGAGACGAGGACCACGTGGTAGCGGCCGCCGATCTGGACGGCGAGGTTGCGGGCGTAGACGGTCCTGTCGTCGGCGTCGCGCCAGGTGTACTCGCCCTCGGCGGCGGGGTGGCCGCGCACGGTGAGGGTCTGCAGGCCGGAGGCCGAGGACCAGCCGGAGTCGCGGAAGTCGCCGAGCTCGGGCTCCACGAGCTGGTACGCGAGCGGGTCACTGCTGTCCCCCGACGCCTTGTCGCGGCCCGGGACCACGGTCATCCGCAGGTCGCTGCCCGTGAAGACGACCTGGCCGCTTCCCCCGGCCGTCCGCTGCCAGCCGGTGTGGACGGCGACGGTGAAGCCCGCGCGGTCGGTCCGCAGCGCGAAGTCCGGGCCGAGGTCGGGCGGCGCGGTCAGGGACGGTGAGGCGGGCGGGGGCGCGCTCGTCGCCGGGTGGGTGGCCTTCGCGGTGGTGGGCGGAGCCGTGGTGGACGGGGTCGTGGTGGGCCGGCCGGTGTCCTTGCCGCCGGGACCGCCGCCGTCGCCGCCGGACACGCGGGCCGGCACCGAACGGTCCCCGGTGGCGCCCTGGCTGCCGGTACCGCGGTGCGGCATCGCCACCAGGGCGTACACCACCGCGGCCGCGAGGACGACCAGCACCGCGATCAGCGCGCGTCTGCCCAGCCGCCGCGGCGAGCCGGCGCCGGCCTGGGGCTTGCGGTAGACGACCTGTTCGCGTTCGTGCTGCTCGTGGCGGAGCTGGGAGCCGGCGCCGCGGAACCGGCCGGGTCCCGGCGCGGCCGGCCCGGCGGGGCGGGCGGGGGCGGGCGCCGGGGCCGCGGGGGCCGGGGCGGGCGGGGCGGCGAAGGCCGCGGCGGGCGCTACCGGTCCCGGCCGCGCGGCCTGCCCGGCGGACTTCGCGGACTTCGCGGATTTCGCCGGATCGGCGGACTTGGCCGGCTTCGCGGGCTTGACGGACTTGGCCTGCTTGCCGCGGGCGTGCCTGCGGTGCTGGGGGCCGCCGTCGGGGGCCGCGGACCGGCGGCGGCGCCGTACCAGCTCGCCCTTGCGCCGCTTGACCGGCAGCTTCGCCGGGTCGGCCGGGACCTGGACCGTCTCGGCGCCGAGGTCGGGTTCGGGCGCGGACCGGATCAGGGAGCGCAGCCAGCCGCCCAGTTCCTCGGCCTCGGGACGCTCCTCGGGGTCGGGCCGCAGCAGCGACTCCACCACCGGGCGCAGCGGCCCGCAGTCCTCGGCGAACGCCGGCGGTTCCGCGCACACCAACTGGACGAGCTCGGCCGCGTTCTCCTCGGGGAAGGGCGGATGGCCCTGGACGCTGCGGAAGAGCAGCGAACCCAGCGCCCACAGGTCGGCGGCCGGGCCGACCGGGGGCGACAGCCGCCAGTTCTCGTGCACCTCGTGGGCCTGTTCGGGGGCCCAGCGCTCGGTGACCGCGCCGACCACCGTGATCCGGTTCTGCCGGGCCCGCTCCTGCTCCAGCGCCGACCGCGGGCCGTGCCAGGACGGCTCGGCCGCCTCGCCGCCGGCCAGCACCTCCTCGGGCAGCGGATCGTAACCGCACAGCGCCTCCTGTGCGGCGCCGGCGGCCAGCCCGCCGAGCATGGCCCGGCCGTCGTCGCAGACGAGGACCGTACTGGCGGTGACGTTGCGGTGGGTCCAGCCGTTGGCGTGCAGGGCGCGCAGCGCGGTGAGGACGTCGGAGGCGACCTCGGCGGCGCGGTAGGCGTCCAGCGGGCGCTCGGCGAGGAGGGCGGCCAGCGGGCGCCCGGACACCAGTTCGCTCGCGATCCACAGGCTGCCGCCCTCGACGAAGATGTCGAAGACCTGGACCAGCCGCGGGTGGTCGGGTATCGCGGCGGCGGCCCTCGCCGCCTCCAGCGCGCGCCGGGCGGTGTCGCCCAGCGGCTCGCCGCCGTCCCCGCCGTCCCCGGTGCCGCCGCCGGTCCCGCCCGGGCCCCCCGGCGCGTCGGCGTCCTCCGCCGTCAGCACCTCGGGCAGCAGGACCTGATGGACCAGCACTTCCTGGCCGCTGTAGGTGTCGAAGGCCCGGGTCTCGACCAGCTCGAACTCGTCGGCGGGCGGCCGGGGCAGCCGGTACCGGTCGGCGAGCACCCGTCCCGCGTATTCCTCCACGGTGCCCCCCTCTCGGGCCCGATCCAACTGCGGCACCGGACGGTCCGGTTCGCACAGAACCCGCTCCGGACAGTCCTCAGCTCTTCACCATACGTGCCGCGACGGACTCGGCGGGCTGCTTTGCGGGCTGCGATGCCTTTACCCGCCCCGCGCCGCCGCTACTCCGCCCGACGCCGCGTCAGCGGAGCTGCTGGAAGGAGGAGAAGAAGGCCTGCCGCATGGCGGTCATCGACGGGGAGTCCCACTGGTCGGCCGGCATCGAGACCATGATCGCGTAGCCGTGGCTGCCGTCCGTGACGAAGCCGCGGTCGAGCACGTGGACCTTGGTGCCGTCGCTCGCGGTCCGCAGGAACTCCCAGTCGGCGGCGGTGCGGTAGCCGCGGTAGGGGACCGACTTGATGTAAAGGAAGTGGTAGCCGTTGCTGGACGAGGCCACGTCGGGCTCGTTGGCGCGCCAGGCGGCCGCCGCGTCCTTGCCCGGGTGCGAGGTGAAGTCGACCTGGACCCGGGGGTATCCGCCGTGGGCGCTGTAGATGGCGCCAGAGTCGCCCGACGTGGTGCCGGTCCAGTGCCAGTCCGAGGGCAGGGCGATCGAGAAGTGGAACTTGTCGTTGGTGAAGGTCTTGTAGCCCGCAGGGAGCGAGCCGGACGACCCCGGTGACCCCGACGCCCCCGACGACGGGGAGGCGGAGGCCGAGCCGCCCGAAGAGGCCGACGGGGAGGCCGTGCTCGTGCCGCTCGTACCGCCGGACCCGCCGTGGGAGGCGGACGGTGTGCCGCCCTTCGTACCCGAGTGGCCGCCGGCGCCGCGCGAGGGGGACGTCTTGGTGCCGGGGGAGCCGGAGTTCTTGTGGCCGCCGCCGGAGTTGGCGACCGCGATCCCGATCACCGTGCCCAGCACGGCCAGGACGACCAGGGCGATCACGATCATGGTGCGGCGGGGGACCACGTCGCTCAGCGGCGCGCGGGGAGGCGGGGGCGGGGCGCCCACCGGGGTGCCGTGCTCCGGGGCGGCCGGGGTCCGCGCCGGCGTCTGGCCGCTCTTCTGCCCGCTCTTCTGGCCGTTGGTCTGCGCGGGCTTGGCGGGGGCCTGGCGCAGGGAGCGCAGGGCGTCGCGCAGCCGGGCCTGGTCGGCGGCGGCCTGGCGGGCGGCGGGGGGCGCGTCGGTCGGCGTGGGCTGGGGGTCGACGGGAAGGACGGCGGTACGCGTCTCGCCGCTCGGGGGCGCCGGGGGCGCGACGGGTCTTTCGGGGGTGTACGCCACCGCGTTCAGCAGCCGGCGCGCGGCCGGTTCGTCCAGCCGCCGCTCGGGGTCCTTCGCCAGCAGTCCGGTGATGGCCTCGGCGAGCGGGCCGGCGTTGGCCATCGGTCCCACCGGCTCGGTCATCACCGCGGTGAGGGTGGCGATCGCCGAGCCCTTGTCGTACGGCGGCCGGCCCTCGACCGACGCGTACAACAGCGCGCCCAGCGACCACAGATCGCTGGGCGGGCCGGGCTTGCTGCCGCGGGCGCGCTCCGGCGAGATGTACGAGGGGGCGCCGACGAGCATGCCGGTGGAGGTCACGGACGGGTCGCCGTCTATCTGCGCGATGCCGAAGTCGCTGAGCACCACGCGGCCGTCGTCACCGATGAGGACGTTGGACGGCTTCACGTCGCGGTGCAGGATGCCCTCCTTGTGGGCGTCCTTGAGCACGTCGAGCAGCACCAGGCCGACCTCGGCCGCGCGCTTGGGGGTGAGCGGGCCGTCCTCGCGGATCACGTCGGCGAGCGACCTGCCCTCGACCAGTTCCATCACGATCCAGGGCCGGTCGTCCACCTTGACCACGTCGAAGACGGTGATGGCGCCGGTGTTGCGGATCCGCGCGGTCGCCTTGGCCTCGCGCAGGGTCCTGGTCACCAGGCGGCGCTTCTCGTCCTCGTCGACGTTTCCGGGGAACCGCAGTTCCTTGACGGCGACCGAGCGGCCCAGCGTCTCGTCGGTCGCCCGCCACACCGTGCCCATGCCGCCCTTGCCGAGCACGTCGGCGAGGCGGTACCGGTCCGCGAGCACACGGCCCTCGGCACCTTCGACGCCCTCGGTACCTTCGTGCTCGCTCATGGTGTCCCTCTGCTGCAAAACGGCGGCGTGTGAATTGCCATCATCCCCGACCGGGCCGACGGGGCGCCAACCCGACCCGGTCAGCCCGCTGTTGCGTCGGTCTCGCGGAACCCGGCCACCGCCGTGTCGAACACGTCGAGGTGCGCGTCCCACTCGGCCTTGGGGGCCGACAGGTAGACCGCGTACTCGGTGCCGCCGGGCTTGCCGAAGCCCAGGTCTATGGCGCGCCACTCGCGCAGCGAGCCCCTGAAGGTGAACTGCCAGATGGCGGCGGCCTCGCCGCCGCGCGTCGTCGGCTGGAGGCGCTCGCGGTGGTAGTTCTTGACCTGGGAGCGGGTCTGCGGTTCGAGGGTCAGCCAGTGCTGGTAGGGGTCGGTGCTGGCGAAGGGCAGCGCGCTGACCTTCAGTCCGACCAGGCCGGTCGGGTCCACCCAGCTCACCTGGTCGCCGTTGTCCGTGACCGTTTTCTTCCAGCCGTCGGGCACGGGCAGCGCGTAGCCGTGGTCGGGCTGCCTGGCCAGGTGGTAGCCGGCGGGTACGGGCGGCGGGGCGGGCGTCGTCGGGGACGTCGTGGGCGGGGCCGACGTGGTCGGGCCGGCCGGGCCGGTGCCGGTCGTGGTGGGCGTCGGTCCCGCGGCCTTGTGGTCGGAGCGGAAACGCTTCGCCGCGATGGCGGCCCCCGTGCCCAGCAGGACCATGGCGACGGCCGCGGCGATCCAGGGCGCGGCCCGGCGGCGGCGCGCGGGAGGCGGCGCGAGGGTCCGGGCGGAGGTGTGCGCGGGCGTCTGCGGGGGGAACCGCGCGGGCATGGGCGCCTGGGGCGGCGGGTACGCGGACGGGGGCGTGTGGCCGCCGGTGCCGCCCGTGCCGCCGGACGCGGCCCCTGCCGCGGCCCCGGCCCCGGCGGCGGGTCCGGGACCGTACTCCGTGCGCGGCAGCCCCACCGTGGGCGGCTCGGGCCGCGCGAAGCCGGAGCGTTCGACCGGCCTGGTCTCCCGCTCGGCCTCGGACAGCCGCAGCATGTGCTCGGCCTGGTCGGCCGACAGGCGCCGGCCGGGCTCCTTGGCGAGCAGGCCGGTGATGACGGTGGTGAGGGCGCCCGCGTTGGCGGCCGGGGCGACGTCCTCCTCGGCGATGGCGTACGCGGTCTCGATCGCGGTGGGCCGGCGGAAGGGCGCCTCGCCCTCGACGGCCTGGTAGAGGGTGGCGCCCAGCGCCCACAGGTCCGACTCGGGGCCGGGCATCGCGCCGCGGATGCGTTCCGGCGACAGGAAGTCGATGGAGCCGATGAGTTCGCCGGTGCGCGTCAGCGTGGAGGTGCCGGAGGCCTGGGCGATGCCGAAGTCGGTCAGGACGACCCGGCCGCTCCCGGCGGTCCCCGAGCCGGTGTTCTCCCCCTGGCCGAGCAGGACGTTGCCCGGCTTGACGTCGCGGTGCAGGACGCCGACCTGGTGCGCGGCGCGCAGGGCGGCGAGCATGGCCCGGCCGACCCTGGCGGCCTCATGGGGCGTCAGCGGGCCGTGCTGCTTGAGGTGTTCGCCGAGCGTCACGGACGGCACGTACTCCATGACGATGGACGGCAGCCCGGCGTCGTCGACCACGTCGTGCACGACGATGACGTTGGGGTGGCTGATGCGGGCGGCGGCGCGGGCCTCGCGGCGCGTGCGCTCGAAGAGCGTGGCCAGTTCGTCGTCCATCATGTGGGGCTGGGGCGGGTGAAGCTTCTTCACCGCGACCTGGCGGCCGAGCAGTTCGTCCTCCGCCCGCCAGACCGTGCCCATGCCGCCGCGGCCTATCCGCTCGATCAGCCGGTACCGGCCGGCGACCAACCGCCCCTCGTCGACCTGTCCGACCATGTCGTGCCTTTCGCCCGCTCCCCCGTCACGCGCCCTTTCCGCGCCAGGCGCACACCGCCTACGTCGGAACGATATCTGGCGCGCCCAGCCGCGCGGCATCCGCGGTCAGGTCGTCGGGCTGCAACTGCGACTCGCGCTCGGCCTCCACCCGCTTCTCGTAGTAGGCGACCTCCTTGTCGACCTGGGCGTCGTCCCAGCCCAGGACGGGGGCCATGAGCTCGGCCGCCTCGCGGGCGGTGCGGGTGCCGCGGTCGAACGTCTCGATCGAGATACGCGTACGGCGGGCCAGCACGTCGTCCAGGTGCCGGGCGCCCTCGGCGCGGGCGGCGTGGACGATCTCGGCCTTCAGGTAGTCGTCGGCGGCGGGCAGCGGCTCCCCCAGCGACGGGTCCCGGGCGATCAGGTCCAGGATCTCCTCGCTCTCCGAGCCGTACCGGTTGAGCAGGTGCTCCACCCGGGCGACGTGGATCCCGGTACGCATGGCGGTGCGCGCCCGGGCGTTCCACAGCGCGTGGTAGCCCTCGGCGCCCAGCAGCGGCACCTCCTCGGTGCAGCAGTCGGCGACCCGGCGGTCCAGGCCGTGCACGGCCTCGTCGACGGCGTCCTTGGCCATCACCCGGTAGGTGGTGAACTTGCCGCCGGCCACCACGACCAGCCCCGGCACGGGGTGCGCCACGGTGTGCTCGCGCGACAGCTTGCTGGTCGCGTCGGACTCGCCGGCCAGCAGCGGGCGCAGCCCCGCGTACACGCCCTCCACGTCGTCCCTGGTCAGCGGGGTGTGCAGCACCGAGTTGACGTGTTCGAGCACGTAGTCGATGTCGGCGCTGGAGGCGGCGGGGTGCGCCTTGTCCAGGTTCCAGTCGGTGTCGGTGGTGCCGACCAGCCAGTGCCGGCCCCAGGGGATCACGAACAGCACGCTCTTCTCGGTGCGCAGGATCAGCCCGGTGGTGGAGTGGATGCGGTCCCTGGGCACCACCAGGTGGACGCCCTTGGACGCGCGCACGTGGAACTGGCCGCGCTCGCCGATCAGCGCCTGCGTCTCGTCGGTCCACACCCCGGTGGCGTTGACCACCTGGCGGGCCCTGATGTCGTGCTCCGCGCCGGATTCGACGTCCAGCACGCGGGCGCCGACCACGCGCTCGCCCTCGCGCAGGAAGGTGGTGACCTTGGCGCCGTTGGCGGCGAACGCCCCGTAGGAGGTGGCGGTACGCACCAGGGTGACGACGAAGCGGGCGTCGTCGACCTGGGCGTCGTAGTACTGCAGCGCCCCGACCAGGGCGTCCTTGCGCAGCGCCGGGGCGACCCGCAGGGCGTGCTTGCGGGTGAGGTGGCGGTTGAGCGGCAGCCCGCGGCCGTGCCCGGAGGAGACGGACATGATGTCGTAGAGCGCGACGCCGGAGCCCGCGTAGAGCCGCTCCCAGCCGCGGTGCTTGAGCGGGTAGAGGAACGGCACCGGTTTGACCAGGTGCGGGGCCAGCCGCTGCAGCAGCAGGCCGCGCTCCTTGAGGGCCTCGCGCACCAGGGCGAAGTCCAGCATCTCCAGGTAGCGCAGCCCGCCGTGGATGAGCTTGCTGGCCCGGCTGGACGTACCGCACGCCCAGTCGTGCGCCTCGACGATGCCGACGCTCAGCCCCCGGGTCGCGGCGTCCAGGGCGGTGCCGGCGCCGACCACCCCGCCCCCGACGACCAGCACGTCCAGCTCCTGCTCCGCCATCCGGGCGAGGTGTTCGGCCCGTTCGGCGGGGCCCAGTGTCGTGGTACGCATCCTGCCCTCCGTGCCTGCCTGAGCGGTCGGGGTACGGCCCGGGGAACCCCCGGGTCCCCTCCTTCGATAGTGACCGCCCACGGCGGCGGCGGCCACCCCGATCGGCGCGCCGCATGGTCATATCACCGATTTGTCTGGTTAGCCTGTTTTAGAGTCGCTTGTGAGTCCATTGGAGTGGCCGACGCGCTCCGCCCTGTTTCCGGGCGGTCACCGTCCGCTGCCCGGGAGAGGACGGACCATGCCCGCTGGACCCGTGCCCGCAGACCTCGCCGTGCTCGGCCTCGGCCGCCAGGGCCTGCCCCTCGCGCAGGCGGCCACGGCCGCCGGGCTCGGCGTGATCGGCTACGACCCCGATCCGGCCGCGGTCGCCGAGATCAACGCGGGGCGGGCGCCGGCCGGCGCGCTGCCGCCGCAAGGCCCCGGCGGGTCCCCGGCCGCCGACCTGCGCCGGATGCTCGCCGGGGGCTTCCGGGCCACCGCGGAGCCCGCCGTGCTCGGCCGGGTCAGGACCGCGGTGATCTGCGCGCCGACCCCGCCCGGCGAGGACCACGCGCCGGACCTGACCGCGCTGACCCGGGCGGCCCGGGCGCTGGCGGCGCACCTGCGCCCGCACACCACCGTCGTGCTGGAGTCCGCGGTCCACCCCGGCACCACCGAGGACTTCCTGCGCCCGCTGCTGGAGTCCGGCGGGCTGCGGGCCGGCCGCGACTTCCACCTGGCGTACTCCCCCAGCCGCCTCGATCCCGGCAGCCGCGACTTCCCCCTGGCCGGCATCCCCAAGGTGGTCGGCGGCTGCACCCCCGCCTGTACCGAGGCCGCCGCCGCCTTCTACGGCCGCTTCACCGAGCGGATCGTACGGGCGCGCGGGCCGCGCGAGGCCGAGGCGGTCAAGATGCTGGAGACCAACTACCGGCACGTCAACATCGCCTTCGTCAACGAGATGGCGGTCTTCTGCCACGACCTCGGGGTGGACCTGTGGGACGTGATCAGGTGCGCCGAGACCAAGCCGTTCGGCTTCCAGGCGTTCCGGCCCGGACCCGGTGTCGGCGGGCCGGCCGTGGCGCTCGACCCCAACGCGGCGCCCGCCTTCGCCCGGGCCCGGTTCCGTACTCCAGGACACCCGCTGCGGATGGTCGAACTCGCCCAGGAGGTCAACGGCCGCATGCCGCGCTACGTCGTCCAGCGCGCCGCCGCGCTGCTCAACGAGCACGGCAAGTCGCTGCGCGGCGCGCGGGTGCTGCTGCTCGGCGTCACCTACAAGGCCGACCTCGCCGACCAGGAGGGCGCGCCCGCCCGGGAGATCGGCGCGCGGCTGATCGACATGGGCGCGCAACTGGGCTACCACGACCCCTACGTGCCGCAGTGGCGGGTACTGGACCGCCCGGTGCCGCGGGCCGACTCGCTGTGGGAGGCCGCGGCCGACGCGGACCTGACGCTGCTCCTGCAGCACCACCGCACCTACGACCTGCAAGGTCTCGCGGTCAAGGCCCAACTGCTCCTGGACACCCGGGGGGCCACTCCCGCGGGGGCCGCCGAGCGGCTGTGAGGCGACGGGGCCGTGGTGATCCTGTAACGACCGCCCGATTCAACTTGTCCGATTGTCGTAGCCCCCTGCTAGATTTCGGCGTCATCGTGGCGCGCTGCGCACTGTTCGCACCGCCGTTCACCGTCTTCGGGGGGACCCTTCATGAGCTCCAGCTACCCGCCGCCCCAGCCTCCGGCCGGCCAGAACCCGTACGGCGGCCAGAACCCGTACGGCGGCCAGCAGCAGTACGCCCCGCCCGCTCCTGGCCAGTACCCCGCCCCGGCGCCGGGCGGCTTCAACGGCATGGGCTACCCGGCCCCCGCCCCCGCCGCCCCGGCCCGCAGTGACGCCGGCATGGCGATCCTGGCGGGCATCGGCTCCATCGTGGTGCTCACCGCGGTCTACGGCGGCATTCTGCGGGCGATGTCCAAGAACGACGGCAGCTTCTACGAGTTCCGGCTGATCGCCATCGGTGTCGGCGCCCTGGCGGGCCTGGCCATCGGCAAGGCCGGCGGCCGCAGCGCCGCCGTTCCCTTCGTCGGCCTCGTCTCGGCGCTGGCCGCCGTCATCTTCGGCGAGCTGTTCGGCGGCGCCCTCATCATCAGCCACTACGCCTCCACCCACGGCGGCAGCGTCTCCGTCAGCAACGTCCTCTTCCATCACTTCGGCCTCCTGTGGGACGCCTGGAAGGCGGACTTCGGCGTCAAGCGCTTCATGTTCCTGGCGTTCGCCTGCCTGGCCGGCTTCGGCGTCTCCAAGAGCGTCGGCAGCCGCTGACCGCACCCGTACGACGGCCGAGGGGCCCGTACCGCTGATCCGGGCGGATCAGCGGTACGGGCCCCTCGCCGGTGCTGTGAGCGGCGGTCAGCGGTGGTTCGTGGTCGGGGAGACGGTGACCTCCACGCGCTGGAACTCCTTCAGGTCGGAGTAGCCGGTGGTGGCCATGGAGCGGCGCAGGGCGCCGAAGAGGTTCATGGAGCCGTCGGGGGCGTGCGAGGGGCCGAGCAGGATCTCCTCGGTGGTGCCGGCCGTGCCGAGGTTCATCCGCTTGCCGCGCGGGAGTTCGGGGTTGACCGCCTCCATGCCCCAGTGGAAGCCCCGGCCGGGCGCGTCCGTGGCGCGGGCGAGCGGCGAGCCCATCATGACGGCGTCCGCGCCGCAGGCGATCGCCTTGGGCAGGTCGCCGCTGGAGCCGAACCCGCCGTCGGCGATCACGTGCACGTAGCGTCCGCCGGACTCGTCCATGTAGTCCCGGCGGGCCGCCGCCACGTCGGCGACCGCGGTGGCCATCGGCACCTGGATGCCCAGGACGTTGCGGGTGGTGTGCGCGGCGCCGCCGCCGAAGCCGACGAGCACGCCCGCCGCCCCCGTCCGCATCAGGTGCAGCGCCGCGGTGTAGGTGGCGCAGCCGCCGACGATCACCGGCACGTCCAGCTCGTAGATGAACTGCTTGAGGTTCAGCGGCTCGTGCGAGCCGCTCACGTGCTCGGCGGAGACGGTCGTGCCCCGGATGACGAAGATGTCCACCCCGGCGTCCACCACGGCCTTCGAGAACTGCGCGGTGCGCTGCGGGGAGAGCGCGGCCGCGGTCACCACGCCCGCCTCCCGGACCTCCTTGATGCGCTGCCCGATCAGCTCCTCGCGGATCGGCGCCGCGTAGATCTCCTGCAGCCGGCTGGTGGCCCGCGAGTCGTCCAGCTCGGCGATCTCCGCCAGCAGCGCCTCGGGGTCCTCGTAACGGGTCCACAGGCCCTCCAGGTTCAGCACCCCGAGCCCGCCGAGGTTGCCGATCCTGATCGCCGTCTCCGGCGACACCACCGAGTCCATCGGAGCGGCCAGGAACGGCAGCTCGAACCGGTAGGCGTCGATCTGCCACGCGATCGAGACCTCTTTGGGGTCCCGGGTGCGCCGGCTCGGCACCACGGCGATGTCGTCGAACGCATACGCCCTGCGGCCCCGCTTGCCCCGCCCGATCTCGATCTCTGTCACAGCCCGCGCCTCTCTCTCCTGGCCTCGCGCCCCCAGTATCCCGCACCCGGCGGTCGCAGATCACCCTCCGCACCAGGGGTGATACCGAGACTGCGGAGGCGGTTCGGCACCGATGGGGACATGGGGGAGCCTTCCCTTCATAGGGTGATCAAGCCGTCACATTTATCATCTTGTGTGCTTGTGGAGATCTCGTGCAGGATTCATGGACAACGGTCACAGGGGAGGACCGGCCGGACATTCGGAGCTGACGTGCACGACCTGGCGGAATCGCGCTCCCCGGCACCCGCGCGGACGCGCCCGCGCGAAGCCGCGCCCCCGTACCGTACGAGCCACCGGCGCCCCCGGCACGCCACGGGCCGCGCGCACGCCGCCGAGGACTTCACCGGCGGCCGGCCCCGGCTGATCGCCCTGATCCCCGCGCACAACGAGCAGGACCGGATAGCGGCGGCCATCGCGGGACTCGACGCGCAGACCCGGCGCCCCGACCTGGTCGTCGTGGTCGCCGACAACTGCACCGACGCCACCGCGCTGACCGCCCGGCAGGCCGGCGCCGAGGTCTTCACCACGCACGGCAACACCCACAAGAAGGCCGGCGCCCTCAACCAGGCCATCGCCTGGGCGCTGCCCCACCTGGCCGACCACGACCTTGTGCTGGTGCAGGACGCCGACACCGTGCTCAACCCCTGGTTCGCCGAGACGGCCGCGGGCACCTTCAACCGCAAGGTCGGCGCGGTGGGCGGCGTCTTCTACGGCGAGGAGGGCGGCGGGCTGCTGGGCCTGCTGCAGCGGATGGAGTTCCACCGCTACGCCTGGGAGATCGAGCGGCGCGGCGGCAAGGCGTCGGTGCTCACCGGTACGGGGACGATGTTCCGCGCGCGGGTGCTGCGGGAGGTCCGCGCCGCGCGCCGGGCGGGCCGGATCGGCGGCGGCAGCGAGTACTACAGCCTGGCCTCCCTCACCGAGGACGACGAGATCACCAAGGCGGTCAAGACGCTCGGCTACCGCACGATGTCGCCCGCGGGCTGCGCGGTGACGACCGAGGTGATGCCGAGCCTCGGCAAGCTGTGGCACCAGCGGATGCGCTGGCAGCGCGGCGCCCTGGAGAACCTGCGGGACTACGGCTGGACCAAGGTGACGGCGCGTTACTTCGTGCAGCAGTTCATGATGGGCTTCGGCGCGCTGAGCTTCCTGGTGTACCTGGCCTTCATGACGCTCACCCTGCTCACCTTCGGCTGGCCGGGGCTGTCGCCGTTCTGGACCGCGATCGGGCTGATCTTCATGGTGGAGAAGGTCGTCTCGGTACGCAGGGCCGGCCCGCGCGCGGTCGCCGTGGCCCTGCTGATGGTGCCCGAGATGCTCTACGACCTCTTCCAGCACGCCGTGTACTTCGTCTCGCTGTGGGGACTGCTCCGGCGCAGCGAGGAGAAGTGGGTGGCGACCTGACCAGCCCGCCACCCGACCGGCCCGCCACCTGCCCCGCCCCGGCCACCTGACCGGCCCGGCCGCCCGGCCCGCCCGGCACCGTGGCCCCTTCGATCTCCCCCCACGCACCGCACCACCCACCACGACCGCAGCAGCAGCACAGGAGGAGACGTATGTACGGAAGAGTCGTCGGCGCCGGCACCACGGGAACGGCGGGTGCCACGCTCGCCGCCACCGGCGTGTGGATGCACAGCGTGGCGCTGTTCGTGGCCGCCACCACCCTGGTCACCGCGGGCCTGGCCCTGGTCAAGCTGGCGCCGCGCCGCCGGACCCGCTGAGACCGGTCGGTCACGACGAAGCGGGCCGGCGTCCTCGCCGGCCCGCTTCGTCGTTCGACCCTGGTCAGCCGTGGTAGTTGGGCGCCTCGACCGTCAGCTGGATGTCGTGGGGGTGCGACTCCTTGAGCCCGGCCGCGGTGATCCGCACGAAGCGGCCCTTGGTCTCCATCTCGGCGATGGTCGCCGCGCCCACGTACCCCATGGTCTGGCGCAGGCCGCCGACGAGCTGGTGCAGGACGGCGGACAGCGGGCCGCGGTAGGGCACCTGCCCCTCGACGCCCTCGGGCACGAGCTTGTCGTCGCTGGCGACCTCTGCCTGGAAGTACCGGTCCTTGGAGTACGAGCGGCCCTGCCCGCGGGACTGCATCGCGCCGAGCGAGCCCATGCCGCGGTACGACTTGAACTGCTTGCCGTTGATGAACAGCAGCTCGCCCGGGGACTCCTCGCAGCCGGCCAGCAGGCTGCCCAGCATCACCGTGCTCGCGCCGGCCGCCAGCGCCTTGCCGATGTCGCCGGAGTACTGCAGGCCGCCGTCGCCGATCACCGGGACGCCCGCGTCGCGGCAGGCCTGCGCGGCCTCGTAGATCGCGGTGACCTGCGGGACGCCGATGCCGGCCACCACGCGGGTGGTGCAGATGGAGCCGGGGCCGACGCCGACCTTGACGCCGTCCACGCCCGCGTCGATCAGCGCCTGGGCGCCGTCCCGGGTGGCGATGTTGCCGCCGATGACGTCCACCGGGACGTTCGACTTGATCTTGGCCATCCAGTTCAGCGCGTTGCTGTTGTGGCCGTGCGAGGTGTCCACGACCAGGAAGTCGACGCCCGCGCCGACCAGAGCCTGGGCCCGGTCCAGCGCCTCGGGGCTGGCGCCCACCGCGGCGCCGACCACCAGCCGGCCGTCCTTGTCCTTGGCCGCCCGCGGGTACTGCTCCGCCTTCACGAAGTCCTTGACGGTGATCAGGCCCTTGAGCCGGCCCTCGTCGTCGACCAGCGGCAGCTTCTCGATCTTGTGGCGGCGCAGCAGCTCCATCGCGTCCGTGCCGGAGATGCCGACCTTGCCGGTGACCAGCGGCATCGGGGTCATGACCTCGCGGACCTGGCGGGACCGGTCGTTCTCGAAGGCCATGTCGCGGTTGGTGACGATGCCCAGCAGCCGCCCGTTCGCGTCGGTGACCGGCACTCCGCTGATCCGG
This sequence comes from Streptomyces sp. HPF1205, assembly GCF_020400825.1. Lineage (GTDB taxonomy): Bacteria > Actinomycetota > Actinomycetes > Streptomycetales > Streptomycetaceae > Actinacidiphila. Next base: position 79,850 of record NZ_JAINVH010000014.1, read on the forward strand.
AACCGCGCGCACAGCGCGTCGGCCTCGCCGAGCGTGGCCTCCGGGCGGACCGTGATCGGGTCGGTGACCATGCCGGACTCGGAACGCTTGACCAGGTCGACCTGGGCCACCTGGTCCTCGATCGACAGGTTGCGGTGCAGGACGCCCACGCCGCCCTGCCGGGCCATCGCGATCGCCATGCGGGCCTCGGTGACCTTGTCCATGGCCGCGGACAGCAGCGGGATGTTCACCCGCACGTTGCGCGAGACCAGCGAGGAGGTGTCGACCTGGTTCGGCAGGACCTCCGACGCACCGGGCAGCAGCAGCACATCGTCGTAGGTCAGCCCGAGTGTGGCGAACTTCTCGGCTACTCCGTCGGCGTTCAGCGACATGACACCTTCCCGAATGGTCTTGCCCGGTGAGTTGTTCAATGGTAGTGGCTGAGCCGCTATTCCCCGGACCGATCACTGTGGGCAAGGCCGCACGCGGGCGGAGGCCGTTCCCGACCGCGTGCGCGGAGCCGCACGCACGGCTGTACGTACGGCCGCAAAGCGCGGGCGCGGGGCCGCACGCACGGGCTGTACGTACGGCCGCAAGGCGCGAACGCACGGCGCGGACGGCCCGCGCGTCTACGCCGTCAGGCCGCGGGTGTCCGCCGCGCTCTCCTCGGCGATCGCCCGCAGCCGGCTGAGCGCGCGGTGCTGGGCGACCCGCACCGCCCCCGGCGACATCCCGAGCACCCGGCCGGTCTCCTCGGCGCTCAGCCCGACGGCGACCCGCAGCAGCACGAGTTCGCGCAGGTGCCCGGGCAGCCGGTCGAGCAGCTTCTTGGCCCAGGCCGCGTCGCTGTTGAGCAGCGCCCGCTCCTCGGGACCCAGCGAGTCGTCCGGCGTCTCGGGCATCTCGTCGGACGGGACCGCGGTGGAACCGGGGCCGCGCATGGCGGCGCGCTGGAGGTCGGCGACCTTGTGGGCGGCGATGGAGACGACGAACGCCTCGAACGGCCGCCCCAGGTCCCGGTAGCGCGGCAGGGCGCACAGCACCGCGAGGCAGACCTCCTGGGCGAGGTCGTCGACGAAGTGCCGCGCGTCACCGGGCAGCCGGGACAACTTGGTCCGGCAGTACCTCTCGGCGAGCGGATGGACATGCGCGAGCAGTTCGTGCGTGGCCCGCGGGTCGCCGTCCACCGCGCGGCGAACGAGCGCACCAATGGCCGGGGTGTCGTCGTCGCGCATCCACCCATGGTGCCTCGCCGCCGGACGTTCCGCCGCATCGCGGTCGGACTTCTGCACCGAAGCGTTATGAGCGGCCGTGGCCGTCGCTGTCATCTCCGCCATATGAGGCCCCCGCCGATCCCCGAGGAAGTCCATACCTCAAGCATGCGTCCTCCCCCGGGAAACCGAGGACTCCCCGCCGACATCACCGCGCCGCGCACCGTGCTCCGCACCGCGCGGCGCGGCCCGCGCACCGGACCGCACGGGTCCGGAACCCGGGTCAGCGGACCAGGCCCCAGCGGAAGCCGAGCGCCACCGCGTGCGCCCGGTCGGAGGCGCCGAGCTTCTTGAACAGCCGCCTGGCGTGCGTCTTGACGGTGTCCTCCGACAGGAACAACTCGCGGCCGATCTCCGCGTTGGACCGCCCGTGGCTCATGCCCTCCAGCACCTGGATCTCCCGGGCGGTGAGGGTGGGCGCGGCGCCCATCTCGGCCGAGCGCAGCCGGCGGGGGGCGAGCCGCCAGGTGGGGTCGGCCAGCGCCTGCGTCACGGTGGCCCGCAACTCGGCCCGCGAGGCGTCCTTGTGCAGGTAGCCCCGGGCGCCGGCCGCGACGGCGAGCGCGACCCCGTCGAGGTCCTCGGCCACGGTGAGCATGATGATGCGGGCGCCGGGGTCGGCGGACAGCAGCCGCCGTACCGTCTCCACGCCGCCCAGGCCGGGCATCCGGACGTCCATCAGGATGAGGTCCGAGCGGTCGGCCCCCCAGCGGCGGAGGACCTCCTCGCCGTTGGCCGCGGTGGTTACGCGCTCGACGCCGGGCACGGTCGCCACCGCCCTGCGCAGGGCCTCTCGGGCGAGCGGGGAGTCGTCGCAGACGAGGACGGATGTCATGGCCGCCCTCCGCAGCAGAACCGCGTCACGTTGTGCCTCCAGGCTGTACGAAGTACGAATCTTCACCGGTGGGGCCGACGGCTCGGGCAGGCGCCCGAATCGGACGTTCCGCCGACCGCTTCCGCCTCACTCAACGACCCTCACCCGAAAGAGTTACGGGATTGGGGCGGCGCGATCGGCACTCTACGTGATCATGCGCGTACTGATCACTCACGCCGCAGGTCAGCGCGCGTGGCAGCCGGGTGACGCGGGTGGTTTCGGGAGTTCGCGGGGGGCGCGTGGAGCGGCGAACGCACGCGGTGCGGCGCCCGTTGAGCGCCGAGACCGGGGGTTTATGCCGGAGTTGGAAGATGTCTGCCTGTTTGGCCGCTCTTTTCTGGTGTGCGGGCTAATCGCCGCTAGATTGGCGATGAGTCATATTTACATCTACTACGACAGTAGATGTACGGTCGAGAGGTCGAAGCCTCCGACCATCCCGCACCCTCCGAGGGGATCAGCAATGGCAGACTTCTCCCGCCTTCCCGGCCCCAACGCGGACCTGTGGGACTGGCAGCTCGTGGCCGCCTGCCGCGGCGTCGACAGCTCGTTGTTCTTCCACCCGGAGGGCGAGCGCGGGGCCGCCCGCAGCGCGCGGGAGGCCGCCGCGAAGGAGGTGTGCATGCGCTGCCCGGTACGGGCCGAGTGCGCCACCCACGCCCTGGCGGTGCGGGAGCCGTACGGCGTGTGGGGCGGGCTGACCGAGGACGAGCGGGAGGCCATGATGGGCCGCTCGCGCCACCGCGGCACGGAGGCGCACGACGCGGACCACGAGGAGGCCGGGCACGACGCGCACCACCCGCGCATGCGCCACCGCGCGCACGAGCACGACCCGGATTTCGACCCCGATTTCGATGCGGATTTCGGCCCGGATTTCGACTTCGAGCCGGACGACGACCACGATCCGCGGCGCGAGCACGTCCGCGACCACCCGCACGACCGCGTGCACGAGCACACGCACGACCACGGGCACGACCACGGGCACACGCACGACCACGGGCACGACCGGGCGCACGACCGCCCGTACGACCGCCCGTACGACCGGGCACGCGACCACGGGCACGAGCACCCGCACGAGCACGCGCAGGAGCACCAGCACGCACGCCGTTGACCGGCACCCGCGGCCGTCGTCGTCGAAGAATCGATTCTGCCGCCAACCCCTCCCCCCTCGGCCTCATTTCCCCTGCCGCAGCGCCGCCCGCGCCAGCCTGGCCAGCATCATGTCCACCGCCGGGACGTGCGCGAGATCGGGCAGCGTGAGGGCGACCACCTCGCGCTCGACGGCCGGCAGCAGCTCCACCACCCCGACGCCTCTGGCCCGCACCGCCTCCAGGGCGAGTTCCGGCAGCACCGCCACCCCCAGGCCCGCCGCGACCAGGCCGACCACGGCCGGATAGTCGTCGGTGGCGAAGTCGATGCGGGGCGTGAACCCGGCGCGTTCGCACAGCTCGACCAGGTGGCGGCGGCAGCGCGGGCAGCCGGCGATCCACTGCTCGCCCGCGAGTTCGCCGATCACCGCACCGCCCTCGCGCCCGGCCAGCGGGTGCCCGTCGGGCACCAGGCCGACCAGCCGGTCGGTCAGCAGCGGCCGCACCACCAGGTCGTCCCACGACTCCTCGCCGGGCGTGGGCAGGTCCACGTAGCGGAAGGCGAGCGTGATGTCGCAGTCGCCGGCCCGCAGCATCTCCACCGAGCGCGGCGGCTCCGCCTCGACCAGCGAGACCTTGGTCCCCGGGTGGTGCGCGCGCATGTCGGCGACCGCGTCGGGGACGATCGTGGAACTGCCCGAGGGGAACGACGTCAGCCGCACCCGCCCCGCCCGCAGGCCCGCGATCGCCGCCACCTCCTCCTCCGCGGCCGTCAGCCCGGCCAGGATGCCCGCCGCGTGCCTGACCAGCGCCTCGCCGGCTTGCGTCAGCCGCATCTCCCGGGCGCCGCGGACCAGCAGCGGGGTGCCCGCGGCGCTTTCCAGCGCCTTCATCTGCTGGCTGACGGCGGGCTGGGTGAAGCCCAGTTCGCGGGCGGCGGCGGAGAACGATCCGGTGCGCGCCACCGCGCGCAGCACCCGGAGGTGACGAGCTTCGAACATGGTCCAACCATAAGCGATTCTTAGGGGTACCCGACAAATATCCGCAATGGACTTTGAGGTCAGGGCGGCTCAGGCTTGAGGTCATGGAGATGGAAGCGCGGACGGAAACGCAGACGGCGACGGAGACGGCGGCAGCGGCGGCAGCAGCAGCAGCAGCGGGGACGGCGGCAGCGGCGACGGCGGGGACGGCGCAGGCGCCCTCCTTCGCGGCGGTCCAGGCGGCGGAGTACCCGGACGTGCCCGCCGGCTACCTCAACACGGCGGCGCTGGGACTCGCCCCGGCCCGTACGGTCGCGGCCCTGCGGCAGGCGCTGGACGCCATGGCGGCGGGACGGCCGGACGTGGACACCTATGAGGAGGCGGTCGCCGCGAGCAGGGCCTCGTACGCCCGGATCACCGGGGTGCCCGTGGAGCGCGTGGCGCTGGCCTCGACGGTGGCCGAGAGCGTGGGGCTGATCGCGGCGGCGCTCCCGCGGGGAGCCGAGGTGGTGGTGCCGGAGGGCGACTTCAGCTCCCTGGTGCACCCCTTCGCCGGCCGGGGCGGGCTGGACCTGCGGATCGTGCCGCTGGACCGGGTCGCCGAGGCGGTACGGGGGCGTACGGCGCTGGTCGCGGTCAGCGCGGCGCAGTCGGCGGACGGGCGGGTCGCCGACCTGGCCGCGATCCGCGAGGCCGCGGCCGCGCACGGGGCGCGGGTGCTGGTCGACGCCACCCAGGCGGTGGGGTGGCTGCCGCTGCGGGCCGGCGACTACGACTACGTGGTCTGCCACGCCTACAAGTGGCTGCTCAGCCCGCACGGGGCGTGCTTCCTGACGGTGCGGGAGGAGGCGGAGGGGACGCTGGCCACCGGGTTCGCCGGGTGGTACGCGGGCGAGGACCCCTGGCGGTCCTGCTACGGGCCGATCGAGCGGCTCGCCCCGGGAGCCAGGCGGTTCGACGCGCGCCCGGCCTACCTGCCCTTCGTCGGCGCGGCGGCCTCGCTGAGCCTGATCGAGGAACTCACCGTCGAGGCGGTCCGGGCGCACGACCTCGCCCTGGCGGACCGCCTGCGCACGGGGCTCGCGTCCTTGGGCTACGCGCCCGTCCCGGGCCCCTCGGCGATCGTCTGCGCCACCGCCTACCCCTCGTCCGCGCCCGACCGGCTCACCCGCGCGGGCATCGGCTTCTCCCTGCGGGCGGGCTCGCTCCGGTTCTCGCCGCACCTCCACAATTCGCCCGCCGACGTCGACCGGGCCCTGAACGCCCTCGCCTGAGCCGCCCGCGGACCGCGGACCGTGGACCCGTGGACCCGTGGACCCGTGGAGCCTCGAATGTGCCGCGCCGCGGCGGGAAATTGCGTGGTCGGCGGGCGACGGGGGTGCTGGAATGCCCCGATGGACGCGAAGCGAGAAGCAGAAATACTGGAGACGTTCGACGCGCAGATGCGGCGGGATGCCGCGGGCGGGGTGCGCGTCGGGCGGGTGGTGCGGGTGAGCGGGCCGGACACGGCGTCGTGGAGCGGGGTGGTGTGGTCCGACCTGGACGAGGCGGGCGCCGACGAGGCGATCGCGGAGCAACTGCGGTGGCTGGCGTCGCCCGAGGGGAAAGGGCGGGAGTTCGAGTGGAAGCTGTACTCCCACGACCGGCCCGCGGACCTCGGTGAACGGCTGCGCGCGGCCGGGTTCGTGCCCGAGCCGCCCGAGACGCTGATGGTCGCGGAGGTCGCCGCGCTCCCGACCGAGGTACGGCTGCCCGCCGGGGTGCGGCTGGAGCCGGTCACCGACGAGCGGGGCGTCGACCTGCTCGCCCGCGTCCACGAGCAGGTCTTCGGCACGAGCGCCGCCCGCCTGCGCGAGCGCGTCCTGGCGCAGCTCGCCGAGGCCCCCGGCGAGGTGGTGCTGACCCTCGCGATGGCCGGCGACGAGCCGGTGTGCGGTGCCCGGATGGAATTGAACCCGGGCACGGACTTCGCGAGCCTGTGGGGCGGCGGCACCCTGGAGGCGTGGCGCGGCCGCGGGATCTACCGCGCGCTGGTCGCCCACCGCACCCGTATCGCCGCGGACCTCGGCGTCCGCTACCTCCAGGTGGACGCCTCCGACCAGAGCCGCCCCATCCTGCAACGCCTCGGCTTCGCCTCCCTGTCCGTAACGACGCCCTACCTCACCCAGGGGTGACCATGTCCGCACCGCCCACGCCGTCCCTGTCCTTCGTGACCAGCGTCAACGTCGGCCGGCCGCGCCCCAACCCGTGGAAGCGCCTGGACGCCACGGGCATCGACAAGCGGCCGGTGCCGGGTCCGGTGCGGGTCGCCGCACCCGGCCCGAAGGGCACCGGCGCGGTCGCTCTGGAGGGTGACCGGGTCTACGACATCAAGAACCACGGCGGCGACGACCAGGCGGTGTACGCCTACGCCCGGGAGGACCTCGACGTCTGGGAAAGGGAGTTGGGCCGGGTCTTCGCCAACGGTTCGTTCGGGGAGAACCTCACCACCACCGGTATCGACGTCAATTCCGCGCTGATCGGCGAGCGGTGGCGGATCGGCCCGGAGGTGGTGCTGGAGGTGTCCTGCCCGCGCATCCCGTGCGCGACCTTCGCCGGCTGGCTGGACGAGCGCGGCTGGATCCGTACGTTCACGCGGGCCGCGCGCCCGGGACCGTACCTGCGGGTGGTGGAGCCCGGCGAGATCGGCTCGGGCGACACGATCACCGTGCTGTCCCGGCCCGAGCACCAGGTGACGGTCGCGCTGTCCTTCCGCGCCCTCACCATGGAGCCGGAGCTGCTGCCGCTGCTGGTGGACGTCGAGGCGCTGCCGGCCCCGGACAGGGACGCGATCCGGCGCCGCCTCGCCAAGGGCACCGGGGGCGCCAAGGGCGCCGGGGACGGCGCGTAGGCCGCCTCCGGGCGCGCATCGCCGCGGCTGCCTAGGGTGTGGGGATGACCACTTCACTGGTGACAGGGGCCAGCGCCGGGATCGGTGCCGCGTTCGCCCGGCGGCTGGCGGCCGACGGCCACGATCTCGTCCTGGTCGCGCGCGACGGGAAGCGGCTGGCGGACTTCGCCGCCTCGCTGGAGGCGCGCCATGGGATCCGGGTCGAGGCGCTGCCCGCCGACCTCGCCGAGGACGAGGGCATCGCGGCGGTCGAGGACCGGCTCAGGCGTACGGACGGCCCGGTCGACGTGCTGGTCAACAACGCCGGCTTCGGCAACAAGGGGACATTCCTGCAGGCCCCCGTCGCCGACGAGCTGCGGATGCTCAAGGTGCACTGCGAGGCGGTGCTGCGGCTCACCGCGGCCGCGGCGGAGAGCATGCGGGCGCGGGGCCGCGGCTCGGTGATCAACGTCGCCTCGGTCGCCGCCTTCGTCCCGCGCGGCACGTACGGTGCGAGCAAGGCGTGGGTCGTGCAGTTCACCCAGGGCGTGGCGTACGAGCTCGCCGGCTCGGGCGTCCGCTTCCTCGCCCTGTGCCCGGGCTTCGTCCGTACCGAGTTCCACGACCGCGCGGGGATGAAGGCGTCCAACGTCCCGTCCTGGGCCTGGCTCGACGCCGACAAGGTGGTCGCCGCCGCGCTGCGCGACCTCGCCCGCGGCAGGACGGTCAGCGTTCCCGACCCGCGCTACAAGGTCGCGGCGGCCCTGGCCCGCCACACTCCCGCCGCGCTGTTCGGCGCCACCTCCACGCGGGCGGGGCGCCGCTACGACCCGAAGAACACCTGAGGACCGGAAACATCCGAGGCAAGGAAACATCCGAGCCCGGAAACGCCCGAGGCCCGGGGTCCGCGCGTGTCGCGCGGACCCCGGGCCTCACCCGGCCGGTCCGGACCCGGGGGGCCGGACCCGAGGGGTCAGTGGGAGTGGCCGTGCCCGGCGGCGGCCTCGGCCGGCTCCTCCTCCTTCTTCTCGACGACCAGGGTCTCGGTCGTCAGGAGGAGGGAGGCGATGGACGCGGCGTTCTCCAGGGCGGAACGGGTGACCTTGACCGGGTCGATGACGCCCGCCTTGACCAGGTCGACGTACTCGCCGGTGGCCGCGTTGAAGCCGTGGCCCTTGTCCAGCTCGGCGACCTTGGAGGTGATGACGTAGCCCTCCAGGCCGGCGTTCTCGGCGATCCAGCGCAGCGGCTCGACGGCGGCGCGGCGGACGACCGCGACACCGGTCGCCTCGTCGCCGGTCTTGCCGAGGTTGCCCTCCAGCACCTTGACCGCGTGGACCAGCGCCGAGCCACCGCCGGAGACGATGCCCTCCTCGACGGCCGCGCGGGTCGCGGAGATCGCGTCCTCCAGGCGGTGCTTCTTCTCCTTCAGCTCGACCTCGGTGGCCGCGCCGACCTTGATGACGCACACGCCGCCGGCCAGCTTGGCCAGCCGCTCCTGGAGCTTCTCGCGGTCCCAGTCGGAGTCGGTGGTGGCGATCTCGGCCTTGATCTGGCCGACCCGCCCCTCGATCTCCGCCTTGTCGCCGGCGCCGTCGACGATGGTGGTGTCGTCCTTGGTGACGGTCACCCGGCGGGCGCTGCCCAGCAGGTCCAGGCCCGCGCTGTCCAGCTTCAGGCCCACCTCCTCGGCGATGACGGTGCCGCCGGTCAGGGTGGCGATGTCGCCCAGCATGGCCTTGCGGCGGTCGCCGAAGCCCGGCGCCTTGACCGCGACCGCGTTGAAGGTGCCGCGGATCTTGTTGACGACCAGGGTGGACAGCGCCTCGCCCTCGACGTCCTCGGCGATGATCAGCAGCGGCTTGGAGCCGCCGGCCTGGATGACCTTCTCCAGCAGCGGCAGCAGGTCCTGGATCGAGGAGATCTTGCCCTGGTGGATGAGGATGTACGGGTCGTCGAGGACGGCCTCCATCCGCTCCTGGTCGGTCACGAAGTACGGCGACAGGTAGCCCTTGTCGAAGGCCATGCCCTCGGTGAAGTCCAGTTCGAGACCGAAGGTGTTGGACTCCTCGACGGTGATGACGCCGTCCTTGCCGACCTTGTCCATCGCCTCGGCGATCAGCTCGCCGACCTGCTTGTCCTGCGCGGACAGGGCGGCGACGGCGGCGATGTCCTCCTTGCCCTCGATCGCGCGGGCGGTGGTCAGCAGGTCCTCGGAGACGGCCTTGACGGCGGCGTCGATGCCCTTCTTCAGGGCGGCGGGGGAGGCGCCGGCGGCCACGTTGCGCAGGCCCTCGCGGACCAGGGCCTGGGCCAGCACGGTGGCGGTGGTGGTGCCGTCACCCGCGATGTCGTTGGTCTTGGTCGCCACCTCCTTGACGAGCTGCGCGCCCAGGTTCTCGTACGGGTCCTCGATCTCCACCTCGCGGGCGATCGTCACGCCGTCGTTGGTGATGGTCGGGGCGCCGAACTTCTTGTCGATGACGACGTTGCGGCCCTTGGGGCCGATGGTCACCTTCACGGTGTCGGCGAGCTTGTTGACGCCGCGCTCAAGGGCGCGACGGGCGTCCTCGTCGAATTTCAGGATCTTGGCCATTGCCTGGAACTACCTCGTCTACTCGTCAGTGCGGGGCGGCAGAGAACGTCAAGGAAACCGCCCCGGGCCCGGCCTCAAGGGCACGGACAACCCGGGGCGGGATCACGGCTGCGGCGGTGGGGCCTGGGCCTACTTCTCGACGATCGCGAGAACGTCGCGGGCCGAGAGAACGAGGTACTCCTCGTTGTTGTACTTGACCTCGGTGCCGCCGTACTTGCTGTAGAGGACGACGTCGCCCACGGCCACGTCGAGCTCCACGCGCTTGCCGTCCTCGATGCGGCCCGGGCCCACGGCCAGGACTACGCCCTCCTGGGGCTTCTCCTTGGCGGTGTCCGGGATGACCAGGCCGGAGGCCGTGGTCTGCTCGGCGTCGAGCGGCTGGACCACGATGCGGTCCTCAAGCGGCTTGATGGCAACCTTGGTGCTGGCGGTCGTCACGATCCGACCTCCCCCTTCAAAGGGCTCACGGGAGTGTCTGTCAGGGTCGGCGACCTGGTAGGCCCGTCGTCGCGGGTGCCGGACCTGCCCGTCGCTGTCTGCTTACTGGCACTCAACGCTGTCGAGTGCCAGACCCGAGACTAGGACGCTCTTAGCACTCGGTCAAGCGGAGTGCCAGACGTGCACCCATGCGGACGACAGCGGCCCCCGCGCTCCCCTCGGCCCGGCCGCGTCAGCCCCCGTGGACAATGGGCACGTGAACGGAGAAGAGTTCGCCGCCCTGCTCGGGCCGGCGGGCCGGAGCGTGCTGGAGGCCGTGCGGGACGTGGGGCCGGAGGACGAACTCGCGGCGGTCACGCGCCTGAGGAGGACGTACGAGGCCGGGCTGGTGTCCGCCGCGATGAGCCAGGCGCGGCTCAGGCGGCGGGCCGCGGCGAAGTTCGGGGCCGACGCGGAGCTGATGTACTTCACCCCGTCGGGGGTGGAGCAGGCGACCCGGCGTGTCGTGGCCGAGCACCGGGCCGGGCGGCTGCGGGCGCTCGGGGTGGGCCGGGTGGTGGACCTCTGCAGCGGCATCGGCGGCGACGCGCTGGCGTTCGCGCGGGCCGGCATCGAGGTGGTGGCCGTCGACCGCGACCCGCTGACGTGCGAGGTGGCGCGGGCCAACGCGCGGGCGCTGGGTCTGCAGGACGCGATCGAGGTGCGGTGCGAGGACGTGACGCGGGTGCCGACGCGCGGGTACGACGCGCTGTTCGCCGATCCCGCGCGCCGCACCGGCCGGGGCCGGACGTTCGACCCGGAGGCGTACTCCCCGCCGTTGTCGTGGGCGGTGGGCGCCGCCCGCGGCGTCCCTTACGCGGCGCTGAAGGTGGCGCCCGGCATCCCGCACGAGGCCGTCCCGGCGGAAGCGGAGGCCGAGTGGGTCTCGGACCGCGGGGACGTGAAGGAGGCGGCGCTGTGGTTCGGTACGGCGCCCGGCACCGTCCGCGCGACCCTGCTGCCTTCCGGGGCCGCCCTGTCGGCGGCCGAGCCGCTGCCGCCGCCCGAGGTGCGGCCGGTGGGGCGGTTCCTGTACGAGCCGGACGGCGCCGTGGTGCGCGCCCACCTGGTCGCGGCGGTCGCGGCCGGCGTGGGCGGCGGGCTGCTCGACGCGACCATCGCCTACGTGACGGCCGACGAGCCGCGCCCGACCCCGTACGCGACGGCGTACGAGATCACCGACGCGCTGCCGTTCAACCTCAAGCGGCTCAAGGCGCTGCTGCGCGAGCGCGGGGTGGGCGTGCTCACCGTGAAGAAGCGCGGCTCGGCCGTGGAACCGGAGGAGGTGCGGCGCCGGGTCGCGCCGCGGGGCCCGAACCGGGCCACGGTCTTCCTGACCCGGGTGGCCGGGACGCCCTCGATGCTCATCGGGCAGCCGCTGGACGGCCGCTGACGCCGGCGGGGCGGGTCCGGTGGGCCGTACGTCCGGTGGACCGTACGGGCGCGGTCAGACGTAGTCCTCCAGGTTGGCGACCGTGAAGCCCTGGGCGGCGATCTCCTTCAGCAGGTTCGCGGTCATTTTGGTCATCGACTCGCCCTTGAGCTGCGCGGGGCCGCGGAAGTGGGCCAGGATGATGTCGCCGGGGTGGAAACGCTTGCCCGGGTCCTGGAAGGTGACCCGCTTTATCTGCATCGACTCCCGCCACAGGATGATCGCCCGCAGGCCGCCGCAGGACTTCACGGCCTCGCGGGTGGCCGTGTTGTAGGCGCCGTACGGCGGCCGGAACAGGCCGGGCCGCACCCCGTACTCCTTGGCGAGCTTGCCCTGCTGGGCGCAGATCTCGTGCTTCTGCGCGGCCAGGGACTTCAGCGGCAGGTCGGGGTGGCTGAGGGTGTGGTCCTCGATGGAGTTGCCGAGCCGCTGCAGCGGGCGGAAGTAGCCGTAGTCGCTCTTGATGATGTCGTCGGTCAGGAACATCGTGAACGGCACCCGCAGGTCCCGCATCATCCGGACGAAGGCCGGGTCCTTCTCGGCGCCGTCGTCGAAGGTCACGAAGACGATCTTCTTGTCGGTGGGGACGCGGCTGACCACCGGGACGACCGGGCCGCCGGTCCGTACCGGCTTCACCGCCGGCGGGGCGGGCGGGAGCGCGAGGACGGGGATGCCCCACTTGCGGAACGCGGCGGCGCGGGCGGCCGGGCCCGGCTCCGGGTCGCCGTTCTTCCGGCCGCCCCCGCCGGACCCGCCCGTCGTCCTGGTCGCGCCCGCCGGCGGGCCCGTGTGGGCCGGGGAATTGGAGGAGGAGACGCTCGAACATCCGGACAGCACGCCGGAGACGAGGACCAGGCCTATGGCGGCCAGGAGCGGGAGAACCGCTTTCAGACGCATGGAGGGGTGCCCTGTTTCGGAGCCGGGGTAACCGCGGTCGCGGGTGCGCGCCCGGGGGTGGTGGTCCCGGCCGCGCGCCCACCCTGGCTGATGCGGGATTCAGGCCCTGGGTTCCACGGACACCGACATGAACCGCCAGCGGTGGATCTCGCGGCGGACCAGCACGGGGTCGGGGTCGGGCAGTTCGGGCAGCTCGGCGTCATAGGGTGCGTCCCACCAGGTGATGACCAGCACCCGGTCGCCCGGCGCGGTGAGGAACTCCCGGCGGCGGGGCGTCCCGGGCAGGGCGGGGGCCTGCGCCCTGGCCCAGTCCAGGAGTTCGGGGCCGCGGCCCTCGGCGGCGGCGGCCTCCCACATCAGGGTGACGGTCATCCGTACAGGTTGTCCTTGCTCAGCTCGTGGTCGTGGTCGTGGTCGTGGCCGTGGTCGTGGCCGTGGGCCTGACCGTGGACGTGGGCCCGGGCCTGTCCGCCGGTCTCCCCCGCCCGTTCCTGGGCCCGCTCCCGCGGGGCAGGGTGCGTGTGGCCCGGGACCGACACCTCGGTCAGCGGCAGCGAGGAGTCGGCGGGCAGGTCGAAGGTGGAGGCGGGGCGGCCACGGGCCACCATCTCGGCCCCGAGGGCGGCGACCATGGCTCCATTGTCCGTGCACAGGCCGGGTCGCGGCACCCGCAGCCGGATGCCCGCGTCCTCGCAGCGCTCCAGGGCCAGCGCGCGCAGCCGGGAGTTGGCGGCCACTCCCCCGCCGATCATCAGGTGGTCGACGCCGTTGTCCTTGCACGCCCTGATCGCCTTGCGGGTCAGCACGTCCACCACGGCCTCCTGGAAGGAGGCGGCCACGTCGGCGACCGGCACCTCGCGGCCCTCGCGGCGGCGGCCCTCGACCCAGCGGGCCACGGCGGTCTTCAGGCCGGAGAAGGAGAAGTCGTACAGCGGGTCGCGTCCGCCGGTCAGGCCGCGCGGGAACGCGATGGCGGCCGCGTCGCCCTCGCGCGCGTACCGGTCGATGACCGGGCCGCCGGGGAACCCGAGGCCGAGGACGCGGGCCACCTTGTCGAAGGCCTCGCCCGCCGCGTCGTCGATCGTCGAGCCGAGCGGGCGCACGTCGCTGGTGATGTCCGGGGCCAGCAGCAGCGAGGAGTGGCCGCCGGAGACGAGCAGCGCCATCGTCGGCTCGGGCAGCGCGCCGTGTTCGAGCTGGTCGACGCAGATGTGGGAGGCGAGGTGGTTGACGCCGTAGAGCGGCTTGCCGAGCGCGAAGGCGTACGCCTTGGCCGCCGACACGCCGACCAGCAGCGCCCCGGCCAGCCCGGGACCGGCGGTCACCGCGATGCCGTCCAGGTCGCGGGCGCTCACGCCCGCCTGGTCCAGCGCGCGCCTGATGGTGGGGACCATCGCCTCCAGGTGGGCGCGGCTGGCCACCTCGGGCACCACGCCGCCGTAGCGGGCGTGCTCGTCCACGCTGGACGCGATGGCGTCGGCCAGCAGGGTGCGGCCGCGTACGACCCCGACCCCGGTCTCGTCGCACGAGGTCTCGATGCCCAGCACAAGGGGTTCGTCAGCCATGGATCTCGGTTTCCTGTACGTCCGCTGCTTCTGCGTCTTCGTCTGCGTCCGGCGCGTGCTCGTCCGGGGCCGGTGCCGGTGCCGCCGATGCGTCCGCCGCTGCCGCCGTCGTGCCATGGGCCGCGCCCGCGTCCACGGCCGGAGCGCCGCCGGTGGCCTCGGTGCCGCCGGCGCCGCCGGTGCCGTCGCGTACCGCCGCGGGGGCGGCCGCGCCCGGCGCCGGGTCGGCGAGCCGCATGACCAGGGCGTCCACGTTGCCGGGCTGGTAGTAGCCGCGGCGGATGCCGATGGGTTCGAAGCCGAACCGCCGGTAGAGGCGCTGGGCGCGCTCGTTGTCGACCCGGACCTCCAGGAGCACCTCGTGGCACTCGGCGGCGGTGGCGGCGCGCAGCAGCGCGGTCAGCAGTGCCGAACCCAGGCCCGTGCCCCAGTGGTCGCGAGCGGTGGCGATGGTCTGCACGTCGCCGGTCCCGGCGACCGCGGCGAGCCCGGCGTACCCGACGATCCGGCCGCCGCCGTCCTCGGCGACGACATACGTGCGGGTGCCCCCCGGGTGCCGCGCGTCGGCGAGTTCGGACCAGAACATGCCGCGCGACCAGGCGTCCTCGGGGAACAGCTCCTGCTCCAGGGCGATCACGGCGTCCAGGTCCCACCAGCGCATGGCCCGAAGCGCCACCCCGCCGGTGTGCGGCCCGCCCCGGCCGTCCGGCCCGGCCGGCCTGTCCGGTGCGGTCACGTGGGCAGGACCGCCTTGTAGCCGGCGGGGACCTGCGCGTCGGGGCGGCGCAGGTAGAGCGGGAGCGGGGGCTCGAAGGGCTCGCCGGCGGCGAGCCGGTGCGCCGCCAGGGCCGCGAGCGCGCCCGCCGACTGGTGGGCGGGGTCGGGCCGGTGGCCGGTGAACACGTCGGGGTAGAGAGCGGCTCCCGCGCCCACCGCGGGCAGGCCGCGCACGGCGTCGGCGATGTCGGCGGGGCGGTCCACGGCGGGCTCGGTGACACGGCGGCCGGGGCCGTCGTACCGCGCCCAGTAGACCTCCTTGCGGCGGGCGTCGGTGGCGACCACGAACGGGCCGTCGAGGCCGGCCTCGCCCGCCGCCCACGCCAGCCCGTCGAGGGTGCACACGCCGTGGACGGGGATGCCGAGGCTGTCGCCGAACGCGGCCGCCGTGACCAGCCCGACCCGCAGCCCGGTGTACGGGCCCGGGCCGACGCCGACCACGACGCCGGTGACCTCGTCCAGGCCGCGGCCGGCGGTGGCCGTCACCCGCTCGACGGCGGGGACGAGCAGCTCTCCGTGCCGGCGCGCGTCCACCGTGGTGGATTCGGCGAGCACCTTTTCCCCGTCGTGCAGGGCGGCGGTGACGGCGGGTGTGGCGGTGTCGAAGGCAAGCAGGAGCACGGCACCAGCCTACGGCGCGCGCCCGCGCGGGCGGGGCGGAGGGCGCCGCGGCTGTTACCGTCGAGCCGGACCGGATACCGACAATCCCCATCAAGTCCGGCGATTCACCCGAGGGTGGTTCGCGTGTACGCGCGAGCTCCCGCCGACGCTTTCGGACGTACGGAGGTGCCGCGTGGTAACGATCTCGTCCCGCACGCTGGTCACCGGGCTGCTCGCGGCAGCCCTCGGCACGGTCGGGCTGCTGACCGTGCAGGCCGCCGATTCGGCGGGCACCGCTCCGGCCGGAACGGCAGGAGGGACGGCAGGGGCGGGAGCGGCCGGGCTGGGCGCCGGGCGCGGCGCGGGTCCCGCGACCGGTCACGGCACGACCCGGCTGCCGGCCGGTTCCGGGACCGGGGAGCGGGTGGTCTACAGCCTGTCCGGCGGCCGGGTGTGGCTGGTCGGCGGGCACGGCGAGGTGGTCCGCAGCTTCGCCGTGGTCGGCGGCGGCCTGCCGCCGTCGGTAGGGCCCCACAAGGTGTTCGCCCGCCGCCAGGGCGGTCGGGGCGGCGACGGCGTGAAGGTCGAGCACGTCGTGCTCTTCGCCGAGACCGACGGGCTGAACATCGGTTTCAGCGCTGCCGCCGACGGCTCCATGGCGGCCCGCGACCCGGCGATGCGCAGCGGGGCGGTCCGGGAGAGCCGGGCGGACGCGGCCGCGCTGTGGCAGCGCGCGCCGATCGGGGCGGCCGTGGTGGTCGTGCGGTGAGGTTGCGGTGGTGATTCACCCGTTCGGTCGAATGAGCCGACAGCCTGTCGGGAAGATATTGCGGACCGGCGGTTCCCCATGGTGTGCTTGGAGACGAACCCTTTGGTCAGGGTTGCCTCACTTCGCCAGTTTCAGGGAGGCGCGCATGCCGGCCACCTCGGCCCATGACCCGCGGGACCCGCGGCCGCCCGGCACGCCGTCGGTCGACGCCGTGCTCGCCGCGTGCGCCGCCGCCCGTACCGTGTCGACCCCACCGCCCGCGCGGCCGTCCACCCGGCCGTCGGCCTCGCCGTCCGTCTCCTCGCCGTCCGCCGACGAGGACCGGCCGGGGCAGGCCCCGGCCTCTCGCACCCCGGTGCGCGCCCCCGTCCCGGACCCGGACCGCGACGCGGCCTGAGGCGCGGGCGGGCCGGCACGACCCGCCCGGACCCGTAACGGTCCGGACCCGCACGGACCCGTAACCGGTCCTTACGCAAGGCGCGGGGCGGTCAGCCCCGCAGGACGTCCAGGTTCTCCGCGGCCCAGCGCGGGCCGATGCCGGTGACCGTGACCTCCCGCGGCCCGTCAGGACCGGTGACGCCGCCCCCGTCGTCGGGGCCGCCCGGCTCGCGCCCGATCACCACCTGCAGCCGCGCCTCGGACAGGTCCTCGACCTTGCCCTCGCCCCACTCCACGACCACCACGGACTCCGGCAGCGAGACGTCCAGGTCCAGGTCCTCCATCTCGTCCAGGCCGCCGCCGAGGCGGTAGGCGTCGACGTGGACCAGGGCGGGGCCGCCGGTCAGCGAGGGGTGGACCCGCGCTATGACGAAGGTCGGCGAGGTGACGGCTCCGCGCACCCCCAGCCCCTCACCGAGGCCGCGGGTCAGCGTGGTCTTGCCGGCGCCCAGGTCGCCGCTGAGCAGGACCAGGTCACCGGGGGCGAGCAGGGACGCCAGCCTGCGGCCCAGTTCGCGCATGCGCTCGGCGGTCCCGACGGTGATCGTGACCGCCGGGGCGTCGTCCTGTTCCGTACCCGCCGGGTACTGGTCGTGCGGTGTGCCCATGATTGCTGATGCTACTTGTCGGCCGCCGCTGTGA
This sequence comes from Streptomyces sp. HPF1205, assembly GCF_020400825.1. Lineage (GTDB taxonomy): Bacteria > Actinomycetota > Actinomycetes > Streptomycetales > Streptomycetaceae > Actinacidiphila. The sequence goes on from NZ_JAINVH010000014.1 coordinate 97,101, forward strand.
GGTCGCGAAGCCCCTGAGGAACGGGAGCGCGCACCGCGTCGCAGGCGTGCGAGACGAGTGCGGCCAGCGCGCGGTTCACCAGGTCGGGCCGCTCCAGTATGACCAGGTGGCCCGCGCCGTCGATGACGACCAGCTCGGCGCCGGGCAGTTTCTCGGCGATCTCGGCGCTGTGCGCGCTGGGGGTGAGCAGGTCCTTCTCCCCCGCCAGCACCAGCCCGGGCAAAGCGTCGAACCCGGCCAGCGCTTCGGCCTTGTCGTGGGTGGTGAACGCCGGGTAGAACTCGGCGACCACGTCGATCGGCGTGTCCTCGATCAGCCGCTCGGCGAACCGCTGGACGGCCGGGTCCACGTCGTCCGAGCCGAACGAGTACCGCTTGACGACCCCGGTGAACAGGTCGGCGGTGGCACCGCGCGCCCGCTCCACCAGCTCGGCCTGCCGGCCGAGCACCCGCAGCAGGCCCGGCGCGAGGAGGCGGAAGGCCCTGGCCCCGGCGGCCGGCAGGCCCAGGGTGACGGCGGCGAGCTTGCCCGCGGAGGTCGACAGGAAGGCGACACCGGCCACCCGCTCCCGGACGTAGTCGGGGAACTGGTCGGCGAGGGCCATGACGGTCATGCCGCCCATGGAGTGGCCGACCAGGACCACCGGTCCCTCGGGCACGGCGGCGTCGAGCACGGCCTTCAGGTCGCGGCCGAGCTGGTCGATGGTGACCGGTCCGCCCGCCGCCTGGTCGCGGCCGCGCTCGCTGCGGCCGTGGCTGCGCTGGTCCCAGTAGACGGCCCGCACGGCGCCGCGCAGGGCGGCGCGCTGGAAGTGCCAGGAGTCCTGGTTGAGGCAGTAGCCGTGGCAGAAGACGACGGTGACCGGCCGGACCTGCGGGGCGGCGCCCTTGGCCGGGCGGCGCAGCCAGCCCCTGCCGCGCCGCTGCGGTACGGCGGGCGCCGGCGGCTCGGCGGCGTCCTCGACCTCGTAGTAGAGCTCGGTGCCGTCCTCGGCCGCGGTGGTGCCGGGGGCGCCGCGCAGCGTCCCGTACGGCCCCGCGGCGTCCAGCGCGAGACGGGCCTCGCGCCGCACCGAACGGCTCACCGTGGCGCGCTCGATCGCCATGCCGGCGGCGGCCCCGGCCGCCACCACCCCGATCGCGGCGCCGACCAGCCCGGCCCGCTCCCACTTCGCCTCGGCCACGGCGCTCAGCGCCCGTCCAGGTGGATCCGCGGTACGCGGGAGCCGACGCGGGTGACGATCTCGTACGCGATGGTGCCGCAGGCGCGGGCCCAGTCCTCGGCGGTCGGCTCGCCGCGGTCGCCGGGGCCGAAGAGGACGGCCTCGTCGCCGGGCTCCGCGGTGTCGCCGCCGAGGTCCAGCACGAACTGGTCCATCGCCACCCGGCCCGCGATCGTCCGCCACTTTCCGGCGACCAGCACCGGGCCCGCGGACGAGGCGTGCCGCGGCACTCCGTCCGCGTACCCCACGGGGACCAGCGCGAGGGTGGTCTCGCCCGGCGTGACGTACTGGTGCCCGTAGCTGACGCCGTGGCCGCCGGGGACCCGCTTGACCGAGGCGAGGCGGGCGGAGAGCGTCATCACCGGCCGCAGCCCGAAGTCCGCCGGGGCGCCGACCTGGGGCACCGGCGAGATCCCGTACATCGCCACGCCGGGGCGCACGAGGTCGAAGTGGGACTCGGGGAGGGTGAGGGTGCCCGGCGAGTTGGCGATGTGCCGGACCTCCGGTTCGAGGCCGGCGTCCGCGGCGCGGTCGACGGCCTCGCGGAAGATGCCCAGTTCGCGGTCGATCGAGGGGTGGCCGGGCTCGTCGGCGCAGGAGAAGTGCGCCCACACGCCGGTGACCTTGATCAGGCCGTCCCGCTCGGCCGCGCGGGCGGCCCTGGTCAGGTCGGGCCAGTCGGCGGGCTGCGCCCCGTTGCGCCCCAGGCCCGCGTCGATCTTGAGCTGGACGCGGGCGGTGCGGCCGGCCGCGCGCGCCGCCGCCACCGCCTCCTCCAGCGCCCAGCGGGCGCTGACCGTCACGTCGATGTCGGCCGCCACGCACTCGCGCCACGGGCCGCCGGGCGTCCACAGCCAGCACAGCACCCGGCCGCCCAGCCCGGCCGCGCGCAGGGCGAGCGCCTCCTCGGGCGTGGCCACGCCCAGCCACTGCGCGCCCGCCTCCAGCGCGGCGCGGGCGCAGGGCACCATGCCGTGCCCGTAGGCGTCGGCCTTGAGGACGGCCATGAACGCCGCGCCGGGTGCCTTGGCCCGGAGCGCGGCGACGTTGGCCCGCAGCGCGGCCAGGTCGATGGCCGCCCAGGCGCGCGGGGGCGGGACGCGGGTGGGGCCGGTGCCGTTCGTGGTGCCGTTCGTGCCGTTCATCACGGACAGTGTCTCAGGCGCGGGCCGCCCGGCGGCGACGCCTGTCCACAGGGCGCGGGCGGCGGGGGTGCGGCCGGTTCCTGACGGCAGGACGCGGCGCGGCACGGGAGGCGGTGCTCGTACAGGGCCCACTCGCCGCACAGGGTGCGGTCGGCCGGCGGGCGCCTTTGCCGCGTCCGCCGGCCGGCCGTCAGCCGCACACGTTGCGCCAGGCAGCCGGGACCGCCTCGGCCACGTCCGCCGCCGACAACGGCCCCTCGGCGAGGCGGGCCGCGAGGCCGTGCAGGTAGGCGCCGCAGGAGGCGGCGTCCAGGGCCGGGAGGCCGCCCGCGAGCAGCGAGCCGGTCAGGCCGGACAGCACGTCGCCGCTGCCGGCGGTGGCGAGCCAGGGCGTACCGGTCGGATTGACGCGAACCGGAACAGCCGGGTCCGGATCGGCGATCAGGGTGGTGGAGCCCTTGAGCAGTACGGTGGCGCGCAGCCGCGCGGCCAGCGCGCGAACGGCTTCCAGGCGGCGCGCCTCCACCTCCTCGCGCGCCCACCCCAGGAGGGCGGCCGCCTCCCCGGCGTGCGGGGTCAGGACGGTGGGCGCGGCCCGGCCACGTACCGCGTCGGCGTCCATCAGCCGCAGCCCGTCGGCGTCCACCAGGACGGGCACGTCGGAGGCGAGCACCTCGGCCACCGCCCGGCGGGCGTCCGCCTCGTCGCCGAGGCCGGGGCCGGCCACCCACGCCTGCACGCGGCCCGCCTGGTGCGGCGAACCGCTCGACACGAGCGTCTCGGGGTGCCGGGCGAGCACCGCGTCGCCGCCGGCGCCCACGTACCGCACGGCCCCGGCGCCCGCCCGCAGCGCCCCGGACACGGCGAGGACGGCCGCCCCCGGGTAGCGCGGGGAGCCGGCCACGACACCGATGACGCCACGCCGGTACTTGTCGCTCTCGCCCTTCGGACGCGGCAGCAGCGCGGCCACGTCGGCGTGCTGCGGCGACTCGACGTCCGGGGCGCCGAGGTCGCCGCCCAGGCCGATGTCGACCAGGTGGAGTGCGCCGGCGAACCCGGCGGCCGGGTCGATGAGATGGGCGGGCTTGTACGTCCCGAAGGTCACGGTGACGTCCGCGCGGACGGCCGCCCCCTGCACCTCGCCGCTGTCGGCGTCCACGCCGCTGGGCAGGTCGACGGCGACGACGGCGGCCCCGGACCGGTGCGCGGCCTCGGCGAGCGGCACGGCCGCAGGCCGCAGGCCCCCCTTGCCGCCGATACCGGTGATGCCGTCGAGCACGAGGGCCGCCCGGTCGATCAGGGCCTCCCCCTGCTCCGGGCCGACCGCCCGCCCGCCCGCGGCCCGCAGCGCCGCCAGTCCCCCGGCGTGCGCCCGCTCCGGGCTGAGCAGCACGGCCGTGACGGCGGCCCCGCGCCGCGCCAGCCGGGCGCCCGCGTACAGCGCGTCCCCGCCGTTGTCCCCGCTCCCGGTCAGCACCACCACCCGCGCGCCCGAGACCCTGCCCAGCAACCGCGCGCCCACCGCGGCCAGCCCGGCCGCCGCCCGCTGCATCAACGCCCCTTCGGGCAACCGTCCCATGAGCGCCCGCTCGGCCTCCCGCACGACCGCCACGCTGTGCCCGTACCTCATCCACCGACCTCCCGGACTCCGGATCCCCCCATCTTCCCCGCCGGGCCCCGGGCCCGCCCGCGCGCCCGGCAGCCCGGGAGGCTGGTTGTGCAATTTTCCGTACACGAGGAGGTGTCCCATGAAGACCATGACGTATTCCGAGTCGCGCGCCAGGTACGCCGAAGTACTCGACTCGGTCAACGACGACCGCGAGGAAGTCGTCATCACGCGCGCCGGACATGAACCGGCCGTGATCGTGTCACTCGCTGAGTACGAGTCGCTGAAGGAGACCGCGTACCTGCTGAGGAGCCCGGCCAACGCCCGGCGCCTGCTCGCCTCGATCGACCGACTCGAGCACGGCGGCGGCACGCCTCGCGAACTGGTGGACGACGAGTGAAGGTCGTCTTCGACGAAACGCCGTGGGCGGACTACCAGTGGTGGCAGACCCAGGACCGCAAGGTCCTGAAGCGGATCAACGTCCTCATCGCGGACATCGCCCGCAACGGCAACGAAGGAATCGGCAAGCCCGAACCGCTCAAGCACGGCTTCCACGGCTACTGGTTTCGGCGGATCACCGAGGAACACCGCCTCGTGTACCGAATCGACGAGGACGAGATCCGCGTCGCCGCCTGCCGCTACCACTACGGGAACTGACGGACCCACACCCTCACGCCTCCGCTATCACCACCGCCGAGGCGATGCCCGCGTCGTGACTCAGCGACAGGTGCCAGGTCGTCACACCCAGGGCGGCGGCGTGGGCGGCGACCGTGCCGCGGACGATCAGGTGGGGGCGGCCCGATGAGGTGGTGACGACCTCCGCGTCGAGCCAGTGCAGGCCCGGCGGGGCGCCCAGGGACTTCGCCAGGGCCTCCTTGGCGGCGAAACGGGCGGCCAGGGAGGCGATGCCCCGGCGGTCACCGCTGGGCAGGTGCAGCTCGTCGTGGTTGAACAGGCGCTCGGCCATGCCCGGGGTGCGGTCCAGGGCCTCGGCGAAGCGGCCGATCTCCGCCACGTCGATCCCGACTCCGACGATCACCCGGCGGTCACCGGCCCCGCGAGACGGCCGAACCGGCCGGCGTCGCCGCCGGCCCGCACCACGCCACAAGCGCGCCCGGCGCCCATGTCTTCCACGATCCCGTACATACCGGCCAGCTTAGGCCCGCGCCCCGCACCGCCCGTCACCTGGCGCCGCGGCCTGTGGAAAACTCCTGGCATGACCTCGCCCGACAGCGCCCCCACCAGCCCGTACGTCGATCTGACCCGGGAACAGTGGAGCGCGCTGCGCGACCGTACGCCGCTGCCGCTGACCGCCGGCGAGGTGGAGGAGCTGCGCGGCCTCGGCGACGTGGTCGACCTGGACGAGGTGGTGGACGTCTACCTGCCGCTGTCCCGGCTGCTCAACCTGTACATCGCCGCGCACAGCGGGCTGCGCGGCGCCCTCAACACCTTCCTCGGCGGCGACGCGAACGGGCGGGGCCCCCACCAGCCCGGCACGCCGTTCGTCATCGGGGTGGCCGGCAGCGTGGCCGTCGGCAAGTCCACCACCGCCCGCCTGATGCGGGCGCTGCTGGCCAGATGGCCGGAGCACCCCCGGGTCGAACTGGTCACCACCGACGGCTTCCTGCTGCCCAACGCCGAACTGCGCCGCCGCGGCCTGATGTCCCGCAAGGGGTTCCCCGAGTCGTACGACCGCCGCGCCCTGACCCGGTTCGTCGCCGACGTCAAGGCGGGCAAGGCCGAGGTGAGCGCCCCCGTCTACTCGCACCTGAGCTACGACATCGTGCCCGGCGAGCGGCTCACCGTACGCCGTCCCGACATCCTCGTCGTGGAGGGGCTCAACGTCCTGCAGCCCGCCCTGCCCGGCAAGGACGGGCGGACCAGGATCGGCCTGGCGGACCACTTCGACTTCAGCGTGTACGTGGACGCGCGCGCCGAGGACATCGAGCGGTGGTACCTGGAGCGGTTCCGCGCGCTGCGCGACACCGCCTTCCAGGACCCGTCCTCGTACTTCCGCCGGTACACCGAGGTCGGCGAGGACGAGGCCCTGGACTACGCACGGCGGATGTGGCGGACCGTCAACCGCCCCAACCTGGTGCAGAACATCGCCCCGACCCGCGGCCGGGCCACCCTCGTCCTGAGGAAGGGCCCGGACCACAAGGTACGGCGGCTGTCGCTGCGCAAGCTCTGAGGCGGGCCGCGGCCCTCAGCCCAGCGCGGACTTCACCACGTCCGCGAGCCGCTGGGCGACCGCGCGGGCGTGGTCGATGTCGGCCGCCTCGACCATGACCCGGACCAGCGGCTCGGTGCCGGAGGAGCGCAGCAGGACGCGGCCGGTGGCGCCCAGCTCCGTCTCGGCCTCGGTGACGGCGGCGGCCAGTTCCGCGGAGGAGCCGACGCGGCTCTTGTCGACATCGCGGACGTTCACCAGGACCTGCGGCAACCGCTCCATGACCGTGGCCAGTTCGGCCAGCGGGCGGCCGGTGGCGGCGACGCGGGCGGCCAGCAGCAGGCCGGTGAGCGTGCCGTCGCCGGTCGTGGCGTGGTCCAGCACGATGACATGGCCGGACTGCTCACCCCCGAGGGCGTAGCCGTGCTCCTTCATGGCCTCCAGCACGTAGCGGTCGCCGACCGCCGTCTGGACCAGGTCGATGCCCTCGCGTTCCATCGCCAGCTTGAAGCCGAGGTTGGACATCACGGTGGCCACCACGGTGTTCTGGCGCAGGGCGCCGCGCTCGCGCAGCGCCACCGCCAGTATGGCCATGATCTGGTCGCCGTCGACCTCCTGGCCGGAGGCGTCCACGGCCAGGCAGCGGTCGGCGTCGCCGTCGTGCGCGATGCCGAGGTCGGCGCCGTGCTCGACCACGGCGGCCTTGAGCGGGCCCAGGTGGGTGGAGCCGCAGCCGTCGTTGATGTTCAGGCCGTCGGGCTGCGCGCCGATCGTGACGATCTCGGCGCCCGCCCGGGAGAACGCCTCGGGCGAGACGCGGGCGGCGGCGCCGTGCGCCTCGTCGAGGACGACCTTCAGCCCGTCCAGCCGGTTGGGCAGCACCCCGATGAGGTGGGCGACGTACTGGTCGAAGCCCTCGTCGTAGTCCTTGACGCGGCCGACGCCGGCGCCGGTGGGGCGGTTCCAGGGGGCGCCGGTGCGGTGCTCGGCGTAGACCGCCTCGATCCGGTCCTCCAGCTCGTCGTCCAGCTTGTGGCCGCCGCGGGCCAGGAACTTGACACCGTTGTCCGGCATGGCGTTGTGGCTGGCGGACAGCATGACGCCGAGGTCGGCACCCAGCGCGCCGGTGAGATACGCCACCGCCGGGGTGGGCAGCACACCGACCCGCAGGACGTCCACGCCCGCGCTGGCCAGGCCCGCCACCACGGCGGCCTCCAGGAACTCGCCCGAGGCCCGCGGGTCGCGCCCCACCACGGCCACCGGCCGGTGCCCCGCGAACGTGCCCGCCTCGCCCAGTACGTGCGCCGCCGCGACCGACAGGCCCAGTGCCATCTCCGCCGTCAGGTCGGCGTTGGCGATTCCGCGCACCCCGTCGGTGCCGAAGAGTCGTCCCACAGTTGTTCCTCCGAAAGGTGCGCGTTGTCGTGCGGCTCGGTGATACGGCGGGGCTGACGCGGGCGGCGCCCCCCGGACGAGAACGCCCCGCAAGGGAAGGTCCCGGACGGAAGCGCCCCGCACGGGAACGTCCCGAACGGGAACGCCCCGCAGGGGAACGTCCCCGAACGGACAAGCGCCGATCGGGAACGCCCCGAATGCGAACGCCCCGGAGGCATCGGACTGCCTCCGGGGCGACGACGGACCTGCCGGGGTCCCCCGGCAGGTCCGGGTGACCGCCGGAGGCGATCAGCGCTTGCTGAACTGCGGCGCCTTGCGGGCCTTCTTCAGACCGGCCTTCTTCCGCTCGACCGCGCGGTCGTCGCGGGTCAGGAAGCCGGCCTTCTTCAGCGGGCCGCGGTTGTTGTCGACGTCCGCCTCGTTGAGCGCGCGGGCCACGCCCAGGCGCAGCGCACCGGCCTGGCCGGAGATGCCGCCGCCGGCGATGCGGGCGATGACGTCGTAACGGCCGTCCAGCTCAAGGACCTTGAACGGCTCGTTGACCTCCTGCTGGTGCACCTTGTTGGGGAAGTACCCCTCCAGGGTGCGGCCGTTGATCTTCCACTTGCCGCTGCCCGGGACGATGCGGACGCGCGCGATGGACCGCTTGCGGCGGCCGGTGCCGGCGGCCGGCTGCGGCTCACCGAAGCGGGAGGCGAGGGACTCGGAGGTGTACTCGGACTCGACGGCCTCCGACTCGAAGGTCGTGATCTCGTCGTAGGTCTCTTCGCCCTCGAGAGGGGACTCGGCGGTGGTCTCAGCCACGATGCTCCTCGAATTCTTTCCGGTAGACGGTGGCCGGGACTACTGCGCGACCTGGGTGATCTCGAACGGCACCGGCTGCTGGGCGCCGTGCGGGTGCTGGTCACCCGCGTAGACCTTCAGCTTGGTGAGCATCTGCCGGCCCAGGGAGTTCTTGGGAAGCATGCCCCTGACGGCCTTCTCCACGGCCTTCTCGGGGCTCTTCGCCAGCAGCTCGTCGTAACGCACCGAGCGCAGACCGCCGGGGTAGCCGGAGTGGCGGTAGGCCATCTTCTGGGTCTTCTTGTTGCCGCTCAGGTGCACCTTGTCGGCGTTGATGATGACGACGAAGTCACCGGTGTCGACGTGGGGGGCGTAGATCGGCTTGTGCTTGCCGCGCAGGAGGACGGCGGCCTGGGAGGCGAGCCGGCCCAGGACGACGTCCTGGGCGTCGATGACGTGCCACTGGCGCTTCACATCGCCGGGCTTGGGGCTGTACGTACGCACGGTCGTAGCCTTCGCTTCTTCTCAGAGGTCAAGGTCCTGACAAGGCCACCCGGACGATCACGACAGCCTGGGCGGTACTCGGGGACGCAACCCGCGCACCCGCCGCTGTCCATCGGCCCGGTGGACCGGCGTAAGGGCCCCTCACGTGAGATAGAGCAAGCCAATACGCATAACGAAGCCCGAGAATACCGTTCACGGCCCGCGCGGGTCAAAACGACCCCGGCTCGCGTCCGGGCCCGGCTCGCATCCGGGCCCGGCTCGCATCCGGGCCCGGCCGCCGGCCGCCACCGGCGCCCGGCGACCGACGCCCGGCGACCGGCGTCCTGCCGCTCGCGTCCTACCGTTCGCGCTCGACCCTGCGCTCGTCCCAGACCGGCTCGGCGGTCTCGCGGACCACCCCGTCCGCGCCGAAGACCAGGAAGCGGTCGAAGGAGCGGGCGAACCAGCGGTCGTGCGTGACGGCGAGGACCGTGCCGTCATAGGCGTCCAGGCCGTCCTGGAGCGCCTCGGCGGACTCCATGTCGAGGTTGTCCGTGGGCTCGTCGAGCAGCAGGGCGGTGCTGCCCCGCAGCTCCATGAGCAGGATCTGGAACCGCGCCTGCTGGCCGCCCGACAGCTTGTCGAAGGGCTGGTCGCCCTGGCGTTCCAGCTCGTAGCGCCGCAGTACGGACATCGCCCGGCCGCGGTCGCGGGCGTGCTCGGTCCACAGCACGTCGACGAGGCTCTGCCCGGCCGGCCGGGGGCGCTCGGCCTCCTGCCCCGGATGCGGCCCGTGGGTCTGCGCGAAGTACCCGGGCACGACCCGGGCGCCCAGTTTGTACGAGCCGGTGTGCGCGACGCCCCGGTCGCCGGCCAGCAGCCGCAGGAAGTGGGACTTGCCGGAGCCGTTGGAGCCGAGCACCGCGACCCGCTCGCCGTAGAAGACCTCCAGGTCGAACGGTTTCATCAGGCCGGTGAGCTCCAGCCGCTCGCACGTCACCGCCCGTACCCCGGTACGGCCGCCGCGCAGCCGCATCCGGATGTCCTGCTCGCGCGGCGGCTCCGGCGGCGGGCCCGCCTCCTCGAACCTGCGCAGCCTGGTCTGGGCGGCGTGGTAGCGCGAGGCCATGTCGGGGCTGTTGGCCGCCTGCTGCCGCAGCCGCAGCACCATGGCCTTGAGCTTCGCGTGCTCGTCGTCCCAGCGGCGGCGCAGCTCCTCGAAGCGGGCGAAGCGCTCCTTGCGGGCCTCGTGGAAGGTGCCGAAGCCGCCGCCGTGCACCCAGGCGGTGGTGCCGGCCGGACCGGTCTCCAGACTGACGATCTTCTCGGCGCTGCGGGCGAGAAGCTCGCGGTCGTGGCTGACGAACAGGACCGTCTTCCGGGTCCGCGCCAGCTGCTCCTCCAGCCAGCGCTTGCCGGGGACGTCCAGGTAGTTGTCCGGCTCGTCCAGCAGCAGCACCTCGTCGGGGCCGCGCAGCAGGGCCTCCAACACCAGGCGCTTCTGCTCGCCGCCGGAGAGCGTCTTGACCTCGCGCCACTGGGCGCGGTCGTACGGCATGCCGAGCGCGGCCATGGTGCACATGTCCCACAGCGTCTCGGCCTCGTAGCCCCGCGCCTCGGCCCACTCGCCGAGCGCGGCCGCGTACGCCATCTGGGCAGGCTCGTCGTCCTGCGCCATGATCGCCAGCTCGGCGGCGTCCACCGCCCGCGCCGCCTCCCTGATCCGCGGATGGGCCACCGAGACCAGCAGGTCGCGGACGGTGCGGTCGTCGCGGACGGTGCCCACGAACTGCGGCATCACGCCGAGGCCGCCGCTCACGGTGACCGTCCCGCCGTGTGGGGCCAGCTCGCCCGCGATCAGCCGCAGCAAGGTGGTCTTCCCCGCGCCGTTCGGCCCCACCATGGCCACCGCGGCACCTTCGCCCACCCGGAACGAGACGTCGCCCAGCAGCGCCCGCCCGTCCGGCAGGTAGTACTCGACGTGCGCTGCTTCGACATGACCCATGAGCGGGATTCTCCCCGGACCGGATGCACACCCCAACTGCTTTTCCCGGCCGGTGGGGTGGGGGCCGGGCACGGGGCGGTACGGGCGGTACGCGGCCGACCGTATGGAGGGGGGCGGTCCGGCAATATGATGCGCGGCATGAGTGAAGGCCCCGGGCAGCAGCTCCCGCAGGACCCCCGCTCCGGCTCCGCCGAGAGCAGGCGCGAGGTCCTGGAGGGACGCGTCATCCCCTCACGGTCGGCGCAAGCGCGGTCCTACCCGGCAGCGCCGGCCGACCCGCGGCAGGGCTTCGGGCCGCCGGCCGGCCCGGCGGCCGAGCAGTCCTGGCAGGGGCAGGGCCCCGCCGGGCCCCCGCCCCAGCCCCAGGGCCAGTCCCAAGGCCAGCCCCAGGGCCAGTCGCAGGGCCAGGGACAGCCCCATGGCCAGGGCGGCCCCCAGGGCGGGCAGGGCCCCGGCCCCGGGCAGCCCTCGCAGCAGCCGCAGCCCCCGCAGCAGCCGGGTGGTTACGGGCCCTCCGGCGGGATGCCGCGGCAGGGCGGCCCCGCGCCTTCCGGGCCCACCGGTCCCGGCCCGGGCGGACCCGCCGGGCCCCCGCCGGGCGCGGGCGGCTTCGGCGGCGGGCCGTCCCGCCCGAACACGCCGTCCCAGACCCCGTTCCCGCCCCAGGCCGCGCCCGCTCCCGCCGCGCGGCCGCCGGTCGGGGCGCAGAGCCCGGGCACCCCGGACTGGGAGTCGCTGGCCCAGGCGCAGGAGTCCGGCGCCAAGCGGCGCAAGGTCATGATGCTGACCGGCGGGATCGTGGCCGTCGCGGTCATCGCGGGAGGCGTGGCGACCGCCGTCGTCATGTCCGGCAAGAGTTCGAACACCGCCGGCGGCGGGCCGACGACCTCGGCGAGTGCCGGGAGTACGCAGCCGCTGCCACCGGCGCCGACGTTCAGCTCGGTGGCCCCGCCGCCGCCCGCCAACCCGCTGGACTACCTCCGCACGCCCGCGAAGGACAAGGCGCCGCTCACCCCGGCGAGCCTGTTCCCCGGCAAGCGGTTCACGATGAACGGCCACACGTACGTCAAGACGAGCACCGCCGTCACCACCCACTGCGCCACCGGCGCGCGCTCCGCGCTGTCCGGCGCGCTGGCGGCGAACAAGTGCCGCAAGCTCATCCGCGCGACCTACGTCAGCGGCCAGTACGCGGTCACCGTGGGCGTGGCCGTCTTCGACGACACCGCGCACGCGGCCAAGCTGCAGAAGACGGCGCAGTACATCGCGCCGCTCAACGGCGGCGGCGTCGGCGACTTCTGCCACGCGGTGGCCTGCCAGATGACATCGAACGCGGTCGCCCGCTACGCCTACTTCACGATCTCCGGCCTGAAGAACGGCAAGACGCTCGGCGGCCCCACGACGTCCCCGGCGCTCCAGGCCGCGAACGACACCTCGAACTTCGCCTTCGACCGCATCATCCAGCGCGGCCGCGACGCGGCGGCCGCGGACCCGTCCCGCAACTGACGCCGGCGGCGGTCCGCGCCTGCGCGGACCGCCGGCAAAGGCGGCACTAGCAGGTGCTGGGAGGCGACGGCGACAGCGTGCGGATGTTGCGGGACTCGCGGTTGCGGGCGGCCAACTGGTCGTCCGGGGGGTAGCCGACCTCTTCGAGGGTGAGGCCGTGGGGGCGCACGACGTTGACCGCGGAGTGGCGGACGCGGCCGGCCAGGACCTCACCGGGGAAGCCCACGGGCCGGTGGCCGTCGCCGACCAGCAGCATCGCGCCGACCAGGGCGCGGACCATGTTGTGGCAGAAGGCGTCGGCCCGCACGGTGGCCACCGCGATCCCGTCCGCGGTGCGCTCCCAGCGCAGGTCGAGCAGGGTGCGGATGGTCGTGGCGCCCTCCCGCTTCTTGCAGTACGCGGCGAAGTCGTGCTCCCCGAGCAGCAGCTCGGCGGCGGTGTTCATGGCGTCCACGTCCACCGGCCGGTCGTGCCACAGGACGTAGCCGCGCATGAGCGGATCCACGCCGCCCGGGTGGTCGCCGACCCGGTAGGCGTACCGCCGCCAGACCGCCGAGAAGCGCGCGTTGAAGCCGGCCGGCGCCTCGGCCGCGCGCCAGACGCGTACGTCCCAGGGCAGCCGCCCGGCCAGCCGCCGCCGCAGCCTGTCGCGCTCCCGTGACCACACCTCGGCCGGCAGGTCCACGTGCGCGACCTGGCCGCGGGCGTGCACGCCGGAGTCGGTACGGCCGGCCACCGTCAGCTCCACCGGCTCGTCCAGCCGCAGCACGGTCCGGATCGCGTCCTCCAGCTCTCCCTGCACGGTCCGCCGGGCCCGCTGCCTGGCCCACCCGGAGAAGGCGGCCCCGTCGTACGACAGGTCCAGCCGTACCCGTACGAACCCGGGTGCCGGGTCGTCGCTCACACCTCGCTCCTCGCTCTTCGCCACCGCTCCACCTCGTACGCCACCATGCGGAACGGGCCCGCACCCCCCTGGGGTACGGGCCCGTCCTGGGCACGCTCAGGCGTCCTTGGACTCCTCGTCGGACTCCTCGGCGGTGGCGGGGACGGCGTCCTGCACGTCCTCGGCCTCCTCCGCGGCCTCCGGCTTGGCGTCCTCGACCGGCTCGTCCTTCTTGAACTCGGCGGCGGCCTCGTCGCCGGCCCGGTCCTTGGCGGAACGCCGGGTGGCGGCCTCGGCCTCGCCGACCGCGGACTGCTGCACGGTCAGCGCCTCGACCAGCTCGATGACGGCCATGGGCGCGTTGTCGCCACGCCGCGGGCCGATCTTGGTGATGCGGGTGTAGCCACCGGGGCGGTTGGCGTACCGCGGGCCGATCTCGGTGAAGAGCGTGTGCACGATGCCCTTGTCCGTGATCGTCTGCAGCACCTGGCGACGGTTGTGGATGTCGCCCTTCTTCGCCTTGGTGATCAGGCGCTCGGCGACCGGGCGGAGCCGGCGCGCCTTGGCCTCGGTGGTGGTGATCCTGCCGTGCTCGAACAGCGACTTCGCGAGGTTCGCGAGCAGCAGCTTCTCGTGCGCGGCACTGCCGCCCAGACGGGCACCCTTGGCGGGCTGAGGCATGTCTTTCTCCTTCTACGCTGCACCGGCCGTACCAGGTACCGATGTCAGTGCCGAGCCTGCGGCCGCAGACCCGGAATTCCGGTTGCGCCCCGAAGGGGCGCGGGGTCCCCCGGAGGGGGCGCCCCCAGCGCGACCGGCCACAACGAGGCCGGCACGCCGCGACCGTCCCGAAGGGGCTGTTGCTGTCGCAGCCGGACCACCGGCCGGCGGTGGTTGCGCGCGGGGGGCACCCCCAGGCGAAGCTCTGGGGGACCCCGCGCCCCTTGGAGGCACTCCGAAAGCTCACCGTACTTCCCGGTGAACCGTCGGAGACGGTCAGTATTGCTCGGTCTCCACGAAGCCCGCGTCCACGTCGTCGTCGGCGCCGAAGGCGTCGGCGGCGGCGGTCGGGTCGAATCCGGGCGGGCTGTCCTTGAGGGCCAGGCCCATGCCGGCCAGCTTCGCCTTGACCTCGTCGATCGACTTGGCGCCGAAGTTGCGGATGTCGAGCAGGTCCGCCTCCGAGCGGGCGACCAGCTCGCCGACCGAGTGGATGCCCTCGCGCTTGAGGCAGTTGTAGGAGCGGACGGTGAGCTCCAGCTCCTCGATCGGCAGGGCGAGGTCCGCGGCCAGGGCGGCGTCCGTCGGGGACGGGCCCATGTCGATGCCCTCGGCGTCGACGTTGAGCTCGCGGGCCAGGCCGAACAGCTCGACCAGGGTCTTGCCGGCCGACGCCATGGCGTCACGCGGCCGCATGGCCTGCTTGGTCTCGACGTCGACGATCAGCTTGTCGAAGTCGGTGCGCTGCTCGACACGGGTCGCCTCGACCTTGTAGGTGACCTTGAGCACCGGGCTGTAGATCGAGTCGACCGGGATGCGGCCGATCTCCTGGCCCTGCTGCTTGTTCTGCACCGCGGAGACGTAGCCGCGACCGCGCTCGACGGTCAGCTCCATCTCCAGCTTGCCCTTGGCGTTCAGGGTGGCCAGCACCAGGTCGGGGTTGTGCACCTCGACACCGGCCGGCGGCGCGATGTCGGCGGCGGTGACCACACCCGGGCCCTGCTTGCGCAGGTACATCACGACCGGCTCGTCGTGCTCGGAGGAGACGACGAGGCTCTTGATGTTGAGGATGAGGTCGGTGACGTCCTCCTTGACACCCGGCACGGTGGTGAACTCGTGCAGGACGCCGTCGATCCGGATCGACGTGACCGCCGCACCCGGGATCGAGGACAGGAGCGTACGGCGCAGGGAGTTGCCGAGGGTGTAGCCGAAGCCCGGCTCCAGCGGCTCGATGACGAACCGGGAGCGGAACTCGTCGACGACCTCTTCGGTCAACGAGGGACGCTGAGCGATCAGCATGGGTTCAGATCCTTCAGTCGTGGGCGCCCGCTATTTGACGCCCCCTGTACTACGAGGGTACGGGCGGTACGGCCCGGTTCCCGCCCGGGAACCGCGGGACCGCACCGCCCGTCACTCGGAGCAGTGCTCCGGTGGCTGCTCGTTACTTCGAGTAGAGCTCGACGATCAGCTGCTCCTGCACCTGGGTGTCGATCACCTGGCGCTCGGGCAGGCTGTGCACGAGGATCCGCAGACGGCCGGCGTTGGCCTCCAGCCACGCGGGGACCGTCTTGTCGCCGGCCTCGCCCTGGGCCACCTGGAAGGGGGTCAGGTTACGGGACGACTCGCGGACCTCGATGATGTCGTTCACGGCGACGCGGGCCGACGGGATGTCGGTCTTGCGGCCGTTGACCACGATGTGGCCGTGCCGGACCAGCTGACGGGCGTGGTCGCGGGACTTGGCGAAGCCGGCCCGGTACACCACGTTGTCGAGGCGGGTCTCCAGGATGCGAAGCAGGTTCTCACCGGTCTTGCCGGTCTTCTGGTTCGCTTCCTTGTAGTAGTTCACGAACTGCTTTTCGAGGACACCGTAGATCCGCGCGCACTTCTGCTTCTCACGCAGCTGAAGCAGGTACTCGCTGTCCTTGGTGCGCCCGCGTCCGTGCTCACCCGGGGGGTAAGGACGGATCTCGATCGGGCACTTCGCGCTCTCGCACTTCGCTCCCTTGAGGAAGAGCTTCTGCTTCTCCCGACGGCAACGCTTGCAGTCGGCCCCGGTGTAACGCGCCATTTGTCTCGTATCTCCTGTTTCAGCCTGGTCAGACGCGCCGGCGCTTGGGCGGGCGGCAGCCGTTGTGCGGGGTCGGGGTGACGTCCTGGATCGAGCCGACCTCAAGGCCGGTGGCCTGGAGGGAACGGATCGCGGTCTCCCGGCCGGAGCCGGGGCCCTTCACGAAGACGTCCACCTTGCGCATGCCGTGCTCCTGCGCGCGGCGGGCGGCCGACTCGGCGGCCATCTGCGCGGCGAAGGGGGTGGACTTGCGCGAGCCCTTGAAGCCGACGTGGCCGGCGGAGGCCCAGGAGATCACGTTCCCCTGCGGGTCGGTGATCGAGACGATGGTGTTGTTGAACGTGCTCTTGATGTGGGCGTGCCCGTGCGCGACGTTCTTCTTTTCCTTGCGGCGCACCTTCTTGACGGCGCCCTGACGGCCCTTAGGAGGCATTCTTTCGGTCTCTCCCGGTGGAGGTGGTCGGTCCTACAGCGAAGACCGCTGATCGGGGTCTTGCTTCGGACTACTTCTTGCCCGGCTTCTTCTTGCCGGCGATCGCGCGACGCGGGCCCTTGCGGGTGCGGGCGTTGGTGTGAGTGCGCTGGCCGTGGACCGGCAGGCCGCGGCGGTGGCGCAGACCCTGGTAGCAGCCGATCTCGACCTTGCGGCGGATGTCGGCCTGGATCTCGCGGCGGAGGTCACCCTCCGTCTTGAGGTTCGCGTCGACGTACTCGCGCAACTTGACGAGGTCTTCCTCGGTCAGGTCGCGGACGCGGATGTCGGGGTTCACACCGGTCTCGTTCAGCACCTGCTTCGACAGCGAGCGGCCGATGCCGAAGACGTAGGTGAGGGCGATCTCCACGCGCTTCTCGCGCGGGAGGTCAACGCCTGAAAGGCGTGCCATCTGATGGGCTCCTGGGATATTCGGAGGTCTTCCGCAGTACCGGCTCCCGACCGCCGTATGAGGTACGGACCGGGTCCCCGGCCTCCACCGGGGGTGTCATCGCCCTTCGTACAGGGGATGGGTACTGCGTATGTACGTGTACGCGTCGCGCGAAGTACTGCGGTCGGGTGCGAAGCGGTCGGTGTGCGTCAGCCCTGGCGCTGCTTGTGGCGCAGGTTGTCGCAGATGACCATGACCCGGCCGTGCCGCCGGATCACCTTGCACTTGTCGCAGATCTTCTTGACGCTCGGCTTGACCTTCATGGGACTGAGGTACTCCGGGTCGTTGGATCCACTGGGGTTACTTGTACCGGTAGACGATCCGTCCGCGCGTCAGGTCGTACGGAGACAGCTCCACGACGACCCGGTCATCCGGGAGGATCCGGATGTAGTGCATCCGCATCTTGCCACTGATGTGCGCGAGGACTTTGTGACCGTTCTGGAGTTCCACCTTGAACATCGCGTTCGGCAGAGACTCGATAACGGTGCCCTCGATTTCGATGGCGCCTTGCTTTTTGGCCATGTCCTGCTTTCGGGGGTCGGCTACCGGGGTCGGCTCCGGACATGCCGGAAGACACGCGGGGCCGACGTATGAGTCTACGGCAAGCGCCCCGTAAACACGAATCGGGGCCCGGCCGGGCCCCGACCCGCACCGCGGGGGCGGGCGGCCGTCACGCCAGGGGGTCGGGCGCCGCCGTCACCCCGTACTCGGCGAGCTTGGCCCGGCCGCCGTCGGGGGCGGTCAGGACGAGGGGGCCGTGCTCGGTCAGGGCGACCGAGTGCTCCCAGTGGGAGGACCAGGAGCCGTCGTCGGTCTTGACGGTCCACTCGTCGTCCAGGACGTGGGTGGCGGGCGAGCCGAGGGTGACCATGGGCTCGATGGCCAGGCAGACGCCGGGGATCAGCTTGATGCCGCGGCCGCGCTTCTTGGAGACGTAGTTCAGCAGATGGGGGTCCATGTGCATCTGCGAGCCGATGCCGTGGCCGCCGTAGTCCTCGACGATGCCGTATTTGCCGGAGGCCGGCCGCGGCTGGCGGCGGATGTACGTCTCGATGGCGCGCGAGATGTCCTCAAGACGGTTGCCCTTGCGGAACGCGGCGATGCCGGCCCACATGGACTCCTCGGTCACCCGGCTCAGCTCGAACAGCTCGGGCGCGTGCCCGCTGCCCACGAAGCAGGTGATGGCCGCGTCCCCGTGCCAGCCGTCCACGATGGCGCCCGCGTCGATGGAGATCACGTCGCCGTCCTTCAGGACGGTCTCACGGTCGGGGATGCCGTGCACGACGACGTCGTTGACCGAGGTGCAGATGTTGCCGGGAAAGCCGCCGTAACCGAGGAAGTTGGGCTTGGCGCCGTGGTCGGCGAGCACCTTCGCCGCCACCTCGTCCAGGTCCTTGGTGCTGGCGCCGGGCACCGCCGCGCGCCGGGTCGCCTCGTGGATGGCGGCGACCACCAGCCCGGCCGCGCGCATGCGAGCGATCTGCTCCGGGGTCTTGATCTCCACCATCGCGGCCGACGTCCTCCTCGCCGCGGTTCCGGCCGTTGCGGCCGCCCGCGTGTTCGCTGCTCGCTCGCTGTTCGCTCGCTGCTTGTTCGTGTCTGTTCAACCATACGGCCGTGGTCCCCGTCGGGGCACCACGGCCGTGTGCGGTCCTGCTCGTGTGCTGCAGGTGTGCTGCTGGTGTCCTGCTCGTGCGTTGCTCGTGGGCTACTCGTCGCCGCCGCGCAGGGCTTCCATCGCCCGCCGGGTGACCTCGGCCACCGGGCCGAGCGCGGAGATGGTCATCACCAGGCCCTGCTGCTTGTAGTAGTCGATGATCGGCTCGGTCTCGCGGTGGTAGACCTCCAGCCGGTTGCGCACCTTGTCCTCGGCGTCGTCGGTGCGCTGGTACAGCTCGCCGCCGCACTCGTCGCACACCCCGTCGGTCCTGGGCTTCTTGTACTCGACGTGGAAGGTGTGCGCGCTGTTGTTGCGGCAGGTGCGGCGGCCGGCGATGCGCTTGACCACCTCGTCCTCGGGGACCTCCAGGTCCAGCACGCCGTCCAGCGCGATGCCCTTGCGGGTGAGGTAGGCGTCCAGCGCGCGGGCCTGGTGGTCGTTGCGCGGGAAGCCGTCCAGCAGGAAGCCGGCCGCGGCGTCGGGCTGGTCCAGCCGGTCCTCGGCCATGCCGATCGTGACCTCGTCGGGGACCAGGGCCCCGTCGTCCATGTACGCCTTGGCCTTCTTGCCCAGCTCGGTGCCCTGGCTGATGTTGGCGCGGAACAGGTCTCCCGTGGAGATGTGCGGGATGGACAGGTTCTTGGCGAGGAACGCGGCCTGCGTACCCTTGCCGGCGCCGGGGGGCCCGACCAGGACGATGCGCATCAGCGGAGGAACCCTTCGTAATTACGCTGCTGGAGTTGGCTCTCGATCTGCTTCACGGTCTCCA
Source organism: Streptomyces sp. HPF1205 (assembly GCF_020400825.1). GTDB lineage: Bacteria > Actinomycetota > Actinomycetes > Streptomycetales > Streptomycetaceae > Actinacidiphila. The sequence goes on from NZ_JAINVH010000014.1 coordinate 116,436, forward strand.
GACCGACACCCACGATGATCAGGATGCTGGTGCCGCCGAGCGGGAAGTTCTGATTGCTCCCGTTGAAGATCGCGATCGCGACCGTCGGGACGAGGGCGATGAGACCCAGATACAGCGCACCGGGCCACGTGATGCGGTTGAGCACGTAGCTGAGGTACTCGGCGGTGGGGCGACCGGCGCGGATGCCCGGAATGAAGCCTCCGTACTTCTTCATGTTATCCGCGACCTCCTCGGGGTTGAACGAGATGGCCACGTAGAAGAACGCGAAGAAGACGATCAGCAGGAAGTACGCCGCCATGTAGATCGGGTGGTCGCCCTTGGTGAAGTTCCTGCTGATCCACTGGGCCCAGCCCGCGGTGGACCCGGAGAACTGGACGACCAGCGCCGGAATGTACAGCAGCGACGACGCGAAGATGACGGGAATCACACCCGCCTGGTTGACCTTCAGCGGAATGTACGTCGAGGTGCCGCCGTAGGAGCGGCGGCCGATCATGCGCTTGGCGTACTGCACGGGGATGCGCCGCTGGGCCTGTTCGACGAAGACCACCAGGCCCACGATGACGAGGCCGACCGCGATGACCGCGAGGAACTCCACCCAGCCGCCGGCGATGTGGCCGGCGACCTTGATCCCCCACAGCGAGCCGGGGAAGCCGGCCGCGATGGCGACGAACATCAGGATCGACATGCCGTTGCCGATGCCGCGGTCGGTGATCAGCTCACCGAGCCACATGATCACCACGGTGCCCGCGGTCATGGTGGTGACCATGGTGATGGTGGTGAAGATCGACTGGTTCGGCACGATGTCGAACCGGTTGGAGCAGCTGGAGAACAGGCTGCCGGAGCGGGCGGTGGCCACCAGGCCCGTGCCCTGCAGGACCGCCAGGGCCACCGTCAGATACCGGGTGTACTGGGTGATCTTGGTCTGCCCGGCCTGGCCCTCCTTCTTCAGGGCCTCCAGGCGTGGGATGACCACGGTGAGGAGCTGCAGGATGATGCTCGCCGTGATGTACGGCATGATCCCCAGCGCGAAGATGGTCAGCTGGAGCAGCGCGCCGCCGCTGAACAGGTTCACCAGGCCGAAGAGGCTGTTGCTGCCCTTCGTGTCCTTGATGCACTGGTTGACCACCGTGTAGTCGATACCGGGCAGCGGAACATGGGCACCGAGCCGGTAGACCACCACGATGCTCAGCGTGAACAGCAGCTTCTTGCGCAGGTCGGGCGTCCTGAACGCCCGGGCGAACGCGGTGAGCACGGTGCCTCCTGCACCCCCCGCCCGGCGGCGGAAGGACGTCTCTGAGGTATCTGACTGATGACAGTGCCCGCCACTTTACCGGCGAGGCGGGCCCGGTGAGAATGACCAGCCGCGCAGGGAAAATCACAGGAACGATTCACAGGAATGACGACCGGGGACGCCCGATGGTGCCTGGGCGCCCCCGGTCGGGTGACGCGTGAGCTCAGACGAGCTCGTTCACGCTGCCGCCGGCAGCGGTGATCTTCTCCTTGGCGGAGCCGGAGACCGCGTCCACGGTCACCTGCAGCGCCACGGAGACCTCGCCGGTGCCGAGCACCTTGACGAGCTGGTTCTTCCGCACGGCACCCTTGGCGACCAGGTCGGCAACGGTGACCTCGCCGCCCTCGGGGTAGAGGGCCGCGAGCTTGTCCAGGTTGACGACCTGGTACTCGGTACGGAAGGGGTTCTTGAAGCCCTTGAGCTTGGGCAGCCGCATGTGCAGCGGCATCTGCCCACCCTCGAAGCGCTCCGGAACCTGGTAGCGGGCCTTGGTGCCCTTGGTGCCGCGACCGGCCGTCTTGCCCTTGGACGCCTCACCGCGACCCACACGGGTCTTGGCGGTCTTGGCGCCCGGGGCCGGACGGAGGTTGTGGATCTTGATCGGGCTGTCAGCCATGATCAGTCGACCTCCTCGACCGTGACGAGGTGGCGGACGGTGTGGACCATGCCGCGGATCTCCGGGCGGTCCTCCTTGACCACCACGTCGTTCAGCCGCTTCAGGCCGAGCGAACGCAGGGTGTCACGGTGGTTCTGCTTGCTGCCGATGTAGGACTTGACCTGGGTGACCTTCAGACGTGCCATCACACACCCACCCCGGCACGCGCGCGCAGCAGCGGCGCGGGCGCGACGTCCTCGAGCGGCAGGCCGCGGCGGGCCGCGATCTCCTCGGGCCGCTGCAGGCCCTGGAGCGCCGCCACCGTGGCGTGCACGATGTTGATCGCGTTGTCCGAGCCGAGGCTCTTGGACAGCACGTCGTGGATGCCAGCGCACTCCAGCACGGCGCGCACCGGACCACCGGCGATCACACCGGTACCCGGGGAGGCGGGCTTGAGCAGGACGACGCCCGCCGCCTTCTCGCCCTGGATGGGGTGCGGGATGGTGCCCTGGATGCGGGGGACCTTGAAGAAGTGCTTCTTGGCCTCCTCCACACCCTTGGCGATGGCGGCCGGCACCTCCTTGGCCTTGCCGTACCCGACACCGACGGTGCCGTCACCGTCGCCCACCACGACAAGCGCGGTGAAGCTGAAGCGACGACCACCCTTCACAACTTTGGCGACGCGGTTGATCGCGACGACCCGCTCGACGTAGGCGGTCTTCTCGGCCTGCTGGCCGCCGTCCCGCCGGTCCTTGCGGTCCCGTCGCTCGCCGCCACCGGCCCCGCTTCCGCGGCGCTGGGGTCCAGCCATGGGAATTACCTCTCTTCGTTTTCCGCTCGGACCGGGCTCAGAACTTCAGACCGGCTTCGCGGGCGGCGTCCGCCAGAGCGGCGATCCGCCCCGCGTACTGGTTGCCGCCGCGGTCGAACACGACAGCCTCGATGCCCTTGGCCTTGGCACGCTCGGCCACCAACTGGCCGACCTGCTTCGCCTTGGCGCTCTTGTCGCCTTCGGTGCCGCGGATGGACGAGTCGAGGGTCGACGCCGACGCGAGCGTGTGGCCCGCGAGGTCGTCGATGACCTGCGCCACGATGCCGCGGTTGGAGCGCGTCACGACCAGGCGCGGACGCTCCGCCGTACCCGAGACCTTCTTGCGGACCCGGATGTGGCGGCGCTTGAGGGCCGCGCCCTTGTACGCCTTGCCCTTGGCGATCTTCACACCGTATGCCATGGCTACTTACCAGCCTTTCCGACCTTGCGGCGGATGACCTCGCCGGCGTACTTCACGCCCTTGGCCTTGTACGGGTCGGGCTTGCGCAGCTTGCGGATGTTCGCCGCCACCTCGCCGACCTTCTGCTTGTCGATGCCCTCGACCGAGAACTTGGTCGGGGACTCGACCTTGAAGGCGATCCCCTCGGGGGCCTCGACGAGGATCGGGTGGCTGTAGCCCAGGGAGAACTCCAGCGCGGAGCCCTTGGCCTGGACGCGGTAGCCGACACCGCTGATCTCCAGCTGCTTGGCGTAGCCCGCGGTCACGCCGGTGATCATGTTCGCCACCAGCGTGCGGGACAGGCCGTGCAGGGCCTTCGATTCACGCTCGTCGTTGGGGCGGGTGACCAGCAGTACGCCGTCCTCGCCCTTTGCGATCTCGATCGGCGCGGCGACGGTGTGGGTGAGCGAGCCCTTGGGGCCCTTCACCGCGACCGTCCGGCCGTCGATGGTGACGTCCACTCCGGCGGGAACCGAGATGGGCAGCTTGCCGATGCGCGACATTGCTCTACCTCTCTTTCCCGGTTACCAGACGTAGGCGAGGACTTCCCCACCCACGCCCTTCTTCTGCGCCTGCTGGCCGGTGAGCAGACCGTGGGACGTGGAGATGATCGCCACGCCCAGGCCGCCGAGCACCTTCGGCAGGTTGGTGGACTTTGCGTAGACCCGAAGGCCCGGCTTGCTGATCCGCTTGATGCCGGCGATCGAGCGCTCGCGGTTGGGGCCGAACTTCAGCTCCAGGACGAGGTTCTTGCCGACCTCGGCTTCCTCGACCTTCCATCCGGTGATGTAGCCCTCCTGCTGGAGGATCTCCGCGATGTGCGACTTGATCTTGCTGTACGGCATCTGCACGTCGTCGTGGTACGCCGAGTTCGCATTGCGCAGACGGGTCAGCATGTCTGCGATGGGGTCGGTCATGGTCATGTTGGCACTGGGCCTCTCTCGCCGGGGTTTCCTGTCTGCTCCGTCCCTCTCCCCCGGACTTGCCGGGGACGGGTGTGGAGCGGGGACCTACGGCGTAGTGGTTCGGTCCTGCTTACCAGGAGCTCTTGGTCACGCCCGGCAGTTCGCCGCGGTGCGCCATCTCACGGAGGCACACACGGCACAGGCCGAACTTGCGGTAGACGGAGTGCGGCCGGCCGCAGCGCTGGCAGCGGTTGTAGGCGCGCACCGAGAACTTGGGCTTGCGGGCGGCCTTAGCGATCAGAGCCTTCTTCGCCATCACGCCTCCTTGAAGGGGAAGCCGAGGTGACGAAGCAGGGCCCGGCCCTCGTCGTCGTTGGTCGCCGTGGTGACCACGGTGATGTCCATACCCCGGACGCGGTCGATCTTGTCCTGGTCGATCTCGTGGAACATGACCTGCTCGGTGAGACCGAAGGTGTAGTTGCCCCGGCCGTCGAACTGCTTGGGCGACAGTCCGCGGAAGTCGCGGATGCGCGGCAGCGCGAGCGACAGCAGCCGGTCCAGGAATTCCCACATCCGGTCACCGCGCAGGGTGACGTGCGCACCGATCGGCTGACCCTCGCGCAGCTTGAACTGAGCGATGGACTTGCGGGCCTTGGTGACCTGCGGCTTCTGGCCGGTGATCGTGGCGAGGTCGCGGATCGCGCCCTCGATCAGCTTGGAGTCGCGGGCGGCGTCGCCCACACCCATGTTGACCACGATCTTGGTCAGACCGGGGATCTGCATGACGTTCTCGTACTTGAACTCGTCACGCAGCTTGCCCGCGATCTCCTCGCGGTAGCGCGCCTTCAGGCGCGGGGTCGTGGTGGTGGCAGTCATCAGATGTCCTCACCGGTCCGCTTGGCAACGCGGATCTTGTTGCCGTTCTCGTCGAAGCGGTAGCCGACGCGGGTCACGACCTTCTTGCCGTCCTTCTCCACGACCAGCTGAACGTTGCTGACGTGGATGGGGGCCTCGGTGGTGATGATGCCGCCGGTCTTGGAACCGCGGTCGGTCTGACCGGCCTTGGTGTGCTTCTTGACCCGGTTCACACCCTCGACCAGGACACGGTCCTCGCGGGGGTAGGCCACGATGACCTTGCCCTGCTTGCCCTTGTCCTTGCCGGTGATGACCTGGACCAGGTCGCCCTTCTTGATCTTCATCGGTTACAGCACCTCCGGCGCGAGCGAGACGATCTTCATGAACCTCTTCTCGCGCAGCTCACGGCCGACCGGGCCGAAGATGCGGGTGCCGCGCGGGTCGCCATCGTTCTTGAGGATGACGGCCGCGTTCTCGTCGAAGCGGATGTACGAGCCGTCGGCACGACGGCGCTCCTTCACGGTGCGCACGACGACAGCCTTGACGACCTCGCCCTTCTTCACGTTGCCACCGGGGATCGCGTCCTTGACGGTGGCGACGATGACGTCACCGATGCCCGCGTAGCGGCGACCGGAGCCGCCGAGAACGCGGATGCAAAGGATCTCCTTGGCACCCGTGTTGTCGGCGACACGAAGTCGCGACTCCTGCTGGATCACGTCTTTCTCCTGTGTGTCTGCCGGTTCCCGGGCCGACGCGCCGCGCGCGCCGGGCCGAGCCTGGCGGAACTGTCCTGCGGGGGATTCCCCGCAGGAATTGCCGACCGGTACCGGCCGGACCGCTGACTTGCGTCACACGGCCCGGCCGGACCGGACCCGCGAGTCGCCCCGCGGAATTACTTCGCCTTCTCCAGGATCTCCACGACGCGCCAGCGCTTCGTGGCGGACAGCGGCCGGGTCTCCATCAGGAGGACGCGGTCGCCGATGCCGGCGGCGTTCTGCTCGTCGTGCGCCTTGAGCTTGCTGGTACGGCGGATGACCTTGCCGTACAGGGCGTGCTTGACGCGGTCCTCGACGGCGACCACGACGGTCTTGTCCATCTTGTCGCTGACAACCAGACCCTCACGGGTCTTGCGGAAGCCGCGCTGCTCGGTCGCGTTGGTCTCAGTCACACTGCTCTCGCTCATCAGGCGTTCTCCACCGATTCCACGGTCTCGATGCCCAGCTCGCGCTCGCGCATCAGGGTGTAGATCCGGGCGATCTCCTTGCGGACGGTCTTCAGCCGGGCGTTGTTCTCCAGCTGTCCGGTGGCCGCCTGGAAGCGGAGGTTGAAAAGCTCCTCCTTGGCCTCGCGCAGCTTGCCGACGAGCTCCTCGTCACCAAGCTGGCGCAGCTCGGTCGCCTTGGTACCGGCCGCCATCACGACTCACCTGCCTCGCGCCGCACGATGCGGCACTTCATCGGAAGCTTGTGGGCGGCTCGGGTGAGCGCCTCACGCGCGACCTTCTCGTTCGGGAAAGACAGCTCGAACATCACCCGTCCCGGCTTGACGTTCGCGATCCACCACTCCGGCGAACCCTTGCCGGAACCCATGCGGGTCTCGGCCGGCTTCTTGGTCAGCGGGCGGTCCGGGTAGATGTTGATCCAGACCTTGCCGCCACGCTTGATGTGACGGGTGATGGAGATACGAGCGGACTCGATCTGCCGGTTGGTCACGTACGCCGGGGTGATGGCCTGCAGGCCGAACTCGCCGAACGCCAGCTCGGTGCCGCCCTTGGCCATGCCGTCGCGCTTGGGGTGGTGCTGCTTGCGGTGCTTGACCCTGCGGGGGATCAGCATTGTTGCTCAGCCTTCCGTTCCGGGGGTCTCCGCCGCCGGGGCCTCAGCGGCGGGCGCCTCGGCCTTGGCGGCCTGGGCGCCTTCCTGCTGCGGACGCCGGCCGCGGCCACCGCGCTCGCCGCCGCGGCGCTGCGGACGCTCGTTGCCGCCGCCGCGGGCCGGACGGTTGCCGGCGCGGGCGGCCGCGTTGTCGGCGCGCACCTCGGCGATGTTCTTCACGTCGCCCTTGTAGATCCAGACCTTCACACCGATCCGGCCGAAGGTGGTCTTGGCCTCGAAGAAGCCGTAGTCCACGTTGGCGCGCAGGGTGTGCAGCGGAACCCGACCCTCGCGGTAGAACTCCGAGCGGGACATCTCGGCGCCGCCGAGGCGGCCACCGCACTGGATCTTGATGCCCTTGGCGCCGGCCTTCAGGGTGCCCTGCATGCTCTTGCGCATGGCACGCCGGAAGGAGACACGCGAGGAGAGCTGCTCGGCGACCGCCTGGGCCACCAGCTGCGCGTCCATCTCCGGGTTCTTGACCTCGAGGATGTTGAGCTGGACCTGCTTGCCGGTCAGCTTCTCCAGGTCGCCGCGGATACGGTCGGCCTCCGCGCCGCGGCGGCCGATGACGATGCCCGGCCGGGCGGTGTGGATGTCGACGCGGACGCGGTCGCGGGTGCGCTCGATCTCCACCTTGGAGATGCCGGCCCGCTCCATGCCCTGCGTCATCATCCGGCGGATGGCGACGTCTTCCTTGACGTAGTCCTTGTACAGCTTGTCGGCGTACCAGCGGGACTTGAAGTCCGTGGTCACACCGAGCCGGAACCCGTACGGGTTAACCTTCTGGCCCATTACCGGGTCCCTTCCTTGCTGGCGACGACCACGGTGATGTGGCTGGTCCGCTTGCGGATCCGGTAGGCGCGGCCCTGGGCGCGCGGACGGAACCGCTTCAGGGTCGGGCCCTCGTCCACGTACGCCTCGCTGATGTACAGCGACTTCGGGTCCGTGTGGTCGTAGTTGTGCGCGGCGTTGGCGATGGCGCTGTCCAGCACCTTGCCGACCGGCACGCTCGCGGCCTGCGGCGTGAATCGCAGGACCGCCTGAGCCTCCGTGGCGTCCATGCCACGGATGAGGTCCACCACGCGGCGGGCCTTCATGGGCGTGACGCGGATGTACCGCGCCTGGGCCCTGGCTTCCATGGTTGTCCCTTCAGTGTCTGTCATGGTCTGGCGTTCCTTGCCGCTGATCAGCGACGACGCGACTTGCGGTCGTCCTTCTCGTGGCCGCGGAAGGTGCGGGTCGGCGCGAACTCGCCGAGCTTGTGGCCGACCATCGACTCAGTGACGAACACCGGGACGTGCTTACGGCCGTCGTGCACCGCGATCGTGTGGCCCAGCATCGCCGGGACGATCATCGAGCGGCGGGACCAGGTCTTGATGACGTTCTTGGTGCCGGCTTCGTTCTGGGCGTCCACCTTCTTGCTCAGGTGGTCGTCGACGAAGGGCCCCTTCTTGAGACTGCGCGGCATCTACACCCGCTCCTAGCGCTTCTTGTTCGTCTTGCGGCGGCGGAGGATCAGCTTGCTGCTCGCCTTCTTGGGAGAGCGGGTGCGACCCTCCTTCTGACCCCAGGGGGAGACCGGGTGGCGGCCACCCGAGGTCTTGCCCTCACCACCACCGTGCGGGTGGTCCACCGGGTTCATGGCGACACCGCGGACGGTCGGGCGGACGCCCTTCCAGCGCATGCGGCCGGCCTTGCCCCAGTTGATGTTGGACTGCTCGGCGTTGCCGACCTCGCCGATGGTGGCGCGGCAGCGCACGTCCACCATCCGGACCTCGCCGGACGGCATGCGAAGGGTGGCCATGTTGCCCTCCTTCGCCAGCAGCTGCACCGAAGATCCCGCGGAGCGGGAGATCTTGGCGCCGCCGCCGGGCCGCAGCTCGATCGCGTGGATCGTGGTGCCGACCGGGATGTTGCGCAGCGGGAGGTTGTTGCCCGGCTTGATGTCGGCGCCCGCGCCGTTCTCGATCCGGTCGCCCTGTCGCAGCCGGGCCGGGGCGAGGATGTAGCGCTTCTCGCCGTCGGCGTAGTGCAGCAGCGCGATGCGCGCGGTGCGGTTGGGGTCGTACTCGATGTGCGCGACCTTCGCGGGCACGCCGTCCTTGTCGTGCCGCCGGAAGTCGATGACACGGTAGGCGCGCTTGTGGCCACCGCCCTGGTGGCGGACGGTCACACGACCGGCGTTGTTACGGCCGCCCTTGCTGTGCAGCGGGCGGACCAGCGACTTCTCCGGCGTGGACCGCGTGATCTCGACAAAGTCGGCGACGCTGGAGCCACGACGGCCCGGGGTCGTCGGCTTGTACTTGCGGATACCCATTGTCTCTCAGTCCTCGGAATTTTCCGGACTATCAGGACGTCCCGGCCGCCGTCAGGCGGTCGGAGCGCCGAAGATGTCGATGCGGTCGCCCTCGGCGAGGGTCACGATGGCGCGCTTGGTGTCGGCGCGCTTGCCGAAGCCGGTACGGGTGCGCTTGCGCTTGCCCGGCCGGTTGATCGTGTTGACCCCGATGACCTTGACCTGGAAGACCGCCTCGACGGCCTGCTTGATCTGGGTCTTGTTGGCGCGCGGGTCGACGATGAACGTGTACTTGTTCTCGTCCAGCAGCGCGTAGCTCTTCTCGGAGACCACCGGCTTGAACAGGATGTCACGGGGGTCCGTGTACGTCTTGCTGGTGACGGCGGTCTGCGTCACGGTCTGCTCGGCCATCAGGCGTCGCTCCCTTCGGTCTCGGCGGCGCCGTTGCCGACACCCACGAACCGGTCGAAGGCGGCCTTGGTGAAGACCACGTCGTCGGAGACGAGCACGTCGTACGTGTTCAGCTGGCCGGCGTCCAGGATGTGCACCTGGGGCAGGTTGCGCGCCGACAGCCAGGCGGCCTCGTCGGAGCGCTCCAGGACCAGCAGCACGTGCTTGCGCTCGCTGATCCTGCCCAGCAGGCTCTTCGCGGCCTTGGTCGACGGGGCCTCGCCCTCGACGACGCCGGTCACGACGTGGACGCGGTTGTGGCGCGCCCGGTCGGTGAGGGCACCGCGCAGCGCGGCGGCCTTCATCTTCTTCGGGGTCCGCTGCGAGTAGTCGCGCGGCACGGGGCCGTGCACGACGCCACCGCCGGCGAACTGCGGCGCGCGGGTCGAGCCCTGGCGGGCCCGGCCGGTGCCCTTCTGGCGGTACGGCTTCTTGCCGCCACCGCGGACCTCGCCGCGCGTCTTGGTCTTGTGCGTGCCCTGGCGGGCCGCGGCCAGCTGCGCGACGACGACCTGGTGGATCAGCGGGATGCTGACCTTGGCGTCGAAGATCTCGGCCGGGAGCTCTACGGTCCCGGCGGTGTCGCCGGACGGCGACAGGATGTCAATGGTGCTCATATCCTCAGGCCCCCTTGGCCGCGGTGCGGACCAGGACGAGGCCGCCGTTCGGACCAGGAACCGCGCCCTTGATCAGGAGCAGGCCCTTCTCCGCGTCAACGGCGTGGACGGTCAGGTTCTGGGTGGTGACCCGCTCGTTGCCCATGCGGCCGGCCATGCGCAGGCCCTTGAACACGCGGCCCGGGGTGGCGCAGCCGCCGATGGAGCCCGGGGAGCGGTGCTTGCGCTGCACACCGTGGCCGGCGCCGAGGCCGCCGAAGTTGTGCCGCTTCATGACACCGGCGAAGCCCTTGCCCTTGCTCTTGCCGGTCACGTCCACCTTGACGCCGGCCTCGAACACCGTGGCGGTGATCTCCTGGCCGAGCGTGTACTCGGTGGCGTCGGCGGTGCGCAGCTCCACCAGGTGGCGGCGCGGGGTGACGTCGGCCTTGGCGAAGTGGCCCTTGAGCGGCTTGTTCACCTTGCGCGGGTCGATCTCGCCGAACGCGAGCTGGACCGCCTCGTAGCCGTCGGTGTCGTTGGTACGCACCTGGGTGACGACGTTGGGACCGGCCTTGACCACGGTCACCGGGACGACACGGTTGTTCTCGTCCCAGACCTGGGTCATGCCGAGCTTCTCGCCCAGGATGCCCTTGATCTGCTTGGTCATCTGTCCGCGCCTCTCAGAGCTTGATCTCGATGTCGACGCCGGCCGGCAGGTCCAGGCGCATCAGCGAGTCAACGGTCTTCGGCGTCGGGTCGAGGATGTCGATCAGGCGCTTGTGCGTGCGCATCTCGAAGTGCTCGCGCGAGTCCTTGTACTTGTGCGGCGACTTGATGACGCAGTACACGTTCTTCTCAGTGGGCAGCGGCACCGGGCCCGCGACCTGCGCACCGGTACGGGTCACCGTCTCGACGATCTTCTTCGCCGAGGAGTCGATGACCTCGTGGTCGTAGGCCTTGAGCCGGATGCGGATCTTCTGTCCCGCCATGGCTACTCCGTAGTCCTTGTCTCTGTATACGCTCTGGCATCCGCTCGTCCGACCCACGCGGTCGGGCGTGTCGCGCCCCTGGCACATGATTCTCCGCATGCGGAATTCCCTGCCCCAGGGAGGTTCGTGGGAGAGACCCCACCGGATGCCTGGCCGGAGCCGCACTGACGCTTCCCGGAAGATTCCCGTACGTCCGCCCCAGCGCTGCCCGGAGGGCAGATAGGACGACGAGTACTGTGGGACTCGCTTCCGGTCCTCCCGACGGGAGGCGCGCAGCATCGGCGCTCGACCGAGCAACTTGGGTAGTTTGCCATACACCGGCAGCCCGGCGCCAATCGAGCGGGTCAGCTTACCCCTGACGAGTGGCCCGCCAAACCTGAGGGCGGCCGGACGGCGTCCTCGCGCCGCCTCGTCCCCGGACCCCGCGCGAAACGGCCCCGCCCGTCAGGGGGAGCCGTGGCATGCTGAGCACGGAAGCAGCCGGGCCCATTCCGCTGAAGGAGCGTCGCGATGAGCACTGCCCTGCCGCAGTGGATGTATCCACCGCGCGACAGCGGGTGGGAGGCGGACGATCTCGACCTGCTCCCGCCCGACGCCCCCCGCCACATCGAGTTGCTCGACGGAGCGCTGATCTTCAACATGTCTCCGCAACGCAGCTGGCACGACCGCGTGATCCGGCGCCTCACCGCAGCGCTCGAAGCCGCCGCACCGTCGGGGTGGACGGTCGAGGCCCAGATGACGGTGAAGCTGAACCGACGGAGTCGACCGGAACCCGACGTGGTCGTCGCTTCGGTCCCGTACGACCCGCGGCGCACCCGGTTCCTGCCTGCCGATGTCGCGCTGCTGGTCGAAGTGGTGTCGGCGGAGTCGGAGGACCGCGACCGGCGATACAAGCCCGGGCTGTACGCCGACGCGGGTGTTCGGAACCTGTGGCGTATCGAGGACGAGGACGGGCTGCCCGTCATCCACACCTACGAGCTGGACGACACCACTCGCGGCTACGTGGCCACGGGCGTGCACCGGGATGCGTTCATGGCCGCCGTTCCGTTCCGCGTCGAGCTCAACCCCGGGGCGCTTGCCCGCTGAACTCGCCCCGCGCTCCGGAACCGGCGCCTGAACCGCCGCCGGAACCCGCAACGCCGAACACGCGTCCACGGGGCGGAACCCCGGCCCGCCCGGAGCGCTCTTCACAGGTATGAGGGTGCTGTCAGCAGGGGGGCCGTCCCGGCGCGGGCTGGTGGCAGCCGCGGTGGCCGTCGCGGCCGGAGCGGGCGGCGCGGTCGCGGGGTGCGGCGTCGGCGCGAAGGCCACGGCGCGGCGGCTCACGCTGCCGGACCCGCGCGCCACCCAGCCGTACCGGGAGACGCCCGCCGGCCAGGTGGTCATGAACATACTGGCGCACCCGGACGACGACCTGTTCTTCATGAACCCGGACACGTACACCAGCCTGCGGGCGGGCGTCCCGGTGGTGTCCGTGTACGTCACGGCCGGAGAGGCGACGGGCGTCAACCACGAGCCGTACGGCCCGAGGAGGCACCACGAACACGACCTCGACGGGTATTCCTCGGCGCGCCACCAGGGGCTGCGCCAGGCGTACGCCGCCATGCTCGGCCTGCCCCACTTCACCCCCTGGCAGCGGGAGGTGATCGCGCTCGGCAGCGGCATCCCCGTCGAGGTGGACACCCTGACCAGCGGCGCGATGACCGCCCGGCTGGTGTTCCTGCAGGTGTCCATGCACGAGTGGGGTCCGACCGCCAGCCTGCCCATGATGTGGAGCCGCTCCGGCGTCGCGCTCCCGTACATCGTCGCCAAGGGCGCGCCCTCCCCCGCCGACAAGCCCGCGGTCTGGACCCGCGCCAAGCTCGTCGACGCCCTCGTCGACCTCATGGACCGGTACGGACCGACCCACATACGCACCCTCGACCCGGATCCCGACATCCAGGTCCACGACAGGAAGCACCCCAAGGGCAGCGACCAGCCCGGCTACTCCGACCACCGCGACCACACCGCCGCCGCGCTGTTCGCCTGGAAGGCGATGGACGAGTGGGTGGCGCGGTCCGCGGCCAAGGACGGCACGGTGCCGCGCTTCACCTCGGCCGCCTACCGCGGCTACTACAACCAGCGCTGGCCGAAGAACCTCCCGCCGGCGACGGTCGCCCTCAAGGCGCGCTTCCTCTACCAGTACGGCGGCAACATGGCCTGGCACTGCGGGAACCCCAGTGGCTGCGGGGACTACGGCCAGGGCGAGAACGAGCCGCTGACCAACCACAAGGGCTGGATACGGTCCACCCACCCGCGCTATCCCGGTACGCGGACGGCGATCGCGGACACCCCGGGCGGACGGACCGCCTTCGAGGTGCTGGGGCTGCGGGCGGTACGGCGCACCGAGACCCGGCCCGGCGTGTGGGGCCCGGCGCAGGATCTCGGGGGCGGGCCGCTGGCTCCCGCGCTGTCGTGCGTGCGCACCCCCGACGGGACCGTCCGGCTGTTCGCCCTGCGCTTCGCCTCGCTCGAGGGGCACGGCGGGCGCAACGCGCGGGACATCGTGGTCTGGTCGCAGGGCCCGGGCTGGCGGTCGCTGGGCAACCCCGAGCCCGACGACGACCGCGGCCGCCGCGTCGGCTCGCCCGTCGCCCTGCTCACCCCCGACGGCCGGGTCCACCTCTTCGTACGCAACGCGGCACGCGGGCTGTCCGAGCGGGTCCTGGCCGACGGCCGCTGGACTCCGTGGCGGAACCTGCGCGGCGGCGAGGTCCAGGAAGGGCTCGCCGCGCTGACCGACGCCTCGGGCCGGATCCATGTCTTCGGCGCCGGCCACGTGGCCGTGCACCACTGGGCCCAGGACGTCCCCGGCGGCCCCGTCGCCTACCGCCCGCTGAAGGGCCTGCCCCTCCCCGGCGACATCCCCGCGGCCCGCAGGTCGGGGACCGGCGTCGAGCTCTCGTACCCCCACCCGGCGAGCGGCCGGCGCTTCCGCCGGGACCTGGTCCTCTGAGGAGCCGGTCTTCCGAGGAGCCGGTCTTCCGCGGGCCCGGCCTTGCGAGGACTCCCCCGGGTACGCCAAGGGGCCCCGCGTCCTGGTGAACGCGGGGCCCCTGCCGGCCGGAGCCGGATGCTAGCGCGAGGTCACTTGACGATCTTGGTGACCTGGCCGGCGCCCACCGTGCGGCCACCCTCGCGGATGGCGAACTTCAGGCCCTCCTCCATGGCGACCGGCTGGATCAGCTGGACCGTCATGGCGGTGTTGTCGCCCGGCATGACCATCTCGGTGCCCTCGGGGAGGGACACCACGCCGGTCACGTCCGTGGTACGGAAGTAGAACTGCGGGCGGTAGTTGTTGAAGAACGGCGTGTGGCGGCCGCCCTCGTCCTTGGACAGGATGTACGCCTGCGCCTCGAACTCGGTGTGCGGGGTGACCGAACCCGGCTTGATGATGACCTGGCCGCGCTCGACGTCCTCGCGCTTGATGCCGCGGAGCAGCAGACCGACGTTCTCACCGGCCTGGCCCTCGTCGAGGAGCTTGCGGAACATCTCGATACCGGTGACGGTGGTCGAGGTCTTCTGCTCCTTGATGCCGATGATGTCGACCGTCTCGTTGACCTTCAGGATACCGCGCTCGATACGGCCGGTGACGACCGTACCGCGACCGGTGATCGTGAAGACGTCCTCGATCGGCATCAGGAACGGCTTGTCGACGTCACGCTCGGGGGTGGGGATGGCCTCGTCCACGGCCTTCATCAGGCCGAGGAGCTTGTCGCCCCACTCCTTGTCGCCCTCAAGGGCCTTGAGCGCGGAGACGCGCACGACCGGCAGGTCGTCGCCCGGGAACTCGTACTCGGAGAGCAGCTCACGGACCTCGAGCTCGACGAGCTCCAGGATCTCCTCGTCGTCCACCATGTCCGCCTTGTTCAGGGCGACCACGATGTACGGCACGCCGACCTGGCGGGCCAGGAGCACGTGCTCCTTGGTCTGCGGCATCGGGCCGTCGGTGGCGGCGACCACCAGGATGGCGCCGTCCATCTGCGCCGCACCGGTGATCATGTTCTTGATGTAGTCCGCGTGACCGGGGCAGTCGACGTGGGCGTAGTGACGCGTCTCGGTCTGGTACTCGACGTGCGCGATGGAGATGGTGATACCGCGCTGGCGCTCCTCGGGAGCCTTGTCGATCTGGTCGAAGGCCGAGGCCTCGTTCAGGTCCGGGTACGCGTCGTGCAGCACCTTCGTGATCGCCGCGGTAAGGGTCGTCTTACCGTGGTCGATGTGACCGATGGTGCCGATGTTGACGTGCGGCTTAGTCCGCTCGAACTTCGCCTTCGCCACTGGGGTCCTCCTGGAAGTGGATCTGTACGCCTTGCTTCATCGGCGCCAGGTGATCTTTGCTGGAATTCAAGCCTACGGCGGGTTACTCGCCCTTGGCCTTCGCGATGATCTCCTCGGCGACGTTCCGCGGAACCTCGGCGTAGGAGTCGAACTGCATGGAGTAGCTGGCCCGGCCCGAGGTCTTCGACCGCAGGTCACCGACGTAGCCGAACATCTCCGACAGCGGGACCAGGCCCTTGACGACCCGGGCACCGCTGCGCTCCTCCATGGCCTGGATCTGGCCACGGCGGGAGTTGAGGTCGCCGATGACGTCGCCCATGTAGTCCTCGGGGGTGGTGACCTCGACGGCCATCATCGGTTCGAGGAGTACGGGGCTGGCCTTGCGCGCGGCCTCCTTGAAGGCCTGCGACCCGGCGATCTTGAACGCGAGTTCGGAGGAGTCGACCTCGTGGTAGGCACCGTCGAGAAGGGTGACGCGGACGCCCACCATCTCGTAGCCGGCCAGGATGCCGAACTTCATGGCCTCCTGGCAGCCCGCGTCCACCGACGGGATGTACTCGCGGGGGATGCGGCCACCGGTGACCTGGTTGACGAACTCGTAGGAGGCGTCGCCGCCCTCGATCGGCTCGAGCGCGATCTGGACCCGCGCGAACTGGCCCGTACCACCGGTCTGCTTCTTGTGGGTGTACTCCACCTTCTCGACCGTCTTGCGGATGGTCTCGCGGTAGGCCACCTGCGGCTTGCCGACGTTGGCCTCGACCTTGAACTCGCGCCGCATCCGGTCGACCAGCACCTCCAGGTGCAGTTCGCCCATGCCGCCGATGATGGTCTGGCCGGTCTCCTCGTCCGAGTGGACCTGGAAGGAGGGGTCCTCCTCCGCGAGCCGCTGGATGGCGACACCCAGCTTCTCCTGGTCACCCTTGGACTTGGGCTCGATCGCGACCTGGATGACCGGCGCCGGGAAGTCCATCGACTCCAGGATCACCGGGTTCTTGTCGTCGCACAGCGTCTCACCGGTGGTGGTCTGCTTCAGGCCCATGACGGCGACGATGTCGCCGGCGCCCACCGAGTCGATCTCCTCACGCTTGTTCGCGTGCATGCGGTAGATCTTGCCGATGCGCTCCTTCTTGCCCTTCACCGAGTTCAGCACGGCCGAACCGGATTCCAGGCGACCGGAGTAGATCCGGACGAAGGTGAGCTTGCCCAGGTGCGGGTCGCTCATGATCTTGAACGCCAGCGCGGACAGCGGCTCGTCGTCCGACGGCTTGCGCTTGATGATCTCCTCCGCGTCGTTGACCGCGTGGCCCTCGATGGCCTCGATGTCGACGGGAGAAGGCAGGTAGCGCACGACGGCGTCGAGCAGCGGCTGCACGCCCTTGTTCTTGAACGCGGTACCGCAGAACACCGGGGTGACGGTCGTGCCGCCGCCCTTGCCGGAGTTGATGGTGATACGGCGGATCGCCGCGTACAGCTGCTCCTCGGTGGGCTCGGTGCCCTCCAGGTACAGCTCCATCATCTCGTCGTCGTTCTCGGCGACGGCCTCCAGCAGCTTGCCGCGCCACTCGTCGGCCGCCTCGGTGTGCGTGGCCGGGATGTCGACGACGTCGTACATCTCGCCCTTGGTCGCCTCGGGCGACCACACCAGGGCCTTCATGCGGACGAGGTCCACCACGCCCTTGAAGTCGGCCTCGGCACCGATCGGGAGCTGCATGACCAGCGGGGTCGCGCCCAGGCGGTCCACGATCATGTCGACGCAGCGGTGGAACTCCGCGCCGGTGCGGTCGAGCTTGTTGACGAAGCAGATGCGGGGCACGCCGTAGCGGTCGGCCTGCCGCCAGACCGTCTCGGACTGCGGCTCCACACCGGCGACACCGTCGAAGACGGTGACGGCGCCGTCGAGGACGCGCAGCGAGCGCTCCACCTCGACGGTGAAGTCGACGTGCCCGGGGGTGTCGATGATGTTGATGGTGTGGTCGACATCATCCAGCGGCCAGTGACAGGTGGTCGCGGCGGACGTGATCGTGATGCCGCGCTCCTGCTCCTGCTCCATCCAGTCCATGGTGGCGGCGCCGTCGTGGACCTCACCGATCTTGTAGGAGACACCGGTGTAGAACAGGATCCGCTCGGTGGTCGTCGTCTTGCCCGCGTCGATGTGGGCCATGATCCCGATATTGCGGACCCTGGCCAGGTCAAGCGAAGTGGTGGCCATGTGGCTCAGTCTTCTCTCGGTTCTCGATGGGGTTGCTGACTACCAGCGGTAGTGCGCGAAGGCCTTGTTGGACTCGGCCATCTTGTGCGTGTCCTCGCGACGCTTCACGGAGGCGCCCAGACCATTGCTGGCGTCGAGGATCTCGTTCATCAGGCGCTCGGTCATCGTCTTCTCGCGACGGGCGCGGGAGTAACCGACCAGCCAGCGCAGCGCCAGGGTGTTCTGGCGGCCCGGGCGGACCTCGACCGGCACCTGGTAGGTCGCGCCACCGACGCGGCGGGACTTGACCTCAAGGGTGGGCTTGATGTTCTCCAGCGCGCGCTTGAGGGTGATGACCGGGTCGGTGCCGGCCTTCTCCCGCAGGCCCTCCAGGGCACCGTAGACGATGCGCTCGGCGGTGGAGCGCTTGCCGTGCAGGAGGATCTTGTTGACCAGCGACGTCACCAGCGGGGAGCCGTAAACCGGGTCGATGATGACCGGACGCTTCGGGGCGGGGCCCTTACGAGGCATTGCTTACTTCTCCTTCTTGGCGCCGTAGCGGCTGCGGGCCTGCTTGCGGTTCTTGACGCCCTGCGTGTCGAGGGATCCACGGATGATCTTGTAACGAACACCCGGCAGGTCCTTCACACGGCCGCCGCGCACGAGCACGATGGAGTGCTCCTGCAGGTTGTGCCCCTCGCCCGGGATGTAAGCGGTGACCTCGATACCGCTGGTCAGACGCACACGCGCGACCTTACGGAGGGCCGAGTTCGGCTTCTTCGGGGTGGTCGTGTACACGCGTGTGCAAACGCCGCGGCGCTGCGGGGAACCCTTCAGCGCGGGCGTCTTGTTCTTCTCGACCTTGTCCTGCCGGCCCTTGCGGACCAGCTGCTGGATCGTAGGCACCGTTTCTCCGGTTTCTGTGTGCCGATCTCGATAAATCTAACCCGGGGACCGACCCACGCGGTCGGGTGTGTCGCGCACCCCGCACGCTTCCGTAGTGACGGAGAAGTGCGGTAGGACGGCATCGCGGCCTCGGTGTTTCCCGCGCGGTCCGATGGCACGCGCAAGAACCCGGGCACACCCCAGGCACAAAGTCAGAGATTACCCAGCCCGTCAGCTCCGGTCAAAACAGATCTCCGACGGCGATAAGGGCACCGGCCCGGAAGGCCCGGCGGCCCGCACGCGCCGGACACCCGGCCGCGGCCCGCCGGACACCCGGGCGCCGCCCGCCGGCCGTGCGCGGTCCACGCCCGCTAGCCGTGCGCGGTCCACGCGACGAGCCCCGCGAGCAGGACGGTCACGGCCAGCATGAGGCCCGTCACAACGTATCCCAGTACCAGCCCGGCCACCGCCAGGCCGTCTCCCTGCTCGCCGGTCCGGCGGATACGGCGGCGGGCGATGTGGCCGAGGACGATGGCGGGCACGGCGGGCAGGCCGAACATGGTGCCCGCGATGCCGCAGACCAGGGAGCCCACGGCGTAGCCGTTGGTACGCGGCGGGGCCGGGGGGTACGGCCAGAAGGCCGGCGGGGCCTGGACCGGCGGCAGGCCGTGCGGGATGTCCCCGGTCAGGACGTCCAGGTCGCCGTAGGTCCGCGCCTGGTACGCGCGGCCGATCCGGTCCTCGTACTCGCTCTGCGTCAACCGCCCCTCGGCGAACGCCTCCTTGAGGAGGCCCACCGCGTGTTCCCGATCCGCGTCACCGGCCAGCATCTCTCCATCATGCCTCCCGCAGGCGCCTCCCGCCGCGTCCACGGGCGACCGCGCGCCGGCCGGGACGCGGGACGGAGGGGCGGATCGGGCGGTGGGCCGGGCACGCGGGCCGGGGCGTGCCCGGCCGGGCCGGTCGGGCCGGCACGGTGACAGGGGCGGTGACAGGGGCGGTGGCCAGGCCGGTCGGGCGGGGCGGGGCAGGCCGGGGCGGCGGGGCGGTCAGTCCGATCCGGCGCCCTCGCCGCGCGGCGCCTCCGCCTCCCCGGGCAGGAACTGGCCGACGACCTTGACGAACATCCTGCGCTGGTCTGCCGGCACGCCGAGCGCCTCCGCCAACTCCTCCAGGGACGGCGGGCGGTCGGCGCTCGCCGCCCGGCCCGCGGACACGGCGGCGCCGGCAGTCGGCAGCGGCAGCTCCTCGGCGGTCAGCCGGCCCGAGCGGATGAGCATCTCGCGCACGGGCACGTCCAGCACGCGCGCCAGCCGGCGGGTGGTCTCCAGATCGGGCATGCTCTGCCGCTGCAGCAGCCGGGTCACGGCGGCACGGTGCACCCCCGCGTCGTCGGCGATCCGGGACTTGCCGCCGCCGCGCGGGCTGTCGATGTCGTAGCCCCGCCGGCGCATCAGCTCTTCGATCCAGGCCGCGAAGGCATCGAGTTCACTAGCGGTCATGCCTGCCTGCTCTCTAGAGGGGGGACTCTCTATCGTAGCGCGCTTGCACGCACGAAATGACCACAGACCGAGCAGGTCCAACCGGCAAGAAATCCGTACTTTCCGGCGGACTTCGCGTGAGCGGCGGCCCCTTGGGCGGCATAGTTGCGCGCTCGCGCGCAATCTGTCACGGTGAGGAGGCTCCGGACCACTCTCCGGACCCGCTCTCCCCAGGGAGGCCCCATGCCCGTCGTCACCGCGCCCACCGCGCCCACCGCACCCACCGCCGTTCCCGCCGCGTCCGCGGCACCCACCGGGTCGGCGCCGTCCGCGCCGCCCGCGCCGTCCGCCGCGCCGCCGCCGGTGCCCCTGTCCGTCCTGCTGTCCGCGTCCCGGCCCGCGTGCGCGGGACTCGACCCGCGTGCCGTGTTCGCCCGGCGCGTCAAGGACGCCGCGCCCGCCCTGCGCGCATGCGCCCGCTGCCGGCTGCACGAGGCGTGCGAGCGGGCGGTCGCGCCCGCCGAGTCCTGGTTCGACGGCGTGTGCGCCGGCCGCCTGTGGCGCAACGGCCGCCCGGTGGCCGCCGCCACTCCCGACCCGCGGGAGCGCCCGTGACCTCTCGGCCCGCCGCCGACGCCGCCGACGCCGCCGTATGGATCGGCACCCTGATCAGCCAGTTCCCCGAGCTCGCCGAGGAACTCGTCCCCGGCCGCGGGTCCCGCGCCGCCGCCGGCCCGGAACCGGGGCTCGGCCGTCTCACCGACGCCGAACGCGAGCGCCGCCTCGCCCGCCGGGAGCGGCGCCGCGCCGAGGAGCGCGGGGAGGCCCTGCTGCTGCAGCAGCGCCACGGCCTGGCCGTCCCCGGGTACAGCGCCGCCCCGGTACGGCTGCACATCTCCGACACCATCCGCGACGTCACCGACGGTGTCGTGGAGTTGGAGGAGGCCGTGCACGCGCGGCTGCGGCTGGGCCGCCCGCGCCGCGCGGACGTGCCCGAGCGGCTGCGCCGCCTCGCCGCGCTGCTGGACGTGATCGCCGGCCACCCGGTCCTGGCCCGCCACGTCCGCGACGAGACCCGGCGCATGGCCCGCCGTGTCGCGCACGCCCTGGGCGACACCGAGGCACTGGTCCGGCTGCCGGGCCGCTGCCCGTGGTGCGACTCGGTGTCACTGCGCTCGGCTCCCGCCCACGGCACGGTGCTGTGCGTCAACCCCGCGTGCCGCTGCGACGACCCCGACTGCGGCTGCCACGACGACCCGGCGTACCGGCACGTGTGGCCGTCCGGCACGGGCGACGCCCCGGGCGCGTCCGGCGCGGGAAGCGCCGCGGACACCGCGGGCCCCGCAGGCCCCGCGGGCCCCGCAGGCACCGCGGACACGGCGAACGGCGGGCCGGCCCGCGCGAGCACCACGAACGACCCGCGCGACCCGCACCGCGCAGGCGCGACGGGCGGCAGCCCCGGTCCCCGCGCCGCAAGGGCCACCGCCGCCGCGAGCGGCACGAGCGCCGCGAGCAGTACGAGCCGTACGAGCGGCACGAGCGCTACGCACCGTACGTACGGCACGAGGGCCGGGACCACGGAAGGCGGTGTCCGATGACCCGGGCGGCGGCGCGGCCGACGCTGATCCCCGGCACGCTGGCGGCCCACGAGGCCGGGGTCGTGCCCGCCACGATCCGCAAGTGGGTGCAGCTCGGCTACCTGCGGCCCGCCGGGAAGTCCGGGCGGATGCTGATGTTCCGGCTGGAGGACGTGTTCGCCGCCGAGCGCGCCGCGCGCCGCCGCCCCGCGGCACCCTGACCGGCGGGCGGCCCCATGCGTGCGCGTACGCACACTGATCGCGCCGCAGCCCCCTCTCCGACGCCCCGACCGCGCCCATCGCGCAGCGGGGCGTCAGGCGTTTCCGGGCCCGGCCGCGCGCCCCTCCGTACCGTCGGCGGAATTCGCCTCCCCCACGAGTTGCGCGCGCGCACGATCTCAATCACACTGGATGCAACGGCGGAGCTGTGCCCGGAACCGGGGACGGCCCGCCGTCCGCCGTTTCCCGCCCCTTCGCCGCCGTCCGAGGTGACCGCATGACCACACCACCCCCGAGCACCTTCCCCGACGTCGAGGCGATGGTCGTCGACGTCCTGAAGGCCGACCCCGGCCTGGCCGGCGCGACCGTGGCGGTCCAGCCGCCGGCCGGTTTCGACGGCACCCAGCCCGTCGTCCTGGTCAACCGCCGCGGCGGCGCCTGGATCAGCGACCGGCACGTCGACCAGCCGCTGATCGAGCTGGAGTGCTACGGCCCGGACAAGACCACCGCGCTCACCCTGGCCAACGCCGGCCGGCACGCGCTGCTGGCCGCCGACGGCCACACGTACGGCACCTCGCGGGTCACCGAGGTGCTGGAGCAGGACGGGCCGCACTGGCTGCCCGACTACGTGTACAGCGGCGCCAACCGCTACGTGACCCTCATCAAGGTCTTCATGACCGCCACCGGCTGACGCGCCCCGCGCGCGCAAGCCCACAGGACCGGGCCCCGCCGACGGCGGGGCCCTCGCCGTGTCCGCACCCGCCTCCCGCGCTCGCGGCCCCGGCACCGCACCACCACCGCCCCACCACCGCACCACCCCAAATCCCGCGTTCCCCTTCTTCCGAGGAGACACCATGGCAGGCAACAACACCTCCGAGATCCGCGTCGCCGGCTCGGGCCGCATCCTGGTCGCCGCCGCCGGCGCGGCCGTTCCGGCGGACTTCAGCACCGACTGGGACCCCGCCGTCTGGAAGGACCTGGGCTACACCTCCACCGACGGCGTGACCTTCAGCAAGAAGGACAAGCTGGACCCGGTGGACACCTGGCAGGCCGTCAGCCCGGTCCGCTTCATCTACTCCGACCGCGAGCTGACCCTGAAGTTCTCGCTGATGCAGTTCAACGAGGACACCTTCCCGTTCTTCATGGGCGGCGGGACGGTGGCCCAGGTGGACGCCACCAAGTACCCCGGCGTCTACGGCTACTCGCTCGCCGACGGCCCGCAGAAGGACGAGCGGGCGCTGGGCCTGGAGTTCACCGACGGCGGTGACGTGACCTACCGGTTCGTCATCCCGCGCGGCCAGGTCACCGCGTCGGACGACATCAAGCTGGCCCGCAAGTCCGCGGCCCTGCTCGGCGTCACCTTCACCGCGCTGTCGTCCGGCACCACCGTGCCGCTGGCGAGCTTCGTGATGAAGGACCCGGCGTACGGCGCCTGATCCGCGGTCCGCGTACGGGGGCGGCGGGCCGGACTCCCGTCCCCCGCCCCCGCGCGCGCCCGGCCCCGCGCCCCTCCCGGACGCGGGGCCGCCCCCCGCCTTCCGTACCCCCCGCCTTCCGTACCCCCGCCCCACCGGCCCCGCCCGCTCCACCGACCGCGAGTCACCCCGAAGAGAGGAACTCCCATGGCCGCCTTCAACGTCAACGCCGCCCGGGCCCAGCGTCTCGAAGCCCTGGGCCGCAGTTGGTCCTTCGACCTGGACGGCGAGAGCTTCGAGCTGCCCACCGAGCTGACCCGGGCGACCGCCAAGGCGCTGCGCAGGCTCGACGACAACGACATCGACGGCCTGCTGCGCCTCCTCCTCGGGGAGCGGCAGTTCGAGCGTTTCAACAGCCACGACGTGACGGTCCAGGACGTCGCGGCGATCCTGGAGGCGTACGGCAAGGAGACCGGGCTCGGCCTGGGGGAAGACTGAGCCTCGACGCGTTCGCCGAAGAACACGCCGAGGCCCTCGAAGCCGACCTCCTGCGCTTCTACGGTCTTGACCTGCTCGACTGGTACCGCGGCGAGTTGTCCTCGCGCCGGCTGTCGGTGCTGGTCAAGCACCTGCCGCGGGAGGGCGCGGTGGCCCGCGAACTGCACGGCGAGGCCGCCGAGTGGTCGGTCGGGGACCATCTGCTGGCCGCGGCGGTCGACCACCTGGCCGCGGCGAACTGGATGTTCGCCTGCGTCAACACCGCCGAGGACGCCGAGCAGCCGGCCCCGCCCGAGCCGGTCCCCCGGCCCGAGCAGGGCGGCGTCCCGGCCGACGTGACGCCCGGCCCGCGGCAGGGCCCGGCGCCGCAACCCGAACCGGAACCCGAGCAGCCCACGGCCACCGAACTCGCGGGGTTCTTCTCCTAGCGGTACGGGTGCCGACGCCGTTCGTGTGCCGACGCCGTACGGACCCCCGGCAGGCGGCAGCGGCTACGCCGGCGGGTCCGGGGGCGGCAGTGTGCCGCCGTCCGGTCCGCGGGCCGGCAGCCGCTGCGGCGGCACCAGACGCGGGATGGTCGGGGAACGGGACCTGCGGCTCTTGGCCTGGAGGGCCGGCCGCTGCCCGGACCCCGGCTGCCCCGGGCGGCCCGGCCGGGCGCCGTCGGGGTCCTTGCCGGCGTCCTGCCCCTCGCCCCCTTCTTCGGCGTCGTGGGCACCGGCGCCCTCGCCGCCGCGTACCGCGGTTCCCTCCTCCGGGTCGCACGCCAGGTCGCCGTCGTCGGCCGTCCCGTGGTCCGGAAGCGGTTCCGGCTCCGCGGGGCGGCCGTACGGCATGGCCATCGGGAAGGGGATGACGTCGCCCGGGCCGCTGAGGGCGCGCGGCGGGCGCCAGCGGCCCAGCAGACCGTCCCGCCGGGCGGCGGCCGCGCGCGCGGCGAAGTCGGCGGCGGCGTCCTGCCATCCGGCGGCGTAGGCCATCAGCTCCCGCCGCTCGGCCTCGGTCCGGGCCATCGCGACGACGCCGCCGGCCCCGTGGCGGGCGATCAGCCGCCCCAACCGGGCCATCAGGCGCGGCAGTTCGTCGGCGTCGCGGTAGCCGGGGTCGTCGTCCCACGGCTCGCCGTCCCGGGAGGTGTCGTCCGACGGGCCGTCACCGCTCCGGCTCCCGTACGGCCGCCGGGAGTCGTCGGACCCGCTGTCGTACGAGAGCCCGGTGCGGTACGGGGCCTCGTCGGGCGGGTCGCCGTACGGCAAGGGGCCGCCGTGGCGGGTGTCGTCGGAGAGGGCGCCGTACAGCCGCCCCTCGCCGTAGGGGAGGTCGTCGTCCGGCAGCAGGTCGTCGTACCGGGCCTCGTCCGGCAGCAGGTCGTCGGAACGGCCGCCGTGGGCGCGGATCGGGCCGGGCCGCCCACCGGCCGGACGGGGCGTGGCCGCCGGGCCGTGGTCCCAGGGGAGGTCGTCGTCCCACGGGAGGTCGTCCTCCAGGCCGTCGTCCTCCGGGCCGTCCCGTTCGAGCTCCGGCACGTCCACGTCGTCGAAGTCGTCCGGCTCCCCCGCCGCCCCCGCCCGGTCCGCGCCTCCGAGTGCCGCCCTGCGGCTGCGCCCGGGCCCAAGTCCGCTGTCCCCGCCCATGCGACATCACCCTCGGCTCCCGGAACCCCCCTGCGAGTGTGAACGCTTCTCTGGTTCGGAACGTTCACCTCCACCTGGCTGCGGCGTCTGAACTGGTACTTCACACGCTGCACACAAGACGTCCCAGTTTACCTCCCCCGCAGTAAGCCCTTCCGTGTCCTGCCGGAAACCCGTTCGATCCGGATCCGCACCTTCGAAAGCGGTGAGACCGCGTGTCCGCACACCCCGCGCCGAAGCACCTCGCACCGAAGCCCCCCGCCACGCCGCCCGACGACCCCCCGGTCGTCACCCTCACCCGCGCCGAACTCCACGCCCGCGAGGCCCGCGCCTACGCCGCCGGCTGGCAGGACGCGATGACGGCCGTCCGCGCGGCACCGCCACGGTAACGGACCCGCCGCCTCTTCAACACCCCTGCTGACGTGGTGGGTTGCCGCCGATCGCGGCTCAGGCCGACGTGCCGGGCGACTGCCGCGCCCAGCGGCGGAAGTCACGTACGACGGGCCGGGCCCGCCAGGTCGACCGGAACCGGACATCGGGCAGGTCCGCTCCGCGGTGCCGGCCGTCGCGTTTCCAGAAGCGGTCGGTGCGCGCGTGCTGCACGACGGTGAAGAACTGCCAGAAGACGCCGGGAGTCGCGTGCCGCCGCAGGAAGAAGAGGACGTCGTTGAACTGCTCCGCGGGTCCGTCGTCCAGCCAGAACAGCACCAGCGTGCACCCGGGCCGTTCGGCGGTCGCCTCGAACACCCCGCGGACGCCGGACAGCGGCGGGACACTCCACCGTTCGAGTCCGGCACCGAAGTGCTGACGCAGCCCGGCGCCCCTGCCCGGCTCCTTCGACAGGTCCACGGCGGAGTCCGGCAGGAACGTCCAGTCCCGCAGCCACTCGTCCCGGCCGGCGGCCTCCAGCCGGGTACGCACGGCCTTCTCGTCCCCGCCCGCGGTCCGGCCGTAGAACACCGCGTCGACGCCCGCGCCGTGCTCCAGCCGTTCGGCGATGCGCAGCGCCTGCTTCGCGAACCTCCCCACCGCGGTGGTCCGCCACTGGGTCGTGAACGGCCACTCCCGGCAGGCCGGCACGGCCACCACGACCCGGCACTCGCCCCCGAAGTCCGCCATGGAGCGGACCTTATCGCACTGCTGCGAGGTGATGGCATGTCAGATCGTTCCCAAAAGCAGATCAATTCCGACCTGGACTCACTGGACACGTCGGTCCGCGACCTGAACACCAAGCTGAAATCCGTGCCGAGTACCGGCGACCTGGCAAAGACGAGCGCGGACGTCGCGGAACTGCAGACATCCGTCAAGAAACTCAAGAACCCGGCCTTCTACAAGCCCAATCGCGCGGCGACGGGGGCGATCACGACCCGGACCGTCACAGCCATCGCGGCGAGCGCGACAGCGACACTCGCGGTCAGCATCACGCTGTTCAAGATAGACGAGAAAGGCATCACCATTCTCGGCGTCACGCGGGAGATGCCCTGGAAAAAGGCCTTCGACAAGCTGCAGAAGCTGGTCGACTCGCCTGGCCAGAAGGAGAAGCGCCGCCAAGAGGCACAGCTCAAGGACAAGGTCGAAGGACTCGGCATCAAGGCCGGCAAGGTCGACGGGAAGATCCGCGACGCCAAGTCCGAGGTGAGGCGGCAGCTCAACCAGAAATACGGCCCGCTCATCGGAAGGGTCGAGCGCATCGAGACCAAGTTGCGGGAAGCGGCTGCCGTCGTCGACGCCGCCCGGAAGGACAGAACCGGTCTGACCCACAACCACAAAGGCGCCAGGGCGAAGGAACCGGCGATCAGCCCGGTCGCGAAGGACGTCGTGAAGCTGCAGAACGCCGTGGACAAATTGGTCGAGTCACTCGCCGGGATCTGACGACCAGGAAGTGAGAACGCATGTCCCTCGTACAGGCATTGCAGAAATCCACCACCGCGCTCAAGAACTTCGTCACCCAGGCCGACGCCGCCGGGACCGCCGCCAAGGGGATCGGGGACAAGGCGCGGGCCGGGTCCGGCGAGATGAAGCAGTTGCAGACCGCCGCCCAGGGCTCGTCCTCGGCGGCGAAATCGCTGAAGACCACCACCGACGACATGGAGAAGTCGGTGGGGCGGGCCGGGAAGACCGGGGAGAAGAGCGGCGGGCTGCTCTCGAAGTTCAAGTCCGGTGCCGACAAGGCGCGTCAGGGCATGGACGGCATGAACAAGTCCATGAAGGGCAATCTGCTGGGCGTCCTGCTGGGCCTGCTCGCGCCGCTGATCGGCATGGTCGTGCAGATGGCTCTGCAGTCCAAGACGATGCAGAACATCATGAAGAAGGCGTTCGGCGTGATCCAGTCGGCGATCAGCGGCGCCATGAAGATCATCGGCCCGGTGATGAAGAAGGCCGGCGCGCTGATCAAGCAGGTCTGGAACGGCATCAAGTCCGCGATCACCACGGTGGTCAAGGCCGTCGGCACGGTCATCAAGACCTACTTCACGATCTACAAGACGATCATCGAGACCGTGCTCAAGGTCGTCAAGGCGGTCGTGAAGGGCGCCTGGAACGGCATCAAGGCCGTGATCGTGCCGGTGGTCGACTGGGTGAAGTCGGCCATCCCGCACGCCTTCCAGGCCGTCAAGGACAAGCTGTCGAGCATCTGGGGCGGGCTGAAGGGCATCGCGAGCCGGGCGTTCGACGGGATCAAGAGCGCGGTGGTCGGGCCCATCGACGGCGTCATCGGGCTGATCAACCGCGCGATCGGCGCCCTGAACTCGATCCACGTGTCGATCCCCGGCTGGGTGCCGGTGGTGGGCGGCAAGACGTTCGGCGTGCACCTGCCGACCATCCCGATGCTCGCCGCCGGCGGCGTGGTGATGCCGCGGGCCGGCGGTGTGCCGGCGATCCTGGCCGAGGCCGGCGAGGCCGAGGCGGTGCTGCCGCTGAGCAAGCTGAACCGGCTGCTGGGCGCCACGGCGTCCGCGGGCCGGACGGCGGTTGGGGCGGCGGCCGCGGGTTCCGCGCTGCACATCGAGAACTACTACGCGGCCCCCGCCGGTGACGCGCAGAGCACCGCCGACGCCCTGATGTACCTCGCCAAGGCCCGCGGATGAGCGCCGGGGCGGACGCCGAGGGCTACGACGACCCGCTCGCCGGGACCGCCAGGCCGCTCGCGGCCCTGGGAGAGCAGGCCCGCGCGATGGCCTCGGCGCTCAAGAAGGCGCTCTCCGGCGCCGACCGCGCCGCCGGCGGCGCCGACGCGATCCGCGGCGCCGCGCAGGCCGACACGGCCGCGGTGCGCGGCATGAAGGACTCGGCGGCCGCCGCCGAGACGTCCATGGGCAAGGCCGCGATGACGGCGGGGACGGCGGCCGGCGGGCTGCGCGGCGCGCTCGCCCGGATCCGCGGGGTCAGCGGCTCGCTCGGGCAGCTCGCGCTCGGGGCGGGCGGCGCGCTGGCGATGCTCGTCGCGATGACGCCGGCCCTCGCGCCCGTGCAGAACCTGCTCGACAAGCTCGGACTGGCGATGATGATCGGCTCGCTCGCCATCACCGCCGTCAACACCCTGATCAAGGCCAATCCGATCGGCTTCGTCACCGGAGTGCTCGCGCCGCTCGCCGCCTACCTGATCGACCTGGCGCTCAACTCCGAGACGGGGCAGCGGATCATGCGCAAGGTCGCCGACACCGTGACGCGGGGCATCCCGGCCGTGCTGACGGTCCTGGGCCCGCTGCTGAAGGTCGTCGCGACCGTCGTCGCCACGTACTTCGCGGTGTACCTGACGGTGGTCGTCGACGTGCTCAAGGTCGTCGCCGCCGTGGTGAACGGCGGCTTCGCCGTCATGCGCGCCCTGCTGACCGGGAACGTCGGCAGCCTGCGCGGGATCGTCTCCCGGGCCTGGCAGGGACTGAGGAACGCGCTCTCGCCGGTGCTCAACTGGCTGACCAGGACCCTGCCGGGCGCGTTCACCCGTGTGAAGGACGCGGTGTCGCGTGCGCTGGGCGCCGCCGGCGGCTTCCTGACGACGGGCGCCCAGACGGTCGCCGGCGTGGCCAAGGCCCCGCTGGAAGGGCTGATCGCGTTCGCCAACTGGGTCATCAGCGGCCTGAACAAGATCGGCTTCTCGTTCTTCGGCAAGCACTTCGGCATCCACCTGTCGCCGATCCCGATGCTGGCCGAGGGCGGGATCGTCCTTCCCGCCGCCGCCCGCGGCGCCGCCCGCGTCCTGCCGCTCACGGCCCTCGACCGGCAGCTCGCCCTCGCGGCCTCCCTGCACCGCGCGGGCGGCACCGGCTGCCCGCACCGGGTCCAGGAGTACCGGGAGAGCGCCGCGCTCGGCGCCCACGGCACCGCCGAGGAGCTGCTGTTCCTCGCCGCCGTGCACGCCTGACCGGCAGCCCGACTGCCTTGCCGCCCGACAGGCTCCTCGCGCGTGCCCGCGCCGCGTCCCCCAACCCGCCCGCTCCCCAAGTGAGGTGACGGCCCGATGGCCGAATCCACGACCCCGTACACCGACGACGTCCCGCCAGGCTCGCTGATCACCCAGGACGGGCAGGTCCAGTGGGCCGGGCTGCTGCTCGGGCCCGGAACCCCGTACGGCATCGACAGCAGCGGTATGACCGGCTGGGAGGACCTGCCGGAGATCCAGTCCGCCGACGCCGACCGGCCCACCGACCACGGCGCGTGGCCGGGCGCCAGGTACGCCAAGTCCCGGCTGGTCGGCGGCCAGGTGTGGCTGCTGCCCGACGCCGACGGCGGCGGACCGGCCGCGCTCGACACCGTCCGCACGCTGCGCCAGGCGCTGGCGCTGCGCGACGAGGAGCGCTGGCTCGCGGTGCGCGTGCACGGCGAGACGCTCGCGGTGCGCGCCCGGGTCAGCCAGCGCGTGGTGCCCACCGACCAGACGTACGCCACGCAGGGCGTGGCCAAGGCTTCCGTGCAGTGGATCGCCGCGGACCCGCGCCGCTACCAGCCGACCGAGCGCACCGCGGGCACCGAGCCGCCGGAGCCGGAGGCCGGCCTGACCTGGCCGCTGGTGTGGCCGCTGGACTGGGGCCAGGCGCTGAGCACCGGCGACCTCGCGCTGGACAACGAGGGCTCCGCGCCCACCCACCCGGTGATCACGTTCCAGGGGCCGTGCACGACCCCGTCGGTGACCGAGCAGACCACCGGCCGCCGGCTGCGGTACGGCATCACGCTCGCGGCGCAGGACCAGCTCGTGGTGGACACCACCGAGGGCACGGTCGTGCTCAACGGCACCGCGTCCCGCCGCTACACCGCGCTGCCGGACAGCGGCCCCGAGGAGCTGTTCACCTTCGACCCCGGGCGGTCGGAACTGTCCTTCCGGGCCGACAGCTTCCAGGCCGGCGCCCGCATGACCGTCACCTGGCGCAGCGCCGAATGGTGACCGGCCCCGCACCCGCGTCCGGCCCCGCATCCGCCTCCGTACCCGCCTCCGTACCCGCCCGTACGACCTCCCCGAACGGAGTGACCCCATGACCGCGACCGTACGATCGGCATGGCTGCTCGGCACCGGCCAGACCCGCGAGGACACCCGGCTGACGGAGCTGGGCGCGACGCTGCCCGCGGACCCGCTGAAGGTGACCAGCGGCATCCTGCCCGGTTCCGCCGACGGCTCGGCGAAGGTCGCGGCCTTCTGGCTGACCGACCAGACGGCCATGACCGCGACCGTGCAGCCGGGCCGCGCGGTGATCCAGGGCATGGCCACCCAGGGCGCCTACGCGGTGACGCTCGCCGAGGCCACCACCTTGACCTTCGCCGACGGGGACCCGCAGCCCCGCGTCGACCTGGTCTGCCTGCGGGTCTACGACACGCCCTACGACGGCTCCGGGCAGACGGCGGCGGCGCTGGAGATCGTACGGGGCACGGCCGCCGCCACGCCCGTCCCGCCGCCGGTGCCGGCCCAGGCGCTGCCGCTCTACACCGTCGCCGTGCCCGCCGGCGCCTCCGCCGGCAACACCGGCATCCTGTGGGCGTCGGCCGTCACGGACCTGCGCGTCACCACCGTCGCGACCGGCGGCGTACTGCCGGTGTACGGAAACGCGGCGGTGCCCGGCTCCTACATCGGCCAGTTGCGCGACAACAACAACGTGGTGGAGCGCTGGAGCAAGAGCGCCTGGGTCGGCTACCCGCAGGCGCTGGGCGGCATCATCCCCTCCGGGAGCGGTGTCGCGGCCACCTACGTCGGCCAGTACCGCGACAGCGGCGGGAAGCTGCAGCGGTGGAACGGCACCGCGTGGGACACCGTGTCCCCGGCGACGCTGGGCTTCGTGTACAGCTACGACGCGGGCAGCACCACTTCCACCACGTACAACAGCACGCTCGCGGACCGCACCGCACCGCTGACCGTCAACTTCACCGCGCCCCCCACCGGGGCGGTGCTGGTCACCCTGGGGGCGACCGTCCACACCACGGGCGACGCCACGACCACCGGTTACATGGCCGCCGCGATCACGCAGGGCGCCACGGTGGTCAGCGCGGCCGGCGACAACTACGCCGCGCAGGGCACCTACAGCTACCCCAACTCCGTGATGGTCACCTACCGCGTCGGCGGCCTGACCCCGGGCGCCGCGAGCACCGCGACGGCCTGGTTCCGCAGCACCAACTCCAAGTTCGACACCTGGTTCGACAACCTCCAGATCCGCATCGAACCCGCCGCGTAGGCGGCTCCCCCGGGCCCGGCACCCCCGCGGTGCCGGGCCCGCGGCATGCCCGGCCCGGCCACCCCGACCCTTCCGCGCAAGGAGACCCGCATGTCCGTCAGTTCCGCCTGGCTCGCCGACAGCGGCCAGACCCGCCAGGACACCCGCCTGTCGCCCACCGGCACCTTCACCCCCGCCACCTCGCCGCTCGCCAGCCGCTCGGGGGTCATCCCCGGCTCCACCGACGGCGCCTCCCGGTTCTCCGGATTCAACGCGACGGGCTCCGGGATGACCCTCACCGTCTCCCCGGGCCGGGCCGTCGTCCAGACCAGCGACGCCCAGGGCGCCTACCCGGTCGCGCTGACCGGCCCGGTGACGCTCACCGTGTCCGACGGCAACCCGCAGCCGCGCATCGACCTGGTCGTGCTGCGCGTGTACGACAACCTCTTCGACGCCTCCGGCCGCAACGAGGCCACCGTCGAGATCGTCCCCGGCAGCCCCGCCGCCACGCCGGTGCCGCCGCCCGCCCCCGCCGGGTCGCTGCCGCTCTACCACATCGCGGTCGCGGCCGGGGTGAGCGCCGGAACCGGCGGCATCGTCTGGAACAGCGCCCTGACCGGGGTGCGCACCGCCACCGTCGCCGTCGGCGGCATCCTGCCCGTCTCCACCGACACGGCGCCGGGCGCCTACCCCGGCCAGTACCGCGACGCCGGCGGCGCCCTCCAGCGCTGGGACGGCGGCGCCTGGCAGCCGTACCCGCCGGTCCCGGCCTGGCAGGACTGGGTACCGGTGTGGACCACCGACAACGGGCCGGTGAGCTTCGGCAACGCGACGCTGAACTGCCGCTACGTGCAGTACGGGCCGATCGTGCACATGGCCTTCGGCGTCGTCTTCGGCAGCACCACCAACTTCGGCACCGGCACCACGACCTCGCAGAACTGGCACTTCACCCTGCCCGTGCCGATCGCCTCGACGACGCAGTGCATCGGCTTCGCCGAACTCAACGACGTCACCAACGTCAACTACCGCGCGCTGTCCCGGATGCGCGTCACGACCACCACGTCCTTCCAGCTGGAGATCGACACCGGCCGGGTGGACGGCAACGCCGCCACGCCCGGCGGCCTGGTCGACTCCTCCAGCCCGTGGACCTGGGCGGCGGGCGACGCCATCTGGGGCACCGCGACGTACGAGGCCGCCGTATGAGCGGCGGCCCGGTCACCACGCCGTACCGGGCGATCTTCTGCGACCTGCGGACGGACGAGACCATCGACGTGCTGCCGCTGTCCCAGGTGTCCTTCGACGACTACATCGGCAAGCCCGGCTCGCTCGACGGCACCGTGCCGCTGCCCAACGCCGAACTGGCCACGCGGGCGCGGCGGGTGGAGGAGGGCCGCACCTCGGTGTACCTCGAACGCGGCGGCGACCTGTGGTGGGGCGGCATCGTGTGGACCCGCACCCTGACCAGCGACACCCAGGGCGTGATGACCCTCGGCATCCAGGCCGCGACCTTCGACTCGTACGCCTCGCGCCGCATCATCCGCCGCTCGCTCGCCTACAACGGCGTCGACCAGCTGCAGATCATGCGCAACCTGTGGGACTACATGCAGCAGCCGCCGCAGGACGACCCGAACTGGGGCGGCGACATCGGCGTCACCTACGGCGACGAGGGCTCCACGATCTTCACGTCCGCGTCGTGGAGCGACGGCGACGAGACGGTCGTGGCCGACGCCATCAGCACCCTCGCCGACACCGACACCGGCTTCGAGCACCACATCGCGATCTTCCGCGACCCCGTCACGGGCCTTCGGGTCCGGCAGCTCCAGCTCGGCCGGATCGACGAGACCGACCAGTCGCCGACCGGGCAGGTCGCCAAGATCCGCACCGGGGAGACGGACCTGGTCCTGGACCGGCCCGGCTCGATCCTGTCCTACACGATGCCCTACGACGCCACCCGCGGCGGCAGCACCGCGCGGGCCCGCGGCGCGGACGTCAGCGACGACCAGTCCACCCACGCCGGGCCGATCATCTGCCCCGAGGTGGTCGCCGACGACCTGCTCGCCGGCGGCTTCCCCCGCGTCGACCTGTCCTCGGACCACAGCACCGTCACCGACACGACGACGCTGACCTCGCTGGCCAGGGCCCAACTGGCCACGTCCCGCGGCTCGGTGATGATCCCCGACGTCACGATCCGGCTCGACGACCTGGTGCCGCCCGCGCTGCTCGGCCGCACCGCGCGCATCCGGATCACCGACGCCTGGTTCACCGAGGGCCTGGACGCGCGCTACCGGATCATCGGCGTCAAGGTCACCCCGCCCGAACGCGGCACACCGGAGACCGCGGAACTGTTCCTGGAGGACGTCTGATGCCCGCACTGCCCGAGGACATCGTCGACCGGCTCCGCGCCCTGGAACGCCGGGTCCAGCAGATCTACACCGCGGCCAACAGCCGCCCACCGCTGAACAAGTTCACCAACGGCACGCTGCAGGTCTTCGCCCCCGGCGGCACCTCCGCGATCCTGGCGGTCGGCCAGTGGACCGGCCAGGAATACGGACTGTCGCTGCGCCGGCAGACCGGCCAGCCGGTGCTGGACGTGTGGAACGGCTCGGGCTCGGCCACGGCGCTGCAGCCGTTCCGCATGCACGACGCCTACGACCACGAACTGATCTCCGACGACGTCGGCACCGGCGGCCTGGCCCGGCCGTGGCTGGCCATGCTGCCGCCGCAGGACACCGCGCCCGCCCGCTGGCCGCAGACCAACTCCGCCTCGTGGACCACCGTGGCCCGCTCGCAGAACCCGCTGTGGCAGCCCAAGATGCGGCTGCTGATCGCCACCACCGCCTCCGCCAGCACCTCCGGCCAGGTCCGCGTCCTGGTCAACGGCGTCCAGTGGGGCGACGCCGTCAACTCCGGCGCCAACCTCGACCGCACCGACTTCACCGTTCCCGCCGACACCTTCGCCACGGCGTTCGGGACCCCGGTGACCGTCGAGATCCAGGCCGTGGTCAACAGCGGCACCGGCTCCGTGTACGCCCAGCCGATGGCGATGTACGGCACGCAGACCTGACCCCCCTCCGTACCGCCCTTCCAGCCCCGTCCGAGGAGACCCAGCGCATGGACATCGACACCACACAGCCGTGGGGCATCGCGATCGACTACGCGGGCCGCGCCACCGTCACCGACTCCGGGCACACGGTGCACATCCGGATCTACGACAACAGCCTCGACCCCGTCAGCGAGGTCGACTCGCTCAGCGGCCAGTACCCGCCGGTCTACGTCACCGCGCAGATCAGCGAGAGCGGCGACCTGGGCTCCCAGCTGCGCGGCCTCGGGCAGGTCGTCGTCGTCCCGGTGGGCACCGACCCGGTCGTGCCGGACCAGACGGCCGCCCAGAACGCCGTCGCCGCGGCCGTCACCGACTTCAACTCCCGCGCGGCCGCGTACGCGGCGCTGTGCGCGCAGTGGCCGGCCCAGCCGCCGGCGACCGCCTGACACCCGGCCCGCCCCGGGCCGGCCCACTCCGGTCGCGCCCCGCCCCGCCTCCAGGACACCCCGGGAGAGCACCATGGCCACACCCCTGTCCGCCGACACCCTGCTGGCCGCGCTGCGGCACGAGGGCGTCACCGTCGTCGAACACCCCGGCTGGCGCACCCACAACCGCGCCGGCCACGGCCCCTGGGGCCCGGTGCACGGCGTCGTCATCCACCACACCGTCACCACCGGAACCGACTCCAGCGTCGCCCTGTGCTGGGACGGCCGCTCCGACCTGCCGGGCCCGCTGTGCCACGGCGTGATCGCCAAGGACGGCAGCGTCCACATGATCGGCAACGGCCGCGCCAACCACGCCGGGCTCGGTGACGGCCGCGTGCTCGACGCGGTCGCCGCCGAACGCCCGCTGCCGCCGCCGCGCGCCAACGACACCGACGGGAACACCGCCTTCTACGGCTTCGAATGCGTCAACATGGGCGACGGCCGGGACCCCTGGCCGGCCGCCCAACTGGACGCCATCGAGCGGGTGTCGGCGGCGATATGCCGCGCCCACGGCTGGCACGCGCCCTCGGTCATCGGCCACAAGGAGTGGACCGACCTCAAGGACGACCCGCGCGGCTTCTCGATGGACGGCATGCGCGCCCGGATCGCCGCCCGACTCGGCCGGGCCCCGGCCGCAGGCTCCGGGAACCCGCCCCGGCCGCCCGCCCCCGCGTACCAGCCGTACCCCGGGGCCGCCTGGTTCCACGCGCAGCCGACCTCGCCGGTCGTGGCCGCGATGGGCCGGCGGCTGGTCGCCGAGGGCTGCTCCGCGTACCGCGTCGGACCCGGCCCGCGCTGGACGCAGGCCGACCGGGACAGCTACGCGCTGTGGCAGCGCAAGCTCGGCTACCGCGGCGACGCGGCCGACGGCTGGCCCGGCCCCGCCTCCTGGGCCGCGCTGCGGGTCCCGCACGTCGCCTGACCGCCCACCGTCACCCTCGATGCGAAAGGTGGACCCCATGTCCGACGCCGCCAAGCGCGCCCTGCGCACGGCCCTGCAGACCCTGGCCGGCCTGATCGTCCTGCTGCCGTCCGCGGCCGCCTCCTCCGGGCTGACCGCGACCCTGCCGTGGGCCGCGGGCGCCGTAGCCGTCGCCGGCGCGCTCAGCCGCCTCATGGCGCTGCCCGGTGTGCAGGCGCTCCTGCCCTCCTGGCTGCGCACCGACGTGCCCGTCAACGGCGACCGCGCGCTGCGGGGCCTGCCCGACCCCGCCTCCGGCGGAACCGGAGCCGGAACCGAAGCCGGAACCGGAACCGGCACGGACGCCGCACAAGGTGCCGCGCCCGCCACCGGTTTCGGCTTCGCCGCCGGCGCGCGACCCGCCCCCGGCACAAGTGAGGAGGGCAGCGGTGCATGAACGATTCGAGTCTGTCCGATCCGGCCGCCGTCGCCCTCGAACTGGAACGCCTGCGGGGCACCGTGGAGGCCGGTTTCGCCCGGGTAGACGGCGCCCTCGCGCTGCTCGTGCAGCGCAGTGACCAGACCGACCGGCAGCTCGCCGACCACGAGGCCCGCCTGGACTCGCTGGAACGCGCGCGATGGCCGCTGGCCAGCATCGGGGCGCTCGCCGCGGTGGCCGCGGTCGTGGTGACCGCCCTGCAGATCCTGGCCCGCTGACCGGACCCGGCCCGGGGCACGAAAGGGGGCGGCGCCCCGGGCCCAGTGCCCGGGGCGCCGCCCCTTTCCTCGCGTTCACACCACCGCCGGCGACCTCAGCCGTTGTACGGGCCGTAGTCGTAGTCCTCCAGTGGAACGGCCTGGCCGGAGCCGGTACCGAAGGGGCTGTAGTCGATGTCGTCGTAGCCGACGGCCGAGTACATCGCGGCCTTGGCCTCCTCGGTGGGCTCCACCCGGATGTTGCGGTAGCGGGACAGGCCCGTACCGGCCGGGATCAGCTTGCCGATGATGACGTTCTCCTTCAGACCCAGCAGCGAGTCCGACTTCGCGTGGATCGCCGCGTCCGTCAGCACCCGGGTCGTCTCCTGGAAGGAGGCGGCCGACAGCCAGGACTCGGTGGCCAGCGAGGCCTTGGTGATGCCCATGAGCTGCGGACGGCCGGACGCCGGGTGACCGCCCTCGGCCACCACACGCCGGTTCTCCTGCTCGAAGCGCCCGCGCTCGACCAGCTCGCCGGGCAGCAGCTCGGCGTCACCGGACTCGATGATCGTCACCCGGCGCAGCATCTGCCGGATGATGATCTCGATGTGCTTGTCGTGGATCGACACGCCCTGCGAGTTGTAGACCTTCTGGACCTCCTGGACCAGGTGGATCTGCACCTGGCGCTGGCCCAGGATGCGCAGCACGTCGTGCGGGTTGGTGGCACCCACGGTCAGCTTCTCGCCGACCTCGACGTGGTCGCCCTCGCCGACCAGGACGCGGACGCGCTTGGAGATCGGGTAGGCGATCTCGTCGGCGCCGTCGTCCGGGGTGACGACGATCTTCTTGGTCTTCTCGGTCTCCTCGATCCGCACCCGGCCGGCCGCCTCGGAGATCGGGGCGACACCCTTGGGCACGCGGGCCTCGAAGAGCTCGACCACACGCGGCAGACCCTGTGTGATGTCCTCACCGGCGACACCGCCGGTGTGGAAGGTACGCATGGTCAGCTGGGTGCCGGGCTCACCGATGGACTGGGCCGCGATGATGCCGACGGCCTCGCCGATGTCCACCAGCTTGCCGGTGGCCAGCGAGCGGCCGTAGCAGTACGCGCAGGTGCCGACCGCCGACTCGCAGGTCAGGATCGAACGGACCTTGACCTCCTCGACGCCGTGCCGCACGAGCTGGTCGATGAGCACGTCGCCCAGGTCGACGTTGGCGGGCGCGATGACCTTGCCGTCCACCACGACGTCCTCGGCGAGCATCCGCGCGTACACGCTGGTCTCGACGTCGTCCGCCTTGCGCAGCGTGCCGTCCTCGCCCCGCTCGGCGATCCGCAGCTTCAGACCGCGCTCGGTGCCGCAGTCCTCCTCGCGGATGATCACGTCCTGCGAGACGTCCACCAGGCGACGGGTCAGGTAACCCGAGTCGGCGGTGCGCAGCGCGGTGTCGGCCAGACCCTTGCGGGCACCGTGGGTGGAGATGAAGTACTCCAGCACGGACAGGCCCTCACGGAAGGACGCCTTGATGGGCCGCGGGATGGTCTCGTTCTTGGCGTTCGAGACCAGGCCGCGCATACCCGCGATCTGACGCATCTGCATCATGTTTCCGCGGGCGCCCGAGTCGACCATCATGAAGATCGGGTTGGTCTTCGGGAAGTTGGCGTTCATGGCCGCCGCGACCTCGTTGGTCGCCTTGGTCCAGATGCCGATCAGCTCGTCCGAACGCTCCTGCTTGGTGATCAGGCCGCGCTCGTACTGCTTCTGCACCTTCTCGTCCATCGCCTCGTACGACGCGATGATGCCCTTCTTGGCCTCGGGCACCACGACGTCCGAGATGGCGACGGTGACGCCGGAGCGGGTCGCCCAGTGGAAGCCGGCCGCCTTCAGGTTGTCCAGCGTCGCCGCCACGATCACCTTCGGGTAGCGCTCGGCGAGGTCGTTGACGATCTCGGAGAGCTGCTTCTTGCCGACCGCGTAGTCCACGAACGGGTAGTCCTCGGGCAGCAGCTCGTTGAACAGCGCCCGGCCCAGGGTGGTCTTCAGCCGGAAGCTGTCGCCGACCTGGTACGGCTCCTCGCCCTCGACGGGCTCCGGCGGGGTCCAGCCGCGCGGCGGGACGGTGCCCACCGGGAAGCGGATGTCCACCTGGGCCTGCATCGACAGCTCGCGGTTGTCGAACGCCATGATCGCCTCGGCCGTGGAGCCGAAGGCCCGGCCCTCGCCCTTGACGTCCCGCTCCTCGGAGTCGGTGGTCAGGAAGAACAGGCCGAGCACCATGTCCTGGGTGGGCATGGTCACCGGGCGGCCGTCGGCCGGCTTGAGGATGTTGTTCGAGGACAGCATCAGGATGCGGGCCTCGGCCTGCGCCTCCGCCGACAGCGGGAGGTGCACGGCCATCTGGTCGCCGTCGAAGTCCGCGTTGAAGGCGGTGCACACCAGCGGGTGGATCTGGATCGCCTTGCCCTCGACCAGCTGCGGCTCGAAGGCCTGGATGCCCAGGCGGTGCAGCGTCGGCGCCCGGTTGAGCAGCACCGGGTGCTCGGCGATGACCTCTTCCAGCACGTCGTACACGACCGTGCGGCCGCGCTCGACCATGCGCTTGGCCGACTTGATGTTCTGCGCGTGGTTCAGGTCCACCAGGCGCTTCATCACGAACGGCTTGAACAGCTCCAGCGCCATCGCCTTGGGCAGGCCGCACTGGTGCAGCTTCAGCTGCGGGCCGACGACGATCACCGAGCGGGCGGAGTAGTCGACGCGCTTGCCGAGCAGGTTCTGCCGGAACCGGCCCTGCTTGCCCTTGAGCATGTCGGACAGCGACTTCAGCGGACGGTTGCCGGGGCCCGTGACCGGGCGGCCACGGCGGCCGTTGTCGAAGAGCGCGTCCACGGCCTCCTGAAGCATGCGCTTCTCGTTGTTCACGATGATCTCGGGCGCGCCGAGGTCCAGGAGCCGCTTGAGGCGGTTGTTGCGGTTGATCACACGGCGGTACAGGTCGTTCAGGTCGGAGGTGGCGAACCGGCCACCGTCGAGCTGGACCATGGGCCGCAGGTCCGGCGGGATCACCGGGACGCAGTCCAGCACCATGCCGCCGGGCTTGTTGGTGGTCTGCAGGAACGCGGACACGACCTTGAGCCGCTTCAGGGCGCGGGTCTTCTTCTGGCCCTTGCCGGTGCGGATGATCTCGCGCAGCCGCTCGGCCTCCTCGTCCAGGTCGAAGGACTCCAGGCGCTTCTGCAGCGCCGCGGCACCCATCGATCCCTGGAAGTACGTGCCGAAGCGGTCGCGCAGCTCGCGGTAGAGCAGCTCGTCGCCCTCCAGGTCCTGGACCTTGAGGTTCTTGAAGCGGGCCCACACCTCGTCGAGCCGGTCCAGCTCGCGCTGGGCGCGGTCGCGCAGCTGCTTCATCTCCCGCTCGGCGCCTTCGCGCACCTTGCGGCGCACGTCGGCCTTGGCGCCCTCGTTCTCCAGCTCGCCGAGGTCCGCCTCCAGCTTCTTCTGGCGGGCCTCGACGTCGGCGTCGCGGCGCTGCTCGATCTGCTGGCGCTCCACGGAGACCTGGGCCTCCAGCGACGGCAGGTCGCGGGTGCGGCGCTCGTCGTCGACCCAGGTGATCATGTACGCCGCGAAGTAGATGACCTTCTCCAGGTCCTTCGGGGCGAGGTCGAGCAGGTAGCCGAGGCGCGACGGGACGCCCTTGAAGTACCAGATGTGGGTGACGGGCGCGGCCAGCTCGATGTGGCCCATCCGCTCACGGCGCACCTTGGCGCGCGTGACCTCCACGCCGCAGCGCTCGCAGATGATGCCCTTGAAGCGGACACGCTTGTACTTGCCGCAGTAGCACTCCCAGTCCCGGGTGGGGCCGAAGATCTTCTCGCAGAAGAGCCCGTCCTTTTCCGGCTTGAGGGTGCGGTAGTTGATGGTCTCGGGCTTCTTGACCTCGCCGTGCGACCAGGTCCGGATGTCGTCCGCGGTGGCGAGGCCGATCCGCAGCTCGTCGAAGAAGTTGACGTCGAGCACTGTGTCGTCAATCCCTCTCAGGGTTGATTCTCAAATGGTCTGTACGGGTCCTGGGAGCCCCGTCCGGTTGGCGGCCGGACGGGGGTAACCCGTCAGACCTCTTCGACGCTGCTCGGCTCGCGCCGGGACAGGTCGATGCCCAGTTCCTCCGCCGCGCGGAACACGTCCTCATCGGTGTCCCGCATCTCGATGGACATGCCGTCCGAGGACAGCACCTCCACGTTGAGGCAGAGCGACTGCATTTCCTTGATGAGCACCTTGAAGGACTCGGGAATGCCGGGCTCGGGGATGTTCTCGCCCTTGACGATGGCCTCGTAGACCTTCACCCGGCCGAGAACGTCGTCGGACTTGATGGTCAGCAGCTCCTGGAGGGCGTACGCGGCGCCGTACGCCTCCAGCGCCCACACCTCCATCTCGCCGAACCGCTGCCCGCCGAACTGCGCCTTACCGCCCAGCGGCTGCTGGGTGATCATCGAGTACGGTCCGGTGGACCGGGCGTGCAGCTTGTCGTCCACGAGGTGGTGGAGCTTGAGGATGTACATGTAGCCGACCGAGATCGGGTCGGGGAACGGCTCGCCGGAGCGGCCGTCGTACAGCCGGGCCTTGCCGGAGGACTTCACCATCCGGTCGCCGTCGCGGTTGGGCACGGTGGCGTCGAACAGACCGGCGATCTCGTCCTCGCGGGCACCGTCGAAGACCGGGGTGGCCACGTTGGTGTCCGGGTCCACCTGGCCGGCGCCGATGGCGTC
Organism: Streptomyces sp. HPF1205; assembly: GCF_020400825.1. Taxonomy (GTDB): domain Bacteria; phylum Actinomycetota; class Actinomycetes; order Streptomycetales; family Streptomycetaceae; genus Actinacidiphila. The sequence continues at coordinate 158,303 of NZ_JAINVH010000014.1, forward strand.
GAGCCTGCGGGCCCACTCGTCGGCGATGCCGGAGACGTCCCAGCCCTGCTTGGCCAGCCAGCCCAGGTGGATCTCCAGCACCTGCCCCGGGTTCATCCGGGACGGGACGCCGAGCGGGTTGAGGATGATGTCGACCGGCGTGCCGTCCTCCAGGAACGGCATGTCCTCGACGGGCAGGATCTTGGAGATCACGCCCTTGTTGCCGTGCCGGCCGGCCAGCTTGTCGCCGTCGGTGATCTTGCGCTTCTGCGCCACGTACACCCGGACCAGCTGGTTGACGCCGGGCGGCAGCTCGTCGCCCTCCTCGCGGTCGAAGACGCGCACGCCGATGACCTTGCCGGTCTCGCCGTGCGGCACCTTCAGCGAGGTGTCGCGGACCTCACGGGCCTTCTCGCCGAAGATCGCGCGCAGCAGCCGCTCCTCCGGGGTCAGCTCGGTCTCGCCCTTCGGGGTGACCTTGCCGACCAGGATGTCGCCGGCCACCACGTCGGCGCCGATCCGGATGATGCCGCGCTCGTCGAGGTCGGCCAGGACCTCCTCGGAGACGTTCGGGATGTCCCGGGTGATCTCCTCGGGGCCCAGCTTGGTGTCACGGGCGTCGACCTCGTGCTCCTCGATGTGGATCGAGGAGAGCACGTCGTCCTGGACGAGGCGCTGCGACAGGATGATCGCGTCCTCGTAGTTGTGGCCCTCCCACGGCATGAACGCCACCAGCAGGTTCTTGCCGAGCGCCATCTCGCCCTCGTCGGTGGACGGGCCGTCGGCGAGCACCTGGCCGGCCACCACGCGGGCGCCCTCGTCCACCAGCACCTTCTGGTTGAAGGAGGTGCCCTGGTTGGAGCGGTTGAACTTGGCCACCCGGTAGGTGGTGTACGTGCCGTCGTCGTTGGTCACCGTGACGTAGTCGGCGGAGACCTCCTGGACCACGCCGTCCTTCTCGGCCTTGATCACGTCACCGGCGTCGACCGCGCAGCGGTACTCCATGCCGGTGCCGACCAGCGGCGCCTCGGCCTTGATCAGCGGTACGGCCTGGCGCATCATGTTCGACCCCATGAGCGCGCGGTTGGCGTCGTCGTGCTCCAGGAACGGGATCATGGCGGTCGCGACCGACACCATCTGGCGCGGCGAGACGTCCATGTAGTCCACGTCGTCGCCGGGGATGTAGTCGACCTCGCCGCCGCGGCGGCGGACCAGCACGCGGGCCTCGGCGAACCGCAGGTCGTCGGTGAGCGGCGCGTTGGCCTGCGCGATGACGAAGCGGTCCTCCTCGTCGGCGGTCAGGTAGTCCACGTCGTCGGTGACGCGGCCGTCGACGACCTTGCGGTACGGGGTCTCGATGAAGCCGAACGCGTTGACCCGCCCGTAGGAGGCCAGCGAGCCGATCAGACCGATGTTCGGGCCTTCCGGCGTCTCGATCGGGCACATGCGGCCGTAGTGCGACGGGTGCACGTCACGGACCTCGAAGCCAGCCCGCTCACGGGACAGACCACCGGGGCCGAGCGCGTTCAGCCGGCGCTTGTGCGTCAGGCCCGACAGCGGGTTGGTCTGGTCCATGAACTGGGACAGCTGGCTGGTGCCGAAGAACTCCTTGATGGAGGCGACGACCGGCCGGATGTTGATCAGGGTCTGCGGCGTGATCGCCTCGACGTCCTGGGTCGTCATCCGCTCGCGCACGACGCGCTCCATACGGGCCAGACCCGTACGGACCTGGTTCTGGATCAGCTCGCCCACGCTGCGGATGCGGCGGTTGCCGAAGTGGTCGATGTCGTCGGTCTCGACCATGATCGTGCGGCCCGAGTCGCCGACCGTCTCGGACTCGCCGGCGTGCAGCTTCACCAGGTACTTGATGGTCGCGATGATGTCCTCGGGGGTGAGCACGCCGGCGTCCAGCGGCGCGTCGCTGCCGAGCTTCTTGTTGACCTTGTACCGGCCGACCTTGGCCAGGTCGTACCGCTTGGGGTTGAAGTACAGGTTGTCCAGCAGGGTCTGGGCGGCCTCCTTGGTCGGCGGCTCGCCCGGGCGCAGCTTGCGGTAGATGTCCAGCAGCGCGTCGTCCTGGCCCTGGGTGTGGTCCTTCTCCAGGGTGGCGCGCATCGACTCGTACTCGCCGAACTCCTCCAGGATCTGCTCGGTGGTCCAGCCCAGCGCCTTGAGCAGCACGGTGACCGACTGCTTGCGCTTGCGGTCGATGCGGACGCCGACCATGTCGCGCTTGTCGATCTCCATCTCCAGCCAGGCACCCCGGGACGGGATGATCTTGGCGGAGAAGATGTCCTTGTCGGACGTCTTGTCGATCTGGCTGTCGAAGTAGACACCCGGCGAGCGGACGAGCTGCGAGACGACGACACGCTCGGTGCCGTTGATGCAGAACGTGCCCTTGTTCGTCATCAGGGGGAAGTCGCCCATGAAGACGGTCTGGGACTTGATCTCGCCGGTCTCGTTGTTGGTGAACTCGGCCGTGACGAAGAGCGGGGCGCCGTAGGTGAAGTCGCGCTCCTTGCACTCGTCCAGCGAGTTCTTCGGAGGCTCGAAGCGGTGGTCACGGAAGGTGAGCGACATCGACCCGGAGAAGTCCTCGATCGGGGAGATCTCCTCGAAGATCTCCTCCAGACCGGACTTCCTGGGGACGTCCTGCCCACTGTCCAGGGCCGCCTCGACCCGGGCCTTCCACGCGGCGTTGCCGAGCAGCCAGTCAAAGCTCTCGGTCTGGAGCGCGAGGAGGTTCGGAACTTCGAGCGGTTCACGGATCTTCGCGAAAGAGATGCGCAGCGGTGCGGTGCTTGCGCCGTTGTTCGAATTGGCAGTCGAGGCGTTGCGCGAGGCGGCCAAGAGGGGGTCCTTCCGAGGGCTCGGACTCACTACGCGCGTACCGGTCCGCCCCTTAACCGAGCCCTCAGCCGAGGAAAAGTCCTGATGGCGGGCTTCCTCTTGGGTGCTCAGACGTGGGCATGCCGCTGGTGACGGGCCAGGCAGCAGCTAACAGGCAGCGCAAAGGGTCAGTGTAGCCACTTGGCCCACTGATGTCCAGAGCTGTGATTCGGAGTACCGAATCGCCGCCCCCTCACGCTCTCGCGGGCCCGGCCAGCCGCCCTCGGACGTCGAACTGGAACCGGATCCGCACCCGTCACGCTGCATCGTCATGCATTCCCGCATCGGAGCCGATCCATGCATCCGAGATGAATCTCGGCGGGACCGTCCGGGACCGCCGTCCCGGTGCCTCCGGGGCGGGAGCGCGCTGGCGAACCGTCCTGAGAATTGCGCGATGCGTGCCGTACGTCAAGGCCCCGACCTCGTGGAGATCGAAAACGACCGGGAGCGGCCACCCGTTCGGGTGGCCGCTCCACGGCCCGACGGGGCTCGCGGGCCCCGCTGGATGGTGCTGGGTGTTGCTGGGTCGTGCTGGGTGCTGCCTGGGTGTTACTTGACCTCGACCGAGGCGCCGGCGGCCTCCAGGGCCTCCTTGGCCTTGTCGGCGGCCTCCTTGTTAGCCTTCTCCAGGACGGGCTTCGGGGCGCCGTCCACGAGGTCCTTGGCCTCCTTCAGACCCAGCGAGGTCAGCTCGCGCACGACCTTGATGACCTGGATCTTCTTCTCGCCCGCGCCGGTGAGGATGACGTCGAACTCGTCCTTCTCCTCGACCTCGGGAGCGGCACCGCCGGCGGCACCACCCGGGGCGGCGACGGCGACGGCCGCCGCGGCGGCCTTGACGTCGAACTTGTCCTCGAACGCCTTCACGAAGTCGGCGAGCTCGAGGAGGGTCATCTCCTCGAACTGGGCGAGCAGGTCTTCCTGGCTGAGCTTGGTCGCCATTTCGGCGGTCCTTCCACTAAATCGGCTGGTGCCGGATGTACATGTCGGCGGGCGGCCGATGGACACGACGGGCCCGCGGTGACCGCTGCCCGGGCCGGGCCGGCGGTCGATGTGCGAGCCGAGTTACTCGGCACCGCCCTGCTCGTCGGCCTTCTTGGCCCGAAGCGCCTCCGCGGTGCGGACGAACTTCGTGGGAAGCGCCTGGAAGAGCGAGGCAGCCTGGGACTGCTTGCCCTTCAGGGCGCCCGCCAGCTTGGCGAGCAGAACCTCGCGGGACTCGAGGTCCGCGAGCTGCTTGATCTCGTCGGCGGACATCGCCTTGCCGTCAAGGACACCGCCCTTGATGACGAGAGCGGGGTTGTCCTTGGCGAAGTCGCGCAGACCCTTCGCCGCCTCGACCGGGTCACCGGTGACGAAGGCGACGGCCGACGGACCCGCGAACAGGTCGTCGAGCGTGCTGATCCCGGCCTCGTTGGCCGCGATCTTGGTCAGCGTGTTCTTCACCACGGCGTACGTGGCGTTCTCACCGAGCGAACGGCGCAGCGTCTTGAGCTGCGCCACGGTGAGACCGCGGTACTCGGTCAGCACAGCGGCGTTCGAGGAGCGGAACTTGTCCGTCAACTCGGCAACCGCGGCGGCCTTGTCGGGCCTCGCCATGAGTCTCGGCCTCCTTCCGGGTGATTGCGGACCGTCCGGCTGACGAAGGAGGCGTGCTCGGCACAACAAAAACGCCCCGGCGCAGGCGCACGGAGCGTTACTCGACGAAGGCGCGAGCCTCCGGAGATCATCCACGTTCACCTGCGCGGGTCGTCCGCGATGTGCGGATCCTTCGGCCGCCCGCCCCGGAAAGGGCACGGCGACAACCTGCGGTCTCTGGCTTCTCAGGAAGCGTACGGGACCGGCCCCCGCCCGGGCAAATCGCCTCCGGCGGCGAGCGCGGGCGCCGGCCCGCCGGGGGGCCGAGCGGCCGGGACACGGGCGGCGAGCCGCCGGGACGGCCGGGACACGGGCGCCGAGCCGCCGGGACGGCCGCAGGGGCCGGAGGGACGGGACACGGGCGCCGAGCCGCCGGGACGGCCGCAGGGGCCGGAGGGACGGGACACGGGCGCCGGAAAGGCCGAGGCCCCGCCCCGGAGGATCGGGACGGGGCCGCCGGCTTTCGCGCGGACGCGCGGCGTGCGCCGGATCAGACGCTCGCCGGGTCCTCCTCGACCATGAGGTTGCGGGTGCGGTTGGGGTCGACCGGGATGCCGGGGCCCATCGTGGTGGACACGGCGGCCTTCTTCACGTACCGGCCCTTGGCCGCGGACGGCTTCAGACGCAGGATCTCGTCCAGCGCCGCCGCGTAGTTCTCCACGAGCTGGGCGTCGTCGAAGGACACCTTGCCGATGATGAAGTGCAGGTTCGAGTGCTTGTCGACGCGGAACTCGATCTTGCCGCCCTTGATGTCCGTGACCGCCTTGGCCACGTCCGGCGTGACGGTGCCGGTCTTCGGGTTCGGCATCAGGCCGCGCGGGCCGAGCACGCGGCCGAGGCGGCCGACCTTGCCCATGAGGTCCGGGGTGGCGACGACGGCGTCGAAGTCCAGCCGCCCCTTCGCCACCTCGTCGATCAGTTCGTCGGAGCCGACGATGTCGGCTCCCGCGGCCTCCGCGGCCGCGGCACGGTCACCGGTCGCGAAGACCAGGACCCGGGCGGTCTTGCCGGTGCCGTGCGGGAGGTTCACGGTGCCACGGACCATCTGGTCGGCCTTGCGCGGGTCGACACCCAGGCGGAAGGCGACCTCGACGGTCGAGTCGAACTTGGTGGTCGCGGTCTCCTTGGCGAGGCGGACGGCCTCCAGGGGCGCGTACAGACGCTCCCGGTCGACCTTGGTGTCCGCAGCGCGGAGAGACTTGCTGCGCTTGCTCACTTGCTGCTCCTGAACGTGTGGGAGTCGTGGTGCGGGCCGAGCAGGCCCTTCCACAGAACGACGTGGTGGGCGTCAGCCCTCGACCGTGATGCCCATGGAACGGGCGGTGCCGGCGATGATCTTCTCGGCGGCGTCCAGGTCATTGGCGTTGAGGTCGGGGAGCTTGGTGGTGGCGATCTCCCGCACCTGGTCGCGGGTCAGCTTGGCGACCTTCGTCTTGTGCGGCTCGCCGGAGCCCTTGTCCACGCCCGCGGCCTTGAGGATGAGCTTCGCGGCCGGCGGGGTCTTGGTGATGAAGGTGAAGGTGCGGTCCTCGTAGACCGTGATCTCCACCGGGATCACCATGCCGCGCTGCGACTCGGTGGCCGCGTTGTAGGCCTTGCAGAACTCCATGATGTTCACGCCGTGCTGGCCCAGCGCGGGGCCGACCGGCGGTGCCGGGTTGGCCGCACCGGCGTTGATCTGGAGCTTGATCAGCCCCGTGACCTTCTTCTTCTTGGGAGGCATTTGCTCTCTCCGGGTCTTGTTGAGAGTTTCCATGCCTGCGTACAGGCATACCGCACCACTTTAGCGGGTACGGAGGGAAACTCCGAAACGCGGCCCCCGGCCCCCGGCCCCCGGCCCCCGGCCCCCGGCCCCCGGCCCCCGGCCCCCGGCCCCCGGCCCCCGGGCCGGGGGCGGGCTCAGTGCGCGATGCCGTCGATCAACTCGCGGGCGCCCTGCCGCAGCAGCGCGACCGCCACCGACGTACCCAGCGTCGCCGGGTCCAGCCGGCCGGCCCACTCGTGGGCGTTGAGCACCGTCTTGCCGTCCGGGGTGAACACCGACGCGCGCAGGCTGAGCTCACCGCCGCGCGTGGCGCTGGCGTACCCGGCGATCGGCGAGTTGCAGTGGCCCTGCAGGACGTGCAGGAACATCCGCTCGGCGGTCGCCTCGCGGTGGGTGTCCGGGTCGCCGAGGCCGCTGACCGCCTCGATCAGGTCGGCGTCGTCCTCACGGCACTGCAGCGCGAGTATGCCCGCGCCGATCGGCGGCATGATCGTGTCGGGCGACAGCACCTCGGTGATCACGTCGGTCCGGCCGATCCGCTCCAGTCCGGCGGCGGCCAGCAGCAACGCGTCCGCTTCCCCCGCGGCGAGCTTGGCCAGCCTGCTGTTGGCGTTGCCGCGGAACGGCACGCACTCCAGGTGCGGGTGCGAGGCCGCCAGTTGGGCCTTGCGCCGCACCGAGGAGGTTCCGATGCGGGTCCCGGCGGGCAGTTCGTCCAGCCGCAGCCCGCCCGGGTGGACCAGGGCGTCGCGGATGTCGTCGCGCTTGAGGAAGGCGGCGAAGATCGTGCCGGCCGGCAGCGGCCGGTCCGCGGGCACGTCCTTCACGCAGTGCACCGCGAGGTCCGCCGCTCCGGCCAGCAGCGCGGCGTCCACCTCCTTGGTGAACGCGCCCTTGCCCTCGACCTTGGCCAGGTCGCCCATCCACTTGTCGCCGGTGGTCTTGACCGGCACGACCTCCGTACGCACCCCGGGATGCAGCGCGCCCAGCTCGGCGCGCACCCGCTCGACCTGCGCGAGTGCCATCGGTGAGTCGCGGGACACGATTCGGATCAACTCAGGCACGGCCATGGGCTCCACGATAGCCGTACGCCCGGCCCGCCCCTCACCCGCGTCCCCCGCGCGCGCCCGCGTTGCCGCCCACACACCGCCCACGCGCCGCCCACCGCCCGCGCCCGTCACGTGAATTGAGGGTCTACGCGCAGAGAATTTTTGGCATGAACACTTCCCATGGACGGCACTCGCTTGCTACCAAGTGGTAGCCAGCTTTCCGCCCAGGAGGTTCCGTGAGACTGACCAAGTCGTTAACGGCTCTCGCCACGCTGATCCTCGCGATGATGTTCAGCCTGGTACTCACCGGTCCGGCACACGCTGCCGGGCCTTCGTATGTGGCACTGGGGGACTCGTACTCGGCCGGCAACGGCGCGGGGAACTACGACAGCGCGAGCGGCAACTGCCACCGCAGCTTCAGCGCGTACCCCTACCTGTGGAAGAACGCCCACTCCCCCTCGTCGTTCGCGGACACCGCCTGCTCGGGCGCGGTGACCACGGACGTCACCAACAGCCAGCTCGGCCCGCTGAACTCCGGCACCGGACTGGTCTCCCTCACGATCGGCGGCAATGACGCGGGCTTCTCCGACGTCATGACCACGTGCGTCACGGGCTCGGACAGCGACTGCGTCAACCGCGTCAACCAGGCCGAGTCGTACGTGCAGAACACCCTCCCGGGCCGCCTGGACGCCACGTACAACGCGATCAGGAGCAAGGCGCCCAACGCCAAGGTCGTCGTGCTCGGCTACCCGCACATGTACTACATGCCCGACGACTGGTACTGCCTCGGAATGAGCACCACCAAGCACCAGAAGATCGACGAGGCGGCGGACGTGCTCGACAACATGATCGCCGCCCGGGCCCAGGCCCACGGCTTCGCCTTCGGTGACGTCCGGCCGACCTTCAACAGCCACGAGCTCTGTTCCGGCGACGGCTGGCTGCACTCCCTCGTCATCTCCCCGAGCTGGGAGTCCTACCACCCCACCGCGACCGGCCACGCGAGCGGCTACTACCCCGTCCTCAACGCCAACAGCTGACCGAACCGCCACCGGCCGGCCACCGGCCGACCGGCCACCGGTCCCCGACGAACGGGCGCGCGCACCACGAAAAGCCCCTGCCCGCGGCACCGCCGCGAGCAGGGGCTGACTTCCGCTCCCCCGGCCACCGGAAGCATTCGGCGGCCGGGAGGAGGATCAGTTCTTCTGGATCTGGTCGAAGCTCAGCTCGACCGGGGTCTCGCGGCCGAAGATCTCCACCAGGCCCTTGACCTTCTTCGAGTCGGCGTTGATCTCGTTGATCGTGGCCTGCAGGGTGGCGAAGGGGCCGTCGGTGACGGTCACCGAGTCGCCCACCTCGAAGTCCAGCACCTGGACCTCGACCTTGCGCGGGACCGCGGTGCCCTCGGCGACGGCGGCGGCCTCGGCCGCGGCCTCCACCTCGGGGGCGAGCATCTTGACGATCTCGTCCAGCGTCAGCGGGTACGGGTCGTAGGCGTTGCCGACGAAGCCGGTGACGCCGGGCGTGTTGCGGACCACACCCCACGACTCGTTCGTCAGGTCCATGCGGACCAGGACGTAGCCGGGGAGCTTGTTCTGCCGGATGGTCTTGCGGTCGCCGTTCTTGATCTGGACGACCTCTTCCTGGGGCACCTCGGCCTGGTAGATGTAGTCCTCGACGTTGAGCGAGACGGCGCGCTGCTCCAGGTTGGACTTCACGCGGTTCTCGTAGCCCGCGTAGGTGTGGATCACGTACCACTCGCCGGGGAGGGTGCGCAGTTCCTCGCGGAACGCGGCCACGGGGTCGACCACCTCGGCGGGAGCCTCGTCACCGGACGCGGTCTCGGCCTCGGACCCGCCTTCGGCCTCCGCGTCCGTTCCGTCCTCGGAGTCCGACTCCGGCTCGGACTCGGACTCGGACTCGGCGGGAGCCTCGTCGCCGTCGGCCCGGTCCTGCGCAGCCTCGGCCTGGTCGACGTCGCCGTCGGCCGCCTCCACGGTGTCGAGCGCGCTGTCGTCGCCCTGGGCGGCGGACTCGTCGGCGTCGCCGGCGGCATCGGCGCTGTACACGTTCGGGTCAGACACGGTGACTGCTTCTTCCTGACTTCAAGGGGTGGAACATGCGGTGACGCGCCCGTGACCCGGGCTCACCGCGGGATCAGCCGAAGACGTACGAGACGACCTTCGAGAATCCCCAGTCAACCAGACTCACGAACGCGATGACGGCCACGACGAACACAATCACCACTGTGGTGTAGGTGATCAGGTCGTTACGGGTAGGCCAGACGACCTTGCGCAGCTCCGCCACGATCTGGCGGTAGAAGAGAGCAAGACGGCCGAGAGGGCCCTTCTTGCCGCGCTTGCCACCGCGGCGGGGCTTCTTCTCGGTCTCCTTGTCATCCTGAGTCGTGCCAGGCTCAGGGACGTCGATGGAGTCCGTGATCTCAGTCACTCGTCCTCACCTGACTCCGGTCGTGGCCATGCCGCGCCCGTCGCGCGGTACGGCGAGTGCTTATCTGCCAACGCCCATCGCTGGACGTGTGGAGCAGGGCCGGAGGGACTTGAACCCCCAACCGCTGGTTTTGGAGACCAGTGCTCTACCAATTGAGCTACGACCCTTTGCGCCGACTCCCCCAACGTACAGCAGTGCTGCGGCTGGGACAGCCAACGATCGATGAGTGTACGTGTTCGGCGGCGGTCCGTCGAACGCCTTGCACGGCCAAAACGAGCCGACCACCCTCGCGGCGGTTTTCCACAAACCACGATGCCCCGGATCGGCGGGGTCTGGGAGCATGCAGACATGAGCGCAGCAACCCCCGCATCATCAGCGACACCGTCACCGTCCCCCGCGCCCGCCGGGTCCCCCGCCCAGCGGCGGGTGTCCGCCCGTGTCGGGTCGATCACCGAGTCCGCGACCCTGGCCGTGGACGCCAAGGCGAAGGCCCTCAAGGCGGCCGGCCGGCCGGTGATCGGCTTCGGCGCCGGCGAGCCGGACTTCCCGACGCCCGACTACATCGTCGAGGCCGCCGTCGAGGCCTGCCGCGTCCCGAAGTACCACCGCTACACGCCGGCCGGCGGCCTGCCCGAGCTGAAGACCGCCATCGCCGCCAAGACGCTCCGCGACTCGGGCTACGAGGTGGACGCCTCGCAGGTCCTGGTCACCAACGGCGGCAAGCAGGCCATCTACGAGGCGTTCGCCGCCATCCTCGACCCGGGTGACGAGGTGATCGTCCCCACGCCGTACTGGACCACCTACCCCGAGTCGATCCGGCTGGCCGGCGGCGTCCCGGTCGAGGTCGTGGCCGACGAGACCACCGGCTACCGGGTGAGCGTCGAGCAGCTGGAGGCGGCCCGCACCGAGCGCACCAAGGTGCTGCTGTTCGTCTCGCCGTCCAACCCCACCGGCGCCGTCTACAGCGAGGCGCAGTCCGAGGAGATCGGCCGCTGGGCCGTCGAGCACGGCCTGTGGGTGCTCACCGACGAGATCTACGAGCACCTGGTGTACGGCGACGCGGCCTTCACCTCCCTGCCCGCGATCGTCCCCGAGCTGCGCGACAAGTGCATCGTGGTCAACGGCGTGGCCAAGACCTACGCCATGACCGGCTGGCGGGTCGGGTGGGTCATCGGCCCCAAGGACGTGGTGAAGGCCGCCACCAACCTCCAGTCGCACGCCACCTCCAACGTCTCCAACGTGGCGCAGGCCGCCGCCCTGGCGGCCGTCAGCGGCGATCTGACGGCCGTGGCCGAGATGCGGACCGCCTTCGACCGCCGCCGCCGGACCATCGTGCGGATGCTGTCCGAGATCGAGGGTGTGGTCTGCCCCACTCCCGAGGGCGCCTTCTACGTCTACCCGTCGGTCAAGGCCCTGCTCGGCAAGGAGATCCGCGGCAAGCGCCCGCAGACCACCGTCGAGCTCGCCGCGCTGATCCTGGACGAGGCCGAGGTCGCGGTCGTCCCGGGTGAGGCCTTCGGCACCCCCGGCTACCTGCGCCTGTCGTACGCCCTGGGTGACGACGACCTGGCCGAGGGGGTCTCGCGACTGCAGAAGCTGCTGGGCGAGGCGAGCGCCTGAAGCCGCGGCCCACGCCCCCACCGGGGACGTACGCACGCGGTCCGGTCGAGCCCCCGTCCGGTGAAAGCGCTACCGGACGGGGGCCTTCGTACAGCAGGATCAGGAAATGGCACGCGAGGAACCAACGGCCCGGGACGTCCGGGGCCTGCCCAAGGCACATCTGCATCTGCACTTCACCGGGTCCATGCGGCCCACCACCCTGCTGGAACTGGCCGACAAGCACGGCGTCCACCTGCCCGACGCCCTGACCTCGGGCGAGCCCCCCAAGCTGCGGGCGACCGACGAGCGCGGCTGGTTCCGCTTCCAGCGGCTGTACGACATCGCCCGCTCCTGCCTGCGTACCGCCGAGGACATCCACCGGCTGGTCCGCGAGGCCGCCGAGGAGGACGCGGCGGACGGGTCCGGCTGGCTGGAGATCCAGGTCGACCCGACCTCCTACGCCCCCCGGCTGGGTGGCCTGATCCCGACCCTGGAGGTCATTCTCGACGCGGTGCGCACCGCCTCACGCGACACCGGCGTCGGCATGGCCGTGGTGGTCGCCGCCAACCGCATGAAGCATCCGCTGGACGCCCGCACCCTTGCCCGGCTCGCCGTGCGGTACGCCGACCACGGCGTGGTGGGCTTCGGCCTGTCCAACGACGAACGCCGCGGCCTGGCCCGCGACTTCGACCGCGCCTTCGCCATCGCCCGCGAGGGCGGCCTGCTCGCCGCCCCGCACGGCGGTGAGCTGGCCGGCCCGTCCAGCGTCCGCGACTGCCTGGACGACCTGTACGCCACGCGCGTGGGCCACGGGGTGCGCGCCGCCGAGGACCCCCGGCTGCTGCGCCGCCTCGCCGACCACGGCGTCACCTGCGAGGTCTGCCCGGCCTCCAATGTCGCCCTCGGGGTCTACGACAAGCCGGAGGACGTCCCCTTGCGCACCTTCTACGAGGCCGGCGTCCCCATGGCCCTCGGCGCCGACGACCCCCTCCTGTTCGGCTCCCGCCTCGCCGCGCAGTACGAACTCGCCCGCGCGGCGCACGCCTTCACCGACGCGGAGCTGGCCGAACTCGCCCGCCAGTCGGTACGTGCCTCCCGCGCCCCCGACACCGTCCGGGACCGGCTCCTGAAGGGCATCGACGACTGGCTGGCCGCACCGGCGCACTCCTAGGAGCGCGCTGCTAGAGCGAAACCCCCACCATCACGGGCTCGTTCTCCAGGGTCACGCCGAAGGCGAGCCGCACGCCCTCGCGGACCTCGCGGGCCAGGGCCAGCAGGTCCCGCGTGGTGGCCGCGCCGCGGTTGGTCAGGGCCAGCGTGTGCTTGGACGAGATCCGGGCGGGGCCGCTCCCGTAACCCTTGGTGAAGCCCGCCTTGTCGATCAGCCAGGCCGCCGACGTCTTGACCCGGTCGGTTCCCTCCGGCCAGGACGGCGGCGGCGGGGCGTCGGGCCCGAGCCGGTCGCGCACCCGGTCCAGGAGGGCGGCGAACTCTCCCGCGCCGAGGACCGGGTTCGTGAAGAACGAGCCGGCCGACCAGGTGTCGTGGTCGGCCGGGTCGAGCACCATGCCCTTGGCCCGGCGCAGCGCGAGAACCGTCTCGCGGGCCTTGGCCAGCGGCACCCGGTCCCCCGGCTCGACGCCCAGCGCCCGAGCGGTCTCCGCGTACTTCACCGGCCCGGACAGCCCGCCCGCGTCCTCCAGCGCGAACCGCACCCGCAGCACCACGAAGCGGTCCGGGTCCGCCTTGAACCGGCTGCCGCGGTAGGAGAACGCGCACCCCGCGCTGTCCAGCACCACCGTCTCGCGGGCCCGGCGGTCGTACGCGACGACCTCGGTGATCGTGCTCGCGACCTCCTGGCCGTACGCCCCCACGTTCTGGATCGGCACGGCCCCGGCCGAACCGGGGATGCCGGCCAGGCACTCGACGCCGGCCAGCCCCGCCCGCACGGTCTCGGCGACGGCGTCCGTCCACACCTCGCCCGCGGCCAGTTCCAGCCCGGTGCCGCTCAGCGCGACCCCGCTGGTGGCGATCCGCACGGCGGTCCCCTCGAACCCCTCGTCCGCGATCACCAGGTTGCTGCCGCCCCCGATGAGCAGGACGGGCTCGCCGCGCGCGTCGGCGCCGGCGACCGCCTCGACCAGCTCCCGGTCGGTCCGTGCCGTCACGAGACGGCTCGCCGGCCCCCCGAGTCTGAAGGTCGTCAGGGGGGCCAGCGAGCCGTTCGGTGTCTCGTGCACGCGCCTACCTTAGCTTTTCCGGTTCCCCGGGAGCCGGGGCCGGGGCCCGGGTCCCGGCGCGCGCTGCCGGGGAACCCGGCCCGGGGCTACGCGGTGGGCCGCAGCTCCAGCGCCGCCGGGTCCGCGTCCCGCGCGTCCGCCCGCCCGCCGCGCCCCGGGTAGGCCAGGGCCGCGGCCGTGCCGGCGACCAGGATGGCGGCGCCGACCCACAGCGCCGGCACCAGCCCGTCCGCGAACAGGGCGGGCGTGCGGTACCCGCCGCGGGACGAGAAGATCGAGCCGAGCAGCGCGATGCCCAGCGCCCCGCCGATCTCGCGCAGCGCGTTGTTGGCGCCGGAGGCGATGCCCTGCTCGGCCGGACGGACCGAGGACATCAGCAGGTTGGTGGCCGGCGCGATGAACAGCGCCATGCCGGTGCCGCTGATGATCAGCGCCGGGAGCTGGGCGGCGTACGAGACGTGGGCGCTGACGATCAGCGCGAACCAGCCGAGGCCGACCGCCTGCAGCGCCAGCCCGGCCGCGGCGACCGGGCGGCCGCCGACGCGGTCGGAGAGGTAGCCGGCGATGGGGGCGACGATCATCGGCATCCCGGTCCAGGGCAGCATCCGCAGGCCGGCCTCGGTGGGGCCGTAGCCGATCGCGTTCTGCAGGAACTGGCTGAGCAGGAAGATCGAGCCGAACATGCCGGTGAACATCAGCAGACCGGCCGCGTTGACCGCCGCGAAGCCCCTGCTCCGGAACATCCGCATCGGCAGCATCGGGTTGCGCGCGACCTGCCCGTACCGGATGAAGGCCGCCACCAGCACCGACCCGCCGATCAGGCCGGCCAGCACCCGGCCGCTGGTCCAGCCGTGCGAGGTGGCGTTGACCAGCGCGTACACGATCCCGAACAGGCCGAGGCTGACCAGCGCGGTGCCCTTGGCGTCCAGCCGGGCGCCCGGGGCGGTCGACTCGCCGAGCCGCAGCCGGGCCAGCGGCAGCAGGACGACGCCGAGCGGCACGTTCAGCCAGAAGATCCAGTGCCAGGAGATGTGCTGGGTCAGGCTGCCGCCGATGAGCGGGCCGCCGGCGACGGCCAGGCCGTTGACGGCGCCCCAGATCCCGTACGCCATCCCGCGCCGCTCGGCCGGCACGGCGGCGGTCAGCAGGGTCAGCGTGAGCGGCATCATGACCGCCGCGCCCACCCCCTGCACGGCCCGCGCCGCGATCAGCTCGCCGATGCCCGGCGCCATGGCGGCCGCCGCCGACGCGCCGGTGAACACGGTCAGGCCGGCCAGGAAGAGCCTGCGCCGCCCGAACCGGTCGCCGAGCGCGGCGCCGAACATCAGCAGTACGGCGAAGGTGAGGGTGTAGGCGTTGACCGTCCACTCCAGGTCGGACAGGGAGCCGCCCAGGTCCCTCCGGATGGAGGGCAGGGCGGTGGTGACCACCAGGTTGTCGAGGGCCGCCATGAAGCCGGCGACGCTGGTGATGATCAGGGCCCACGTGGCGCCGCTTGTGCCGCCGGAGGCCTTCGCGGCGGCCTTCGCGGAGGCGTTCGCGGCCTCTTTCGCGCCATTCTCGGTGGCCTTCGGGCCGGGTTCCGCTGTCGGTGTGCTCATTGCCGTTCCCCAGTAGGTTAGTAATTGATGACTAACTTTCACGGACAGAAAAACGCGCGGGTCCGCGTCCGAGCAGAAGCCCGCCGAGCCGGTTCAGGCCGGTCCCGCCCCGCGCCGGGGCCGGGCTCCCTCGGCCCCGGGGCTCACTACGGCCTGGCGGCCTCGTAGAACCCCTCCCACAGCCGGTGGCCGGCCGGATAGCCGAGCGCCACCAGCGTGTTGACCAGCATTCCGTAGGCCAGGAACTGGGTGGTCTCCTCGGTGCTGCCGCCCAGCGCCAGCAGGACGGTGTCCCACAGCTCCTCCCACCCCCTGCGGATCGAGGTGCCGAACTCGTGGTCGCCGGCCGCCTCCGCCGTGGCGACGGCGGTGTAGGTCTGCATCTGCAGCAGCAGGAGTTCGGGGTCGTCGTGGATCAGCCGCTGGTAGGCCAGCGCCATGGCGGTCAGCCGCTCCTCTGGCGGCAGTCCCTCGGCGGCGTCCGAGAACACCTTCCGCGTCGCCTGCGAGCACCGCTGGGCGGCGGCGAGGAACATCGCCTCCTTGTTCGGGAACAGGCGGAAGAGGTACGGCTGCGAGACGCCGACACGGCGGGCGATCGCCTCCGTGGAGGTCCCCTTGTAGCCGCCCTGCGCGAACTCGCTCATCGCCGCGCGGATGACGCTCTCGCGCCTGTCTTCTGCGCTCATCCTGACCATGGGGCTTAAGTTAGTGACCAATCACTACCTTGTCAAGCGAGGGGCGAGCGGCTCGGCCCGGCGCTCACGTGCCGGGCCGCCGCCGCGCCGCGCCGCGCCCGCCGGAGCCGGGGCGTCGTACGGCCGCGTCTCAGGCGAGCCGCACGACCGCCCGCGCCATGCCGAGCACCTTCTGGCCCTCGCAGGTGGCCGTCAGGTCGACCCGGACGAGTCCGCCCTCCAGCTTGGCGGCGACCTTGGCGGCGACCTCGACGCAGGCCCCGCGCTCGCCGTCGGGCACCACGACCGGCTTGGTGAACCGCACGCCGTACTCCACGACGGCCCCGGGGTCGCCCACCCAGTCGGTGACCACCCTGATCGCCGAGGCCATGGTGAACATGCCGTGCGCGATCACGTCCGGCAGCCCGACCTCGCGCGCGAATCGCTCGTTCCAGTGAATCGGGTTGAAGTCCCCGGAGGCCCCCGCGTATCGCACCAGCGTCGCCCGGTCCACCGGGAAGACCCGCCCCGGCAGTTCGGTCCCGACCTCGACGTCCTCGTACGCGACCGTCGCCGCCATCACACCCCGCCCTTCCCGCCGCTGTCCGCCGGGCCGCCGTCCGCCTGCCCGCTCGCCGTCCCGCCGTCCTCCGCCGCCCGCGCGACCAGCTTCGTCCAGGCGGTCACCACGTGCTCGCCGGTCTCGTCGTGCACCTCGCCGCGGACGTCCAGGATGTCATTGCCGGCCATCGACTTGATGCCCTCGATCGTCGAGGTGACCGTCAGCCGGTCACCGGCCCGCACCGGCCGCGTGTAGGCGAACCGCTGGTCGCCGTGCACCACCCGGCTGTAGTCGAGCCCGAGTTCCGGGTCCTGGATCACCTGCCCGGCCGCCTTGTAGGTGATCGTGAAGGCGAATGTCGGCGGCGCGATCACGTCCGGGTGCCCGAGCGCCTTGGCCGCGTCCGGATCCGTGTACGCCGGGTTCCCGTCCCCGATCGCCTCGGCGAATTCGCGGATCTTCTCCCGTCCCACCTCGTAGGGGGCCGTGGGCGGGTAATTCCGCCCCACGAAGGACTGATCCAGGGCCATCGGCACCTCCGGTACGGTTCCCCGCGCCGCGGTGACGTGCCGCGCGGGTGCGTGACTGCGTGCGGTGATACGCCGCGAGGCCGCTCCCGGTGGTGTGACGGGAACGGCCTCGCGATGGAACTACGGCTGACTGCGCGGCTCACACGATCGTGTGAACCGCTACGGCAGGCTGTGCGCGGACTCGCGGACTTCGCGGACTCGCGGACCGCGCGTCCGCCGACCGCGTGGCGTCAGCGGGTCTCGCGGTGTGCGGTGTGCGAGTTGCAGCGCGGGCAGAACTTCTTCAGCTCAAGACGGTCCGGGTCGTTGCGCCGGTTCTTCTTGGTGATGTAGTTCCGCTCCTTGCACTCCACGCAGGCCAGCGTGATCTTCGGGCGGACGTCGGTGGCGGCCACGTGAGTGCTCCTTGACGAACGGGTGTACGGGTGTAATCAACGCAGAAATAGTAGCCGACCGAGGGAGCGAACCCGCAATCGGCTACGGAGAGTAGCGGCGACCGGACTTGAACCGGTGACACAGCGATTATGAGCCGCTTGCTCTACCGACTGAGCTACGCCGCTTCGATGAACTGGCCCCCGCCGACCACAGGCCCGCGGGGAACCGATCCATCCGAGCCCCAATACGGAATCGAACCGTAGACCTTCTCCTTACCATGGAGACGCTCTACCGACTGAGCTATTGGGGCGAGCGAGGAAGACATTACACGCTCCGCCCGCATACGTGAAATCCGTATCCGCCCGCCCCACATCGCCCCTCGCGCCCGGCCGCCGCGGGGCCGCGACCCGGGCGCCCGACCCCCGCCGGTCATACAAATCCCTCCTCCCGGCCGGCCCCGGCACCGAGCCGTACGCTCGGTTCGTGTGAGCAGCCCGCACGACACACCCAGCAGCACCACCCCGCCGCAGGACAGCGGAGCGCTGCTGCTGAGCGGCGCACGGCTGACCGACGGCCGCACGGTCGACGTGCGGCTGAGCGGCCCCCGGATCGAGGCCGTCGGCACGGCGGGCAGCCTCCTGCCCGAACCGAGCCGCGCGGCCGCCCGTACCCGGATCGACCTGAGCGGTTACCTGCTGCTGCCGGCCCCCGCGGAACCGCACGCCCACCTCGACCTGGCGCTGACCGCGGGCGGGCCGCCGTCCGGCGAGATCACCGAGATCCAGCGCCGCGCCACCGAGGCCGCCCTCCTCCAGCTCGGCCACGGCGCGACGGCGGTCCGTACCCATGTGCGCATCGGCGACGTCCAGGGCATGCGCGCCCTGGAGGCGGTCCTGCAGGCCCGGCACGCGCTGCGCGGTCTGGTGGACCTCCAGGCGGTGGCCGTGCCCCGCCTGCTGACGGGGGTCGCGGGGGCCGACGGTCTCGCGATGACCCGCGACGCGCTGAAGATGGGCGCCGGCGTGGCCGGCGGCTGCCCCGACCTCGACCCGGACCCCAGCGGGTACGCGGAGGCCGTCCTGTCGCTGGCCGCCGAGTTCGGCGCGCCGGTGGACCTGCACACCGCCGCCGGCGACCCGGCCCGCCTGGCCCGGCTCGCCGCGATGGCCGGCGGCCTGCGGCCGGGCGTGACCCTCGGTCCCTGCCACGGCCTGTCCGGCCTGCCCCCGCGCGAGGCGGCCCGTACCGCCGACCGCCTGGCCGCCGCCGGCGTGTCCGTGGCCGCGCTCCCCCAGGGCGGCTGCGGCGTGCTGGACCGCGGCGGCGTCGCGCCCGTACGCCTGCTGCGGTCCGCCGGGGTGCGGGTCACGGCGGGCAGCGGCGCCCTGGGCGACCTGACCAACCCCGTGGGCCGCGGCGACCCGCTGGAGGCCGCGTTCCTGCTGGCCACCCACGGCGAGTGCGACGCCACGCGGGCGTACGAGACGGTCAGCGCCCAGGCCCGGGCCGTGCTCGGGCTGCCGGAGGTCCGCGTGGAGGCCGGCTTCCCCGCCGAACTGCTGGCGGTGCGCGGGACGACCGTGGCGCAGGTGCTGTCGCTGGCCTACAGCCGGGTCGTCATCCACCGCGGCCGGGTGGTCTCGCGCACGAGCGCCGTGCGGGAGTTCACCGGTACGGGCGGCGGGGGCGCGGGCGACGCGCCCTGGGAGCCCGCCCGCGGCCTGCCGCGGCAGGCGAACCGGGAGGCGTAACGTCGCCTCATGCGTACGGTGATCGCTGGTGGACACGGAAAGATCGCGCTGCGGCTGGAACGGCGGCTCACGGCGCGCGGGGACAGCGCCGTCGGCCTGATCCGCGACCCCGGCCAGGGCGGCGACCTGCGGGCGGTGGGCGCCGAGCCGGTCGTCCTCGATCTCGAATCGGCCTCCGTCGAGGAGGTCGCGGCGGTCCTGGAGGGCGCGGACGCCGCCGTCTTCGCGGCGGGCGCGGGGCCGGGCAGCGGCGCCGCCCGCAAGCAGACCGTGGATCACGCGGCGGCCGTCCTCCTCGCGGACGCGGCCGAACGCGCCGGGGTGCGCCGGTTCCTGGTGGTCTCCTCCATGGGCGCGGACGCGGAGGCCACCGGCTCCGACCCGGTGTTCACCGCGTACCTGCGCGCCAAGGGCCAGGCCGACGACGCCGTCCGCTCCCGTACCGGCCTGGACTGGACGATCCTGCGGCCCGGCGCTCTCACCGACTCCCCCGGGACCGGCCGCGTCAGCCTGACCGCCGGTCGCGCCGGCCGCGGTTCCGTGCCCCGCGAGGACGTCGCGGCCGTGCTCGCCGCCCTGCTGTCCACTCCCGCCGCCTCCGGCCTCACCCTGGAGCTGCGCTCGGGCGACACGCCGGTCGATGAGGCGGTACGTCAGGCGGCGGGGGCGTAACCCGGCGGGGCGCGGCGCGGGCGGCGGAACCTCACCCTCTTCGCCTCCTCCGTCCCCTGGCCGCGCCCAGACTTCTCTGACTAGAGTCAGAGATATGGACCGGGACGCGGGCGCGGGGACGGGCGCCAGGACGGGCACGGAGGCGGATGTGGCGCAGATCGAGCAGGTGCGGCGGTTCAACCGCACCGTCACCCAGCGTGTGGGCGTGCTCCACGACCACTACCTGGGCCGCGAACGGCCCATCGGCGAGGCCCGGCTGCTGTGGGAGATCGGCGAGGACGGCCAGGACGTGCGGCGGTTGCGCGAGCGGCTCGGGCTGGACTCGGGGTACGTGAGCCGGCTGCTGCGATCCCTGGAGGCCGGCGGGCTGGTGACGGTGGAGCCGCAGGCCGGGGACCGGCGGGTCCGCACGGTCCGGCTGACCCGCGCCGGGCGCGCCGAGCGGGACCTGCTCGACGCCCGCAGCGACGAACTGGCCGGCTCCCTGCTGCGGCCGCTGAACGCCGGCCAGCGCGCCAGGCTGGTCGCCGCGATGGCGGAGGTCGACCGGCTGCTGACCGCCGCCATGGTCACGGTGGACGCCGTCGACCCCGCGCACCCCGACGCCGAGCGCTGCCTGCGGTCGTACGTCACCGAGCTGCACGAGCGCCTGGACACCGGCTTCGACCCCGCGCGCAGCCTGCTGCCCGACCCGGGCGAACTGCGCCCGCCGCGCGGCCTGTTCCTGATCGCCCGCCTGCACGGCGAGCCCGTCGGCTGCGCCGGCCTGAAGCTCCCGCCCACCGCCCCGGCCGAGATCAAGCGCATGTGGGTCGCCCCGCGCGCCCGCGGCCTCGGCCTCGCCCGCCGCTTCCTGGCGGAACTGGAGGCCCTCGCCCTGCGCCACGGCCGCGACGTGGTGCGCCTGGACACCAACAAGGCGCTGACCGAGGCGATCGCGCTCTACCACTCCTGCGGCTTCGAGGAAGTGCCCGCCTTCAACGACGAGCCCTACGCCCACCACTGGTTCGAAAAGCGCCTCCCGCGGGACCCGGCGCCGGGCCGCGTCCCGGGCTGACCTCGGCTGAGGGCGCCCGTGAACCCGTGCGGCCGCCGCCTTGGTCGGGCGGCGGCCGCTCGGCGGGCAGGGCCGCGCCGGACGGACCCGCTCAGTCCAGCGCGAGGCGCATGATCAGGCGGTCGGCGTCGGGGCCGAAGTAGCCCGCGCGTTCCTCGCCGCGGCGAAAGCCCAGCGAGGCGTACAGCATGATGGCGGCGGCGTTGGACGGCTCCACGGTGAGCGCCACCGTGCGTACGCCGCGGACGCGCAGCCCGCGCAGCGACTCGGCCATCAGCCGGCGGCCGAGCCCGAGGCCGCGCCACCCCTGGTCTATGGCCAGGCCCAGGACCCAGCCCTCACGGTCGGCGTTGACCCCGGTCATCACGTAGCCGTGGAAGGTGCGGCCGTCGTCGAGTACGAACGTGTCCGCCCGGAACAGGTCGTAGAGCTGACGCAGCGCGAAGTACGGGTAGGCGTGCTGTCCGAAGACCTCCCGGTCCAGGCGGTGCAGCTCCGGCAGGTCCTCCTCCCCTGCCTGTCTCAGGCGCAGCGGCAGCCCCTCGGCGGTGACGAACAGCGGGGAGGCGAGCGGCGGGCGGCCCGGGCGGTCGTCGGCGCCGTGCAGAGGAATGGTCATACCGCCCTTTCCGTCGGGATGATGGACGTCATTGGCAAGGGGCCCCATTCGTTCGGGTGATGACGAGTGGCGCTTCATGACGGCGGGCGCGGTGGCGCCCGGTGTCACGGATCAGACCAGCGTCACCCGCGCGAACCGCCACTTCAAGGCGGAAACGGGACCTGGCAGGGCAGACGCCACAACGCGCCCCCCGTGCGCCCTCGCCGGTTCGCCGCCCGCCACCGGCCGCCGTCACCGTTCATTGCCGAAGGAGCGCCGACGGGCCCCGGGGCCACTATCCTTGGACAATGGACCTGAGATCGCGCGACGCCGCGGACGGGGAACAACCCGGGGCCGCGCAGAGGCTGAATGCGGACGCCCCCTGGGACTCATTCGACCCGGCCGCCTATATTGATCACAATTACCGCCATCTGCGGTCGGACGACGAGGAGATCCTCCACATCGTCCGGGATCACTTCAGCGATCACTTCCGCGGCAGGACCGCGAACTCCGGGCCGCCGTTGCGCGGTATCGACGTGGGCGCGGGCGCCAACCTCTATCCCGCGCTCGCGATGCTTCCGTGGTGCGACGAGATCACCCTCCTGGAACGGTCGGCCGCCAACATCGCTTACCTGCGCGGCCAGCGTCCCTCCTACGACCGGAACTGGAACGAGTTCTGGGACGTCCTGTGCAAGGAGAACGCCTACTGCGAACTCCCGGAGGACCCCCGTGCCCGCTTCGGAAGGATCGTCGACGTCGAGGAGGGGAACCTTTTCGATCTCGACCGCCGCCCCGGCCGGTGGTCCATGGGCACCATGTTCTTCGTCGCGGAGTCGATGTCGACCTCCCACGAGGAGTTCGCTACCGGCGTCGAGCGCTTTTTGCGGTCCCTCGCCCCCGGCGCGCCCTTCGCGGCCGCCTTCATGGAGGGCTCGCTGGGGTACAAGGTCGGCGGCCAGGAATTCCCCGCGTGCAGCGTCGGCAAGAACGAGGTCCGCGAGGCGCTCGCCCCGCTTTCCGACGGTCCGGTCGACATCACGCCCATCGGCATGCCGCAAGGCCCGCTCCGCCCCGGTTACGAGGGAATGATCGTGGCTTGCGGACGGCGCGGTTCCGAATAGCCCGGTAATCCCGGCCGATGCTTTCCGCTTCCGCCGGCCGTACAGTTTTCCGCACAGTGTTTTCCGCACAGTGTTTTCCGCACACGCACGAGGCACCTTAACGAAAGGTGTGGGGGGATGCAGATCAAGCCGCGCCAGCACCTGCTGGACATCTGGCAGGCAATGGCACGCCACTCCTTCGCGGAGGGCGACTGGGACTGGGGTGACTGGGGCGGGCGCAGCAGCGTCGCCGACGCCGAGCGACTGCTGTGCCTGATGTATCCGGCCACCGAAATCCCCGCGTTCCGGCTCGACGATCCGGACACCACGGAGCGCGACGTGCAGAACGCGCTCAAGAGCGTCGGCGGACGCATGGAGGTCCCCGCCAAACTCGTCGCGGTGCTGGCCGAATTCATGCGCGACCACATGGCCGAGGACAAGCGCCCGAGTTTCGCCGGCGGCCACTACTTCAGTGCCCGCGACACCGAGCACAGCCTCACCGAGGAACAGCGTCAGCAGGGCGTGGTCGACTCGTTCTCCATGTCCATCACTCTCTCGCTGGCCACGTTGGGCTTCCTGAAGGTCTACGAGACCAAGACCCGCCGCCGGGAGATCCGCGCGCTGATCGACGAGCTCAAGGCCGCCACCGAGACCCGGCTGACCGCCGCCATGGTGAGCATGCTGCGCTCCTTCACGGTCAACGTCTTCGACCCCGAGGAGCCCACCGGCGCCACGCTGTGCCGGCTGCTCGGCCAGGGCCGGCTGTCGGAGCGGGTGGTCCTGCAGCAGTTCCAGCGCCGCTTCAAGGCCCTGCGCGCCACCATCAACGACAGCCTCACCCTCGGTGTCGACGTCGCCGACCGGATCAAGGACGAGAACCAGCTCTTCGAGTGCGGCTGGGCCTGGGGCCTGGTCAAGGACGCCCCGCCCGTCGCCACCAGCGAGCCGATCGGCCCCCAGCCGGACGGCGTGGCCAAGCCGATCCCGTACCTGTACTTCACCGTGGTCGCCCTGGACGGCATCCAGGACCTGTTCTCCGACCGCACCCTGACCCTGGGTCTGCTCAACGCCGAACAGCAGAAGCTCGCCGAGGCGTTACGGCTGCGCTGGGAGATCACCCAGCAGTACTGGTCGGGCATCGCGCGCTTCGGCGACACCGACTGGCCGCTGGAGGACATCCCCTGGCGGACCATCGGGCAGCGCCTGGAGTCCGAGTACTTCTCGCTGTCGGTGGCCTCCATCCTGGTCCACGACCTGGTACGCCGCAGGGCGACCGACGACGACCTGACCCGTACCGTCACCGTCATGGAGCGGCTGGCCGAGCGCGGCCGCATCACCAGCCGCATGACCTACCGGGACCGCGCGGCCGAGCTGCACAGCCCCGGGGTGCGGCTGCCGCTGCAGGGCAGCGAGGCCATCGGCCCGCCGATGATGTGGACGATGGGCGACTTCTCCGCGCAACTGCTGAAGCGGTGCATCCAGCTCTGCGCCCTGTCGCGGAACATCTCCTCGCACGACCGGCTGCTGAACCTGTCCGAGGACATCTTCGACCACGTGTGGCGGCGCCGGATCCGGGTGGGGAACGCCGCCGGCCTGTGGGACAACGTCAAGGCGGTCTATCCCGACTCCGACGTGCGGGAGGCGGGGCTGTCCTGGAGCATCACCGAGCGCGTCACCGAGTGCATGGTGGCCGCCCGCCAGCTCTACACCCAGCCCCCGATCCGCAGCTCGGAGGTCACCTCCCTGACGTCCGCCCTGCTCAGCGAGGCCACCCACCTGCTCGGCAACGAGCTGCTGGAACCGACCTCGCACGCCGAGGCGTCCCGGGCCACCGCCCTCACCGGGGTCGAGGTCAAGCTCAAGCGGGCCCGCGAACTGTCCGACCGGCAGCCCGGCACGGCCGCCGCGCTGACCCTGGAGGTCCTCAGCGAGCTCGACGCCCTGGCGCTGGCCAGGCAGACCGCCTCCCGGGGGGTGTGACGGTGATCGTGTTCGCCGCCTCCGACAAGGGAGGCACCGGCCGCTCGGTGACCAGCGCCAACGTCGCCTTCCGGCGGGCGCTGGCCGGGGACGACGTGGCGTACGTCGACTTCGACTTCGGCTCGCCGACCGCCGCCGCGGTCTTCGACGTCCCGGCCGCGACGGGCGGCGTCGAGGCCGGCGGCCTGCACTCGTACCTGCTGGGCAAGGTCACCGAGCCGGTCAGGCTCGACGTGTGGGCGCAGACCGAGCACGAGGTGCTGCGCGACCGGCCCACCGGCTCGGGCAGCCTCACCCTGCTGCCCGGCGACCGCGGCGGCGGGGAGTTCGCCGTCGGCAAGGAGGCGGTGAACCGCTGCGCCGACCTGTTCCTGCGGCTGAACGCCGAGTTCGACGTGGTCGTGGTCGACCTCAGCGCCGGCCGCAGCTACGCCATGGACATGGCCCTCGAAGTCACCTCGCGGCCGGAGCTGCGCGGTGTCGGGTCCCGCTGGCTGGTCTACCACCGCTGGACCCGGCAGCACGTGATCGCCGCGTCCGGCCTGGTCTTCGGCGACCGCGGCATCCTCGCCGGCGGCGTGGCCCGCGGCCACGACGAGGACGACCTGGCCAACCGGATCGGGTTCGTCCGCGCCGCCGTACCCGATCCCGAGGCGCCGCCCTGGTCGCTGGTGCCGCCCGCGCAGTCGGCGTGGATGCGCAAGTGCGACCAGGACCTCAGCGAACTGGCCGCGGAACGCGGTGTCGGCTACAGCAGGGTGGTCGGCGTCGTCCCGCTCGAACCCGTACTGCAGTGGCGCGAGCAACTGATCACCGACGAGGACGTCCTGTCCAGCCGTGTCGCCAACATGGAGACGCTGCAGGCGCTCAAGGACCTCGCCGCCGCGCTCGACGACGAGGACGCCTGGGGGCCCGCGTGACCGATGCCGCGACCGGCGCCCCCGCGGGGACGTCCCCGGCCGTGCCACCCGCCGGGCCGGGCACGCCCGGAGCGCCCGGCACGCCCCGCGTCTACCGGGAGACCGCCGCCCAGCCCCGCACCCAGGCCGTGCCGCTGGCCCATGTCTCCTTGGAGCTCGGCCACCTGTACATGGAGGACTTCGAAGCCGGCCCGGAACGGCTGGCCGAGCACTTCGCCCAGGTCAAGCCGTGGGCCGAGGCGTTGCACACGGCCGCCGCCGTCGGTGCGCGCCGTCCCCGTGTCAGCACCTGCTTCCTGATCGACGACTACTTCACCCGCTTCTCCTCGCCCGCCGAGCTCGTCCCGATGGTGCTGGCCCAGGCCGAGAAGGCGGGGCTGACCATCGACTACCTGGCCCGCGAGTCCGCCTGCGCGGTCGCCGACGGCATCGCGACGGCCGAAGCCGTGGAGGGCAGGCTGGTCGACTCCCCGCCCCCGGGCAGCGACGGCTCCCGGCCGCCGGCCAGGGAGACCGGCTGGCTCGCCAACGGGCAGCGCTCCGCGGGTACGACGGGCCGGGAGGCCATGGCCCACGTCACCGGGTGGCAGCCGCCGCGGGAGACCGCCGCGCGCCGGCACTCGGTGTTCCTGGACGTCGAACTGTGGGACGAGCGGGACGGCGTGCGCACCTGGTCGTGCCCCTTCCTGGCGGCCGTGTGGCAACTGGCCCGGCTCGGCCTGCTGCGCCACCTCGGGGAGCCGGTGCTGCGCCCGGCGCCGTGGGCGGACGAGCCGTTCCCGCGCGAGTGGGCGGACCTGCCGCCGCTGATCCGGCTCAATCCCGCGGCCGCGCCCTTCTCCGCCTACCGGACCTGCTCCGTGCTGCCCTCCCGGTTCGTGCCCGTCGAGCACGCGGTCCGGGTGCTGCTCGACCAGGTCGAGGCCGATCCCGAGGCGCTGCGCCAGACCGCGCTGCGCGCGGCGGGCGAGGGGCTGGCGGTCCCGGACGAGATCGCCGACCGTATCTCCTACGTCTTCTACTGGGGGACCTGAGGTGGCCGCCCGGGGGGAGCCCGCCGCGTCGGCGCTGATCTGCGGCGAGGTGCGCACCGGCCTGCTGCAGACCTCCCGGTCGCTGCCCGCCCGCGACGTGTCCGCCCTGTTGCGGCTGCGCGCCGACGAGCGGGTGCTGATCTCCGAGCGCCCGCACGGCTACGCCGTCTCCCCCGTCGTCCTCACCGGCGTCGACTGCCGGCTGCCCACGGCCGGCGGGGCGCGGGTCCGCGCGGTCGGCACGATCGCCGCCCGCGCCGTGGTCACCGAGGGCCGGATGCTGCAGGCCACCGCGTTCGCCGACGTCCTGGGCACCGGCCCCGACGTCCGCCGGCCCTGGGGCCACTACCTCGCCCACCCCGGGGTCGTCGAGCCGGCCGGGAAGCTGCCGGAACGCGCCGCCGCCGACGGGCTGCTCACCGGCGCCGCCCGCCCCGGCGAACTCGACCTGGGCGCCATAGCCGAGCGCCTGCTCGCCCGGGTGGCCCGCCACCGCCTGCTCGACCAGCGGGCCCCCTTCAAGTCCCGGCGTACCCGGCTGCGCTGGGTGGCCGTGCGCAGCCTGGACGGGGAGGAGCCGTCCATCGAGAGCTTCACCCTGGCCGAGGACGGCCTGCGCACCGTCGAACTGCGGCTGCCCGAGGGGATGCGGGCCGAGGACGCGGCGACCCTGTGCGAGGACCTGGCCCTGCACGACTGGCTGCTCACCACGCTGGTCCGGATGATCGAGCGCAGCCGGCTCGGTTCGGCCGACGGACCCGGCGCGGTCCTGTCCCTGCGGCCGGCCGTCGACCATCTCCTGCATCTGTGGATGCCCACCGCGCACGTGGACCGGAGTCTGGCCCCGCTCTGGGAGGTACTGGAGCGGGACCCGGGCTTCACCCGGCAGTGGCAGACCATGGTCCAGCGCGTCCGGGACCAACTGGCTCTGCATGCCATCACCTTGCGGCGTGACGCCCCGACCGCCCGCACCTGAGCCCGCGCCTGAGGGCGTCGCCGCACCCGATCCCGTTGGGGGGGAGAGGAAGACAATGACCGGATCGTCAGCCTCGCAAGTCGCCACAGCTCCGTACCAGGCGCAGTTACGCGTCCCGCCGTTCCTGCTCAAGACCCTGATCACCGCGGTCGTCGGCGGCGTCACCTACGCCCTGACCAACATCGCGAACCAGCCCGAGGTGTGGAAGCTCACCGCCTCCATCTTCCTCGGCGGCGCGGCCCTCATCGTCCAGTACATGATCGACTTCGAGCGCCGGCTCGGCTCGGTGGAGGAGACCCTGTCCGTCCACAACGCCGAGATGAAGGAGCTCGTCCACGACGGATTCGCCCGGATCAACGAGGTCACCGAGCTGTTCGGGCTGGTCGACCGGTCGGCGCTGCAAACCGAGAAGGTCACCAAGCTGCTGCTCAGCGCCACCCAGGCGGGCGCGGGCGCGCCGCCCATCATGCAGTCCTTCATCACCAAGCAGATCGCCGGGCTCACCGACCTGATGGAGGCGCTCAGCCGCAAACTCGTCGACTACGAGGGCGAGGACCACGACTGGATCGTCGCGCTCACCCACTGCGTGTCGATGACCATCGACGCCACCAGCACCCCCGTGGACCGGGGCTTTTGGGGCAGCGAGCTGGGCCAGCGCTATCTGCGCGCCCAGCACGAGGCCATCAAGGAGCGCCAGGTACGCATCCGGCGCCTTTTCATCGTCAAGAACCCCGAGGACAACGGCCCGGAGCTCGGACAGCTCTGCGACGACCAGCAGAGCCTGGGCATCGAGGTGCGCGTCCTGGTCCTGTCGGAGCTGTCCCCCATCGCGCGCATGGACGAGACGGACGACTTCATCGTGTTCGACGACTCCATGTCGTACGAGATCGGCGCCGACCTGCGGGAGGTCAACACCCGCACCGTCATGGACTGGCGCCCCGACCGGGTGTCCCGCCGCGTGCAGCGCTTCCGCGCGCTGTGGGAGGCGGCCGGGGAATAGCCCCCGCCCACCCGTCCCGCCCCCGAACGCCCCCGGCCCGTACGGCTCCTCCCGGAAAAGCCCGGGCCGGGAGCCGTCCGGGACCCGGGATTGCTACCCTGCCGCGGTGATCGTTCCGACCACGGAGGACATCCGCGACCTGCACGAGCGGCACGCCCCCTCGCGCCAGGCCTTCGAGATCGTCTACGGCCACTGCGACATCGTCCGGCGTATCGCCGAACAGCTCATGGCGGGCTTCGACGGCGCCATCGACAAGGATCTCGTGCGGGCCGGATGCCTCCTGCACGACATCGGTGTGTACCGCCTGTACGACGCCGACGGAAACCTCGACCACGCGAACTACATCCGCCACGGTCTGCTCGGTCACGAACTGCTGCGGTCCGAGGGGTTCCCGGAGGTCTTGTGCCGGTTCTGCTCCCACCACACGGGAGTGGGCCTGACGAAGGACGACATCGTCGGCCAGGGGCTCCCCCTCCCGCCGGCCGACTACCTCGCGGTCACCGCCGAGGAGCGGCTGGTGATGTACGCCGACAAGTTCCACAGCAAGACGACACCGCCGACGTTCCTCACCGCGGACGCCTACGCCGCCTACGTCGCCCGTTTCGGAGCCGCCAAGGTCGGCGCGTTTCGCGCGCTGCGTGCGGTGTTCGGCGAACCGGATCTGTCGCGGCCAGTGCTGTGACCGGGTCAGCTGAGCCAGGACTTCAGGCGGGAGGCCACCGGCCGTTCGACGAAGCGGTGGACCAGCCAGGCGGCGGAAAGCATCAGCGCCACGAGGACGCAGACCAGCGCCCAGGCGTTCACCCGGCCGTGGGTGTGCCGGATGACCTCCCAGCCGATGTCCTCGTGCAGCAGGTAGAGCGGGTACGTCAGGCTGCCGGCCAGGCCGAGCAGCCGCCAGTTCATGAAGTCGAGCCCGCCCAGGGCGGCGGCCAGCATCAGCGCGTAGAACGAGGTGACGATCGCCAGCGCGACCGGCAGGGACAGGCCGCCGCCCACGGAATGGTCGGCGTCCGAGACCAGTCCGGCCAGCGAGTCGCGCGCCATCAGCCATGACGCCCCCAGCAGCAGCCACAGCTCCGGGCGCCGGGCACCGAAGCGGTGGATCAGGTGGATCACGATGCCGCCGACGAAGAAGGGCGCGTACTCCGGCACCACCATGAGGTTGAACAGGCCGCTGCCGGAACCCGGGGCCAGGGTCGCGGCCAGCAGCCACGCGACGCAGAACCCGACGACGCGGCGGTAGGTCAGGCCCACCGCGGCCACGACCGCGAAGAGCAGGTAGAAGCGCAGCTCCGCCCACAGCGACCAGTACACGCCGTCGATGTCCCGGGCGCCGAGGGGCTCCTGGAACATGGTGAAATCGGTCAGGATGTCGCGCGCGGAACCGTCCCAGCCGCCGGGCCGCAGCAGCAGGACCGCCGAGGTGACGGCGACGGCGAACCAGTACGCCGGGTACAGGCGTACGAAGCGGGAGACGGCGAACTGCCGCGGTGTGCGCCCCCAGCACGACAGGCAGATCACGAACCCGCTGATCAGGAAGAACAGTTCCACGCCCAGCCAGCCGTAGACGGCCGCCGGGTGGGCGACGGGGAAGACGGACGCGGTGGAGGCGC
This sequence comes from Streptomyces sp. HPF1205, assembly GCF_020400825.1. GTDB lineage: Bacteria > Actinomycetota > Actinomycetes > Streptomycetales > Streptomycetaceae > Actinacidiphila. The sequence continues at coordinate 188,359 of NZ_JAINVH010000014.1, forward strand.
CCCAGGGGGAGCGCCACCAGTGGTCGTAGCCGAGGTAGTGGTACCCCACGACCATCAGCGCCGCGAGGAACCGCAGCCCGTCCAGGACGTGCAGCCGCCTGCCCGGCCGCGGGTTCCCGCCGGGCGCCGGGCCCGGCGCGGTCACGGCCTCGCGCCCGGGAGCGGTCGCGGGCGCGGGTACGGATACGGGGGCGGGGGCGGGGGCCGGTACGGGCGGCGTCGCGGTCAATGGCGCGGTCGCCGGCGCGGGGGCTGTCGCGGTCGCCGCCGAAGGGCTGGTCCGTGGGTCCTCCGCACGCACAACGTCGTCCATATGTGCCGGTGCCTTCCTTGTGGGATCGCGTGCCGCCGGCCGGCACGACGGCTGGGGCGTGTGCCGGCCCGTCCACCCAAGCACGACCGGGCCCCGCGCACGAAGGTCGGTTCCCGACGGGCTCGGTCCGCGTGCCACGCGCGTCGACCGGACAAAAAGGTCGTCCCGGACCATCGGGACACCCGCGGTCCGGTACGCGGCACGGCGGGCCCGCCCGCCTCCTCGTGCCCGTAGTCCCGCAACAGGTTCACACGCCCCAGCTCGCCCGATCCGTCGAAGGGCCGGGCCCCGGCCCCTCCCGGGTGGCGGCCCAACCCCTTGCCTGCCTTCCCACCGTCCGGCCGTTCACGCCTCCCCGTGGCCGGCATGACGACAGCGCGCGGTCCGCGCGTGGGACAACCGCCGGGGCCGGGCGGTCACGTGAGGCGGGTGGTCACGGCAGCGCGGCCGCCTTGCGCAGCAGCACGGACCGCTCGGGGGCGTTGCGGCACAGCCGGGCGGCGAGTTCCAGCTCGGCGCGGGCCTCGGCGGTCCGGCCGAGGCGGGCGAGCAGTTCGCCGCGCACGCTCGGGAGCAGGTACGACCCGGCCAGGCGGCCGGAGACGGCCAGTTCGTCGACCAGGGACAGCGCCGGCCCCGGTCCGCTCGCCATCGCGACGGCCACGGCCCGGTTCAGCTCGACGACGGGCGAGGGGGCCACGCGGCCGAGCGCCTCGTACAGCAGCACGACACGTTCCCAGTCGGTCTCGCCCACCGAGGGCGCCGTCGCGTGGCACGCGGCGATCGCGGCCTGGAGGCCGTACGGACCGAGGCCCTTCCCCACGGCCGAGGCGCGGCCGAGCGCGGCCAGACCGCGGCGGACGGCCGAGCGGTCCCACAGGCGCCGGTCCTGGTCCTCCAGGAGCACCGCCTCCCCGTCCGGCCCGGTACGGGCCGGAAAGCGCGCGGCGGTCAGCTCGAACAGCGCGAGCAGCCCGTACACCTCCGGCTCCCCCGGCAGGACCGCCAGAAGCATCCGGGCCAGCCGGACCGCCTCGTACGCGAGGTCGGTACGCAGCAGGCGGTCACCGGCCGTCGCCGTCGAGCCCTCGGTGAAGATCACGTACAGCACGCTCAGGACCGCGCCGAGCCGCGCCGGCCGCTCCTGCGCCGGCGGCAGCTCGAACGGCACGCGCGCCGCGGCGATCGTCTTCTTCGCCCGGGTGATCCTGGCCTGGACGGTCGGCACGGGCGTCAGGAACGCCCGCGCGATCTCCTCACTGGACAGGCCCGCCACCACGCGCAGCGTCAGCGCCACCCGGGCCTCGGGCGAGAGCACCGGGTGGCAGGCGGTGAACATCAGCGCGAGGACGTCGTCGTCGACCCGGTCGGGATCCCACGGCGGGTCCCCCGGCCGGCCCGCCGCGTCCCCGACGCCCGAGCTGAACTCGCCCTCGGCCAGCCGGGCCGCCAGCAGCGTGTACCGCTCGTCCAGCGCCGACGACCGCCGGAAGGCGTCGATGGCCCGCCGCCGCGCCGTCGCCAGCAGCCAGCCCACCGGGTTGGCCGGCGCACCGTCGCGCGACCAGGAGACCAGCGCCTCGGCCAACGCCTCCTGCGCGACGTCCTCGGCGAGCGCGAAGTCCCCCGTGTAGCGGGCCAGTGCGCCGACGATCCGCGCCGACTCGATCCGCCAGACCGCCTCGACGGCCCGCCGCGCCGACTCGGCACTCGCCGAATCGGTACGCGGCGGATCGGTACGCGGCGGATCGGTACGCGGCGGATCGGTACGCGGCGGCCCGTCACTCGCCGGCTCGGGACCGGGCGGGCCGCCGCTTGGCGGGCCGTCCCGGTCCCGGTCCCGGTCCCGGCTCCGGTCCCGGTCAGCGGGCGTCAGAGCCGGCCCGTCTGCTCGCGCCACGCCCGCTCCTTCACGATCCACTCGTTGTCCTGCGGGAACTCCTCGATGCCCGGCACACGCCGGATCTCGCACTTCGAGCCGGGAAAGGCGGGCATGCGCTTGGCCCACTCGACCGCCTCTTCCTTCGACGCGACGTCGATCAGGTAGAAGCCGCCGAACAGCTCCTTCGTCTCGCCGTACGGGCCGTCGGTGACCACCGGGGTCTCTCCGCTGTAGTCCACCACCACGCCCTGGGACGGGTCGTCCAGACCCTCGGCGGCGACGAGCACCCCGGCCCGGATCAGCTCCTCGTTGAAACGCCCCACGGTTTCGAGCATCTCCTCGAACGGGGTCTCCATCATCTTCGCCACGGACTCGTCCGTGCCGCGCATGATCAGCATGTACTTGGCCATCTTCGCTCTCCTCGACGGGGGCCGCCTCTCGACCCTCTCTATCCCAGGTCGAACGGCGCCGTCGCGGATCGACACGGCGGACGGACACCGGCCGATATTTTTTCCGGCCGGCGTCCGTACCGGATGAAGCAGGCGAAACAGGCGAAGCAGATGAAACACACGAAACGGACCGCTGAGCCTTCTCCGCGGATCGGGACCGGGCTCGGGCGCGGCCTGCCGGTCAGCGCCTGCCGGCGTCCTTGACCGACTCCTTGGCGCCGCGGGCCCGGCCCACGTTCTCGGCGGCGTGCCCCTTCGCGGTCAGGGTCCGGTCGCCCTTGGCGCGCCCGACCGCCTGGGCGAGTTTGCCGACCATCCGCTCGACCTGCGCCCGTACCTTCTCGTTGGCGGCCATGCCGCTCACCTTCCTCGGTTGCCGGTGTCAAAGCCTTGCTGTCCGTCTGGTCGCTCACGGCGGCGGTAAACGCGACGGGGCCGCCGATAACGGGTGGGCCCGCGGCGGACGGACGCGGCATCATGGCCGGATGGCCGAGCTGATCGATCCGACCGTTCGTCTGCGGGCGTCGTTCCTGGCCGCGGTGCGCGAGTTCGCCGAGGACCGCGACTACCCGACCCCGTGGTTCGTCCACGACATCGAGCCCCCCGCCCTCACGGACCCCGCGGCTTTCGCCGGCTACGTGGCGCGCCTGCTGGGCGAACGCGACGAAGCGAACAGGCGGGCGGAGTGGTTCGTTCCGATGACGACGCTCTGGTGGGCCGAGGCCGACCGGATGCTGGGCAGGGTGGCCGTCCGGCACCGGCTGACTGCGGCCCTGGAGAAGGAGGGCGGCCACATCGGTTACGACGTGCGGCCCAGCGCGCGCCGCCGGGGGCACGCGACCGCGATGCTCGCCGCGGCACTGCCGATCGCCCGGTCACTCGGCATCGCGCAAGCGCTGTTGACCTGTTCCGAGACGAACACCGCCTCCCGGCGCGTCATCGAGGCGAACGGCGGCCGGTTCATCGACGCGGTCGGTACGAAGCGCCGCTACTGGGTGCCGACGTCCTGAATCCGCCGCCGCCCGGCCCTCGCCGGGGCCCGGCCACGGCACAACGCCGTGACCGGGCACCGGCGGTCGGACGGACGCCGCGCCCATGGTCGGACACGGCGGAAGGCGCCGGCCTCCGCCGGGCCCCGGCCTGGTGCCGGGCCCCGGCCTGACGCACGGCCCCCCGGCCTAGTTGCGGTAGCGGAAGACGATCCGGCCGCGCGTCAGGTCGTACGGCGGGAGTTCCACCAGCACCCGGTCCTCCAGCACGATCCTGATGTAGTTCTTGCGGATCTTCCCGCTGACGTGCGCGAGCACCCGGTGGCCGTTCTCCAGCTCAACGGTGAACATGGCGCTGCGCAGGCACTCGACGACCTTGCCCTCGACTTCGATGACGTTCTTGTGCTTGGTCATCGCACCAGCTCCAGGTTGCTGCCCACCGGCCGGGCGCCCGCGCGCTCGAACAGCGCCGCTGCCGCTTCGTTGGACTCGTGGACCTCGGCCCAGGCGGCGTCGCACCCGGCGGCGTGCAGCGTGCCCAGCGCGTGGGCCAGCAGCGCCCGCCCGATCCCGCGGCGGCGCTCGCCGGCCCGTACGGCGAGCAGCCCGACGCGCGGCCGTTTCACCCGCACCACCCGGATCAGGCCCAGGTAGCGGTCGGGTGCCGCGGCCACCGTGTACAGCGACGGGTCGACGATGGTGTCGCCTTCGCGGTGGGGAATCACCTCCGCGGGCATCGTCCGCCACCATCCGGCGGTCGCCTCGACGTCGTCACGGATCGCCCGGTCGACCGCCCGCAGCAGACGTGGCTCCGCCTGGCCGGCGGGCACGATCGTCACACCGGAGGGCGGCAGGACGTCGCCGAGGCCGGTGACCCGCGGGTCGGTCGGCACGACGTACTCCCACTCGCGGCGCCGGACCGTGAATCCGGCCCGCCGCCAGTTGGCCGTCAGTTCGGCGTCGGCCTCGTCGACCACCGTGTACAGCGGCGCCGGCAGGTGGGCCAGCATCGCCTCGGCGAGCCGGTCGAAGGTGGTGTCACGCCAGGCGTCGATGGCGACGAACATGCGCCCGTCGGACCGGTGCGCCGCGTGGCCGCGGCCGACCACCAAGTCGTCGTCCAGCGCGTGCCATTGGCCGTCGGCGACGCGAGTGATCCGCACCGCGTTCTCGCCGGGGCCGGATGTGAAAGGTCTCGTGTTCATCGGAGTCTCCCTTCCAGGAGTGCCTCGGTTTCAGGCGCTCCTGGCGACCCCGAACGTCAGCCGCCGGACCGTGACGGGTTGAGGGAGCACCCATGGGTAACTGTGTTCACGGGTCTCACCTCCATACGACGACTGCACGGTCCAGGCAGGACAGTAGCGGCGGGACGCCGCCCGGCTCAAAGCAATTTCCCGCTCCACGAGCGGTGGGGCGCGCCGGAACGTGCCGAGGTGTTCCGTCACGGGCGAGGCGCGAACTGGATCACGACGACCCCGGCCGACGTGGCGACGCCGAGGAGGCCGTCGTCGATCGGGGCGACCCGCTCGATGTCCGCGCCGACGTGGATGTCCGCGACCGGGTCGGGGGAGCCGTGTGCCAGGACGACCAGCCGGTGGTCGCCGGTGGCCACGGCCAGCGCCTCGCGTCCGCCCACCGTCACCATGCGGGCCTGCCCTTCCCCGACGCGGTGCCCGATCCGCCGGCGCCACTCCCCGCGTCCGGGCTCCGGGCCGGTGAAGTCCCGGACGGTCACCTCGGTGAGGTTCGTGCCGGGGGCGCTCCGGGTCAGCACCAGGCAGGGCCGGCCCTGCCACACGCCCACGTCTCCCAGTACCTCGTCCGGCCCGATGTCGATGACCGTCTCGCCCGCACCGGCCTCCTGGCGGTCCTCGGGATACGTCAGCACGCGCAGGAGGCGCGCCGAGTGACTGCTGACGATCAGAAGCAGGCCGTCGTGTTCGACCGCTTTGGCGTACCGCGTGAATCCGACCCGCCAGTGGTGCCGCAGGCTCCCGTCCACATCCCAGACCCCGACTCCCGTGTCGGTCGCCCCCACCAGCACCGGTTCGCCGCGCAGCTTCGCCACGACGAGGTCCCACACCTTCGAATGCCCCTGCAGCCGGGCCGCCACCGGACCGTTCCCGTGGAAGACCAGCGCCTCACCGTCCCTCTGGTACAGGACCACGGGAGCGCCCGGCGCGCTCCGCGCGAGGTGCGGGGAGTGCCAGCCCTCGGGCCGCTCCCGGTCGAACCGCTCACCGGAGCGCGGTTCGATCACGGCCAGGTTCCGGGGCCAGTTCCGGTCCAGCGCGACCAGGACGCTCCGGCCGTCCCTCACCCCGCTTTCGCAGTCGACGGAGCCGAGTTCCTGGCTTCCCGCGAAGACGGGGTGGTCCGTGTCCGCCGCCACGCGCGCTTCGCAGACCTTCAGCGCCGGCCCCTTGTCGGCGAAGACGACCGCCAAGTCGGCGGCGCCGCCTTCGGACAGTGCCCAGGCATGGGCCTGGCTGCCGACGCCGGTCGACGAGACCGTCATCTGCCCGGCGATCAGTTCCAGGCTGGTGCGCTCGTACTCCACCCGCATTCGCAGACCCTCGGCACCCTGTCTGGCGAACGCCAGCCACGCGCTGGTGGAGTACGTGTGCCACTCGCGCAGCCGGCGGCGGTCGACGGTCCGGTCGGAGGTCCGCAACCGCCCCCGCCGGTAACCGCTGGACGTCGCCACCTGCGCCTGGCCGCGTACGACGACCAGGTCGAGGACCTCGTTGCCCTGCGCCTTGCCCTTGTCACGGGCGGCCTTCGGCCGGCGGCCCCGGCCGGGCTCCACCGTCCAGACCACGAGGTCGGCGTTGCGCGGGCGCAGCGTGGAGGTGTCGAAGCGCCTCGAACCCGCCGCGGCGGCGACGATCAACCGGTCGCCGTCGACGCCGAGCGCGGTGCGGCAGGACCCGTTACGGCGAGGCCGCGGCCCTCCCGCGAGTTCGGCGAGTTCGGCGCCCGTGGCCATGTCCACCAGGCGTACCGCCGTCCTCTCGGGGAGCGCGGCGACGCACCGGTCCTCCCAGGGCGCCGCGCCGACCCGCAGAACCTCCTCCTGGCGTTCGCCGATGGGCACCGGCGGCCCGAGCGCGCTCTCCGCGGCGAGGTCCCAGACCTGGACGACGGACTCGGCCACCCGCCGGTACTGGACGAGAAGCCACGGCCGTGCGGCGTCCCCGCAGGCCGAGAGCGCGACCACGTCGCCGGGCAGCGGCGGCAGCGCGCCGAGCGGCTCGCCCGTGACGTAGTCGATCCACCGCACACCGCCGGGCCGTTGGGCCGCGGCGATCACACGCCGGCCGCCGACGTCGAGCACCGCCAGCGCGTGCGGCGGCGGATCGAAGGAGCCGACGACCCGGTACGTCCCGGGAGCCGTCGTGGCCCACAGCGCCTGCCACGGCAGACCGGGGAAGGCGTCGCGGATGTTGCCGGCGAGTTCGCGGGCGTCCTCCTGGACGGCGGCCAGGTGCAGTTGCGCCGCTCGGTGGCCCGGGTCCGGCTCGGCGGCCAGGATCGCCGCGCAGCGCCGGAAGGCCGAGCACGCCGCTGCCCCGGCCGCGGTCGTGACGGTCGTCATGGCCCGCTGCAGGGCCGCGGGTTCCGCGCTGAGCAGGAAGCCCGGGTCGGTGACGAGTTCGTCGATGAGGCCCGCGGCCGCCGCGTGCGTGGCGAGGTGCTGACGGATGTACACATCGGCGGCGGCCCAGTGCCGGCGCGGGCGCCCGGAGGCCCCCGGGGTCCGCGGGACCTCGTCGTGCGGCTCCGAGAATTCGGGCGGCTGCGGCGGCTCGTAAAGCTCCGACGCAACCGGCACCTCCGGCACGAGCGCCAGCAGCGCGCGGGTGATCGCGGCCTGGGCCTGCGCCGCGTCGACCTGGGCGCGCAGCTCGTCGGCGAACGACTCGTGATAGAGGCGGTAGACGGAGCGCTGCCCGGCGTCGACCGCCTCGACGATGTGCGCGGCGGCGGCGTCGAGGATCCAGGCGACGTCGCCGGCCGTGAGCGCGGAACCGGCGAGCCGTGAGGCGATGGCGGGCCACAGCGCGGCGCTGGACAGGCCCACCCCCTCGGCGAAGGCGAGCGGCAGCAGCAAGGCGCGTGCGCGATCGGCGTCGGCGCCGAGCTGGTCGGACAGCGCCCAGCGGAACGCGGAGGCCGCGGGAGCGGGCAGTTGCCCCGCCCAGTCCGGACGGCGGGTGTCGACGGGCTCGGCCCTGCGCGCCAGCGCACGGGCGACGAGCCGGGCCATCAGGTAGTTGCGGCCGGCGCGCCGCGCGATGGCCCGCGCCACGGGTTCGGCCTGCTCCGGGGTGTACGGGCCGCCGCTGCCCGGCCCGTCGGGCGCCAGGAGCAGGCGCCGGGCGTACGCCGCCAGGTCCTCGGGGGTCGACCACCGGGCGTCGTCCAGGTCCAGGGCGGTGAAGCCCGCGCCGAGGGCGGCGCGGACCTGGGGGCGGGTTCCCACGGCCAGCCTTACGCACGGCAGCGCCGCCAGGGGCGCCAGGAAGGTCTCCGCGATGCGCTGCGGCTCGGAATCGCCCCCCGCCGTTCCGGCCTCGTCCAGGGCGTCCACGACGATGACCAGCGGTTCCGTCCGGCCCTGCAACTCCCGCAGCAGACCCTCGGGTCCGGCACCCGGATGCCCGGCGGCGTCCGCCACGCCCGCGACGACGTCCCCGAGGAGCTTGTGGCGGGCGTGGATCGCCGCGTGCACCCGCTGTTCCGGCGGCCTCGTTGCCGGGGTGAGGTCGGTGAGGAGGGCCCGCTGGCCGGGGTCGGCCAGCAGCACCAGCCGCCCGAGCAGGGAGGACTTGCCCACTCCCGCGCTCCCGGTGACCACCACCGCCCTGCCGGGTGCCTCCGGCGCCCCGTCGGCCCACCGCGCCAGCGCCGCGAGGGCCGCCGTACGCCCGCTGAAGTACGAGCCGTGCTCCGCCGGGCCCTCCAGGCCGCGGCCGCGCGGGCCGAAGTGCTCCAGCAGTTCCTCGCGGCGGCGCCGACCCTCGCGGCTGAGCGCCGCGCGCTGGTCGGCCAGGTCCATGACGCCCCGGCCCGGGGCGTCGGGCACGTACCGGGGGTTGGGCAGGAAGGGGAAGCCCTCGCCGCTGGGCAGCGTGCCCAGCGCGGCCTGCTGGAAGGGGCTCTCCTCGGCCAGGATCTCGTTCACCCGGTCGACGACCTGCTCCAGATACAGCTTGGCCTGGTGCGTGCCGCCGATGGTGGGGTCGGCGACGGCCGCGCGCAGGGCATGGGCGAAGGAGCCGTCCCGCGCGAGCTCCTGGGGGCGGGCGGCGGCGATGACGGCGAAGGCGGTGAGGCGGTGCTGATCGGCCTGGCGCGTGGCGAGGGCACGGGCGCTCGCCCGCAGCGCCTCCACACCGCCCTGGCCCGCGTAACAGGTGTCGATGATCAGCAGCAGCCGCCGCAGCCCGCACTCCGTCACGATTCCGACCAGGTCGTCGGTGGCCACGGCGGTACCCGCCAGGCGCCTGACGTCGCTGTCCCGGCACAGCAGGTAGTGGCGTTCGTCGATGCCGCGGTCGCCGTGCCCGCTGTAGTAGAGGACGAGCGCCCCGTCCTCGTCCTCCCGGTCGGCCGCCCACTGCGACAGCTCCCGGCGCAGCTCGTCGGCCGACCGGTCCAGCGCACGGCCCGCCGACTCGTAACCGAGGCCGGTGAAGACGGCGTCGACGGTCTCCAGGTCCTCGGGGACGCACACGAGCGGGTCGTTGTGGTCGTAGCGGCTGGTTCCGGCGGTGACCACCCAGCGCCGGGGCTCAGTGGTCACGGGGCGTCCGGCCCCCTCAGCGCGCGGGCGATCGCCGCGCCCGTCTCGGCGGCCGTGAGGTGCGGCTCGATGGCGTGCGCCCGCCACCCGTTGTCCACCAGGACGTCTTCCACGCGCTTGACGGGCGGGGCCTGGGTCCGGCCGGCGGGCGGCTCCTGCCCGGGGAGCGGGGACTGGCCGAAGAGGGGACGCAGGCGCTTGGCCAGCGCGACGACATCGTGGCTGTCGCACAGGTTGGTCCAGCGGGCGACCCGGCCGGGCCACTGGCCGCGGCCGTCCTCGGGAGGCGGCCGGAGCCGGTCGAAGACGAGGTTGGGGATGCCGAGCGGGGAGCCGATGGTGACGAAGTCCGTGACGGGCCACCGCGGATGCGCGCACAGGGCCTCGTAGGCGACGACCGAGCCGAGCGAGTGCCCGACGATCACGCGGGTATCGGCCGCGACGGCCACGGCCACCTCGTCCAGCACCCGCCGCCGGACCTCTGGATCGGTGAGGTAGGCCCGCACCTGCTTCAGCACACCGATCAGGAACCGGTCGGCGGTCCCGGCCAGGAAGCGGGAACGGCTCAGGGCGTACAGCGCCCGCTGCACCGTGCGGGGCACCGGCGCCTTCACCGCCTCGGCGTCGGGCGGCGGCACCGTGCCGGGTTCGAGCCGGGCCGCCTCCCGCCACCAGGCGTACAGCAGGGCCGCCTCTTCCGGCTCGCCGACGTCCCGGTACGTGTATGCGGGCTCGCCCTTCGTACCGGGCGGCCGGAACAGGTGCCCGTAGAAAGCGACTTCGACGTCCTCGGCCCTCAGCCGCGGCCCCGCGCCTGCGCCTCGATCGCGCGCGGTGGCCAGGCCCACGCCGTCGAGCAGCGCGTCGGCGATCCCCCCGTGCAAGGAGCGCGGACCGAGGTACTGCTTGCCCACGCCGTGCACCACCACGATGGCGGCCATGTCCCTCCCCAGCACCGGTACGCCATGCAGGCTGGGAGTCTACGACCCCCCGCGTCCCCCCGCCCGCGGTTCACCACGCGACCCCTCGCGCCGTGCCGGCCCCTTGCGGCCCTGCGTCATTGCGACCCAGCTCGGCTGTCGCGGGCCCTGCGCCTCTCCTCACGACGCCTGCGGCGGGCGGCCCGCGCCCTGCGCGCCCGCCACCAGTCCAGCCGCGCCACCACCAGAACCACTGCGACGGCCACTGCCCACCGCCACAAATGCCGACCCAGCAGCGGCTCCCCGATCAGAAGGGACACCACCGCGGCGACATACGAACCTATCCATGCATATCGCGCCACAAACTTCCGGTACTTCCGCACACCCGCCCCCCTGCTCCCTCCCCGACCGGGAGGCGATCGCCCCTAAAAGAACACTTAAAGAACACTCGTCGAAGAACAGCGGCCCCCCGCCACCAGTCCCCGCGCGGAACCGGACGCCACCAGCATGAGTCATCCGGGGGCCGGCGGCACGTAGAGCTTGTGCCCTTCACAGTTGGAGCGGGCACATCCGTTTCCCTCCCCACGCGGGATCGACGTACAGGGAGGCGTAAATTGGTGCGCCGTTCGGGGTTCGCGCACCGGCACCACGCGACCCCGCGCGGTGCCACCTCCCATTCCGACCTGGCCACGAAACGGAGAAGGGGAAACATGCGCCTTCTGCGCACTCGCGCCGCGCCGGTCGCCGCGTGCCTGGGGACCGGTTTGCTGCTCGGCCTGCTGGGCCCCTTCGCCGGGAAATCGAATGATCCGCTGTGTGTCGCCATCAGCACTGTTTTCTCCGGCGGTTGGCCGTGGGCCTGCTACGCGTTCGCGGTCGGTTGTCTCCGTCGGTCCAAAATCGAGTCGGCACTGCTGGCGTCACTGGGCCTGATCGTGGGGGTAGTCGCCTACTACTTGTTCAAGGACGCAAGCCCCGTCGTTCCGGAAGGAGTGACATCTTCCGCCGTTCCGGCCGGAATGGATCCCGGAGCCTCCGGTGGAGGCGTTTCCTCCCATATTCTCGTGTGGGGAACAGCGGCCGTCGTCTTCGGTGCGCCACTCGGAATCCTGGGCAACCTGGCGCGGGTCCCCGGCATAGGCGGCCTCGCGTTCCGACTGCTCATCCCGCTCGTGGCCTTCATCGAAACCTCCGAGCGGCTGTCGGCAGAGGCGGACGGACAGGCTCGGGCCGTCGTGACGACGTGGCATGTCGTTCGGTTCGCCGCCGGGGCTGCCGCGCTGGTCCTGGTGGGTCACACCGTCCGGCGTTGGTGGCACGGTCGTGGTGCGCGCGCGAGCTCACAAGGGGGTATGAACACGCGCCTCCACTGAACGCGAAAGCCCGAAGCGGGCACGTGCGTCGCCGTTTCGGATCAGCGCGTGGACGAAGAGCCGCTGTCCCGCCGGCGCTTGTCCACTTGACCCGGCCCGTACGGTGTTCGGGTGAGTGAGACGCTGATCGATGAACTCCGCACCGCCTACGACGCCCAGCTCCGTGGTGTCACTCCGCCCGGCGGCAGCACCCGCATCGAACGGGACGGGCCCCTGACCCGTGTCGTCGGCTGGCACCGCGGCTTCGTCACGGGCCCGCGCGACCTCGGTGTGTACGGGGAGGAACTCGACAGGCTCATAGCCCGGCAGCGCGACTTCTACGCCGCTCGTGGTGAGGCGGTCGAATGGAAGACCCGCGGCCATGACCTGCCCGCCGACCTCACCGACCGGCTCACGGCGGCCGGCTTCGTCGCCGAGGACAGCGAGACCGTGCTCATCGGGAAGTCCGCGGACCTTGCCGCCGACCCCGTCCTGCCCGAGGGCGTGAGGCTCCGCCGTATCACCGCCGCCTCGGACCTCCAGCGCGTCGCCGCCATGGAGAGCACCGTCTGGGGCGAGGACTGGAGCTGGCTGGCCGACGACCTCGCCGCCCGGATCGAGAGGGCCCCGGAGGACACCGTCGTCCTCGTCGCCGAGGCAGGCACCGAAGTGGTCTGCTCCGCCTGGCTGGTGTTCAAGGACGGCGTCGACTTCGGCGGCCTCTGGGGCGGCTCGACGCTCAAGGAATGGCGCGGACAGGGCATCTACCGGGCCATGGTCGCCCACCGGGCCCAACTCGCCGCCGTCCGCGGTGTTCCCTACCTCTACGTCGACGCCTCGGCCGACAGTGCCCCGATCCTCACCCGCCTCGGCCTGCACGCGGTCACCACGACGACACCGTACGTCTGGTCGCCCTGAACCGCGGTCGGCCGAGCACCGGTCGGCGGAGCCGCGGCTTCGCCGGCTCAGCCGGCCGGCAGCAGCGATCTGATGCGGGCGGGAACGGCGTCCTTGCCCTGTGCCCCGGTGGGCACGAGGTGATCAGGTGCGTTCCTGCCTTCGTAGAGCACGGGGGGCTGCGGCACGCGCGCGGACGACGGCGGTCGTGGCGCGTCGCCGCAGGTCAGGCTCTCGGAAGGAAGAGTGGCGGGGCGCCGGACAGTCCCGCGCGCATCAGTCGCGAGTCCCTCGACCGGGGCCGCGTCGCGTGCTTCGGCGCCCGCGGGTAACGGGGCCGTACGGCCTCGGCCGGGTGCCCACGGGGCGTACCTCGAAGCCCGGCCGATCGCCTCGGCCAGGATCCGCACCCGCTCCGTCCGAGACCTGGCTCGCCCAGCCGGCGGACCGAGCCCCCAGGCGCGGCGGACGATGCCCCGCCGCCGGTCTCGTCGTCACGTCACTCCTTGCTCACCTGTTCCGTACTCGCGGGCAGCGGGGTCCAGTCGGGCCCCTGCTTGCGGTGTGACGTACAGGAGACGGTTCGTCAAAGCAGTGGCGACGGATCGTCAAGGCACTGATCCGCTCCCCGCCTAGCCTTGCCTCGGCAGCGCATCTGGTTCGCATACATCTCATGTATTTGCGCGCCGGGGACTTCCTTGAGACAGGTTTGGAGGGGCAATGAGAGAACGCTTGGTACGGATCGCCAAGGCATTTTCCGTCGCAATCGCGGTGGCGACGCTTGCGCTCACGACCACAACCACCGCTCACGCGACGACGTACGACCTCAGCAGGACCCTGTACCTGACCGGCTCGCCGTCCAACGGCGGGGCGGACCCGTCCATGGAGCGCAGCGTGACCCTGCAGTCCGGGTACTACTACTGGTACATGGGGGTCACTCCCGTCGGAACCATCGCCGTGACGCAACCGCTGCGCGACATCTACCTGACAGGCGGCACGTACACCTGGAATTGCACTCTGTACAACTGGGACGGCTACTACACCCAGGGGTGCTACCTGAACCTCCCGGGGCACCCGACAGCGGCGGTCACGCGGGGTGCTTTCAGTATCTCCAGTGGTGAGTACGTAATGTTCAGCCAGTTGGAGCCGTACCTTGTCGTGAGCTGACAGCGCGAAGGCCTGTGGTTGCCGCGCGGACTCCGCTGCTGAGCGAACACGCCGACCGGACCACCGGTCCTCGCCAGCGCATGGCCGTGGCCGTGTGGCCCCCGGCCCCGGTCGGCGTCGCCCGGGCCACTGACGTATGTCATTTTCTATACTCGTTCGGGTGGAGGCGGGCCTTGGCCAGGAGGTCGAGTCCCATGTAGGGCGGGCTTCGGTCCATTCGTCGTCCTGTTCGGCCAGGACGGCTCCGACCAGGCGGATCAAGGCGGTGCGGTCGGGGAAGATCCCGACGACGTCGGTGCGGCGGCGGATCTCCTTGTTCAGCCGCTCTTGGGGGTTGTTGGACCAGATCTGCCGCCAGATCTCCCGGGGGAAGGCGGTGAACGCCAGCAGGTCGCCCTGCGCGGCGTCCAGGTGCTCGGCAGCCTTGGGGAACTTGGCTTCCAGGGCGTGAAGGACGTGGCGCATCTGGGCTTTCACCGCGTCGGTGTCGGGCTGTTCGAAGACGGTGCGCAGCAAGGTCGCCACCCAGGGCTGGGCGGATTTCGGCACCTGGGAGGCGAGGTTGCGGGAGTAATGGGTTCGACAGCGCTGCCAGGATGCGCCGGGCCAGACGGCTCCGATCGCTGCTACGAGGCCGGTGTGGGCGTCGGTGACGACGAGTTGGACTCCTGCCAGGCCGCGGGTGGCCGTCGGCGTTGACGCCGACCGCGACCAGCGCGTGGACATTGACGATCCGGCCGCCTTCGCGGACCTTCTGGGTCAGTGCGTCGACCCAGAGGAAGGCGTACGGGCCGCTGTCCAGGGGGCGGCCTCGGAAGGCGAAGACCTGTTCGTCCAGGTGCTTGGCCATCGCGCTGACCTGTGACTTCGACAGATGGGTGACGCCGAGTGACTCGGCGAGCTTCTCCACCCGGCGAGTGGAGACCCCGAAAAGGTAGGCGGTGGCGACCACGGAGATGAGGGCCTGTTCGGCCCGGCGGCGGCGGTCCAGCAGCCAGGTCGGGAAGTAGCTGCCGGAGCGCAGCTTCGGGATCGCGAGTTCGATCGTTCCCGCCCTGGTGTCCCACTCGCGTGGGCGGTAGCCGTTGCGGTGGTTGACTCTCTCGTCGCTGACCTGCCCGTACTCGGCGTTGCAGACCGCGTCGGCATCGGCGGACATCAAGGCGTCGGCGAACGTCTTGACCATCGCCCGCAGCAGATCCGGACTCGCCGAGGCCAGGTTCTCCTCGGCGAGCGCGTGCAGGGGCAGACTGTCAGGTGCGGTCATCGTGCTGAC
>NZ_JAINVH010000140.1 GCF_020400825.1 Streptomyces sp. HPF1205
ATGTCGACGCCGGGGGCGTTTGTGGAGTTCAGTCGGCAGCGGGGGTTGGCTGCTGATGGTCGGTGCAAGGCGTTTGCGGGTGGGGCGGATGGTACGGCGTGGGGTGAGGGTGTGGGTGTGTTGTTGGTGGAGCGGTTGTCGGATGCGCGGGCCGCGGGTCGTCGGGTGTTGGCGGTGGTGCGGGGTTCTGCGGTGAATCAGGACGGTGCGAGTAATGGGTTGACGGCGCCGAATGGTCCTTCGCAGCAGCGGGTGATCCGGCAGGCGTTGGTGAATGCGGGGGTGTCGGCGGGTGAGGTCGATGTGGTGGAGGCGCATGGGACGGGTACGGCGTTGGGTGATCCGATCGAGGCGCAGGCGTTGATCGCGACGTACGGTCAGGGGCGTCCGGTTGGTCGTCCGTTGTTGTTGGGGTCGGTGAAGTCGAATATTGGTCATACGCAGGCGGCGTCGGGTGTTGCTGGTGTGATCAAGATGGTGATGGCGATGCGGTTTGGGGTGGTGCCGCGGTCGTTGCATGTGGATGTGCCGTCGCCGCATGTGGATTGGTCGGCGGGTGCGGTGGAGTTGTTGACGCGGGCGGTGGAGTGGCCGGGTGGGGGTGG
>NZ_JAINVH010000141.1 GCF_020400825.1 Streptomyces sp. HPF1205
CAGGACATCTCGATCGCCGCGGTCAACGGACCGCAGGCAGTGGTCGTCTCCGGACGGGAGGCCACCATCGAGGAGTTGGCGGACGTGTGGCGTTCGCAGGGCCGCAAGGTCAAGCGGCTGACCGTTTCGCACGCGTTCCATTCGCCGTTGATGGAGCCGATGCTGGCGGACTTCCAGGCGATTGCCGAGTCGCTGACGTACCACGCCCCCCGTGTCCCGGTGGTGTCGAACGTCACCGGTGACCTGACCGGCGATGTCACCGACCCGGCGTACTGGGTGCGGCACGTGCGTGAGGCGGTGCGGTTCGCCGACGGGCTGCGTGCGGTGCACGTGATGGGGGTGCGGACGTTCCTGGAGCTCGGCCCGGACGGCGTGCTGTCGGCGATGGCGCCGAACGCCCTGGACGACGAGGCGGTGACGGCGGTGGCCGCGCAGCGTGCCGACCGGTCCGAGGCCCGTGCCCTGGTCACCGCGCTGGCCCGGCTGCACACCAGCGGCATCGACGTCGACTGGGCCGCGCACCTGGCGCCCGCCGGTCCCCGCCACGTCGACCTGCCCACCTACGCCTTCCAGCACGAACGCTACTGGCCCTCACTCGAC
>NZ_JAINVH010000142.1 GCF_020400825.1 Streptomyces sp. HPF1205
GCTCCTCCACGAGGTCCGCCACACCAGGCGCTGCCGGACCACGACGGCTGAGCAGCAGCAGGTTACGCGCACCGTATTCGGTCACCAGGTGCCGGGCCGCGAGCCCGGCGAGCGCGCCGCCCGCGCCCGTGATGAGAACGGTGCCGTTCGGGTCGAGGTCGTGCGGAACGGTCAGGACGATCTTGCCGATGTGACGGGCCTGGCTGACGAAGCGGAACGCCTCCCGCGCCTGCCGCACATCCCAGCACCGCACCGGCAACACCGACACCACACCCGCCGCGAACAACCCCAGCAACTCGGCGAGAAGTTCCCCGATACGCGCGGGCCCCGCCTCCACCAGATCGAACGCCCGATACGCCACACCCTCGGGCAACGAGTCGACATCCCGGACGTCGGCCTTGCCCATCTCCAGGAACCGCCCACCACGCGGCAGCAATTCGAGCGATGCGTCCACGAACTCCCCCGCCAGGGAGTTCAGGACCACATCCACACCCTCCCCACCCGTAACCGCCAGGAACTTCCCCGCAAACCCCGTGTCGCGGGAGTTGGCAATGTGGTCGTCATCCAGACCCAGTCCGCGAAGGGTGTCCCACTTG
>NZ_JAINVH010000143.1 GCF_020400825.1 Streptomyces sp. HPF1205
ACTCCTCGACGAGGTCCGCCACACCAGGCGCTGCCGGACCACGACGGCTGAGCAGCAGCAGGTTACGCGCACCGCGTTCCGCCAGATGGCGGGCGACGTGGCCCGCCAGGGCACCAGTGCCGCCGGTGATCAGGACGGTCTTGTCCGGGTCGAGGCCGTGCGGAACGGTCAGGACGACCTTGCCGATGTGACGGGCCTGGCTGACGAAGCGGAACGCCTCCCGCGCCTGCCGCACATCCCAGCACCGCACCGGCGACACCGACACCGCACCCGCCGCGAACAACTCCAGCAACTCCGCCAGGAGTTCGCCGATACGCGCGGGCCCCGCCTCCACCAGGTCGAACGCCCGGTACACCACACCCTCCGGCACCGACCCGGCATCCCGAATGTCGGTCTTGCCCATCTCCAGGAACCGACCACCCCGCGGCAGCAGTTCCAATGACGCGTCCACGAACTCCCCCGCAAGGGAGTTCAGAACCACATCCACACCCTCCCCACCCGTAACCGCCAGGAACTTCCCCGCGAAACCCGTGTCACGCGAGCTGGCGATATGGTCGTCATCCAGACCCAGTCCGCGCAGCGTGTCCCACTTC
>NZ_JAINVH010000144.1 GCF_020400825.1 Streptomyces sp. HPF1205
GAAGTGGGACACGCTGCGCGGACTGGGTCTGGATGACGACCACATCGCCAACTCCCGCGACACGGGGTTTGCGGGGAAGTTCCTGGCGGTCACCGACGGCGAGGGTGTGGATGTGGTTCTGAACTCCCTGGCCGGAGAGTTCATCGACGCTTCCCTCCAACTGCTGCCGCGTGGTGGCCGGTTCCTGGAGATGGGCAAGACGGATGTCCGGGATGCCGACTCGCTGCCCGAGGGTGTGGTGTATCGGGCGTTCGACCTGTTTGATGCGGGTGCGGACCGGATTGCGGAGATGCTTGGTGAGCTCGGTGGGTTGTTCGCGTCGGGTGTGGTGTCGGTGTTGCCGGTGCGGTGCTGGGATGTGCGGCAGGCGCGGGAGGCGTTCCGTTTCGTCAGCCAGGCCAAGCACATTGGCAAGGTGGTCCTGACCGTTCCGCATGACCTCGACCCGGACAAGACGGTGCTGGTCACCGGCGGCACGGGTTCGTTGGGTGCTCAGGTGGCCCGGCACCTGGTGGCCGAGCACGGCGCCCGTAATCTGCTGCTGCTCAGCCGCCGCGGCCTCCAGGCCCCCGGCGCGGCCGAGTTG
>NZ_JAINVH010000145.1 GCF_020400825.1 Streptomyces sp. HPF1205
TGATGGCGACGGGAGTGACAGGAGGCAATAAGCGTTCAACCACGAATAGAAATTCAATCCATTCATTCACTGAGCGTCGAACACGCCATCCCCTCAGAGCAGTTGACCATCTCCACACCTCAGCGATTCCCGAGGTGAGTCACCGGCGACCCGACACCCTGGACAGCGCGGGCCGGTGATTGTGCGGCATTGCCACGCCCCGGTCAGGGCGACTTCAGCCGCTCGGCCATTCCCGTCGCGGCCCGCCCGGCCGCCCACGGTCACGCGGGCACACCAGTCGGCCCCTTGTATTGCGCCACGGCCGGCGGAGCGGCACAGACTTCGAGCACAACTCACGCATCGGCCACCAACTGACGGCGGATCGCGCGCCGTCACCCGGAAGCGCCGCCGGCACCCCGGCTGCCGCCGGTGGCGAACCCGCGCTCTCATCGCCGGCACAAGAGGGGTGGGGACAGGTTGTCCGCCGCTTCCAACCGACCCCTCGCAACCGGACGGAACCGGCGCACCCAACTTCTGAATATCTATTCGTAGTTGAACGCTTATTGCCTCCTGTCACTCCCGTCGCCATCC
>NZ_JAINVH010000146.1 GCF_020400825.1 Streptomyces sp. HPF1205
GAATCAGGACGGTGCGAGTAATGGGTTGACGGCGCCGAATGGTCCTTCGCAGCAGCGGGTGATCCGGCAGGCGCTCGCCAGCGCTCGTCTGGCTCCTTCCGATGTGGACGTGGTGGAGGCGCACGGTACGGGGACGGCGTTGGGGGATCCGATCGAGGCGGAGGCGCTGATCGCCACGTACGGGCAGGGGCGGCCGGCAGGCCGGCCGTTGCTGCTGGGGTCGGTGAAGTCGAACATCGGGCACACACAGGCTGCCGCGGGTGTGGCGGGTGTGATGAAGATGGTGCTTGCGATGCGGTACGGGCTGGTGCCGCGGACGCTGCATGTGGAGGAGCCGTCGCCCCAGATCGACTGGAGCGGCGGTGCGGTGGAGCTGGCGGTGGACGCGCGGACCTGGCCCGGTGAGGGCGGAGTGCGTCGCGCGGGTGTGTCCTCGTTCGGGGTGAGTGGCACCAACGCCCACGCGATCATCGAAGTCACCCCCGAGGCGATGGAACTGGGGCCGACCGGGCCGGGGGCTTTCCTGGAACCGGCCGAGGCCGTGGAGGCCGTCGAATCGGTGGAG
>NZ_JAINVH010000147.1 GCF_020400825.1 Streptomyces sp. HPF1205
ACCGCGTCGGGTGGGTGTGTCGTCGTTCGGTATGAGTGGTACGAACGCGCACACGATCCTGGAGCAGGCTCCCGACACCACCCACGAACCCGAGCCCGTTCACACCGGCGCGGACGGGACCGAAGGGACCGAGGGGCGGTCGCGGGTGTGGGCGATCTCCGCCCGCAGCCGGGACGCCCTGCGCGACCAGGCCGCCAGGCTCGCCGGGATACTGGCCGGCGACAACGGCTGGACGGCCGAGGGCGTCGGCCATGCGCTCGCCGCGTCCCGCTCGGCCTTCGAGCACCGTGCGGTCGTCCTGGGCGCCGACCCGGCATCGCTGCTCGCCGGTGTGACCGCCCTTTCGAACGACACCGACCACCCCGACCTGGTCACGGGCAGCGTGGTGGAGGGTCGCACGGCGTTCCTGTTCTCCGGTCAGGGCAGTCAGCGTGCGGGTGCGGGGGGTGATTTGTACGGGGTGTTCCCGGTGTTCGCGGACGCGCTGGATGAGGTGTGCGCGTATTTCGACGCGGAGT
>NZ_JAINVH010000148.1 GCF_020400825.1 Streptomyces sp. HPF1205
GCGTGGCGGTTGGACTGTCGGGTGCGGGGGACGTTGGGTGCGTTGGAGTTGGTGGGGGCTCCGGAGGCTGCTGGTGGTCTTGGTGTGGGTCAGGTGCGGGTGGGGGTGCGGGCGGCCGGGGTGAATTTCCGTGATGTGCTGAATGCGTTGGGGATGTATCCGGTGGTGGCGCCGTTGGGTATTGAGGGTGCGGGTGTGGTGGTGGAGGTGGGTCCTGGTGTGTCGGGGCTGGCGGTGGGTGATCGGGTGCTGGGGATGGTGACGGGTGGTTTTGGTCCGTTGGCTGTGACCGATCATCGTCTGGTCGCCCGGGTTCCGGAGGGTTGGTCGTTCGCCGAGGCGGCGTCGGTGCCGATCGTGTTTTTGACCGCTTGGTTCGCGTTCCGGGATCTGGGGTCGGTGCGGGCGGGTGAGCGGGTGCTGGTTCATGCGGGTGCCGGTGGTGTGGGGATGGCGGCGATTCAGCTGGCCCGGCATCTGGGTGCGGAGGTGTTCGCGACGGCGAGTCCGGG
>NZ_JAINVH010000149.1 GCF_020400825.1 Streptomyces sp. HPF1205
CAATCAGGACGGTGCGAGTAATGGGTTGACGGCGCCGAACGGTCCTTCGCAGCAGCGGGTGATCCGGCAGGCGCTCGCCAGCGCTCGTCTGGCTCCTTCCGATGTGGATGTGGTGGAGGCGCACGGTACGGGGACGGCGTTGGGGGATCCGATCGAGGCGGAGGCGCTGATCGCCACGTATGGGCAGGGGCGGCCTGCTGACCGGCCGTTGCTGCTGGGGTCGGTGAAGTCGAACATCGGGCATACGCAGGCTGCTGCGGGTGTGGCGGGTGTGATGAAGATGGTGTTGGCGATGCGGTACGGGCTGGTGCCGCGGACGCTGCATGTGGAGGAGCCGTCGCCGCAGATCGACTGGAGCGGTGGTGCGGTGGAGCTGGCGGTGGAGGCGCGGACCTGGCCCGGTGAGGGCGGGGTGCGTCGCGCGGGTGTGTCCTCGTTCGGGGTGAGTGGCACCAACGCCCACGCGATCATCGAAGTCACCCCCGAACCGGTTGAGGTCGTCGAA
>NZ_JAINVH010000015.1 GCF_020400825.1 Streptomyces sp. HPF1205
ATTTTATGGCTCGGGTCCTCCGATTTTATTCGGGGGACCCGAGCCTTTTTTCGTTGTAGCGTCTGGCCCATGGAACCCATGGAGCCCATGGAGCCTGGGGAGTACGAGATACGGACCGTGCGGCCGGCGGAGTGGCGGAAGATCCGCGAGGTCCGGTTGACGGCCCTTCAGGATCCCGTCGCCGTAGTGGCCTTCGCCAGGAGCTACGCCGAGGAGGCGGCGCTCCCCGACGAGGAGTGGCAGCGCCGTGCGTCCGGTGCCGGGGCACAACAGTTCGCCGTCATCCGCCCCCGTACTGGCGACGGCGGGGGAAACAGGGGAGGGGACGGCGACGGCGAGGAGGAGCGGGCCGGGGAGGACTGGGTCGGGATGGCGGTGGTGATCGCCGAACGGCCGGACTACCTGAGCGTCAACGCCGTATACCTGCGGCCCGAGGTGCGGGGCACGGGACTGGCCGAGCGGTTGTTCGCGACGGTGGCGGAGTGGACCTGGGAGCGCGCCGACCGCCTCCACCTGTGGGTGCACCAGGACAATCCGCGGGCCGAGGCCCTCTACCGGCGCGTGGGCTTCGTACGGACCGGGCGGTCGATGGCGCATGCGCGCACTCCCATGCGCAGCGAGTACGAGATGGTGCTCACCCGCGGCTGAGCGGGGCTTTCCTGCCCGGCACGAGGAGCCCTGCCGCGGCTCCCGCGAGGGCCAGTCCCGCCGCCACGCCCATGGCCGGACGGAAACCCGAGGCGAAGGCGGACGCGGAGGCGTAGGTGCCGCAGGCGCTGAAGACGGCGGCCAGGACGGCGACGCCGAAGGCCCCGCCGAGTTGGCGCATGGTGCTGTAGGCGCCCGACGCCTTGCCGATGTCGGCGGGGGCGCTGGTGCTGACGACCGCTTTGGTGACCGCGGGAATGCACAGAGCCGGGCCGACGCCGCTGACCGTGAGGGGGACGACGAAGGCGAGGTAGGAGGCGTGGGTGGTCGCGGCCAGGGCGATCCACGCCGGTCCGAGGGCCGCGAAGAGCATGCCGCCGACGATCAGGGGGCGTTCGCCGATTCGGTCGGCCAGGGCGCCGGTGCGGGGTGCGAGGAGGAACGGGGCCATGCCCCAGGGAAGCATCCGCAGCCCCGCCCCGAGCGGCCCCTGGCCGAGGCTGATCTGCAGGTACTGGGTCATGAAGAAGAGCGCGCCCGCCATGGAGCCGTTGAGCAGGAAGATCACGGTGTTGCCCGCGGAGAAGGAGCGGGAGCGGAACAGGCGCAGGGGCACCATCGGGGTCGTGGCGCGGGCCTGGCGGCGTACGAACAGGGCGGCGAAGAGCGCGCCGGCGGCGAGGGCCCCGGTGACCTCGGGGCTGCCCCAGCCGGCCGCGTCGGAACGTACCAGTCCCCAGACCAGGCCGACGGCCGAGGCGGTGAACAGGGCGAGGCCGGGCAGGTCGAGCGAGGCGGCCTGGCCGAAGCCCTCGGAGACGCGGGTGAGGACGAAGGGGATCGCGGCGAGTCCGATGGGGACGTTCAGCCAGAAGATCCACTGCCAGGCGAGGCCTTGCGTGATGATGCCGCCGAGGGCGGGGCCGAGGAGGACGGCGAGGCTGGTGATGCTGCCGTAGACGCCGATCGCCCAGCCACGGCGCTGGGGTGGGAACGCCGTGTTGAGCAGGCCGAGGGCCAGGGGCATGACGACGGCCGCGCCGACGCCCTGCACCGCGCGGGCGGCGATGAGCGCGCCGACGGACGGCGCGAGCGCGCAGGCCGCCGAGGCGAGCGAGAAGAGGGCGAGCCCGGCCGTGAACAGGCGCCGGCGGCCGAACCGGTCGCCCAGTGACGCGCTGGTCATGAGGAGTACGGCGAAGCTGAGCGTGTAGGCGTTGACCGTCCATTCCAGGTCGGCCATCGAGGCGTGCAGGTCGTCCTGGATCGAGGTCAGGGCGGTGGCCACGACGAGCATGTCGAGGATCACCATGAAGGAGGCGACCGAGGCCAGGACCAGGACCCACCACTGGGCGGCGGTCACCGCGGGGACGGGCGGCGCCGCGCCCGGCCCCGTTCCCCCGGAGCGCGCGTCCGCCCCCGCCCCCGCCCGCGCGCCCGTATTCGTACTCGACTGCGTGCTGCTCACGTTCGTCCTCCGAGGTGTGTCCGGTGTCGGTCCGGTGTCGGTCCGGTCGTGTCCGGTCCGGGTTCCGGTGTGCGTCGGTGGTACGGACACCGGTTCGGGCGGAAAGTGGGCGCGGGGCCGCTCAGTTTCCGCGGCCGGGGGTGTCTGTATCAGGAGGAACGGGGACCAGGACGGGGACGAGGACGACCGAGAGGAGCGGGGTCGTGGCGCGGACGGTGGCGGGAGCCGAGGAGAGCGCGGCGCTGGGGAGGGCGCGGGCGGGGGACGGGGAGGCGTTCCGGCGGCTTGTGGAACCGTACCGGCGCGAACTCCAGCTGCACTGCTACCGCATCCTGGGCTCGGTGCACGACGCGGAGGATCTGCTGCAGGAGACGCTGCTGGCGGCGTGGCGGGGGCTGGGGGGATACGAGGGCCGGGCGTCGGTGCGGACGTGGCTGTACAGGATCGCGACCAATCGCTGTCTGAACGCGCTGCGGGACGGCGCCAGGCGGCCGTCGCAGGAGGCGTCGGGGTGGTGGCGTGCGGAGGTGCCGTGGCCGGAGCCGCAGCGGCGGCTGGCCGAGCCGAGCCGGCTGGAGCCGTATCCGGACGTGCTGCTCGACGGGCTGCCGGACCGGGCGCCTGGGCCCGAGGCGCGGTACGAGGCGCGGGAGGCGGTGTCGCTGGCGTTCCTGACGGCGCTGCAGCAGTTGCCGGCCAGGCAGCGGGCGGTGCTGGTGCTGCGCGATGTGCTGGGGTTCCGGGCGGCCGAGACGGCCGCGATGCTGGGCGCGAGTGAGAGCGCGGTCACGAGCGCGCTCAAGCGGGCGCGGGCCGGTCTGGACGCGCAGGTGGCAGGGGCGGGGCGGGAAGAGGCGCCGCTTCCGGGTTCGGCGCGGGAGCGGCGGATCCTGGACGGCATGGCGCGGGCCTTCGAGACGGGCGACGTCGACGCGATCGTGGCGCTGCTGACGGACGACGCGTGGCTGACGATGCCGCCGCTGCCGCTGGAGTACCAGGGGGCGGCGGCGGTGGGGGACTTCCTGCGGACGGTCGCGCTGCGGGACGGCCGTACGTACGTGATGGTGCCGACGCGGGCGAACGGGCAGCCGGCTTTCGGGACGTACCGGCGCGATCCGCGCAGTCCTGTTCTGCGGCGGCACGGGGTGCTGGTGCTGACCCTCGCCGGGGACCGGGTCGCGATGATGACGCGGTTCATGGACACCGCGCTGTTGGCGGCGTTCGGGCTGCCGGGGTCGCTGCGCGAGGGAGGGGGGTGGCCCGCGTCCCGCGGTGTCTCATGAGTGGCCGCGGGCCGGTTCCGGCTCGTGCCGCGGCGTCTGCTCCTGCCGGAGGAGGAGGAGCGGTGTGGTCAGGATGAGCAGTCCCGTGACGGTGAGAGCGGTGCGCGGGCCGGTGGCGTCGGCGAGCAGCCCGGCGAGCGCGGTGAGGACGGCGATGGACGCCTGCTGCCCGATCGACCAGGCCGACAGGGTGCGGGCGACCAGATGCTTGGGAGTCTGTTCGAGCCGGTAGGTGGCGAGCACCGGGCCGTACAGGCTCATGTTGACGATGATCGCCAGCTCGACGGTCATCACGGTGACGAGGCCGACGACGCCGGGACGGACGAAGGCCAGGCCGATCAGCCAGACGGCGCGCAGGGTGCCGACGGTCCGGAAGACCCACTGCCGGCCGAAGCGGGCCACGACACGGCGGGCAGGTCGGATCGGACCGCGTCAATGGATGCGGACGCACCCGCGTCAATGGATGCGGACGCACCCGCGTCAATGGATGCGGACCGCGTCGGGGACGGCGGGGGGCAGGGTGTCCGCGGTGTCGTCGCCGAAGGCCAGGCGGACGTCGGCGGACTGCCACAGGGGTGAGTGCCAGCGGGCGAGGGCCTGTTCGGGGGAGCGCAGGACGGCGAGGGTGGGCAGGCCCGAGGCGTGGCCGGTGGACAGGAGGGTGGGGAGCTGGGGGAGAGGGGCCAGGGCGGCGACATCGTCGAGGACGAAGGTGAGTGGTGGGTCGAGCCGGCCGGCGGATGACCCTGCGGCCATGCGCCGGCCGTGCTCGACCACGCTGGAGACGAGTGCGGTGAGCAGGGGCATCGCACCCGGGCGTGACTTGGGGTCCTCGATCCGCTCACCCACTACGTACAGCGTTCCCCGTTCGGAGACGAACGACTCCAGGTCGAGGCCGCCGGCAGCGGCCTGTCTCGGAGGGTTGCACGCGTCGCGGATGTGGACGGACCCCAGGGGCTGGAGGATGTGGCGGATGAGCGCCTGGGCGGCGTCGCGGCGGTCGGGGTGGGCGTGCAGGACCGATTCGAGTTCGCCGCTCCAGCCGCTGGTGGCGGCGGTGTGGGTGCGCAGGATGCGGACCGCCTCGCCGGCGCCTGCCCCGGATTCGGGCCGGGCGGAGCCGCGTCTGGTGTCGCTCGCCGCCCAGCGCTGGATCTGCCGGAACGGGCGGCCGTCGACGGCCGCCGCGTGCAGCCAGCAGCGCAGCAGCGTGACGGCGGTGTCGTGGACGATGGCCTCGTCGGGGCGGGCGGGGCGCAGGGGGGCGAGGAGCGCGGCGGCCCGTATCGAGGCGTCCTGGGGGTTTTCGCAGCCGGTGTGCGGTGCCCAGCGCAGCCGCCCGGGGACGTCGAGGAGGTGGGCGGGGTCGTAGACGTGGACGGGACCGAGCTTGGCGCGGTTGCCGACGGTCTGGTGGTACGTGTCGGGGTCCGCGGTGGTGATCACGACCGGTCCCGCGGCGGCCAGGACGGCGGGCTGGATGACGCGCTTGGCCTTGTCGCCGCGCTCGCGGGCGAACAGGGCGTAGGTGCGGGTGATCTCGCCGTCGGCGAAGGGGTGGGCGGCGGTGCGTGCGCTGGGCTCGGGGGTGACGGCGGGCAGGACGGAGGTGGGGGCGTCGTCGCGGCCGGGGGCTCCGGGGGCTCCGGGGGCGTCCGGTGCTCCTGGGGCGCCGGGCGGAGGGACGGCCTGCGGGACGGTGCGGAACCAGGCGTCGAGGGTGTCGTCGCGGTGGGGTGCGGCCGGCCGCCGGGGGGCGGGCACGGCGGCGGTGGGGCCGGTGGGCGCGGCCTGGAGGCCGGTGCCGGGGCCGGTGCCGGGGCCTGCCCCGGAGTCCGCCCCCGTGCCGGGCTCGGCGTAGTCGGCCTGGGCGTCGTCGGCCTCGGCGTAGTCGGGCTCCGGGCCGGCCGTGGGCCGGCGGGCGGCCCGGGGCGTGCGGGCTGGGCGGGCGGGGGTGTCGCGGGGGCGCCGGGGCGCGGGCCGGCGGCGGCCGCGCAGCCGGGCGAGGGTGTTGACCACCCAGACGGCGAGCACGATCAGCACCATGAACTGGCTGATGAACACGCCCCAGAACAGCCCGGAGTCGGGCAGTCCCGCGGGGTCGGCGCCGTTCCAGGCGCCGGGGATGTCGTGCGGGTCGGAGATCAGTGCGCGCATGGCCCGCGGGGTGCGGGTGAAGTGGGCGTCGCCCGGCCAGTGGCCGTGGGCGAGCAGCCCGGCGATTCCGGTGCCGCTCCACACCAGGAAGGTCACCGCGAGCAGGACGGCGATGATGCCGACGACCAGGCCGTCCGGCAGGCCGCCCTCGTCCCTCTTCCGGTCCGCCATGGCGTCACCTCACCTCCTTGCGCTCACGCCACCTCGTCGGCCATCTGCTTGGCGAGCGCGACTTCGGCGGCGGCATGCGCCTCGGCCCGGGCCGCCGCTTCGGCTTCGGCCTCGGCTTCCTGCTCCGCCCGCTGCTGCGAGCTCTCGGTCATGGCGCGGTCGGTGAACACCAGCGGCCGTTCGGCCTCGGTGACCAGGTGCTTGACGACCTGTACGTTGCCGTTGACGTCCCAGACGGCGATGCCGGGCGTCAGGGTGGGAATGATCTCCACCGCCCAGCGCGGCAGGCCCAGGACCCGTCCGGTGGCGCGGGCCTCGTCGGCCTTCTGGGCGTAGATGGTGCGGGTGGAGGCCATCTTCAGGATCGCGGCGGCCTCCTTGGCGGCGGCGCCGTCCACGACGTCGGACAGGTGGTGGACGACGGCGACGAAGGACAGGCCGAGGCGGCGGCCGAACTTCAGCAGCCGCTGGAAGAGCTGGGCGACGAACGGCGAGTTGATGATGTGCCAGGCCTCTTCGACCAGGAAGATGCGCTTCTTGCGGTCCGGGCGGATCCAGGTGTGCTCCAGCCACACGCCGACGATCGCCATGAGGATGGGCATGGCGATCGAGTTGCGGTCGATGTGGGACAGGTCGAAGACGATCAGCGGGGAGTCCAGGTCGATGCCGGAGCTGGTCGGGCCGTCGAACATGCCGCGCAGGTCGCCGTCGACGAGGCGGTCGAGGACGAGGGCGACGTCCAGGCCCCAGGCGCGGACGTCCTCCAGCTGGACGTTCATCGCCTCGGCGGACTCTGCGACGGGGTGGCGCAGCCGCTCCACGATGTCGGTGAGGATGGGCTGGCGGTCCGTCACGGTCTCGGCGACGTGGGCGTGGGCGACCTTCAGTGCGAAGCCGGAGCGCTCGTCCAGGCCGCGGCCCATGGCGACCTCGATGATGGTGCGCAGCAGGGCGAGCTGGCCGGTGACGGTGATCGCGGGGTCGAGCGGGTTGAGTTTGATGCCGCCGTCGAGGGCGGCCATCGGGTCGAGCCGGATGGGGGTGAGGCCCATGGCGCCGGCGATGAGGTTCCACTCGCCGACGCCGTCCTCGCCCTGGGCGTCGAGGACGACGACCTGCCGGTCGCGGAACCGCAGCTGGCGCAGGACGTACGTCTTCTCCAGCGCCGACTTGCCGTTGCCGGACTCGCCGAGGACGAGCCAGTGCGGGGCGGGCAGCTGCTGGCCGTAGAGCTGGAAGGGGTCGTAGATGTAGCCCTTGCCGGAGTACACCTCGCGGCCGATGATCACACCGGAGTCGCCGAGGCCGGGGGCGGCGGTGGGCAGGTAGACCGCCTGGGCCTGGCCGGTCGAGGTGCGGACCGGCAGCCGGGTGGTCTCCACGCGGCCGAAGAGGAAGCTGGTGAACGCGTCCGTGATCGCCGCGAGAGGGTCCAGCATGGGCATGGCAGTGGCCTCCTCGTACGGGCGGGCTAGCGGCGGATGCCGGTAGCGAACGGCAACGTATTGACGAATGCCCGGTGGTGTTCACGATCGCACCACTCAAGCTTCAAATACGACTTACCGGCCGAAGCGCGGATGGTGCGTTTGTCGCGGGCGAGTGCTTCCGGGGTGCGTGAGGAGACTGTGATATAGCCGACGAGGTTCACTCCGGCGGCACCGCTGGCCAGGTCCTCGCCGCGCTGGTCGATCCGGCCGTGGTGGGCGATGTCGCGGGGGTCGATCACGCGGTTCATCTTGGCCTGGCGGCTGGCCTCGGCGTCGTCGTTGGTCTTCTCGGTGAGCATGCGCTCGATGGCCACGTCGGTGGGTTCCAGGTCCATGGTGACCGCGACGGTGCGGATCACGTCGGGCGTGTGCACCAGCAGGGGCGCGAGGAAGTTCACGCCGACCGGGGTGAGCGGCCATTCCTTGATCCAGGCGGTGGCGTGGTGCCAGGGCTCGCGGGTCGCCGACTCGCGGGTCTTGGCCTGCAGGTAGGTGGGCTCGGTGGCGTCGAGTTCGGCCGGCCAGGTGTTGCGGCGGGTCATGGCCTGGATGTGGTCGATGGGGTGGTCGGGGTCGTACATCGAGTGGACGAGGGAGGCGAGGCGGGCCTGCCCGAGCGGCTGGCGGACCCGGATGTCGGCCTCGGCCAGGCGGGCGCAGATGTCGTTGAGCTCGCGGGCCATCACGGCGGCCAGGCCGGCGTCCTTGTCGACCTTGGCGCCGCGGGTGACGGTGGCGCGGGCCATGGCGTGGCCCTCGGCGGCCAGTTCGCGGGTGAAGTGCATGCAGGCGACGAGGTAGGCGCGGTGCTGTTCCGAGGAGGTGGACACCATGGACTGCAGCTGGTCGTAGGAGTCCTTGAGCCACCTGTCGGCGTCGGGGTCGCCGCGCAGGGCGACGTCCTTGGCGTGCGCGTCGGGGTCGGCGGGAAGGGTGCGGGCCAGCATCTGCAGGCGCGTCACATACCCGTCGCCGTTGGCGACATGCTTGAGCAGGGTGCCGAACCGCTCGACGAGGGCCTCCTGGTCCTCGCTGTCGCGCAGGCCGACGCCCGGGCCCTCGATCTCGATGGCGGCGGTGACGGTGCGGCGGTCCACGTGCAGCAGCACCGCGATCTCGTCGGGGCCGAAGGGCGCCGACAGCCAGGTGATCCGCCCGATGCCCGGCGGCGGCCCGACCTCGACCTCGCGCCCGTCGAGGCGGGTGCCGGCCTCCTGGACGCCGGAGCGGTAGGTGGGGGAGACGCGCAGGGTGCGGCGGTAGGTGCGGTTGATCTCGAACCAGCGGTAGAAGGTCCGCTTCCGGTACGGCATGTACACCGCGGCCAGGGCCAGGGTGGGCCAGCCGACGAGGCCGACGATCCGCAGCAGGAGTACCGGGATCAGCAGGCCGCTGAGCATGCCCAGGCCCGCGCCGGCGATGATCAGCGCGATCTCGCCGGTCTCCCGGTTCTTGCCCACGATCGCGTTGGGCCGCGCCTTCCCGATCAGATACGTGCGCCGCGGCTGGGTGAACGGCTGGACCGTCACCTGCGATCACCTCCCTGCGAAGAGCCGTTGGTGGGGCCGGGGCCGGACCTGGAGGGCGAACCGCCCCGGGCCGGCCCGCCCGCTCCGGTGCCCGTACCGGACGAGCCCGGGGTACGGGAGCTGTGGGCGGCCATGCCGCCGGCGACCGGGTTGGCCGGCTGCGGGCCGCCGCCCTGGGCCTGCTCCTGGGGGCCGCCGCGGGCGCTGTGGGTCTTGATGCCCTGTTTGACCAGCGCGGCCGGGGAGGAGATGACGGCGGCGGCCTGGCTGCCGCCGGCCTCCTTGCGGCTGTTGCGCAGGTTGACCACGTCGTCGCCGAAGCCGGGCACGAACCGGTAGATCGCGAAGCTGGCGAAGATCGCGAGCAGGATGATGGCCAGGCCCGAGACGACGGCGGAGAAGGAGTCCGGGCCGTTGTCGCCGGCGGACAGGGCGCCGGCCAGCCCGAGCACGACCACGATGACGGGCTTGACCAGGATGACCGCGATCATGATGCCGGCCCAGCGCCTGACGTGGTGCCACATGTTCTTGTCGACCAGGCCGGCGTAGACGGCAGTGCCCAGCAGGGCCCCGACGTACAGCAGCGCCGCTCTGATCACCAGTTCGAGCCAGAGCACGCCGGCGGCCAGGACGGACACCATCGACACCACGATCAGCATGATCGGGCCGCCTCCTATGTCGGTGCCCTTGGTGAGGGCGCCGGAGAAGGAGCCGAAGAAGATCTGGGTGTCCGACTTGGTGCCCGAGCCGACCACGGCGGTGACGGCGTCCGTGGCGCTCACCACCGTGTACAGCACGAGGGGGGTGAACGCGCTGGCCAGGACGGTCAGCCACAGGAAGCCCACGGCCTCGGTGAGGGCCTCGGTCAGCGGCACGCCGCGCACGGCGCGCTTGGCGACGGCCAGCAGCCACAGGACCAGGGTCAGGATGGTGGACGCGGCGAAGACCACGGCGTACTGCCGCAGGAACGCGGTGTTGGTGAAGTCCACCTGCGTGGTGCGGGTGACGGCGGCGGCCAGTTTGTCGATCGTCCACGACGCGGCGGTGGCGCAGCCCTTGGCCAGCGAGGTGAGCGGGTCGAGGGAGTCGGCGGCGCCGGACTTCGAGGGGGCGGTGGGAGTGCCCCGGGTGCAGTACGACTTGGCGGGGCCGCGGATGTAGGCGCAAGGGTCGTGCGTGGGCGTGGGGTGGCCGGCGCCGTTCGCGGACGAGGTCGCGGACGAGGTCGCGGACGAGGTCGCGGACGAGGTCGCGGACGGGGTCGGGCCGGGGGTGGCGAAGGCGCGCGTGGCCGTCAGGACGGCGGTCGCCTGGACGGCCGCCAGGGCGAGCGCGGCCTTGCGCAGAGCACTACCGGGCATAGGTGAAGCCTCCGAACCCGTTCACCGCGTCGGCCATGTCCTTGGCCGACGACGCCGTCTGGTCCCGTCCTACGGGAGCGGGACCGTCCTTCTGCTGGAAGTCGGTGATCTTCCAGTCGCCGGAGGTCCAGGTCATCCGGAACGTGTTCGTGTACCAGCCCTCGGTCACCGGGCTGGTGGAGCCCTCGCCCGCCAGGCCGAACAGCGAGGAGTACCAGATGCTCACGGTCGCCGTGGCGCCGTCGTAGCCGGTGAGTTCGGCGCCGACGGGGTTGACCCGGCTTATGAACGTCATGCCCTTGGGCGCGGTGCCGTCGCTGTTCAGGCCGATGCGCTGCAGGAACGCGGGGTCGGTGTACGCCTTGTCCAGCTGGTTCCGCGAGGCCGCGGCGGCCCGCGGGGCGTAGACCGTGCTGACGATGCGGTGCCGCGTCTGCGTGTCGAACATCCCCGTCCCGCCCAGGGCCACCGCGTAGTTCGCCGCCGCCGACTGGGCGCCCTGCGCGGTGTGGGCGAAGCCGGAGGGGATGCCGGCGGTCCTGCCCGTGACGGGGGCGACGCCGGTGGGGGCGGTGGGGGCGGAGCCCTTCGAGCCGCGGGAGCCCGAGCCGGAGCCGGAGGAACCGGAGGAGCCGGTGGAACCGGAGGAGCCGGAGGAACCGGAGGAGCCGGAGGAGCCCGAGGCGCTGTCGGAGGACGCCGTGGGGGAGGAGGAGTCGTGGGAGTGGCCGCCGCGGTTGGCGAAGGCGATCGCGGCGATGAGGAGGACGACGATGCTGACGACGGTGATCAGGGCGCGGCGGGGCTGGGCCGGGCGGCGGGCGCCGCCGCCGTGGCCCTCGGGCATCCGGGTCCTGGTCGGGGGGCCGTCCTGACCGAGGCTCATCGGGCCGCCGCCTTCCCGGGCACGCCGCAGCGCCGCGGGACGCGGAGGGCACCGCTGCTCGATTGAGTGGGCATCAGCACGCAGCCTCGGGTGTGAAGGGAAGGCGGAGCCGGGGACGGGCTCCCGGGGGCGGAGCCGGCGCGGGCCGGCGGGGCCGTGGCTAGACGGCCATGCCGTACACGATGGTGAACAGGGTGCCGAGGGAACCGATGATGAACACTCCGGTCAGTCCGGCGATGATCAACCCCTTGCCCTGCTCGGCGCTGAAGGTGTCGCGCAGTGCCGTCGCGCCGATGCGCTGTTTGGCAGCGCCCCAGATCGCGATGGCCAGGCACAGCAGGATCGCCACCGCCATGACCACCTCGACCATCACGCGCGCTTCGTTTCCCAGGCTACCGAAGGGTCCCCAGTCGGGCGCGATGCCGCCGATGATGGTGTTGATGTCGCCCTTCGCGGCTGCAAGATACATATAACTCACCACCCCGCTCGATCAGTTGACTCCCTCGCCGGGGCGCAAGGGGCCAGGATCTATCTTGACTGAGGATTCCGCTGTTTCATGTCGACTCAGCGACTTTCTCGGTGGATCCTCCGTGTGATCCGGCCCCCAACCGGCAGACTGGTGCGCGGACCGGTGTTCGAAAGCCGTGGACGACTACTCTGTGTATCACGAGCATCACCGTAGGGCAACGGAAGGGACGGGCCCGCCGTGGCGCGGAAAATCTGGCTCACCGTCATCATGGGGGTGGGCCTGTTCCTTTCGCTGATCGCGCTTCTCGTGGTGGGGACCTTCTCGGCGGCGGCGGGGCTGGCGAGGAACGCCCGGGAGGCGGTGGCGCTGGCCAAGGGCGCGGTGCCGGCCGCGTACGAGCCGATCGTGCAGCAGTGGGGCAACCTGTGCCCGGCGCTGAACCCGGCGCTGCTGGCCGCGCAGCTCTACCAGGAGAGCGGGTGGAACCCCAGGGCGCGCAGCGGGGCGGACGCGGAGGGGATCGCCCAGTTCATCCCGGGTACGTGGGCGACGCACGGCGTGGACGGCGACGGCGACGGCAAGGCCGACGTGTGGGACCCGCAGGACGCGATCCCGTCGGCGGCGCGGTACGACTGCGATCTGGCGGCGTACGTGAAGAACGTGCCGGGGGACAACACGGACAACATGCTCGCGTCGTACAACGCGGGCGCGTACGCGGTGATCCAGGCGGGCGGCATCCCGCCGTTCGCCGAGACGCAGAACTACGTGCGGATCATCCGCTCGCTGGCGAAGAGCTTCGCGGCGCCCGTCGGCCGCCTGGCGCCCTCGCAGCAGGCGGCGGCGGCGATCTCGTTCGCGCAGGACCAGCTCGGCAAGAAGTACCTGTGGGGCGGCGAGGGGCGGGCCGACCAGGGCGGGCGGTTCGACTGCTCGGGCCTGACGCAGGCGTCGTACGCCTCGGTGGGCGTCAAGCTGCCGCGGGTGGCCAACGACCAGTGGAACGCCGGGCCGCACCCGAGCCGCGACCAACTGCTGCCCGGTGACCTGGTGTTCTTCGCCTACGACCTCAACGACCCGCGCACCATTCACCACGTGGGCATCTACGTGGGCGGCGGCTACATGATCGACGCCCCGCACAGCGGCGCGTACATCCGCTTCGACCCGATCGACGCGGCGGACTACATCGGGGCGACGCGGGTGACCCAGGACGGCGCGGCGGCGCTGCCGTCGGCGCAGGCCGCGTAACGCCTGGGGCGAGTGCGCTCGGTGAGGCGTTGGCCCGTGATCGGGGCCGCGCGGCCCCGCCGGCCCCCGGCGCTGGTCACCCTTGCATAACGGCATGGTGATCATCTGGCGAAAACCGGAACGCTACATATCGTGTCGGCCGTTGTACGGGGGAGAATGGCTTGTGACTCAAGCGACGGGGGTTGCACACGAGCCGAGCCACGTCACGTCAGCCGCCAGACAAGGGGCACCACCGCCATGGCAGAGGTCGCTAACGACAGCGTGAACCCCGACATCCGCCTGCTGCGCGGCATCAACGACCTCGCCCGGCAGGCGCCGCGCGGCGTCGACCGGGTGGTGGAGTTCCTCGCCGAGTACGGGGTGATGGTCGCGCTGGCGGCCGTGACCGCCTGGTGCTGGTGGCGGGTCGCCCGCCGCTCGGACGACGCCCCCGCCGCGGTCGCCGGCGTCGCCTGGTCGGTCCTGGCGGCCGGCGTCACGCTCCTGCTCGGCATCCCGGTGCGCGCCCTGGTCGCGCGCCCCAGACCGTACGAGGAGCACGACGGCCTGGACGTGCTGGCGCGCGCCCACGGCTTCTCCTTCGTCAGCGACCGCTCGGCGGTCGCCGGGGCCGTGGCCGTCGGGCTGTTCATGGTCAGCCGCAAACTCGGCGCCGTGGGCGGGCTGCTGGCCGCCGCCGAGGGGTTCGGCGTCGTCTACCTGGGGCTGCACTACCCGACCGACGTCATCGGCGGCTACGCGCTGGGCGCCGCCACCACCTTGCTGCTGGCCCCGCCCGCCCTGGCCCTGCTGACCGCCGCGACCACGGCACTGGCCCGCTCCCGGTGGGCGGTTCTGGTACGGGTGCCGGCGCGGGCCGGCGCACAAGGCGGTGCCGCGGGCGAGCGGGAGAGGGAGCGGGGGCGGGAGCGGCCGCGCGGCACCCAGCCGGCCCAGCGGCACCACAGCGCGGCCGACAAGGACCTCGCGGCGTAGCGCGGGGACGCGCCGGACGGCACCTCGGGCGCGCCGCACCTCCCCGCGCGGCCCCTCACAGGCCCCCGCGCGGCCCCACGCGGCCTCGCAGGCCCTCGCAGGCCCTCACAGGGCCTGCGGGAAGTCGAACAGCCGGGAGGGGTCCAGGCGGTGCTTGACGGCCGTCAGGCGGTCGGCGTTGGGGCCGTAGTAGGCGGTGCGCCAGGAGCCGAGCGTCGGATCGGCGTAGTTGGCGTAGGCGCCGCCCGAGGCCCAGCGCCGCATGGCCGCGTGAGTGTCCGTCAGCCACGAGCCCGTGGACAGGTGGTCCGAGGCGATGTACTGCACGAGCACGCGGGACCTGCGGTGCGGGAAGGCGGTCGCGGTCGGCGAGGGCCGGTTGACGGCGCCGCCCAGGGCGGTCAGCGCGATGCTGCCCGCGCCGGAGCCCGACAGCCGGCTCAGCCGCTCGGTGTGCGCGAGCAGGGCGTCGACGCCGGCGGACGGCAGTTCGGCGGAGACGAAGTCCGAGCGCGCGGTGTACGTCTCGCGGCCCAGGTGGCCGGCCGGGGCCAGGTGGCACTGGGCGGCGGACAGGTTCGCGCAGCCCGCGTACGCGAACATCGCGTTCACGTAACTGTGGTCCCGCAGGGTCACCGACCTCGCGGGCGAGCCGACCGCGGCGGTCAGGGTGGCGACGGCGGCGGCGAGGCCGGCGTGCGAGCCGGTGGACATCATGGGGACGGCCACCGAGGGCGGGCCGCCGGCCGCGCAGTCCAGGTGCAGCGCCGACCAGATCGCGTCCGGCTGGTCGGGGCCCCAGTGCTGCCAGGCCCGCACCACCTCGGCGGCCCGCGACCAGGGCCAGGTCAGGTAGCCGGTCACCACGGACGGCACCGGGTGGGTGGCGAAGGTCAGGGAGGTCACGACGCCGAACTGGCCGTTGCCGCCGCCGCGAAGCGCCCAGAACGTATCGGGATCGGACGAGGCGGACACCTCGCGGACCCGGCCGTCCGCCGTGACGAGGGTCGCGCCCGTGAGGCTGTCGCAGGTCAGGCCCATGGACCGGCTGACCACACCGTGCCCGCCGCCCAGGGTGAGGCCCGATATGGCGACCGACGGGCACGAGCCGCCCGGAACCGTACGGCCGCGCTGCCCGAGCGTGTTGTAGACGTCGATCAGCTTCGCGCCCGCCCCTATGGTGGCCGTCGTGCCGTCCAGCCGGATCGAGTTGAGCCTGGAGACGTCGATGATCAGCCGTCCGTCGCCGCTGGAGTAGCCGGCGTACGAGTGGCCACCGCTGCGGATGGCCGGCGGCGTGCCCGTCCGGCGGGCGAAGTCCAGGCACGTCCTTATGTCGGAGGTGCTCGTCACATAGGCGATGGCGGCCGGGCGCAGGACGTCGAAGCGGGTGTTGTAGAGGCGGTGGTCGCGGGCGTAGGCGCTGTCCCGCGGGCGTATCAGCGGCCCGTGGAGCGAGGCGGCCAGCGCATTCCAGTCGGCCTTGGCGTGAGCGGCGGTGGTACGGCCGCCGGCCCCGGGCGTCGCCGTCGCGGACGGCGTTGACGCGGCGGACCCGGCCGGCGCCTTGGCGTCGCCGCTCCCCTTGTCCGTGCACCCGGCGGTCAGCCACGCGCCCGCGACCGCCCCGCCGCCCGCCCTGAGCGCCCCGCGCCGCGTCGTACCGCCCATTCCGCCCATCCGCCCACCGCCGTGTCGAGTCCGCAGGTCACCGGGTCGCCCGGCCACCGAGTCAGGAGGGCCGCACTGTCCCGCGCGCGCCTCCGCAAACCCAAGACGCGGGGGGTGGGATTCCGGTTGCCGCCGGCACGGCGGCGGGCTGGGCAGCGTGCGGGGCGGCAGGCGGCGGGGCGGCAGGCGTCCGGTTGCGCCCGGGCGCGCGCCGCCCTCACGCCTGGCCGGTGCCGTCGGCGTGGGACAGGGCGTCGCGCCGGGCGCGGTCGCGGGCACGGCGGGCGGGGCCTTTCCAGCCGCAGTCGCAGCGGGCGGAGGCGAAGGAGCCGCGTTCCACGACGCGGGTGCGGTGGCCGGGGCCCGGGTCGGGGTCCGCGTCCGGCTCCGGGGCGGGCTCGGCGGGCTCGGGCGTGGGGTCCGGCGACGGCACCCTCCCACCGTAACGGGCGAGCGGGCGTCCCGTGACGGGGTCGTCGGGACCGTCGTTATCAGGACGCGGCCCCGGCTGGAAGAGCTGTGGCGGCGGTGTCCCACGGTGTCCATGGGGGTGCGGTGATGGCGGTACGGCGACTGCCCGGCGTGGCGGCGGCCACGGCTCTGGGCGCGGCCCTGCTGTCCGGCTGCGGCGGTCAGGCCGCGGGCTCGGCGGCGGCCGACACCCGGGACGGCGCCGCGGCGCGCGCGGTGACCGCCGCCGCCGACACGCTGGTACGGGCGGGCAGCTCGCGGGTGACCACCGCCATGCGGATGGCCAGCGGCGGCACCTGGCTGACCATCACCGGCACCGGCGCTTTCGACTACACGGCGCGCCGCGGCCGGCTGACCCTCACCCTGCCCAGGAACGCCGCGGGCGCCCAGGAGCACAAGCCGATCACCGAGCTGCTGCTCCCCGGCGCCCTCTACATGAAGGACCGCGGCGAGGGCGTGCCGCCCGGCAAGTGGGTACGGGTGGACACCACGCGGCTGCCCGACGGCAACCTGGTGACCGGCGGCGCCACCGGGCCGCTGGACGCGGCCGACCTGCTGCGGGGGACCCGGGAGGTCACCCTGGTCGGCGAGGAGACCCTCCCGGACGGCACGAGGGCGCGCCACTACGAGGGCACCGCCGACATCGCGCTCGCCGCCCGCGCGACCCCGGCCGCCGACCGCGGCCCGCTGGAGGCAGCGGCCAAGGGCTTCGCCAGGACCCGGGTGCCGTTCGACGCGTGGCTCGACGCGGAGGGGCGGCTGCGGCGGCTGAGTCAGACCTTCACGTTCGGCGCGGCCGGCACCGGCGGGGGCGCGGTCCGCGAGGTCACTGTGGTCTCTACCACTCGCTTCGACGGGTTCGGGGTGCCGGTGCCGATGGCGATGCCGCGACCTGCGGACATCTGGTCCGGAAAGATCGTTTCTGCGCCGGCGGGGCGGGGGTCCGGCCCGGTCGGGTCGCGCTAAATGGTCCTTCCGTGCCATGCGGAGGGGCGCACGGGGTCCTTACGCTGGTGAGCGGCCGCCGCGGGTGCACGGCACGTGCGCCCGCGCTCACGAGCGAGGAGGTGGTGTGCGTATGGCGCCGTCGCCCGGAACCTCGGTGCAGGACGATGCGGTCGCCCTCGCCGAGATCGACCTGTGCGGTGAGCTGATGATTGCTGCGTCCACCGCTGATGAGGAGAGGTTGAGCTTCGCTCGGATCGATGAGGTGCTTGAGGTGGGGCGGGGGACGGGTGCGGGTTGACGGTTCGCCCGGCCTGCGCCGGGCCTGGCCTCTCCGCTGCGCGGCTTGAGGCTTGCGCTTTGCGCTTTGCGCTGCGCGGCACGCTGCGGCCGGGTACGTCGGCGTCGGCGTTCGGCTTGTGGGTTGAGCGGGCGGGCGCCGTTGATGGTTTCGGGCCGTTGCCGTGTGCCGGTGCGTCGTGGCTGGTCGCGCAGTTCCCCGCGCCCCTGTGGGGGCGCGCCCTGCGGGCGCAGCCTGGGTGGCGGCAGCCGAGGGTGAGCCGCAGCCTCCCTTCTTTGGGGCGCGCCCTGCGGGCGCAGCCCGGCGCCCGGGTTCCGCGCCCCTGCGGGGGCGTACGTTCTCTGGGCCTGGCGGCGGCTTCGAGCCGTTGGTGGGTTTGGGCCGTTGCCGTGTAGCGGTTCGTTGTGGCTGGTCGCGCCCGCGCGGCGGCAGCCGCATATCGGGTTGAGCCCCGCGCCCCTGTGGGGGCGCGCCCTGCGGGCGCAGCCCGGCGCCCGGGTTCCGCGCCCGGGTGGCGGCAGCCGAATATCAGCCACAACCCCGCAACCCTTTGCGGGCGCGGCCCGTGCGGCGGGAGCGGATATCAGCCACAGTCCCGCGGCCCTTGCGGCGGCAGGCGCGGGTGAGCCCGCAGGCTCGCGGCCGGGGGCGCGGCGCCTGGGGTGCGGGTTGGGGGGGCGGAGCTCCCCGCAGGGGCTAGGTGCGGAGGAGGCGGGCTATCGCGGCGGTCGCTTCGGCGACCTTCGCGTCGGTTTCCTCCTGGCCGCCGCCCACCGCCGCGGCGGCCACGCAGTGGCGCAGGTGCTCCTCCAGGAGCTGGAGGGCGAAGGACTGGAGGCCCTTCGTGCTCGCCGAGACCTGGGTGAGGATGTCGATGCAGTAGACGTCTTCCTCGACCATGCGCTGCAGGCCGCGGATCTGGCCCTCGATCCTGCGCAGCCGCTTCAGATGGGACTCTTTGTCATGGCTGTAGCCATGCGGTCCGGACGGCTTCACAATCTCACCCGCGACGCTTTCCGTGGTCATCCCGCCTGCCAGCCCTTCTGTCCCGTTATACCCCCGATGGGTATAGCTTACTGAATCGATACCGAGTGCGAGGCATCCCCCGTTCAGGGGGTGTGTGAGCATGGGCGACACTGGGGGACGCCGGTTAGCCGTGGCCGGATGATGCGCCTAGCATCAACGAGACCCGATCCGAGTACAACGAGGACCCCACGTGCGCTTTCGTCTGACCCCCAGGGAGACGAGCTTCTACGACATGTTCGCCGCGTCCGCGGACAACATCGTCACCGGCTCGAAGCTCCTGATGGAACTGCTCGGGGCCGATTCGGCAACGAGGACCGAGATCGCGGAACGGATGCGGGCGGCCGAGCACGCCGGGGACGACGCGACGCACGCGATCTTCCACCAGCTCAACTCCTCCTTCATCACACCCTTCGACCGTGAGGACATCTACTCGCTGGCGGGCTCCCTCGACGACATCATGGACTTCATGGAGGAGGCCGTCGACCTGGTCGTCCTCTACAACGTCGAGGAGCTGCCCAAGGGGGTCGAGCAGCAGATCGAGGTGCTGGCGCGGGCCGCGGAGCTGACCGCGGAGGCCATGCCCAACCTGCGCACGATGTCCAACCTCACCGAGTACTGGATCGAGGTCAACCGGCTGGAGAACCAGGCCGACCAGATCCACCGCAAGCTGCTCGCCCACCTGTTCAACGGCAAGTACGACGCCATCGAGGTACTCAAGCTCAAGCAGATCGTCGACGTCCTTGAGGAGGCGGCGGACGCCTTCGAGCACGTCGCCAACACCGTGGAGACCATCGCGGTCAAGGAGTCCTGACCCGACGTGGACACCTTCGCGCTGCTCGTGACCATCGTGGTCGCGCTGTTCTTCACGTACACCAACGGCTTCCACGACTCGGCCAACGCCATCGCCACCTCGGTGTCCACCCGGGCGCTCACCCCCAAGGCGGCGCTGGCGATGGCGGCCGTGATGAACCTGGTCGGCGCCTTCCTGGGGTCCGGCGTCGCCAAGACGGTCAGCAAGGGCCTGATCGCCACCCCGCAGGGCCGCACCGGCATGGCCATCCTCTTCGCCGCGCTGGCCGGCGCGGTGGTGTGGAACCTGATCACCTGGTACTTCGGGCTGCCGTCGAGTTCCAGCCACGCGCTGTTCGGCGGGCTGGTCGGCGCGGCCCTGGCCGGCGGCACCACCGTGCACTGGAACGGGGTGGTGAACAAGGTCGTCGTACCGATGATCCTCTCGCCCGTGGTCGGCCTGACCATCGGCTACCTGCTGATGCTGGCCATCCTGTGGTTCTTCCGCCGCTCCAACCCGCACAAGGCCAAGCGCGGCTTCCGGATAGCGCAGACCGTCTCCGCGGCCGGCATGGCGCTCGGGCACGGCCTGCAGGACGCGCAGAAGACGATGGGCGTGGTGGTGCTGGCCCTCGTCATCAACGACCCGTCCAAGGGCTTCGGCATCCCGGTCTGGGTCAAGCTGGTGTGCGCGCTGATGATGTCGCTGGGCACGTACGCCGGCGGCTGGCGGATCATGCGGACCCTCGGCCGGCGGATCATCGAGCTGGACCCGCCGCAGGGCTTCGCCGCCGAGACGACCTCGGCGTCGATCCTCTACGGCACCGCGTACATCTTCCAGGCACCGGTCTCCACCACCCACGTGATCACCTCCGCGATCATGGGCGTGGGCGCGACCCGGCGGGTGAAGGCGGTGCGCTGGGGGGTGGCCAAGAACATCGTCGCCGGCTGGTTCATCACGATGCCGGCCGCCGGGCTCGTGGCCGCGTTCTGCTTCTACGTCGTCAAGCTGGTCTTCGGCTGAGCCGGGCCGAACCGAACCGAACCGAACCGGAAACGGCCGGGCCCCCTTCCCCGCGCGGGGAAGGGGGCCGTGCGCCCTGCGGTGGCACCGCCATGCAGCACCGCACGGCGGTCTCGGTCAGCCGAAGCGGCCGGAGATGTAGTCCTCGGTGGCCTGGACCGACGGGTTGGAGAAGATCCGCTCGGTCTCGTCGATCTCGATGAGCTTGCCGGGCTGCCCGACCGCCGCCAGGTTGAAGAAGGCGGTACGGTCCGACACGCGCGCGGCCTGCTGCATGTTGTGGGTGACGATGACGATGGTGAACCGGGTCTTCAGCTCGCCGATCAGGTCCTCGATGGCGAGGGTGGAGATCGGGTCGAGCGCCGAGCACGGCTCGTCCATCAGCAGCACCTGCGGCTCGACCGCGATGGCGCGGGCGATGCACAGCCGCTGCTGCTGGCCGCCGGACAGGCCCGCGCCGGGCTTGTTCAGCCGGTCCTTGACCTCGTTCCAGAGATTGGCGCCCTTCAGCGACTTCTCGACGATCGTGTCGAGCTCGCCCTTCTTGCGGACGCCGTTGAGCCGCAGGCCCGCCGCCACGTTGTCGTAGATCGACATGGTGGGGAACGGGTTGGGGCGCTGGAAGACCATGCCGACCGTGCGGCGCACGGTCACCGGGTCGACGGCGGGGCCGTACAGGTTCTCGTCGTCCAGCATCACCTTGCCCTCGACGCGGCCACCGGGGGTGACCTCGTGCATCCGGTTCAGGGTGCGCAGGAAGGTGGACTTGCCGCAGCCGGACGGGCCGATGAACGCGGTCACCGTGCGCGGCTCGATGGTCATGGATATGTCGTCGATGGCGCGGAAGCCGCCGTAGAAGGCGGACAGTCCGCTGACGTCGATGCGCTTGGCCATGGTGTCGCTCTCTATTCTCTGTCGCCGATGTGGCCGCGTCAGCGACCTGTCTTCGGTGCCTTCCAGCGCGCGATGCCGCGGGCCAGCAGGTTGAGGATCATGACGAAGGCGATCAGCACCAGTGCCGCGCCCCACGCCCGGTCGTAGGAGGCGTCCGTCCCGAGGGTGTACTGCTCGTACACGAAGTACGGGAGGGACGACTGCGGGTTGTGGAACGGGTCGTTGTTGATCGCCGGGTTGCCGAAGACCAGCAGCAGGATGGGCGCCGACTCACCCGCGATGCGGGCGACCGCCAGCATGACGCCGGTCAGGATGCCGCCGATGGAGGTCGGCAGCACCACCTTGAGGATGGTGCGCCATTTCGGGACGCCCAGCGCCAGCGAGGCCTCGCGCAGCTCGTTCGGGACGAGCTTGAGCATCTCCTCGGTGGAGCGGACCACGATCGGGATCATCAGGATGGCCAGGGCCAGGGAGCCGGCGAAGCCGGAGAAGCCGAAGCCGAGGATGAGGATCCAGAACGCGAGGATGAACAGGCCGGACACGATCGACGGGATGCCCGTCATGACGTCCACGAAGAAGGTGACCGTCCTGGCCAGCGCGCCGCGCCCGTACTCGACGAGGTAGATCGCGGTGAGCATGCCGACCGGGATGGCGATCAGCGAGGCCAGGCCCACCTGCTCCAGGGAGCCGATGATGGCGTGGTAGACGCCGCCGCCGGCCTCGGTGTTGAGCACGCCGCTCATCGAGTGGGTCAGGAAGTGCCCGTCGATGATCTTGGCGCCCTTGGAGATGGTGGTCTCCACCAGGGAGTACAGCGGGACGACGGCCACCACGAAGCAGGCCCAGACGAGGCTGGTGGCCACCCGGTCCTTCGCCTGGCGGGTGCCCTCGACGCGGGCGGTGACCGCGTAGGTGCCGCCGACGAACAGCGCGAGCGCGATCAGTCCCCACTGGACGTGGCTGGACAGGCTCGCGCCCGCTCCGATCCCGACGCCCAGGGCGATCGACACGGCGGCTGTGGCGGCCGGGGCCCAGCGCGGCAGGCGGCGGTGGGTCAGGGACGGCTGGGGGACGGAGGCCGGCGCGGGGCCGCCGGCGGCGGCCGTTGTCGTGTCGCTCATGCGTTGGCCCCCGAGTACTCCTTGCGGCGGGCGATGATCACCCGAGCGGCGCCGTTGACCAGCAGGGTGATCACGAAGAGCACCAGGCCGGAGGCGATGAGGGCGTCACGCCCGAAGTCGTTGCTCTCGTTGAACTTGATCGCGATGTTCTGGGCGAAGGTGCCGCCCGCGGGGTCGAGGATGTGCGCGGTGAGCACCGGGCTGGAGGACAGCACGGTCGCGACGGCCATCGTCTCGCCCAGCGCGCGGCCGAGCCCGAGCATCGAGGCGCTGATGATGCCGGAGCGGGCGAAGGGCAGCACCGACAGCCGGATCACCTCCCAGCGGGTGGCGCCGAGCGCGAGCGCGGCCTCCTCCTGCATCCTCGGGACCTGGCGGAAGACCTCGCGGCTGACGTTGGTGATGATCGGCAGGATCATGATCGCCAGCAGGATGCCCACCGTGAACAGCGACCGGGCCGCGGTTCCCGCGTTGGACTGGTCGAAGACCACGGTCCAGGCGAAGTAGTGGTCCAGCCAGGTGTTCAGCCCGTTCATGTGCGGCACCAGGTACAGGGCGCCCCACAGGCCGTAGACGATGCTGGGCACGGCGGCCAGCAGGTCGATCACGTACGCCAGCGGCGTGGCCAGCCGGCGCGGGGCGTAGTGCGAGATGAACAGCGCGATGCCGACCGCGACCGGCACGGCCAGGATCATGGCGATGACCGAGCTGACGACGGTGCCGTAGGCGAGGACCGCGATGCCGAACACCGGCGGGCTCAGCTGCGGGTTCCACTCGAACGTGGTGAGGAAGTTCCCGTGGTCCTTGGAGACCGCGGTGATCGCGCGCACGGTGAGGAACACCGCGATCGAGGCCATGATCAGCAGGAGCAGGAGGCCCGAGCCGCGGGCGAGGCCGGCGAAGACCCGGTCGCCGGGGCGGCTGACCGGTTTGGCCGGGGCTGGTGGGGCGCTGGTGGGAGGTGCTGTGGTTGCCATGGGAGGGTCTCCGGTCTGTGGTGGGGGAGCGGTCGTGCTCCCCCGGCGGCGGTGCACCGGATGAACGGGGCCGGACCGGGCGGTGAGCGCCGGTCCGGCCCCGTCGGGTCAGGACAGGGAGGAGATGGTGGCGCGGACCTTCGTGGCGATCGTGTCGGGCAGCGGGGCGTAGCCCTGGTCGCCGAGCAGCTTCTGGCCGTCGGCGCCGGCGATGTAGGTCAGGAAGGACTTGACCAGCGGCAGAGTGCCGGCCTTGTTGCCCTTGTCGCAGGCGATCTCGTAGGTGACCAGGGTGATCGGGTAGGCA
Organism: Streptomyces sp. HPF1205; assembly: GCF_020400825.1. Taxonomy (GTDB): domain Bacteria; phylum Actinomycetota; class Actinomycetes; order Streptomycetales; family Streptomycetaceae; genus Actinacidiphila. The sequence goes on from NZ_JAINVH010000015.1 coordinate 23,206, forward strand.
CCCTCCGCCTTGGTCTTGTAGTCGAACTTCAGGGACAGGTCGCTGCCCGTGCCGACCACGGAGGCGGCGGCGATGGCCTTGGAGGCGTTGTCCGTGGTGGCCTCGACCGGGGCGGAGGCGCCCGTGGCGATCTTGACCGTGTTCAGGCTGCTGGCGGTGGCGTAGGACAGCTCGCCGTAGCCGATGGCGCCCTGGGTCTGCTTGACCTGCGCGGTGACACCGGAGGTGCCCTGCGCGGACTGGCCGCCCTTGGCCTGCCAGGCCTTGCCGCCGGTGTACGGGAAGTCGCTGCCGGCCGCGGCGATCAGGTACTTGGTGAAGTTGTCCGTGGTGCCGGAGTCGTCGGAGCGGTGGAACGCCTGGATCGACGTGGACGGCAGGGAGGCGCTCGGGTTGAGCTTCTTGATCGCCTCGTCGTTCCACTTGGTGATCTTGTTGTTGAAGATCTTGGCCACGGTGGGCGCGTCCAGGACCAGGTTGTTCACGCCGGGGAGGTTGTACATGATCGCGATCGGCCCGCCGACCATGGGCATGTCGATGGCCTGGCCGCCCGTGCAGACGGACTTGGACTTGGTGACCTGGTCGGGCTTGAGCGGCGAGTCCGAACCCGCGAAGGAGGTGCTGCCCTGCAGGAACTCCTCGATGCCGGCGCCCGAGCCGTTGCCCTTGTAGTTGATGCTCGCGCCGGAGCACGCCTGCTGGTAGTTCTTCACCCACAGCGCCATGGCGTTCTGCTGCGCGGTCGAACCGGACGCGAGGACCTGGCCCTTGGCGCAGGAGATGCTGGAGGCGTTGGTGGCGCTGCTGGCCCCGGAGGAGCCGCTGCTCGGGGTGGAGTTGTCACTGCTGCTGTTGTTGTCCGAACCGCAGGCGGTCAGGACCAGCGCTCCGGTAACCGCGACCGCGCCGACGGTCAGGGCGCGCAGCCCGCTCTTACGCTGAAGCTTCACCTTCGTGTGTTCCTTCCGAGAGCCCGCCGGTGGACGGCGAAGCAGAGGGTTGAGGAGTTCTGCATCCACCCGGCGGCGATGCGCCCACCGGTACGGCCGAAATTAGGCAGATCAGGTGAAGCGACCCTCGGGGGACGGTGAACGCGAGGTGAACCTCGTCCGTCGGGGTGATGGCGCACTTGTCCGCCGTGACACAGAGCGTCGTACGAGTGACACGTGTGGTTCACGGAAAAGCTGCGGTCACGACCGCATAACGTTACGGTCTCAAGGCCCGGAGCAACGCGTCGAGCAGCGGACGGTCCCGGTCGTGGGTCAGGCGGTGCCGGGCGGCGGCCGGCGGCAGCCACTCCATCCGGTCGACCTCGCGGCTGGGCTCGAACCGCCCGCCGCCGGCCCTCGCCTCCCAGTAGCGGACCTCCTTGGGGCGCCCGTCGACCAGGTAGCGGCAGGTGGGCAGCGGCTCGCCCAGCTCGCACTCCGTCCCGGTCTCCTCGCGTGCCTCGCGCGCCGCGGCCGCCGGGAAGTCCTCGCCGCGCTTGAGCTTGCCCTTGGGCCAGCTCCAGTCGTCGTAGCGCGGCCGGTGCACCAGGGCGACCTCGATGCCGCCTCCCCCTGCCGCGGGGCGCCACATCAGCACGCCCGCGGCCCGGACGGGAGCGGGGCCGGGCGGGAGGCCCGCGATGTCGGTCCTGGTCATGTCTCCTCCTGTCCCGGGAGGCCGGTGGCGGCTGTTACCCGCGCGGGCCGGGCAGCGGACGGTCGCCCTCCGGCGCGGGGGGCAGGCCCTGCCACAGCCGGGAGAAGGCGAACCTGGCGGCCTCCACCTCGTGCCGCTGGTCGGCGTGCAGCACGCCCAGGGCGTACGCGGTGGCGGGCGCGATCCGCGGGGTGCGGGCGGCGGCGGCCACGGCGGCGGCGGACTCCGCGGCCTCCCGGTGCCGCCCCAGCACCTGCGCGGCCTCCACCAGCCGGTCGTCGCCGTACGGCTCCACGCCGGGCACCTCGGCGGCGTACCGGGCCAGCCGCAGCAGGATCCGTACCTGGTGCCAGGGCGCGTCCTGCAGGTCGGCGGTCAGTTCCGCGCCCAGCGACGCCTGCACCGCCTCCGCGTTGTACGGCAGCGCCGCCCGCCCCAGCGGCAGCGCGTCGGCGGCGTCGCACAGCCGCTGGTACGCCTGCGCGGCCAGCGGCGGCAGTACGGCGGGGGCGGGGTCGGCGGCGCGCCCGGTCAGCGGCACCTCCGAGGCCAGCACCGCCATGGAATCGGCCAGGCCGTGGAAGCGGGAGGAGCCCACCGCCTGCAGGGCCGCGGAGTGCGCCCGGGTGCGGGCCAGCGTCAACTGCCGCTCCAGCAGCGCCGCGGCCCGCGCGGCGCCCAGCGCGAGCGGTCCCGACCCGGTGCCGCCGCCCTCGACCTCGGCGAGCACGGACTCGGGCACGCCGGCCGTCGACAGCCGCCTGAGCGCCTCCAGCAGCCGGGCCAGCCGGCCGGTGTGCTGCGGCTCGCGGCCCAGCGTCGAGGTGAGCCAGCCCAGTTCGCCGCGCAGCGCCTCCGCCCAGCCCGGCTCGGTCAGCGGCGCGTACGTGTGCAGCACCGCGGCGATCCGCCGCGCGCTGCCGCGCAGCAGCGCGTCCGCCTGCCCCTCGCGTTCCGAGCGCAGGCCCAGGCCCCGCAGGAAGGCGGTCGCCTGTTCCCGCAGGTACCCGGTCAGCGCCCGCCCCGCGGTGAGCGTGCCCGCGGGGGGTGCGAGAACGGCCGTGTCGGGCGGCCCGCCCGTGGTGCGCGCGGGCGGTTCCCCGCCCGGCGTCGTCTTGCCGCTGGCCACTGCCGTGCTCCCCGTTCGCCTGGCCGCCGTGCGGTCGCGCGGCGGCTCGCTGGTCGTCGTCACTCCCGCACCCGGTGCCGCGGACGCCCGTCCGGGCGGCACGGCCGGTTCAGGTGGCTGCTGCTGGGCCACGCCGGCGCCTCCGGGCGTCGATGAGCATCTCCTGGATGTTGGTCAGCGGCCGGCCCTCGGCGTCGGCGCTGTGCCGGGTCCAGTTGCCGTCGGCCGACAGGTGCCAGGACGACGTGGTGTCCGCCATCCCCGTCTGCAGCAGGTCGTTGAGCGTGGCGCGGTGGACCGGGTTGACCACCCGTACCAGCGCCTCGATCCGCCGGTCGAGGTTGCGGTGCATCATGTCGGCGCTGCCCAGCCACACTTCGGACTCGCCGCCGCCGCCGAACACGAACACCCGGGAGTGCTCCAGGAACCGGCCCAGGATGCTGCGCACCCGGATGTTGTCCGACAGCCCGGCCACGCCGGGCCGCACCGCGCAGATGCCGCGCACCCAGATGTCCACCGGCACCCCGGCCTGCGAGGCCCGGTACAGCGCGTCGATCACCGCCTCGTCGACGATCGAGTTGACCTTCATCCGCACGTACGCCGGCCGGCCCGCCTTGTGGTGCGCGATCTCCGCCATGATCCGGCGGATCAGGCCCTCGCGCAGGCTGCGCGGGGCGACCAGCAGCCGCTTGTAGGCGTCCCGCCGCGAATAGCCGGACAGCCGGTTGAACAGGTGCGACAGGTCGGCGCCCACCTGCGGGTCGGCGGTCAGCAGGCCGAGGTCCTCGTACACCCTGGCCGTCTTCGGGTGGTAGTTGCCGGTGCCGACGTGGCTGTAGCGGTTGAGGACCTCGCCCTCCTGCCGCACCACCAGCGACAGCTTGGAGTGCGTCTTCAGGCCGACCAGCCCGTACACCACGTGGCAGCCCGCCTCCTCCAGCTTGCGGGCCCACTTGATGTTGGCCTGCTCGTCGAAGCGCGCCTTGATCTCGACCAGCACCAGCACCTGCTTGCCGGCCTCGGCCGCGTCGATGAGCGCGTCCACGATCGGCGAGTCGCCGGAGGTGCGGTACAGGGTCTGCTTGATGGCCAGCACGTCCGGGTCGGCGGCCGCCTGCTCCAGGAACGCCTGCACCGAGGTGGAGAACGAGTCGTACGGGTGGTGCAGCAGCACGTCCCGCTCGCGCAGCGCCGCGAAGATGTCCGGCGGCGAGGCGGACTCCACCTCGGCCAGGTCGCGGTGGGTGCCGGCGATGAACTTGGCGTACTTCAGCTCCGGCCGGTCCAGGCCCGCGATGGCGAACAGCCCGGTCAGGTCCAGCGGACCGGGCAGCGGGTAGACCTCGCGGTTCTGCATCTTCAGCTCGCGCATCAGCAGGTTCAGCACGCGCGGCGCGATGGACTCCTCGACCTCCAGCCGCACCGGCGGGCCGAAGCGGCGCCGCATGAGCTCCTTCTCCAGCGCCTGGAGCAGGTTCTCCGCGTCGTCCTCCTCGACCTCCAGGTCCTCGTTGCGGGTGACCCGGAACATGTGGTGGTCGATGACCTCCATGCCGGGGAAGAGGTAGTCCAGGTGCGCGGCGATCACGTCCTCCAGCGGCACGTACCGCTGCGGGCCGGCCTCCAGGAAGCGGGACAGGATCGGCGGCACCTTCACCCGCGCGAAGTGCTCGTGCCCGGAGACGGGGTTGCGCACCACGACCGCCAGGTTCAGCGACAGCCCCGAGATGTACGGGAAGGGGTGCGCCGGGTCCACCGCCAGCGGCGTCAGCACCGGGAAGATCTGCTGCCGGAACAGGATCGCCAGCCGCTCCTGCTCCTGGCGGGTCAGATCACCCCAGCGGATGACGTGGATGCCCTCCTCGGCGAGCTGCGGCGCCACGTCGTTCTGGAAGCAGGCGGCGTGCCTGGCCATCAGCTCGCGCGACCTGGTGAGTATCAGGTCGAGGACTTCCTTGGGCTGCAGGCCGGAGGCCGAGCGGGTGGCCACACCCGTGGCCATGCGGCGCTTGAGGCCCGCCACCCGGACCATGAAGAACTCGTCGAGGTTGCCGGCGAATATGGCCAGGAACTTGGCCCGCTCCAGCAGCGGGGTGGTGGGGTCCTCGGCGAGCTCCAGCACCCGCTCGTTGAACGCCAGCCAGCTGCGCTCGCGGTCCAGGAACCGGCCCTCGGGCAGTTCCTCGCCGAACTCCTCGCCCGCCTTGCTCAGGTCGGGCAGGTCGGGTTCGGCGGGCGGGGCGACCAGGCGCGGCCGGAAAACGCCGTCGGGCTCCCCCGGCTCGCCGGGCAACGACTGGGCGGGGACACTGGGATTGTTGGTCTGGGCCATGGGGTTCGAGCCCTCCTCCGGTTCCGGCACGTGCGGCGTGCGGCCGGCGGCCTTGCCGAGGCGGCCATCAGCCGTCGCTCCATTGTCCCGTGTTCCCGAGGATTCCGGCAGGTCGGGCGGGGGTGCGGGGGCAGGGGCGGCGGGCTGCATCCGCCGATGCTCGCAAGGGAGATTGAATCGCCGGTAACGAGCGCGTTGCCGTCAGGCAAGCGGGGTGCTTCCGGAAAGGGTGGGGCGGGGGCGGCGGAGGGGTCCGTTCCGGGTTCCTTCCGGGCTCGCTCGCGGCTCGTTCCGGGCTCGTTTTCGGCCTCGTCCGCGTCCTGCCAACGCCGTTCCCGTGCCCTCGCGGCGCCCGCCCGCGCCCGCCGTTCCCCGTACCCTCCGCGGCCGCCGTATGTCCTTGCGTGCCTCAGTTCTCCGTGCGGTACATCAGGTCCGTCTCGTGCACAGTGAACCCCAGGCGCTCGTAGACCGTCACGGCCGGGGTGTTGTCGGCGTCCACGTAGAGCATCGCCGTCGGCAGGCCGCGGTCGCGGGCCAGGTGGCGCAGGCCCAGCACGGTCAGGGCCCGGCCGAGGCCGCCGCCCTGCTCGCTGGGGGCGACCCCGACGACGTACACCTCGCCGAGCCGCTCCTCCTGGTGCACCTTCGTCCAGTGGAACCCGGCCAGCGCCGGGCCGCGGAAGGCCAGGAAGAACCCGGCCGGGTCGAACCAGGGCTCGGCCTTGCGGTCGTCCAGGTCGCGCTGGGTGAGGCTGCCCTGCTCGGGGTGGTGGGCGAAGGCGGCGGCGTTCACCGCGAGCCAGGCGGCGTCGTCCTGGCCGGGTACGAAGGGCCGTACGGTGACGCCCACCGGCCAGGACGGCTCGGGCAGGTCGGCGCAGTCCGGGTCCAGCGGGCGGCGCATCTGCCGCAGCTCGCGGAAGAGCTTCAGGCCGAGCTGGACGGCCAGGTGGCGGGCCGGCGGGTGGCCGCCGTGGGCCCACACCCGCAGCCGCTTGCCGGTGGCGGTCAGCAGCGCCCGGCCCAGCGCGGCGCCGTGCCCGCGCCCGCGGTGCGCCGGATGCACCACGAACTCCGCGGCCGGCGCCTCCACCGGATCCGTCCCGTCGAGCTGGCCGTAGCCCACCAGGACCTCGGCCTCCCCGTCCCCGTCGGGCGCCCACACCAGCAGATGCCGCACGCCCTCGCGCGCCCCGCCCCGTACATGGAGCCTGCCCTGCTCCGACACCGCGGCCTGGCCGTCCTGCGCGGCCGCCGCGCCGATCAGCCCGAGCACCTTGTCGGCGTCGTGCCCGGGCAGTTCGCTCACGTCCTCGATTCGCCGGTCGGTCATGGTGCAGATCGTACGGCGGCCCGCCCCGGTGATCGATGAGGAACGGCGATACGCCCGCCCCGTCCCGCTAAGGCCGCCCGGCCGCCCCGAGCTCCGGTGCCGGTCCCTGCCCCGGTCCCTGCCCCGGGCCCTGCCCCGGTCCGGCATCAGGAGCTTCCGGTGCCTCGGCCCCCTCCCGTTCCCGCCGCGCGGCGACCGGCACGATCAGTGCGGACAGGCCCGCCGTGGCCGCGGCCAGCGCGAAGCCGGGCCAGTAGGCGGTGGCCGAGATCACGGCCGCCATGGCCGGCGGCACCAGGGCGGCGGTGAGGTTCTGGCCGGTGTTGTGCACGCCCAGGGCGCGGCCCGACCAGGCGCTGCCGGCGATCTCGGCGGTGGAGGTGAAGGACAGCCCGTTGGTGCTCGCGGTGATCGCGATCGCCGCGACGAGCAGCGCCGGGGTGAGCGGCGAGGGGAAGGCGGTGCTCAGCGCGGTGGCGGCGACCACCGCGGCGGTCACGGCGGCGAGCTGCCGCATGGGCCGCAGCCGGCTGCCGGTCCGGTCCGACCAGCGGCCGACCAGCACGCGGGACAGCGCGCCCAGCCCCTGGGCGAGCGCGATCAGCCGGCCCGCGCCGACCGCCGACCAGCCCCGCACGTCCACCAGCAGCACCAGCGCGAACGCCCCGGCGGTGAACTGCGGCACCACCAGCAGCGCCGCCGAACCGTGGATCCGCGGCAGGACGCGCGAACCGCGGTACGGATTGGGCGCGGGCCCGGCCGCCGCCGTCCGCGGCCGGGCCGGGTCGGCGGCGAAGGCCGCGACGAGTGCGGCGACGACCCCGCAGGTCACGGCCAGGAACCCGATCGCGCCCGGCAGCCCGTGGGCGCCGGCCAGCGGCGGCATCGCCAGCGCGGCCAGGCCCATGCCCAGCGGGGTGGAGGTCTGCCGGATGCCCATCGCCAGCCCGCGCTCGCGCCGCCCGAACCAGCCCATGACCATCCGTCCGCTGGCCGAGTACACCGAGGCTCCGGCCGCGCCGGCGACCACGAGCAGCGCGCCCAGCGGCACCGCCCCGTGTACGCCCCACGCGGCGGCTGCCAGCGCGCCGAACGCCGCCGCGAGCCCGCAGGCGATCACCAGCCGCTCCCCGAACCGGTCGGCGGCGGCGCCCCAGGCGTACAGCGCCAGCACCAGCCCCGCCGTGGGGCAGGCCACCAGCACCCCGACCTGCGTCAGCGAAAGCCCCTCGCGCCCCCGCAGCTCGTCGGCGAGGTACGGCACCCCGTACACGAACGCGCAGGCCGCCGTCTGCGCCGCCGTCCCCAGCGCGAGCATGATCCATCGACGCAACGCCTCGGCACCTCCTGGGTGGGTGGTGCGGCCAAGTATCCGCTGAGGCCGTCATGTGAGACAGACATTTCCGTATGGCGAGACGATCACGGACGGACGGCTGCGGCCCCTGCCCCGTCATTACTCTGTCGTCCATGGAAACGACCGCACCCGAGTTCATCCGGAACGCGTCGAGGATCCTCGCGGCCGCCGAGCGCGGCGAACGCGTCACGGTGACCAGGAACGGGCGGCCGGTCGCCGTCCTCACTCCCGTCGGCGACAAGAGGGACGTCGCCCTGTGTCCGACCGGCCCGATGGGCGAGGACGACGAGGCGCCGGTGTTCCGCGGTGGCACCGCCGTGGACCGGTCCGCCGGGCGCGAGGGCTGCCTTGAGGGGTTCGGGGCGTGACCGAGCTCATCGCCTCCGCGGTCGAGCGGGAGCTGCGCGGCCGGATTCTCGACGGGTATCTGGCCGAGTACGAACGGCGCAAAGGGCCGCTGTCCCGCGAGCAGCAGGACCGTGCCCAGCAGGTCTTCGACGAGGCGTTTGATTCCCGGTGTGATCCACCCCGCTCACCCGCCGCCGCTCCCCGGTGGGGCCGTCGGGGCTCCTGGGAGGAGGAGTGAGGCGAGGGTGCCGCCGCCCGGGGCCGGGGTGAGGGAGACCTCGCCGCCGGACTGCTCGACGGTGCGGGCCACGATCGACAGGCCGAGGCCGCTGCCGGGCAGGCTGCGGGCCGAGGGGGAGCGCCAGAAGCGCTCGAAGACGTGCGGGAGTTCGTCGGCGGGGATGCCGGGGCCGTGATCGCGCACGGTGAGCCGGCCGCCGTGCAGGCGGACCTCGATCTCACCACCCGCCGGGCTGAACTTCACCGCGTTGTCCAGCAGGTTGACGATCGCGCGCTCCAGGGCCGCCGCGTCGCCGCGGACGTACCAGGGCGCGACATCGGAGATGATCTTCAGGTCCGGGCCGCGCAGCCGGGCCCGCTCCAGGGCCGTGGCCGTCACCTCGTGCAGCGCGACGACCGTGACGGCGGGCCCGGCGTCCGGCCGGGACAGCTCCTGCAGGTCGCCGATGAGCGCGGCCAGCTCCGACATCTGCGCCTTCACCGAGGCCAGTAGGGCCTTGCGGTCCTCCGGCGGGATCGCCCGGCCGGTCGCCTCGCTGCGCTCCAGCAGTTCGATGTTGGTACGCAGGGACGTCAGCGGCGTGCGCAGCTCGTGCCCCGCGTCCGCGATGAGCTGCTGCTGCCGGTCCCGCGACGAGGCGAGCGCGGCGGTCATCGCGTTGAACGACGCGCCGAGCCGGGCGATCTCGTCCTCCCCGCTCACCGGGATCCGCACGTTCAGGTCCTCGGTCCTGGCGATGTGCTCCACGGTCTGGGTCAGGGTGTCCACCGGGCGCAGCCCCGTCCGCGCGATCCACATGCCGGCGCTGGCCGCGCCCAGCACACCGACACCGGACACGGCGAGCAGCACCCAGGCCAGGGTGGTGAGGGGGTCGGTGACGTCGCTGGTCGGGCGGGCGACGGACAGGGCGGCCGGCTGGCCGCCGTTGACGAGCAGCCCGTTGGTGGTGCGCACCCGCAGGCGGTGGCCGTCGTCCTTGACCGTGTGGGTCACCGAGACCGGCGGATCGCTGGGCGGCACGGCGGCGACGGCCTTGTCCTCGGCCGTGACGGTGAACGTGCCGGACCCGGAGATCCAGCAGGTGGTGCCGTCGGCGAGGACGAGCTGCGCGGTGACGTTCGACGGGTTGATGTTGTACTGCCCCTGGTCGGGCCGCGGCGGCCGCGTCCGGCAGGGGAGGACGCCGAGGGTCTTCTCCACCTGCTGGAGCTGCCGGGAGGCGTCCGCCTGCCCCTCGCTCAGCGACTTGTCGAGCTGCGAGTTGAACCGGTCCCTGGTGATCAGCCAGCACGCCAGCGCCGCGGCGGCCACCGCGACCGCGACGGCGACCGCCGTCAGCAGGGTGAGCCGGGAACGCAGCGGGAGCTTGCTCATGGATCGGTCCCGTCCGTCAGCGGCCGGGGCCGTTGTCCGCGGCGCGCAGCACGTAGCCGACGCCCCGCACGGTGTGGACGATCCGCGGCAGGCCGCCCGCCTCGGTCTTGCGGCGCAGGTACATCACGTACACGTCGAGCGAGTTCGAGGACGGCTCGAAGTCGAAGCCCCACACCGCCTTGAGGATCTGCTCGCGGGTGAGGACCTGGCGGGGGTGGGTCAGGAACAGCTCCAGCAGGGTGTACTCGGTACGGGTCAGCTCCACCGGCCGCCCGGCCCTGGTGACCTCGCGCGTGGCCGGGTCCATGCGCAGGTCGCCGAAGGTCAGTGCGGTGTCGTCGGGGTGGCCGGCGGCGGCGGTGTAGGAGGAGCGGCGCAGCAGGGCGCGCAGCCGGGCCAGCAGCTCGTCCAGTTCGAAGGGCTTGACGAGGTAGTCGTCGGCGCCCGCGTCGAGGCCGGTGACCCGGTCGCCGACGGTGTCGCGGGCGGTGAGCATGAGGATCGGGGTGGTGACCCCGCCGGCCCGCAGCCGGCGGGCGGTGGTCAGGCCGTCCATGCGCGGCATCAGGACGTCGAGCACGATGGCGTCCGGGCGGTGGGCGGCGACCTGGTCGAGGGCGGCCAGGCCGTCCCCGGCGAGTTCCGTCTCGTACCCCTCGAAGGCCAGGCTGCGGCGCAGCGCCTCCCGCACCGCGGGCTCGTCGTCCACGATCAGGATGCGGGCGGGCGCCTCGCCGTTCTCGCCGGAGCCGGAACCAGGGCTCATGTGTGGGTTACCTCGCTGCTGAAGGCTCGAAGGCCGCTCGAAGGCCACTTGACGACCGTACGTATGGATGCCGAACCGCTGGTGCCGTCGCCGGACCGGGCAGGACCGGGGCGTCCCGGCACCCCTCAGCGTCGCACAGCGCCGCGGTGCGGTGCGGCGGGGTGCCGCGGGTGGGCCGGTGCCGCCGGTGCGGGGCCCGGCCCGGCGGCTCGGCGCCGGCCGCCTCAGCTCTGGGTGCCGCCGGCCCGCAGGGTCGCCAGGTCGGCCTTGACGGTGTTGACCGGGATGGCGAAGCCCAGGCCCACGCTGCCCGCCGACGAGGAGCCGGCCGAGGAGGAGCCGGCGTACATCGCCGAGTTGATTCCGACGATCCGGCCGCTCATGTCGATCAGCGCGCCGCCGGAGTTGCCCGGGTTGAGCGAGGCGTCGGTCTGGATGGCCTTGTACGTGGTGGTGGACGAGCCCGTGTCACCTTTGTACTGGTTGCCGCCGAAGGAGAACGGCCAGCGCCCGTCGCCGCCGCCGAACGGATTGCCCTGGCTCTCGTCGGTGGGCACCGTCACGTCGCGGTCGAGCGCGGAGACGATGCCGCTGGTGACGGTGTTGCTCAGGCCCTCGGGGGAGCCGATGGCCACCACCTGGTCGCCGACCGCGAGGCCGCTGGAGTCGCCCAGCGTCGCCGCCGGAAGTCCGCTCGCGCCCCGCACCTTGATCAGCGCGAGGTCCTTCTTCGGGTCGGTGCCGACCACCGAGGCGCTCGCGGTCCTGCCGTTGCAGTACGTCACGGAGACGTCGTCGGCGCCGGCGATCACGTGGTTGTTGGTGACGATCTGGCCGTCCGCCGTGATGATCACGCCGGCCCCGGTGGACTTCCCGGAGTTCGAGGTCGCGTTGATCTCCACGACGCTCGGGCCGACCGCCTTGGCCACGCCCGCTACGCTGCCGTCGAGCGCGCTGGCGTTCCTCGCGGCGGCGGCCGACACGGTGGCCGTCGTGTCCGAGCCGCCGGCCGCGTTCCCGATGAGGGCGCCCGCGCCGCCCCCGATCGCGCCCGCGGCCACCGCCACGGCGGCCAGCAGGGCGTACGGTCCGCGTACCCGCCTTCTGCGCCGGCCCGCGGCCTCGGGGGCGGGGGCGTACGCGTACGCCTCAGGAGTCGCGGGGCCCGTGGGCGCCGTGGGCGCCGTGGGTCCGAAGTAGAGCGGAAGCTGAGGGTCCGGCCGACCCTGGTGTTCATCGCCGGTGTGGCTGCTCTCGTTCATGTCTCCGACTGTGCGGCGCTTTCATGAGAGGTTCCTGAGCGCACGCTGAGAAGCCCGGCAGAAGGGTGTACGCCCGAGATGAGGATCCACCGGACGGGCCCGTGCCGCCCCGGTCAGTGCGGCCCGCAGCCGCAGGAGTTGCGGACGACGAGGCGGGACGGGAACTGCCGCACCCGCTCGCGCCTGCCGCCGGGCACCCGCAGGGAGTCGTCGAGGACGGCGTCCACCGCCGCACGGGCCATGGCCTGGCGGTCGGAGGCGACGGTGGTGAGCGGGGGGTCGGCGAGCGCGGCTTCCTTGACGTCGTCGAAGCCGGCCACCGCGAGGTCGCCGGGCACGTCGAGGCGCAGCTCACGGGCGGCGCGCAGCACCCCTATCGCCTGGTCGTCGGTGGCGCAGAAGATCGCCGGGGGCCGGTCGGGTCCCGACAGCAGCCGCAGTGCGACCTCGTAGGCGTCGTAGCGGTTGTACGGGGACTGGAAGAGGCGGCCCTCGGTGGGCCGCCCCGCCTCCTGCATGGCGCGTCTCCAGCCGGCGACGTGGTCGGTGACCGGGTCGCCGGTGACCGGGGTGATCTCGGTGCCGCCGAGGCAGGCCACGTACTCGTACCCGTGCTCCAGCAGGTGCCGGGTGGCGAGCTGCGCGCCGCCGATGTCGTCGGTCACCACGGCGATGTCGTCGATGGCCTCGGGCCGCTCGTGCAGCAGCACCACCCGGGCGTCCCAGGCGTCGATCTCGGTCGCGGCGTTCTCGCTCGGGCCCTGGCTGATCAGGATCAGGCCGGAGACCCGCATCCCGAGGAACGCCCGCAGGTAGTGCACCTCGCGCTCGTCGAGGTAGTCGGAGTTGCCGACCAGCACCATCTTGCCGCGCTCGGACGCCGCCTGTTCGACGGCGTGCGCCATCTCCGCGAAGAACGGCTGCCGCGCGTCCGGCACGATCAGGCCGATCAGGTCGGTACGGCGGCTCGCCATCGCCTGGGCCACCCGGTCCGGGCGATAGCCGAGCTGCTTGATGGCCGCGAGCACCCGCTCGCGGGTGGCCGGGGCTACCGGCCGGGGTCCGTTGTTGATGACGTAGCTGACGACCGCGGTCGAGGTCCCCGCCAGCCTGGCCACGTCGTCGCGCGTCACCTTGGGCACGTCGCGCAGTCTACGCGGGTCCACCCTGCGGCCATACGGCTTGTCACACGGTCTGCTCGGCGGAGGTACGGGCCCGCTCCCGGCCGCCGTCCGCCGCGCCCGCCCGCGCCGCGCCCGCCGGCCCCGCGGCCTGCTCCCCGCCCCGCGCGCCCTCGCCGCGGGCCGCGTCCTCGGCGGCGCGCTCGGCCTTGTCCGGTGCCACGAAGCGGTAGCCGACATTGCGCACGGTGCCGATCAGCGACTCGTGCTCCACGCCGAGCTTGGCCCGCAGCCGCCGTACGTGCACGTCCACGGTCCTGGTGCCGCCGAAGTAGTCGTAGCCCCACACCTCCTGCAGCAGCTGGGCCCGGGTGAACACCCGCCCCGGGTGCTGCGCGAGGTACTTCAGCAGCTCGAACTCCTTGAAGGTCAGGTCGAGCACCCGGCCCTTGAGCTTCGCGCTGTACGTCGCCTCGTCCACCGACAGGTCGCCGTTGCGGATCTCCATCGGGCTGTCGTCCGTGGTGATCTGCTGGCGGCCCATGGCCAGCCGCAGCCGCGCCTCGACCTCCGCCGGTCCCGCGGTGTCCAGCAGCACGTCGTCGATGCCCCAGTCCGCGGTCACCGCGGCGAGCCCGCCCTCGGTGACGACCAGCAGCAGCGGGCAGCCGGGCCCGGTGGAGCGCAGCAGCTGGCACAGGCTGCGCACCTGCGGCAGGTCGCGCCGGCCGTCGATCAGTATGACGTCGGCCCCGGGGGTGTCGACCAGGGCCGGGCCCTCGGCCGGGGCCACCCGCACGCTGTGCAGCAGCAGCCCGAGCGCGGGCAGCACCTCGGTGGAGGGCTGGAGGGCGTTGGTCAGAAGCAGGAGAGAACTCACCGGGCGCTCCCGTCGGTCGTCCTGACGTGCCGCGCGGCGCCGGCGGTGCCGCGCGTTCGGCGTGGGTCGGGCTGCTGGTCGGGTCGGCGCAAAGTGAACCCCTTCCTCGCCCCCGGCGGGGACGACGTGCCGGGTGCCCGAAAGCACGAAAGGACCCGGGGGCGACATTGCCCAGGTCCTCTGCACGGAAGAATAGCCCACATGGACAGCCCTGCCGAGACCGGCGACGAGCGTTTCCGTGCTCCCCTGATCACTTCGGGTGGCCGGCGGGCGGTTCTGTTGACGTCGGACGGCGTGCCGATCGAGGCCGAACACCGCCCCGCGCAGGACGATTCCGGCCATCTCGCGATCGTGGTCGCGCACGGTTTCACCGGGGCGCTGGACCGGCCCGCGATCCGCGCGGTCGCGCGGCGGATGTCCGGGTTCGGCGCGGTCGTCACGTTCTCGTTCCGCGGGCACGGCCGCTCCGGCGGGCGCTCCACCGTCGGCGACCGCGAGGTGCTCGACCTCGACGCCGCCGTCGTGTGGGCCCGCTCCCTCGGCTACACCCGGGTGGCCACGCTCGGCTTCTCCATGGGCGGCTCGGTGGTGCTGCGGCACGCCGGCCGCACCGGGCCGGTCGCACCGCGGGCCCGTACGGACGCGGTGGTCGCGGTCAGCTCGCCGGCCCGCTGGTACTACCGGGGGACCGCCCCCATGCGGCGCCTGCACTGGGTGGTCACCCGGCCCGCGGGACGGCTCGTCTCCCGCGTCGGCCTGCGCACCCGCGTCCACTCCCGCGAGTGGGACCCCGTACCGCTCTCCCCCGTCGAGTCGGTGCCGCACATCGCGCCGACCCCGCTCCTCGTCGTCCACGGCGACCGCGACGGCTACTTCCCGCTCGACCACCCCCTGTCCCTGTTCGACGCGGCCGACCCCGCCACCAGCGACCTGTGGATAGAACGGGGCTTCGGCCACGCCGAGAACGCGGCGGACGCCGCCCTCCTCTCCCGGATCGGGGAGTGGCTGCGCCGCAGCACGTCGCAGGCACCCTCGCCCGTCACGGCGGACCCGGTCCGCACGGAGCCGCCCGCGGGGACCGGGCATGATGGACGTCGACACGACGAGACGTGAGGGAAACGCTCATGGCAGCAGCCGAGAGGGCCGCGGCGGCGGGGACGATCCGCTACTGGGCCGCCGCGAAGGCCGCCGCGGGGACGGCGGAGGAGCCGTACCGCGGGGCGACCCTCGCCGACGCCCTGGCCGAGGCCCGCGCCCGCCACGACGCGGAGTTCGCGCGCGTGCTGGGACGGTGCTCGTTCCTGGTCGACGGCACCCCCGTGGGCACCCGGGAGCACGCGAGCGTGCCGCTGCCCGACGGCGGCACCGTCGAGGTGCTCCCCCCGTTCGCGGGAGGCAGCGCGTGAGCGACCGGCAGGACGACGACTACGGACACGGGCCCGGGCCCGGGCCCGGACACGGACATGGGCCCGGACATGGGCCCGGACACGGGCCCGGCGGCCACGGGAGCCACGGCGCCCCGTACGACCCGGCGTACGACAGCCCCTACGTGCCCGAGACCTACGTGCCCGAGCCGCTGAGCGGCCAGGTCCCGCTGGAGTCCGAGCCGGGCGCGGCCTTCGGCGCCCCGGCCGGCGGCGACGCCTGGGCCGCGCCCGCGCCCGAGGCGCCCGGCGGCCACGGGGCGTACGGCACGGCGCAGGAGGGCTGGGCCGCCGCTCCCCCCGCCGCCCAGCCCTGGCAGGCGCCCGCACCCGGCGCGTGGGAGCACTCGGGGGAGCAGGGCCAGTACGGCGGGGGGTTCGCGCCGCAGCCGCAGCCGCAGCCGTATCCCCAGCACCCCCAGCCGTATCCCCAGCACCCCGGGCCCTCTCCGCAGCCGTATCCGCAGTCGTATGCCGAGCCGCAGCCGCAGCCGCAGCCGCAGCCGTACGCGCAACCGCAGCCGTACTCCTACGACGGGCCCGCGCCCGCCGGGGGCGGCGAGCACACCGCCGTGCTCCCGGTGGTCGAGGAGCTTGCGGCGCCCGCCCACGCGGGGCACGGCGAAGCCGCGTCGCCGGCGGCCGCCCGGCGCACCGGCTCGCCGATCATCCCGCCGGGTATCGAACCCGCCGCGCTGACGGCCGGGCTCGGCCTGCTGACCGCCGGCGCCGCCGTGCTGGGCAAGCCCGCGCTCGCCGTGGCGCTGGTGCTGCTGCAGGCGGTCACCGCCGCCGGGTGGTTCCGGCTGAACGGGATGTGGCCCGCCCGGCAGGGCATCGCGCTGGCGTTCCTGTCCGGGGTCACCGCGGACGTGGCGCTGCTCGCGGTCGACGGCCGTCACGGGCCGCCGGCGCTGGCCGGCACCCTCGGGGTGTGGCTGCTGCTGGTCCTGGTGCTGCAGTTGCGCCACCACGGCAGCGCCGACGAACGCCTCTCGTCGCTCACCGCGACCTCGGCGTCCACCCTGCTCACCGTGGTCGCCGCGACCTACCTGGCGACGGCGTCCTCGCACGCGGGCCCGCACCCGGTGGAGGTGGGCGCGATCGCCGTGGCGGCCGCGACCCTGGTCCGCGCGGTGCGCCTGCCGGGCGGCGAACCCGTCTCGCTCGTGCTGTCGCTGCTCGCGGCCGTGGCCACGGGCCTGGCGACCGGCCCCGCCACCGGTTTCGGCACCGGGCATGCCGTCCTGCTGGCCGCCGCTGCCGGGGCGTGCGCCCTGGTCGGGCTGCGGGTGGCGAGCTACGACTGGCCGTCCCGCTTCGTGCACTTCACGGCGGGGGTGGCGCTGCCGCTGACCGCCGCGGCGCCGGTCGTGTACGTCCTCGGCCGGGCGCTCGGCTGACGTGCGGCGGGGCGGCGCGGTTCGCGACGCGGGCCGCGACGCGGTTCGTGACGCGGTTCGTGACGTGAGCCGCGCCGCCGGCGGCCGCCCGGGTGGCCGCCGCGTAACGGATCGGCAGCGGCGGGAACCGCGGAGCCCGTACCGCCCGTCAGGCGTTGGGGAACGTTGATCGAACGGGGGAGTGCGCACGCATGCGAGTGGCCCGGATTGTCCTGATCGTACTGGTGGTCCTCGGCGGGCTGTTCGTCGCCGCCGACCGGATCCTGGTGTCCGTCGCCCAGGACAAGGCCGCGGAACAGGCGAAGATCACCGAGGGGCTGAGCAGCAAGCCGCACGTGTCGATCGAGGGTTTCCCGTTTCTGACCCAGGTGCTCACGGGCAAGCTGGACGACGTGAAGGTCGAGGCGACGGGTCTGGCGGCGGACGGCGGGACCGGGCAGCAGGTGCGGTTCCAGAGCCTGCGCGCTGACCTGCGCGGGGTGAAGCTGTCCGACGGCTTCAAGCGGGCGGTCGCCGACAAGGCCGACGGCCAGGTCTTCCTCACCTACGCCGACCTGCGCGACGCGATCGGCGTCCCCGGCCTGAAGGTCTCCTACGGCGGCCCGGCGAAGAACGGCGCCGCGCTGGTCAAACTGTCCGGGCCGATCCTGGGCGGCGACCTGAGCGTGGTGAGCGAGGTCAGCGTGCGCGGCGGCGACTCGGTCGCCCTGCACGCCGAGAACATCCCCACCGCGTTCACGGCGCTGGGCCTGGAGAACCAGGTGCGGCAGCGGATCGACGTCCAGGTGCCGATCGCCCATCTGCCCTCGGGACTGGGCCTGACCGGGGTCGGCACGGCCCCCGACGGCATATCCGTGGCGGCCGCGGGCAAGGACGTCGTGCTCGCCGACTGAGACGGCGGTGTCCGCACACGGGTACGAAGGGCGGCACGCGGCGGCCCGGTTCGGCCGCCGTGTCCGATTCCGCCCCGCCCGCGAGTGCCCACCCGGCGCCTGCCACGGCGTGAGCGTTCCGCCGCATTCCGCCATACGGACAATCTTGTCTCGACATGCGACACGGCGGTGACACCCGCCCTTCGGTGTCCCTACGATCGAGCGCATGAAGCGACAGGCGGACCTCACGAAGCGGCGGGCAGTCGACCTGTGCCGCGTTGCCGCCATGCTCTGTCGCATGTCCTAGGGCGCCGCGCCTCCCGCGCCGCTTCCGGCCGGCCCGGCCCGATCCGGGTGCCGCCCGCGCCCCTCACCTGACGCCCGCCCCGGCGCGCGCAGCCGCGCGCCCCAGCAGATCCACGCGCATCCGCAATCCGCACTGCCCCGGAGGAGAACAGCATGAGCCGCAGTGACGTCCTGGTCGACGCCGACTGGGTCGAGGCCCACATCGACGACCCCAAGGTGGTCATCGTCGAGGTCGACGAGGACACCTCGGCCTACGACAAGAACCACATCAAGAACGCCGTCCGCATCGACTGGAAGCAGGACCTGCAGGACCCGGTCCGCCGCGACTTCGTCGACCAGGCCGGCTTCGAGGCCCTGCTGTCGGCCAAGGGCATCGCCAACGACGACACGGTCGTGCTGTACGGCGGCAACAACAACTGGTTCGCCTCGTACGCCTACTGGTACTTCAAGCTCTACGGCCACGAGGACGTCCGCCTGCTCGACGGCGGCCGCAAGAAGTGGGAGCTGGACTCCCGCGACCTGGTCGCCGCGGTACCCGAGCGCCCCGCCACCGAGTACAAGGCCAAGGCGCAGAACACCGCGATCCGCGCCTTCCGCGACGACGTCGTCGCCGCGATCGGCTCGCTGAACCTGGTCGACGTGCGCTCGCCCGACGAGTTCTCCGGCAAGCTGCTGGCCCCCGCGCACCTGCCGCAGGAGCAGTCGCAGCGCCCCGGCCACGTGCCGACCGCCCGCAACATCCCCTGGTCGAAGTCGGCCAACGACGACGGCACCTTCAAGTCGGACGACGAACTGAAGGAGCTGTACGAGAGCGCGGGCGTGGACCTGTCCAAGGACACCATCGCGTACTGCCGGATCGGCGAGCGCTCCGCGCACAGCTGGTTCGTCCTGCACGAGCTGCTGGGCCAGCCCAACGTGAAGAACTACGACGGCTCGTGGACCGAGTACGGGTCCCTGGTCGGCGTGCCGATCGAGCTCGGCGCCAACTGAGCGGCCCGAGACGGCCCCGAGACGCGAGAAGGACGGAACAACCATGTGTGGAGCGAAGGCCGGCGGCCCGGATCTGGCAGGAGTTGACGTGGCGAACGAGACGATCATCCAGGGTTCGGTGACCCGCGACGGCGAGCCGGTCAGCGGCTACGTGCGGCTGCTGGACGGCGGCGGCGAGTTCACCGCGGAGGTGCCGACCTCCGCGACCGGGCAGTTCCGCTTCTTCGCGGCCCCCGGCACCTGGACGGTGCGCGCCCTGGTCCCGGGCGCCACGGTGGACCGCACGGTCGTCGCCCAGCAGGGCGCGGCGGCGGACGTCGCCATCGCCGTCTGAGCCACCAGGCGGCTCACGGCGGCTCACCGCGGCGCACGGCGCGCCGGACGAGGGCCCGGGCACTTCCGGACACCGGAGGTGCCCGGGCCTTGCCGTGCGGGTGCCGCCCGCACCCGTCCGGCGTACGGTTGAAGTGTGTTGGCACGGCGTCGTCACATGTACTACGCCATGATGGGCACCTGCGTGGGTCTGTTCGTCCTGGCGTGGGCGGTCGTACGCATCTGGTCCGTGCCGGCGGCCATCGGCATGTGCGTGGTGGCCATGGTCATCCCCCCGGTCGCGGCGATCGTCGCCAACAGGCGCGGCCCGGAGGACCGGTGGTGGGACGACCCGTCCGGTG
Source organism: Streptomyces sp. HPF1205 (assembly GCF_020400825.1). Classification (GTDB taxonomy): domain Bacteria; phylum Actinomycetota; class Actinomycetes; order Streptomycetales; family Streptomycetaceae; genus Actinacidiphila. The sequence continues at coordinate 42,665 of NZ_JAINVH010000015.1, forward strand.
ATCCGCAGTCCGACGAATGGTGGGCCGAACTCGACGGCCGGGACCGCGGTGACCACAAGGACCGCCACGAGTAGTGTCCGCGGGCCGCGGGCAGGCGGCACGGGCCCCGCGCGCGATCAGTAGACGAGTGCCTGCGTCCCGTCCGTCATCGCCTCGCTGACGAAGACCTGCGCCCCGGCGATCCGCACTCCCTCGATGACGTCGGCCTCCCCGATGTCACGGCGGGCCGCGCACTGCGTGCACAGCGTCACCGTGCCGCCCGCGAGCACCGACTCCAGCAGATCCGGCAGCGGCGCGGAGTGCGGCAGCTCGAACCCCGCCGCCCGCCCCGGCAGCGCGAACCACGCCGACTCCCCGGTGAGCCACAGCGACACCTCGACCCCGCTGGCCACCGCGACCGCCGCCACCGTGAACGCCTGCGAGCACCGCTCCGGCGCGTCCGCACCGGCCGTCACCTTGATAACGAGCCTCTTCGCCATGCGCCCAGCCTAGGCCAGCGCTGTGACCGGGAAGGTTCACCGGTTCGCGACCCTGCCCGCCGGGCGTACGGCCCCTGCCCGCCGGGCGTACGGCCGGGTCCGGCGGCGGGGGCCGGGCGGCCGAGGTGCCGTTCCGGCAGACCGTACGGCTGCAGGCCCGCCTGCTGGGATGACCCGCGTCCCGATTAGACTCGGGGGCGGCCGTGAACGTACCGCCTGTCCGAGGAGCACCCCGCCGTGCGCATTGAGTACTACTTCGACGCCTTGCTGGTGCTGGTGTGCCTCGGCGTCGCCGCCTTCACGCTGTACGTGGTGAAGAAGCTCTACCAGGGCCAGCGCTGACATGATCGAGATCCCCTCCGACCTGCACCCGAGGCTCGTCCCGCTGGCGTTCCTGCTCGGCCGCTGGACGGGCGCGGGCGTGCACGACTTCCCCGGCGCCGAGAAGTGCAACTTCGGGCAGGAGGTCGTCTTCACGCACGACGGCCGGCCCTTCCTGGAGTACACCTCGCACACCTGGGTGCTCGACCAGGAGGGCAACAAGGTCCGGCCGCTGGAGAACGAGACCGGCTTCTGGCGGGTCGACGACGAGCGCCGGGTGGACCTGACCACCACGCGCGACGACGGCGTCGTGGAGATCTGGACCGGCGAGCTGGCCCAGGGCAAGCCGCAGATCGACCTGGTCACGGACGCGGTGGCCCGGCTGGCGGGCGCGGCCGAGTACAGCGGCGGCAAGCGGCTGTACGGCTACGTGAACGGCGATCTGATGTGGGTCGGCGAGAAGACCACGCCGTCCGTGCCCCTGCGCCCGTACATGTCCGCGCACCTGAAGAAGGTGCCGGACCCGCGGGAATGGGTGGCGGACCTCAAGGACCTCCCGGACGACGGGATCGCCTTCTTCAAGTGAGGGTTCCTACACTGGCCGTGTGGCGAGCACGGACTGGAAGAGCGATCTGCGGCGGCGCGGCTACCGGCTGACACCGCAGCGGCAGCTTGTCCTGGAGGCCGTCGACACCCTCGAACACGCCACGCCCGACGGCATTCTGTGCGAGGTCCGCAAGACGGCCTCCGGGGTGAACATCTCCACCGTCTACCGCACGCTGGAACTGCTGGAGGAGCTGGGCCTGGTCAGCCACGCCCACCTCGGGCACGGGGCGCCCACGTACCACCTGGCCGACCGGCACGACCACATGCACCTGGTGTGCCGGGACTGCGGCTCGGTCACCGAGGCCGGGGTGGAGCTCGCGGCGCCGCTGCGGGACGGGCTGCGGGAGCGGTTCGGCTTCGAGACCGACATGAAGCACTTCGCGATCTTCGGGCGCTGCCGGGACTGCGCGCGCACGGCGGGGAACCGGGGCGGGGCGCCCGGCGGGGACGCCGGACGGCCGGCGGAACCGGGCGGGTGACCAGTCGTACGCTTGACGGCATGACGAAGAGCCCTTTGCTGTCGCTGCCCGGCGCCGTCCCCGCTGAAGGCCCCGACGAGGGTGTCGCCGCCCACTACGGCGACCTGTTCCGCGAACAGCGCGCGCTCGCGGACGGCACGGGCTTCGTGGACCTGTCGCACCGCGGCGTCGTCACCGTCACGGGCGAGGACCGGCTGTCCTGGCTGCACCTGCTGCTGACCCAGCACGTCGAACAGCTCCCGCCGCACCAGGCCACGGAAGCGCTCATCCTGTCGGCCCACGGCCACGTCGAGCACGCCCTCTACCTGGTGGACGACGGCACGACCACCTGGATGCACGTCGAGCCGGGCACGCAGGGCGCCCTGACGGCGTACCTGGAGAGCATGAAGTTCTTCTACCGGGTCGAGGTCGAGGACGCGACCGAGCGGTACGCGGTGGTGCACCTGCCGGCCGGCTCCATCACCGCCGTCGGGGACCTGACCGTGCGCGAGACGCCGTACGGCCGGGACGTCTTCGTCCCCCGCGAGCGCCTCGCGGCCTTTGCCCGCCCGTCTCCCGCCACCACCCTTCCAAGGAATGGCTCCGCCGCCTTCCTTTTCGAGGCCGGGCCGGCGATCGGTGTCCTGGCGTACGAGGCGCTGCGGATCGAGGCGCACCGGCCGAGGCTGGGCCTGGAGACCGATCACCGCACCATTCCGCACGAGGTGGGCTGGCTGGACACCGCGGTGCACCTGAGCAAGGGCTGCTACCGCGGCCAGGAGACGGTCGCCCGGGTGCACAACCTGGGACGCCCGCCGCGCCGGCTGGTCTTCCTGCACCTGGACGGCAGCGAGGTGCGGCTGCCCGGGCACGGCGCGCCGGTCCGGGTCGCCGAGGACGGCGCCGACGGCCGCCCGGTGGGCTTCGTCACCTCCTCCGCCCGCCACTGGGAGCTCGGCCCGATCGCCCTCGCCCTGGTCAAGCGGAACACCCCGGAGAACGCCACGCTGCTGGCGCAGGACACGGCGGCGGCGCAGGAGACGGTGGTGGCGCCGTAGCGGCGGTCACCGCCACGCGCGGGCGCGCGCGCCTCGCATGCGCGGGTGCGCCGACCTGCGCGTGCACGCAGGCATGCGCGGGTGCGCCGACCAGGGTGCGCCGCCCTTGCGCGGGTGCGCCCGAGCGCCCGCGCCGGCCTATATGTCGATGACCACGGTGAACGGTCCCTCGTTGGTCAGGGACACCCTCATCTCGGCGCCGAACACGCCCGTCGCGACGGTCGCGCCCAGCTCCCGGAGCCGGGCGACGACCTCGTCGACGAGCGGTTCGGCGACGTGACCGGGCGCGGCGGCGTTCCACGTGGGGCGGCGGCCCTTGCGGGCGTCACCGTAAAGCGTGAACTGGCTGATCACCAGGAGCGGTCCGCCGGTGTCGGAGCAGGACTGCTCGCCGGGCAGGATGCGCAGCGTCCACAGTTTGCGGGCCAGCGCGGCGGCCTTCTCCTTGGTGTCGTCGTGCGTCACCCCGACCAGGACGCACAGTCCGGGACCCCCGATCTCGCCGACGGTCTCGCCGCCGACCACGACCTTCGCCTCGCTCACCCGCTGGGCCACCGCTCGCATGGCCTCATTGTGCCGGGGCGGCGCGGGAGCCTTCCGGGCGGGCCGGACCGGCCGGTTCGTACACCTGTCGCGGCGGCCGTTCGGGTGCAGGGCGCTGCGCTGCGTGACCGGCTAGTGGCAGCATCGGAAACCGGGCGCGGCGTACGCGCCGCCAGGAGGGGATACGACACCGCATGACCACACCCGCCACTGGACACACTCCCGGCACCGCCGTACCCGCCGCAGCGGCGGTGTCCGTCACGAAGGGGCCACGTATGCCGGAGGCCGAAGCGCCGGGGCCGCAGGTCCCGTCCGGCCCGTGCGACGCGCTCGCGGGGCCGCTCGAGGGGGAGCCGGGCCCGCCCGACCCGGGCGCGCTGGACCTCGCCGCCCTGCGCGCCCTGCGCCGCGACGCCCAGCGGCAGGAGGCCGACCTGTCGTACCTGCGGCGCCTGCTGCACGGGCGGATCGACATCCTCCAGGCCGAGCTCGGCCGCCGGGCGCACCGGGCCGGTGCCGCCGGGGGGCCCGCGGCGGCACCGGCCGCGCCGGAGTCGCCCTCCTCGCCGCTGGTCGACCGGCTTCCGGAGATCCTCACCGACGAGCCGTCCCCGGTCCGCACCTCCGCCCGGCACGTCACCTTGGGCACCCCGCTGACCGAGCCGGTCCGCCGCCTGGCCGAGGACATGCTCGCCGAGGTCGGCCTGTCCGACCCCGCCGCCCGTACGGACGCGGAGCTCACCGCCGCGATGGCCCGCCTGCGCGGCCACGAGCACCACATCTCGCGCCGCCGCCAGGCGCTGCAGCAGACCGTCGACGCCACCTCCGCGGAGATCGCCCGCCGCTACCGCAGCGGCGAGGCGCGGGTGGACGACCTTCTGGCGGGTGAATGAGCTGCGAGCGGGACCGTGCACGGGCGAGCGGACGAGCGGGCGCGTGGGCGGCGCGGGCGGGCGTGAGCGCGGCGTGAGCGGGGGATCGCGGGCGGTACGCGCGGGGCCGGTGGCCCGGGACCTGCGGTTTATTCGAGTGCGCCCGGCGATCCGCCGCCCTTAGCGTGCGGGTATGACCGTGGAGATCCGCACCCTGGACGAGTCCGACGTCGCCGACTGGCTGAGGGCCCTGCACGCGGGGTTCCTCATCTCGCCCTCGGTGACCGAGGAGGAGGTCGCGGTGCGCCGCCCCTCGTTCGACCTGGCCCGCACCCGCGGTGCCTTCGACGGGGGCCGCTGTGTGGGGACCTTCCGCAGCATGCAGCGGGAGCTGACCGTGCCCGGTGGCGCGGTGGTGGCCGCCTCCGCCGTCACGAACGTGTGCGTGCTGGGCACCCACCGCCGCCGCGGCCTGCTGTCGCGCATGATGGCCGCCGACCTCGCGGAGGCCAAGGAGCGCGGCGAAGCGGTGTCGATCCTGATCGCCGCCGAGCACCCGATCTACGGGCGGTACGGCTTCGGCCCGGCGACCTGGGTCGGCGAGTGGGAGATCGACGTCATGCGCGCCGCGCAGGACAAGCGGTACGGGGGCCCGGCCGACGGCGGCCGGGTGGACCAGGTGACCGTCGCCGAGGTGCGGAAGACCGGGCCCGCGCTGTTCGACCGGGTCCGCGCGGTGACGAACGGCGCGATCGACCGGCCGCCGTTCTGGTGGGAGCTGGCCACCGGCGAGCGCGTGCCGCCCTCCCGTCCGTGGAAGGAGCCCTTCTTCGCGGTCTACCGCGACGCCGCCGGCCGCGCCGACGGCCTCGTCGCGTACGACGTGGACGACCACGAGTGGCCCAACAAGCTGTCGAGGACCGAGGTGAAGGTGCGCCAGCTCGTCGCGGCCACCCCTGCCGCCGAGGCCGCGCTGTGGCAGTACCTGATATCGCTCGACTGGGTGACACAGGTGCGCACGAACCTGCGGGCGCCGGACGACGTGGTGCCGCTGCTCCTCGGCGACCCGCGGGCCGCACGCCCGGTGACGTACGCGGACTTCATGTGGCTGCGGGTGCTGGACGTGCCCGCGGCGCTGTCCGCCCGCACCTACTCGGGGACGGGCCCGGTCGCGCTGGTCCTCGACGTGGCGGACCCGGACGGCATGTCCGGCGGGCGCTTCCTGCTGGAGACGGACGTCTCGGGCGCGGCCGTGTGCGGCCCGGCCCCGGCGGGCGCCTCGCCCGACCTGACCGTGCCGCTGCCCGAACTCGGCCGTCTCTACCTCGGCGACGAGTCGCCGGTCAGGCTGGCGGCGCTCGGCCGGCTCACCGAGCACCGGGCGGGCGCGGCCAGGACAGCCGACGCGCTGTTCCGCACGCCGCGCCGCCCGTGGTGCCCCGACTTCTTCTGACGGCCCGCCTCACTGCGCCAGCAGCAGGGCCAGTGCGGTGAGCCCGACGGCGGTGAAGGCGGTGCTGCGGATCCTGTGGCCGACGGTGACCAGGCCGACGGCAAGGACGCCGGCCCATCCGTACCGCCACTGGACGACTTGATCGGCGATGTAGGCACACATCGTGAGAGCGAGCACAGTTCCCTCCTTCGTTGCGCTGGGTGTGGCTGAAGGCGGGTGGGTGCTGTGCGTCCCCGTACGTCCTCGGACGGGAAGTCCGGCATCCCCCGTGGAGAGGTTGCCTCATTCAACTCCCGGTGATCGACCAGTAGTTGAATGATTCCTCTCATGTCCTGGTGTGCCCGGTTGGCAGAGATCGGTAAACTTGGTTCCATCAAGGGGTCTTCCTGGTCGGGCAGTTGTAACGTTGCCTCGTGGACGAGGACACCCGTACCAGTGACCGCCTGCCCGCCGGAGCGGCCCCGTATCTGCGCATCGCCGACATTCTGCGCGGCGAGATCCTCGACGGGCACCTGGCGATCGGTCAGCGCATCCCGTCCCAGGCGGAGTTGGAGGAGCGGTTCCAGGTCTCCCGCCCCACCGTTCAGCGCGCCCTGACCAAGCTGCGCGAGCAGGGCTTCATCGACAACCGCAGGGGACGCCCCGCGGAGGTCCTGCCCTGGCGGGAGCGGGGCGGCGCGGCCGCTCCCGTGGCGACGGAGGAGCCCGAGCGCGCCTTCGCCTCCCTGGCCACGCACCTGGCGGCGGCTTTCGAGCGCGCGCACGTCACCATCGACGCCTTCTCCCTCACCGCCGAGACGCTCAACTCCGCGCTGACCACCCAGATCCAGCGGGTGCTGCGCGGCGAGGTGCACCCCAAGTCCCTGCACGTCCGCCTGCTGCTGCCCAGCCCGTCGGCCCGCCTGGCGATCCCCCGCCTGGTCGCCGACCCCGCCGACGAGCGCCCGCTGCGCCGGCTGTACCAGCTCGTGCACGGCCAGACCATCACCTTGCGCAGCGCCTTCAACGGCCTGCGGGACACCGGCCGCGACATCGAGCTGTCGATCGGGATCAGGACCGTGCCGGTCACCCCGCTGCACAAGCTGTACCTGATCAACCAGACGACCGCGCTCTACGGCCTGTACCGGGTCGTCGAACGCCCGGTCCGGCTGACGGACGGCGAGTTCGCGGAGATCTACGACGTGCTCGGCATCGACGCCACCCTCTTCCCGTACCGGGCCGACCCCATGCGGCCCGAGACGTTCGACTCCCGGTACGTGGCGGAGGCCTACGCCTGGTTCGAGTCGCTGTGGACCACCATCGCCGAACCGCTGACCGACCTTGGCTGACCCCGGGCCGCCCCGGCGGCGGCCGTCCCACAAGGAGCAGCCGCAGGAGCTTCTGCGGGAGCCCCGCCAGGAGCCGTCGCAGGAGCTTCGGCGGGAGCCGTCGAAAGAGCCTCGCCAGGAGCCGTCACGGGACCCCGGCCAGGAGCCGCCGCGGCCCGGCGGACCCGCCCCGAGCCCGGGGCGGCGGGCTCTGGCGGCCGGACCGGTGTCCACCGAGACTCGACAGGTGACTTCCGCGCACGACGGGTTCCCCGGGGCCCCAGAGGTTCCCGCGGCCCCCGAGTTCCCCGAGTTCCCCGGGTTCCCCGGGTTCGACGCCTTCGCCGAGTTCGACCGGTCCGGCGGCCCCGCCCTGCTCGCCGCCGCGCGCGGCCTGCTGCTGGACTTCGACGGACCCATGTGCCGGCTGTTCGCCGGCCACCCGGCGGACGGGGTGGCGCTGCGGATGCGCGAGCTGCTCGCCGAGCGCGCGGGGATCGCGGACCCCGGTCCGGTCCGGGCCGCCCTGCGCGACCCGCACGGGCTGCTGCGCGCCGCGCGCGGCCGGGAGATCGTCGCCGACCTTGAGGCACTGCTGGCGGAGCAGGAGGAGGTGGCCGCGCTGTCGGCCGAGCCGACGCCCGGGGCCGGCGCCTTCGTACGGGCCGTGGCGGACAGCGGCAGGGTGCCGGCCGTCACCACGAACAACGCGCCCCGCGCCGTCCTGGCCTACCTGAAGGCGCACGGGCTCGACGCATGGTTCGGCGACCGGGTCTTCGGCCGCGACCCCGAGGACCCCTCGCGGATGAAACCGCACCCCGACTGCCTGCTGCGGGCCGTCGCCGCGCTCGGCGTGCCGCCCGGGGACTGCCTGATGATCGGGGACTCGCCGGCCGACGCGGAGGCCGCCGTCGCCGCCGGCGTGCGCTTCCTCGGCTACGCCCGCAGCCCGGACCGCGTGGCCCGGCTGCGGCGCGACGTCCCGCACCCGGTGGTCGTGGGGATGGCACCGCTGGTGAGCGCCGCCCGCACCTTGGGCGCCGTGCCGGGACCGTCCGAGGAGTGAGACCCGCGGCGCGCCCGCGTCCGCGACACAGCCCCACGACGCCCACCCGTCCCGCGGCCCTCTAGTCTTCCGTCTGCCGGACCGTCGTACCGCCGGCCGGACCGTGATCGTGCAGTGGCCGACCGTACAGGAGAGGCGCCTTGGGCAGTTCTGGAACGGCGACGGCGGCCGGGACCGGCGAGGCGGGCGGCACCGCCCCCGGCCCCGGCTCCGCGGCCGGCCCCTGGCAGCGGCTGCTCACCGACGCCGTCTCGCGCGGCCGCCCCCTCGCCGGGTTCCACAACAGCAACTACGTCCTGGAGCGGGCCGGCGGCCACGCCCGGCTGCTGGACGTCGACCCCGGCACACCGCTGAAGGTCCGCGTGCGGCGCGGGGCGCTGACGGTCGTGGAGCGGGCCTGGTCCGACGAGGGCGCCATCCTGGCGGCGCTGGACCGCACCGAGGCCGTGCGGGGCACCCCGCGCCACTACGCGGGCGCCGGCGAGGCGTGCGTCCACGAGTACGTGCCCGGGGTCGCGCTGTCGCAGGTGTGCCCGCCGGGCAAGCCGCTGGAGCGGCGGTACGTCGAGGCCGTCGCCGCGCACCTCGCCTCCTTCGGCGCGGTCCGCCTCGCCGACCTGCCCCCGCTGCCCGCCGGCTGGGCCGCCGACGGCGACTCGCGCGCCTTCCTGCTCGGCCGGGTCCGGTTCACCGACACGCGGGTCAGGGGCGCGCACGAGGCGGATTTCGGCGGGCTGCTGGGGGCGCTGGGGGTGCCGGAGCGCGCGCTGGACGACTACGCCGCCCGGCTGCCCGCGCTGACCCGGCGGCCCTTCGCCCTGCTCCACGCCGACCTGCACCGCGGCAACCTGATCGTCCGCGACGACGGCGACCTGGCCGTCGTGGACTGGGAGCTGGCCCTGTGGGGCGATCCGCTGCACGACCTGGCCGTCCACCTGGTGCGCACCCGCTACCCGGACGACCAGCGCGACGAGGCCGTCCGTGCCTGGCGGGACGCCGTGGAGCCCGCGGCGGCCGCCGGCCTGGCCGACGACCTGCCCGTCTACATCGGCTACGAGTACGCCCAGTCGCTGTACGCCGACACCTTGCGCGCGGCCCACGGCCTGAGCGAGCACCCCGAACCCGCCGCCTTGGACGCGGCCGCGCGATGGGTGCGGGACGCGCTGTGGCGGGCCGCGGCGCCGCTGCGGCTGGACCGGGTGCCGACCCTGACCGAGGTGGAGCGGGCACTGCTGGCGTGGGCGCGGCGCCGGGCCGGCGCCCGGCCGTGAGGCGAGGGGCGCTACCGGCCCCGTACGCGTGCCTCGTCCGCGGGCCGTCACCGCCCGCCCAGGGTCATCCACTTCTCCGGGTCGGACAGGGGCTCGAAGCCGAACCTCGCGTAAAGGGAGTGGGCGTCGGCGGTGGCGAGCATGATCCGGCGCAGGCCGTAGGGGGCGAGGTGCTCGCGGACGGCGGTCAGCAGCAGGGTGGCGACGCCCTGGCCGCGGACGGCGGGGTCCACGTAGACGTCGCACAGCCAGGCGAAGGTGGCGCGGTCGGTGACCACGCGGGCGTACGCGTGCTGCTCGCCGGTCCCGGAGTGGTACGCGCCGAAGTTCAGCGAGCCGGCTATCGCCGCCTCCTGCTTGGCGAGGGGGCGGCCGAGCGCCCAGTAGGCGTCGGTGGACAGCCACCGGTGGACACGGGGAACGTCGAGGCGGGCCGGATCGGCGGAGATCTCGTACATGGGGCAGCAGCGTAGAACTGCTTAAGGGTTCCCTGCACGACAATTAACTGGACCTTCTGTATCGGTGCGGGCGAGACTCGGGGACATGATCCACGTACCGCTGATCACGCCCTTCGGGAGCGACGGGCGGGTGGCGGCCGCCGCGCTGGAGGACCTCGCGCACGAGGTGCTGGCGGACGGCGCCGGCGGCCTGGTCGCGCTCGGCACCACCGGGGAGCCGGCCGCCCTGGACGACGGGGAGCGGGCCGAGGTGGCGGCCGTCGTCGGCCGGGTCTGCGACGAGCGCGGCGCCCGCTTCGTGGTGGGCGTCGGCGCGAGCGGCACACGGCGGGCCGCCGCCGGGCTCGCCGCCCTCGCCGCCCTTCCCGTCGTGCCGGACGCCGCCTTGGTGACGGTCCCGTCGTTCCTGCGCCCCGGCGAGGCCGGGGTCGTCGCCCACTTCCGCGAGCTGGCCGCGGCGAGCCCCGTACCGCTGCTCGTCTACCACGTCCCCTACCGCACCGCCCAGCCGCTGTCCGCGGCCGCCCTTGCCGAGCTCGCCGGGATCCCGGGCGTGGCGGGCGTGAAGTACGCGACCGGCCGCGTCGACGGGCAGACCGTGGAGCTGATGGGCGCCCTGCCCGACGGCTTCGAGGTGCTGGCCGGCGACGACGTGCTCGCTCCGGCCCTGTTCGCGCTGGGCGCCCACGGCGCCGTCCTCGCCTCCGCGCACCTGGCCACCGCGGCCTGGGCGCACCTCGCGTCCGGCGGCGGCACCGGTCCGGACCGCGCCGCGCTCGGCCACCGCCTGGCCGCGCTGGCCGCCGCCGTGTTCCGCGAGCCGAACCCGGCCGTGGTCAAGGCGGTCCTGCACGCCCAGGGCCGCATCCCCACCCCGGACGTCCGCCTGCCGCTGCTGCCCGCGAGCCGGGAGGCGTTCGAGGACGCGCTCGGCGCCCTGGACACGCTGGCCGGACCGGACGCGTACGAGGGCGCCCGCGCGGGCGCCGCCAGGGGGCGTCTCGTCCCCTGAAACCCTCGCGCGCCCTCCCTTCCGCCGGGGTGATACTCGAAGCGGGCACGGGCGGGGAGGGGCGCCCACCGTCAGCCGCGTAGCAGATCGGAGAGAGACCGCATGAGGATCGGAATCGTCGGAGCCACCGGACAGGTGGGCGGCGTCATGCGCCAGGTGCTGGCCGAGCGCGAGTTCCCGGTGACGCGGCTGCGGCTGTTCGCCTCGGCGCGTTCGGCCGGGCGGACCCTGGACTGGGCCGGCACCCCGGTCACCGTCGAGGACGCGGCCACCGCCGACTACAGCGGCCTGGACATCGTGCTCTTCTCGGCCGGCGGGGCCACCTCCCGCGAACTCGCCCCGAAGGTCGCCGCCCAGGGCGCGGTCGTGATCGACAACTCCTCCGCCTGGCGGCGCGACCCCGAGGTGCCGCTGGTCGTCTCCGAGGTCAACCCGCACGCGCTGGCCGACCGCCCCAAGGGGATCGTCGCGAACCCCAACTGCACCACCATGGCCGCCATGCCGGTCCTCAAGCCGCTGCACCGGGAGGCCGGACTGGTCTCCATGGTCGCCACCACCTACCAGGCGGTCTCCGGCTCCGGCCTGTCCGGCGTGGCCGAACTGCACGCCCAGGCGCTGAAGGTCACCGAGACCGCCGACCGCCTCACGTTCGACGGCGGCGCGGTCGACTTCCCGGAGCCGAGCGTCTACGCCCGCCCGATCGCGTACAACGTCCTCCCGCTGGCCGGCAAGATCGTCGACGACGGCCTGTTCGAGACCGACGAGGAGCAGAAGCTCCGCCACGAGACCCGCAAGATCCTGGAGATCCCCGGGCTGAAGGTGTCCGGCACCTGCGTGCGGGTCCCGGTCTTCACCGGCCACTCCCTCCAGATCAACGCCCGCTTCTCCCGCCCCTTGGACGTGGCCCGCGCCTACGAGATCCTCGCGGACGCGCCCGGCGTGGAGATCTCCGAGATCCCCACCCCGCTCCAGGCCGCCGGCAAGGACGCCTCGTACGTGGGCCGCATCCGCCGGGACGAGACCGTCGACCACGGCCTCGCCCTGTTCGTCTCGAACGACAACCTCCGCAAGGGCGCGGCCCTGAACGCCGTCCAGATCGCGGAGCTCGTGGCGGCCGAGGCGAGGTAGCCGTCAGAGGCCCGGCGGCCGTCAGTCGAAGGCCCCGCCCCCGCCGTCCGAGCGCCAGATGAGCTCGGGCGGAGTGTCCTCGGCGACCTCGTACCACCCCTCCGGCTGCCGCGGGCGCGGTATCTCGCCGCCCCGCCGCAGCCGGTGGGCGTCGCGCACGTGCCGGCCGAGCAGCGCGCCGCCGAAGACGACGAAGCCGACGCCGACCAGCCAGGTCTCCACCGTCAGCACGGTGCCGACCGGCCCGTAGGTGTCGGCGTTGGCGACGGTCATGCGGGCGAAGACGAACTGCGAGAACACCCGCAGCCCGGCCAGGCCCAGCATCGTGAAGACCGCGCCGGGCAGGGCGGTGCGCACCCGCACCCCGCCGCCGACCAGGAACCGCTGGCCCCAGGCGAAGAAGGCGACGCCGAGGACGAAGGTCGCCGCGATGCGCACCGCCCGCGACACCAGGCCGCTGCCCATGACGGTCGCGCTCTGCGCCTCGCAGAACAGGTAGCCGGTCAGGACGGCCAGCCACACCGTGCGGCGCCAGTCGCGGTGCCAGGCCCCGCCCGGCAGGTCCCAGATCTTGCGGTAGGCGGTCTCCACGCTGGCCACGAAGGTCAGCCCGAAGTACGCCAGCGAGGCCAGGCTCCACGCGCTGGTCGCGCTGAGGATGGTGCGCGGCGCCGCGAACAGCCCGCGCACACTCGTCGCCCCGCGCTGGTCCAGGCCCATCCCGTCCACCACCCACTGGGCGAAACCGGGCCGGTGCTCCCAGGGCGTCGCCGCGGCCACCACCACCAGCAGCGGCATCAGCGTGACGAAGCCGAGCGCGGCGAAGCCCATCGACCGGTGCATCAGCTCGATGTGGACCGCCTGCTTCCACAGCCGCCCGATCACGGACCGCTTCCAGGCGCCCTTCAGTCCGGCCATGGCGTCACCTTTCCGCAGCGTTACCGCAGTGGATACCGGCCGGGGTTCCCCCCGCGCAACTCCCATCCCACCAGGTGTCGGTGACGTGCCGCCAGCCGGGTGCCACAGCCGTGGGTTCCGGCCGCCGGCCGGGTGCTACGACAGCAGGTCCACGGCCGCCAGCACCGCCCGCGCCTGCAGCTCGACCTGGTCGCCGACCGGCACCCACTTCCCGTCCATGACGCCCACCAGGTCCCGCGCGCCGGCGTCCAGCCGCCGCTCCAGGCCGGTCCGCAGGCGGGCGCCCTCGCCGTCGCGGGCGTCGTCGGCGTCGTCCAGGCCGGCCCGGTCCAGCAGCCGCAGCAGCATCCCGCAGGCGCGCAGCGGTATGCGGCGGGCGGCGATGTCCAGGGCGGCGATGTGGGCCATGGTCAGCGGTACGGGGGACCGGCCGGCGAGCCCCTCGTAGTCGTCCGCGAGCCCGGGGAAGGCGCCGACCGCCTGCTCGACACCCCGCAGCAGGGCGCCTTGGGGGCCGTCGAGGACGGGCAGCAGGGGCAGTGCCCGCTCCAGGGCCTCGGCGGCGGCCGAGCCGTCCTTGCGCAGCCGGGAGGCGAGCAGGGTGACCGCGTAGCCGGGGTCGGGGTGCGGCGCCGGGTCCGCGACGCGCCGGGAGGCCCACATGGGGACCTCGAACAGCGCGGTCGCCCCGCCGTGGCGGTGCGGGCGGCTCCAGGTGGAGCCCTTGGCGTTCTCCGGCTCGCTGGAGAAGCGTTCCTGCGCGCCGGGCGGCGGCATCACGAACACCCCGGGCCCGGCGCACGGCCAGTAGATCGCGTCATAGGTGCCGGTCTGCACCGGGATGTCGAGCTCGGCCGCGTACTTGCCGAACGGCTCCGACAACCCGGGGATGTCGGCGGTGAGCTGTATCCAGGCGCCGCCGACGTCCGTCCCGTGCAGCGAGCACTGCAGCACCGGCCGCAGTTCGTCGATGACCGCCAGCAGGGCGAGCGTCTCGGGCAGTTCGTCGCCCGGCGCCCGGAACGAGCCCGCCCACTCGGGCTGTTCGGCCGCCGCCGGGCGGAAGACGTGCCGGTAGTGGACCGCGGGCGGGCGCGGCCCGGCCGGGCCGGTCTCGTTGAGCACCATGCCGTCGGGGTCGAGGCACAGCAGGAAGTGCCAGGTCAGATCGTCCTCGGCGAGCTGCCGCCGGTTCCGGACGGCATGCTCGGCCAGCCACAGCGCGGTCGCGCCGCCTGCTTGTTCGTCCGGGTGCGGGCCGGCGACCACCAGCACGTGCCGCCCGCCGTGCCCCACCGACAGCAGCCACAGCGGACGCCCCGCCCGCGACTCGCCGGCCGGCCGCATCCGGCACAGGTCCGGGTGGCGCCGGGTCAGCAGGCGGGCCGCGGCCGCGACCCCGGACACGGTGGGATAGGCATCCGGCCCGCGCATGACGGCTCCTCCTCGTCCGTGCTGTGTCCGGTGGCACCCCCATGCGAAGCCGTGGGGGAGGATCCGCTTGCGCCAGGTGCCGGTCCAACTGTGCTGTTGTGCCGGTCGTGTTGCCGGTGCCGCCCCCCGTAACTGCCAGTGCCCCCCGTGCCGCCGCCCCGTACCGCCGTGCCGCCCCCCGTGCATCCGGTGCCGTGCCGGTCACGCCGCTCGTCCGGCTCGCACGGACCCCGTCGCGCGCATGCCCCAGACTCATCAGGACGCGAACGGGTGTCAAGGGCGCCCGGGGGCGGTGGAGGGGGCGGTCGCGGGGGCGGTCGCGGCGGTACGCGAGCGGGCGATGTCGGGACCCCGGTACATGTCCTCGGGGATGGTGGCGAGCGTCGACTCCCGCAGCCGGCCGCCGAGTCCGTACAGCTCCTGGAAGCTCATGATCAGCGGCCGCCACGCGTCGGGGTCGACGCGGTCGTGGCAGCCGGCCATCCGTATCCGCTCGTGCACCAGCACCCGCTGGACGCGCACCTCGAAGACGAGGATGCCGCCGCGCTGCTTCTCGTCGTCGGCGGCGAGCGGGTGGGTGGCCTCGACCACGGCCTCCATCGCCACCGGGCACTGCGCCGCCCGCGGCGGGGCCACCGTCCGCGACGGGACGGGGGTCAGTCCGGCGCGGCCGAACTTGTCGCCCACGTAACGGTATCCGCGCGCGGCCTTGCCCTCGGGCACCGGGTCGCGTCCCGTGGTCAGCGCGAGCCGGTCGACGGCGCCGGCGAGCGTGTCGTCGGGCAGGTTGAGCACGCACTCGCCGGTACGCAGCAGGTTGCGCGCGGTCTGCGAACGCGCTCCCAGGCCCAGCATCGCCCGCCAGCCCAGCCAGAAGGCGGAGGACATCGGGGCGAGGTTGGGGCCGCCGTCCTCGTTGACGGTCGAGATCAGGACGACGGGGGTGCCGAAGTAGAGGATGCCCGGCTCGATCCGGACATGAGCGGGGGCATCGGATACGGCGGGGGCGCCGGGTGCGGTCGAGGCGCCGTCGAGGCGGGTGTGCTCGGTGGTCATGCGGCCAGTCTCGCCACGCCGACGGCCCCTCGGCTGGCGGCTTTCGGACCTCGCTGTCGGCCCGCCGGACGCGGGCGGCGGGGGGCGACGTGACTGCTCCGGGGCAAAACTGTGACGGACCTATGACGAAGCGGTGGGGCTTCGGGGGGCCGCGAGGCGATAGCGTCGGGAGGCTTCCGTCGCGGAGTTCTACCCGCGCGAAGCACGGAACAATCCCATGAGGGGGACCCCAAGTGAACTCGCATCAGTCCCGCCCCGCCCGCTCCGGCCGCCGCGTCACCGCGAAGCTGGCCGCGGTCACCGCGGGAGCGCTGGCCCTCGCCCTCGGCACCACGGTCGCCGCGAGCGCCAGCCAGGGCACGCAGGCGGCGGGCAAGGCGGAGACCGCCCAGCCCGTGCACTCCGCGAAGACGGCCTTCAGCGCGCAGAGCCCGAACACGGCCGCGCTGACCACCTGGTCGTTCGGCATCGACGGCCGCGACTCGGCCGGCCGGATGTGGAGCTACGCGCCCGGCGACTTCTCCCACCGCGATCAGACCGGTTACGGCATGAACAACGCGAGCGCGTTCTTCAAGAACAACCCCGCCGGCAACGGGACGGTCTACACGTACGCCCGATTCGGCGGCACGCTGCGCATCTTCCGTGACGCGTCCGCCGACGCCGGCGACCCGATCGGCAACGGCTGGGACGTCTACAACGCCTTCGTGACGCCGGGCAACATCGGCGGCGCCTCCAACCCGGACCTGCTGGCCCGGGACAAGAGCGGCGTGCTGTGGGAGTACCTGTCGTACAGCGACGGCAACTTCGCCAAGCGCGTCAAGGTCGGCGGCGGCTGGAACACCTACAACCAGATCGCCGGCCGCGACGACCTGACCGGTGACGGCAAGCCCGACATCGTCGCCCGCGACTCGTCCGGCGTCCTGTGGCTGTACAAGGGCACCGGCAACTACAAGGCGCCGTTCACCGCCCGCACCAGGATCGGCAGCGGGTGGAACACCTACAACAAGATCCTCGGGCTCGGCGACACCAATGCCGACTACCACAACGACCTGATCGCCCGCGACTACAAGGGCGTCCTGTGGCTGTACAAGGGCACCGGCAGCGCGAGCGCCCCGTACCAGAAGCGGGTGCAGATCGGCACCGGCTGGAACACGTACAACTACCTGTTCTGATCGGCCCCGGCGGTGCCGGGCGCGCGATCCGTCCGCGCCCGGCGCCGCGGCCCGCACCACCGCCGTGACGGCGCCGCGCCACGGCGGGCGCGCCTTTGGCCCGCGGGCCGGAAGTCTCCTTCCGGCCCGCGGGCCTTTCGCGTGGGCGCCGGGGTCCCGCCGGCCGTCTCAGGCGCCGACGTACGCCGCGAGGTGCTCCCCGGTGAGGGTCGAGCGGGCGGCGACGAGGTCGGCGGGCGTGCCCTCGAAGACGATCCGGCCGCCGTCGTGGCCCGCGCCCGGTCCCAGGTCGATGATCCAGTCGGCGTGCGCCATCACCGCCTGGTGGTGCTCCACGACGACCACCGACGTGCCGGAGTCGACCAAGTGGTCGAGCAGGCCCAGCAACTGCTCGACGTCGGCGAGGTGCAGGCCCGTGGTCGGCTCGTCCAGGACGAAGACGCCGCCCTTGCCGGACATGTGCGTGGCCAGCTTCAGGCGCTGCCGCTCGCCGCCGGACAGCGTGGTGAGCGGCTGGCCGAGGGTGAGGTAGCCCAGGCCCACGTCGGCCATCCGCCGCAGGATCCGGTGCGCCGCCGGTACGCCGGCCTCCCCGGCGCCGAAGAACTCCTCCGCCCGCGCCACCGGCATCGCCAGCACCTCGCTGATGTCCAGGCCGCCGAGGCGGTACCGCAGCACCGACGCCTCGAACCGCTTGCCCTCGCACTCCTCGCAGGTCGTGGCGACCCCGGCCATCATCGCCAGGTCGGTGTAGACGACCCCGGCGCCGTTGCAGTTGGGGCAGGCGCCCTCGGAATTGGCGCTGAACAGCGCCGGCTTGACGCCGTTGGCCTTCGCGAACGCGCCGCGGATCGGGTCGAGCAGCCCGGTGTACGTCGCCGGGTTGCTGCGGCGCGAGCCGCGGATCGGGGTCTGGTCGACGGACACGACCCCCGCCCCGGCCGGTATCGATCCGTGCACCAGCGAGCTCTTGCCGGACCCCGCCACGCCGGTGACGACGACGAGCACCCCGAGCGGGATGTCGACGTCGACGCCGCGCAGGTTGTGGGTCGTCGCGCCGCGGATCGGCAGGACGCCGGTGGGCTCGCGTACCACGCCCTTCGGCTTCGCCCGGTCGTCGAAGTGGCGCCCGGTGAGGGTGCCGCCGGCCCGCAGCTCCTCGACGGTGCCCTCGAAGCACACGGTGCCGCCCGCCGTCCCCGCGCCGGGCCCGAGGTCCACGACGTGGTCGGCGATCGCGATGACCTCCGGCTTGTGCTCCACGACCAGCACCGTGTTGCCCTTGTCCCGCAGCCGCAGCAGCAGGCCGTTCATCCGCTGGATGTCGTGCGGGTGCAGGCCGATGCTGGGCTCGTCGAAGACGTACGTCACGTCGGTGAGCGAGGAGCCGAGGTGGCGGATCATCCTCACGCGCTGCGCCTCCCCGCCCGACAGCGTGCCCGCCGGCCGGTCGAGCGAGAGGTAGCCGAGGCCGATCTCCACGAACGAGTCGAGGGTCTGCCGCAGCGCGGCCAGCAGCGGCGCGAGCCGGGGCTCGTCGAGGCCGCCCACCCACGCGGCCAGGTCGCTGATCTGCATGGCGCAGGCGTCGGCGATGCTGACGCCCTTGATCTTCGACGACCGGGCCGCCTCGGTCAGCCGGGTGCCCTCGCAACGTGGGCAGGTGGTGAACGTGACCGCCCGGTCCACGAACTCCCGGATGTGCGGCTGCATCCCCTCCCGGTCCTTGGCCAGCATCGACTTCTGGATGCGCGGGATCAGCCCCTCGTAGGTCATGTTGATGCCCGCGATCTTCATCCTGACCGGCTCGTGGTGCAGGAAGGCGTGCAGCTCCTTCTCGGTGAAGTCGCGGATCGGCTTGTCCGGGTCGACGAGTCCCGACTCGGCGTAGAGCCGGGAGTTCCAGCCGCCGCCCTTGTAGCCGGGGACGGTGATGGCGCCCTCGTTCAGCGACTTGGAGCCGTCGAAGAGCTGGTCGAGGTCGAGGTCGGTGACCGTGCCCCGGCCCTCGCAGCGCGGGCACATGCCGCCGGTGATGCTGAAGCTGCGCCGCTCCTTCACCGTCTTCCCGGCGCGCTCCACGCTGACCGCCCCGGCCCCGCTGATCGAGGCGACGTTGAAGGAGTACGCCTTGGGTGAGCCGATGTGCGGGTGCCCGAGCCGGCTGAAGAGGATCCGCAGCATCGCGTTGGCGTCGGTGGCGGTGCCGACCGTGGACCGGGGGTCGGCGCCCATCCGCTGCTGGTCGACGGTGATCGCGGTGGTCAGCCCGTCCAGGACGTCGACGTCCGGCCGCGCCGACGCGGGCATGAAGCCCTGCACGAACGCGCTGTACGTCTCGTTGATCAGGCGCTGCGACTCGGCGGCGATCGTGTCGAACACCAGCGAGCTCTTGCCCGAGCCCGAGACACCGGTGAAGACCGTCAGCCGGCGCTTGGGGAGTTCGACGTGGACGTCCTTGAGGTTGTTCTCGCGCGCTCCGTGCACGCGGATCAGATCGTGGCTGTCGGCGGCGTGCGGCGACGATGGCCGCGGGTCCGTCGGGGCCGTGCTCATCCTGTCTCCCTGTGTGCTGTGCGGGGCCGGTCCGGCGGTCGGGGTCCGGGCCGTGGCGGTCCGGGTCCGGGCCGTGGCGGGTCGTACGGGGGCTTGCGGGGCCGATCCGGCGGTCCGTGCCCCTTGCCGGTGCCCCGTGGCCCCGTGCCCCGTGCCCCGGGCCGCGCGGCCCGGGGCGGCCGGCTCCGCATGCTACGTCCGCCCCGCGCGAGTTCCCCCGTCGATTCGAGCGGGAACCGCTCGGGGCACCCCTTCGGGGAAGGGCGGTCAGCGGTCCTGGATCAGCCCGAGGACATTGCCGTCGGGGTCGCTGACGGTGGCCACCAGGCGGCCGCCGCCGACGTCGCGCGGGGACTGCTTCACGATGGCACCCGCGGCGGTCACCTCGGCGAGCTTCGCCTCGATGTCCGGTACGTGCCAGTAGGCGGTCACCGCCTCCGGGCTCTGCGGGCCGCCGGCGGGCACCAGCCCGATCTGCTGGCCCGCCGCCTCGTAGCCGACGTAGTAGGGCGAGTCCGTGGCCGGCGCCACGCCGAGCAGCGCGGTGTACACGTCCTTGGCCTTGTCGAGGTCGGACACGGGGTGCAGGACGGTCTTGATCCCTTGGGTGGACGAGGTGCTCATGGTGGCTCCGTGAGGTCGTGGTCCAGGCGGACCAGAGGCCCGGGAATCGGTCGATCCGGGCAGGTCGGCGGCGCGCCGGCCTGCCCCTCACGGTAGGCGCGGCCCGGACGGGGCCGCTTCTCGAATCCTGACCGGTTCCCTGCCGGCTGTACGGGGGCTGCCCCCAGGGCCAGGACGGTGGTCAGCAGGAGTGTGCCCGCGGTGTCCCCCGCCTAGATTCGCTCGTCGAGGACAGCGACGGCGCCGAGGGGGAGGGCGGATGATGGTGCGGGGGAAAGGCCTGCTGCCACTGGCCGTGGCGGGCGCGATCGCGGTCACGGCCCTGGCCGCGACCGCTCCGCCGGCGACCGCCGGGACGGGGGCGGGGACCGCGAACGCGGCCGTGAGCGCGGGCGGGCCGGCCGCGTGCGGGGGCCACGCGGCCCTGCGCCGCGCGCTGCACCGGCTGACGCACACCGACGGCCTGGCGGGCGCGGCGGTCCGGGTGGACGCCCCCGGGTGCGGCGAATGGGCCGCGGCCGCCGGGGCCGCCGACCTCCGCACCGGCCGGCCGATGCCGGTCGCCGGGCGGATCCGCATCGGCAGCACGACCAAGACCTTCACCGCCACCGTGCTGCTCCAGCTCGTCGCCGCGCACCGGGTCGACCTGGACGCCACCGTGGACCACTACCTGCCGGGCCTGATCGACCGCAACGGATACGACGGCCGGAGGATCACCGTACGGCAGCTCCTCCAGCACACCAGCGGACTGCCGGACCACGTGGACGCCCTGGACTTCGACCACCCGCGGACCTGGCGGACGCACGACTTCACCCCCGGGGAACTCGTCGCGCTCGCGCTGGACCAGCCGCGCCCGGCCCGGGCCTGGTCGTACTCCACGACGAACTACATCGTCCTGGGGATGATCATCCGGAAGGTGACCGGGAACTCCCCGAGCCGGGAGATCACCGGGCGGATCATCCGCCCGCTGGGGCTGAAGGACACCTACTGGCCGCACGCGGACCGGGCGATCGAGGGCCCGCACCCCCACGGCTACGAGCGCCTGCCGCGAGGCGGCGGGACCGTCCTGACCGACACCACGGACTTCAACATGACCTACGCGGGCGTGGGCGGGGCGCTGGTCTCCAGCCTCGCCGACGAGAACCGCTTCTTCGCCGCACTGCTCGGCGGCCGCCTGCTGCCGCCCGCGCAACTGGCGCAGATGAAGGCCACGGTGCCCGCCGACCCGGACAGGATCTGGCCGGGTGCCCGGTACGGCCTGGGCCTGATCTCCACGCCGCTGCCCTGCGGCGGGACGTACTGGGGCCACGGGGGCACCACCCCCGGCTTCGAGACGACCGGCGGCGTCGCCCCGGACGGCCGCCGCGTGCAGCTCGTGATCAACCAGAACATCGACAGCGCGCGGTCCTTCGAGGACGAGCTGGCCACGATCAGCACGGCACTGTGTGAGAACCGGTAGTCGAACGGGTGGCCGAACCGGTGACGGAACCGGCGCTGCGGCGCGGCGCGGGCGCGTGACGAGCAGGACGACGGAGCACGACCACGGAGCAGGACGACGGACAGGAGGACCATGATTCGCGGCAGGTCGCTTCCGGCCGCGAGGACCCCGTCGGCGGTGAGGGCCGCCGCCGGGATGCTCGCCGCCCTCACCCTCACCGCCTCCGGGCCGGCGGCCGCGTCCGTCCCCGCGTCCGTCCCCGCGGGCGGCGTCCGGGCCCCGGCCCTCGCCCGCTTCGAGCACCAGAAGATCACCTGGACCGCGTGCGCGACCGGACCGTCGGACGAGGTCGGCCAGGCCCTCGACCGGGCCGGTGCCCAGTGCGCCGCGATCAAGGTGCCGCTGGACTACGCCCACCCGGCCCGCCGCGCCATCACCGTGGCCGTTTCCCGCCTGAAGGCCACCGACACCAGGCACCGCGTCGGCGCCATGGTGCTCAACGGCGGCGGCCCCGGCGGCGGCTCCATCGACCTGCCGCCGGACATCCGCGATCTGCTGGGCGGTGTCGGCGCCCGGTACGACCTGATCGGCATGGACCCCCGGTCCAGTGGCCGCAGCACCCCGGTCGACTGCCACTGGCCGACCAGCACCTGGATGCGCGCACCCGGGAACGGCAGGAAAGGCTTCGACGAGGTCGTCGCCCTGGAGCGCGGCCTGGCCGCCGACTGCGAGCGGACGGACGGCGACCTGCTGCCGTACATCAGCACGCGCAACATCGCGCGCGACATGGATGTGCTGCGAGCGGCACTCGGCGAGCGCAGGCTCTCCTATTACGGCGCCTCGTACGGCACCTACCTCGGCGCCGTATACGCCCGGATGTTCCCCGGCCACGTGGACCGCATGGTGCTCGACAGCGCGGTCGACCCCGGGAACTACGGGGCCCGGCGGATGCTCGCGGACGCCACCGGGGCCAACGAGGCCGCGCTGCGCGACTGGGCCGCCTGGACGGCCGCCCGCGACGCCCGGTACCACCTGGGCGGCACGCCCGGCGCGGTACTGGCCGCGGTGAACCGCGTCATCGCCGCCTCCGCCCGGCACCCGCTGACGGTGGGCGGCTACCGGGTGGACGCCCACGTCGTTCCGTTCGTGCTGTTCAACGGCCTGGACGACGACCGGGACGCGGCCTCCGCCTCCCTGGCCGGCGCTGTGCGCGTGCTCGCCGAGGCCGCCGCGGGCTGGCGGGCCGAGCCCACCGCCGATCTGGCGGACACCCTCGCCTTCGTGTCCACAGGCGTGGAGGAGGCGGCCGGCGGCTCCCAGGCCGCGATCTTCTGCGGCGACAGGGCGGTCGACCGCGACCCGGACGCCTACTGGCGCGACATCCGGGCAGCCACCGCCGACGGGCAGGTCCTCGGCCCCATGCTCCACGACATCAGCCCCTGCGCCTTCTGGCCGACGGCGCCCAGGGAGCGGCCCACCGCGGTCCGGAGCGGCGTCCCGGCGCTGATCGTGAACTCCACCGGCGACACTCGCACCACCTACCAGGACGCCGAGGCCCTGCACCGCCGCCTCACCGCGTCCCGCCTGCTCACCCTGCGGGGCGCCCGTATCCACGCCGTCTACCCCCGCTACGGCGACGCGTGCGTCAACACGGTGATCAACGCCTACTTCCGCACCGGCTCCCTCCCACCCACCGACGTGACCTGCGCGAGCCGGTGAACCCTACCGCCGGTACGCCGGTATCCGCGCTGCCGCCGCCGCACCCCTCGCGGGGTCCGGCGGCGGCCGGTGCCGTTCCCGGCGGCGGCCTCAGCCGGCCCCGATGATCCGCCACTGCTGGTTGGTGCTGTTGCTGCTGCTGTACTGCCCCAGGTCGGTGCCGGAGCCGGTACGGCCCATGCCGTCCAGGTACAGGCCGGTGGCGCGGTTCTTGATGCGGACGTTGTTGGCGTCGGTCACCACAGACCACTGCTGGTTGGTGCTGTTGCTGTCGCCGTACTGGCTCACCACGGAGCCGCTGGAGGTGCGGCCCCCGCCGTCCAGGTAGAGGCCGGTGGCGCGGTTCTTGATGCGGACATAGTTGCCGTCGTTCTCCACGGTCCACTGCTCCTCGTAGCGGCCGGCGCTGTCACTCCACTGGTCGGCGGTCGAGCCGGCGGCCGTACGGCCGGCGCCGTCGACGTACAGTCCGGTGGCCGCGTTGACGATCCGGACGTACGTGCCGCCGCCGCTGCCGATGCCCCACGCGTACTGCAGGCGGGTCAGCCCTGAGGGGTTCACCAGGGACAACTGGATGGCCGAGCCGGTGCCGGACTTGGTGGTCAGGCTGTACCAGTCGCCGTCCCGCAGGCCCGGCCAGTACACGCTGCCCATTCCGAGGGCGCGCAGTTCGCTGCTGACTCCGCGGATGTAGTCGGCGAAGAACGAGCCGCTGGGGATGCTGTAGTCGATCGTGCCGTACTGGACGCCGTTCTTGCTGCCGGGGCTCATCGGGCCGCCCCATTCGGTGGCGACGGTGCGGTCGGCGTATTTCCCGATGTATCCGGCGATGTGGTTCGCCCATTCCGTTTCGTCCTCGTATCCGGCGAAGAACGAGTAGTCGTGGACGGCCAGCAGGGTGTTGTCCAGGCGGGTGTCGTCGCCCACGGCCGACACGTTCTGAGCGTCTCCGGCGCCGTCGAGGATCACCCGGCCGCGCGGGACGGAGGAATAGCGGGCCAGCCAGTTGTTGTAGAAGTTGTCCAGGTCACCGGTGCCGTAGGCGTAGGGCTCGTTGATCACCTCGAAGTAGGCGTTGGGGTTGCCCCCGTACCTGGCGACGACGGTGTCCCACATCGAGTAGAAGGCGCTCGTACTGGCCGGTTTGCCACCCGAGTACGCCCAGTAGGCCAGTATCACCTTGCCCTTGCCGAGCGCGGTGTCGATCGCCCCGGTGTACGTCGACCAGTAGTTGGCGACGGTGGGCTCGTTGATCGGCATGCGCACGGTGTTGGCGCCGGTGATCGAGTACATCTGGCCGACCACCCGGTCCGCCACCGTGGCCGCCGAGGCGTTGGTGTCCGAGGGACCGAGCCCGGACACGTACAGCACGCCGTTGACGAAGTTGTCCCTCTGGTCGGCCCAGTTCACGCCCCTGAATTGGCTGGTGGCCGCGTGCGCCTGGTGCGAGCCGAAGGTCAGTGTGCCGGCGGCGAGTGCGAATACGGCGAAGAGTCGGCAGAGCAGGAAAAGCGTTCTGCGGGTGACCGCTTGATGCTGCGACAGCACGGATGGGTCCTTTCTTTTTCACGGCCGGGTGCGCGGGAATCCCGAGCAGTGTGGGACCTGGGTAACCGGCCGACAAGCCTTCCGATGCGACCCGAACCGAAAGGCTCACAAACGCAGGTATGCGAAACCGGACCCCGTCCTTCCGCGCCGCCCCTCGCGGGGGTGTCCGCGGCCGGCCGGCCGCGCGGTTTCCCGCGCTCGGTGAGCGGGCGTCGTGCGGAGGAATACGTGCGATCCGTTGCGCTTGCGATCGCAAGGGCGCGGCAGCGGGGGATCGCCATTACGGTGCCGGTGGCGCCGTTCCTTTCAGCAGCTTCCGGGAGCCCGTGTGAACGACCGTGCCCGCCATCCGGCCGGAACCGCCGCGCCCGGCAGTCTGGCGGGGCGTCTCGGCCCCGCCCTCGACCCGCCGGCGCTCCGCGACGCGCTGCACGGGGCGACCGGGCGGCTGCCCGTGCCCACGGCGGAGACGAGGGGGACCTGGGACGCGGTGCACCCCGCGACCCGCGGCGCCCTGCTGGCGGCAGCCGAGGCCGAACTGGCCCGGCCCGCCCCGGTCCTGCGCGCCTCCGACTGGGCCCGGACGTTCCGCGACGGGCTCCGCACGGCCTACGAGGACCCAGCGCGGGCCCTGCGTGAACGCGTCGCCCTGCTGGTCCTGGCCGCGGTCCTGCGCGACGAGTCCGCCCCGGCGCAGGCTCCGCCCGGGGCCGCGCCCTGCCTGGACGCCGCCGCCGACGGGCTGATGGCGCTGGCCGAGACCAGCACTTGGTGCTGGGCGCCGCACGACCGGTTCACCGCCGCCCGCCGGGAGCTGGTGCCCGACCCGGCCGAGCCGTTCCTGGACCTCGGGGCCGCCGAGGTGGCCTCCCTGGTGGCCTGGTCCGACCATGTCCTGGGCGGCAGGCTCGACCGGCGGGTCCCCGGGCTGCGGCGGCGGCTGCGGCACGAGGTACGGGCCCGCGTGCTGGAGCCCTTCCGCCGGATCGGCGACTGGCACTGGACCGGACGGGACGGCGACGCCCACAACTGGAACCCGTGGATCCACGGCGCCGTCCTCACCGCCGCGCTGCTCATGGCCGGCCACGGGGCCGAGCGAGCCGCCCTGGTCCGCCGGGCCGTCCTCGGCCTCGACCACTTCGTCGCCGTACTGCCCGACGACGGGGGGATCGACGAGGGCGTCGCCTACTGGTGGCACGGCGCCGGCCGGCTGCTGGAAGCACTCGACCTGCTCGCCGCGGCCGGCGGCCCGGCCCTCGACGCCCGCGACCTGCCCGTGCTGCCCGAGCTCGTCCGCTACCCGCACCGCGTCCACCTGGGCGGACCCTGGTACGTCAACGTCGGCGACGCCCCCGCGCGCCCGCCCGCCGAGCAGCCCTGGCACGTCCTGTTCCGGTGGGGCCGTCGCATCGCCGACCCGGCGGTCCGCGCGCACGCCGCGGACCGCGGCCGCGCCCGGGGCCTGGCCGCCGGCCCCCAGGAGGGGCTCGGCCGCGCGCTGGCCGGTCTGTGCGACCCGGACTGGCGCGCGGCACTCGAACAGCAGGTGCACGGGGGGCGCCCGTCCGCGGCGGTGCCGGAACGCCGTGCCGCGCGGCCGACGGCCGGGACCGTGCGGGAACACCCGCGGCCGGCCGTCCGCCCGGCGGCCCGGGCCGGCGAGCGGACTTGGGCCGCCCGGGACGTGTGGCTGCCCGGTGTCCAGCTCCTGGTCGCCCGTGAGGCGGCCGGGGCCACTGAGGGACTCACCGTCGCCGTCAAGGGCGGCCACAACGCGGAACGGCACAACCACCTCGATGTCGGCTCCTACTGGGTGGCCCTCGACGGCACCCCCCTCGTCGTCGACGCCGGCCAGCCCACCTACACCGCCGCCAGCTTCGGCCCGGACCGCTACCGCGCCTGGCCCCTGCGCAGCGGCTGGCACAACGTCCCCGACCCGGGCGCGGAACAGCTGCCCGGCGCGGACCACCGGGCCCTGGACGTACGGGTCGAGCGGCGCGCGGCCGGGACGGTGTGGTCGGCGGAGTTGTCGGCGGCCTACCCGGAGGGTCTGGTCGCGGGGTGGCGCCGCACCCTGCGCCTGGTCCGCCCGGGCGTGGGGCGCCCGGCGCACGTGCTCGTCGAGGACCGGCCGTACGCGCCCCGCGGCCCGGTTCGGCTCCACCACCTCCTGGCCGGGGACGTCACCCTCGCCGAGGGCCGTGCCCTCGTCGGGGACGGCACCGGGCGCACCCTCCGCCTCACCTGGGACCCCCGCCGGCTGACCGGCAGCCTCGAACACCGCCCCCTGGACGACCCGCTGCTGCGCGGCTCCTGGGGGGAACGCCTGACCCGGCTGACCCTTGCCTGCGACGCGACGGCCGAACCGGGACGGACGCCGGCACCGCTGCTGGTCCGTATCGAACGGGCGGAGGGCTGAAGGGTCCGGCCGCGCAGGAGCGGCCCCCGCGGTCAGCCCGCCGCCCCGCCTCCCGGCAATTCCACCGCCGTCCGTTCCCCGTCCCCCCAGGTGACCACCACCCGGTGCCCGCCCCCTGGCGCGGTCTCCACCGACAGTTCGGGCACGGCCGAGGCTCCCTGCGGGCCCTCCAGGACCACCGCCGCCGCCAGAAGCTCACCCGGCGGCGGGGGTTCCGCCGTGGCCAGCCACGGGACCGCCGTACACGTGCCCAGCGGGCTCGTGTCCCGCTCGGCCGCGACGCCCGCCTCGGTGAAGCCCCGCAGGCCGTGCAGGGCGGAACGCAGGGCCGGGGTCACGGCCTCGGCCCAGGGGCCGGGGCCGGAGCGTTGGCGGTCACGGGGTGGCAGGTCGGCGGAGACGGGCCAGCCGCCGAGCCGTACGGACCGCCAAGGGGCCTCCGGCGCGGGGAAGTCCGCGGGCGCGTCGATCCGTACCACACGGACCTCGATGCCGAGGCGCAGGACGGAGGCGACGGTGACCAACGGGCCGTGTGTGACGGCGCCGCGGCGGCCCGAGCCGTGGTCCGGGCTGTCGTCGCCGGTGGTGTCGGCCCAGCGGACCCGGCCGCGGGAGGCGGCCGCGAGGGCGCCGCCGGGCAGGGACAGCGCGAAGAGGGTCTCGAAGCCGCTGCGGTGGGTGGCGCGACCGGCCGGGTCGAGGAGGACGACGCTGTTGTCGAGCGGGTCGGCGACGGTGGGACCGGTCAAGGGCGGCAGGGTGGCGGTGGAGTAGCCGAGCCGGGCGTAGAGCGGGGAGTCGGCGCACTCGTCCCCTGGGCGGGCGTGGTCGGTGCCGTGGTTGACGACCCGGACGACGCCGTCCGCCCGCCGGGCGCAGACCAGCCAGCCGGGCGCGGCCATCACCCGGGCCTGGTCGGCCCGTTCCACCGGCAGCGGCTCCTCACGAGCCGTCCACACGGGGTGCGCGGCGGGCAGCATCAGGCCGAGCATGCCCTTGGCCGCCCAGTACGGCGAACCGGGCCCGGAGTAGGACTGCCGGATGGCCGGCCACTCCCGGTGCCAGCCGAGGGTCAGCAGCCCGTCGGGCTCGAAGGCGCCGCGGTCGGCGAAGTGCCGCAGCATGCCGCTCGCCGCCCGCCGTACCAGCCCCGGGGCGAGACCGCCGGCCCCGGTGACGGCGCCCGTCCACAGCGGCGCCGCCGCCGCGAAGCGGTAGGTCAGGCTGCGGCCCTGCAGCAGTGGTGAGCCGTCCGCTCCGATCAGCGCCACCGCGTCGTCCAGGTAGGCGGCCAGGTCCCGTTCCCAGCGCAGGCGCAACTCCGGCGGACACAGCGTGCCGGTCACGTCGAACAGGCGGGTCCACAGCAGCGGGTACAGGTGCAGTGCCCAGCCGGTGTAGTGGTCGTACGCCCGCTCCTGACCGTCGCTCAGCCAGCCGCCGGGGCGCCGCAGCGAGGCGTGGACGGCGAGGTCCTGCTCGATGTCCGCGACGGAGAACGGGCCGCCGGCCTCGCGCAGGAAGGACTCCACGACGATCCGGAACCACACCCAGTTGATGGGCGGGTACTCCTGGCCGACGACCGTGCCGAGCCAGTCCACGACACGTTCGCGTACGCCCTCGTCCAGCCGGTCCCACAGCCAGGGCCGGGTGAGCTGGAGGACCAGGGCGACCGAGGCGGCCTCCACCTTGGCCTGCCCGAGCCGGTCCGGCCGCGGCCACGCCTCGGGGGAGCGCGGGTCGGTGCCCGCGGCCAGGCCGCGCGCGTACGTCTCCAGCAGGCGGCCCACTCCGGGGCCGGCGCCCCGCGAGCCGGCGGTGAGGAATCCCGCGAGCAGGAACGTGCGGGCGAAGCCCTCCAACCCGTCGGACCGTACGCCGCTGCCGCTCGCCGGGCCGGGCAGGCCGACCAGCGCGCCGCCGGGGGAGCGGTAAGGGTCCACGGCGGCGAGCATCCGATAGGCCAGCGTGACCCAGTGGTCCCGGGTCCAGCCGGTGTACGGGGAGCGGGCCCGGTCCTCGGGCGGCAGGCCGTCGGGCATGGCAGTCTCCGTACGACGTCAGGGGGACGCGGCGCCGGAGCACCCGTCGCCCTGCCGGTCACTCAAGCGAACCGGCCGGCCGCGGTCAACCACCCCGTGATCACTCGAACGCGAACGATCGAAAACGCACCACGGGAATGCCGCCCGCCCGGGCGCGGCCGGCGGCGGTGGAGCACGGTGGGGCGGGCGGTTCGTACGGCCTCAGATGCCCGCCGCGGTGTTCACCGAGGAGTTGCGGATGACCAGTTCGGGCAGGATCAGCACCCGCTGGGCGGGCCGGCGCCTGCCCTCCACCAGCCGGGCCACCATCATCTCCACCGCCTCCCGGCCCACCCGCGGCTTCGGCGGCCGGACCGCGGTCATCGCCGGCTCGGCCAGGTGCGCGACCTCGTCGTCGTAGGTCACCATCGCCATGTCGCCGGGGATGGACAGCCCCTCCTCGGCGAGGTACTGCGCGATGGAGATCGCGTCGGGGTCGCTGTGCACGATCAGTGCGGTGATCCGCGAGCGGCGGGCGCGGACCAGCAGGTCCTGGATGATCTCGCGGTGCCCGGGCACGTTCAGGGCGACGCTCTCGCGCACCACGAAGGCGTCCGGCAGGCCGAGTTCCGCGCACGCCCGGGTCCAGCCCCGCGCCAGGTGGGCGGAGGTCGGGCTGCCCTTGGACAGGACCAGCCCGATCCGGTGGTGGCCGTGCTCGTGCAGGTGGCGCACCGCCATCTCCAGGCCGAGCGCGTGGTCGCTGCGCACCCACTCCAGCTGGCGGGGCGTCGGCGTCCACTGCGGGGTCTGCCGCTCGACCAGGATCACCGGCACCGGGAGGTTGCCGATCCAGTCGATCATCTCCTCGACCCCGTCCCCCTCCAGGTTCGGCGCGAGCAGCAGGCCCTGTACCTGCTGGGCGGCGATCAGCCGGCTGATCTGGCGACGGTCCTCGGCCTGGTCGTAGCTGGAGCCGCGCAGCTGTATCTGCACGCCGAGCGCGGCGGCCGCGGCGCGGGCCCCGTTGACGATCGGCGGCCAGTAGTAGTCCAGGGACGGCACCACCATGCCGATGGTGTACGCGGCGGCGGCCGGGCGGGGGCGGCGGACCGGGACGGCGTCCAGCTCGGTGGCGAGGGTGGCGCCGCCGTGCACCCGGGTCAGCATGCCGCGGGCGGCGAGCGCGGTGATGTCCCGGCGGATGGTCAGTTCGCTGACGCCGAGCACCCGGGCCAGTTCCCGGACGCGTACCGCTCCGCGTCGGCGCAGCTCGTCCATCAGGCGTTCTCTGCGCTGCAGCGCGAAGAGTCGTTCATCGGTCATCCCGGGCGCCCTCGCCAATCGTCGGCTCTGCGTCGGCTCTGGTCGTGTACCTGCTTACGGTGTTCGCATCTGTTCGTTTGATTGCTTTTGTGTCCGGACTCTGGTGGGTCCGATCGCTACACCACTATTCCTGTTCCAACGTGTTCAGCAAGTAGCTCTTTTGCACACAGCTCCCAACGTGTGCAGGGGGAGGACCCACCACCGATGCAGACCAAACCCAAGGCGCTGGTCGTGATGAGCGGGCAGAGCTTCGCCGCGCACTTCGACGCCGAACGGCTTGCCCGCCTGGCCGAGCTGGTGGACCTCGGTGAGCCGCTCTGGACCGACGACCTCGAACGGCCCGCCGCCCGGGCGCGGTTCGCGGCGGCCGAGGTGCTCCTCACCTCCTGGGGCGCCCCCCGCCTCACCGCGGAACGCCTGGCCGCCGCCCCCGGGCTGCGCCTGGTCGTGCACTGCGCCGGCAGCGTACGCGGCCTGGTCGGTGGCGAGGTGTGGCAGCGCGGCGTCCGCGTCACCAGCGCCGCCGACGCCAACGCCATACCGGTCGCCGAGTACACCCTGGCGGCGATCATCTTCGCCGGGAAGAAGGCGCCCTTCCTGGCGGCCGACGAACGGCGCGCCTACCAGGGCTGGGGGACGGTCACCGGCTACGGCGACCTGTCCAACTTCGGCCGGACGGTGGGCATCGTGGGCTTCTCCCGGATCGGCCGCAAGGTGGTCGACCTGCTCAAGGTGCTCGGGCGGACCACCGTCCTGGTCGCCGACCCGTACGCCGACCCGGCAGAGGTGGCCAGGGCCGGAGCGGCCCTCGTACCGCTGGACGAACTGCTGCCCAGGGCCGACGTGCTCTCGCTGCACGCGCCCGAACTGGCCGAGACCCGGCACCTGATCGGCGCCGCGCAGCTCGCCCTGCTGCCCGACCACGCCACCGTCATCAACACCGCCCGCGGCAGCCTGGTCGACTCCCAGGCGCTGGCCGCCGAGTGCGCCTCGGGACGGCTCTTCGCCATCCTCGACGTCACCGACCCCGAGCCGCTGCCCGTCACGTCACCGCTGCGCAGGCTGGCCCGCGTCATGGTCACCCCGCACATCGCCGGCTCGCTCGGCACCGAGATCGGCCGGCTGACCGACCACGCGCTGGACGAACTCACCCGCTTCACCGCCCGCCGGCCGCTGCAGGCCGAGATCACCGAGGAGCACTGGGCCCTCGGCCTGAGCGCCTGAGCGCCCGGCCGCCGAGCTGCCCGGCCGCCCGACCGCCCGACCCGTGAGCCCGCCGGACCCCCGGACCACGCCAAGGAGCCGCACACCATGAGGAAGATCCCCGCCAGAATCCTGCCCGTCGCCACCGCCGTGGCGCTGCTCGGCGCCGCCGGCTGCGGCGGCGACGGCTCCGGCAGCACCTCCGACGGCCGGACCGTCGTCAAGATCGCCGTGTGGAACTACGCCAAGACCCCCGAGTTCAAGGCGCTCATCGACGGCTTCGAGGCGAAGTACCCCAAGATCGACGTGCGGCCGGTGGACATCCTCGCGGACAACTACTCCGACAAGGTCACCACCATGCTGGCCGGCGGCGACAGGACCGACGTGCTCACCATGAAGAACGTCACCGACTACGCCCGCTACGCCACCCGCGGCCAGCTGGCCTCGCTGACCGACTACGCCACGACCCTGGACAAGGCGTCCTACTCCGGCCTCGGCGACTTCGACCTCAAGGGCCAGTACTACGCGCTGCCGTACCGCAACGACTTCTGGGTGCTCTTCTACAACAAGGCCCTCGTCGGCGGCACCGACCTGTCCCACCTGACCTGGTCGCAGTTCGACTCGGTCGCCAAACAGCTCACCAAGGGCTCCGGCTCGTCCAAGGTGTACGGCACCTACCTGCACACCTGGCGCTCGGTGGTCCAGGCGATCGCCGCCGCCCAGACCGGTGGCGACCTGCTGGGCGGCGACTACTCCTTCTTCAAGGACCAGTACACGATGGCCCTGGACCTCCAGAAGGCCGACGCGACCATGCCGTTCGGCACCGCCAAGAGTCAGAACGTCGGCTACGACTCGATGCTCACCACTCACAAGGCGGCGATCGTCCCGATGGGGACCTGGTGGGCCGCCGCGCTGCTGGCGGAGAAGTCCCAGGGCGCCAACGACGTCGACTGGGGCATGGCACCGATGCCGCAGATCACCGCCAACGGGAAGACCGTCACCTTCGGATCGCCGACCGCGTTCGCGGTGAACAAGCACGCCCGCAACGCCGACGCCGCCACCAAGTTCGTCGAGTGGGCCTCGGGCCCCGAGGGCGCCGCCGCCATCGCGAAGATCGGCGTCGTACCGTCCTACACCGACGGCAAGATCCTCGACGCGTTCTTCGGCGTCAAGGGGATGCCCACCGACGCCCTGTCCCGCAAGGCCATGCGGCCCGACACGGTCAAGCTGGAGATGCCGGTGAGCGACAAGTCCTCCGACGTCGACCAGATCCTCACCGAGGAGCACGAACTGGTGATGACCGGCGAGAAGTCCGTCGACAAGGGCATCGACGAGATGGACCACCGAGTGAAGACCGAAGTCCAGTGAGCGCCGCCGACGCCCGTGCGGCCGCGGAGGCCCGGGCCGGGACCACCGCGCACGCCGCCGCCGCCGCGCGGCGGCGCCGCCGCCGGGGCATCCTGGTCGGCTGGAGCTTCGTGCTGCCCAACTTCCTCGGCTTCGCCGCCTTCACCCTCGTTCCCGTCGTCGGCGCCCTGCTGGTGTCGTTCACCGACTGGAACTCCTACAGCTCGCCGCACTGGGTCGGCCTGGCCAACTTCCGCCGGATGTGGCACGACGACAACTTCCGTACCGCACTGGAGAACACCTGCTGGTACGCCGCCGGGCACATCCCGCTGACCCTGGCGGCCTCGCTGGGCCTGGCCGTGCTGCTCAACCAGAAACTGCGCGGGGTGGGCATCCTGCGCACCGCGTTCTTCTTCCCCTACGTCACCTCGCTGGTCGCGGTGGCCGTGGTGTGGAACATGCTGCTCAGCCCCGATGTCGGCCCGGTCAACCAGATCCTGCGGCACCTGGGCGTCGCCCACCCGCCGGGCTGGACCACCTCCACCGACTGGGCGCTGCCCGCGCTGATCGTCACCAGTGTGTGGCGGGACATGGGCTACTACATGGTGCTCTACCTGGCCGGACTGCAGGCCATCCCGGCCGAGCTGTACGAGGCGGCCCGGGTGGACGGGGCCGGCCCCTGGCAGCGCTTCCGGCACATCACCCTGCCGGGCCTGCGGCCCACCACCTTCTTCGTCCTGGTCATGCTGACCATCTCCAGCTTCAAGGTCTTCGACCTGGTGCAGGTGATGACCGAGGGCGGCCCCGGCCGCTCCACGCTGGTGCTCTCCCAGCTGATCTTCCGCGAGGGCATCACCCACGGCCGGTTCGGCTATGCCTCGGCGATCTCCCTGGCGCTGTTCGCCATCTGCCTGGTGATCACCCTCGCCCAGTTCCGGCTCCAGCGAAGGAGGGAGCGGTGAACACCACCCTGCTGCCCGGTGACCGCGCCCCGGCCAGGACGCTCCGCCGGGCCGGCCGCGGGCCGGCCCGGCGCCCGCCCCGGGCCCGCCGCATCGCCGGCCGGGTCCTGCTGTACGCGCTGCTCATCGGCCTCGCCGCGGCGATCATGCTGCCGTTCGCCTGGATGCTCTCCTCATCGGTGAAGGCCGATCGGGACGTCTTCACCGTCCCCGTCCACTGGATCCCGCAGAGCTGGCACTGGGACAACTTCGTCCACATCTGGACGGACATCCCGATGCTCACCTACCTGAAGAACTCGCTGATCCTCAGCGTGGTCATCACGGTCCTCCAGGTGCTCACCGGCAGCTTCGCCGCCTACGGCTTCGCCAAGGTGCGCTTTCCCGGCCGCGACGCGCTGTTCCTCGGCTACGTCGCCACCATCGCCGTGCCCTGGCAGGCGTACATGGTGCCGCAGTACATCATGATGCAGAAGCTCGGCCTGGTGAACACCCGCCTGTCGCTGATCCTGCTGCAGGCGTTCGGCGCGTTCGGCGTCTTCCTGATGCGCCAGTACTACCTGACCATCCCGGACGAGATGAGCGAGGCCGCCCGCCTGGACGGGCTGAGCGAGTACGGCATCTGGGCCCGGATCGTGCTGCCGCTGTCCCGGCCGGCCCTGGCCGGCCTGGCCCTGCTGACCTTCGTCAACACCTGGAACGACTACATGGGCCCGTTCATCTACCTCACCGACAACGACCTGTGGACCGTGCAGCTGGGCTTGCGTTCGTTCGTCGGCATGTACGACTCCCGGTACGCGATGATCATGACCGGCTCGGTGCTGTCCGTCCTGCCGATCCTGGTGGTCTTCCTGCTCGGGCAGCGCTACTTCGTGCAGGGCATCGCCACCAGCGGAATGAAGTGAGGTGCCTGAGATGAGCGGTACGGACACCACCGCCCGGTGGCCGCGCCTCAATCCCGCGAACAGTTCCTGGGACCTGATCTGGACACACGTCCACCGGGTCCTGGTGGTGAACCTCGGGGTCGCGGCCACCAACCTGCCGCTGCTGGTGGCGCTGCAGCGGGACCACCGGCCCTGGCACCACCCGGTGGTCTTCGCGGTCCTCGCACTGGGCACCGGCCCCTCGCTGGCCGCCGCCTTCGGGTACCTGCGGCTGGCCGACGAGGAGGACCGCCCCCCGGCCGCCGCCTTCGCCCGCGCCTACACCCGGCTGCTGCGGCGGGCGCTCACGCTGTGGACCCCGCTGGTGCTGCTGGCCGGCATGGCGGCCGCCGACGCGGTCTTCCTGAGCCACCGCGCGCCCGGCCCGGCCCTGGCCCTTGTCCCGCTGCAGGCCGTGGTCGCGCCGGCCGCGGCCGGCTGCGGGCTGGTGGCCATGGCGTTCGCCGCGGACGACGCGGGTGCCGCCGTCCCGCGCACGCTGCTGGCCGCGGCGTACGCCATGCTGCGGCGCCCGGTCCTGGCCGTGACGAACCTGGTGCTGGCGGCGGCCGGCCTGGCGGCCGTCAACCAGGCGCCGCTGTACGGGCTGGCCGTCGTCCCCGGCTGCGTGCTGTACGTGGTCTGGCGCAACTGCCGGGCCCTGTCCGCCGTGGTCGGCGCGGCGGCCGGCGGGTCACTCGCGGGGATCAGGCCGGGCCGGCGGGAGCGTCGTAGACCAGGCTGTACCGCCAGAACAGGCGACGCCGGATCCGGGCGCCGGGCAGCTCTTGCGCGGCCGCGGCCCGGATGTCGCCCAGGGTCTCCCGCGCATCGGCGGTGGGCGCGGTCATGTGCAGGGGCGGCGCGGCGGCGCGAGCCGGATGCTTGATCAGCCCCATAACCGGATTCAGGAGCACCGACAGCAGGGAGACGAGCAGATCGGCACGCCCGGTCTGCCGGTAGCAGCCGACGACCACCAGGCGCCCGCCCGGGGCGAGGCAGTCGCGCAACTCCCGCAGCGTGGGCGCCAGCGGCATGTGGTGCAGGACGGCGACCAGGGTGATCGCGTCGAAGCGCGCCCGCGGGCCGCGGCCGTCGAAGCCGGCTTCGACGACGGTGACCGCGGGGTCGTCGGCGAACCGCTCCGCCGCGGCCCGGGCCATCCGGGGATCGGGTTCGAGCCCGGTGACCGTGGCGGCCCGCTGCCGCAGAAGTGCGACGAGATTCCCCGCCCCGCACCCGACGTCGAGGACGTCGCGGGCCCCGGCCTCCGCCACCCGGGCCGCGATCCAGGGGCCGTAGTGGTCGTTGTGGCTCCACGGGTGCCGCTGATTGAAACGGTGGAGGCGGGAACGCAGTGCCATGAGGCCACGGTAGACGGGAGCGACGTACCGCTCGGGCGTGGGGCCCAGCCGTCCCGGCGTCCCGGCGTCACGCCGAGCCCAGGATGACACTTGCAAGCGATGTGCTTGCAAAAGTTAGCGATGCGCGGCATGGTGGAGTCATGGGTGCGCTGAAGCTCGGGGAGTATCTGCGGGAGCAGCGGCGCAACGCGCAGCTCAGCCTGCGGCAGCTCGCGGACGCGGCAGGGGTGTCGAATCCGTATCTGAGCCAGATCGAGCGCGGGCTGCGCAAGCCGAGCGCGGAGATCCTGCAGCAGCTCGCCAAGGCGCTGCGCATATCCGCGGAGACGCTCTACGTGCAGGCGGGGATCCTCGACGCACGGGAGCGGGACGAGCTGGAGGTCCCGGCCGCGATCCTCACGGACCCGTCGATCAACGAGCGCCAGAAGCAGGTGCTCATCCAGATCTACGAGTCCTTCCGCAAGGAGAACGCCGCCGCCGCGGCGGCCGGCGAGCACGACGAGCGCGGCCGGAACGACGAGCGCGGCCCGAACGGCCAGTACGACGAGAACGACGAGAACGACGAGTACGGCGAGAACGACGAGAACGACGAAGCAGTGGAGGCGGGGCGGCACGAGGCGCCCGGCCCCGCGGGGAAGGAAACGCACCATGACGATCACCGATGACATCAGGAAGAGCTTCCGCGACCCGACGCCGCTCTACGCGGTGGCCGGAGCGGCGGACCTGGCCGCCGAGAAGCTGCGGGAGGTCCCGCCGCTGATCGGGCGGATCCGCGAGCAGGCGCCCGAGCGGATCGAGAAGCTGCGGGCCACCGACCCCAAGGTGGTCCAGGAGCGGGTCACCGCACAGGCCAAGGACGCCCAGACCAGGATCAACCAGACCTGGCACGACCTGGACCTGAAGGAACTGCGGGACCTGAGGAAGATCGGCGAGTCCGTGCAGAACGCGGCGCTGCAGGGCGTGGGCCGTGCGGCCGGCGCCGCCGTGGCGCTGCGCGAGACGTACGACGACCTCGCCGTGCGCGGCAAGGGCGCCGTCGCGAACTGGCGCGGGCAGGCGGCCGACGAGGTGGTGGAGATCGCCGCCGCCGTCGAGCCCGACAAGTCCCCGGCGGCCCGCAGGAGCGAGGCGGCGAAGAAGCCGGCGGCCCGCAGGACGACCCCGCGCAAGCCGGCCGCGAAGTGAGCCCGGGCGGGCCGGCGGGCGGCCCGCCCCGCTCCGCGGCGCCCCCGCCCGGCGGGGCACCGAATGCCGAGCCGGGTCGTTGTCCTGACGGGACCGGTACCGTGGGGGCCGGAAGCCAACCGACTGAGGCGGTGGACGCGTGCTGATCACAGGGTTCTTCGGGGTGGTCGCCCTGCTCTCGTGGGCGCTCTTCCTGCTCGCGCTGTTCGCGTTCGTGGACGCGGCGATCCACCGCGAGGACGCGTACCGGGCGGCGGACAAGAACAGCAAGCCGTTCTGGCTGGTCATCCTGGGCATCGCCGCCGTGGTGATGAAGTTGTTCTCGGTGCTGTCGTTCCTGCCGGTCATCGGCCTGGTCGCGGTGATCGTGTACATGGTTGACGTACGCCCCGCCGTGCGCGCGGCCTCCGGCCGCGGCGGCGGGCGCGGCTCCTGGCGCCGCAACCGCGGAAGCAGCAGCGACGGTCCGTACGGCCCCTACAACGGCCGCCGCTGACCCGCCGGCTGACGACGGCCGGCGTACGCGCTCGCCCGACGGCCGCCGCCGACCCGCCGGCCGACGTGGCTGAAGGCCGCGCGGCCCTCGACGGCGGACCGGTCCGGCCGGGCCGCCGTACCGCCCGTCAGGCCTGCCGCTCCAGCAGCACCACGGCCACGTCGTCGGTCAGTTCGCCGCCGTTCAGCTCCCGTACCTCGGTGACGGCGGCGTCCAGGAAGGCCTCGCCGCGCAGGCCCGAGGCGAGCAGGCGGGCGGCCAGTTCGACCATGCCGTCCTGGCCGAGCCGCCGGGTGTCCTCGCCGACCCGGCCCTCGATCAGGCCGTCGGTGTAGAGCATCAGCGCCCATTCCCCCGAGCCGAGCGCGACCCGCACCCGCTCCCAGGAGGCGTCCGGCAGCAGCCCGATGGCCGGGCCGCCGTCCTCGTACGGCAGCAGGGCCGGCACCCGGCCGGGGGCGGCGAACAGCGGCGCGGGGTGGCCGGCCAGGTGCAGCCCGGCCGAGCGGCCGTCCGGCGCGATGTCCACCAGGCACAAGGTGGCGAAGACCTCCTCGCTCGCCCGCTCGTGGACCAGCACTTCCTGCATCGTGCGCAGCAGCGACTCGCCGCCGAGCCCGGCGAAGGTCAGGGCCCGCCAGGCGATGCGCAGCTCGACGCCGAGGGCCGCCGCGTCCGGGCCGTGCCCGCACACGTCGCCGATCATGGCGTGCACGGTGCCGTCGGGGGTGCGGATGGTGTCGTAGAAGTCGCCGCCGAGCAGCGCGCGGCTGCGGCCGGGGCGGTAACGGGCCGCGAACCGCAGCCCCGTCGCCCCCTGGAGCAGCGGGGTGGGCAGCAGGCCGCGTTCCAGGCGGGAGTTCTCCTGCGCGAGCAGGCGGCTCTCGGTGAGCTGGCGCTGGGCGAGGTCGGCCCGCTTGCGCTCCATGGCGTAGCGCACCGCCCTGGTCACGGTGGGCGCGTCGATCTCGTCGCGCGAGATGTGGTCCTGGGCGCCGACGCGCACGGCCTCCGCCGCGTGCGGGTCGTCGGCGCCCTCGGTCAGCACGAGGACCGCCGTGTTCGGCGCGAGGCGCCGCACCCGCGGCAGCGCGTCGAGCACGTCGGGCAGGTCGAGCAGGACGCAGTGCACGTCGTCGGTGAGGAGGCGGGCCGCCGCGGTGAGGTTGCGGGCCCGCAGGATACGGATGCGCGGGCCGCCGCCCTCCTGGAAGTACGGGGCGGTGAACGCGCCGTTCGGGTCGTCGCCCACCACGAGCACGGTCAGCGCCGCCGGTCCGCCCGTGCTCTGGCGCTGCCGGGGGAGGGTCACGGCGGTGGGCTCGTCGCGCGGGGCGCGTGTCTCGGCGGCCTCGCCCGCCTCGATCGCCTTGCCGGCCCCGGTGGCCCCAGCGGCCTCACCGGGTTCGGCGGCGGTGGCGCGCTCGGCCCGGTTGTCGCGGCCCGCGCTCCCGGAGGCGGGGCCCCGGTCCTCCGTGGGCACGACCGGTCCGCCCGCTGCCCCGGGACCGGTGGCAGGGGGCCGCTCAGTGCCGCGCCTTGCGGACATCAGCCGACTCCTTCCCTCCCCCGAGGGCCTTCCGAGACCCTAATGGCTGCGCGAGGCGGGACGGGAGAGCCAGTTGTAAACGGTCAGTGTCATATGCGGAGGTCAGCGGGCGATTTCGGCGCGGATGTGCCGATCCGCACATGACAAACATCACGCGCACCCGCCGCAACCGTGGCCCCGGCCCGACCCACTTGCGGGTTCGCGCCCCGTCCGACGCCCCGTCCGACGCCCCGTCCGGCGCCCCCTGCAGCGCCCGTCCGGCGCCCCGTACAGCGCCCCAACAGGCCCTCCGCCGGGCGCCCGCGAGGCCCGCCCGCACGCGAGGCCCACCCGCCCGCACGCCCCCGCGGCCGGGCCCGGGCCCGCCCTCACCCTTTCGGCGCCAGGGCCTCCCACCGCACCGTGACCTCGCCCTGCCGCCACCGCCCCGGCCCGTCCGCCACCGGCCATCCGGCCGCCCGCAGTGCCCGTACCGAGGCCATCCAGCGCTGGCGCGCGCCCAGGGCGGACAGCGGGGCGGCGGCGGCCCAGGCGCGGTCGAAGGCCGTCAGGAACGCGTGCACGGGTTCGCCCGGCACATTGCGGTGGATGAGCGCCTTCGGCAGGCGCTCGGCCAGGTCGGACGGGCGGGACAGGGAGCCCAGACGGGTGGCGAAGGTGACCGTGCGGGGGCCCTCGGGGCCCAGCGCCACCCACACGTGGCGGCGGCCGATCTCGTCGCAGGTGCCCTCGACCAGCAGCCCGCCGGGCGCCAGCCTGCCCCGCAGCCGCGCCCACACCTCGGCGACCTCGGCCTCGTCGTACTGCCGCAGCACGTTCGCCGCACGGATCAGCACGGGGCGGCGCCCGCCCGGCAGCGGCACCTCGAAGCCGCCGTGCGCGAAGGTGAGTCCGTCCCGGGCGTACGGCAGGGCCGCCGCGACCCGCGCGGGGTCGATCTCCAGGCCGACCACCGCGAGGTCCGGCCGGATCCGGCGCAGCCGGCCGAGGAGTTCCACGGCGGTCCAGGGCGCGGCCCCGTACCCGAGGTCCACCGCGAGGGGATCGGCGGCCCTGCGCAGCCCGGGGCCGTGCGCGGCGGCGATCCAGCGGTCCATGCGGCGCAGCCGGTTGGGGTTGGTCGTGCCGCGCGTCACCACGCCGACCGCCCGTACCGCGCCCACCGCCCGTACCACGCCACCCATGCGGACGAGGGTAGCCGCAGCGGTACGGGGCACCCGTAGGTCGCGGCGGCCGCTCCCGCGATCCGGGCCCGCGGCGCCGCCCGGCACCTGCCGGCGCTCCCGCGGCACCGGACGGAGGCGGCACGTATCGGTTTGGCGACAACGGCCGCGTCCCGGAAATGGAATGTCCGATTCCGATGTTGTGCGGAGTTGACGGCCGCCACCCGGCCGCCCACCCGGTCGCCATGCGGACCCTCACGGGACCGACCGGCACGCACGTCATGCACGAACGGCCCGGCACGACCGGCGGAAGGAACAGCGAACGTGACCACCTACACGTCCCGGCTCGGAGCGCTGCGCGCCCGCCCGCACATCCGCTGGGGGGCCGGGCGGCGGGTGCGGCGCGTGGCGATGCTGAGCGTGCACACCTCGCCGCTGCACCAGCCCGGCACGGGCGACGCGGGCGGCATGAACGTGTACGTCGTGGAACTCGCCAAGCGGCTGGCCGAGCAGAACGTCGAGGTGGAGATCTTCACCCGGGCCACCACCGGCGGCCTGCCGTGCAGCGTGGAACTGGCCCCCGGCGTGCTGGTCCGGCACGTGGACGCGGGGCCCTACGAGGGACTGGCCAAGGAGGAGCTGCCCGGCCAGCTCTGCGCCTTCACCCACGGCGTGATGCAGGCCTGGGCCCGCCACCGCCCCGGCCACTACGACCTCGTGCACTCCCACTACTGGCTGTCCGGCCACGTCGGCTGGCTGGCCGCCCAGCGCTGGGGCGTCCCGCTGGTGCACGCCATGCACACCATGGCCAAGGTCAAGAACGCCTCGCTCGCCGAGGGCGACTGCCCCGAGCCGCCGGCCCGGGTGATCGGCGAGACGCAGATCGTCTCGGCCGCCGACCGGCTGATCGCGAACACCGCGGAGGAGGCCCGCGACCTGGTCCGGTACTACGAAGCCGCGCCCGGCAAGGTCTCCGTCGTCCACCCCGGCGTCAACCTCGACCTGTTCCGCCCCGGCTCCGGCCGCGCCGCC
This sequence comes from Streptomyces sp. HPF1205, assembly GCF_020400825.1. GTDB lineage: Bacteria > Actinomycetota > Actinomycetes > Streptomycetales > Streptomycetaceae > Actinacidiphila. The sequence goes on from NZ_JAINVH010000015.1 coordinate 84,149, forward strand.
GCCCGCGCCCGGCTCGGCCTGCCCCACGACGCCGTGATCCCGCTGTTCGCCGGCCGCATACAGCCGCTGAAGGCCCCCGACGTGCTGGTCCGCGCGGTCGCCGTACTGCTGGAGCAGATGCCCTCCCTGCGCGACCGCCTCGTCGTGCCCGTCGTGGGCGGTCCGAGCGGCAGCGGCCTGGCCAAGCCGGAGGCGCTGCACAAGCTGGCCGCCCGGCTGGGCGTGAGCGACGTCGTACGGTTCCAGCCGCCGGTCGACCAGATCCGGCTCGCGGACTGGTACCGGGCGGCGACCGTGCTCGTCATGCCGTCCCACAGCGAGTCCTTCGGGCTGGCGGCGATCGAGGCGCAGGCGTGCGGCACCCCGGTGGTCGCCGCGGCGGTCGGCGGGCTCCCGGTCGCGGTGCGCGACGGGCACACCGGCTTCCTCGTACCCGGCCACGACCCGCGCGCGTACGCGGAGGTGCTGCGCCGGTTCGTGGACCACCCGCACCTGGTCGACCGGCTCGGCGCGGCGGCGGCCCGGCACGCCCGCGACTTCGGCTGGGACGCGGCGGCGGCGGACACGGCCGGGGTGTACGCCGAGGCGGTCCACGACCACCGCCGTCGCCTACGATCGGCCCATGGCTGAGGACGTACGCGGCGGGGTACCCGAGGGCGCGCCGGGCGGCGCGCCCGCCGAGGAGGGCGCCCGCCGGGCCGTCGAGCAGGCCCTGGCGGAAGCCGGCCTGGAGTGGGAGTCGCCGCGGCCCGGCACCTATGTCACGCAACTGCCCGGCACCCGGAAGCTGTCCACCACCTGCCAGATGGTGGTCGGGCGGCACACCCTCTCGCTCAACGCCTTCGTGGTCCGCCGCCCCGACGAGAACCACGAGGCGTTCTACCGCTGGCTGCTGGAACGCAACCTGCGCCTGTACGGCGTCAGCTACGGCGTCGACCGGCTCGGCGACGTCTACCTGAACGCCCGGCTGCCGCTGGCCGCCGTCTCGCCCGCCGAGGTGGACCGGCTGCTCGGCGCGGTGGTGGAGAACGCCGACGGCTCCTTCAACACCCTCCTTGAACTGGGCTTCGCGACCTCCATCCGCAAGGAGTACGCCTGGCGGGTCTCCCGCGGCGAGTCCACTCGCAACCTGGCCGCGTTCAGCCACTTGACCGGCGAGCGGGAGTCCTGACGGCGGTCGTACGGGGGGTGGGCGCGGGGCGGGTGCCGCGCGGGTGACCGTCCCGACGGCTTCGCGCGGTTGCCTGCCGTGCGGTTGCTCGCCGCGCGGCGCGTTCAGCCGGTGACCGGCTCCTCCCGGGCACCCGCGGAGGCGTCCGGCAGGGCAGCCGGGAGGACATCCGCCGTGCCGTCCGCCGTGCCGTCCGCCGGGACATCCGCGGTGGCGGCCGGCGGGAGCGGGGCGGGGGAGGCGGCGGCGCGGACGCGCAGCAGCAGGTAGTAGCCGGTGGCCGCGGCCGTGCCGACCAGGGCGCAGCCGGCCCAGACCGCGTCGCGGCCGAGGCGGTCGTAGGCCAGGCCGCCCAGCAGCGGGCCGGCGAAGGTGGCCGCCGACCAGGCGAGGCTGTAGACGCCCTGGTACCGGCCGCGGGCGGTGGCGGGGGCGAGGTCGGAGACCACGGACATCGAGGCAGGGGCGTGCATGATCTCGCCCAGCGTCCATACGGCGACGGTGAGCGCGTACAGCCCGAACGTCCCGGCGAAGGCGGTCAGGCCGAGCCCCCAGGACAGCACCAGCGACCCGATGGCCAGCAGGCTCGCGCTGGAACGGCCGCGCAGCAGCCGCGTCACGGGGAGCTGCAGGATCACGATCACCACCCCGTTGACGGCGGCGGCCAGCCCGAACTGGCGGCTGCTCAGCCCGTGCGCGCCCATGTCGACGGCCAGGGTGGAGTTGCCCTGCTGCATCACGCTGCCGAGGAGGAAGGTGCACAGGACCATGACCATGAAGCGCTGGTCCCGCAGGACATCGACGAGGCGGGTGGCCGTACGGGGGCCGGCCGGCGCTGTCCGCACGGTCCGCGCGGCCTGCGTGGACTGCCTGGCGTGAGCGCGGGAGGCGGCCGGGGCCCCCGTATCCGCCGCGGCCGGCAGGGATTCGCGCACCCTCACGTACACCACCAGGGCGCACACCACCGTGCTGAAGGCGTCGCCGAGGAACAGCCACAGATAGCCGGCCGAGGCGATGAAGCCGGCCGCCGCGGAGGACACGCCGAAGCCGATGTTGATGGCCCAGTAGTTGAGGGAGTAGGCGCGGACGCGGTCGGCGGCCGGGACCACGTCGGCGATGATCGCCTGCACGGCGGGGCGGGAGGCGTTGCTCGTCAGGCCGACCGCGGCCGCGACCAGGGCGATGGCCGCGGGGTGGTGCACCAGGCCGAGCAGGGCGGTGGTGGCGGCGGCGCCGAGCTGCGCGGCGAGCATGGTGCTGCGGCGGCCCACCCGGTCGGCGAGCACCCCGCCGAGCACGGCGCCGGCCGCGCCGCCCAGCCCGAAGAGCCCGGCCACCAGGCCGGCGTACGAGGCGGAGTAACCGCGCTGGACGGTGAGGTAGAGGGCCAGGAAGGTGACGACGAAGCCGCCGAGGCGGTTGACGAGGGTGCTGGTCCACAGCCACCAGAACTGCCGTGGCAGTCCGCCCGCCGCCTCGCGCATGCCGCGTGACAGTGCCACGTCGTGCCCTCCCCCGTAATAGCCGCAATCGCCGTCGGCAGATTACAGAGGGCTCCGGTGAGGCGCCACGGCATTTCGATTAGGCTCAGCGGCATGGCTGCTGCTGCGTACAAGCTGATCCTGCTCCGCCACGGCGAGAGCGAGTGGAACGCGAAGAACCTGTTCACCGGGTGGGTGGACGTCAACCTGAACGAGAAGGGCGAGAAGGAGGCGGTCCGGGGCGGCGAGCTGCTCAAGGAGGCCGGCCTGCTTCCCGACGTGGTGCACACCTCGCTGCTGAAGCGGGCCATCCGCACCGCCCAGCTCGGGCTGGAGGCGGCCGACCGCCACTGGATCCCCGTGCACCGCACGTGGCGCCTGAACGAACGCCACTACGGCGCCCTCCAGGGCAAGGACAAGGCGCAGACCCTCGCGGAGTTCGGCGAGGAGCAGTTCATGCTGTGGCGCCGCTCCTACGACGTCCCCCCGCCGCCCCTGGCGGACGGCGCCGAGTTCTCCCAGTTCGACGACGCGCGCTACGCCACCGTCCCCCCGGAGCTGCGCCCGCGCACCGAGTGCCTCAAGGACGTCGTCGACCGGATGCTCCCCTACTGGTACGACGCCGTCGTCCCCGACCTGCTGGCCGGCCGCACCGTCCTGGTCGCGGCCCACGGCAACTCCCTGCGCGCCCTGGTCAAGCACCTCGACCAGATCTCCGACGCCGACATCGCCGCCCTCAACATCCCCACCGGCATCCCCCTGGTCTACGACCTCGACACCGCCTTCCGCCCCACCACCCCGGGCGGCACCTACCTCGACCCGACCGCGGCAGCGGCAGCGATCGAGGCGGTCAAGAACCAGGGCAAGAAGTAGGTCTTCCAGCCGACAATACCCCCGACCTGCGGTTTCGTCCGCGGGGCGGGGGCATGAATGCGTTCTGGGCCGTGTGTGGGCCGTGACTCTTCCCGTGGCTCGGACTGTGGCAGGTCGTTACGGCCTGGCCATGAGATCCAGTGGTTCGAGAAGCGACGGCCCCAGGGCCGAGCGCATCTACCGGTATGCTTTGCACGCTTCACTTCTCTTCCCCTGAACTCCGTTCGGGGCGACGCGAGTTCGCAGGCCCCGGCCCGGCGAGCGGGTCGGTCGGAAGAGGAAGGAGGCGGTGGGATGGGTGAGAAGCCCAAGCCCCGAAGGCCGTGGACCGGCGCCGAAAGGTGGCAGGTCTGGTTGGCGGGTGCTGGTCTGATCATGACCATCGTCACCAGCATGGCGCAGTTAGTGCGGTGACCATGCTGCGCGTGAGGACGGTAGCGACCGGAAGCCATACATGCGGCGAGCCCGGTCTGCGGAGGAGCGACCGGGCTCGGTAACGCGCAACGGGCCTGGTTCCGGCGGCATCCGGGGCCGGGCCCTTCTTGCATCGTTACGTTCACTGCGCCGACATACTGCGCAAGCGACACGGGAATCCTACTGCAAAATAGCCAGTTATTCAGAGGCCCCGTTGCCTCTGAAGCTAACGCGCAGTACCAGGACGCCGTGACGGGTGGTACACCGAGGCCACAGCCTTCCGCGTCCGTTCCTGGCTGGTCGGCATCAGATGCGCGTACACCCGCAGGGTGAGCCCCGGATCCGAGTGCCCGAGGTACTCGGCCAGCGCCTTGACGCTCTCGCCCGCGTCCAGCAGCACGGAGGCGTAGAAGTGCCGGAGCGCGTGCATGCCGTGCTCCCGCGCGAAAGCGTGCTCCTGACCCTTGGCCGGCACCGGGATGACCCCGGCCGCAGCGAGCGCAGGCTTCCAGGCGTCGGGGTTGAACGAGCTGCGCCAGACGTGCCCCACCCATGGGCCCGGTGAAGACCAGCTTCCTGGTCGCCAGCGGCCCGCTCGCCACCTTCCACGGCAGCGTGACGTCCACCGGCGGGAACCGCTCCATGTGCGCTCGTAAGGCATCCGTCACGGGACCGGGCAGCGGCACGTCCCGCAGCTTCCCGCCCTTCGGGGGAGCGAACACAGCCTTGCTCCGGCTGAGCTTGAGCTGCTGCACTACGTGCACCGTGTCCGCCTTGAAGTCGATCGCGTCGACGGCGATGCCCAGGATCTCGCCTTGCCGCAAGCCGCGGCGCGCACCCAGGTCGACGGTCGCCTGATACCGCTCCGACAGAGCCGCCCGCACGGCGAAGACCCGCTCAGCCGTCCGGGGCGCGACCCGCTTGATCTCGGCTGTGGGCGCCTTGACCGAGCGCGCGGCACACGGGTTCGTCGGCAGATGACCGTCGTCCACAGCCGCGCTGAGCACGCTGAAGCAACTCCTCCCGCGGGTGTGTCCAGTAGACGGCTGATCCACTTTTGTGTGTAGGGGGCCGGTTGACGGCCGGTGTGAGGGGCCTTCGAAGGCGATCTGGAAGGCGTTCAGGGCTGCCTTCCAGCGCATGGTCCACCGCTTGCGGCCCTTACCGGTCGGGTCCAGGCTCACCAACGCCATGTAGACGCACTTCAGGGCGGGCCCCTTCGAGTGCCGCTCGGGGGAGCAACTCCCCAAGGGGTGACAGCAGTACAACACCCAGATCGCGTTCGTCGAGCAGATGACCGTGCGTATCTCGACGTCGAACGAGAGGAAGGGCACGAACTCGGCCCGGGCGTTCTCCCAGAGCCGGATGACCGCCGGTCATGCCGTCGAAGCGATCAACCGTCAGGAAAGCGGCATTCCCGCCACCATCACCGCGTACACCGGGGAGTCCGGGAACGGCTGACGCTCGCCCACCTTGCGGAGACCCCAGGACTCGTACAGGGCCTGAACTTTCGGGTGCTCGACATCGACCAGGAGCACGACGAGGTCCTCATCCCGATCGGCGAGGAGGGCACGGGTGAGGCGCTCCGCCAGTCCCGTGCCCCGGTACTGGGGACGGAGTGCCAGCTCGGAGAAGGAGAAGGTCCGGTCCTTCTCCGGGGCGGGCTTCAGGTGCTCGCGCCACCACTCGCGCTGCGGGGTGGCCGGAGCGCCGTAGGCGAAGCCCACCGCTTCGTCACCGGAGTACGCGATGACGCACGCGAAGCCGGGGTTGCCACCCCAGTGGTCGACGAACCAGGGGAACCGCTCGTCGAACTCGGACATGTTGTCCTTGTACGCCTCGGCGTGGATGTCGATGATCGTCTGCCGTATCGCCGCGAGGTCCCCGTGCCTGAAGTGCCGAAGGTCGATAACGGCGGTCGTCATGCACGACTCCATTCAAGTCGGAAGCGATCTCCCCACTGTCGCGTGACGGGGGCGTTGGGCGCCAGTGTGATCAAGTCACGGTAGTAGTCGCCGAGCAGCGAACGCATCCGGCCTGGCAGGGGGGTGCCACTCATCAGACCGAAGACCGAGGCGGCCGTGTCGCACGCCTGGTCCACATCCCGCTGGTGGAGCTGCGCCAAAGCGAGCCGGGCGGTGGCCAGGGCCCGGTTCCGGCGAAACTGCTCCGGGATCGCGGACAGCGCCTGGTGCGAGGCGGCCTCGGACTCCGCGGCGTCCCCGATGCGGTCCCGGACGATGGCGGTGATGGCGTTCAGCTCAGCCGGCCCGTAGAAGGCCATCCAGCTCGGACGGGGCTCGGCCTGGTCAGCCTTGGCGAGCGCCTCCCTGGCGTGCCCCAGGGACCGCAAGGAGGCCTGCCGGTCGCCGAGGTTGGAGTGCCCGACAGCCGTGCGCGCGTGGGCGAGGGAGGCGAACAGCGGGTCACGGCGGGTGATGGCGGTGGCCTGGGCGGCCTGGGCGGAGTCGACAGCCTGAGTGAAGTCCTGCCGCTGGTGCGCCAGCATGGCGAAGGAGTTCCAGACCCGCAGCTCGACGATGGAGTCCTGGGCCAGCCCAGCTAGATACAGGGCGCGGCTGAGGTGCCGTTCGGCCCGGTCGGAGTGCCGGGCGTCCAAAGCCGACCAGGCCGCTGTGGCGGTGTAGTCGGCGGCCACGGAGAACAGGCGCTGCCTGATCCGCTGAGAGGCCGCCTGGTGTTGCATCTCGAGCGCCCGGGACGCCCCGACCAGAGCAGCCTGTTCGAGGCTTTCGTGGCCGCCTCGGGTGTCATCGAGGGCCATCAGATCGTCAAGACCGTTGCGGAGACGGATCACATCGGTGATGCCGACCATCGACCGCCTGGAGCTGATAGGGGTGACCATGGCCGCGGTCGTGCCGGTGGTGGCCATCAGGAAGTTTCGGCGCCTCACGTGCTGCTCCGGTTCGGTGGCGGGGCCCGGGCGACCGGGCGGGACGAATCCCAGTTCCTCGGCCTCACGGCCGAATACTGCCGCCAGCGCTTCCCGTTGCCGAGGATGGGGCCACCGGGTTTTTCCGGTCAGCCAGAAGCGCACTGTGCGGTCGCTGACCGATCCCTCGTGACCCCTGGCGCGTAAGTATGTGTTCACGGCGTCGGCCAACTCGCCTTGCGTCAGGCCCGCCTCGCGCAGTGCGCCGGTGAGGACTTCGTTCTCCTCCACGCACCGAACGTAGCGACACAGGACCTGTCGGTAGAAGCGCTGGACCGGGAATTTCCGGTGACCGCGACTGCACGACCCGTCGATTCTTCCTCCTCGCCGCGGACCGGTGGTCGTTGACTGAAACGGCCCACCCGTACTCACCGAGGTCGAGATGCCAGTGAGCAGCGTCGCACGCCCTACGGGACACCCCGGCTACACCCAAATCCTGCCGTGCGCGGCGGTACGCGGAGCGAGGACGGGGCCTGGCTCTCATCGAGCTGCTGACGGACCGCTGGGGAACCGAGGTGCTGCCCTTCGGAAAGCGGGTCCGGGGTGTGCTCAAGGAGCAGCAGACCGTCACCGTGTGACGGGCGATCGACCAGAGAGGTGAATCATGGAGTCGTTTGAGCGAGCCCGCCTGGATACCTACTTCAGCAAGATCACATCCCAGTTCCGCCCGGAGGAACAGCCCGCGTCGTTCCTCGTCACGCACCTGCTTCCCGAGCGCCCGAGCTTCGTCCGCGCCGTCGGTGCCGCCTCCGACCTCCGGGCCGTGCTCCCCAAGCCCAAGTCCATCGCTCTGTCCGCCCAGCGCGAGGTGGAGACCGTCGCGCAGTGCGACCCGCTCAGCCGGGACCTGTTCGCAGACCAGGACCGGACCCTGGAGTACTTCGAGAACCGAGCGCGCGGCGAGCGCCTCGTCCTCCTTGACGTCGGCGGCTACTTCGCCCCAACCCTCAATGCCATGGGGGACCGCTTCTCCGGGACGATCCTCGGCGTGATCGAGGACACCGAGAACGGCCACAAACGGTACGCCGAGCTGGACAAGCTCCCCTGCCCGGTCATCTCGGTGGCCCGCTCCCCGCTGAAGGACCCCGAGGACTTCCTCGTCGGCCAGTCCGTGGTCTTCTCCACCGAAGCCCTCATGCGGAGCCGGGGCGACATCCTGCACGGCCGGCCCGCGCTCGTCATCGGCTTCGGCAAGCTCGGCTCGTCCATCGCCCGCCTGCTGCACGCCAAAGGTGTCCAGGTCACGGTTTACGACATCGACCCGATCCGGCGCACTCAGGCCCTCTCCCAGGGCTTCACGGTCGCCCGGGACCGGGACGCCGCCCTGCACAACGCGGGCCTGGTCCTGTGCGCCACCGGGGCCGTTTCGCTCCGCAGCGAGGACTTCTCCACGCTCCGCAACGGGGCGTACGTCGCCACCGTCACCAGCAGCGAGGACGAGCTGGACCTGACCACCCTCCCTGCCGTGTACGACCGCACCAGGGACACGGAGCACGTCACCCGTTACCAAACCACGGGCCACTACTTCTACCTGCTCAACGGCGGCAACGCCGTCAACTTCCTGCACGGCGCCAGCGTGGGGCCGTTCATCTTCCTCGTGCAGGCCGAGATACTCGCGGCCATCCGGATGCTCGCCCGCGGCGACCTCACGGCCGGTATGCACGAGGTGTCCGCCGCCGACCGGGCCGTCATCGCCCACACCTGGCTGACGTACTTCAACCGCTAAGGGGACCTGTGACCATCACCGCCCAGCACATCCGCGACACCCTGACCGCCTACCTGGACCAGCGTCCTGAGGACAAGGACTCCATCTCGGCCCTCACCGACGCCCTGGAGGCCACCGCCGAGACGATCACCTCGCGGAAGGAGTTCCAGGGGCACGTCACGGCCGGAGCCCTGCTGCTGCGTGCCGACGGCCGCGTCCTGCTCGTGGAGCACAAGGCCCTCGGCAAGTGGCTTTTCCCCGGCGGGCACCTGGAAGAGGACGACGAGAGCCTCATGAGGGCCGCCCTGCGGGAGCTGGCCGAGGAGACCGGCATCGACCCCGGCCTGGTCACGCTCGTCAGCCCGGTGCCCCTGCACATCGACGTCCACCCCATCCCGGCCAACCCCTCCAAGGACGAGCCGGACCACATGCACTTCGACTTCCGGTTCCTGTTCCGCACCGATGCCGACGTCGCCGCTCTCCAGGCCGAAGAGGTCCTTGACTACTCCTGGCAGTTCGCCGACCAGATCACCGCCGAGCCGCTCCGCAGCCGCCTGCTGGCCGTCCCGACGCGCTGATCCCCCATACGGCCCGCCCGACCGCGCTCCCCCGTCGCGGCGGCCGGGGCCTTCCTTGCGATCACCCCTCAAACGACCCGGCTCCCCGGCCCAACCGGGTGATCGTCAGGTGCCTCGGCGCAGGCTTCTTCGCCATGAACCCCCTGGGGCGGGTTGGACTGTCAGTATTCGTTCAGGGAACTCGGGGCGGGTCGCGGGGGGCGTGTCAGGGTGATGTCGATCGGGTCCCGGGACTGCTCGGTGAAGCCGTGGCGCTCGTACAGGCGGCGGGCGGGGCTGCCCTGGAGGACGTGGAGGCGGACGGGGGCGCGCTCGGTGTCGGTACGTTCGAGGAGGGCGCGCAGGACGGCCGAGCCGAGACCGCGGCCCTGCTGGTGCGGGGCGAGATAGAAGTGCTCCAGCCACCACCCGTCCCCGGCCGGGCGGAGGGTGACGCAGCCCGCGAAGGCGCCGCCCACCTCGATGACCGACGTGTGGAGCGGGGAGAAGGAGTCGCGCAGGCGCTGCCGTACCCGGTGCTCGTCGTAGCGGCCGAGCCGCTCCAGGTCCGGGCGCATCACCACCGCCCGCAGCTCCGCGATCACCTCGATGTCCCCTGGCACCGCCGGGCGCAGCGCCCAGTCCGCGGCATCCGGCCGGCCGGACCGTGTCCCGTCCGGCGCCTCCGTACTCGTGTCCATGGCCGGAGTATTCCGGAGTTTCCAGGAGCGGGCCCGGGGACCCGGCGCGAGTGCGAAGCTCAGATCGTCATCAAGTCCGGTGTCGCGGGCCGCGGCCCGGGCAACACTCGGGAAGCAGGGCCCGGGCAACGGGCACGGAAGCGGGGGTACGGGGGGTTCGGATGTTGGTGTTCGTCGTGGTGTTCGTCGTGATCGTCGGGTGCGTGGCCCTGGCGGGCATCTGCGGCGCGGTGGCCGCCGGGAGGCGCGGTGGGCGGCGTGGGGGCCAGGGCCGGGGGGACCTCCGCTTCGAGGAGGATTCCGCCGGGCGCCACCACGGTCTCGGAGGTTCCGCCGCCGATGCCGCCGGCTGGAGCGGCGGGAACGGGGACACCGGGCACGGGAGCGGGCACCATGGACACCACGGGCACAGCCACGGACACGCCGGGCACGTGAGCGGGCACGGGCACGCCGGTCACGGGCACGGCGGGGCGGACGCGGGTGGCGGGTTCGCCGGAGGGCACGGAATGAGTCATGGGGGCGGTCACCACGGGTGAGCGCTGAAACGGCCCTCCATGCGTGAGGCCCTGCCCGACGGGATCGGGCAGGGCCTCACACCCGACGCCTGGAGGCGTCGGCGTCCGGTGCCGTTCGTTCGTCCTCCGTTCGTCCGTTCGTACGGACGACACGGCTCAGTGCGTGCAGCCGCCGCACTGGCAGGGGCGGCCCGACTGGCAGCCGCAGCCGCAGCCCGAGCCGCAGCCGCAGGCGGCGACCAGGGGGAGCGGGGCGCGCAGCAGAGCGGCGTCGGGCGGGGACTGGTCGCGGACAGGCTGTGGCGTGGCGGATTCCGGCATGGGAGCACCCTCCTCTGGCTGACCTACCAGGCAGTCAACCGCCCGGCACTCCCGCGCATCAACGGCGCACAAGGGCAAACCGCCCGCGTGCACCGACCCCGCGCGCCCGCGCGCACACCGCCCGGCCGCCGCGCGCCCAGCGCACCCCGCCCGTCCCGTAGCGCCCGCTCACCCCGCCGCCCGGCCCCAGGCGCCCCCGCGCGTACCGGCCGCGCCCCGCGCGTACCGGCCGCGCCCCGCGCGTACCGCCCGCGCCCCACGCCCCCGCTACGCCGGCTCCACCGGCGCCGGCATCAGCTCGTCCGCGTGCTCGCCCGTCACCAGGTAGACCACCCGCTTGGCCACCGACACCGCGTGATCGGCGAACCGCTCGTAGTACCGGCCGACCAGCGTGACGTCGACCGCCGTCTCGATGCCGTGCTTCCAGCGGTCGTCCAGCAGGTGCTGGAAGAGGGTGCGGTGCAGCTCGTCCATGCGGTCGTCGTCGGCCTCCAGCTGCAGCGCGTCGTCCACGTCCTTGCTGACGATGACCTCCGTGGCCTTGGCCATCAGGCGCTGGGCGAGCTGGCCCATCTCCAGGATGGTGCTGTGCAGGTCGCTCGGTACGGCGGAGACCGGGAAGCGCAGCCGGGCCAGCTTGGCGACGTGCCGGGCCAGGTCGCCGGAGCGTTCCAGGTCCGCGCTCATCCGCAGGGAGGTGACGACTATCCGCAGGTCGGTGGCCACCGGCTGCTGCCGGGCCAGCAGGGTGATCGCCCGGTTCTCCAGGTCCCGCTGCAGGCCGTCGACCTTCTCGTCGGCGGCGATCACGCTCTCGGCGACGTTCAGGTCGGCGTCCAGCAGCGCGGTGGTCGCGCGGCCGATCGCGGAGCCGACGAGCCGGGCCATCTCGACCAGCCCGTCAGCGATCGAGTCCAGCTCCTCGTGGTATGCGTCGCGCATCGCTTTCCTTCCTTCCGGGCCCCCTCTGGGCCGTTGCGCGGCCGGCCCGGCCCGGCGGGCCCGTACCGCGTATGGACGAGGCCGGGGCGCCGGAAACGTCCGGTGCACCGCGCGGCCTGCCTCCCCCACGCTGCCACGCTTCCGGCCGCACACATACCGGCCGCGCACCCGGAGTGAACCGGTCCCCACGTGGAGGTGAACTCTTGGCAACGTACATCCGAGAGCTGTCTTCCGGGGTTGTCCGGTGTGTGAACCGGCCACCTACCCTGGGGCCATGGACGTGAACGCGGCCGTCGCCGCGGCCTCTGCGCTCGCCGGTCTGCTGACCGGCGTGATCGCCGTGCTCGCGTTCCGCTGGAGCGAGCGGGAACAGGCCCGCCCCACCCGTAACGGGCCGCGTCCCGACAGCGGTACGGCGGTACTGCCCCCGGGCGTGGACACGGTCCTGTCGGTGCTCCGGTCCTCGGCGGTCGTCCTGGACGAGGGCGACACGGTGGTCAAGGCCAGCTCGGCGGCGTACGCCCTTGGGCTGGTACGGGGCGGCCGCCTCGCCGTGGACCAGATGCTGCAGATGGCGCGGGAGACCCGGCGCGACGGCGAGATACGGCAGGTCGAACTGGACCTGCCGCGGCGTGGCGCGGGCCGCGGGGAGGGTCTGGCGGTCTCCGCCCGGGTCGCCCCCCTCGGTTCCCGGCTGGTGCTCCTGCTGGTCGAGGACCTCACCGAGGCGCGGCGGATCGAAGCGGTGCGCCGGGACTTCGTCGCCAACGTCAGCCACGAGCTCAAGACGCCGGTCGGCGCGCTGTCCCTGCTGTCCGAGGCCGTGATGGACGCGGCCGACGACCCCGAGGCGGTAAATCGTTTCGCCGGCCGGATGCAGATCGAGGCCACCCGGCTGACCAGCCTCGTCCAGGAGATCATCGACCTGTCCCGGGTGCAGGACGACGTGGCGCTCGTGGACGCCGAACCGGTCGCCGTGGACGACCTGGTCGGCGAGGCCGTCGACCGCTGCCGCCACCAGGCCGCCGCCAAACAGATCACCATGGCCACCGGAACCACCCCCGACCTGTTCCTGTGGGGCAACCGGGGCCAGCTCGCCGCCGCACTGGGCAACCTGGTCGAGAACGCCGTCAACTACAGCCCGGCCCGTACCCGGGTCGGCATCGCCGGACGGCGCGTTCCCGGCGCAGGGCCGGGGGGCGGGGACCTCGTCGAGATCTCCGTCACGGACCAGGGCATCGGCATCTCCGAGAAGGACCGCGACCGGATCTTCGAGCGCTTCTACCGGGTCGACCCGGCGCGATCGAGGGCCACCGGCGGCACCGGGCTCGGCCTGTCCATCGTCAAGCACGTGGCCGCCTCCCACGGCGGGGAGGTCACGGTGTGGAGCGCCGAAGGACAGGGCTCCACCTTCACCCTCCGGCTTCCCGAGACCGGGATCGCCCGCGACCGCGCCCTCGCGCCCGGCACCGATCCGGACAACGAGGACGCCGAGGACGCGGACGCGGCCGACGAGCCGTCGGACGACCAGCTCTTCCAGACCCTCCCCGAACACATCCCCGCCCCGGAGGTCCTTCCGTGACCCGCGTACTCGTCGTCGAGGACGAAGAGTCCTTCAGCGACGCGCTGTCGTACATGCTCCGCAAGGAGGGATTCGAGGTCGCGATCTCCGCGACCGGACCCGACGCGCTGGACGAATTCGAACGCAACGGCGCCGACCTGGTCCTGCTCGACCTGATGCTGCCCGGCCTGCCCGGCACCGAGGTGTGCCGCCAGCTGCGCCTGAAGTCCAATGTCCCGGTCATCATGGTGACCGCCAAGGACAGCGAGATCGACAAGGTCGTCGGTCTGGAGATAGGCGCCGACGACTACGTCACCAAGCCGTTCTCCTCGCGCGAGCTGGTCGCCCGCATCCGCGCGGTGCTGCGCCGCCGCGGCGAGCCCGAGGAGGTCTCGCCCGCCGCCCTTGAGGCCGGCCCGGTCCGCATGGACGTGGACCGCCACGTCGTCACGGTCGGCGGCGGCAAGGTCGACCTCCCGCTCAAGGAGTTCGACCTCCTGGAGATGCTGCTGCGCAACGCCGGCCGTGTGCTGACCCGTATGCAGCTCATCGACCGGGTCTGGGGGGCCGACTACGTCGGCGACACCAAGACCCTCGACGTCCACGTCAAGCGCCTGCGCGCCAAGATCGAGCCCGACCCGGGCGCCCCGCGCTACCTGGTGACGGTGCGGGGCCTGGGCTACAAGTTCGAGCCGTAACGGGCGGCTCCTCCCGCGGATCCCCTCGCCGGCCCCCGCTGCCGGACGCGGTCCGGACGCGGTCCTGGCCGGGGCGGGGAGGGCGGACGCGAGGGGGCCCGGCCGACGAGACGACCGGACCCCTGTTCGTACGTGTCGTACGGTGTCGTACGTGTGTCTGCGTGCGCCTGCCCGCCCGCTCAGGACGTCGCGGTCGTACCGGTGGGCGTGGCCTTCGCCGGGGCGGTGCCCGCGGGGGTTCCCCCGGTCGGGGTGGCGCCGGCGGCCGGCGCCGACGGGTTCGCGCCCGGCTTCACGGTGGGCGCGGTCGACGGGGCCGGCGGCGGGGTGGTGGGCAGCGAGCTGGGGCCGTACGACTCGAAGTAGCCGGCGGCCGGGAGCACGTTGATCGGCAGCGCGACCGGCCCGGTGCTGCTGAAGACGAAGACCGCGTCCTGCACGCCGCCGTTCTGCAGCGACTCCGTGCCCGTGTTCAGGACGGCCGACGGGTTGCCCGTGCCGCCCAGCAGCACCGTGCCGTGCGCGGATACGGTGACGCTCCCGCCGCCGTTCGCCCCGGACAGCGTCGCCGAGAGCCCGCCCGCGAGCTGCACGGCCTGCAGGGTCTGGTCGGAGGAGCTGTTGTTGAACAGCCGGGCGGTGATCGTCGCCGGTCCGCTCGTCTGGGTGAGGACGAAGGCGTTCTGCACCTTGATGGGGCCCTTGCTGGTCTCCGGGCTGTCGGGGCGCACGTGCAGCGTCTGCGATCCGTTGCCGGAGGCGCAGGCGGCCAGAGGTGCGAGCGAGAGCGCGATGACGGCGGCGACGGCGCCGCGACGGAAGCTGCGGACCACGGCGGCGCATCTCCTTGGGCAGGTGTGGACGATCTTCTGGCGGCCTTAGATTACCGAGCCCCTCCGCGGGCCGCGCACCGGCCCCGGCTTTACCGCGGCGCGCCGCGGGGCCAATACCGCGCCGTACTCGCGGTGTACTCCCTCCGTTTTCCGTGGCGGACCGGAAATGGATCTTCGGACTCGCACAACTGCCACGAAACCCGAACGGAGTAGCGAAGATCCACTCCTGCGGGATGGACAAATGCGGATGTATCGCCGCGTCTTCCGGCCCATCCGGGGGTGTGACGGGGGTGTTTCGAGCCCGCCGTATACCCGCTCCGACCTGCGAATACCCCGCTCCCGGGGCACCCTCCAGCACGTCCCGGGGGCCCTTGTCAAGCCCCGAGATATGCCCTGACCTGCGAAAACGCCATTCAGATGAGGGCGTTCCCGTGTTACCCTGGATAGCCACGGAAGGGGTACCTGTCACATGACGTTCAAGGTTGGCGACACCGTGGTCTATCCCCATCACGGGGCCGCGCTGATCGAGGCCATCGAAATTCGCCAGATCAAAGGCGTGGACAAGACCTACTTGGTGCTCAAGGTCGCCCAGGGCGACTTGACGGTACGCGTGCCCGCGGACAACGCGGAGTTCGTCGGCGTACGCGACGTGGTCGGTCAGGAGGGTCTGGACCGGGTCTTCGAGGTGCTGCGCGCGCCGTACACCGAGGAGCCCACCAACTGGTCCCGCCGGTACAAGGCAAATCTGGAGAAGCTCGCCTCCGGTGACGTCATCAAGGTCGCGGAAGTGGTGCGGGACCTGTGGCGCCGGGAGCGCGAGCGCGGCCTGTCGGCAGGCGAGAAGCGCATGCTCGCCAAGGCCCGGCAGATCCTGGTCAGCGAACTCGCACTGGCCGAGAACACCAACGAGGACAAGGCCGAGGCGCTCCTCGACGAGGTCCTCGCGTCGTAAGACCGTCCCCTTCGGACGCTCTCGTGCCGCTCGTCACATCGGCGTGCCACCCCCTGGTGTCCTGACGTCGTCCCGGCGTCCGCGCCGGGGGGCCGCCCGACGGCCCCGCCGCTGTGACCTGCCGGCGTTCGCAGACGCAACCAACCCCAGGCCACGGGACGCCGCCCGTCCCGTCCGGGGACCGTGCCGCGGCACCCGGTTGAGCGCGTCGGCCGGGTGCTGCGGCATGCTTGCCACGGCTCCGCTTTCCCCGGGTTCACGGAAGGGGTCCACGCGAGGCCGTTCCCGGCACTTTGAGTGCGATACCCATCTCATACAAGGACACAAACCTGCGTACCGCAGCCGTCATTCCCGCCGCCGGACGTGGCGTCCGGCTCGGCCCCGGCGCGCCCAAGGCGCTGCGCACGCTCGGCGGGGTCCCGATCCTCGTCCACGCCGTGCGCGCGATGGCCGCCGCCCGGGCCGTCCAGGTGATCGTCGTGGTGGCGCCGCCCGAGGGCACCGCCGAGGTCAGGGCACTGCTCGACGCCCACGGACTGCCCGGGACGACCGACATACAGGTCGTGCCGGGCGGCGAGGCCCGGCAGGACTCGGTCAGGCTGGGCCTGGCCGCGCTGCCCGACGACGTGGACGTGGTCCTGGTCCACGACGCGGCCCGCCCGCTGGTCCCGGTCGAGACGGTCGAGGCGGTCGTGGACGCGGTACGCGCCGGGGCACCCGCCGTCGTCCCCGCCCTCCCGCCGGCCGACACCATCAAGACCGTCGACCCGGACACGGGCGCCGTGACCGGCACCCCGCGGCGCGACCTGCTGCGGGCCGTCCAGACCCCGCAGGGCTTCGACCGGGCCACCCTCGCCAAGGCCCACTCCGAGGTCACCGACGGCGTGACCGACGACGCGAGCATGGTCGAGCGACTCGGCGTGCGCGTCGTGGTCGTCCCCGGCCACGAGGAGGCCTTCAAGGTCACCCGCCCGCTCGACCTGGTCCTGGCCGAGGCGGTCCTGGCCCGCAGGAGGGCGACGGATGGCTACTGACGCCGCCGGCGGTACGGCCGCGGGAGCCGGCGCGGCCCCCGAGGCCGTACCCCCCGCACCGCCCGTACTGCCCCAGGTCGGTGTCGGCACCGACATCCACGCCTTCGAGGAAGGTCGCCCCCTGTGGTGTGCCGGGCTGCTGTGGGAGGGCGAGGGGCCGGGCCTTGCCGGGCACTCCGACGCCGACGTGGTCGCGCACGCCGCCTGCAACGCGCTGTTCTCGGCGGCCGGGCTCGGCGACCTCGGCGTCCACTTCGGCACCTCCCGGCCCGAGTGGTCCGGCGCCTCCGGCGTCACCCTGCTCACCGAGGCCGCCCGTGTCGTGCGCGCCGCCGGCTACACGATCGGCAACGTCGCCGTCCAGGTCGTGGGGCAGCGCCCGAAGATCGGCAAGCGGCGCGAGGAAGCGCAGAAGGTGCTCTCGGCCGCGGTGGGCGCCCCCGTCGCGGTCAGCGCCGCCACCACCGACGGGCTCGGCTTCACCGGCCGCGGCGAGGGCCTCGCGGCGATCGCGACCGCACTCGTCGTCCGCACCCCGCCGGCCGCCTGACCGCCCGACCGCCGGGCGGACCCCCGCCGAGCCCGGCGGACCCCGGCGAACATTGCGGTCCCGTGTACCCTGTGCGGCTTCCGCGCAAGGCACGGGCCGCCGCCCACTACCCTGGTGTCGTGACTATTCGCCTGTACGACACCAACGCGCGCCAGGTCCGTGACTTCGTCCCGCTCACGCCGGGTTGCGTCTCGATCTACCTGTGCGGCGCGACCGTGCAGGCCGCCCCGCACATCGGCCACATCAGGTCGGGGCTGAACTTCGACATCATGCAGCGGTGGTTCCGCTACCGCGGCTACGACGTCACCTTCGTCCGCAACGTCACGGACATCGACGACAAGATCATCGCCAAGTCCGCGCTGCAGGGCCGCCCGTGGTGGGCCATCGGCTACGAGAACGAGCGCGCGTTCAACGCGGGCTACGACGTCCTCGGCTGCCAGCCGCCCACCTACGAGCCCCGCGCGACCGGCCACGTGCCCGAGATGATCGAGATGATGCGGGGCCTCATCGAGCGCGGCCACGCCTACGCCGTGGACGGCAACGTCTACTTCGACGTGCGCTCGTACGACCGCTACCTGGAGCTGTCCAACCAGGAGCTGGAGAACCTGCTGCAGCCCGAGGGCGAGGGCGAGACCGGCAAGCGGGACCAGCGGGACTTCGCCATGTGGAAGGCGGCCAAGCCCGGCGAGCCGTCCTGGGAGACCCCCTGGGGCCGCGGCCGGCCCGGCTGGCACCTGGAGTGCTCGGCCATGGCCCACAAGTACCTGGGCAGCGCCTTCGACATCCACGGCGGCGGCATCGACCTGATCTTCCCGCACCACGAGAACGAGATCGCCCAGGCCCGGGCCTACGGAGACGAGTTCGCCCGGTACTGGGTGCACAACGCCTGGGTCACCATGAGCGGCGAGAAGATGAGCAAGTCGCTCGACAACTCGGTGCTGGTCGCCGACATGGTCCGGCACTGGCGACCCGTCGTGCTGCGCTACTACCTGGGCACCCCGCACTACCGGTCGATGATCGAGTACAGCGAGGAGGCGCTGCGCGAGGCCGAGGCGGCGTTCGCGCGGATCGAGGGCTTCGTGCAGCGCGTGGTGGAGAAGGCGGGCCCGGTCGAGCCGGCCGCCGAGGTGCCGCCCGCGTTCGCCGAGGCCATGGACGACGACCTGGGGGTGCCGCAGGCGCTCGCCGTCGTGCACACCACCGTACGGCAGGGCAACAGCGCGCTGTCCGCGGACGACAAGGAGACCGCGGTCGCACGTCTGGCCGAGGTTCGTGCGATGCTCGCAGTACTGGGCCTCGACCCGCTCGACCCGCACTGGACGGGCGCGGACCGCGGCGACGACCTGCACGGTGTCGTGGACAGCCTGGTCGGCATGGTGCTCGAACAGCGCCAGTCCGCACGGGCCCGCAAGGACTACGGGACCGCCGACGCGATCCGCGACCAGCTCGTCCAGGCCGGTCTGGAGATCGAGGACACGCCGACCGGTTCGCGGTGGACGCTGCGCGGGTGACGCAGCCGTCCGCGTCCCCCGTCCCTGTTCCCGTTCCCGTTCCCGTGTCCGGACCGCCCGTTCCCGACCGCCCCGGACGGTCACCGCACCGTCCGACCGCCAGACCGAAGAAGTGAGAGTGCCCCATGGCCGGCAACAGCCAGCGCAGGAACCGCCGTACCAGCAACAAGAAGGGCGCGACGGTCGGCAGCGGCGGGCAGCGGCGCAGGGCCCTGGAGGGCAAGGGCCCGACGCCGCCCGCCGAGATGCGCAAGGGCCACAAGAAGTACCGGGCGGCGGCCGCCCAGGCCAAGCGGGGCGTGTCCGCCCAGTCCCGGCGCCCCTCCGGGCGCGGTGCCAAGGACACCGCGGAACTCGTCGTCGGCCGCAACCCGGTGGTGGAGGCGCTGCGCGCCGAGATCCCGGCGACCGCCGTCTACGTCCAGCAGTTCATCGACAACGACGACCGGGTCCGTGAAGCGGTCAGGCTCGCCGGCGACCACGGGGTGCCGCTGCTGGAGGCCCCGCGCCCGGAACTGGACCGCCTCACCGCGGGCCTGAACCACCAGGGCCTGGTGCTGCAGATCCCGCCGTACGAGTACGCGCACCCCGACGACCTCGTCGCCCTTGCGGCGGATCAGGGTGAGGACCCGCTGATCGTGGCGCTCGACGGGGTCACCGACCCCCGCAACCTTGGCGCCGTCGTCCGCTCGGTCGCCGCCTTCGGCGGCCACGGCGTGGTGGTGCCCGAGCGCCGGGCGGCCGGGATGACCGCGGGCGCGTGGAAGACGTCCGCGGGTACGGCGGCCCGGGTGCGGGTGGCCCGTGCCACCAACCTCACCCGCGCCCTGGAGGCGTACCAGAAGGCCGGGCTCACCGTCGTGGGCCTCGCGGCCGACGGCGACGTGGAGCTGCGCGACCTCGAAGTGCTCGACGGCCCCGTGGTGATCGTCGCCGGCAGCGAGGGCAAGGGCCTGTCCCGGCTGGTCGGCGAGACCTGCGACCTGCGGGTGCGCATCCCCATGCCGGGCGGCGCCGCCGAGTCCCTCAACGCGGGCGTGGCGGCCGGCGTCGTGCTGTACGAGGCGTCCCGGCGCCGCGCGCGCTGACGCCGAGGGGCGTGCTCCTTGCTGACGCCAGGGGGCGCGCGTGCCGGCGTCACAGCCGCGGGCGCGCGCCCGCGGACATGTGAGACGGCGGCGCACACCTGTTCCCCTGGTCGCTGAGCGTCAACGTCAACCAACCCAGTGTCCTAATCCCCTGTCACTCGGTTAGATGAGTGTGGACACCAGAACACCCCGCACTCCCACGGGGGGAGGGGCGCCCGGATACGACGAGCGCGTGCTGACCATGCCTCGGGTGCCGAGCGATCCTGCCCAGGTCATCGTCAATCACGCGAGCTTCCGCGTGCAGCTCGGCGCGGCTTCGGCGCGTGCGCTCGGCCTCGACGACACCAGGAAGCTGCCCGTGGTGGCGGCCGCCCTCGCCTCCGCGGGGGCGAGGGGTGCCGGTGCTGTCGCCGGTGCCGGTTCGCGGTCAGGTGCGGGCTCGGGTTCAAATTCCGCCGCCGGGCGGCGCAGGCAGGCGCCCCTGGTGTGGTCCGGGCGCTCGCGGCCGGGCGACCCCCTCGCGGGTGAGTTGCTGCGGGCGGTGCGCCGGGCCGGCTCGGGCGGCGCGGGAGGCGTTGACGGTGCGCCGGGCGAGGACCTCGGCAGGGGAGCCGCCACCCAGGTGCTGCCGCGGGTCGACGAGACGGCCGTCCTCCCGCCGCTGCCCACCGTCGTCGGCCAGCGTCCCGCGCACGAGCCCACCCGGCTGCTCAGCGGCATGCGCCCGACCGGCAGCGCCTACGAGCCGGAGCCGCCCGGCTTCACGGGGCCCGATGCCGAGGGCGGTGCGTACGACGGGCCGGGCGGCGGCCCGGGCGGCGGCCTGGGAGACGGCACGTACGGTGCGGACGCCGGTTCGCACGGCGAGGAGCGCGAGGAGCGCTCGTCGCGCAACCGCCGCGGGGAGCCCGTGCGGCACGCCTGGTACCCCGGCCGCCGGATGAACCTGGGCATCGTGCTGCTGCCGCTGCGCGTCTTCCTCGGCTTCGTCTGCATCTACGCCGGCATGGGCAAGCTGTGCGACCGGGTCTACTTCGACGGCGGCCGGCGCGGCTCCATGGTCACCTGGCTGACCTCGCTGCACCCCTGGCCGCTCGCCGAGCCGCTGCGCGAGGCGGCGCTGCACCACCCGGTCGGTGCCGGGCTCAGCATCGCGTTCCTCCAGATCGTGGTGGGCGTCCTCACCGTCCTCGGCCTGTGGCAGCGGGTCGCGGCCGTGTTCGGCGCGAGCCTGTCCATCGCCCTGCTGGTCACGGTGAGCTGGCGGACCGTCCCCGTCTACGATGCCCCGCACTTCATCTACCTGGCCGCCTGGAGCCCCCTGGTCATCGCGGGCGCCCCCGTCTACTCCATTGACGGCCACCTCGCCGGCGACGCCTGGCGGCGGCTCGGCCCCCGGGTCTCGCTGTGGGACCTGCGCCGCCGGGTGCTGCGCCGCGGCAGCGTCCTGGCCGCCGTCATCATCGGCCTGACGCTGGTGGTGGGATCACTGCTGGGCGCCGCCGTGCGCGCCAGCACCCCCGTCCGCCACGACGGCGGCGACCCCACCGTCGTACCCACCAACAACCTGCCGGGTGTTCCGCTGCCCTCCGCCTCCGGAGGCATCGAGCCCGGCGGCTCACCCCGCCCGACCGGCGAGGCGACCTCCCCGGTCAAGCACCGCAAGCCCGCGGGCCGTACGCCGTCCGCCACCCCGGCCACGGGCACGGGCGGCTCGCCCTCCTCGACCGGTTCCTCGGGCCCCACCCGGCCGGCCGGCTCCCCGCCCTCGTACGGCACCTCGTCCGGGACCTCGGGCGGCACCTCCGCGGGAGGAGGCACGAACTCCGGCTCGGGCGGCGGCACCCACCACCCGCAGACCCCGTCCGCGCCCCCGGCCCAGCAGCCTTCCCAGCCGGAGCCGTCCGCCAAGCCGACCCAGGGCGCGATCGGCGGCCTGCTCGGCAGCCACTCACCGACCGGCCTGCTGCTCGGGATGTCCCCGCGCCGCCAGGGGAACCCGGCGGGTATGGCGTAACTCCTCCTGGACAGCGGCGGCCCGTACCGATCCCTCCCCGGTACGGGCCGCCGCGTCGGTACGCCGCCGGTCTCCCAGGTTCCCGTACCGGCCGCTCGCCGCCTCTCAGATCTCCTTGCGGATGCCGAGCTCCCTGGCGGCCTCGGTGAGGTCCTTGGCGGTGTCGATGGCCCGCCAGTAGGCGCCCTGGGGAATGGGGTAGCCGGCCAGCCGGCGCATGCGGGCCAGCCGCGGGAAGGTCGTGCGCTCGTGGTCGCCGAGATCCGGCAGCAGCCCGGTGAACTCGGGCGCGAAGACGTAGACGCCCGCGTTGATGAGGTACGGCGACAGCGGGGCCTCGATGAAGTCCAGCACCTGGCCGAACTCGTTGGTCTCCACCGCGCCCCAGGGGATACGCGGCCGGGCGAGCGCGATCGTGGCGGTGGCGTCCCGCTCCTCGTGGAAGGCGGCCATGTCGCGCAGCGAGAAGCGGGTCCAGATGTCGCCGTTGGTGGCGTACCAGGGCTCGTCGGGGCGCGGCAGCGAGGCGGCCGCATACTTCAGACCGCCGCCGCGGCCCAGCGGCTCGTGCTCGACGACCGTGGTGACGTTGAGCGGCAGCGGGGTGGCGTCCAGCCACTCCTGGAGCACCTCGGCCAGGTGCCCGCAAGAGACCACGGCGTCGGTGACGCCCTCTGCGGCCAGCCAGGCCAGCTGGTGGCCGATGATCGGCGTCCCGGTGCCGGGGATCTCCACCATCGGCTTGGGCCGGTCGTCGGTGTAGGGCCGCAGCCGCGACCCCTGCCCGCCGGCCAAAAGGACGGCTTGCGTGACCGGGCTGACGTCGTGGGGAGTGGCGGGGTGGTGGTCGGCGCGCGTCATGCAGCGCACCTTATGCGACGGGGGCGGGCGGGCGTCGGCGACAGGCGTACGGGTGCCCGGCCGGAGGGGCCGGTCCCCCTCCGGCGCCCGGCGGTCGGCGCCCGGCGCCCGGCGGGCCGTCACGCCCCGGCCGTGAGGGGCCGACCGTCACATCGGCCGCGGCACGGGCGTAGAGGCGGCCGGCCGCGGCACGGGCGTAGAGGCCGTCAGGCGCGACACGGGCGTAGAGCGGCCAGGCGCGACACGGGCGTACAGGCCGCCGCCGCGCCTGCCGTCACCCCACGGAGGCGACGCCGGTCGCGAAGGCCGTGTCGCACACCGGGCGCGACCAGCGCTGCGCCCGCTGGATCGAGCCGGCGTACTTCGCGACGGCCGCGCGCCCGAGGGAGCGGGCGATGGAGAAGCAGTAGCCGGACAGGGAGGGGTGCCGGGCCATGGCGATCTGCAGGTCGGTGAGGGCCACCCCCGGGTCCTTCGCCTGGAGTTCGGCGAGCAGTTGGCGGCGCAACGCCTCCTGGGGGGCCTTGGCGGCTGTCGCCGCGACCTCGGCCGGGCTCTTGGCGGAGGCGGTCAGTACCTGCGCGTCCGACGACGAGACGGCCCATGGGACGCGGGTGACGGCGAGCGTTCCCGACAGGACGAGAACGACCGGAAGAACGAGCGCGAGTGTCTTGCCGAGACGGCGTGCTACCTGGTTCACGCATGGGATGGTAGCGACTGGTAGTGATTTGGCGACATTTAGTCACCCTTACGAGGGAAAGCGCCTTGGATACGGCACAGCGATGGGCGGGTACGTACCATTACGTACCCGCCCATCGCTTTCGTACCGCTGCTGTACCGGCTGCTGCCAGCGGCCGGACGTCAGTTGCTCAGCTACTCAGCTACTCAGTCGCTCAGGCGCTCGCCGGTGGAGGTGGAGAAGACGTGGGTCTCGCCGGCCCGCGGGACGACGTGCAGGACCGCGCCCTTGTCCGGGATCTGGCGGCCGCCGACGCGGATGACCAGGTCCTTGGACTCGCCGCCGACCTCGGCGGTGCCGTAGACGTAACCGTCGGCGCCGAGCTCCTCGACCACGTTGACGGTGACGGCCAGGCCCGCGGGGGCGTCCTTGGACAGGGCGGCGCTGCTGTTGCCGTTGGCGATGTCGAAGTGCTCGGGGCGGACGCCGACCGTGACGGTCCTGTCGCCCTTGTTGGCGGCGGCCTGGACGGCGTCACGGGCCACGTTGACCACGGCGTTGCCGAACTTCACGCCGCCGTCGATGATCGGGACCTCGACGAGGTTCATCGCGGGCGAGCCGATGAAGCCGGCGACGAAGAGGTTGGCCGGCCGGTCGTACATGTTCCGCGGGCTGTCGACCTGCTGCAGGATGCCGTCCTTGAGCACCGCGACGCGGTCGCCCATGGTCATGGCCTCGACCTGGTCGTGCGTCACGTACACGGTGGTGACGCCGAGCCGGCGCTGCAGGCTCGCGATCTGGGTACGGGTCTGCACGCGCAGCTTGGCGTCGAGGTTCGACAGCGGCTCGTCCATGAGGAACACCTGCGGCTCGCGGACGATGGCCCGGCCCATCGCGACACGCTGCCGCTGACCACCGGACAGTGCCTTGGGCTTGCGGCCGAGGTACTCGGTCAGGTCGAGGATCTTCGCCGCTTCCTCGACGCGCTTGCGGATCTCCACCTTGTTGACGCCGGCGATCTTCAGGGCGAAGCCCATGTTGTCGGCGACCGTCATGTGCGGGTACAGCGCGTAGTTCTGGAACACCATCGCGATGTCCCGGTCCTTGGGCGGCAGGTGCGTGACGTCCCGCTCACCGATCCGGATCGCCCCGGAGTTGACGTCCTCCAGCCCCGCCAGCATGCGAAGCGAGGTCGACTTGCCGCACCCCGAGGGGCCCACCAGGACGAGGAACTCGCCGTCCCCGACCTCGATGTCCAGCCCGTCCACCGCGGGCTTGTCGCCACCCGGGTAGATCCGGGTCGCCTTGTCGAACGTGACAGTTGCCATGACTGTGTGCAGTCCCTCCACCGGCAGGAACGTGCCGGACGATCCGAGTAAAGGAGTGCGCCGCCCCCGCCATGTGACCCGGACCACTGGTCCAGTCCACGGCGAGCGGCACTGCCGGTGACGCTACCTGCCGGAACGCCCCTTGTCACCAGCCTCCCCCCGCGAATTTCCCCACCCCCCTCCCACCCCGACCCCGCTACACTGCACATGCGCCTCCTTAGCTCAGCTGGCCAGAGCACCGCTCTTGTAAAGCGGGGGTCGTCGGTTCGAACCCGACAGGGGGCTCACGCATCAGGGCCAGGTCAGGGGTGTGATTCCCCGAACCTGGCCCTGTCTCGTGATCACGGGCGTGCCACTTGCTGCCAGTGTGCGGCCCGAGCCGGATGGCACGCGGACCCCCGGCGGGGCCCGCGTGCGTCAGCGGCTCTCCTCGGAAGCGGCCAGTTCGTGGCGGTTCCCGAGGAAGGCCGGCCCGCACCGCGGAGGCAGGCGTTCGACCACCATGGCCACGGCTGCTTCCACCGTCGGCGCGGGCCCGACGACCTCCGCCCGGGACGGACCCGCAACGAGGAAGCCGCCGCCCTTGAGTGGGGCAATGTACGGGATATCCCAGGTGGGCGGGTGCTCGGTGCACCGGCTGAAGTGCAGTTCCCACATGCCGGACCACGGGAAGAGCTGGCGGAGCCGGGGTTCGGCGTAGGCCGCCTCCGCCAATTCGTGGTCGATCCGATCGGAGCTCAGCACCTTTTGCCACGCTGCCTCAACGACGCTCGTCGATGGTTCTGTCCCGGTCACACCGGCATTTTGGCCCTGGACGCACGCGAACCGGGCCAGTACCGAGGAAGAACCTCGACCGGCCCGGACGCAGTGCGGTTGCTGTTCAGGCGCCGCGACGCTGCGGCGGGCTGTCTTCAGGTGCCGCGTCCCTGATCACGGCGCCCACGCGGCCCGTGAGGTCGACGTCCTTGCGCCGGAGTGACGCCGGCTCCCCGAACCGGAGTGTGGTGAACGCCGCCAGGAGTACGAGGAGCCGGTACCGGGGCCCGATGGCGTCAGCGACGGTGTAGACCTCTGGCACGGTGAGGACGGGCCGCTCGGGCACGTCGTAGCGGTCGGCGCCCTTGATGCGGCATCGGTTGCTGCGGATCAACTCGTCGTCCACGGCGGTGTTCAGGACGGTCCGCAGGAGTTCGTACGCCTTGACGACGGTCGTTCGCCGACCCCGGCCGCCAGCAGCCGACCGCGCCAGGCCCGTACAAGGGCGGTGGTGATGCGGCCCGGACCACCTGCCGGCCGCTGACCGTAAGCGCAGCCTCGCGGCATTCGGAGCGACGGCGAGGTCTTCAGCAGGGCATGGGACGGAGTTCGTCGGCGTGATCGCATGTGGCCCTGTTTGCGGGTGGATCCCGTGTGGGCCAGGTGATGTATGGGGAGTCCAGGTGGATCGCCCTGGTGGGTGGGCGTCTGCCGCCGCCGGCAGGGATGACGGCGCAGTCGCGTGCCGGGGCCGGCGGTAGGATCCCGCGAGCGTCGCCGGCCCGGTCGGGCCGGCGAGTCCTGTGGGGGGAAGATGACGTTCCGGCTGCGCGCCGTCAGGGCGCTTGTGCTGCTCGCGGGTTTCCACGTGATGGGCCTCGTTCTGCTGGCGGCCTTGGCGGTGCTCGACTGGCTGCTGGTGACCCGGCTGTTCACTGCCCAGGCGGCCTGGTTCGAGGGCACGATCCTGACGGTCACCGTTCTGCTCGCGCTGGCCATCGTGCGGGGCATGGTCGCGTTTCTGCGGGCCGGGCGTCTGGGTCCGCTGCCGCACGCGGTGCAGGTCACCCCGCACGACCAGCCCGATCTGTGGGAACTGGTGTCCGCGGCAGCCGAGGTGACGGGAGAGCGGCCGCCCGACGAGCTCTACCTGGTCGCCAGGGTCAACGCGGGGGTCGCCGAGCAGAGCCGGCTGCTGGGGCTGCTGCCCGGGCGGCGCCGTATGCTGCTCGGCCTGCCGCTGATGGCCGGGCTGACCGTATCGCAGGTGCGTGCCGTCCTGGCCCACGAGTTCGGGCACTACGGCAACCTCGACACCCGGCTCGGCGGTGTCACCATGCGCGGCCGGGAGGCGGTGCTGCACACGGTGAAGGTGCTGGGGAAGGGCAGCACTCGGCTGCATCACGCGGTCGGCGCCCTGTACGTCGGCTACGCGCGGATGTTCCTGCGCACCTCGCAGTCCGTGGCCCGCCACCAGGAGTTCGCCGCCGACCAGGTGGCGGCCCGGCACGCGGGCCGTGACGCGACGGTGGCCGCGCTGCGGGCCCTTCCGGTGATCGAGGCCGCGCACACCTACTACATGGAGACGTACGCCCGCATGGGCGGGCCCGTCGGGGCGCTGCCGCCCGTGGGCGAGGTGCATGGCGGCTTCCGGCGACTGCTCGCCGCGCAGGAGGGCGAGCGGCTCGCCGCGCTGTCCGCGGGACGTCGTCCGCCGCGGCCGCACCGGTACGACTCGCACCCGCCGATCGCCGAACGGATCGCGCTGATCGAGAAGCTGCCGGCGGACAGCGGAACCGACGGGCCGGCCGACGAGCCGCCCGCGCTCACCCTGCTGCGTGAGCCGGACCGGGTGTTCGCCGACCTCGAAGCGCGCACGCTGCCGCGGGAGGCCGCGGAGCTGCGGCGCGTGAGCTGGGCCGGCCTCGTCATGGCCCGCGCGGTCGCCGACGCCGAGGGCTGGTCACGGCCGCTGCGGCTCGCCGTGGCCCGAGCCCTGCGCGCGGAGGCCCGAGGCGCGGACGCGGCGGCTCCCGTACGCCGGAACGCACCTGTCGAGGAGGTGGCCGACGACGAGTTGCCCGGCATGGGGGAGGTACTCGACGCGTTCGACCGCGGCCTGCTGTGGATGGCGGTCGCGGACCGCATGCCCAAGCCGCCACAGGCGGCGCGGCTGACCGGGTCGTCGGCCCGCAACTTCATCCGGCCCAGGATCTTCGACGGTCTCGCGGGCATGGTCCATCTGTGCCTCGCCGAGGCCGGACAGGCATCCCCGGACATCGCGTGGTCGGGGCAGCCGGGACTCGCCCTGCCGGAGGCGTGGGAGAAGAACATGGACGATGCCCTCGACGCTGCCGTCGCCGACGAACCCGACACCGCGCCCCTGCGCGCGCTGCTCGCCGGCGGCGACCGTATCTCCGCGTGACCACGGGCGGGTTGTCCCAACGCTGCCCCAGCGCTGCCCCAACGCTGAACGCGGGGGACCGCCCGGACCACCGCGCGTCGGCAGGCGGCGTCCGGAGACCCCGGTACGGCCGGTCAGGCCAACCGCCGTGCCCACTGCGTCACTTCACGGGGCCTGCGCGGCCTGCTGAAACCGCCGTGATCGGTACCGGTACGGCTCGGCCGGGTTCCGCGAACCGCCCGGCGCCTTTCCGCCTCCGGCGTCTTCGCCCCGCGCGTCGGGATCGGTTACGGCTACCAGAACTACGACCTGATCGCCGGCGTCCACGACCTGTCGCCGGCCGACCAGCCGGCTGGCAACGACGACCTGGTCGCCCGTGACAAATCCGGAGTG
Source organism: Streptomyces sp. HPF1205 (assembly GCF_020400825.1). Taxonomy (GTDB): domain Bacteria; phylum Actinomycetota; class Actinomycetes; order Streptomycetales; family Streptomycetaceae; genus Actinacidiphila. Next base: position 112,447 of record NZ_JAINVH010000015.1, read on the forward strand.
CTGTGGCGCTACCTCAGCGACGGCCACGGCCACCTCGCCGCCCGCCGGCGCATCGGCGGCGGCTGGAACGTCTACAACGCCCTGGTGGGCGTGGGCGACCTGAACAACGACGGTCTCAACGACCTCGTCGCACGCGACAAGAACGGCGATCTCTGGCGCTACAGCGGCCTGGCCGACGGGCTGTTCGCGCCGCGCGTGAGGATCGGCAGGGGCTGGCAGACCTACAAGGCGTTGTTGTGACCCGTACCCCGCGGCCGAACGGCCGCGCTCGGGATCGTCCTGGAAGGTGGGCTCAGGGCTCGTCGGGGACCCATTCGACCGGAGGCGGCATGCGGCTGTAGTGGGGGCCTCTCGGGCCGTAGAAGGCGAGGTGCAGGATCTCGCCGCCGACCTGGAGTTCGGCCGGGGGAGGGTTGGGAACGTGGACCCGCGGAAGGCGGTGGCCGTCGACGACGATGCCCTCGTGCGGGTCGTTCCGGGCGTCCGCCCAGCTCTGGGCACGTTCGCGGGTCCACGGGTTCTGCAGGGTCCGCGGGGCGGCCGGGTCGTGGTCCCGGCCGTTGAGGCTCCGGACGAGGGCCTCGCTGTAGACACCCTTGACGCGGAAGTTCTCCAGGTCGTCCGCGCGCACGACCATGGTGACGTACCGGCGGCTGTTGCCTCTGTGCCGCCCGACCGCGTGCCAGCGGCCCCAGCCGGGGTCCCAGCGCATGGGCGGGATCCACAGCAGGGCGCCTACGCGGAAGTGCTTCGTGCCGTGCTGGATGTCGAGGCCGCTCTCCCCGCGTGCGGTCTCCCGCGCCACGTTGGCCACCAGGCACCAGCCCAGCAGCCCCTCCGGCGTCTCGTCGTCAGTGGGTTCCGTGTCTGCCACGCCGTGAACTGTGAGGCATGGCACGGGGCGCGGGCCACCTCTTATCGGGACCGGGAGTGCACGGCACCGCCTGCGAGGGGCCTGCGAGGAAGCACCGGCGCAGCCGCCGATCACGAACCCGCGCGGGATCACCGGTGCCGGAGGCCGATCCCTCCCGCTCGTTCAGCGCGCTCAGGGGTGCTGGGCCCGGCGGCGGAGCAGGGTGCGGACGACCAGGGCGGCGGCGAGCAGAACCACGACCGCGAGCAGGTACAGGGAGTAGCGGTTGACCTCTCTGTACACGGTGGCGATGTGGTCGCCCGCGGCGTATCCGAGACCGGCCCACAGGCCGACCCACAAGGCCGCGCCGAGGGCGTTGAAGGCCAGGAAGCGGCGCCAGGGCATACGGGTGGCGCCGGCGATGATGCCGTTGGCCTGGCGCAGCCCCTCGACGAAGCGCGCGATCACGACGACCTTCCCGCCGTGGCGGGTGAAGAAGCGCTCGGCCTTCTCGAACCGCTCCGGGGTGAGCAGGACGTACCTCCCGTACCGCAGGACCAGGGGGCGGCCTCCGGTCCTGCCGATGAGGTAGCCGATGTTGTCCCCGGCTGTCGCGGCCAGGAATCCGATCACGATGACGGCGACGATGTTCAGCCGCCCCGCCCCGGCGTACAGGGCCGCGGCGATCAGGACGGTCTCGCCGGGCGCCGGGACGCCGAAGTCCTCCACCAGCACCAGGCCGCCCACGGCCCAGTAGCCCCAGTGGTTCAGCACCGGTGCCAGATCGCCCAGCACGCCGGGAAGAGGGGGTGCGCTCATCGGGCGGTCACCCCTTCCGTGAGACGGGGAAGGCGGGACGGATCGCCGCGCTCCTCTCTTTGGACAACGCACGGGCGCGCGGGTCGTTCCCGCTCCGGCCGCGTCGGCCGGACCGGGTTTCGCGACGGCTGTCCCGTGTGCCCGCCGGGGAGCAGCGGGACGGCACGCGCGAGGAGGGGCCTTCGCGGTCAGCCGTGCCCGGGCCCGGCCGGGGTGGCGGTCGGGGTGGCGGTCGTGCGCGGCACGGCCGGGCGGTCGGCCGTGCGGGATGTGGGTGACGGGCGGGGGGCCGGTGTGGCGGGGGGAGGCTCGGTGGCCACCGGCGGAGTGGCCGCTGTGGTGGGCAGGCGGAGGCCGGCGGTGAGAAGGCTGTAGTCGCCGACGAGGTCGCCGAGGAGGGCCCCGGCGAGGACGTCGCCGCGGAAGTGGCCGGCCATGTAGAGGCGGGAGTAGACGACCTGGGCGGCCATCCAGCGGTATTCCGCGGCCTGCCGGGGTGCGGCCTGGGTGAGCACGGTGGCGGCCGCGGCGGACAGGGCGGCGTGCTTGGAGGGGTAGGAGCAGGGGCATGGCTGCCCGGGAGTGATCTTCTTGTCGGGGCGCAGCGCTGGGTCCTGGACGTACGGCGCGGGGGAGGCGTACTTGGCGGCCAGGGTCTTGGTCAGGGTGCCGGCGAGTTTCATGGCGGCCTTGAGCCGTGACTTGTCCGCGGACGCGGCGGCCTTCGGCAGCAGGTCGCCCTGGTCCTTGGCGTACATCTTCCAGATGTCCTTCTTGCCGTGGATCTCCAGCCAGGTGGCGGCGCTGACGCCGGCGGAGGTGCGATGGCGTGCGAGGTCCTGGTCCTGGCGCAGTTCCGCGGTGTGTTCGGCGCCGCTGGGTGGCCTGGGGATCTGTGCCTCGGCCCAGGCGGTGAAGGCGGTGTCGTCGCGGGTGGTGCCGTGGGCGGCCTGCCACTGGGCGATGAGACGGTCGGCGACGCGCTGCTGGGCCGCGAGCGCGGCGGCGATCGGGGCCGTGTCGGCGTCGCTGAACAGGGGCGGGGGCGGGTCGGCCTGGATCTTCCGGGCGGCCGACTTCTTGGCGCCGACGTCGAGACCGACCGCGGGACCGACGATGCCCGCGCTCGCGGCGAGGGCGGCGACGACGGTGACGGCCACGTAGCGCGCGGGGATGCGGCGCCGGGTCCTGGGCGGGTTCATCGGGTGGGCTCCGTGATGGTGGCGCCGGCAGCCGGGGCGCTGCGGGTGAAGTGGGTGCGGGCCAGGCGGCGTACGTCGTTGTCGGGCAGGCCGGGGACGAGCAGCGCCAGCGCGGTGACGTACTTGCTCACGGAGACCTCGCGGGCGCCGAGGCGGTGCAGCAGCCGGTCGGCGGGTGCCGGGCGGGGGGTGCCCTTGGTCTCCACGAGCACCCAGCCGGGGGCGAGGGACGCGGTGAGGTTCTCGCGGTGAAAGGTCAGTTCGCTGTCGAGGGTGACGCGGGTGCCGGCGGTCAGGTCGGCGAGAGCGATGCGGCGGTAGCGCACGTCAGCGGTGGGAACGAGGGCGTCGGCCCGGTGCGCGATCGCCTCGCGGGCGAGGATCCCGCCGATGAAGCGGGCCTGTTCGCGGTCGAGGGTTCCGTGGGCTGTGCCCGGCACGGTGAGGGAGTGCTTGACCGTGGCGCCGCGCCCGTCCTTGGTCTTGACCTCCGTCCGGCACAGGCCGTCCTCGACGTAGAGGCGGGTGCGCACCTTCCAGCGTTTGCGGCGCCGCTGGGCGTGGCCGCGCCAGGCGGCGAGGCCGCGGGTGTCGAAGTACACGCTCCGGTAGGAGGTGCTGCGGCGCCCGTCGAGGTCGAGCACCCGGTGGGTGGGCGCGAGCTGCGACACCAGCCGGGCCGCGGCGGCCACGGGCAGCAGGTACTTGCGGTCGGTGCGGTGCTGCAGGGCGGCGGCCCGGTCGACCTCCGCCAGAGTGGCGCCTTCCAGCAGGTCCGCGCCGAGCAGGTCCGCGCCGAGCAGGTCCGCGCCGAGCAGCCCGGCCGTCATGTCGGGGGCGGCCCCGCGAAGTGTGGCCGGGGTCACGCGATCAGCTCCCGCTCGGGCGACGACTCGTCCGCGTCGTCCGTGGAGGCTGCCGGCGGTGCGGGGTCGTCGACCGCGTAGAGCACGGTCACCCGGGTCGTCTCCCGTACGTAATCCACGTCGTCCACGGTCACCGACAGGGGTTCGACGGCCATACGGCGTATGACGTCGGCTCGGATGTCCTCCGGCCGGGAGTAGAGCCGGTCCAGCGTCACACGCATCATCCGCGTACAGGGGTGGGAACGCGGGTCGTCCACGATCAGCACCATGACCAGCAGCGCGGCGTCGATCCCGGCCACCATCGGGAAGCCGCGCTCCGGCAGCCCGCCGGTCAGGGCGATCACCAGGGCCAGGAAGGTGTAGGCGACGTCGCGCAGGGTGAAGGCGGCGCTGCGCAGCCGTACCAGCGACAGGATGCCGAACAGGCCGAATCCGACACCGGCCGGGAACTTGCCCGCGCTGATCGTGGTCATCGCCGCGAACAGGCCCAGATTCAGCGCGGTCAGCACCATCGGCATCTCCGGCGCCGCCTTGCGCCGCCGGTACAGCCAGCCCACCAGCAGCAGGACCGTCAGCGTGTTCACGCCCGCCCGGGAGATCAGGTCGCCCACAGCCGACTGCCCGGCCGACCCGCTCGCCGCGAGCAGTACCGCCTGGTGATCCACGAGGTCTTTCCCTCCCTCTGCGGCGCGCCGTGACCGCCGGGTGATCCGGGCGCGGGTACCGCGAGGTGGCGAACGCTAGATGTTCCGCATGAAGGGAGCATGAACTGCCGGCGTCCGGCGTCCGGCGTCCGCGGCGGGCCGCCGGACGCGGCCGTCTATCCTTCATCGGTGCGCATCCTGGTCGTGGAGGACGAGATCCGTCTGGCGGAGCTGATAGTCCGCTACCTCGGCGAATGCGGGTACACCGCCCAAGCCCGCCACGACGGGGAAGCCGGCCTGCGGGCCGCGCGCGACCCGCGCCTGGACGCCGCCGTGGTGGACGTGATGCTCCCCGGCATGGACGGCACCGAGCTGTGCGCGCGCCTGCGCCAGGAGGGCAACGACCTGCCGCTGCTGCTGCTCACCGCCCGCGGTACCGTCCCCGAGCGTATCGCCGGGCTGGACGCCGGAGCCGACGACTACCTCGTCAAGCCCTTCGCGATGGACGAACTGCACGCCCGGCTGCGGGCTGTCACCCGGCGCCGTCCGCCCGCGACCGGCCTGCTGGCCGTACAGGATCTCGTCCTCGACCTGGAGCGTCACCGCGCGTGGCGCGCGGGAGCCGAACTCGACCTGTCCCGGCGCGAGTTCGCGATCCTGCGGGTCCTGATGGAGGAGCCCGGCCGGGTCATCGGGCGGGCGAGGCTGCTGCAGGAGGTGTGGGACGGTGAACCCGACATCCGCAGCAACGCGATCGACGTCCACATCTCGCGGCTGCGCGCCAAGGTCGACCGGCCCTTCGGCCGTGCCTCCATCTCCACGCTCCGGGGCGTCGGCTACCGGCTCGAAACCTCGGCATGACACCGTCGGCGCTGCGGGGTGCCGCGATGCGCGCCGCCAGGGTCCGCCTGCGGCCGCTTCGGCGGGTCCCGATCGTGCTGCGCCTGGTGCTCGCGGTCGCCGCCGTCATGACCCTCGTGCTCACCGTGGCGGCGGGGTTCGTCTACTGGCGGGTCGAGTTCGCCCTCGACCGGCAGCTCGACGGTGACCTGACGGCCTACGGCACCGACGTCACGCGTGCCCTGTCCGACCACGGCCCCGTACCGCGCGGCCCGGCCGCGAGCGCCTACCAGGTCCTGACGCCCGGCGGACGGATCGTGCGGGCCAGCCCGGACCTGAGGGGAGAGCGCCTGCTGACGGCCGCCGACCTCGCCGCCGTCGGCCGTGGCGGCACGGTCCGGCGCGACGTCGGCGCCCTGCTGCCCGCCGACCCCGCCGCGCTGCGGGTACGGGCCACGGGTACGCGCTCGGGCGGCCGGCCCCTGGTCGTCGTCGCCGCCATGGGACGCGGCCACCGCGACGAGGCGCTGCGTGAACTCCTCGCCCAGCTCGCCATCGCGGCCGGGCTGACCCTGCTGGCGTCCTCACTCGTCGGATACAGGGTGGCGCGCGCCGCCCTCGACCCGGTCGAACGCTACCGCCGCAGCGCCGCCGACCTCGCCGGCCACACCGCCGGGGCCCGGCTGCCCGTACCCGCCGACCGCGACGACGAACTGACCCGCCTCGGCCACACCCTCAACGGCATGCTCGACCGGCTCCAGGCCGCCGCCGACCGCGAACGCCGCTTCCTGGCCGACGCCAGCCACGAGCTGCGCACCCCGCTGACCCTCCTGCGGGCCGAACTCGACGTCGCCCTGCACCGCCCAAGGACCGCCGCCGAACTCACCGCGACCCTCACCGCCGTGGACGCCGAGGTACAGCGCCTGATCGACCTGTCCAACGCCCTCCTCGACCTTGAGGAACTCGGCGGCAAAGGGCGCGTCGCCCCCGTCCTGGTGGACCTCGCCGACCTGCTCCGGTCCACCGCCGACCGGCACCGGGCGGCGGCCGCACGCGCGCACCGCGCCGTCACGTACGACGTCACCGCCGACCCCGGCACCATCGTCCGGATCGACCCCCGCTGGATACGGCCCGCCCTGGACAACCTCGTCGACAACGCCCTGCGCCACGCCGCCGGCCCCGTACGCATCACCGCCACCGCCCGCGACGGCCGGCTGCGCCTGTCGGTGGCCGACCGGGGCGACGGCTTCCCGCCCGGCTTCCTCCCCCACGCCTTCGACCGGTTCAGCCGCGCGGCCCCTGGCCGTACCAGCCCCGGCTCGGGTCTCGGCCTGGCCCTCGTCGCCGCCGTCGCCACCTCCCACGGCGGCACCGCCCACGCCGAGAACGGCCCCGAGGGCGCCGTCGTCACCCTCGACATCCCCTGCACGGCTCAGGGCTCATTCTGACGCCGGCGGGGCCTTAGCTGTCGCCGACCGCGAACAACCGTCAGTGCCGCGGTTTCGTAGCGGTCGGTGCGGCGTGGGATCACGGTGGCCGCGCTCAGGACGTGCGGCCCCGGACTCAGGTGACGCCGAGGTCGGCCTCCACAGCGAAAGGCGCCACAGCGTTGACGACGCCGGTGAACACCTCGCCGTCGCGATAGACCCTGCCGGCCGGATCGAGAAGGTACGTGTACACGAGGGTGACGCCGGTGGGAACCTGCTCGACCCGCCAGTAGAAGGGGATCCCGGCCTTCGCGTACTGGTCGACTTTCACGAGCCGGTCGGTGGTCTCGGAACCGGGTGAGACCACCTCGACGACCAGCAGGACGTGTTCGGGACGGGTCGGCGTGACGTCGATGGTGTCCGCGCGGTAGACGACGACGTCGGGCCGGCGGTTGGTGAGCGGCACGTCCTGCAGTCGGACGTCGAAGTCCGTGTCCGCGTTCCAGTCCGGACCGGCGGCGGCGTCCAGGGCGTTCGCCAGGATGCGGGCGAGCCGGTTGTGCCGTTTGGAAGCACTGGGACTCACGACGACCATCCCGTCCACGATCTCGATACCCGCGCACTGCTCCTCGGACCAGGACTCGTACTGCTCGGCCGTGATCTGGGCGTGCATCCACGCGGGGGCGACCATCTCCGCGGCCATGGTGTGCCTCCCCTGATCAAGGTCGATGGACCCGACGGCGCTGAGATCAGGTTACCCCTGGCCCGCGCGCGGGCCGCGCTGTCGAATTCCGCTGGGTACGGGGCCGCGGCGCGACCCGGGGTTCCGCCGGGGGAGGGTTGGGAACGTGGACCCGCGGAAGGCGGTGGCCGCCGACGACGATGCCCTCGTGCGGGTTGTTCCGGGCGTCCGCCCAGCTCTGGGCACGTTCGCGGGTCCACGGGTTCCGCAGGGGCCAGGGCCCGCAGGGCCGGCCGGGGCGCGGCTCACCCCTCGTCGGGCGACTGGCCGTGCAGCAACCGCTCCAGCAGCCGTTCGTCCTCCGCGGACAGCTCCGACACGAAGCGGGCGAGCACCGCCGCGCGGTCCCCGCCCTCGTCCAGCAGGGAGCGCATGCCCGCGGCGGCGAGCCCGGCCCGGTCGTGCACGGGCGCGTACACGTGGCCGCGGCCCTGCCGCCGCCGGGTGACCAGGCCCTTGTCGCGCAGGCGGGTCATGATGGTCAGTACGGTCGTGTACGCGGCGCCGGTCACGTTCTCCTGGACCGCGGCCGCGGTCACCGGCCCGCCGGCCGCCCACAGGGCGGCCAGCACCTCCGCCTCCAGTTCGCCCCTCGCCCGCCGCCGATGCTCCTGCCGGTCGCTTCCTTCCCCCACCCGGCATCTCCTCCCTCCGCCGCCGGCGCACGCCGACCGTCTCAAGCTACTGCGAGCCGCGGACAACCGGCCGGTGCTTCGGGGGAGGGCAGGGGTCCCCGTATCCGGGGCGCGGGCCCCGCCGGTCAGGCGCGGGCCGCGCGGCGGGCGAGCAGGGCGGCGCGCCTCTCGTCGAAGCGCGCCGCCTGCTCGTTGAGCCCGCCCATGAACAGCCCCAGTTCCTCCTGGGCGCGCAGTCCCTCGGGGCCGAGCCCGTCGCGCTCCAGCACCTTCAGGTGGCGCAGCACCGGCATCAGTACGTCGTCGTGGTGGATCCGCAGGTTGTAGATCCCGCCGAGGGCGATGCGGGCCGCGGCCCGTTCGAAGCCGGGCATGCCGTGCCCGGGCATGCGGAAGCCCGCCACCACGTCCCGCACGGCGGCCAGCGCCAGGTCGGGGGCCAGGTCGAGGGCCGCGGCCAGCAGGTTGCGGTAGAAGACCATGTGCAGGTTCTCGTCGGTGGCGATCCTGGCGAGCATCCGCTCGCACACCGGATCGCCGGACTCCCGGCCGGTGTTGCGGTGCGAGACGCGGGTGGCGAGCTCCTGGAAGGCCACGTACGCCACCGAGTGGAGCATGCTGTGCCGGTGGTCGTGCTCGAACCCGTCGGACATGTGCCGCATCCGGAACCGCTCCAGCTCGACGGGGTCGACCGCGCGGCTGGTCAGCAGGTAGTCGCGCATCACGATGGCGTGCCGGCCCTCCTCGGCGGTCCAGCGGTGCACCCAGGTGCCCCAGGCGCCGTCGCGGCCGAAGACGGTGGCTATCTCGTGGTGGTAGCTGGGCAGGTTGTCCTCGGTGAGCAGGTTGACCACCAGGGAGATCCGGCCGACCTCGGAGACCTTGGACTGCTCCGGCGCCCACGCCTCGCCGCCCATCACGCCGTCGAAGTCGCGGCCCTCGCTCCAGGGCACGTACTCGTGCGGCATCCACTCCCTGGCCGCCGCGAGGTGCCGGTTCAGCTCGCGCTCCGCGACCTCCTCCAGTGCGTACAGGAGCGACGTGTCGCTCCGGGCGCCGGGACGGGACAGGTACGGGGAGGTAGGGGTCACGAAAGCTCCAGGGCAGAGTCGGGGTCAGGCCGCCACGTATGCGACGGCCAGGGCGAGCAGGTACAGGGCGACGGCGAGTACCCAGCCGGCCGGGCCGGCCCGGCGGCGCGTGCCGGGCGAGCGCATCGCCGCGGTCCAGGCCCCCGCGGCGAACGGCAGGACCACGGCCAGGCACTGGACGGCGATCCCCACTCCGGCCGCGAGGAGGTGGTGGGGGAGGACGGACGGCATGGACGGGCTCCATCGGGGCCGGAACGGATCCCCGACAAGCTACTACGTCATGTAGAAAGACGGGAGGGCCGAGCCCCTGGTGACCGCCGCTTCCGCGGGGGCGGGTTCGAGAGGGGGCGAGGGGCATTTCCGGCCGGTTCGGAACGGTTCGGGGAGGCCGGGTCCGGCCGGCCCACCCCCTGACCGGACAACGCGCACCCGCCCAGGTGGTTCCCGCCGGCGTCCTTGGTTTGCGCCGGGTTGTCAGGGCATACGGATACGTGGTGGCTGCCGGGCGCCGCTCACGAGCCGGTCGCCTCACGTCTGCGGAACGACGTCGGCAGGCGGCCGAGCTGTGTGTGGGGGGGCCGAGGTGGCAAATCCTGGTGGGGAGCGGGAGGAAGGTGTCCTGCGCCTGGACCGCAGGGACGGCGAGGACCGCAGGGACGGCGAGGACCGAGGGGACGGCGGCAGGGACAGCGGGGACGGCGAGGACCGCGGGGACGGCGGCAGGGACCGCAGCGGCGGCAGGGACCGCGGTCGTGCCGGGGACCGCGGTCGTGCCGGGGACCGCGAAGACCCGAAGGGCGGCGGGGACGGCGGGGACGGCCTCGTACTCCGTCACTCCTTCGAGGGGCAGCCGGGAAGCGTCGGCATGGCCCGTGACGCCGCGAAGCACTTCCTCGGCGCGCTGGAGGCCGCCCATCCCTCGGCCGACGACCGGGCAGCCGGCGACATCCTCCTGGCGGTCTCGGAACTCGTCACCAATGTGGTGCGGCACACCGCGGGACCGGGCGTGCTGGTGATGACCCACCAGGAGGGCCTGGTGCGGATCGTGGTCCGCGACACCGGCACCGCGTGTGTGCCCCCGCCCGGACGGGTGCCGCGGCTGGACGGCCAGGGCGGTCTGGGCTGGCCCATGCTCCAGGCGCTGGCCACCTCGTTGACCGTCGTGCCGCTGCCCGGCGGCAAGGAGATCCGCGCCGACCTGCCGTGGCCCGCGGAGCGCGAGGCACGGTAGCCGCAGCCCCGGCTCCTTCCCGCCCCGGCTCCTTCCCGCCCCGGCTCCTTCCCGCCCCTGCTCTTCCCGCCCCGGCTCTTCCCGCCCCTGCTCTTCCCGCCCCGGCTCTTCTGTCGCCCCGGCTCTCCCGCGGCCGTATGCTCGTCTGCGTTCGCATTCGTATTCGTGTTCGCATCCGCGTCTGCGGGCGACGGGCGGGGGCGGGGAGCATGGCGGGCATGGCGGGTGTGACAGGCATGACAGGCATGGAGGACTCCGCTTTCGCGGCGGCGATGAGACGGCTGCTGGAACGGGCGCACACCAGCGATTCGGGGCAGTTGGCGGAGCTGGTCTCCCGTGCGGCCCGGGAGATGGGCCTGCTGTCCGCGGAGGTCTACCTGGCCGATCTGCAGCAGCGCGACCTGGTGCCGCTGCCGGGCAGCCGCGGTAGTGACGGCGAGCCGAGCCGGCCGGTGGCGATGGAGGGCACGCTCGCCGGGCGGGCCTACCGTACGACGTCGACGCAGACCTCGGACCACGGCCGGCCCGCCCTGTGGCTGCCGGTCGTCAACGGACGGGCCCGCGTCGGTGTCATGGGCGTGGCCGTCCGGGAGGCGACCGCCGAGGTGCTCGAAGGGTGCCGTGCGCTGGCCTCGGTGACCGCGTTGCTGATCGCCTCGCACGCGGCTCACAGCGACGAACTGGCCCGCGCCGCACGGAGCAGGCCCATGCGCGTGGCGGCGGAAATGGTGTGGGCCTTCCTGCCGCCGCCGACGATAGGCAACGGCCAGGTGACCTCCACCGCGCTGCTGGAACCCGCCTACGAGATCGCCGGGGACGCCTTCGACCACACCCTGACCACGGGCATGCTGCACCTGGCCCTGGTCGACGCCATGGGCCACGACCTGGTCTCGGGCCTGGCCTCAGCGGTGGCCCTGGCCGGCTGCCGGGCCACGCGCCGCGCCGGCGGCACCCTGTCCGACATCGTCGCCGGCGTCGACCGGGAGCTGGCCCGCTGGGTGCCGGGGCGGATGCTCACCGGCGTCTTCGCACACCTCGACCTGGCCACCGGCGCGCTGGAGTGGGTCAACCGCGGCCACCCGCCGCCACTGCTCGTCCGCGACCGGGGGATCGTCACCGGCGCCCTGGAACGCGAGCCCGCCCTTCCCCTGGGCGTGGGGGACCGCGGTCCGCGCGAGAGCGCCCCCCACCGCGTCGTGCTGCAGCCCGGCGACCGGGTCCTGCTCCACACCGACGGCATCACCGAGGCCCGGTCCCCGACCGGGGAGGTCTTCGGCGAGCGGCGCTTGGCCGACTTCGTCATCCGCGCCACCGCGGCGGGCGAACCCACGCAGGAGACCACCCGCCGCCTGCTGCACGCGATCCTGGACCACAACGACCACCAGCTGCGCGACGACGCGGCCCTCATGATCATGGAGTGGCACCCGCGCACTGACCCGTGACCGTATGTGTACGCCTCGGTGTTCGTACGTGACCATGTTCGTGCGTATTCGTGTCTGTATGCATACCCGTACCGACCGGTACGGCACCGGCTCGCGCGGTGGCGGGCAGAGCGTCGCACCCCGGATCCGCGATCTTTACAATCACCTCCCGGGACGGCGGCTCCGGTGCTCCCGGCGGACGGGACAGTGAACGGCCGGGCCAGGGAAGGCCAGGTCAGGCCAGGGAAGGCGGGGGCGCAGGCGTGGGGAGAGACGACATGGCCGGGCTGGACGTAAGGGTCGCCTACCGCGCCGGCACCCTGGCCCTCACGTTGACCGGCGAGATCGACCTCGACTCGGTCGCCGTGCTGCACCAGGCGATACGGGAGGCCCGCGCCCCCTGGGGCACCCACGTGGCCATCGACCTGTCCGGTGTCACCTTCATGGACTCGACCGGCATCCACGCCCTGCTGACCTGCTACCAGCGCGCCCGTGACCACGGCGGATCCCTGAGCGTCACCGGCGCCCAGGGCGTGGTCGAACGGGTCCTCCACCTCAGCGGCATCCTCCCCCTCCTCCAGCCGCAACCCCCCGGCGGCACCCGCCCCGGCCTCAACTGACCACCGGGCCACGGGCGGCGGGGGCCGGTGCTGCGCGCGCTCGACCGGACCCGGGCCGGCCGGGGGCGCCGGTGGGTCAGTGGCCCGCGCTCTGGCCGCCGTCGACGTGCGAGATCTCGCCGGTCACGAACGGGGCCCGCTCCAGGTAGAGGATGGCGCGCACGACGTCGTCGATCTCGCCCATGCGGCCCACGGGGTGGCGCGCGGCCTGGAAACCGTCCGGGTCGGTCGGGTGCATCGGGGTGCGGATCACGCCCAGGGAGACGGCGTTCACCCGGATCCCGCGGGTGGCGTACTCGATCGCCAGCGACTTGGTGACGGCGTTCAGGCCGCCCTTGGTCAGCGAGGCGAGCGCCCCGTTCACCTCGGCGTCGGCGTTGTCGACCAGGCTGGTGGAGATGTTCACCACGTGTCCGCCGCCCTCCCGGGAGAGCATCGCGCCGATCGCGGCGCGCGAGAGCTCGAAGAAGCCGCGCAGGTTCACCGCGGTCACCTTCTCGAAGTCCTCGTCGGTGTACTCGGTGAAGGGTTTGGAGACGAAGATCCCCGCGTTGTTGACCAGGGTGTCCACGCGGCCGAAGCGCCCGACCGCCGCGTCCACCAGCCGGGCGCCGGCCCCGCGCTCGGTGATGTCGGCGGGCAGGGCGAGCACGCCGGGATCGTGCGAAGGCCGGATCGAGCGGGCGATCGCGGTCACCGCGTAGCCGAGCCCGCGGTAGGCCGTGACGAGGGCTTCCCCGATGCCCCGGGACGCCCCGGTGATGACGGCGACTTTCGGCGCGGTGTCCATGGCCGGATTCTCGGCCTCCCCCGCCGGCGGGCGGGCGCACCGGGCGGCGTGTCCCCACGCGGTACGCGCAATGTACGTGCAATGGGCGTACGGCGTGGCCGCCCCTGGTTCACCCGGCGCCCGGTGCGGCGGCCCACAGCTCCCAGGCGATGCCGTCCGGGTCGGTCACGGAGACGAACCACGCGTAGCCGGTGTCCCGTACCGGCGAGCGGGGCACTCCCAGGGCGTCCAGGTGCCGGGTCCAGCGGTCGAGGGCGGCGCGGTCGCGGACGGTGAGCGAGATGTGGTCCAGTCCGGTGCGGGACGGGTCGAACATGTCGCCGCTGCGGCGCAGCGGTTCGTGCACGGCGAGGACGAGCGCGCTGTCGGCATGACGCATGAGCTGCCGCGGGTGCCCGACGCCGGCCGGCCCGGGCATCACCTCGCCGACGGGCCGGAACCCGAGCGCGCGCCGGTACCAGTCGACGCTGGCGGCCATGTCGCGCACCACGAGGGCGATGTGCGCGACGCCGGTGAACGTGCCCATGCGGTCGCTCATACGGTGTGGTCCTCCCGGTGCGAAGGGACGTCCTCGGCCGCGGGCCCGGCGGCCCGCCGCTCCACGGGCCGGGCCGCGGCGGCGCGCACCGGCGCATGCCCGGGCGCCGGCGTGTTCGGCGTGTTCGGCGCGCCCGGCATGTGGTGCGGGAATCCGGCGCGCAGGACCAGGGCGGCCAGCGCCGCGGTCAGCACGACCGACGAGGCCAGGAGCAGCGCCTGGTGGTAGCCGTGGTGCAGCAACGGGGTGACGACCAGCGGCCCGGCGATCTGGCCGACCGAGTATCCGGCGGTCAGCAGGGCCACGGCGCGGGGGAACCGCAGGTGCGCGCCCGTCGCGAGGGCCAGCGTGCTCACGCCGATGAACGTCGAGCCGAAGAGCACCGCGGAGACCAGCGCTGCGGTGACCGCGCCGACCAGCGCGGGCAGCGCGATGCCCACCGCCTGCACGACGAGCGCGGCGAGCAGCAGGTCAGGACGCGACCACCGGCCTCCGAGCCAGGCCCACAGCGCGGACGACGGAACAGCCGCCAGCCCCACCAGCACCCAGGCGCCGCTGCCTATCCAGCCGGGCGAGGACTGCCCGATGGCCGCGACCAGGAAGGTGCCCGCGATGATGTAGCCGATCCCCTCCAGGGTGTACGACGCGAACAGCGCGCTGAACCATCGGTGGGTGCGGACGCCGGGGGCTGCCGGGGTCCCGGAGTCGCCGGAGGCGCCTGCCCGTGCCGCTTGTGCGGCGGCGGGCCCGGGCGGCGGTTCGGGGGCCGGTGCCGAAGCCGGTTCGGGGCTTGGTTCGGGTCGCAGGCCCCAGGCGGCGGCGGTGAGCGCCGCGGCCAGGGCCGCGGAGGCCCACCACGCGCTCTGCCAGGTGCCGACCGTCCGCAGTGCCAGGACGAGCAGACCCGACAGGGCGATGCCGCCGCCGACCCCTCCGAACGCCCACCCGGACAAGTGCGCGGGGTGCGCGCGCAGGTGGCTGAGCAGCGCGCCGGCGGTGATGACGAAGATCAGCGCGCTGAACACCCCCGCGCCCAGCCTGAGCAGCACCCACACGCCGGTGCTGTGGGTCAGCGGCATCGCGGCCAGGGACCCGATCAGCGCGACCATGCCGAGGCGCAGCACGGCCGCCGAACGCACCAGCCGCGGCAGGAAGGTCCCGGCGAGGGCGCCGATCAGGTAGCCGACGTAGTTGGCGGTGGCCAGGTTCGCGCCCGCCCCGGCCGACAGGCCGGCCTGCGCGTGCATCAGCGGGAGGATCGGGGTGTAGACGAAGCGGCCCACGCCCATTCCCGTCGCGAGCGCGGCGGCGGCCTGCCCGACGTGTCGCCAGGGGGCCGGGAGCGCGCCGCCGGCGCCCGGTGTCCCCTCCGTGAAGTGCTCCGCGTGTGGCATGCCCTCAGGCTGCTCCCGCGGCCCGGCGGGGGGCCACGACCGGCTTCCTCGCTGCTGCGAGCCTCAGCCTCCCAAGCGGCTACGGACGGTACGGGTCGTCGTCCGGCAGCCAGGCGCCGGAAGCCTGGACGCCCAGGTCGCCCACGCCGTCGGTCAGGGCCTTCACGGTGTCCAGCACGGCCGCGCGCACCTCGCCGCGCCGCCACACCAGGGACCAGGTCCAGTAGGGCTTCGGCTCGACCACAGGACACGCCACCAGCTCGGGCGGAAGGGGAGTGGTCTGGCCCTTGGGCGAGTTGAGGACCGGCCGGCCCGCCCGGCGCACATGCTCGAAGAACGCCGGTCCGGTGACGCCGCCGTCGGAGATGCGGACCGTGCGGGCGCCGGTGTCGCGGGCGAACTGCTCGGCGTAGACGTTCCAGGAGCTCCAGGTCGCCGCGTCGTCGTCCAGCAGGACGAGGACGTCACGGGCCCGCACCTCGCGCGCCTCGTGGCCGACGGCGACCGCGTACAGCCGGTCGGCGCCGAGCAGCCGGGCGTCGAGATTCCGCGCGTCCAGGTCCTCGCGGCGCGTCCAGCACACCGCGAGGTCGAGGCTGCCGCCCGCGACCCGGTCGGCCTGCGTGTGCGAGGGCGCGACCCAGGTGTCGACGTGCACCTGCGCCACGGTCGAGGTCCGTGCGGTCAGGTCCGCCGGCAGCCAGTTGACGTAGCCCAGTCGCACCGCTTCGGAACCGGCGAGCCGCGCCGCCTGCCGGCGCAGGTCGTCGGCGTTGTCCAGCAGCGCGCGCACGCGCGGCAGAAGCGCCGCCCCGGCCGGCGTGAGGCCGACCGACCGGCGGTCGCGGTCGAACAGGCGCACCCCGAGGTCGCGTTCGAGGGCCTTGATCTGCTGGGACAGCGAAGGCCCGGCGATCAGCAGCCGACCGGCCGCCCGGCCGAAGTTCAGCTCCTCGGCGACGGCGACGAAATACCGCAACTGGCGCAGTTCCACACGCCCATGCTACGTGCGGCGCGGAGCCCCACCGACCGGCGCCGACGCCCCCGGGCGGCGCTCCGCCGGACACGACGCCGCCGGGTCCGGCGCTCCCGCCGATCGCGATGACGTGGTGTCCGGCGTCCCCGTGCCCGGCCGCCGGCACGGCGCGTTTACGACGGCGATCCGGTCCCGGCCTGCTCGCGGACCATGTACGTCGCGTACCAGTCCGGCCAGTCCGGGTCCTCGGCGCCGATGCGCGCCTCGTGCTCGCCGTGCGCCGCCGCCGCGCGCCGCAGCGCGGCGGCGAGGTCGTCGGCCGAGGAGAAGGAGGTGACCGCCGGATCCAGCCGGCCCGGCAGCCGTTCGGTGATCTCCTGCACGATCCAGCCGTTGCCGTCCGGATCGCTGAACGACAGGAACGAGCCGTAGCTGCCGCGCCGCGGATCGGGTCCTGGCACCCGGCCGTCGGTACCGGCGTGGTGGAAGATCCCGCTCACGTCGTGGAAGACCTCGCTCGGGTCCGCGCCACGCCGCTTCAACTCCTCGTGGGCCGCCTCGATGTCGTCGGTCACCAGGTGCAGCCCCCGGGCCGAACCGGGCGGCTGCTCCGTGACCGAGGCGCCGAAGATCACCGACGCCGGCGAACCGGGCGGCGTCATCTGCACCACCCGGTAGCCGTCCTCGGGCGAGACGTCCGCGTCCAGCCGCCAGCCCAGCGAGGTGTAGAAGTCCTTGGCCCGGTCGACGTCGGACACCGGTACGACGACGACCTCCAGTTTCATGTCCATGACTCGCGTCTCCGTTTCCGGTACTCGACCTCGTACCGGTGCCCCGCCCTGCCTTCGCGGGCACCCGGTCGCCGTCCGCCGCGCGCCGGTCCTCTTCCGGCGGGGCGGCGATGGTCGATGGTGAACGTGCTGAGCCGGCCAGTTCCCAAGCTAGGCCAGTTCCCAAGCTAGACGGGCGTCCGACCGGTCGCACGCGGAGGGCCCGGCCCCCGGCCGGCGCGTGCTCCGCGCCCCCGGGGGTCCCGTGCGACACACGGCGCCGTGCGCGCGCCGGCCGGCGCGGACACGGCAGGATCCCTCATGGGTGCCGCGCGCCGGGCGCCGGGACCCGGCGGTCCCGCGCCGCCGCCCGCCCGCGTACGGCGAACCGCCCGCGTACGGCGAACCGCCCGCGTACGGCGAACCGCCCGCGTACGGCGAACCGCCCGTATCCGACCGACAGGAGGGTCCGCATGACCGGCACGGCAGCAGACGACCAGGCGATTCTGCGAGGCGTCCTCGACGAGTGGAAGGCGGGTGTCGACGCGCACGAACCCGAGCGCGTCGCCGCCTGCTTCACCGAGGACGCCATCTTCCAGGGGCTGCACCCGTACACCGTCGGGCGGCGGGGCATCGCCGAGTACTACGCGTCCCAGCCGCTGGGACTGACCGCGGCCTACGAGATCCTGGAGACGCGGCGGTTCGCCGACGACCTGCTGCTCGGCTACCAGGGCGTGGTGTTCTCCTTCACCGACCGGGCGCCGCTGAGCGTCAACCTCGGCCTGCTGCTCAGGCGCCTGGCGGACGGCTGGTCCATCGCGCACTACCAGGTGTCCCTGCTGCCCTGACCCCTGCCCACGGCCTCGGCCGTCTCCCTTCACGGACCGGACGGCCGGGGACGCCCGCCGCGCGGGCGTCCCCTCGGGGGCCGTTACTTCGCGCGCAGCGGAGCGAGTGCCTCGCTCCAGGCGACGACCTGGTCGATCGTGGTGTTCAGGGCCTCGACCTGGTGGTCGCCGGGCTTGAACTCGCTGAAGTTCACGAAGTCGTGGACGAGGGACAGGGCCACCTGCGCGCGCACGTCGGCCATGTGCAGCTCGCCGGCGATCAGGCGCAGGTGCTCGACCGCGCGGGCGCCGCCGAGCGAGCCGTAGGAGACGAAGCCGACGGCCTTGTGGTTCCACTCCGCGAAGAGGTAGTCGATGGCGTTCTTCAGCACCCCTGACGTGGAGTGGTTGTACTCGGGCGTCACCATGATGAAGCCGTCGTACGCGGCGATCGTGTCCGCCCACTCCCGCGTGTGCTGCTTGGCGTACTGGGCCATCAGCGGCGGAACGGCCTCGTCCAGGTGGGGAAGCGGGTGGTCGAGCAGGTCGATCAGCTCGAACTCGGCGTCGCCGCGCCGCTTGGCCACGTCGTGGACCCAGCGGGCCACGGCCTCGCCGTTGCGGCCGGGCCGGGTGCTGCCGAGGATTATGCCGATCTTGGTCATGCCAAAGCCTTTCGATGCGGGTCCTGGACCCGTGGATGTCTCGTGGACTCGACTGGCGCCCGGGCGGCGGGAGTTCGCCGCCCGGATCGGGGGCGCGGGGAGCGGGGGGTCAGTGGCCCGCGCTCATGCCGCCGTCGACGTGGAGGATCTCGCCGGTGACGAAGGGGGCGTTCTCCAGGTAGACCACCGCGTCCACGATGTCGCTCTCCTCGCCCATGCGGCCGACGGGGTGCAGGGCGGAGAGGAACTCGTGGTTCTCCTCGGGGTGCATCGGGGTCTTGATGGTGCCCGGGGAGACGGCGTTGACGCGGATGCCGCGCCCGGCGTACTCGATGGCCAGCGACTTCGTCGCGGACTGCAGCCCGCCCTTGGTCAGCGAGGCCAGCACGGACGGGACCCGCGAGTCGGCGCTGTCGACCAGGCTGGTGGTGATGGACACGATGTGCCCGCCGCCCTGGGCGAGCATCCGCTCGACGGCCAGCTGCGTGATGCGGAAGAAGCCGCCGAGGTTCACACCGGTCACGGCCGCGTAGTCCTCCGGCGTGTAGTCGGTGAAGGGCTTGGCGACGAAGATGCCGGCGTTGTTGACCAGCGTGTCGACACGGCCGAACCGCTCGACGGCGGCGGCGATGACGCGCTCGGCGGTGGCCGGGTCGGAGATGTCGCCGCGGACGGTGACGAGGTCCGGGTCGCTGCTCGGGGCGATCGTACGAGAGGTGGCGACGACGCCGTAGCCGAGCTTGCGGTAGGCCTCGGCCACGCCCGCGCCGATGCCCTGCGAGGCTCCGGTGACGACTGCGACCTTCTGGTTCTGAGAGCTCATGGTGACCTTCGATGGGATGAGGAGGGTGAGGTGGGATGATGTGCTGCCGGCCTTTGTAGACGTTCGGTCGACTATTGGCAGTTAACGCACTCGGGCCCGGTGAAGTCAAAGGTCAGAGGGGGTCCGCACAGGACCGGGTTCCTCCTACGTATGAGGAGAAAGCTCCCAGTGCAGGTCGGAGCGGAGATGGGCGTCGCGCGCGGCCGCGACCCGGGACCGACCGCCCCCGGAAGCGTGCCACAGGACGGCGGGCCGTGGGAGGTTCGGCCTCCCAGGAGAGAGGCAGCCGGTCATGGCCCGGCTCCCCGGCCCGGCGTAATGCTGTCAGGGCAGAGCATCCTCGGCGTCCCCGCAGGTGCGGGGCGCCCTTATCGAGTCGGAGAGCGTCATGCGAGAGTTTCTGGTCCAGCTCGTCACAACGATCCCGGAGGGGACGAGCCCCGAGGAGGTCGCCGAGCGGCGGGCCGCCGAGGCGGTGCGGGCGCGGGAGCTGGCGGCGGCCGGTCACCTGGCGCGGCTGTGGCGTCCGGTCGGCGAGCTGCGCAGCCTCGGTGTGTGGCTGGCCGAGGACGAGGCCGAGCTGCACGAGAAGGTGCTGGGCACGCTGCCGCTGCGCCCGTGGATGACCGCGACCGTCACCCCGCTGGAGTCCCACCCCAACGACCCCGGCAGGTGAGGCCCGTCCGCGGGCGCCGGTCCGCGCGGGCGGTCACCGCGGGCGCCCGGTCCCGTCGCCCGCTCCCGTTCCGCCGGTCCCGTCGCCCCGGTCCCGTCGCCCCGGTTCCGCCCGCCCGTGCCGCGGCGCCGGTCCCGTCACGCGGCTGCCGCGGCCCTCGTCACCGGGCCTGGCGGGCGCCCGGCGCCACGAGGTGCGCGTCGGCGCCGAGCAGCGCCCGGCAGTTCGCCCAGAGGGCGTTCAGCCGGCCGGTGTTGTTGTAGAGCTTGGCGAACAGCACCTGGCCCTCCAACTGGGCCACGACCGAGCGGGCGGCCTCGTGCACGTCGGCCACCGCCACCTCGCCGCGGGCCAGCGCCTCGGCGACGACCGCCTCGACCATGTCCACCTGCGCGTCGAAGATCTGCTGCAGCCGGGCGCGGACCACCTCGGTCTGGTTGCTCATCTCCAGCGTGAGGTTGCCGAACATGCAGCCCGAGACGGTGCCGCAGTCCCGCTGGCCGGCGAGCTGAGCGGCCTCGGTGAGCTCGAACAGCCGGCGCAGCCGCGGCAGCGGTTCCAGCGACGTGTCGCCCAGTACGGCCGCCCAGTCCCGCCGCTGGGCCGCCCACTGCTCGTCCAGAACGGCCAGCGCGAGGGCCTCCTTGGACTCGAAGAAGTAGTAGAAGCTGCCCTTGGGCACCGCCGCGGCCTTGCAGATCTCGGCCACCCCCAGCGCGGAGTAGCCCCGCTGCTCCATGAGTGACTGCGCCGCTTCGAGGATCTTCCGCCTGGCATCACTGGTCCGTCCCATGAGTCCAGTTTACGACCGGTCGTATATTCTTTACTAGACCGGTCGTCTACGACCGCCCCCCTCCACGCACACCCGCACGAAAGGCAGCCCGTCATGAGCCCCGCGACCACCCACCCGATGCACGCCGCACTCGCCGACTGGAGGTCCGCGTTCGACAGCCACGACGCGGACGCCATGGCCGAACTCTTCACCGCCGACGCCCTCTTCCAGGGCTTCGGGCCCGTACCGACCGCCGGCCGCGACGCCGTGCGCGCGTACTACGAGGCCGTTCCCACGGACCGCACCACCGACGGGACGGTCCTGCACACGTACGCGATCGGTGAGGACACGGCGGGCGGTTTCGCCGACGTCACGATCCGGGACCCGCACGGGTGGCAGGCCCACCTGTACATGTCGCTCGTCCTCGTACGGGAAGGGGCGGGGGAAGGGGCGAGGTGGCGGATCCGCCAGTACCACGTCTCGCCCGTCATGACGCAGTCCTGAGCGACGGACCGTTCGCTGACTGCCGCTGACTGCCGCTGACTGCCGCTGACTGCCGCTGACTGCCGGCTGCCGACCGCTGCCGACCGCTGCCGACCGCCGCCGGGCGCCGCCGGGCGCCGCCGACCGCCGCCGGGCGCGGCCCGCGGGCGCCGGGCCGTCCTCGTCCACATGCGGCGGGTGTGCCCTGTGCCTACGGTGGGAGCGGTTGGGCCCCAATCGCTCGGGAGCAGCCAGGAGGCTGAACGCAATGGCGAGAATTCTTTTCATAGTCAGCGGGGCCACTTACTGGGTTCTGAAGGACGGCACACGGTACGCGACCGGCTACTGGGCCGAGGAGTTCGCGATGCCGTACAAGAAGGTCACCGAAGCCGGGCACGACGTCACCGTGGGGACGCCCGGTGGCGTGACGCCGAACGTGGACATGATGAGCCTGCGCCCGTCCATGGCCGGCGGTGAGGACGGCGCTCTGGAACTGGAGGCCATCATCCGCTCCGCGGAGGTCATGCGGCGGCCGCTGAAGCTGTCGGACGTCCGTCTTGAGGACTACGACGCGGTGTACCTGCCCGGCGGCCACGGCCCGATGGCGGATCTCGCGTTCGACGCCGACGCGGGCCGGCTGCTGACCGCGCAGCTCGCCTCCGGCAAGCCGCTGGCGATCGTGTGCCACGCGCCCTCCGCGATCCTTGCCACCAGGATCCACGGCGAGTCCCCCTTCAAGGGGTACGACGTCACGTGCTTCACCAACGAGGAGGAGGAAGCCGTCGGCCTCGCGCCCCGGGCGCCGTGGCTCCTGGAGACGGAAATCCAGGAGAAGATCGGCGTGAACTTCAGCCGCGGCCCCATCTGGGAGCCGTACCGGGTGGAGGACCGCAACCTCATCACCGGCCAGAACCCGCACTCGGCGGACGTCCTGGCGGACCGGCTGCTGGAAGTCCTCGGGTGAGAGCCGCCCGCGGGTGACTCGCCCGTCCGTCGGTCACCCCGCCGCTCGCCCCGCCGCGGGATCCCGTGGCCACCGGCGGCGGGACGACCGATGGGCCGATGGGCCGATGGGCCGACGGGCCGACGGGAACCCCGGGCTTCGATCGGAACGCGGCGGCTCAGTCGGGCCGGCCCAGTTCGACCGAGATCCGCGCGAGCTGGTCCAGCCGGCGCTCCAGGGTGGGGTGGGTGGAGAAGAGGTTGGCCACGACCGTGCCGGGACCGAGGGCGGGGGTGAAGAAGAAGGCGTTGAACGACTGGGCGGTGCGCAGGTCCTCGGTCGGGATGCGGGCGATGTCGCCGGTGACCTTGGTCAGCGCGGAGGCCAGCGCGGAGGGTTTGCCGGTGAGCATGACGCCGGCCCGGTCCGCCGCCAGTTCCCGGTAGCGGGACAGGGCCCGGATCAGCAGGAAGCTCAGGGCGTACACGAGGGCGGAGACGGCCATGACGGCCAGCAGCAGCGCCGCGGTGTTCTGGTCGTCGCGGCGGCCGCGTCCGCCGAACAGCTCGGAGTAGAAGGCGAAACGCACCAGCAGCCCGGCGATCACCCCCAGGAACGAGGCGATCGTGATCACCGCCACGTCGCGGTGCGCGACATGGGACAGCTCGTGGGCCAGCACGCCCTCCAGCTCGTCGGTCTCCAGGCGCCGCTGCAGCCCGGCGGTGACGCAGACGACCGCGTGATCGGCGTTGCGGCCGGTGGCGAACGCGTTCGGCATCGGTATCGGGGAGACGGCCACCCGCGGCTTGGGCATGTCCGCGGTCGCGCACAGCCGGTCGATGATTCCGTGCAGCTGCGGCTCCTCCTCCTCGCCGACCGGACGGCCGTGCATCGCCATCAGCGCGATGCGGTCGGAGAACCAGTACTGCACGGCCAGCAGCCCGGCGGCGATGACCACCACCAGCACCCAGGAGTGCAGGAGCGCGATCAGCACGGCGACGAACGCCACGTACACCAGTCCCAGCAGGAACAGCGTGACGCCCATGCGGGCGGTCAGCTGCCGGTCGGGAGCGAAACGGCTGCGCATGTCATCACCCCGGGATCAGGCCTTCGCCGGCCAGCAGCTCGCGCACCTCGCGCAGGGTGGACTCCTCGCCGGGCAGGATGAGGTCGGACGGCACGATGGCGTCGTCCGGCAGGGGGGTGCCGCGGGCGCGTACGGCGGCCAGCAGGGTCCGCAGCCCGGCGGCGAACGCGGCCTCGTCGCCGCGGTCGGCGGCCGACTGCAGTGCGGCGTCCAGTTCGTTGAGCTCGGCCAGGTGCGCGTCGGCGATCTCGTACTGGCCCTCTCCGAGGATGCGCATGATCATGACGGTGCCTCGTCGTCCCGGCCGGCCGTGTCCGCGCGCCCGCCGTGTGCCGCCTCGTCCGCGGCCGGCCCGCCGGGGCCCACGGCGAGCCGCTCCCGCATCGCGGCCAGTTCCCGCTCCACGTCCCGGCCGGCCGCGGCCCGGTCCAGCTCGGCCTGGATGTCGTCGTGTCCGGCCGGCGCGGTGGCGTCCTCCAGCGCGCCGGAGGCGACGAGCTCGTCGAGGGCGCCGGCCCGGGCCTGGAGTTCCTCGGTCCTGTCCTGGGCCCGCTGGACGGCGAGCCCCACATCCCCCATCTCCTCGCCGATCCCGGTGACGGCCTCGGTCACGCGGCTCCGGGCCTCGGCGGCGGTGTAGCCGGCCTTGATCGTCTCCTTGCGGGTCCGGAAGGCGTCCACCTTCGCCTGGAGCCGCTGCGAGGCGAGGGTCAGCTTCTCCTCCTCGTCCCGCAGCGCGGCATGCTGTCCTTGCAGGCCGGTGAGCTGCTCGGTCACGGTGGTACGCCGGGTCAGCGCGTCGCGGGCCAGGTCCTCGCGACCGGTCGACAGCGCCTGCCGGGCCTGCTCCCGCAGCTTGCCGTCGGCCCCCTCCAGGTTGCGTATCTGCAGCTCGACGCGCTTGCGGCTGGTGGCGACGTCGGCCACGCCCCGCCGCACCTGCTGCAGCAGTTCGAGCTGCCGCTGGTAGGAGTAGTCCAACACCTCCCGCGGGTCCTCGGCCCTGTCCAGGGCCTTGTGGGCCTTGATCCGGAACAGTTCCGCCATGCGGTGCGCGATGCTCGCCACGGCCCTCACTCCCCAGCGGATCGACAGCCGGCCCTACCGATACGGCCTGCTATCTCCACTTTCCACCCATGGGCGCGATCGGGCACGGCGGCACCGGGCCGGGCCCCCCCGCCGGGCGGCCTGCCGCACGCCGCTCCCCCTCCCCGCGGCGTGCGGCAGGCGGCTTCATGGGAGCTGTCGGGGGCTGTTACGAGCCGGGCAGCTTGGCGCAGAGGATGTCGGCGAACTCGACCGCGGGCGGCCGGGCGAACAGTTCGCCGGCCGCCTCGCGCAGGGCGCCGCCGTAGGCGTCCAGGTGAGCCCGGCGGCCGGCCTCGTCGGCGAAGGCGTCGAAGACGGCGAACGTCGTCGGCCCGAGGCGCGCGGCGACCCAGACCGCCGTCGCCTCCTCCTCGCGTACCTGGTCCAGCGCCGATCTCAGGACTGCTTCGACGTCCGCCGCCCGGTCCGGCTTCGCCTCGATGCGGATGTGCAGGCCAACGGTCACCACGGGCGCGCTCCCCACTTCTGTGCCGATCACTTCTGTAACGATCACTTCTGTAACGATCGCTCCAGAAGGAGCGTAGCCCACTTCCCGAACGATCGCTTTAGAATTGGCGCATGAGGACGGGACGACCCCGGTCGTTCGACCGCGACCAGGCACTGGACCGGGCGGTCGACGTGTTCTGGGAGCGCGGCTACGAGGCCACGTCGGTGTCCGCGCTCACCACCGCCCTGGGCATCGGCCCGGCCAGCCTCTACGCGGCCTTCGGCGACAAGCGGACCCTCTTCCTCGAAGCGCTCGACCGCTACCTGCACACCTACGGCGCCTTCACCATGTCCGTCCTGGAGCGGGAGCCGCGCGCCGGCGCCGCCGTCGAACGCCTGCTGTACGAGGCGGCCGCCGCGTACACCAGGCCCGACCACCCGCCCGGGTGCCTGCTGATCACCGCGGCGACCAACTGCACCGAGCAGTCGGCGGACGTCGCCGCCCGGCTGCGGGACCTGCGCGCCGCCGGGAAACGCGCGCTGCACGACCGGATCTCCGCCGCCGTGCGCTCCGGCGAACTGCCGCCCGGCACCGACGCGCACGCCCTGGCGACCTTCTACTCGGCCGTCCTGCAGGGCATGTCCGCCCAGGCGCGGGATGGCGCCTCCCGCGCCGACCTGGAGCACGTCGCCGGCATCGCCCTCAGCGCCTGGCCGCCGCGCTGACGCGCTGCCGCCCGTGCCGGCGCCGCCCTCCCGGGCGCCGGGAACGGCCGGGCGCGGCACTACATTCGGGGCGTGGGCGACGACAGGACACCCGGGCGCGGCACGGTGGCGGCACTGTACGCCGCCGGGTTCACGACCGCCTTCGGCGCGCACGGGGTGGCCGCCACGCTCGGCGCCCGGTCGGCCGGCTCGGTGACGTCGCTGATGACGCTGGGCGCGCTGCTGGCGCTGTACGACGGGGCCGAGGTCGTGCTCAAGCCGGTCTTCGGGTCGCTCGCCGACCGGATCGGCGGCCGGGCCGTCCTGCTCGGCGGCCTCGCCGCGTTCGCGGCGGCGTCCGGGGTGTACGCCCTGGCCGGCGGCCAGGGGTGGCTGTGGGCGGCGCGGCTCGGGCAGGGCGCGGCCGCCTCGGCGTTCTCCCCGGCCGCGTCCGCGCTCGTGGCGCGGCTCAACCCGGCCGCCCGGCAGGGGCGGGCCTTCGGCGGCTACGGCTTCTGGAAGTCGGTCGGCTACACGCTGGGGCCGCTGCTCGGCGGCGTACTGGTGTGGGCCGGGGGCTTGCGGCTGCTGTTCACGGTGCTCACCGGGCTGGCGCTGGCCGTCGGGGGCTGGGCCGCGGCGGCCGTGCCCCGCGTACCGCCGCTGCCGCGTGCCCGGCAGACGGTCCTCGACCTGGCGCGGCGCCTGGCCGAACCCTCCTTCCTGGCCCCCACCGCGGCTCTGGCCGGGGCCACGGCCGCGCTGTCGGCCGGGGTGGGCTTCCTTCCGGTGTCCGGCCGGGCCGCGGGGATGGGGGCGGTGGCGACCGGCGCGGCCGTGTCCGTGCTCGCCGCCTGCGCCGCCGTCGTCCAGCCGCGTGCCGGGCGCGCCCTCGACACCGGGCGGCTGACGGCCTCCGCGGGGATCACGGCCGGCCTGCTGACCGCCGCCGCGGGCCTGGCCTGCGCGACCCTGCCGGGACCCGCCGGTGTCCTGCTGGGCGCCGCCCTGACCGGTGTCGGCACCGGCCTGATCACCCCCCTCGGCTTCGCGTGGCTGGCCGCCTCGACGCCCAAGGAGCGCCTCGGCCGGACCATGGGCACCGCCGAACTCGGCCGCGAACTGGGCGACGCGGGCGGCCCGTTGCTCGTCGCCTCCATCGCCACCGGGGCGAGCCTGGCGTACGGCTACGCGGCCCTGGCCCTCGTGCTGGCCGCCGTCCCCGCGGCGCGGCTGCTGCGGGCCGCGGCGCGCCCCCGGCGGTGACCCGTCCCACGCACGCCGCCGTGCACACGAGCCGGGCGAACCGGCGGTGCGGCGCGATCCGTTCCGGAGGTGTCCAGATTGGTAGCTGTCCCTTTTTGGACACGAGTCGGCTCATGAACGGGAAGGCACAGGTCGGAACCGGTTCGTGAGCGGAAGTGACCTACCGCGGGCCGGATTTCCGGTAGGCAGGGCCGGGGCTGATCGGGTACCAATCTCTTACGGCACTTCGAGGCGTGACTCCCCGTCTACCGAGAGTGCCGCAGGCACCCGCAAGGTGCCGGCTGGTCGCGGTATCCCCGAGCCACCGCGGCCGGTGCCGTCAAGCGCCAAGAAACCGGATTGCTCGCCCGGTGTCCCGGGGGGGAAACGCTTGGCGGCGCGTGGGGGCCCGGCCGGCCCGCCGACCCCCACTGCCTCCGGCGGCCGCTCGCTGCCCAGCTTCGCCCGCAGGGTTACGAGCGGCCGCCAGCGAGGTCACGAGCCCGGCGGTGCGCGGTGCGCGCTGCGCGTCCGACCGCCCCGCGACCCGGCGACCCGCCGTCAGCGGTTCGCGGGCTCGCGCCGCACCGCGCGCGCGAACTCCGGGTCCTGCGCCAGCCGCAGCCCCGCCTCGAACCGGCTCGCCGCGCCCAGGCGCTCCATCAGCTTGGCGACCGTGCGCTGCACCGTGCGGCGGTGGATGCCCATCCTGCGGGCTATCCGGTCGTCGCTGAGCCCGCCGGCCATGAGGCGGACCACCACCCGCTCCTGCGGGGTCAGCTGGGTGCCGCCGCGGGCCTCCAGCCCCCGCTCGTACGGCTCGGACCGCAGCCAGTAGTCCTCGAACGTCGCCAGGTGGATCTTCACGAGCATCGAGCCGCGGACCACGATCATCCCGCCGGAGGGCCGGTCCGGGTCCGTGGTCACGCAGACCACGAGCCGGTCGTAGATCACCAGGTCGGCCGGGCCGTGGTCGATCAGGCGCACGCGGATGCCCGCCTCCGCCAGGCGTTCCAGGTAGCGGGCGTGCCGCGGGTTGTGCAGCACGGACCGGTCGTAGATGTTCCGCACCTGCACGCCGCGGCCGATCATCTCCGCGTCCCGCTCCAGCGACTCCTCCAGCACCTCCATCGGTGCCATGCCGGTGGGGTGGAGTGCGTCCGAGGTCTCGCGGACGGTGGCGTCCAGCTCGGACATGACGCGCATCTTGCGGCGGGGCTCGGTGACGTACTCGATGTCCACGTGGGAGTTCTCGCGGGCGACGGCCGGGCGGTACACCGTCACCAGGGAGCGGGTCAGCCCCTCCATGTGGACCTGTGCGCGGGCGTGCTCCGCCGCGTTCAGCCGGTAGGCGTCAAGGGTGCGGACCAGCGCGGTGTCCGGCTCGACCGGTTCGAGCGTGCCGTCGGTCTCCTTGACCAGGCCGAGCTCGGCCAGCCTGGCCACGCCGCGGCCGGCCTGCGCCTCGTCCAGACCCGCCGCCTTGGCGACGCGGGCGCGTGCGAGGCCGCCCTGCGCGCGGAGGACCTGGTAGACCGCGAGAGCGTGCTGCTCCTCGTCTTCTGGCATGGGACGCCCCCTCGAACCGCCGCACTCCCTCCCCGTGGCCTCCGACCATACCCACGTGGTCGGACACCCGGGCCCGCCGGGGCGCCGGCGGGCGGCGGCGCCGCGGCGGGTCAGCCGCTCACAGGTCGAACTCCGCCGGGTTCAGCCCGACCGCGTAGCACGCCTCGCGCACCACGCCCTGCTCGGTCTTGTCGAACGTGCCGTCCGCGCCGCCGATCACGATCCCGATCTGGATCACCGCCCGGGCCTCGGCCGGCTTCTTCTGCACCTTGGCGATCTCCTGGAGGACCGAGACCTTGCCGAAGTCGAAGTCGGCGGTCAGCTTGCCCAGGTAGTCGTCGAAGCGGCGCTGGAGGTCCATGGCGGGGAAGTTCTGCAGCACCTCGTTGCTCGCGATCAGCGCGGCCACACGCTGCCGCTCGGCCGGGTCGACCGAGCCGTCGGCCGCGGCCACCAGCGCGCACATGGCCATGCTCGCGTCCCGGAACGCCCCGCTCTTCAGGTCGTTCTTCTTCGCGTTGAGCTGGGCCTGCATGGTCTGGGCGGATTCCTTGAACCGGTCCCACAGGGGCATCGCGGGTCTCTCCTCGTACGTCGTTCTCGGGGTCGTCGGCGGGCCGCCGCACGCGAGCGGCCTTTCGCTGACGACAACTCTCCGGGAGGGTAAAGCAGTTCCCAAAAGCCCGGAACAGGGGTCCCGGAGCGGGGTCCCCGCGGACGGCAGCGGCCCCCGCTCACCTCGCGCGAGGCGGGGCGGCCGGGGGCCGTGCGGGCGGCGGACGACGGATGCCGGGTGCCGGGTGCCGGACGGCGTCCGGGGCGTCCGGGGCGTCCGGGGCGTCCGGGGCGTCCGGGGCGTCCGGGGCGTCAGACGGTGACGCCGAAGTCCGTGGCGATGCCGACCAGGCCCGAGGCGTAGCCCTGACCGACCGCGCGGAACTTCCACTCGGCGCCGTTGCGGTACAGCTCGCCGAAGACCATGGCGGTCTCGGTGGCGGCGTCCTCGCTCAGGTCGTAGCGGGCGATCTCGGCGCCGCCGGCCTGGTTGATGATGCGGATGTAGGCGTTGCGCACCTGGCCGAAGTTCTGGTTGCGGCTGTCGGCGTCGTAGATCGACACCGGGAAGACGATCTTGTCGATGTCGGCGGGCAGCCCGGCGAGGTTGACGTTGATCTGCTCGTCGTCGCCCTCGCCCTGGCCGGTCCGGTTGTCCCCGGTGTGCACGATGGTCTGGTCCGGCGTCTGCTTGTTGTTGAAGAAGACGAAGTGGGCGTCCGAGTAGACCTTGCCGGTCGCGTTGACGGCGATGGCGCTGGCGTCGAGGTCGAAGTCCGTTCCGGTGGTGGTCCGGACGTCCCAGCCGAGGCCGACAGTCACGGCCGTCAGACCGGGCGCCTCCTTGGTGAGCGAGACGTTGCCGCCCTTGGACAGGCTTACCGCCATGGGAAGTCCCCTTTTGTGGTCGCGGGTGTTGCCGACGAAACTACCGTCACCCCTCCATACGCGGCGCCCGCCCCGGATGGTTCCGCGACCGGTGGCGAAACCCCCGTGACGGGCGGCCGGACGCGCGGGATCATGGAGCCATGTCCGGGCCACTGCTCATCCGCGGTTCGGTCGCCGTGCCGGAGGCGGAGCTGACGTGGCGCTTCTCCAGGTCCTCCGGGCCCGGCGGCCAGCACGTCAACACCTCCGACTCGCGCGCCGAGTTGCGGTTCGACCTGGCCGGCACGCCGTCGCTGCCGCCGGTGTGGAAGCAGCGCGCGCTCGAAAGGCTCGCCGGCCGGCTGACCGACGGGGTGCTGATCGTCACGGCGTCCGAGCACCGCTCGCAGTGGCGCAACCGCGAGACCGCGGCGGCCCGGCTGGCCGCCCTCCTCGCCGAGGCGACCGCCCCTCCGCCCAGGCCCCGCCGCCCCACCCGCGTCCCGCGGGGGGTCAACGAGCACCGGCTGCGCACCAAGAAGGCGCGCGGCGAGACGAAGCGGGGCCGCGGCCGCACGTGGGACTAGCCGCGCGCGGACCGGCCGTGCGCAGGACCGGCCGCACCAGCCGCGCGCGTCCCCGGTCTCAGGGCGAGCGGCTACCCCAGGTACCGGTACCGGCCGCGGAAGTAGGTGAGCGGGCCGCCGTCCGCGCTCGGCGTGCGGGCGGTCAGGACACGGCCGATGATCAGGGTGTGGTCGCCGGCCGGCACCCGCTGCTCGGTCTCGCACTCGAGTATCGCCAGCGCGCCGCCGAGGACCGGCGCGCCGGACTCCTCGCCGCGGTAGTACGCGATGTCCTCGAACAGGAGCCGGTCGCTGATCCGCCCGCGCAGCGCGAAGCGCCCGGCGATGTGCCGCTGGCTCTCGCTGAGTACGGACACCGCCCACCGCTCCTGGCGTTCGAGGAGGTCGTCCATCCGCGAGCCGATCCGTACGCTCACCAGGACCAGCGGCGGCTCCAGGGAGACGGACATGAAGGCGGTGGCCGTCATGCCCACGTCCTCGCCGCGCGGGCCGTCCTCGGGGTCGTGCGCGGTGACGAGGACGACGCCCGCGGCGAGGCGGGCCATGGCGGCGCGGAAGTCATCGATGTTGACGGTCTGACCCATGGTGGTCCCAGGATGCCGTCCCGGCGAGGTCTGCAGCACGCACCTCACGTTACGGCCCGGTAGGAATGCGGGCATCGGGCTGCGGGACCAGAACCGCAGGACGGGGGTCCTAGGTCCGCCACCCACCAGAGGATATACGTTCTGTATTCAACTGCTTACCTGATGGTGTGACTTGGATCACAAGGCGCGGGAATTGTTGACCCTGTGTACCGGTTGCACAGCTCGCTGTGATTCAGTGGCCGTGTCATCGGGTGAGTGCGTACGCGCAAGCGATGGCGCGGGCGCCCGCCGCACCCGCGGCGACCGCACGGAAGCGACCGGGAAGACCGCGGACCGGCCACCACCACCATCGGACCGGAAGCCGTCGACGACGCGGAGGGGGCATGGACACCGAGTCGGAGCCGTACGTCCGCCTCTCGACCTTGCGTCGGCTCCACAAGGTCGTGGCGGATCTCAACACGGCACGCAGTCTCGCCGACACCCTGCAGGCAGTCGCCGACGGGGTGGTCCGCGGGCTGGGCTACGAGCTGGCCGCCGTCAACCTGGTGCGTCCGGACGGCGACCTCGTGGTGGCCGCGTTCGCCGGGAGCCCGGCGGGGGAGGCGCTGCTGGCCGGCCGGGTCGGCTCGCGCGCGTCCTGGGAGCGGCGGCTGGCCATGGGGGAGCGCTGGGGCGCCCTGCGGTTCATCCCGCACACCGAGGGCTGGGTGCTGATCGACGACGACGTGCCGCAGTGGCACAGCGAGGGCCCGCTGCCGCGCTTCCCCGACGAGTGGCACCCCGGCGACCGGCTGTACGCGCCCATGTACTCCTCGCAGAGCGCCGGCAGCGACCTGATCGGCGTGATATCCGTCGACCGGCCGGCCAACGGCCGCCACCCCGGGCCGTGGGGCTGCGAGGCGCTGCAGATGTACGCCTTCCAGGCCGGCATAGCCATCAGCAACGCCCGCATGCGCGCCAACATGCAACGCGCGCTGGTGCGGCTGGAGCGCGACCAGCAGGCGCTGCGCGCGAGCGAGGAGAGCTTCCGGCAGGCGTTCGAGTACGCGCCCAGCGGCATGGCCATCGCCGAGATGGGCGGTGACCAGCACGGGAAGCTGCTGCGGGCCAACGACGCGCTGTGCCGGCTGCTGGGCCGCTCGGCGTCGGTGATGAGGCGCTACTCCTTCTCCGACCTGGTGCACCCCGAGGACGTGGGGCTGCTGCTGCGCACCTCCGCCGAGGGCGGCCGGGCCGAACTGCGGCTCGCCCGGCGGGACGGCAGCTACGTCTGGGTGTCCCTGCGCAACTCGGTGGTCGCCGACACCGCCGACGGGCCGCGCTTCCTGCTCACGCACGTCGAGGACATCGAGGAGCGCAAGAGCCGCGAACTGCAGCTCGCCCACCGGGCCAGCCACGACTCGCTGACCGGTCTGCCCAACAGCGCCGAGCTGCGGGCCCGGCTGTCGTCCCGGCTGTGCGGCAGGCCGCACGACAAGGACGCGGCCGCGGCGGCCGCGGCGGCCGCCGATCCCGAGGACCTGGACGAGTTCGCCTTCAGCTACGGCTACGGGCCGGACGAACTCGCCGCCCCCCTCGGCGCGCTCGACTCGCACACCCACGCCGTGACGCCGGACGAGAACGACGAGGCGGCGGGCAAGGGGCTGGCGGTCCTCTTCTGCGACCTCGACGGCTTCAAGCTGATCAACGACCGGTACGGGCACCACGCCGGTGACGCGGTCCTCATCGAGGTCGCCCGCCGCCTGACCGGCGCGGTCCGCGACGGCGACACCGTTGCCAGGCTCGGCGGCGACGAGTTCGTCGTCCTCGCCGACGGCCTCGCCCCCGCCGACGCGGCCGACCTCGCCGTGCGCCTGCGCAACGCGATCGTCCCGCCGATCCGGGTGGACGGCCGCTCGGTCCGCGTCGGCGCCAGCTTCGGCATCGGCTGGGCCGGCTGCGGCATGACCGCCGAGGAGGTCCTCCACTCGGCCGACCAGCGGATGTACGTGGAGAAGCGCAGCCGGTCGGCGAAGCCGAACCACCGCAGGGCGGGCTGACCCCGAGGGGTCCGCCCCGGGCCGCGGACGGCCGCGCGGGCGGGGGAGGGTCCACCTTGCGGCGTAGAGCGGATCGCTCTGGGGGGTGACCCCGGGACGGCATCGGCGTGCATACGCTGGGTGATGTGCAGCGCATCTACGATTTCCTCCGCCGGCACCCGATGTGGGTCGACAGCTTCTGGGCCGTCGTCCTGCTCGGCGTGTCCGGGGTGTGGATCGTGGCGGCCCCGGACCTGACGCCGGCGTCCCGGGTCGCCGCCGTGCCGTTGTCGGTGGCCCTGGGCCTCGTGGTCGCGCTGCGCCGCAGGGTCCCGGAGCGGATGCTGCTGGTCGCGGTGGCCACCGGTCTGCTGCAGCTCGCCCTGGACGTCTCGACCAACCCGGGCGACATCGCCTTCCTGGTGATCATCTACACCTGCGCCTCCAACGGCGCCCGCTGGTCCTCCCGGCTCGCCCTGGCCGCCGGCCTGTGCGCCGCCCCGCTGTCGATCATGCGCTGGCCCCCGCACGGCGACGGCACCACGATCTGGACCACCCTGCTGACCACCGGCTTCCTGATCGGCATCTACGCGCTGTCCTGGGTGGTCGGCGACCGTCTGCGCACCCGCCGGGCGTACTACGCCGAGCTGGAGGAGCGCGCGGCCCGCCTGCACCGCGAGCGCGAGGCCCAGTCCAAGGCCGCGGTCGCCGCCGAGCGCGCCCGTATCGCCCGGGAACTGCACGATGTGATCGCGCACAACGTCTCCGTCATGGTCGTCCAGGCCGACGGCGCCGCGTACGTCCTGGACTCCGCCCCCGACCAGGCCAAGCAGGCGCTGGACACGATCTCCACCACCGGCCGCCAGGCGCTGGCCGAGATGCGCCGCCTGCTCGGCCTGCTGCGGGCCGGGGACGACGCCGGCGGCGAGTACGTGCCGCAGCCCGGCGTGGACCAGCTCGGCGACCTCATCGACCAGGTGCGCGGGGCCGGCCTGCCGGTCCGCTTCGAAGTGGCCGGCGAGGCCCGCCCGCTGTCCAGCGGGGTGGAGCTGACCGCGTACCGCATCGTGCAGGAGGCCCTCACCAACGTCCGCAAGCACGGCGGCGACGGCGCCAGCGCCAGCGTCCTGCTCGGCTTCGGCGACTCCGCCCTCGACCTGCTGATCGAGGACGACGGCCGGGGCGCCCGCACCGACGTCTACGAGCACGGCGGCCACGACGGCCTCGGCCAGGGGCTGATCGGCATGCGGGAACGTATCGGCATGATCGGCGGCACCCTGGTCGCCGGCCCGCGGCCCGGCGGCGGCTTCCGGATCAGCGCGGTGCTGCCGCTGCGGACCGGCCGGTGACGGCGGATGGGACCGTAGGACGGCACAGGCGGCGGGACGGCGACCAGCCGGCCCCGCGACCCGTACCCACCCGTACCGCCCGAGGAAGGCTCACGATGGCGATCCGCGTCATGCTCGTCGACGACCAGGTCCTGCTGCGCACCGGCTTCCGGATGGTGCTGGCCGCACAGCCGGACATGGAGGTCGTCGCCGAAGCCGGGGACGGCGCGGAGGCGCTGGAGGTGCTGCGGCGCACCAAGGTGGACGTCGTGCTGATGGACGTGCGCATGCCGCGCATGGACGGGGTGGAGGCGACCCGGCGGATCTGCGGCGGGGAGCGCGGCACGGAGCCCGAGGCGGGCGTGCCGCGCGTGCTGATCCTGACCACTTTCGACCTCGACGAGTACGCCTTCGCCGCGCTCAAGGCGGGCGCGAGCGGCTTCATGCTCAAGGACGTGCCGCCGGACGAGCTGCTGACCGCGATCCGGGCGGTGCACAGCGGCGACGCGGTGGTGGCGCCGAGCACGACCCGGCGGCTGCTGGATCGTTTCACCCCCATGCTGCCCAGCTCCGGCGCGGAGGAGCGGAACAAGGAGCTCGACCGGCTCACCGAACGGGAGCGCGAGGTGCTCATGCTGGTCGCCCAGGGCCTGTCCAACGGCGAGATCGCCGCCCGCCTGGTGCTGTCCGAGGCCACCGTCAAGACCCACGTCGGCCGGATCCTGACCAAGCTGGGGCTGCGCGACCGGGTGCAGGCCGTCGTCCTCGCCTACGAGTCGGGACTGGTGCGCGCCGGCGGCGGCGCCATGTGATACCAATCCGCCTACCGGGACGTAACGTTGGGCTCACAGCGCCCCCGCGGGAGCGGAATGATCCTTACACTCCTGGGTGTTGGCCCCGACAGCGAGTGCCATCAGGCGTCGGGAGCGCTGCCGGCGCCCCGCCGGCGCCCGGACCGAGCAACACCCGTACTGCTAGGGGGAGCACGACATGCGTGCCATCGTCATCGAAGAGTTCGGCGGTCCCGAGGTACTGAGGTCCGCTGAACTGCCGGCGCCGCGACCGGGCCCGGGCGAGGTCGCCATCGACGTCGCGTACGCCGGGGTGAACTTCGCCGACATCAAGGCACGCGCGGAAGGCTACCGGGTGGAGTCGCTGCCCTTCCGGCCCGGCCTCGACGTGTCCGGCACGGTCCGCGCGACCGGCCCGGGCGTCACCGGCCTCGCCCCCGGCCAGGAGGTCGTCGCCTTCATGACCGGCGGCGGCTACGCGGAGACCGCCGTCGCCCCCGCGGACACCGTCTTCCCGCTCCCGGCGGGCGTCGGCCTGCGGACCGCGGCCTCCCTGCCGACCGTGCTGCCCACCGCGTACGCGCTGCTGCACGAGATCGCGCGGCTGCGCGAGGGCGACACCGTCCTCATCCAGGGCGCGGCGGGCGGGGTCGGCACCATCGCCGGCCAGCTCGCCAGGACCTTCGGGGCGTCGGCGGTCTACGGGACGGTGTCCAGCCTCGACAAGGCCGAGCACGCCCTGAAGTCCGGCTACGACCAGGTCTTCCTGGCGGACACGTTCGACACCGATGTCATGGAGGCGACGGGCGGGCGCGGGGTCGACATCGCGCTGGACGCGCTGGGCGGGGAGACGTTCCGCCGCACGCTCGCGGTGCTGGCCCGCTTCGGCCGGCTGGTCTCCTTCGGCAGCGCGGGGACCGAGGAGCCGTGGCAGGTCGGCCCCGGGGAGACGTACGGGCGCGGGATCTCGGTGGCCGGCTTCTCGATGATGGCGATGGCCGCGAACGACCCGCGCGCGCTGCGCGACCTGGTGATGCGCTCGTTCGCCGTACTGACCGACGGCGGCCTCGAACTGCCGATCAGCGCGGAGTTCCCGCTGGCGGAGGCGGCCGAGGCGCACCGGCTGGTCGAGTCGCGCACGACGACCGGCAAGCTGCTGCTGCGGGTGGCGCGGTAGCGCCGTAGCGACCCCGCTCGGGCGGGCGGCCGTCCGAGCGGCCGGGGCGGGGGCCGCCACCTCCTCGGGCCTGCCTTCTCGTACGCCGTCCCGAAGCTCTCCCAGTACGTCCGCCCGTACGTCCGCCCGTGCGTCTGCCCGTACGTCCGCCCGTGCGCCCGTGCGCACGTCTCCGGTGCCTCTTCCCGTACGCCGCGCCCGTCCGCTCCGGGGCAGCCGCCCCGCGGCCCCGATCCCGGGGCGGGGCGCTACGTGCGGACCGTCACTCCGACGGGGAACCTCCGGCCGGAGGGTCTTCGCGTAGGATTGACGAGAAGTGCTGCCCCGGGAGGCGTTGTGGTCGTGGACGAGAAGCCGGCGAGGCTCGCCGTGGGGGTGGTGGGCGCCGGCCGGGTGGGGCCCGCCCTGGCCGCCGCCCTGCGTCTGGCCGGGCACCGGCCCGTCGCCGTGTCGGGGGTGTCCGACGCGTCCAGGAGGCGCGCGGAGGCCCTGCTCCCGGGCGTGCCGCTGGTGGAGCCGCACGCGGTCATGGAAGCCGCGGACCTGGTCCTGCTGACCGTGCCGGACGACGCCCTGCCCGACCTGGTCACCGGCCTCGCCGAGACCGGCGCCGTCCGCCCCGGCCAGCTCCTGGTGCACACCTCGGGCCGCTACGGCACCGGTGTCCTGCGCCCCGCCCTGCGGGCCGGCGCCCTGCCCCTCGCCCTGCACCCCGTGATGACCTTCACCGGCACCCACGTGGACGTCCAGCGGCTGGCCGGCTGCAGCTTCGGCGTGACCGCCCCCGGCGAGCTCCGGCTGGCCGCCGAGGCCCTGGTGATCGAGATGGGCGGCGAACCGGAATGGATCGAGGAAGCCGCCCGCCCGCTCTACCACGCGGCCCTGGCCATCGGCGCCAACCACCTGGTCACCCTGGTCGCCCAGGCCAGGGACCTGCTCGGGCAGGCCGGCGTGGCCGAGCCCGGCCGCATGCTCGGCCCCCTGCTCGGCGCCGCCCTGGACAACGCCCTGCGCTCCGGCGACGGCGCCCTGACCGGCCCGGTGGCCCGCGGCGACGCCGGCACCGTGGCCGCCCACCTGCGGGAACTGGGCGAGCACGCGCCCGAGACCGTGGCCGGGTACGTCGCCATGGCACGGGCCACCGCGGACCGCGCGCTGGCCAACGGAATGCTCAAAGCGGAATACGCCGAGGCGCTGCTGGGCGCCCTCGCCGACGGGGGGACCCGATGACCGAACTCGTACACCACGCGCGGGACCTGCCCCCGGCCGCCGCCGTGGTGATGACCATGGGCGCGCTGCACGAGGGGCACGCCTCCCTGATCCGCGCCGCCCGCGCCCACGCCGGGGACGGCCCGGTCACCGTCACGGTCTTCGTCAACCCGCTGCAGTTCGGCCCGAACGAGGACCTCGACCGCTACCCCCGCACCCTCGACGCCGACCTCGAACTCGCCGCGGCGGCCGGCGCCGACCGCGTCTTCGCCCCCGCCGTCGAGGAGGTCTACCCGGGCGGCGAGCCCCAGGTCCGCGTCACCGCGGGGCCCATGGGGGAGCGGTACGAGGGCGCCGCCCGCCCCGGCCACTTCGACGGCATGCTCACCGTCGTCGCCAAGCTGCTGCACCTCACCAGGCCGCGGGCCGCCTTCTTCGGCCAGAAGGACGCCCAGCAGCTCGCCCTGATCCGCCGCATGGTCACCGACCTGAACTTCCCGGTCGGGATCGTCGCCGTCCCCACGGTCCGCGAGCCCGACGGCCTGGCCCTGTCCAGCCGCAACCGCTATCTGAGCGCCGAGGAGCGCACCCGCGCCCTGGCGCTGTCGCGCGCCCTGTTCGCCGGCCGCGACCGTCTCGCGGAAGGCCCCGAGGCGGTGCGCAAGGCAGCCCGCGAGGAGCTGTCCGCCGCCGGCGGCCTGGCCGTCGACTACCTGGACCTGATCGACCCGGCGACCTTCACCGGGGCCGGCCCGGACCACACAGGACCGGCCGTCCTCGCCGTCGCCGCCAAGGTCGGCACCACCCGCCTGATCGACAACGTCCCGCTGGACTTTCCCGGCGGGTCGCCCGCCACCTCGGAGTTGGGAGCCGCCCGATGACCGCGAACGGAGCCGGGGCGAGCAGCGCCGGCGCACCCCCGGCGGGCCGGCCCACCGGCATACGCCTGTACGCGCCCGCGCCCGGCTGGGCGATCGACTCCGACGTCGTGGTGGTCGGCTCCGGCGTGGCCGGGCTGACGGTGGCGCTGCGCTGCGCCGCGGCCGGGGCGAAGGTCACCGTGGTGACCAAGGCGAAGCTGGACGACGGCTCGACCCGCTGGGCCCAGGGCGGCATCGCCGCCGCGCTCGGCGAGGGCGACACCCCCGCCCAGCACCTGGACGACACCCTGGTCGCGGGCGCCGGACTGTGCGACGAGCCGGCCGTACGCACCCTGGTCACCGAGGGGCCCGGCGCCGTACGCCGCCTGATCGACACCGGCGCGCGCTTCGACGTGGACGACCTCGGCGAGCTCATGCTGACCCGCGAGGGCGGCCACCACCGCCGCCGCATAGCCCACGCGGGCGGCGACGCGACCGGCGCCGAGGTGTCGCGCGCGCTCATAGCGGCGGTCCGGCAGGCCGGCACCGCCCGCGACGGGGACGGCGGCACAAGCGTGGCAGGCGGCACAAGCGTCGCCGGCAGCATAAGCGTCGTCGAGAACGCGCTCGTCCTGGACCTGCTCACCGACGCCCACGGCAGGACCGCGGGCGTCACCCTGCACGTGATGGGCGAGGGGCAGCGCGACGGGGTCGGCGCGGTCCGCGCCCGGGCCGTGGTGCTGGCCACCGGCGGCATGGGCCAGGTGTTCTCCGCCACCACCAACCCGTCGGTGTCCACCGGTGACGGGGTGGCGCTGGCGCTGCGGGCCGGGGCCGAGGTCAGCGACCTGGAGTTCGTCCAGTTCCACCCGACGCCCTTGTGGCTGGGCCCGGACGCCGAGGGCCAGCAGCCCCTGGTGTCGGAGGCGGTGCGCGGCGAGGGCGCGTACCTGGTGGACGCCGACGGCGTGCGCTTCATGGTCGGGCAGCACGAACTCGCCGAGCTCGCGCCCCGCGACATCGTCGCCAAGGGCATCACGCGGCGGATGCTGGAGACCGGCGCCGACCACATGTTCCTCGACGCCCGCCACTTCGGCGCGGCCATGTGGGAGGAGCGCTTCCCGACCATCCTCGCCGCCTGCCGCGCGCACGGCATCGACCCGGTCACCGAACCGATCCCGGTCGCCCCGGCCGCGCACTACGCGTCCGGCGGCGTCCGTACCGACCTGTACGGGCGGACCACCGTCCCGGGCCTGTACGCGTGCGGCGAGGTCGCCTGCACCGGCGTGCACGGCGCCAACCGCCTCGCCTCGAACTCCCTCCTGGAGGGCCTGGTCTTCGCCGAGCGGATCGCGGCCCGGGTCCTCGCCGACCCGGTCGTCCCCGGCCCGCCGGTCGTCCCCGAGCCCACCCACGCCCCGCTGCTGGCCTCCGAGGCGCGGTACGAGGTGCAGCGCATCATGACCGCGGGCGCCGGCGTGCTCAGGAGCGCGGAGAGCCTCGCGGTGGCCGCGGGCGCCCTGGAGCGGCTGCACACCGCGGCCGTGGAGGCGTACGACCGGGACGGCAAGACCGCCGAGCCCTGTGTGGAGACCTGGGAGGCCACCAACCTGGGCCTGGTCGCCCGGGTGCTGGTGGCCGCCGCTAGGCGGCGCGAGGAGACCCGCGGCTGCCACTGGCGCGAGGACCGGCCCGAGCGCGACGACGAGGCCTGGCGCCGCCACCTGGTCGTCCGGCTGACCCCGCACCGTACCCTTGAGGTCCGCACCACCCAGGGGCCGGACTTCGACGCCACCGTGCCCGTACCGCCCCCGGCCGGCGTCGTGGACCCGGCCGCTTTCGGGGATGATGGGGCGGCCGCCGCGCACCGCACAGCACCGACAGCACCCATCGGATACGCCGCTTCGAAGGAGCAGCCGTGACCACCCCGGACCGCCCCCAGCCCCCCGTCGTCCTCCCCATGCCGCAGTTCGGGCCGCCCGGCGAGGCCGCGTCCGCGGCGGCCGGCGGCTGCGGTGACGGCTGCGGCTGCGGCGCGGGAAGCGCCGGGGAGTACGAACTGGACCCGCTGGAGTGCGGCCTCGACCCCGACCTGGCGCAGTTGATCGTCGCGGACGGGCTCGACCCCGTGCAGGTCGAGGACATCGCGCACATGGCCATCGAGGAGGACCTCGACCAGGGCGTGGACATCACCACGATCGCCACTGTGCCCGAGGACGCGATGTCCGTGGGCGACTTCACCGCCCGCGAGGCCGGCGTGGTGGCCGGGCTGCGGGTGGCCGAGGCGGTGCTCTCCGTGGTGTGCACCGACGAGTTCGAGGTCGAGCGGCACGTGGCGGACGGCGACCGGGTCGAGGCCGGGCAGAAGCTGCTCACCGTGCGCACCCGCACCCGCGACCTGCTCACCGCCGAGCGCAGCGCGCTCAACCTGCTGTGCCGGCTGTCCGGCATCGCCACCGCCACCCGCCGCTGGGTGGACGCCCTGGAGGGCACGCGGGCGCAGGTGCGCGACACCCGCAAGACCACCCCGGGCCTGCGGGCGCTGGAGAAGTACGCCGTCAGGTGCGGCGGCGGCGTCAACCACCGGATGTCGCTGTCGGACGCGGCACTGGTCAAGGACAACCACGTGGTGGCCGCCGGCGGCGTCGCCCAGGCGTTCAAGCTGGTCCGCGAGGAGTTCCCCGACGTGCCCATCGAGGTCGAGGTGGACACCCTGCACCAGGTGCGGGAGGTGCTGGAGGCCGGCGCGGACCTGATCCTGCTGGACAACTTCACGCCCGCCGAGACCGAGGAGGCCGTCGCCGTCGTCGGCGGCCGGGCCTTCCTGGAGTCCTCCGGCCGGCTCACCCTGGACAACGCCCGCGCCTACGCCGAGACCGGCGTCAACTTCCTGTCGGTCGGGTCGCTCACCCATTCCTCCCCGATCCTGGACATCGGCCTCGACCTGCGAGCGGAAGCGTAGAGGCGGATGCTGCTCACCATCGACGTCGGCAACACCCACACCGTGCTGGGCCTCTTCGACGGCGAGGAGATCGTCGAGCACTGGCGGATCTCCACCGACGCCCGCAGGACCGCCGACGAACTGGCGGTCCTGCTGCAGGGTCTGATGGGCATGCACCCGCTGCTGGGCGACCTCGGCGACGGCATCGACGGCATCTCCATCTGCTCCACCGTGCCGTCGGTGCTGCACGAGCTGCGCGAGGTGACCCGCCGCTATTACGGCGACGTCCCCTCCGTGCTGGTCGAGCCCGGCATCAAGACCGGCGTGCCCATCCTCGTCGACCACCCCAAGGAGGTCGGCTCCGACCGGATCATCAACTCGCTCGCCGCCGTGCACCTGTACGGCGGCCCGTGCATCGTCGTGGACTTCGGCACGGCCACGACCTTCGACGCGGTGTCCGCCCGCGGCGAGTACGTGGGCGGGGCCATCGCCCCCGGCATCGAGATCTCGGTGGACGCCCTCGGGATGCGCGGCGCCCAGCTCCGCAAGATCGAGCTGGCCCGGCCGCGCAGCGTGATCGGCAAGAACACCATCGAGGCGATGCAGTCGGGCATCCTCTACGGTTTCGCCGGTCAGGCCGACGGCATCGCCGAACGCATGGCCCGCGAGCTCGCCGACGACCCGGACGACGTCACGGTGATCGCCACCGGCGGCCTCGCCCCCCTCGTCCTGGGCGAGGCCTCGATCATCGACGCCCACGAACCGTGGCTCACCCTGATCGGCCTGCGCCTGGTCTACGAGCGCAACGTCCAGGTGAGCTGACTCCCGCGGGGGCAGGGGGCCCGGGCGGCGAGCGCCGGAGGGGCGGGCGCGACGAGCGCGAGGCGACGCACCGCGTATACCTTCTTACGCGAAGTTTGTCCTCTTAGCACTTAAAGTCCATGCATGCCCACGCCACACGGAACCCGAGGCGCACTGGCGTTCAGCGCGGACGAGGTGCGGGTGGTGCGGCGCGTCCTGGCGGAGGCGCTGCGCCCGGGCCGGACCGCCGCCGCGGCCGGCCCCGCCTGCCGTACCGTCGTCGCGCCGCGCGCCCCCGCGCACACCCCCGCACACCTGCAGGCGCACGTGCTGGACTGCCTCCGGCTGGCGGCGGCGGTGGACGACGCGCTGGAGGAGGCGGCCCGCACGCGCGCCTTCCTGCTGGCCGAGCTGCGCCGCTACCGGCACGCGCTGCCGGGTACGGCGGCCGGCTACCTGGAACGGCTGCGGGCCGCCCTCGCGGACGGCTACGTGCCCGGTTCCGCCGACCTGGCCGCGCTGCGGGCGCTGCGGGCGCTGCCGTGCGGCACCGCCGAGCACCAGCGCCGCACCGCGCTGCTGCGCCGCTGCGAAATCCTCGCGGACCACGACGTACGACTGCGCCTGGAGGCCCATATGCCCGCGCCGCGCCGCCTGCCGACCCCGCCGCCGGTACCCGCCCTGGCCGAACCCCCGGCCGAGGAGCCGGGCAAGGAGCCGAACAAGGAGCAGGAGCGGCCGGAGGAGTCCCCGGCCCCGGAGCCCGAGGAGCCGCGCCCCCAGCCGCACCGGCCGCGGCCGCGGCCCGAGCCGGGCCGCCGCACCCCCACCCCCGCCGAGATCTGGCCCCCGCACCGCCGCCCGCACCACCCGCCGAAGTCGCGCTCGGCGTGACTCGGCGTGACTCGGCGTGAGGCGGCCGCCCTGCCCGCCGCCGTCCGGGCAGGGCGCCCCCGGGGCCGCCGGAGGCCATGGCTACGCTGGACGCCATGGACTACGTTTCCGCGATCGTGCCGCCGCTGGTGATGGCCGTGTTCTTCATCGGCCTGGTCGTGACGATCATCAAGCACCAGGGCGGTGCCAACAAGGCCAAGGAGGACGCCGCCGTGGACGCCGCCTTCGCCGCCCAGGCGGAGGCCGCCCGCCGGGCCGGCCGGCCTGCCGCCGGCGACCAGTAGACCCGGTTCGCGGCACCGGTGGTCCGCGGCACCGGTCCACCGGCACGGCCGGACAACCAGCTGCGATCCCGGCAATTCGGGCAATTACCTATAGTCGCCCGTAGTATTTCCAGTGTGCCCCGACCACTGGGAGAGCTCGAAGACGCCGTCATGACGCGGGTGTGGGAGTGGAACCGCCCGGTCACGGTTCGTGAGGTTCTGGAAGACCTGTCGCAGGACCGTACGATCGCCTACACAACCGTGATGACCGTAATGGACAACCTGCGCCAGAAGGGCTGGCTGCGCCGGACCGAGGAAGGCCGGGCTTATCGCTATGAGGCGGTTTCGACAAGGGCGGCATACGCGGCCGCACTGATGAACGAAGCGTGGTCGGCCAGTGACAACCCCGCCGCCGCCCTGGTGCACTTCTTCGGGATGATGTCGGCGGAACAGCGCGAAGCCCTCCGCGACGCAATGCGCATCATCCAGTCCGTGGACCCCTCCGGACCGCCGGAACCCGAAGGACGATAGCGTCCGGTCCATGCCCCTGCTCTCGAATGAGGTCACCATCCGCCGCGCCAGGACCGGCGATGTCCGCGCCCTGCGCCGGCTGCTGGACTCCTATGTCCGTGACGGCATCCTGCTCGACAAGGCGACGGTGACGCTTTATGAGGACATCCAGGAGTTCTGGGTGGCCGAACGCGACGAGGACGCCGCCGTGGTCGCCTGCGGCGCCCTGCACGTGATGTGGGAGGACCTCGCCGAGGTCAGGACGCTGGCGGTGGACCCGGCGCTGCGCGGCCGCGGCGTGGGCCACCTGCTGCTGGCCAAGTTGCTGCAGACCGCGCGCTGGCTGGGAGTCAGGCGTATTTTCTGCCTCACCTTCGAAGTCGACTTCTTCGGCAAGCACGGCTTCGTGGAGATCGGCGAGACCCCGGTGGACGGCGATGTCTTCGGCGAGCTCCTCCGTTCCAATGACGAGGGCGTCGCCGAGTTCCTCGGCCTGGAGCGGGTGAAACCCAACACCTTGGGCAACAGCCGCATGCTGCTGCAACTGTGAGTGATCCGGTTTGTCCGGATCGCGCTACCTCGTGCGAACCTCTTCGCGCAAGGGGTTTGAGTTTTCCGGTGAAAGGCGCTTTGCTTTTACCGTTAATCCGTTTTCGATGAAAGGGAAGCCGGTGGCACAGAAGGTTCAGGTCCTTCTTGTCGACGACCTCGACGGTGGCGAGGCGGACGAGACCGTGACGTTTGCACTCGACGGTGTGACGTACGAGATCGACCTCACCACGGAGAATGCAGACAAGCTGCGCGGGCTGCTCAGCCCGTACACGGACAGTGGCCGCCGGACCGGCGGACGGGCCGGACGCGGCCGTACCAAGGCGGTCCGCGGCAGCGGCGGCTCCGGTCCCGACACCGCCAAGATCCGTGCGTGG
This sequence comes from Streptomyces sp. HPF1205, assembly GCF_020400825.1. Classification (GTDB taxonomy): domain Bacteria; phylum Actinomycetota; class Actinomycetes; order Streptomycetales; family Streptomycetaceae; genus Actinacidiphila. Next base: position 156,948 of record NZ_JAINVH010000015.1, read on the forward strand.
GCCAAGGAGAAGGGCTACGAAGTCAACGACCGCGGCCGCGTGCCGGCGACCATCCGTGAGGCGTACGAGAAGGCCCACGGCTGATCCTGGCAGCGTGTCCGCAGGGTGATCCGATGGCAGGCCGTCGCCAGGGCGGCCACCAGCGCCGGAAGTCCGACGGGCGCCCCCGTTCCGTCGGCCTGGCCCGCGCCGTCCAAGCGGAGCGCGGGCACGGTGGACTCCACGTCGATCCCGGAGCGGGGAGGCCGCAGCCACACCGGTGCCGACCGGTCGTAGGCGGCCTCCCGGCGCCCCCACTCCGGGTGGGCGGGCGCCCGCATCACCTGCCCCGCGCCCATGGCTGTCAGGTCCAGTGGGATCCCGCCCCACTCCAGCCACTCCAGGAGCCCTGGCAGCTCCTCGGCGGATCCGGCGGCGACCAGCAGCCGGATCCGGTGGCCCTCCAGCGCCACCGGACCCAGTAGCCCCGGCCGCGCGAAGCGGCTCAGCATGGCGAAGCCCGCCTCGGCCGGCGCGTCCAGCGCGTCGAACCGCACCCCGGTGACCAGCCCCGGGGGCACCGTGCCGGTCACCGGCCAGCCCAGTTCGTGCTCGTACCAGCCCATGCCGTGTGCAACTGCGGGCCCCGCGCCCGGTTACGCGGCGGGGCGGCTCGTAACTGTGTGCTGTCCGCCCGGGACCGCCCCCGGCAGCCTCCGGCCGACCCCCGGCCGACCCCCGGCCGACCCCGGGCCGATCCGGGGCGCTCGGGCCCGTCCGGGGACTTGTCCGGCGGGGCGAATCTGTTCGCCCGTAGCGCACTCCGGATCGCCCGGCGATGTGGATTACGGGCGGCTGAGGGTAAGAAGTACCTAGTGAGAAGGGCTGGTGTTCGAGCAGGGAACGGCAGGCGTTCGCCACGGGCGTAGTGGTTCGCGGGGTATTCGTCTGGCCTGCGGGAACATCGTCTCGCACCATCGAGGTTGTGGGAGTGACGTCAGCCGGTAGCGAGGCTTTCCCCGCGCGAGCGGGGGTGATACGTGAGCCGCGCCGCTGTGCGGGACTAGCATGCGGTAGGACAGGGAGGGGACCGACCCCTCACTGCCCGACCGCTCTGAGGAGCGATTAACGATGTTCGAGAGGTTCACCGACCGCGCGCGGCGGGTTGTCGTCCTGGCTCAGGAAGAAGCCCGGATGCTCAACCACAACTACATCGGCACCGAGCACATCCTCCTGGGCCTGATCCACGAGGGTGAGGGTGTCGCCGCTAAGGCCCTGGAGAGCCTCGGGATTTCTCTTGAGGCGGTCCGCCAGCAGGTGGAGGAGATCATCGGCCAGGGCCAGCAGGCCCCGTCCGGTCACATCCCCTTCACTCCTCGTGCCAAGAAGGTCCTGGAGCTGTCGCTCCGTGAAGCCCTTCAGCTCGGCCACAACTACATCGGCACCGAGCACATCCTGCTCGGCCTGATCCGCGAGGGCGAGGGCGTCGCCGCCCAGGTCCTGGTGAAGCTGGGCGCCGATCTCAACCGGGTGCGGCAGCAGGTCATCCAGCTGCTGTCCGGGTACTCCGGCGGGAAGGAGTCGGCCACGGCCGGCGGGCCGGCCGAGGGCACCCCCTCGACCTCGCTCGTCCTGGACCAGTTCGGCCGCAACCTCACCCAGGCCGCCCGGGAGAGCAAGCTCGACCCCGTCATCGGGCGCGAGAAGGAAATCGAGCGGGTCATGCAGGTGCTGTCCCGCCGTACCAAGAACAACCCCGTCCTGATCGGCGAACCCGGCGTGGGCAAGACCGCCGTCGTCGAGGGCCTGGCCCAGGCGATCGTCAAGGGCGAGGTCCCCGAGACCCTGAAGGACAAGCAGCTCTACACCCTGGACCTGGGCGCCCTGGTGGCCGGCTCCCGGTACCGCGGCGACTTCGAGGAGCGCCTGAAGAAGGTGCTCAAGGAGATCCGCACCCGCGGCGACATCATCCTGTTCATCGACGAGCTGCACACCCTGGTCGGCGCCGGCGCCGCCGAGGGCGCGATCGACGCGGCCTCGATCCTCAAGCCGATGCTGGCCCGCGGCGAGCTGCAGACCATCGGTGCCACCACCCTGGACGAGTACCGCAAGTACCTGGAGAAGGACGCGGCCCTGGAGCGCCGCTTCCAGCCCATCCAGGTCGCCGAGCCGTCCCTGCCGCACACCATCGAGATCCTCAAGGGCCTGCGCGACCGGTACGAGGCGCACCACCGCGTCTCGATCACCGACGAGGCCCTGGTGCAGGCGGCCACCCTGGCCGACCGCTACATCTCGGACCGCTTCCTGCCGGACAAGGCGATCGACCTGATCGACGAGGCCGGCTCCCGGATGCGGATCCGCCGGATGACCGCGCCGCCGGACCTGCGCGAGTTCGACGAGAAGATCGCCGAGGTGCGCCGGGAGAAGGAGTCCGCGATCGACTCGCAGGACTTCGAGAAGGCCGCGTCCCTGCGGGACAACGAGAAGCAGCTCCTGGCCGCGAAGGCCAAGCGGGAGAAGGAGTGGAAGGCCGGCGACATGGACGTCGTCGCCGAGGTCGACGGCGAGCTGATCGCCGAGGTCCTCGCCACCGCCACCGGCATCCCGGTCTTCAAGCTCACCGAGGAGGAGTCCTCCCGGCTGCTGCGCATGGAGGACGAGCTCCACAAGCGCGTCATCGGCCAGAAGGACGCCGTCCAGGCGCTGTCCAAGGCGATCCGCCGCACCCGCGCCGGTCTGAAGGACCCCAAGCGTCCCGGCGGCTCGTTCATCTTCGCCGGCCCGTCCGGCGTCGGTAAGACCGAGCTGTCCAAGGCGCTCGCCGAGTTCCTGTTCGGCGACGAGGACGCGCTGATCTCCCTGGACATGTCGGAGTTCAGCGAGAAGCACACCGTCTCGCGGCTCTTCGGCTCGCCCCCCGGATACGTGGGGTACGAGGAGGGCGGCCAGCTCACCGAGAAGGTGCGCCGCAAGCCGTTCTCCGTCGTCCTCTTCGACGAGGTCGAGAAGGCCCACCCGGACATCTTCAACAGCCTGCTGCAGATCCTGGAGGACGGTCGTCTGACCGACTCCCAGGGCCGGGTCGTGGACTTCAAGAACACGGTGATCATCATGACCACCAACCTCGGCACCCGGGACATCTCCAAGGGCTTCAACCTGGGCTTCGCCGCCCAGGGCGACACGAAGTCGAACTACGACCGGATGAAGGCCAAGGTCAGCGACGAGCTGAAGCAGCACTTCCGGCCCGAGTTCCTGAACCGCGTGGACGACGTGATCGTCTTCCCGCAGCTCACGCAGGAGGACATCCTGCAGATCGTCGACCTGATGATCAGCCGGGTGGACGAGCGCCTCAGGGACCGCGACATGGGCATCGAGCTGTCCACCGAGGCCAAGGTGCTGCTGTCCAAGCACGGGTACGACCCGGTGCTGGGCGCCCGGCCGCTGCGCCGGACGATCCAGCGCGAGATCGAGGACTCGCTGTCGGAGAAGATCCTCTTCGGCGAGCTGCGCCCCGGTCACATCGTGGTCGTCGACACCGAGGGCGAGGGCGAGTCCGCGAAGTTCACCTTCCGCGGCGAGGAGAAGGTCACCGTGGCCGACGCCCCGCCCGTGGAGGCGGCCAGCGGCCCGCCGAACCTCTCCAAGGAGGCATGAGAGCCGCTGCCAGTCCCGTGGACTGACGGCTCCCATCGGCCGGCCCCGGCTCCGAGCTCACCGCTCGGAGCCGGGGCCGGCCGCTATTTTTGCCGTGCGGCCACGAGAAGCACTCGTGCGCAGTGAGTGAGGGGGCCGGCCGGTGACAGTTCTGGACGAGCTGTGGCGGGAGATCGACACCACGGTGAAGACCGAGGGTTTCACGATCGAGATCCTGGACGGGAAGGTCGTCATGACGCCCCGGATTCCGGAGCAGGACTGGACGACGGTCCGCATCAGGCAGGCTGCGGAGGGCTCCGGTATCTCCTTCGAGCGCCTGGTCAGCGATGTGGCGATCGACTTCCCCGACGAGACGTCGTCCGCTCCGGACGTCTCCATTCTCGACAAGGGCGCCCACCGCCGTCAGAACCGCTTCACCTGTGTGGACCTGCTGGCTGCCTTCGAGGTCGTCTCCAGGCCGGGCGACCCCAACGACTACGTCCTCAAGGTCGAGAAGTACGGCCGCTACGGCGTCGGCGTCTATGTCATCGCCGACCCCTTCACCCGCCTGTGCACCGTCTTCGAGCAGCCCACCGGCTCGGGCTACGCCGAGCGCACCGAGGTCCCGTACGGCCACTCCGTGGAGGTTCGGCTGCGCACGGGGGAGACGTTCACCGTCGACACCGGGACGTTCCCGGGGAAGGTGTGACCGGCGACACGGAACAGGCGGGAACGGCGGGGGCGGAAAAACACGGGAACGGGGGGCGGGGGTGAAGTGTCCCACGTGACGTGAACCACGTACGAAGGGAAATAGTGGGGGCCGGGCCGGGGACGGGGCAGGCCCGGGGGTGGCGGGGGATCGTGTCCGGCTTGTGTGGATACGGGTAGGAGCGGGTTCCCGGCGATTCGCAATAAAACGGGCAATTCCCTCCGAGGTGCCGAGTGGACGTCCGCTACGAACACTCCTAGTAATTGCGCCTCTTGTCGGCCTCACGAATGGCGGGTTACCAAGGATTCGCGGCGCACCGCAGCCGGAATCGCCGCTCCCCCATCCAGTGAGGTCATTTCTCCATGCGCAAGAACTCGACGATGAAGAACCGCACCCCGAAGTCCCTGCTCCGCGGCCGCGCGGCCGTGGTGACCGGAGGCGTGGTGGCGGCGCTCGCGCTGGGCTCCACCGCGGCGTTCGCGGCGGGCGGCACGCAGCACGAGGGGTTCCTCGCCGCCGGGAGCACGAGCACCGTGGCGCAGGCCGTGCACCAGCAGGCCGCCGGCCAGAAGGCCGCCGCCGCCAAGGCCGAGGCCGCCGCGCACAAGGCCGCGGACATGGCGAAGGCCAAGGCCGCCGCCCAGAAGAAGGCCGCGGCCAAGGCCGCGGCCGCCAACGAGAAGCGCGCCGCCTCCTGGGTGACGCCGACCACCGGCTACGTGCTGGGCGCCCACTTCAACCAGGCCGGCTCGCACTGGATGCACAAGCACTCCGGCCAGGACTTCGTCGTGCCGTCCGGCACCACGGTGCGGGCCGCCCACGCCGGGACCGTGGTGGAGGCCGACTGGGGCGGCGCCTACGGCAACAACATCGTGATCAAGCACGGCGGCCACCTGTACACGCAGTACGGCCACCTGTCGAAGTTCCTGGTGCACGTCGGCGAGCACGTGAACACCGGCGAGACCATCGCCAAGTCCGGCTCCACCGGCAACTCGACCGGCCCCCACCTGCACTTCGAGGTGCGCACCACGCCGTACTACGGCTCGGGCGTCGAGCCGGTCCACTTCCTGAAGGAGCACGGCGTGAACCCGTAAGGGCGTCACCCGGTCAGCGCCGCCTCCGCCTGGGCGGCGAGATCGAGGGCGACCTCAAGGATGGCCGCGCGCTTCTCCTCGGGGTCGCCCTCGACGTTCTGCATCACGAACATCCCGGCGTGCATCGACAGCAGCGCGCTGACGGACCGCACCTGGGCGGTCAGGGGGGCGTCCGGCTCCTTGAGCAGGTCGCTGAGCGACACGAACCGGGTGCGGAAGGACTCGCCGATGCTCAGCTCGCGCACCGCCGCCTGGTTCTCCTGGATGAAGCGGAAGAAGGCCGCCGAGGCCCACAGCGCGTCGGCGTAGCGGCGCAGCAGCTCCTGCTTGGTCGCCAGCGAGCGCGGCTGGGACTCGCCCCACTCGATCAGCTCGTCCAGCGGCCTGGCCAGGTCCTCGGAGAGGCTGATGAGGATGTCTTCCTTGGTCTTGAAGTGGTAGTAGAGCGCGGCCTTCGTGACGTCCAGGTGCTCGGCGATCTCGCGCAGCGACGTCTTCTCGTAGCCCCGCTCGGCGAACAGCTCCAGCGCGACGTCCTGGATCCGGCGCCGGGTGTCGCCACGGCGTGCATGCGGTGGCTGCTGCTGCGGCTGCGGTGTGGCCATGACTGTGTCGCTCTCCTGCTGCTGCGCCGTGCGCCACGCGGTGTCACCGAGTGACGGTCCCAATGCCCAACGGTACGGCCTGGCCGGGCCTCAGGGCACTTACTTGACGCCCGGCTAGTTGGCACCTACCTTTGACGATGACAGATGTGCTAACCGGGCGGCAAGTAAGAGTCGCGGACGGTCCCCGGGAAACCCGCGGGTCCCGCGGACCTTCCGGGTCCGAGGACCAGAGAGGCGCCGCCCTCGACGGGGGAGGAATCCGGTCATGACCCCGACCGAACCGGCGGTCACCGCCGCCAAACCAGGGCCCCGCCCCCGCAGCGTGCGCGTGGTGATGGTCGGCCTGCTGATCGCGATGCTGCTGGCGATGCTCGACAACATGATCGTCGGCACCGCGATGCCGACCATCGTCGGCGACCTGGGCGGCCTCAACCACCTGTCCTGGGTGGTCACCGCCTACACGCTCGCCACGGCCACCTCGACCCCCATCTGGGGCAAGCTCGGCGACATGTACGGCAGGAAGGGCATCTTCCTGACCTCGATCGTGCTGTTCCTGTGCGGTTCCGCGCTGTCCGGCATGTCGCGGTCGATGGACCAGCTCATCACCTTCCGCGCGATCCAGGGCCTGGGCGCGGGCGGCCTCATCGTCGGTGTGATGGCGATCATCGGCGAGCTGGTCCCGCCCCGCGAGCGCGGCAAGTACCAGGGCATGATCGCGGGCGTCATGGCCATCGCGATGATCGGCGGCCCGCTGGTCGGCGGCTCGATCACCGACCACTGGGGCTGGCGCTGGAGCTTCTACATCAACCTCCCGATAGGCGCCGTCGCCCTGACGATGATCACCATCGTGCTGCACGTGCCGAGGAAGCGCGCCGAGGGCCGCGTCGACTACCTGGGCGCGTCGCTGCTCACCGTCGCCATCACCTCGCTCGTACTGCTCACCACCTGGGGCGGCACGCAGTACGCCTGGGGCTCGGCGACCATCATCGGGCTGCTGGTCGTCGGCCTCGCCGCCCTGGCCGCCTTCATCCACGCCGAGACCCGCGCCGCCGAGCCGGTGCTCCCACTGCGGATCTTCCGCAGCGGCAACTTCACCCTCATCTCGCTGATCGGCTTCCTCGTCGGCTTCACCATGTTCGGCGCGATGACCTTCCTGCCGCTCTACCAGCAGACCGTCCAGGGCGCCTCGGCCACCAACTCCGGTCTGCTCCTGCTCCCGATGCTGCTGGCCATGATGGCCGTGTCCATGGTCGCGGGCCGGGTCACCACCTCCACCGGCAAGTACAAGATCTTCCCGATCATCGGCGGCGCCCTCATCACGGTCGGCCTGTTCCTGCTGTCCACGATGGGCGTCCACACCAGCCGCCTGACCTCGGGCCTGTTCATGGCCGTCCTCGGCGCCGGCATGGGCTTCATCATGCAGATCACCATGCTGGTGGCCCAGAACAGCGTCCAGCTCGCGGACATAGGCGTCGGCTCGTCCTCCGCCACCTTGTTCCGTACGATCGGCGGTTCCTTCGGCGTCTCCCTCTTCGGCGCCCTGTTCTCGCACCGCGTCCAGCACGGCATGGCCGGCGGCGCGGGTTCGCGGGGCGCCGCGGTCACCAAGGCCGGCGCGCAGCTCGACCCGGCGACCATCGCCAAGTTCTCGCCGGACATCAAGAACGCGTACTTCCACGCGGTCGCCTCGGGCACGCACATCGTCTTCCTGTGCGGCGCGGCCGTGAGCGTCATCGGCTTCATCGCGGCCTTCTTCCTCGTCGAGACGCCGCTGCGCGGCTCGGCGGCCAAGAAGCCCGCCGAGGGCTCCGAGGAGCAGCCGCAGCTCGTCGCGGACGCCGTCTGAGGGCGGTGTCACGGGGGTACCCCGCCACGGTGGTCCCGGCCGATTCCGTACGGCCGCGGGCCGCCGTGGTGGTACGTTGCCGGTGCGGCGGCCGGATGTCAGGGCCGCCCGGCGTACGTGACACCGCGAACAGCAAAGGCACCGTCTGAGATGGCCGACGCACGGGAGAAGGAAGCGCTGTACGCCCTCGACTTGAGCGGCGTGGAGTGGACGGCCGCGCCGGACAGCGACCCGGCGAACCGCGTGGAGATCGCGTACCTCCCCGAGGGTGCCGTGGCCATGCGCAACTCGGCCGACCCGGACGGGCCGGTCCTGCGCTACACCGCCGCCGAGTGGCGCGCCTTCGTCCTGGGCGCCCGGGACGGCGAGTTCGACATCTGAGGCCCGGGCGCCCGGGCGTCTCGGCGCCTGTACGCCCCGACGCCTGTGCGGCCGGACACCCTGGCCGCGACGACCCGGCGCCCTTGCTTCGCTTCGACGCCTATGGCCCGCGACGCCTCGACGCCATGCGTCCGGCGGCGGGAAGGCCCTGCCGCGCGCGGGCGTTGCCCCTGCCATGAGGATCGGCGAAGCCGCCAGGACCAGCGGCGCGAGTGCCAGGTCGCTGCGGTACTACGAGGACGAGGGCCTGATCGTCCCCGGCCGGCTGGGCAACGGGTACCGGGACTACTGCCCCTCCACCCTCGACCGCGTCCGCGTCATCCGCGACCTGCTGGGGTCCGGACTGCCCGTGCGGCTGATCAGGGAGATCCTGTCCGAGCCCGCCTCGGGACCCGGCGCGGGCACCGGCTCCGGCGCGGACGAGGCGTGCGCGCGGTTCCTGCGGGAGGTACGCGGGTACCGCGACCGGCTCGCCGAGCGGATCGCCGGTCTCAGCGAGCGGCAGGCCGCCCTCGACGCCTACCTGCGCAGGGCAGGCGCGCCGGACCGCTGACCCCGGCTTGACCTTGACACCGGCGTCAGGACCCTACGTTCCCGCGTATGGAGACCGATGGGCGGCGGCACGCCGCGGACCGGGCAGAGCCCTCAGGACACGCAGACCGGGCAGAGCGGGCGGAGCAGGCAGAGCAGGCGGAGCCCCCGCGCAGGCGGCCGGCCGGGGGGACCATGCGGGCGCTGGTGCAGCGGTCGCACCACGGCCCCGGGGACCTGGTCCTCACGGCCGACCTGCCCCGCCCCGAGCCGGGGCCGGGCGCGTACCTGGTGCGCGTGGGCGCCGCGGGCGTCAACTTCGCGGACGTCATGCAGAGCCGCGGCACTTACGGCGGCGGTCCCCGGGCGCCCTACGTGGCGGGCTTCGAAGCCGCCGGCGAGATCGCCGGCGCCGGCCCCGGCATCGTCGACCCGCTCCCGCCCGGCACCCATGTCGTCGGCACCGGACCGGGCGCCTTCGCGCAGTACATGACGATGCCGGCCGCGGGCGTGCTCCCCGTACCGTCCGGCTGGAGCGACGCCGAAGCCCTCGGCCTGGTGCTCAACTGGGCGACCGCGCTGGCGGCGCTGAAACCGCTGGGCGGGGTGGAGGCGGGTGACGTGGTGCTCGTGCACGCCGCGGCGGGAGGCGTGGGGCAGGCCGCCGTACGCCTGGCCCGCCACTACGGGGCGCGGGTGATCGCCACGGCGTCCGCGGCCAAGCACGACACGGTCAGGGCGCTGGGCGCCGACGCGGTCCTGGACGCCGCCCGTCCCGACCTGGCCGCGGAGATCACCCGCCTGACCGGCGGTGCCGACCTGGTCCTGGAGTCGGTGGGACGCACCACCTTCGCGGCGAGCCTGGCGGTCACCAAGCGCTTCACCGGTCGCGTCGTCGTGTTCGGCGCCGCTTCCGGCGACGCCACCTTGAGCACGAACGACCTGGTCTTCACCCATCAGGTGCAGGTCAAGGGACTGCACATCGGGGTGCTGGCGGCCGCGGCCCCGTCCCTGTACCGGTCGGTGCTCGCCGAGCTCGCGTCCCTCGTCGCGCGGGGGGTCTGCCCGCCCGGCACCCCCGAGGTCCACCCCCTGGCCGACGGGCCCGCGGTGCTGCGGCGGATGGGGGCCGGCGCGACCCGCGGCAAGCACGCCCTCGACCCCTGGCCGCGCTGACACCGACAGGCTCTTGCCAGGAGTCATCCCTCCGGGCGCCCCGTTCGTATCAAGAGTGTTGATCCCTTGAGAGGAAGGGCCATGAACCTCAAACCAGTTCTTCCGGCCAAGCACCATCACCACAGGAAGCACTCCCACAGCTTCACGAGCAACAGGCGTCACAACAAGAGGCGCCCCACCACCCACAGCACGCACGGCCACTGACGTGACCGGCGTCCTGCCGTACCGGGAGGCCGGGCCGGGCGTGTCCCGGGCCGGCCTTCCGCGTCGCGCGGAGCGCGGTGCTCCGGACGCAGGGCGTGGAGCGCGTTGAGGCAGGCGTATGGCGGCCGGTGGAGTGCGGGCGGCCTTGCGGCGGCTGGTGTCGGGGCCCGACGGTTCCGGCGGGGTCGTCGCGGCGGCACCGGCTGTCCCGGTACGGACGGTGTTCCGGCGGTTCTGGCCGTACACCCGCGGCGGGCGCCGCTGGCTGGTGCCGATCCTCGTGCTCAGCGTGGTCGGGCCGGCGATCGACGCGGCCCAGATCTGGATGTTCAAGCTCGTCGTCGACGACGTGCTCGTCCCGCGCGATCTCGGTCCGCTGCTCCCCATCGCGCTCGCGTACATCGGGCTGACGCTCGGCATCGGCCTGGTGGACTTCGCCGACACCATGATGTCCACGTGGGTCGGCGAGCGGTTCCTGCTGAACCTGCGCTCCGAGGTCTTCCGGCACGTCCAGGGCCTGTCCCTGGGCTTCTTCGAACGGCGGCGCCTGGGCGACCTGCTGTACCGCGTGACCGGCGACGTCGACGCGGTCGAGACGTTCCTGCTGTCCGGGGTCGCTGACGCCCTGTACTACGTGATCCAGCTCGGCGTCTTCGTCGGCCTGCTCGTCTACCTCCAGTGGGACCTGACCCTCATCGCCCTCGTCATCGCGCCCCTGTTCTGGGTCGCGGCACGGCACTTCTCGCGCCGGATCAAGGCCGCCTCGCGCGAGCGGCGGCGGCGCGGCGGCGCGATCAGCGCGGTCACCGAGGAGGTCTTCGGCAACATCGCGCTGGTGCAGGCGTACAACCGGCAGGGCTCGGAGCACGGCAGGTTCCAGCGGGAGAACCTGGGGCGGTACCGGGCGGCCATGGCCGCGACCCGCATCCGCGGCGTGTACGGGCCGCTCGTGGAGCTCCTTGAGGTCCTCGGCGCCCTGGCGGTCATCGCGCTGGGGACGTGGAAGCTGGCCCAGGGACAGCTCACGCTGGGCGGGCTGCTGGTCTTCCTCGCCCTGCTCAGCAGGCTCTACCAGCCGCTGCGCGACCTGTCCCGGCTCACCAACACCTTCTACGCCGCCTCCGCCGCCGCCGAGCGGATCATCGAACTGCTCGACGAGCGGCCGCAGGTGCCCGTCGCCGCCGCGCCCCGCCGGATCGGGCGGGCCCGCGGGCGGGTGGAGTTCGACGAGGTCTCCTTCCGCTACCCCGACGCCGCCGGGCCGGCCCTGTCGGAGGTGTCCTTCGGCGCCGCGCCCGGCGAGACCCTGGCGGTCGTCGGTGCCAGCGGCGCCGGCAAGTCGACGGCCGCCAAGCTGCTGCTGCGGTTCTACGACCCCGACCTCGGCGCCGTCCGCTTCGACGGCATCGACCTGCGGGAGCTGCGGCCGGACGAGCTGCGGGCCAACATGGCCGTGGTCCTCCAGGAGACGCTCGTGCTGCAGGGCTCGGTGCGGGAGAACATCGCGTACGGCCGCCCGGACGCGACCGAGGCGGAGATCGTCGCGGCGGCCCGCGCGGCCGACGCCCACGACTTCATCCGCGGCCTCCCGGACGGCTACGACACCGACGTGGGCCGCGGCGGCCTGCTGCTGTCGGGCGGCCAGCGCCAGCGGCTGGCCGTCGCCCGCGCGATGGTCAGGGACGCGCCCGTGCTGATCCTCGACGAGCCCACCACCGGCCTGGACGCGGAGTCCGGCCGCCGGATCATGGGCCCCCTGCGGCGGCTGATGGCCGGCCGTACCACGATCGTCATCTCGCACAACCTGCTCACCACCCGCGACGCCACCCGGATCCTGGTGCTGGACCGGGGCCGGGTCGCCGAGTGCGGCGGCCACGAGGAGCTGCTCGCCCGCGGGGGGATCTACGCCCGGCTGTTCCGGCTGCACGGCCCGGCCGCCGGGCCCGCGTCCGACGCGGAGGTGTACCCATGTCCCACGCCGTCACCGGCGGGCCCTCGCCGCCACCGGCCCGTCCCGCTCCTGCGCCCCCGCCCCTGAGCCCCGGCACGAGCCCGGCCCCGGGCTACGAGATCCTCGCGCACCTGGCCAGGACCGGCTGGCTGGACGTGTACGACGCCTGGAGCCGGGAGCGCGACTGCAGGTGCGTGGTGAAGGCGGTGCGCCCCGACCGCCGGGAGGAGCGGCGGCTGCGCGAGCGGCTGCTGCGCGAGGGCCGGTGGCTGCAGTCGTTCACGCACCCGCACCTGGTGCGCGGCTACGAGACGCTTGAGGTGCCCGAGCCCCTGGTCGTCCTGGAGACGCTGACCGGCGAGACGCTGTGCCACCTCGTGCACCGGCTGACCCGCCGGCCGTCGGCCGCCGACCTCGCGCTGCTCGGCACGCACCTGTGCTCGGCCGTCCACTACCTGCACGGTCGGGGCCTGCTGCACCTGGACGTCAAGCCGTCCAACGTCGCGATCGACTGCGGGCACGCCAAGCTGCTCGACCTCAGCGTCGCGCGCCCGCCCGGCACGGCGCCCAAGGGCCTGGGCACCTTCTGCTACCTCGCGCCCGAGCAGGCCACGGGGGAGCCGCTCGGCCCGGCAGCGGACGTCTGGGGCATCGGCGTCACGCTGTACGAGGCCGCCACCGGCGAGGTGCTGTTCGACACGTACGGGACGGAGGGGACGGAGAGCGGCTACGGGACGGAGAGCGGCTACGGGACGGAGAGCGGCTACGGGACGGAGAGCGGCTACGGGACGCGGGGCGGCTCCGGCCCGGACGGCGGTTACGGGACGCAGGGCGCGCAGGCCGCCGGCGGCCCGGCGGACGGCCCCTCGTACACCGGCCCCTCGTACACCGGCCCCTCGTACACCGGCCCCTCGTACACCGGGAGCCCGTGGTGGGACGGGGACGCGGGGGACACCGGCCAGGACTCGTACGCGCAACTGGAGGCGCGGGCGCCGCTGATCCGCACCCGCCGGCGGCTGCCGCGGGCCCTGGCCGCCGCGATCGACGGCTGCCTCGAACCGGACCCGGCCGCCCGGCCCGCGGTCGGCGAACTCGCCGCCGCCTTCGACGAGGTGCTGCCGCGGCCCCGGCGCTATGTGCCGCCGGCGCCGGGGGGACCCGAGAACCGGCGCGGCGGCGGCCCGCGCGCCGCGTCCGGCCCCGCGGGCGATCCCTGAGGCGCGGTGGTACGTAGTAGAGATATGGGCAGGGCGGGGCTCCCCTCGGACCGGTTGCCCGACGACGCGTTGGTCGCGGGCCTGATGACAGGTGATCCCGAACTCTGCGTCGCGTTCGTTCGGAGGTTTCAGCGGATGATCTTCGGGGTGGCGATGACGGTGACCCGTGACCAGCAGCTTGCCGAGGACGTCGCGCAGCAGACCTTCGAGCGGGCCTGCCGGCACGCGCAGGTGTACGACCCGCGCCGCGGTTCGGTGCGGACCTGGCTGACCGCGATCGCGCACAACCTCGCGATCGACGCGGTACGGGCGCGCAGGGCGGTGCCGGTCGATCCGCAGGACCTGGCCCCGCTGCTCGACGCCATGACCCAGACGCCCGAGCGGCAGGCGATCGCCGACGAGACCTCGGCGGAGGTGCGCGAGGCGATCTCCGGGCTGCCGCACGACCAGGCGCGGGCCGTGGTGATGGCCGGCGTCTACGGGATGACCGCCCAGCAGGTCGCGGACGTCGAGTGCGTGCCGCTCGGCACGGCCAAGAGCCGCATCAGGACGGCGCTGGAGAAGCTGCGCGCCTCGCTGCGGGACAGGCAGTACCGGCCATGACCGGGGCCGGCCGCCTCGCCTGCGGGGACTTCGCGGAGCTGGCACCGGAGCTGGCCCTGGGAATCCTGCCGGCCCGCAACAGGGCGGCCGTGGCCCACGTCCAGGACTGTCCCGCCTGCCGCGAGCACGTCCGCCAGCTCGTCCGCGCCGCCGACGGGCTGCTGGAACTGGTTCCGCCCGGCGAGCCCCCCGTCGGCTTCGAGACGCGTGTGCTGTGGCGCCTCGGCGTGCCGACGGCGGAGAGGGCGGTGGCCCGCCCCCTCCGCCGCCGGTTTCCACGCCGCCTGGGGCTGGCTGCCGCGGCTGCCGCCGCGGCCGTAGGGGCGGGCCTGGGCGGCTGGACGATCGGGCAGAGCCCCGGCGAGCCGGTGCCCGCCGTCACGGCGGCCGGGCCGCACCCGGGCGCCTGGCTGGCCGACTCCGCCCTCACACTGCCGGGCCCCTCGGCGGCGCCGGGCCACAGCGCGGGCAAGCCCGTCGGACGGGCCTTCGCGTACGGCGGTTCGCCGCCGTGGGTCTACGTGTCGGTGGAGGCCGACCAGGCGGCGGGCAGGATCGACGGCACGGTCCGCTGCCAGATCGAGCGCGGCGACGGCTCCACCGCGACGATCGGCTCGTTCGCCATCTCCCACGGGTACGGCCAGTGGGGCGGTGCGTACCCCTCCGGTCCGTCCCCCGTCACCGGCCTGCGGCTGGTCGCCGCGAACGGCACCGTGGTGGCGGCGACGACCTTCGCCCCGGGCCCGTCCTGACCGGTCGCGGGGCGCCCTCCCGCCGGAGGGCGCCCGGGCAGGGGCGGCGGCCGGGGCGGGGGCCGCGGCCCGATCCGTGCGGTCATCCGTCCGCCTACGGGAAGAAATGCGCGAATTGTCCCCTGGTCGTTACACAACCGATGGGTTGCTGTGAGCCCGCTGTGCGCTGACGGTCGCGGAAGCCCAACATCCGCTCCGTAGCGTCGGCTTCGGTCGGTGGGGAGTCACCCCCGCCCGGCCGTGGCGGAAGCAGTGGACACGGAGGCATCCATGGCGGCGAGCGGCGCGGTACTGGAGTTCGAGGAGTACGTGCGGACGCGGCAGGAAGCCCTGCTGCGCAGCGCCCGCCGCCTTGTGCCGGACCCGATCGACGCCCAGGACCTGGTGCAGACCGCGCTGGTGCGCACGTATCCGCGGTGGGACGGGATCGCCGACAAGGCGCTCGCGGACGCGTACATGCGGCGCGTGATGATCAACACGCGCACCGAGTGGTGGCGCAGCCGGCGGCTGGAGGAAGTGCCCACGGGCGAGCTGCCGGACGCCAGCGTGGACGACGGGGCCGAGCAGCGCGCGGACCGCGAGATGCTCCGCGACGTCCTGAAGGTGCTCGCGCCCAAGCAGCGGCAGGTCGTCATGATGCGGCACTACGGCCAGATGACGACCGAGGAGACGGCCCGCGCGCTGGGAATGTCCACGGGTACGGTGAAGAGCACACTGCACCGGGCGCTCGCCCGTCTGCGCCACGAACTGGAGCACGGCCGGTACGGCTACACACGGATGGAGAACGCGTGCGCCGCATAACCCCGATCGCCGCAGCCCTCGCACTGGTGTGCGTCTGCTGGCTGTCGGTCGCGGGTTGCGGTACGAGGGTCACCGGCGCCCGGCGCGAGGGCCCGGCGGCCACCGCGACCGTCAAGGCGCCGTCCACCAAGGCACCGGCCATCGCCTCGAACACGGTGGCGCTGGCGCACCTGGTCGGCCGGGACACCAGCGTGAGCGCGGACGTGCGCGCGGACCTCAGCCCGTGCCTGGGCGGCCAGTACCCGATGGACGCCGAGGCGGGCAACCTCACCTCGGGCGACGGCCCCGACCTCGTGGTGAACATCACCACCTGCGCCGACGGGACGGGCCTCGCGGCGTACGTGTACCGGATGATCGGCGGCAAGTACGAGAACGTCTTCTCCGACGACCGGCCCCCGGTCACCGCGAGCGTGGACGGCGGCCGCCTCGAAGTGATCCACGAGGTGTACCGGTCCGACGACCTGCCCTCGAACCCCACCGGGTTCGAGCAGATCACCTACGCCTGGGAGGGGAACCGCTTCATCGAGGTCGCCCGGTCCTTCTCGGACCTGACCAAGGCGAACCCGACGCAGTCGCCGGAGCCGACGTCCACGGCCAAGCTGCCCGCGCCCTCCGCCAGCCCGATCGACCCCGACCCGCCGAACATGAACGCCTCGCCGCGGGCGCTGCCGCACTACCAGCCGCCGTCCACAGGCACCGCGACGCCGAGCCCCGGCGATGGGGCACGATAGCGGCATGGCAGCCACCCACGTCCTGTTCGTCGAGGACGACGACGTCATCCGCGAGGCGACCACCCTCGCGCTGGAGCGCGACGGCTTCCAGGTCACCGCGGCCCCCGACGGGCTGACCGGCCTGGAGGCCTTCCGCGCGAAGCAGCCCGACCTCGCGCTGCTCGACGTCATGGTGCCCGGGCTGGACGGGGTGAGCCTGTGCCGGCGGATACGGGACGAGTCGACCGTGCCGGTGATCATGCTGTCCGCGCGGGCCGACTCCATCGACATCGTGCTGGGCCTGGAGGCCGGCGCCGACGACTACGTCACGAAGCCGTTCGACACCGCCGTCCTGGTCGCCCGCATCCGCGCCGTCCTGCGCCGCTTCCGCGCCAGCTCCCAGGACGAGGAGGAGGACGGCGGCACCCTGCTGTCCTTCGGCGACATCGATATCGACCCCGAGGGCATGGAAGTCACCCGGGACGGCAAGCGCCTGGCGCTGACCCCCACCGAGATGCGGCTGCTGCTGGAGTTCGCGGGCGCGCCCGGCACCGTGCTGTCCCGCGACAAGCTGCTGGAGCGGGTGTGGGACTACGAGTGGGGCGGCGACACCAGGGTCGTCGACGTCCACGTCCAGCGGCTGCGGGCCAAGATCGGGCAGGACCGGATCGAGACCGTCCGCGGTTTCGGGTACAAGCTGCGGGCCTGAGGTGAGCGCCCTCCGTGCCTTCTTCCGGAGCGGTCTGCGCTGGAAGCTCAGCGCGGCCATCGCCGTCGTCTCCGCGCTGGTCGCCCTCTGCCTCAGCCTGGTCGTCCACAACGCGGCCCGGGTGAGCATGATCAACAGCACCCGGGATCTCCAGGACGAGCGCGTCCAGTGGGACCTGCGGATGTACGAGTCGACCGGCCGCCTCATCTACCCGTCGAAACTCGACGACCCGCACCTGCCGAAGGAGCTCAAGGCGTACGCCGCCAAGGGCGAGCGCGCCACCTATGTCAGCGGCTCCCGGCACGCGCCCGTCGTCTGGGCCGAGACCCCGACCGGCGACCACCGGGTGCTGTCCGTCAAGGGCGGCTTCACCGACCGCTACTCCGTGCTGGACGACCTGGACCAGGCGCTCGTCGCCGGATCCCTCGCGGTCGTCGTCGGCGGCACCGCGATCGGCGTCCTGGTGGGCGGCCGCATGTCCCGGCGGCTCAGGAAGGCCGCGACCGCCGCCCGCCGGGTCGCCGACGGCGACAACGAGGTGCGGGTCCGCGAGGCGATCGGCGGGCGCCGGGTCCGCGACGAGACCGACGAGCTGGCGCGGGCGGTCGACGCGATGGCCGACGCCCTGCAACTGCGCCTCGAAGCCGAGCGCCGGGTCACCGCCGACATCGCCCACGAGCTGCGCACCCCGGTCACCGGCCTGGTCACCGCGGCCGAACTGCTGCCGCCCGGCCGCCCCTCGGAGCTGGTACGCGACCGGGTGCACGCCCTGCGCACCCTCGTCGAGGACGTCCTGGAGGTGGCCCGGCTGGACGGCGCCGCCGAGCAGGCGGACCTGGTCGAGGTGGCCCTGGGCGAGTTCGTACGGCGCAGGGTCGCCGCGCTCGCGCCCGACGCCAAGGTGCGGGTCGACGAGGAGGCGGTCATCCAGACCGACCCGCGCCGGCTCGAACGCATCCTCGGCAACCTGCTGGTGAACGCGGCCCGCCACGGCGCGGCCCCCATCGAGGTCGTCGTGGACGGTCCCTTCGTCCGCGTCCGCGACCACGGCCCGGGCTTCCCGGCCGACCTGCTGCGCGAGGGCCCCTCCCGGTTCCGTACCGGTTCCTCCGACCGTTCGGGTGTCGGCCACGGGCTCGGCCTGACCATCGCCACCGGCCAGGCCCGCGTCCTGGGCGCCCGGCTGACCTTCCGCAACGCCTCGGCGGAGGAAGGCGGCGGCGCGGTGGCGCAGCTCCTCCTGCCCCGCTGACCGCCTGCGGCGCCGGGCGGCTGTGCAACCGCGGGTGGCCGCGGCGCCCGCGCCTCACCGGCGTCGACGAACCCGTACCCGCCGCCGCCCTGGCCGCGCGCCCCGAACCGGCCGCCCATCCGCGGCGTCCGCCCCTGCTCGTACGCGCCGCCCGGCGGGGTGAGCCGGGGGAGGGGCCCGGCCACAGCACTAGCCGGGAAGGCGGTACACGCCGTTCGCGAGGGGTTCCACCAGGCCGTCGGCGACGAGGCCGTCCAGGGCGCGGGCCCGCTGGACCGGGTCGGACCACAGGGCGTCGAGGGTGGACTGGGGCACGGGGCCGGGGGAGGCGCGGAGCGCGGCCAGGAGGCGGCCGCGGACCTGCCGGTCGGTGCCCGCGTAGGACTGGGTGCGGCGCGGCGGCCCGGCGTGGGGCGGGGAGCCGGCCAGCCGCCAGGCGCAGCGCGCGGCCACCGGGCAGGCGCCGCACTTGGGGCTGCGGGCGGTGCACACCAGGGCGCCCAGCTCCATGGTGGCCGCCGCCCAGCGGGCGGCGGTCGCCTCGTCGGCCGGCAGCAGCGCGGCCGCGGTGCGCCGCTCCGCGGCGGTCGTGGCGCCCGGCGGGTACTCCACGCCCGTCACGGCCCGCGCGAAGACCCGCCGTACGTTGGTGTCGAGGACGACGTGCCGCCGCCCGTACGCGAAGGACGCCACCGCGGCCGCCGTGTACTCGCCGACCCCGGGCAGCGCCAGCAAGTCCGCGTGTTCGCGCGGCACTTCGCCGCCGTGCCGCTGCGCTATGGCGGTGGCCGCCGCGTGCAGCCGCAGCGCCCGGCGCGGGTAGCCGAGGCGGCCCCAGGCGCGTACCGCCTCGCCCGGGGACTCGACGGCCAGGTCGGCGGGGCGCGGCCAGCGCTCCAGCCATTGGGCGTGCACCGGCAGCACCCGGCTGACCGGGGTCTGCTGGAGCATGAACTCGCTGACCATCACCGACCACGGCCCGGCGTCCGGCCGCCGCCACGGCAGATCCCGGGCGTTGGCGCCGAACCAGTCGATCACCAGGTCGTGCAGCTCGGCGGCGGCAGCAGCGGTGGCGGCAACGGGGGCGACGGGGGCGGCCGGGACCGTGGACGTCACGGTCACGGCGGCCGGTGCTGGGTCACGGAGTTGTGGGCTCATGGCACGTCCGATCCTCGCACGGCCCTGCGCCGGAAGCGGCGCCCACACGCGCAGACGGCCGTCACCGCGTCCCCAACGTAACGATTCGGCGCGGGTAAACGTGATGATCGGCAAAGATCCTGCCGCCGAGCGGCGGGTGTTGCGACGGCATGCGGGTGATCTCCCCTAGAGTGCGTCTGTGGGCTCTCTGCGCAATCCCGTGGGACCTCTGCCATCCACCATTTACTGGCGGCGGCGGGCAGTTCTGTTCTGCCTGCTGGCCGTGGTGGCCGCGCTCGTGGTGTGGGCGCTCACCTCGGGCGGCGGCGGTGGGGGCAAGGGCCGCAGCGCCCCGACCGGCTCGCACACCCCGATCACCTCGATCACGCCCGGCCCGGCGCCCAGCGGCACCCACATCAGCGGCCGCCCCGGCGGCCGTGACACCGCGCCGCCCTCCGGCGCCTCGGGGGGTTCCGGTACGGACGGCGGCACTTCTTCCGGCTCGACTTCCGGCTCGTCCGGCTCGTCCGGGACCGCCGGGTCCCCGGGATCCGGCGGCTCCACGGCGGGTACGGACGGCGGTACGGGCACGGCCTCCGACGCGGGCGCCACCGGCGGCTCCTCGTCCGGCGGCACGCAGGGCGGCATCGGCGGCACGTCGGGCGCCGCGCCCCTCCCGGCCGACTCCACGGTCCCCACCTGCGACCCCAGCCGGATCCAGCTCACCCTGACCAGCGTCAGCAACGCGTACTCGCCGGGACAGACCCCCGCGTTCCAGTTGCGCGCGGCCAACTCCGGCGGCCAGACCTGCAAGATCGACTTCGGGCCGCGCAGCGCGGTGTTCACCATCACCGCGACCTCGGACAACCACCACGTGTGGGCCAGCGACGACTGCCCGGCCACCGGCTCGGACCAGCTCCAGATCCCCGCCCACTCCTCGGCCACCTTCACCGAGCGGTGGAACGAGAAGACGTCCTCGCCCAAGTGCGCCTCCCCCAAGGGCGCCCAGGCGTCCCCGGCCACCTACCTGGTCCAGGTCAGGCTCCCGGGCTACCAGGCCAAGCAGGTGTCCTTCGTCCTGTCGGCCGACTGACGACTGACGACTGACGACTGGCGCCTGACGACTGGCGCCTGACGACTGGCGCCTGGCGACTGGCGCCTGGCGACTGGCGCCGGGCCCCGCCCGGTCCGCCCGCCGCCACAGCCCGCGGCCCCCGTACCGGCGGCCTCGTACCGGCGGGCCCCGCGCGGGCTACACGTACCGTTCGAGGATCGACGACTCCGCCAGCCGCGACAGCCCCTCGCGTACGGAGCGGGCCCGCGCCTCGCCGACGCCGTCGACGGTCTGGAGGTCGTCCACGCTGGCCGCGAGCAGCTTCTGGAGCCCGCCGAAGTGCTCGACGAGCCGCTCGATCACGGTGTTCGGCAGCCTCGGGACCTTGGCCAGCAGCCGGTAACCGCGCGGTGAGACCACGGAGTCCAGCGACTCGGGCGAGCCGGTGTACCCCAGCGCCCGCGCCACCGTGGTCAGCTCGATCAACTCGCTCTGCGGCAGCGCGTCCAGCTCGGCGAGGGCCTCCGGCACGGTACGGGCGCGCTTGGCGGACGGCTCGGGCACGTAGTCGCGCGCGACCAGTTCGCGCTCCGGGTCGACACCGGCGATCAACTCGTCGAGCTGGAGCGACAGCAGGCGGCCGTCGGTGCCCAACTCGACCACGTACTCGGCGATCTCGGTGGCGATCCGGCGCACCATCTCCAGCCGCTGGGCGACGGCGGTGACGTCGCGCACCGTCACCAGGTCCTCGATCTCCAGCGCGGACAGGGTGCCGGCCACCTCGTCGAGACGCAGCTTGTAGCGCTCAAGGGTGGCCAGGGCCTGGTTGGCGCGGGAGAGGATGGCCGCGGAGTCCTCCAGGACGCGGCGCTGCCCGTCCACGTACAGCGCGATCACCCGCATCGACTGGCTGACCGAGACGACGGGGAAGTTCACCTGCTGGCTGACCCGGTCGGCGGTGCGGTGCCGGGTGCCGGTCTCCTCGGTGGGGATGGCCGGGTCGGGCACGAGCTGCACCCCGGCCCGCAGGATCTTGGTGATGTCCTTGTCGAGGATCAGCGCGCCGTCGAGCTTGCACAGCTCGCGGAGCCGGGTCGCGGTGAACTCCACGTCCAGCACGAAGCCGCCGGTGCACAGCGACTCCACGGTCTTGTCCATGCCCAGGACGATCAGGCCGCCGGTGTTGCCGCGGACGATCCGCTCCAGGCCGTCGCGCAGGGAGGTACCGGGGGCGACGGCGCTCAGCGAGGCGCGCATCCGCCCCCCGTCGGCACCGGCGCCCCCGCCGGACCTGCCGGCGGAGTCTCCCGCTGCCCTTCGGGCCGGGGCGGTGCCGCCGGCCCGGTCGTTGGCTGCCACTCAGCAATCCTCCGGTTGCTACGGATGCCCCCCGCCCGGCGGCATACGCCGCCGTACGGTGCCGCGCGCCGGGGCACGCCGCCGCGCTCGGGCGCGCGGTGCCGCGCCGTGCCGCGCGGTGGTGCCCGCTGGGTGAGGGGCGAGACCAGGGCAAAGTTTACGTCGTTCCCGGCGCGCGACGCTTGGAAGGAGCCCGTCCGCACCCCGGCGTACGCCGGTGATCACGCCTCCCACCTGCGATTACGTCCGCGGGGTCCGCTTGGGCAGCGCGCGCAGGGCGTCCCCTATGTCCGATACCTCGATGACCCTCATGCCCGCCGGTACCTTGCCGGGGTCCGGCGGGACCAGGGCGTGCGTGAAGCCCAGCCGGTGCGCCTCGGACAGCCGGCGCTGCACCCCGGTGACCCGGCGCACCTCCCCGGCCAGGCCCACCTCGCCCACCGCGACGAGGTTCTTGGGCAGCGGCGTGTCGATGGCGGCGCTGGCCAGGGCGAGGGCGACGGCCAGGTCGGCGGCCGGCTCGGTGAGCCTGACCCCGCCCACGGTGGCGGTGTAGATGTCCTGCTTTCCGATCGAGCGGATCCGGCCGCGCTGCTCCAGCACCGCGAGCATCATCGACACCCGCGAGTTCTCCAGGCCCGAGGTGGTGCGGCGCGGGGAGGGGATCTGGGTGTCCACGGTGAGCGCCTGCACCTCCGCGACCAGCGGGCGGCGGCCCTCCAGGGTGACCGTCAGGCAGGTGCCGGGCACCGGCTCGTCCCGTCGGGTCAGGAACAGTCCCGAGGGGTCGGCGAGGCCGGTGATGCCCTCGTCGTGCAGCTCGAAGCAGCCGACCTCGTCGGTGGTCCCGAACCGGTTCTTCACCCCGCGGATCAGCCGCAGCCGGGCGTGCCGGTCGCCCTCGAAGCTGAGCACGACGTCCACCAGGTGCTCCAGCAGCCGCGGCCCGGCGATCGCGCCGTCCTTGGTGACGTGGCCCACCAGCAAGGTGGCCATGCCCCGCTCCTTGGAGGCCCGGATCAGCGCGCCCGCCACCTCGCGGACCTGGGCCATGCCGCCGGGCGCGCCGTCGATCTCGGGCGAGGCCACGGTCTGCACCGAGTCGAGGATCAGCAGCGACGGCTTGACGTCGTCCAAGTGGCCCAGGACGGCGGACAGATCGGTCTCCGCGGCGAGGTAGAGGTGGTCGGCGATGGCGCCGATGCGGTCGGCGCGCAGCCGGACCTGGGAGGCGGACTCCTCGCCGGTGACGTAGAGGGTGGGGTGCTGCTGGCCGGACGCCTTGGCGGCCACGTCCAGCAGCAGGGTGGACTTGCCGACGCCGGGCTCGCCGGCCAGCAGCACGACGGCGCCGGGGATCAGGCCGCCGCCCAGCACGCGGTCCAGCTCGGGCACGCCGGTCGAGCGGGCGGCCGCCTGCCGGCCGTCGACCTGCCCGATCGGCCGCGCCGCGGTGGTCACCCGGCCGGGGGCGGTGGTGCGCACCGCGGGCGCCGCCCCGTACTCCTCCACGGTGCCCCAGGCCTGGCACTCGCCGCACCTGCCCAGCCACTTGACCGTCGTCCAGCCGCATTCGGTGCAGCGGTAGGAGGGGCGGTCCTTGGCGGCGGTCTTGCGGGCAGTGGCCATGCGCCTCACGGTAGCGGGCGGGTACGACAACGGGCCCGCCGCCCGGCGCCGTGCCCCTCCCGTGCCCCTGGGGCGCTTTGAGGGGCGCGCGGCGCGGACATCGAGCGCACGCGCGCGTATTCACTCGTACGACGGGCCGAAGTGTCCTGATCTGACGGGAATCATTACCCGTAAGGATTAAAGGCGGCCCGGGGCAGGGGCCGGAGGCGTCCGGGCGGCCTACCGTCGCTCCGGTGACGAGCAGGTACGAGACCCCCACGACGACCGGCGCCGCGGCACGTGTGGTGAACACGGGCGCGCACCGCAGGCACCAGGCGCCCGCCGCGCGCCGGCGCGACCGGGCGCCGGTCCGGGAGCGCGGGCGGCGCCCCCAGGGCACGCTGCCGATGCAGCCGCCCGCGCACTACGAGCCGTACCTCGACGGCCTGTTCACGTACTGCCTGTCGGTCCTGTGCGAGCACGACGCGGCCGCCGCCGCGCTCGGCGAGGCGCTCGCGCTGGCCGAGCGGCAGCGGGTGCGGCTGCGCGACCCGGCGCTGCGCAGGTCCTGGCTGTACGCGCTGGCCCGCTGGGCCTGCCGGCGACGGCTGGCCGAGGGCCCGGTGGCGGTGCCGCGCGCGGCCCCCGCCGTCGCCGAGGCCCGGCAGGGCGAACTGGCCGCGCTGGCCTGGCCGGAGGCGTCCGGCACCACCCCCGAGCAGCGCGAGGCCCTCGAATTGGCCGTCCGCCACCAGCTGTCCGCCCCCGACGTCGGCCGGGTGCTGGACCTCGACCCCGACGCGGCCCGGACGCTGCTGGCGCGGGCGGCCTGCGAAGTGGAGCGCACCCGCACCGCGCTGGCCGTCGTGGAGACCGGACGCTGCCACGATGTCGTCCGGCTCGCCGGGGGTGACACCCGGCTGCCGCTCGGCCCGGCGGCGCGCACGGAGCTCGTACGGCACGTGGACGCGTGCGAGGTGTGCCGCCGCACCGCGGAGCGCGTGGTGGCCGAGGGGCCCTGGCCCGGCGGCCCCGCCGAGCCCACCGGCGTGCTCGCGCTGGTCCCGGCGCCCAAGGCGGCGGCGTACGCGGCGCTGCTGCACGCCATGGACGCCGGGATCGGGCGGTCCCGCACGGCCACCCCCCGCTTCGACCGGCGCGGCTTCCCGCTCGACGTGAGGGACCGGGCCGCGCGGCGGGCCAGGATCCGGCACCGGGCGGTGACCTCGACCGTGGTCGCCGCCGTGGTGGCCGCGCCCGTGCTCGCGGTGTGGGCGGCCTACCGGGCCACCCCGGCGGGCGACCCGGCGCCGGGCGCGGACTCCGGGCGGCCGACGCTCGGGGCGCCGGACGAGGTCGCGCCGTCCTACGAGAAGGCGGGCAGCGTACGGCCCTCGCCGCGGCGGCCGGGTGCCCCCGCGCCGGCCGGCGGGCGGCAGCCGGACGGCACCGGCACCGTCTCGGTCGCGCCCACGCCGACGCCCGCGGCCTCCCGGCCGGGCACCCCCGGCAGCGCCCCGGGCCGGCTCACCGTGACGGCCCGCGGCATCCGCCCGTCCGTGACCGTGCTCACCCTCACCGCCTCGGGCGGCGCCCCGGTCCACTGGACGGCCTCCGCCTCGGCCCCCTGGCTGCGCCTGTCGGCCGCGTCGGGCACCCTGCGCCCCGGAGGGACGGCCACCGTGACCGTCACCGTCGACCACGCCCTCGAACCGTCCACCCCCTGGACGGCCACGGTCACCGTCACCCCGGGCGCGACAATCACCCTCCACGGCGCCCCCACCCGCCCCCCGACCGCACCCCCACCCCCCTCGCAACGCCCGACCCCGACGCCGACCCAATCGTCCCCGAGCGCGCCACCGACCCCGACACCCACCCGGACCCCGTCGGGCTCACCCTCGGTCACGTCGTCTCCTTCTACGACATCCTGAGCCCGAACCGCGAATAGTAATTCTCAGTCGAGTTAGTCTAACTTGACTTAGGTTATGCGGACTGATGTCATCGAGGGATGGCACGACCACCAGATCTCTTCGATCGCGAGGCGGAGTGGGGCGACCTCGAACGTTTCGTCTCCTCGGACGCCCCCGGCCTGCGCATCGGAATCCTCTACGGCCGACGGCGTACGGGAAAGAGCTTCCTGTTGCGCCGCCTCTGCCGGGCGTACGGCGGCCTGTACCACATGGCGCAGGAGGAGGAGCCGCTTCCCGCGTTGCAGCGCTTCGCGGACGCGGTCGCCGCGGGACGCGGGCTCGGTCCCGGGCAGTTGCGCTTCAAGGACTGGGACGAGGCCCTGCGCACGGCCCTGCGGCCGGTGCCGACGGCCGACGGCCGGCCTGCCCTGCTGGTGCTGGACGAACTTCCCTACCTGCTGGCCCACCCGCTCGGAGCGCAGCTCCCGTCCGCCCTGCAGGCGCTGGTCGACGAGAGCCGGGACACCGGCGGAGAGGGCCCACGCGGACGGGTGATCCTCTGCGGCTCGGCGCTGGCCGTGATGTCGGATCTGCTGTCCGGCGCGAAGGCGCTGCGGGGCCGGGCTGAGCTGGACCTGCTGCTGCGGCCTTTCGACTACCGCACGACGTCCGCCTACTACGGGATCCGCGACCTGGAGACGGCCTTCGGGATGTACGCCTTCTTCGGAGGCACCCCCGGATACCGGGACCTGGTGGGCAGGGCCTCGCCACAGAGCGCGTCCGAACTGGAAGAACTGCTGCTCACGACCGTCTTCAACCCGAGCCACGCCCTCTTCGGCGAAGCCGGGTACCTTCTGCGGGAGGACCCCCGCATCCAGGACCGTGCGCTCTACCTGTCCGTACTGGGCGCAGTCGCGGCAGGCGCGACCTCGCCCGCCAAGGTCGCGGCGGCCATCGGACGCGACCAGCGCAGCCTGCACCATCCGCTCGACGTCCTCATCACCTCCGGATTCCTCATCAAGGACGAGGACCTGCTGCTGCAACGCCGCCCCGTCCTGCGGCTCGCCGACGCCGTCGTACGCCTCCACCAGCTCGTCACCACACCCCGGCTCGCCGCTTTCGAGGAACGCGAGGCCCAACCGGCCTGGCGCGCCGCCGAACACACCGTCAGCGCCCAGATCCTCGGTCCCGCCTTCGAACAGCTCGCCCGCGAATGGACCGCCCGCCACGCCTCGGCACGCACCCTCGGCGGCGCCATCGGCGAAGTCGGCAGCACCGTCGTGAACGACCCCGCCGGCAGACAGCAGCACGAGATCGACGTCGTGGCACTGGACGAGGGTGAGCGCAGGCAGGCCCACAGCCCGGTCGTCCGCGCCATTGGCGAAGCGAAAGCATCCGACCGCGCCAGGACCCGCGCCGACCTCGACCGGCTCGACCGCATCCGTGGTCTGCTGATCGCGCGCGGGGTACGCGCGGAGAGCGCGAAGCTGCTGATCTTCGGACGCTCCGGCTTCGACATGAACCTGACCCGGGCAGCGGCGGAGCGCCACGACGTGGAACTCGTGGACCTGCACCGGATCTGGCACGGAGAATGACGCATCGCTTGCGTCGCACCTTCGACTTCGCCTACTCGGCCGAAGGTGGACCCGAGTCACAGGAGGTGTCCGTTGCCGGCCCCGCAGGACAGGGCGGAACCGTTGCTCTCGCGGCTTCCGGCGGACATGCTGACCGTTCCGTACGCCGGATCGCGTTTCCCCGGGTCGCGCGCCGTGGCCGACCGGCCCGGCCTCGCGGCGGGCGCCAACTGCCAGTTGTTCGCCTACGAGGTGCTGCGCCACTTCGGATTCGCCGTACCGGCCTTGCGCTCCAGCGAACTGTGGGACGACACGCGGACCACGGTTCGGGTCGAGGGGGACCTGCGGCCGCTCGACCTCCTTCTCTTCAACCGCTCCGACCAGGCGTACGGTGCCCACGTCGGCGTCCGGGCCGGGGACGACGCGGTGCTGCACCTGTGCGCGGAAGTCGGGCGGCCGGCGGTGTGGGGCCTGGCCGACTTCGCGGCACGGGAGCGCTACCGGGTCCTGGTCGGCGCCAAGCGGGTGGTCGTCCGCTCCCGGTCCGCGTGCCCGCCCTCCGCGTGAGGGCTCAGCCCCGTTCGCCGTCCGCCGGGTGGGGGGCCACCAGGGGGAGGGCGGAGGCGAGGCGGGTTTCGCACAGGGCGGTGAGCTCGGCGTAGGCCGCCGGGCCCATCAGTTCGGTCAGTTCGGCCCGGTACGAGAGGTAGACCGGCTCGCCGGCGCCGTGGGCCGAGGTCGCCGAGGTGCACCACCAGTGCAGGTCGTGGCCGCCGGGGCCCCAGCCGCGGCGGTCGTACTCCCCGATCGAGACGACCAGCACCCGGGTGTCGTCCGGCCGGTCGACCCACTCGAAGGTCCGCCGGATGGGAAGCTGCCAGCACACGTCCGGCTTGGTCTCCAGGGGCTCGCGCCCCTCCCGCAGCGCCAGCGCGTGCAGGGCGCAGCCCTGGCCGCCGGCGAATCCGGGGCGGTTGGAGAAGACGCAGGCGCCGTCCACCACCCGGGTCTGCCGCTCGCCGTCCTCGTTCTCCTCCGCCCAGAAGCCGTCGGGGCCGGTGCCGAGCGCGTGGAACTGCCAGGTCTCCGGGGTGAGCCGCGCCACGTGCGAGGCGACCCGCTTCTCGTCGTCGTCGTCCGAGAAGTGCGCGCCGAGCGAGCAGCACCCGTCGGCGGCCCGGCCCGCCACGATCCCCTGGCAGCCGTGCCCGAACACGCACGCCCAGCGGGAGGTGAGCCAGGTCAGGTCGCAGCGGAACACCTGCTCCTCGTCGGCGGGGTCCACGAAGTCCACCCACACCCGGGGGAAGTCCATGGTCGCCGCCTCGTCGTCCTCGGGGGGCGGCGCGGGAGCCGTGTCCGTACGAAGGGCGGGTCCGGTATGCGCGCCCGGTCCCGCGCCCGCCGCCGTTCCCGCGCCGCCCGCCGCTGCCGCCGCGCCGCCCGCCACCTCGTGCTTCTCGCCCTTCCGGGCCCTCGCCTTCGCCACGCGCCCAGCGTAATTCCGTAATGCACGGAATGCGGCGCCCCATTCCGTAAGGGGCCGCGCGGCACCTCCCCCGCCCGCGCTAGCGTCAGGGCATGCGACTCGGAGTGCTCGACGTGGGATCCAACACCGTCCACCTGCTGGTGGTGGACGCGCACCCGGGTGCGCGCCCGCTGCCGGCGTACTCCCACAAGGCCGACCTGCGCCTCGCGGAACTCCTCGACGAGCACGGCGCCATCCGCGAGGACGGCGTGGACCGCCTGGTGCACACGGTGCTCGACGCCCTGCGCGTGGCCGAGGACAAGGGCGCGGAGGACGTCCTCCCGTTCGCCACCTCCGCCGTGCGCGAGGCCGCCAACGGTGAGGCCGTGCTGGCCCGGGTCGAGCGCGACACCGGCGTCCGCCTCACCGTCCTGTCCGGCGAGGACGAGTCCCGCCTCACCTTCCTCGCGGTGCGCCGCTGGTTCGGCTGGTCGGCCGGCCGCCTGCTCGTCCTCGACATCGGCGGCGGCTCCCTGGAGGTCGGCTTCGGCATGGACGAGTACCCCGACGCGGCGGTGTCGCTGCCGCTGGGCGCCGGCCGCCTCACCGGCTCCTGGCTCCCCGGCGACCCGCCGGACGCCGCCGACGTACGCTCCCTGCGCCGCCACGTGCGGGCCGAAATCGCCCGTACGGTCGCCGAGTTCGCCCGCCGCGGCCGTCCCGACCTGGTCGTCGGCACGTCCAAGACCTTCCGCCAGCTCGCCCGCATCGCCGGCGCCGCCCGCAGCGCGGAGGGCCTCTACGTGCAGCGCACCCTGCGCCGCGCGGCCCTGGAGGAGTGGGTCCCGCGGCTCGCCGCCATGACCACTTCGCAGCGCGCGTCCCTGCCGGGGGTCTCCGCCGGCCGCGCCCGCCAGCTCCTGGCCGGCGCGCTCGTCGCCGAAGGGGCGATGGACCTCTTCGAGGTCGACGACCTCGACATCTGCCCCTGGGCGCTGCGGGAGGGCGTCATCCTGCGCAAGCTCGACCTCATGGCGACCGGGCCGGCGGGCCCGCCCGCCTCCGCGTCCACCGGCGGGCCGCCCCCGCAGACGGCGGTCACCCCCTTCCGCGCCTGACGCCCTGGCGGCCCCGCGCACGCGAGGCCGCGCCCCGCGCCCGTACGCCTGGCGGCCGCGGCCCGCCCGAGCCGTGTGGCGGGTGGGGGAGAAGTGACCATCCGCACACCCCCGGGCGGGGCGCCCCGCCCGGCCCGGAGCGCGCCGTACGCTGTGTGCCGTGGCCGATCCCGTGAACCGCGGGGCCCGCGACCTCCAGGGGGAGTCCGCGGGCCGGCGGGGGCGTGCCGTGCGGGTGCCGGAGGCCAAGGTGGCGCTGTCGACGGCGTCGGTGTACCCGGAGTCGACGGCGACCGCGTTCGAGATCGCCGCGCGCCTGGGGTACGACGGGGTCGAGGTGATGGTGTGGACCGACCCGGTGAGCCAGGACGTCGACGCGCTGCGCCGGCTGTCGGACTACCACGGCATCCCGATCCTGGCCGTGCACGCGCCGTGCCTGCTGATCACACAGCGGGTGTGGTCCACCGACCCGTGGGTGAAGCTGACCCGCGCCAAGGCGGCGGCCGAGCGGCTGGGCGCCTCGACCGTGGTGGTGCACCCGCCGTTCCGGTGGCAGCGCGGCTACGCCCGGGACTTCGTGCGCGGGGTGTGGCGGATGGCGAACGAGACGGACGTGCGGTTCGCGGTCGAGAACATGTACCCGTGGCGCTACCGGGACCGCGAGATGCTCGCGTACGCGCCCGACTGGGACGTCACGAAGGACGACTACCGGCACTTCACGATGGACCTGTCGCACGCGGCGACCTCACGTACCGCGACCCTGCAGATGGCGGACCGGATGGGCGAGCGCCTGGCACACGTGCACCTGGGCGACGGCACCGGCTCGGGCAAGGACGAGCACCTGGTGCCGGGCCGCGGCAACCAGCCCTGCGGCGACCTGCTGGAGTCGCTGGCGGCGCGCGGCTTCGACGGCCACGTGGTGGTCGAGGTCAACACGCGCCGCGCGATGTCGGCGGCGGAACGCGAGGGCGACCTGGCCGAGGCACTGGCCTTCACCCGCCTGCACCTGGCGGCGGCCGCGAGCGTGGGACGGTGACGGCGCCGGCGGTCGCGCCGGTGACGGCGCGGCTGACCGCGCCGGTGCCCGAACCGCTGATCCAGCCCGTGACCGCGCCGCTGATCCCGTCGGCGACCGCGCCCGTGACCGCGCCCGTGACCGCGCCCGTGGCCGCATCGTGAGCACGGAGCCCGCGGGTGCCGCCCCCGGCGCCGGGAGCGGCCGTCCCCGCCGCCGCGGCCGCCCCGCGGGCCCGGCGAGCGGCGAGACCCGCGACCGTATCCTCACCGTCGCCCGCGAGGAGTTCTCCGCGCGCGGCTACGACCGCACCTCCGTGCGGTCCATCGGCAAGGCCGCCGGTGTGGACCCGGCCCTGGTCCACCACTACTTCGGCACCAAGGAGCAGGTCTTCGCGGCCGCCATCGAGGTGGGCCTGGCCCCGGCCGCAGGTGTCTCGGAGGTGGTGGCGGGACCGGGCGGGGAGCTGGGGGAGCGCGTCGCCCGCTTCTTCCTCCAGGTGTGGGAGGACCCGGTCACCAGGGATCCGCTGCTGGCCGTGGTGCGCTCGGCGCTGACCAACGACACCGCGGCGGCCGTCTTCCGCACCCTGGTGAGCCGCATGGTGCTGGCCCGCGTCGCCGGCGAGCTCGCGGTGCCGGACGCCGAGTTCCGGGTCCAGCTCGCGGCGTCCCACCTGGTCGGCGTCGTCATGCTGCGCTACCTCGTCAAGGTGGAGCCGATGGCGTCCGCGCGGCCGGAGGAACTGGTCCGGCTGGTCGCGCCCGCCCTGCAGCGCTACCTGACGGCCCCGGACGTCCACCCGTAGCCGCGCCGCGCACCCCTCCCGTACACCCATGCGTCCGCACACCCGTACGAGACGCATCCCGGGATGCGGACCCGTCGTCCGAATCCTGGGCCGCGGGCGTACGCTCGGGTTCACCTCGTACGGTTGCGAGCGAAGTGAACCCAAGGGACCAAGGGAGTGAGGACCGTGCCCGAGCTG
Organism: Streptomyces sp. HPF1205; assembly: GCF_020400825.1. Taxonomy (GTDB): domain Bacteria; phylum Actinomycetota; class Actinomycetes; order Streptomycetales; family Streptomycetaceae; genus Actinacidiphila. The sequence goes on from NZ_JAINVH010000015.1 coordinate 188,329, forward strand.
AGGTCACGTACGGTCACCCATGGCCGCAACATGGCGGGCGCCCGCGCCCTCATGCGTGCCTCCGGCGTCGCGAACGCCGACATCGGCAAGCCCATCGTCGCGGTCGCCAACAGCTTCACCGAGTTCGTACCCGGCCACACGCACCTCCAGCCGGTCGGCAGGATCGTCTCCGAGGCGATCAAGGCGGCCGGCGCGGTCCCGCGCGAGTTCAACACCATCGCGGTCGACGACGGCATCGCCATGGGCCACGGCGGCATGCTCTACTCCCTGCCCTCGCGCGACCTGATCGCCGACTCGGTGGAGTACATGGTCGAGGCGCACTGCGCGGACGCCCTGATCTGCATCTCCAACTGCGACAAGATCACCCCGGGCATGCTGATGGCCGCCCTGCGCCTGAACATCCCGACCGTCTTCGTCTCCGGCGGTCCCATGGAGGCCGGCCGCGCCACCCTGGTCGACGGCACGGTCCGCAAGCTCGACCTGATCAACGCGATCTCGGACGCGGTCAACGAGAGCGTCTCCGACGAGGACATCCTGCGCATCGAGGAGAACGCCTGCCCGACCTGCGGCTCGTGTTCCGGCATGTTCACCGCCAACTCGATGAACTGCCTGACCGAGGCGATCGGCCTGTCGCTGCCCGGCAACGGCTCGGTGCTGGCCACCCACACCGCCCGCAGGGCGCTGTACGAGAGGGCCGGCGCCACCGTCGTCGAGCTGACCCGCAGGTACTACGAGCAGGACGACGCCTCGGTGCTGCCGCGGGCCATCGCCACCCCGGCCGCCTTCGAGAACGCCATGGCCCTGGACATCGCGATGGGCGGCTCCACCAACACGATCCTGCACCTGCTGGCCGCCGCCCAGGAGGCCGAGCTGGACTACGGCCTGGCCGACATCGACGCCGTCTCGCGCCGCGTGCCGTGCCTGGCGAAGGTGGCGCCCAACGTCGCGCCCTCCGGCACGTACTACATGGAGGACGTGCACCGGGCCGGCGGCATCCCGGCGATCCTGGGCGAGCTGTACCGGGGCGGCCTGCTCAACGAGGACGTGCACACCGTCCACTCGCCGTCGGTCAAGCAGTGGCTGGACACCTGGGACCTGCGCGGCGGCTCGCCGTCGCAGGAGGCCGTCGAGCTGTGGCACGCGGCGCCCGGCTGCAAGCGCTCGGCCGAGGCGTTCTCCCAGTCCGAGCGGTGGGATTCGCTGGACACCGACGCCGCGAACGGCTGCATCCGCGACGTCGAGCACGCCTACTCCAAGGACGGCGGCCTGGCCGTGCTGCGCGGCAACCTCGCGCAGGACGGCGCAGTGGTGAAGACCGCGGGCGTCGACGAGTCCATCTGGACCTTCGAGGGCCCGGCGGTGGTCTGCGAGTCGCAGGAGGAGGCCGTCGACAAGATCCTGCGCAAGGAGGTCACCCCCGGCGACGTGGTCGTCATCCGCTACGAGGGCCCGCGCGGCGGCCCCGGCATGCAGGAGATGCTCTACCCGACGTCCTTCCTCAAGGGCCGGGGCCTGGGCAAGGTCTGCGCCCTGATCACCGACGGCCGCTTCTCCGGCGGCACGTCGGGCCTGTCCATCGGCCACGCCTCCCCCGAGGCCGCCTCCGGGGGCACGATCGCGCTGGTCGAGGACGGCGACCGGATCCGTATCGACATCCCGGGCCGCTCGATGGAACTGCTGGTCTCCGACGAGGTGCTGGCCGCCCGCCGGGCGGCGCTGGGCGGGGTGTACGCGCCCAAGTCCCGCGAGCGCAAGGTGTCCGCGGCCCTGCGGGCGTACGCGGCGATGGCGACGAGCGCGGACAAGGGCGCGGTGCGGGACGTGTCGAAGCTGGGCTGAGCGGTCCTCCACGTGTGCGGGGCGCGGGGCGTGGGACGTCCCGCGCCCCGCGCGCGTCGGGGGCGCGCTGCGTCGCTGAGCGCCCTCAGCCGAGGCCGAGCGCCGCCTCGGTCTGCTGGGCCATCTTCGATTCACCGAGCGCGTTGGGGTGCACCGGCACGTAGTTGGTGCCGAACAGCACCGGCTCGATCCACCGCGTGCCGGCCGGCGCGCAGGCGTCGTGCCCCTCGGAGACGGTGGACATGTCCACGTAGGTGGCCCCGGTCTCCTGGGCGGCCCGCTGGACGGCGGAGTTCAGGTGCGTCTCCAGGTCGCGCAGGTACGGCACGTCGCCCGACGCGATCGGCATCTTCGCGAAGCAGGTCGGGTCGGCCGTCGCGGGCAGGATCCACGGGTAACCGAGCACCGCCACACGGGCGTTCGGCGCTTTGGCGCGAACGGCCCGCAGCGCCGCCGCCACCGCCGGGTAGGTGCTGGTGTCCACGGTGTCGTCGAAGGAGCTCCCGTACAGCGCCTTGCACGGGCTGCCCTGGCCGAGGGTGAGGACGCCGGCCGAACCGCACGCCAGGATCGCGTCGACGAAGGTGTTGCTGTCGTTGCCGCCGATGGTGAGCGTCACCAGCTTCGTACTCCCGCTCAGGGCGTCGAGCTGCGGCGCCACGCCTGGGTACTGGGACCCGGTGAAGTCCTTGGTCTGGGCGCCCCCGCAGGTCACGTCGGTCAGCCGGTCGCCGGTCCGCGCGGCCAGCAGGTGCGGGTAGTTCAGTGAGGACCTGGCGCACAGCAGCGGCGCGGAAGGGTCCAGCGGCAGGACGCCCGAACCGGCGCTGTAGCTGTCGCCGAGGGCCACGTACTGCGCCGGGTCCTGGGCGTGCGCGGCGGGCCCGGTGACCGCGAGCGCGACGGCGGTTGCGGCGGCGGCGACAGTGGCCGCGACACCACGGGCGAGAGCGCGCATCGGCATCTGCTTCTCCTTCGACGTCGGACGTGCGGAGGTACGGCGGTGTTACGAGAGGGAGTTACGGGGCGGGAGTGCGGGAGCTGCGAGCGGGCGTACGGCGGCGCTGGACGGTCCGGAACGGGCGGGAAGGGCCGGTGCGCGGAAGTTACCGACTGGTCAGAATGCGGTCAAGGGTCCGCGCGCAAGCGCTCACCCGTATGGCACAACCACGGCCGGCGCCGGGATACGCGGCACTTGTCCCGCGCGGCGCGCCCGTCAGAAAAGCGCGGGCGGTTCGGGCAGCGCGCCGCCGCGCACGGTCAGCCCCTCGCCCTTCGTGCGGCCCATCAGCCAGGCCAGCAGGTCGCGCAGCGACCCCTCGACGAGCGGGCCGTCCGCCCCGCCGGTCCCGCCGATCTCGTACGATGCCGCGCCCCCGCCGGCCCGCAGTCGCATGGCCGGCGGGTGCGGGCGGCGCCGCAAGGAGGCCACCGTGCGCTCCAGCATCGAGGCGGCGAAGTCCTCCGGCCACCGGTGGTGGGTGTATCCGGCGGCCAAGTCGACGTGGTGCACGAGGACTTCGGTCCAGCGCGCGTCGGCCGCCCGAGCCGCCGGGTGCTCCTGCCCGCGCGTCCAGCGCACGACCCGCGCCCAGTCCTCGCCCCCCAGTCGCCGGTACTCCGCGGCGAACCGCCGCGCGCTGTCCGCCACATCGGCCGCCAATGCCGCGGCCGGGCGCCCGGCCCCCGCCGCGATCTCGGCCTCGCGCGCCTCCAGGCTCGCGTACTCCGGTGTCTCCACCCCGGTCCGCGCCCAGGTCAGTAGCCTGCGCCCGCCGTCGGCGTTGCGCGCCACGTGCGTCAGCACATGCCCCCGCGACCATCCGGGCAGCAAGGACGCGGCACGTACGTCGGCATCCCCGAACCCCCGCGCCGTGCGCAGCAATTCCCGCGTCGCCCGCTCTATGCGCTCCAGCAGTCCCGGCGCGTCGAACCGCGTGCCACCGTCCATGCCGCGAGCGTAACCGCGCTCACGCGTATGGGTTCCGGGACCTTGCGCGGTCAGGCGTTCCCCTCACAGGTGGCCGGTCCCGGAGAGGTCGATCGCGATCTCGTACGGCTCGTCCGCCTCCGGTTGCCCGCGGCGCAGGCCGGTGGGCAGGTGAGCGGCCGCGGCCCGCGCCGGGGTGCGCGGGCCGCGGCCACGTACGGGAAGACGACCGGACGGACGACCGGGGACGGATCGCCGGACGGCCGGCCCGGCGGGCCTCAGGCGACCGTGAAGCCGCCGTCGACCGGGAGCACGGAGCCGGTGACGTACGGGGCCCCGATGAGGTAGCGGATCGCGGCCGCCACTTCCTCCGGCTGCCCGACCCGCTTGACGGGCAGGTCGCCGGTGGCCGCCGCGAACTGGGCCTCCTTGTTCTCGGGCGGCAGGAAGCCCCACCAGGCGGTGTCGATGAGACCGGGCGCGACCGCGTTGACCCGCACCGGGGCGAGTTCGGCGGCCAGCGGGGACACCATCCGCTCGACGGCGCCGTTGACCGCGGCCAGCACGGCGGAGCCCGGCACGGCGGCGCGGGCGCTCCCGGCCGAGATCAAGGTGATGCTGCCGGTCACCCGGGCGCGCTGGATCGCGGTGAAGTAGCCGAACAGCTTGCCCTCGAAGGCGGTGCGGACGTCCTTCGAGGTGATCGAGGCGAGCGGCCCCAGCCCGATCGCGCCCGGGCTGAACGCCAGCACCAGGTGCTCGAACTCGCCGAGCCGGTCGAAGAAGGCCGCGACATCCTCCTCGACGGTGCCGTCGAGGCGCTCGGCGCTCAGCCCCGCGGCCTCGGCCGCGGCCAGCCGCTCCTGGTCGCGCCCGGTGACGGTCACGTCGTGGCCGTCCTCCCGCAGCGCCTTCCCGGTGGCGAGCCCGATGCCCGCGGTCCCGCCCATGATCACAACGCGCATGACGCGCCCCTCTTTTCGCAACGTGACGTCTCGTTACAAGATGCGGGGTCAGCATATCGAGACGTTGCGTCCTGTAAAGGTAGGGTTGCGGTCATGACGGGCGAGCGGCGGCCGGGGCGGCCCAGGAGCGAGGCGGCGCGGCGCGCGATCCTGGCCGCCGCCCTGGAGGAGCTGGAGGAACGCGGGTACGGCGGGCTCACCGTCGAGGCCATCGCGGCCCGCGCGGGCGTGGGCAAGCAGACCATCTACCGGTGGTGGTCCTCCAAGGCCGGCGTCGTCCTCGACGCGCTCCTGGAGACCGCCGCCGACCGCATAGCGGTGCCCGACCTCGGCTCCCTGGGCGCGGACCTGGCCGGCTTCCTCGAAGCGACCTTCCGGCAGCGCGGGCAGCGCAAGGTGCTGGTCGGCCTGATGGCCCAGGCCCTGCTGGACCCGGCGTTCGCCGTGGCCTTCCGCGACCGCTTCCTGTTCGGCCGCCGCGCCGCGCTCCGCGAGATCATCCGGCGTGCCGCCGCCCGCGGCGAGATCGCCGACGGCGTCGACCACGAACTGCTCATCGACGTCGTCTACGGCGTCCTGTGGTACCGCCTGCTGGTCGACCACGCGCCCATAGACGACGCGGCCGGCCGGCAGCTCGCCGACCTGGTGCTGCGCGCGGTGCGCTGACCGCTGGCCGGTACGCCGTCGCACGCCCCCGTACGCCCGGCGTACCTCCTTCGCCCCCGTACCCCGCCCGCTCGCCCGCTCAGCGGCGGGCCGCGCCGACCGCGCCCACGACGCCGACCACCGCCGCCACCACGGCGCCGTGCCACAGGCCGGTCCATATGGTGCCGAAGAAGCCCTGCGAGGTGAGGGCCTGGCGGACGATCAGGTCGGTGAGGAACATCAGGCCGCCCGGGACGACGGCGACCTCCCACGGGTGCTCCCGCGCCCAGCGGCGGATACGGCGGTCCCGCCCGCTGCCCCGCGACGAGTAGCCGAGCACCGCGCCGGCGCCGCCGACGGCGAAGAAGAGGAGGGCGGCCACGGACACGGCGCCGGCCAGGATGCCGAGCCCGAAGTGCCCGTGCACCAGGTGGAGCGCGAGGGACACGCCGCCGCCCAGCGCGCCGACGGCCGCGGCGGGCCGCCAGGGACCAAGGGTCGCCGAGGCCACGGCGAGCTGCCGCTTCTCCGCGCCCGACACTGCGATTTCACGGGATGAACGCCTCATACCGCAACGGTCCCCCCGGGTGCCCCAAGAACGCCATAGGGGATGACCCTGACCCTTCCCTCACCGTCCCCTCACGCCCCCTTCACCCCTCTCCCGTCCTCCGCCCGCCCCTCCGCGCCCCCCCCGCGCCCCGCCCCGCACCGGCTCACCCCGACTCACCCCGGCCCGGCTCACTCCGACGGACCCCGCCCGGCCGCGGACTCCCGGCGCCCCGGCCCGGCGGCTGTCAGGATGCCCTCTATGGAGCCGTCGGAGATCGTTTCTGAACTGTGGACCCGCATGCAGGCCCGCGACTGGACGGGCCTGGGTGAACTGCTCGCCGAGGACGTCGTCGTGGAGTGGCCGGTCAGCGGCGAGCGCATCGTGGGCCGCGCCAATTACGTGGCCGTCAACGCGGACTACCCGGAAGGCTGGTCCATCAGGGTGCTCAGGATCGTCGCGGACGGCGACGCGGTCGTCTCCGAGGTCGAGGTCCCGCACGAGTCGATGGGCGTCCACCGCGTCGTCTCCCTGTGGACGGTACGGGACGGCCGGATCGTCGCCGGCCGCGAGTACTGGACCGAGTCCGGCTCCGACCCCGCGCCCGAGTGGCGGGCGGGGTACGTGCAGCGCATGTGACACCCGCGCCTCCCGAACCCCGGGCCCGTCCCCGCACCAGGGGGCGGGCCCGCGCTCCACCCTGGCCGGACGCGCCCCGCCGCGCTATATTCAGCGCATGATGAATAAAGCGCCGGAACCCGCCGGCCGCCCGCCGAACCCCGACCGGGACCCGTCCACCACCGCACCCGCCGTGTCCGCACCCGCCGTGTCCGCGACGGCCCTGCGCGTCGTCCGCGGCGGCCGCACCGTGCTCGACGACCTGGCCTTCGCGATCCCGCGCGCCCGTATCACCGGCCTGCTCGGCCCCAGCGGCTGCGGGAAGTCGACCCTGATGCGCGCGATCGTCGGCTCCCAGGCACACGTCGCCGGCACCCTCGACGTCCTCGGCCGGCCCGCGGGACACCGCGCCCTGCGCCACCGCGTCGGCTACGTCACCCAGGCGCCCTCGGTCTACGCCGACCTGACCGCCCGCCAGAACCTCGACTACTTCGCCGCCGTACTCGGCATCCCCCGCCGCGACCGCGCCGACGCCGTCGCCCACGTCCTCAGGGACGTCGACCTCACCTCCCACGCCGACGCCCTCACCGGCAGCATGTCCGGCGGCCAGCGCGGCCGCGTCTCCCTGGCCGCCGCCCTCCTCGGCGAACCCGAACTCCTCGTCCTCGACGAACCCACCGTCGGCCTGGACCCCGTCCTGCGCCGCGACCTGTGGCTGCTCTTCCACCGCCTCGCCCAGGAACGCGGCACCACCGTCCTGATCTCCTCCCACGTGATGGACGAGGCCGAACGCTGCCACCGCCTCCTCCTGCTGCGCGACGGCCGCCTGCTGGCCGAGGACACCCCCGACGCCCTGCGCGCCCGTACCGGCGCCGCCACCGTCGAGGACGCCTTCCTGCACCTGGTCGACCAGGCGAACGCGGCCGCCCGCGCCACCGCCCGCACCCCCGCGGACACTCCCGGCGGCACCTCCGAGAGGACAGCACCGTGAACCCCGCCCGCACCCTCGCCACCGCCCGCCGCGTCCTGCGCCAGCTCACCCACGACCCGCGCACCATCGCCCTCATGCTCGTGGTGCCCTGCGTCCTGCTGACCCTGCTCAAGTACGTCTTCGACGACAGCCCCCGCACCTGGGACTCCGCCGGCGCCGCGCTCCTGGGCATCTTCCCGCTCATCACGATGTTCCTGGTCACGTCCATCGCCACCCTGCGCGAACGCACCTCCGGCACCCTGGAACGCCTGCTCACCATGCCGCTGGCCAAGGCCGACCTGCTCGGCGGGTACGCCCTGGCGTTCGGCGCGGTCGCCGTCGTCCAGGCCCTCCTGGCCACCGGCCTGTCCGTCCTCGCCCTCGGCCTCGACGTCGCCGGCTCCACCTGGCTCCTGCTCGCCGCCGCCCTCGCCGACGCCTTCCTCGGCACCGCCCTCGGCCTCTTCGTCAGCGCCTTCGCCTCCAGCGAGTTCCAGGCCGTCCAGTTCATGCCGGCCGTCATCCTGCCCCAGCTCCTCCTGTGCGGCCTGTTCGTACCCCGCGGCTCCATGCAGCCGGTCCTGTCCGGCCTGTCCGACGCCCTGCCCATGTCGTACGCCACCGACGCCATGACCCAGGTCGTCCACCACTCCGGCCTGCCCACCCTCTTCCTGCGCGACATCCTCGTCGTCGCCCTGTCGGCGCTCCTCGCCCTGTGCCTTGGCGCCGCGACCCTGCGCCGCCGTACTCCCTGACACCGGCCCCCGGCACCCGCGACCGGCGGACGGCCCCCGCACCCGGCCGCCCCGAGTGCGAGGATGACGAACGGAAGACCCCGTAGACCGAACGGAAAACCCAGGAGCCAGCCCCCCCATGACCGAAGCCGCGCAGCAGAAGATCGCCGTCCTCGGCGCCGGCAAGATCGGCGAAGCCCTCCTCTCCGGAATGATCCGCGCCGGCTGGACCCCCGCCGACCTGCTCGTCACCGCCCGCCGCCCGGACCGCGCCCGCGAGCTGCGCGAACGCTACGGCGTGGACGCCGCCACCAACGCCGACGCCGCCAAGACCGCCGACACCCTGATCCTCGCGGTCAAGCCCCAGGACATGGGCGCCCTCCTCGACGAACTCGCCCCCCACGTCAGCGCCGACCGCCTGGTGATCAGCGCGGCCGCCGGCATCCCCACCACGTGGTTCGCCGAACGCCTCCCCGAGGGCACCCCCGTGGTCCGCGTCATGCCCAACACCCCCGTCCTGGTCGACGAGGGCATGTCCGTCATCTCGGCCGGCCGCCACGCCACCGAGGAGCACCTCGTCCGTACGGAGGCGATCTTCCAGCCCGTCGGCAAGACGCTGCGGGTCCCCGAGAAGCAGCAGGACGCCGCCACCGCGCTGTCCGGCTCCGGCCCCGCGTACTTCTACTACCTGGTCGAGGCCATGACCGACGCCGGCATCCTCCTCGGCCTGCCCCGCGCCCAGGCCCACGACCTCATCGTGCAGTCCGCGATCGGCGCCGCCGTCATGCTCCGCGACAGCGGCGAACACCCGGTCAAGCTCCGCGAGGCCGTCACCTCCCCGGCCGGCACCACCATCAACGCCATCCGCGAACTGGAGAAGCACGGCGTACGCGCCGCCCTCCTCGCCGCCCTGGAAGCCGCCCGCGACCGCAGCCGCGAGCTGGCCTCCGGCCAATAGGCACGTACGCGGGGGCCGCGACCCGCGCCGTCACCCCGGCGGCAGCAGCCCGATCGCCCGGTAGGCCGCGTCCACGGTCGGCCGGGCGAGCTCCCTCGCCCGCGCCGCCCCCTCCCGCAGCACCCCGTCCACGTACCCCGGATCCGCGGACAGCCCGGCATGCCGCGCCCGCAACGGACGCAGCGCCTCCACCACGGCCTCCGCGGTGTCCCGCTTCAGCGCCTCGGCGTCCCCGTACGACTCCGCCAGCACCTGCGGCTCCTTGCCCGTGCACGCCGAGAGGATCTCCAGCAGGTTCGCCAGCCCGGCCCGCCCCTCGCGGTCGTACGAGACCCCCGGCTCGTCGTCCGTCACCGCCGCCATGACCTTCCGCGCGATCACCTCGGGCTCGTCCAGCAGGTACACCACCCCCGCGGCCGACGCGCTCGACTTCCCCATCGCGACCGCCGGCTCCCGCAGGTCCATCACCCGCGCGCCCACCGGGGACAGCGTCACCCGCGGCACCACGAACACCGCCCCGTACCGCTGGTTGAACCGCACCGCCAGCTCCCGCGCCAGCTCCACGTGCTCGGCCTGGTCGTCCCCCACGGGCACCTCGTCGGCGCGGTACCCCAGGATGTCCGCCGCCATCAGCACCGGATACGTCAGCAGCGACAGCCGCACACCCCGCCCCGCGCGCCGCGCCGCCCCGGCCCGCTCCGCGTACTCCGCCATCCGCCGCGCCTCCGCCTCGGACGCCACGCACTCCAGCAGGCAGGACAGCCGCGCGTGCTCCGCCACATGGCTCTGCGCGAACACCGTGCAGAGCCGCGGATCCAGCCCCGCCGCCAGCAGCAGACTCGCCGCCTGCCGGCTCAGCCGCCGCACCCGCGCCGGATCGTGGTCGACGGTCAGCGCGTGCAGGTCCACCACGCAGAACAGCGCCTCGGCCCGGTGCTGGTCCACCTCCACCCACCGCCGCACCGCGCCCAGATAGTTCCCCAACGTCACGTGCCCGGACGGTTTGATGCCGCTGAAGATCCTCGTCATGGCGTCGTCGTCTCCCTGTCCCGTGTCGGCTCTGGGACCCCCGCCGGCAGGCGGCTCGGAGATACGACAACGGCCGCCTGAGGCGGCGGCCGTCGGATGCATACGTTCACCCGGGCCGCCCTAGGCGGCCCACCACTGGGAGTTGTGCGTATGCCTCGTCATGGCGGCGAGAGTACCCCTCGGGCACGGCGCCACGTCCGGGATTTGACACCTCCCACCTGGATGCGTAGAGTTCTTCGGGTTGTCCGACGTGAGCACCGACTCCGGTCGGTCCCCGGACAGCCATTCCGCAGCACAAGCACCCGGCCGGACGGCCGCGGCTCCGTATTCACGGCGTCACGGACGTGCGTACTGACGTGCGCG
>NZ_JAINVH010000150.1 GCF_020400825.1 Streptomyces sp. HPF1205
CGCGCTGGCGTCGGGGGTGCAGGCGCCGGGGCTGGTCAGTGGTACGGCGGGTGAGGGTGCGCGGGTGGCGGTGCTGTTCTCCGGCCAGGGTGCCCAGCGCCCGGGGATGGGGGCTGAACTGTATGGGGCGTATGAGGTGTTCGCCGATGCCCTGGACGAGGTGTGCGCGTACTTCGACGTGGTGCTGGACCGGCCGCTGCGGGAGGTCATGTTCGAGCTGGACGGCACCGATGTGAACCGGACCGTGTATACCCAGGCCGCGTTGTTCGCCTTCGAGGTGGCGTTGTTCCGGCTGGTGGAGTCCTGGGGGGTGCGGGCCGATGTTCTGGCCGGGCATTCGATCGGTGAGTTGGCCGCCGCGCATGTGGCGGGGGTCCTGGACCTGCCGGACGCGGTGAAGCTGGTCGCGGCTCGGGGCCGGTTGATGCAGGCGCTGCCCGCGGGTGGGGCGATGCTGGCCGTCCAGGCTGACGAGGCCACCGTCCGGGAGGCGCTGGCCGGCCAT
>NZ_JAINVH010000151.1 GCF_020400825.1 Streptomyces sp. HPF1205
GTGGCCGGCCAATGCCTCCCGTACGGTGGCCTCGTCGGCCTGGACGGCCAGCATCGCGCCCCCCACGGGCAGCGCCTGCATCAACCGGCCCCGAGCCGCGACCAGCTTCACCGCGTCCGGCAGGTCCAAGACCCCCGCCACATGCGCGGCAGCCAGCTCACCGATCGAATGCCCGGCCAGAACATCGGCCCGCACCCCCCAGGACTCCACCAGCCGGAACAACGCCACCTCGAAGGCGAACAACGCCGGCTGCGTGTAAACCGTGGTGTGCAGGTCCGCCGGATCCTGGTCGAACATCACCTCCCGCAGCGGCCGGTCCAGCACCACGTCGAAGTACGCGCACACCTCGTCCAGGGCATCAGCGAACACCTCATACGCCCCATACAGTTCAGCCCCCATCCCCGGGCGCTGAGCACCCTGGCCGGAGAACAGCACCGCCACCCGCGCACCCTCACCCGCCGTCCCACTGACCAGCCCCGGCGCCTGCACCCCCGACGCCAGCGCA
>NZ_JAINVH010000152.1 GCF_020400825.1 Streptomyces sp. HPF1205
GCCGCGTCGGGTGGGTGTGTCGTCGTTCGGTATGAGTGGTACGAACGCGCACACGATCCTGGAGCAGGCTCCCGACACCACCCACGAACCCGAGCCGGCCCCGCGCACCCGCGTCCCCCTCACCGTCTGGCCCCTGTCGGCCCGCACCGAGGACGCCCTACGCGACCAGGCCGCCCGCCTCGCCACCGCCGTCACCGACCACCCCGAGGCCGACCTCGCCGCCCTGGGCAGCGCCCTCGCCACCACCCGTACCGCCTTCGAGCACCGGGCGGTCGCCGCCGGCCGCACCCGTGACGACCTCCTGACCGCGCTCGACGCCCTCGCGAACGGCACCGACCACCCCGACCTGGTCACGGGCAGCGTGGTGGAGGGTCGCACGGCGTTCCTGTTCTCCGGTCAGGGTAGTCAGCGTGCGGGTGCGGGGGGTGAGTTGTACGGGGTGTTCCCGGTGTTCGCGGATGCGCTGGATGAGGTGTGCGCGTATTTCGACGCGGAGC
>NZ_JAINVH010000153.1 GCF_020400825.1 Streptomyces sp. HPF1205
GTCCTGCCGGTCACGGCGGCGCCGGTGACGAGCCGGGGCGAGGAGCCGCCGCGGGCCAGCGCGTCCAGGCCGTCCAGCGCGTCCTGCCGGTTCGCGGCGAGGACGACGGCCCGCCGCGCGAGCGCGGCCCGCCCGGTGGCCAGGGTGTGCCCGAGGTCGCTCACCTCCACGTCACCGTGGGCGTCGAGGTACGCCCGCAGCCGCCCGGCCTGCTCGGCCAGCGCCTGGTCGGATGCGGCGGACACCAGCAGCGGTACGGTGCCGGCCGTCGCCGGAAGACCGCGGGTGGCTGCTCCGGCGTCGTCGACGCCGCCCCGCGGGTCACTGGTGTCGGGGTTGTGGGTGGTGGTGTCGGTGGGGGGTTGTTCGAGGATTAGGTGGGCGTTGGTGCCGCTGATGCCGAAGGAGGAGATTGCGGCGCGTCGGGGGTGGTCGGTGGTGGGCCAGGGTTGTGGGTGGGTGAGGAGTGCGACGGTGTTGTCGTGCCAGTCGACCAG
>NZ_JAINVH010000154.1 GCF_020400825.1 Streptomyces sp. HPF1205
CCCCGCCCGCACATCCACCACACCCGGCAGATCCACCACACCACCCCAACTGTCCGGCAGCTCCAGCGCGGCGACCCGGCTCAAGCCCCACAGCAGACCGCCCGCAGGGGATTCCAGCGTGTCGGAGCGCCCGGTCGACACCGCGCCCCGCGTCACGACCCACACCCGGCCACCGCACTCGGCATCCCCCACACCCTGGACAGCCGCCAGCGCGAAACCCAGGACCCCGGCGTCCGGCGCCACTCCCCCGTCCCGCACCGGCAGGACCAGCACACCGCTGACCGCCCCGCCGTCCGCGAGCCCGGCCACCGCAACACGGACCGCGTCCGCCACGTCGGAGCGGTCCGCGTCCGCTCCCAGAGACACGTCCACGACATGAGCGCCGGCCGCCCGCACGGCCTCGGCGACGTCCGCGCCCGTACCCTCACCGTTCGCGTCCGCGCGCAGGAGCAGCCACGTGCCGGACAGCACCGACGACGCGCCA
>NZ_JAINVH010000155.1 GCF_020400825.1 Streptomyces sp. HPF1205
GGGCGCGTCGTCGGTGCTGTCCGGCACGTGGCTGCTCCTGCGCGCGGACGGGAACGATGCTGGCGATATCGCCGACGCCATTCGTGCCGCTGGGGGCCTCGCGGTCGACGTCCCCTTGGGCGCGGACGCCCGGCGTGACGACGTGGCGGACGCGGTGCGTGCCGCGGTGGCCGGGCTCGCGGACGGCGGGGCGGCCAGCGGTGTACTGGTCCTGCCGTCGTGCGGTGAGGGCCTGGAGCCGGACGCCTTGGTGCCGGGCTTCGTGCTCGCGGCTGTCCAGGGTGTGGGGGATGCCGAGTGCGGTGGCCGGGTGTGGGTCGTGACGCGGGGCGCGGTGTCGACCGGACGCTCCGACGAGGTGACCTGCCCGGCCGGGGGCCTGGCATGGGGCCTGGCGCGGGCCGCCGCCCAGGAGCTGCCGGACAGTTGGGGTGGTGTGGTGGATCTGCCGGGTGTGGTGGATGTGCGGGCGGGT
>NZ_JAINVH010000156.1 GCF_020400825.1 Streptomyces sp. HPF1205
ACCGAGCGGCAGCACGCCAAGGGCAAGCTGACCGCGCGGGAGCGGATCGATCTGCTGCTGGACAAGGGGAGTTTCACCGAGGTGGAGCCGCTGCGGCGGCATCGTGCCAGTGGTTTCGGCCTGGAGGCCAGGCGTCCGCACACCGATGGTGTGGTGACCGGGTGGGGGACGGTCGAGGGCCGGACGGTGTTCGTGTACGCGCACGACTTCCGGATCTTCGGCGGGGCTTTGGGGGAGGCGCACGCGGAGAAGATCCACAAGATCATGGACATGGCGCTGGCGGCCGGTGCGCCGCTGGTGTCGCTCAACGACGGCGCGGGGGCGCGCATCCAGGAGGGTGTGTCGGCGCTGGCCGGTTACGGCGGGATCTTCCAGCGCAACACCCGGGCTTCGGGGGTGATCCCGCAGATCAGCGTGATGCTGGGGCCGTGCGCGGGTGGCGCGGCCTATTCCCCGGCGCTGACGGA
>NZ_JAINVH010000157.1 GCF_020400825.1 Streptomyces sp. HPF1205
AGTTTGCCGCTTTCCTGCTCGGCCACACCCTGGACCACGTGCGGCACGGACCGCCCTTCGGCGAGCGCCGCGAGCCCCTCCCGTACCTCGCCGTCGTCGGCTCCGAGCACGACCGCGCGCCGCTCGAAGACGGCGCGGCCGGTGGCGAGCGAGTACCCGACGTCCACGGCCCGCGCGCCCGTGCCGTCCGCGGGCATGCGGTCCAGCAGCCGCCGGGCCTGGGCACGCAGGGCTTCGGGACCGCGGGCCGACAGCGGCAGGGCGAGGCCGGCCGGGCGCGGGCCGGGTGCGGTGTCGGGGTTGTGGGTGGTGGTGTCGGTGGGGGGTTGTTCGAGGATGAGGTGGGCGTTGGTGCCGCTGATGCCGAAGGAGGAGATTGCGGCGCGTCGGGGGTGGTCGGTGGTGGGCCAGTCGTGTTGTTCGGTGAGGAGTGTTACTCCGCTGTCGTGCCAGTCGACGAA
>NZ_JAINVH010000158.1 GCF_020400825.1 Streptomyces sp. HPF1205
GGTGGCCGGTCAGAGGCCGAGGTCGCTCAGGCCGGGGTGGTCGTCGGGGCGGCGTCCGAGGGGCCAGTGGAACTTGCGCTCCGACTCCTTGATGGGGAGTTCGTTGATGGCGGCGTAGCGGTGGTGCATCAGGCCGTTGGCGTCGAACTCCCAGTTCTCGTTGCCGTAAGCACGGAACCAGTTGCCCGAATCGTCGCGGTATTCGTAGGCGAAGCGCACCGCGATGCGGTCGCCGTCGAAGGCCCACAGCTCCTTGATGAGCCGGTACTCCAGCTCCTTGTTCCACTTGCGGGTGAGGAAGGCGATGATCTCGTCACGGCCGGTGGCGAACTCCGCGCGGTTCCTCCAGTGCGAGTCCACGGTGTAGGCCAGGGCGACCTTCTGCGGGTCGCGGGTGTTCCAGCCGTCTTCCGCCAGGCGGGCCTTCTCTATGGCGCTCTCCCGGGTGAACGGCGG
>NZ_JAINVH010000159.1 GCF_020400825.1 Streptomyces sp. HPF1205
GGCACCCAGTTCCTGTCGAACGAGCAGTACAACCAGGCGTTCACCATGCACGGCACGGTGATGCTGCTGATGTTCGCGACCCCGCTGTTCGCCGGGTTCACCAACTGGATCATGCCGCTGCAGATCGGCGCGCCGGACGTCGCCTTCCCGCGGCTGAACATGTTCGCCTACTGGCTGTACCTTTTCGGCTCGCTCATCGCCGTCGGCGGGTTCCTCACCCCCCAGGGCGCGGCCGACTTCGGCTGGTTCGCGTACTCCCCGCTGTCCAACGCGATCAACTCGCCGGGTATCGGCGGCGACATGTGGATCATGGGCCTGGCGATGTCCGGGTTCGGCACGATCCTGGGCGCGGTCAACTTCATCACCACCATCATCTGCATGCGCGCCCCGGGCATGACGATGTTCCGCATGCCGATCTTCTGCTGGAACGTGCTGCTGACCGCGGTGCTGGT
>NZ_JAINVH010000016.1 GCF_020400825.1 Streptomyces sp. HPF1205
GGCGTCCTGGAAGGCGGAGACCGGCTTGATGCCGTGCGAGACGTCCTTGATGGTGTCCTCCACGGCCTGGGCGGCGTCGGCGGTGGCGTAGCGGGAGGGCACGGTGATGTTCATGTTCCAGAACACCGGCTTGTAGGCGTACTTGGCGGCCTCGGCGTTCCAGGCGCAGCGGTCCTTGGTGAGCTGCGGGAAGTCGGGGTTGTTGATGACGTTGGCCGGAGTGGCGAGGAACGGGAACGTCTGGGCCTGCACGTCGGACTGGCCGGCCTTGGTGGGGGTCGGCCCGTTGGCGCCCTTGGTCCAGTCGGTGCCCTCGACGCCGAAGTTGACCAGCAGGTACTCCGCCGAACCGTAGGGCGCGGCCAGGTAGTTGGCGATGCGCAGGCATTCCTCGATCTGGGCGGGCTTGAGCCCGGCGTTGAGGTAGCTGAACATCCCGGCCGAGTTGTTGAGGAACAGCCGGGGGGCGGCCTTGCCGTCGGCGGAGAACGGCTTGAACGACAGGCGGCGGTAGTTCTTGCTGGCCGCGATGCCGGACTGGGCGTCGGCCTCGTTCCACGCGCCCTGGCCGTCGCCGGTGATGAGCACCTTGCCGGCGTAGAAGCGGGTCTTGGCGTCGTTGTTGTTGCCGGCCAGCGCGTCGGGGTGCACCATCCCGGACTTGGCGAGCTTGTAGCACCAGTTCAGGGCCTCGATGAACTGCGGCTGCTCGTACTTGTGGACCAGCTTGCCGTCGGTGACGGTGAACTTCTGCGCGTAGTCGAAGATCTGGAACGCGTAGGGCCACATGTCGTCGAACGCCCACACGCCGCCCTTGGCGTTGGTGAGTTCCTTGCCGAGGTTGAAGAAGGCGTCGGCGGAGGTGATCTCGTCGGGATTGATGCCCTTCGCCTCAAGGATGTCGCCGCGGTAGAAGTACTGGCCCGGCAGGGCGAAGCCGCTGGGGAACGTGGGTATGCCGTACAGGCGGTCCTGCCAGACGCCCGCCTGCCAGGCGCCGGTGGGCAGCGCGGCCAGGTTCGGGTACTGCTTGATCTTGTCGCCGGCGAGGTACGGGGTGAGGTCCGCAAGCTGCGTCCCGGCCAGCTCGCCGACGTTGAAGTTGGCGTTCCACCAGCCGGGGAGCTGGACCCAGTCGGGCAGCTTGTGGGCGGCGGTGAGGGTGGGGATGGTCGTGTTGTACGTGACGCCGTTGGCGGGCTTCATCGTCAGCGTGGCGCCCAGCGCCTTGGCCATCGCCTGGTAGAACGAGTTGTTCGCCGACGGCACCGTGCCCCACAGCGGGGTCAGCGTGGTGTAGTGCCCACCGGCCCCCGGGACCTCGCTGACGGTCTTGACCGGGCTGTCGGGGTACTTCAGGAAGCCGGCGTCGGTGATGGAGCCGGCCGCGCCGGTCGCCGAGGGGATGTCGGCCTGGACCGCGGAGTTGGGCACGTACGACGGCAGAGCGGCGGCCATGCCCTTCTTGCTGTTGGCGCCGCCCTTGGCGGCCTTGGCTGCCTTGCCGCCCCCGCCGCACGCGCTCAGCAGTGGGGACAGGGCCGCCGTACCGGCGACCGCGACGCTTGCTTGGACAAAGGCTCTGCGGTTCAGCTCCATGGCCATGACGGGCCTGCCTCCAGTCGGAATCCTGCCGGGGGTGTGTCGAAAGGGTGTGTCGAGGGTCCGTCGAAGCGGTTAGTCGAAGCGCTTCAATGTTGCGGCGACACTAGCGACGCGTTAACGCTTCGACAAGAGGTGCGGCAACAAGTTTTCGGCGCGGGCCGTGAAGGGCGGGACCGGCCCAGCAGCCTCGAAGAACGCCCTGCTCGAAGACCTGACGGTGCGAAGCTGGTGCCTGGTAGGCCCGGCGTTCGGCGCGTGCGGGGGCGAGCTCGGGCGGGTGCCGGCGCAAGCGCGTCGCCGTATCGGATTCGAAGCGTTTCAACATCATGTCGCCCGGCCGGTCGTACGGGGTGCGGCCCGCGAACCGGCCCGCCCCCGCGCCGCACCCGGGGCCCCGGCCCGCCCCTCCCGCCGCACCCCGCAGGGCCCCCATCGGCGCCGGGGCCCCTCACCTTCTTTGCCCCCTCCCGCGTCTTGACGGCCGCGGGGCAACGGTGTGAACATCGCCGCACCGCAAAATGTTTACGTAAACCTGAGTCGGTCCGGCCCGTTATGTTTACGTAACCATCACGCTCTGCGCCGGGCAGGTCCGGGCCAGGGCACGAGTGACGTGAGGGACAGGGTCATGGCAGTCGTTTCACCCCCATCCGCGGCCGGGCGGGCCGCGTCGCGGCGCTCGCCGCGGTCACCGCGGTCGCCGGGCGGCAGGCGCCGCTGGACCGGCCTGGGCTTCGTCGCCCCGTTCCTCGCGTTCTTCGCGCTGGTCTTCCTCGCGCCGATCGGGTACTCGATCTACCTCAGCCTGTTCCGCGACCAGCTGATCGGCGGCAACCACTTCGTCGGCCTGGACAACTACAAGCAGGCCCTGCGCGACCACGAGTTCTGGTCGGGCCTGGGCCGGGTCGCGCTCTTCCTGGCCGTCCAGGTCCCGGTCATGCTGGGCATCGCCCTGCTGGTGGCGCTCGCGCTGGACAGCGGCCGGCTGCACGGCCGCGCCTTCTTCCGGATCTCGGTCTTCCTGCCGTACGCGGTCCCGGCCGTCGTCGCCACCCTCATGTGGGGCTTCATGTACGGCAAGCAGTTCGGCCTGGTGGCGAGCATCAACCAGCACCTGCACACCTCCATCCCCGACCCGCTGGGGCCGCACTGGGTGCTGGTGAGCATCGGCAACATCGTGACCTGGGAGTTCGTCGGCTACAACATGCTGATCTTCTACGCGGCGCTGCGCGTGATCCCCGAGTCGCTGTACGAGGCGGCCGAGATCGACGGCGCCGGCCAGTGGCGCGTCATCGCGTCCATCAAGCTCCCGGCGATCCGCGGCGCCCTGGTCATCGCGACGGTCTTCTCGATCATCGGCAGCTTCCAGCTGTTCAGCGAGCCCAGCATCCTGCAGCCGCTGGCGAAGAACTCGATCACCACCTACTTCACCCCGAACCTCTACACGTACTCGCTGTCCTTCTCCGGCCAGCAGCACAACTACGCCGCGACCGTCGCGATCGTCATGGGCGTCGTCACCATGATCGTCGCCTACGCCGTCCAGCTGCGCGGCATGCGAAAGGAGGCGTGAGCGATGGCCGCCACCGGAGCCGCCGGCACGACCGCCACCCCGCCGCCCGCCCGTACCCGCCCGGTCCCGCGCCCCGCGCGCGCCCGCCGCCGTACGACCTCGTCCCGCCCGCGCCGCAGCGTACTGCTGACGGTCCTGACCGGCCTCGTCGTGGTCTACACCCTCATCCCGCTGGCCTGGCTGTTCATCAACGCGACCAAGACCCAGCCGAAGCTGCTGAGCTCCTTCGGGCTGTGGTTCAGCGGCAGGTTCGCGCTGTGGGACAACGTCCACCAGACGCTCACGTACAACGACCACATCTTCGTGCGCTGGCTGCTCAACACACTGCTGTACGTGGTGCTGGGCGCGGGCGGCGCCACCTTCCTCGCGGTGCTGGGCGGGTACGGGCTGGCGAAGTTCGACTTCCCCGGCAGGCGCGGGGTGTTCGCCGTCGTCATCGGCGCGGTCGCCGTGCCCGGCGCGGCGCTCGCGGTGCCCACCTTCCTCATGTTCAGCAGGATGGGCCTGACCGACACGCCCTGGGCGGTGATCGTCCCGTCCCTGGTCTCGCCCTTCGGCCTGTACCTGATGTGGGTGTTCGCCTCCGAGGCGATCCCCGACGAGCTGCTGGAGGCCGCCCGCATGGACGGCTCGGGGGAGATCCGCACCTTCTTCCGGATCTCGCTGCCGCTGCTGGCCCCCGGAATCGTCACGGTCCTGCTCTTCACCGTGGTCGCGACCTGGAACAACTACTTCCTGCCGCTGATCATGATCAAGAACCCGGACTGGTACCCGCTCACCATCGGCCTCAACTCCTGGAACGCCCAGGCGGCCACCGCCGGCGGCCAGCCGGTGTTCAACCTCGTGATCACCGGTTCGCTGCTGACCATCCTCCCGCTGATCGCGGCCTTCCTGCTCCTGCAGCGCTACTGGCAGTCGGGCCTGGCCGCCGGAAGCGTCAAGGAGTGACCGCGCGGCGCCCGCGGCGCCGCGACTCCCCCCCATGTCCCCCTGCGCGCCGCGCCGCGCCGCACCTGTCCCGTACGGCGGGGCCGGCCGCAGATCATCACGCACAACGGAGTGGAACGAGATGAGAAACAAGACCCTTCGCCGCTGGGCACAGGGCGCCGCGGTGCTGTGCGCCGCCACCCTGGGGCTGACCGCGTGCGGCTCCTCCGGCGGTTCGGGCTCCGGCTCCGACTCCGGTTCCGGTTCCGGCGGCAAGAGCTCGGGAGCGAGCTCGGTCTCCGCCGCTCTGGACAAGGGCGGCTCGATCACCGTGTGGGCCTGGGAGCCCACCCTCAAGCAGGTCGTCGCGGACTTCCAGGCCAAGTACCCGAAGGTGCACGTCAAGCTGGTCAACGCCGGTACCGGCAACGACCAGTACAAGGCGCTGCAGAACGCGATCGACGCGGGCAAGGGCGGCCCGGACGCCGCGCAGATCGAGTACTACGCGCTCAGCCAGTTCGCCCTCGGCAAGTCGGTCGCCGACCTGTCGGACTACGGCGCCAAGAGCCTCGCCGCCACGTACTCCCCGGGCCCGTGGAACTCGGTGAACGTCAACGGCGGCATCTACGGCCTGCCGATGGACTCGGGCCCGATGGCGCTGTTCTACAACAAGAAGGTCTTCGACAAGTACAAGCTCCCGGTGCCCACCACCTGGGACCAGTACCTGGACGACGCCCGCAAGCTGCACAAGGCGGACCCGAAGGCGTACATCACCAGCGACACCGGTGACGCCGGCATGACCACCAGCCTGATCTGGCAGGCCGGCGGGCATCCGTACAAGGTCGACGGCACCAAGGTCACGGTGAACTTCGGCAGCGACCCGGGTACCGCCACGTACACCAAGGTGTGGCAGCAGCTCGTCTCCGAGCACCTGCTGGCGCCCGTGCCCGGCTGGAGCGACCAGTGGTACAAGGGCCTGGCCGACGGCACCATCGCCACCCTGGCCACCGGCGCCTGGATGCCGGCCAACTTCACCACCGGTGTGGCGGCGGCCTCCGGTGACTGGCGCGCGGCCCCGCTGCCGCAGTGGCAGGCCGGGCAGCACGCCAGCGCCGAGAACGGCGGCAGCTCGCTGGCCGTGATGAAGGCCGGCAAGAACAAGGAACTCGCCTACGCCTTCCTGCAGTACGCGGCCCAGGGCGCGGGCGTGCAGACCCGCATCAAGGGCGGCGCCTTCCCGGCGACGACCGCCGACCTGAACTCGCCGGCCTTCCTGAACGCGCCGTTCCCGTACTTCGGCGGCCAGCAGGCCAACAAGATCTTCTCCGAGTCGGCCAAGGACGTCCTGCCCGGCTGGAGCTACCTGCCGTACCAGGTCTACGCCAACTCGATCTTCAACGACACGGTCGGCAAGGCGTACGTCTCCTCCACCACCCTGACGTCCGGCCTGCAGGCGTGGCAGGACAAGTCCGTCGACTACGGCAAGCAGCAGGGCTTCAGCATGGGGAACTGACGCCCGCGCCAAGGGGGGCGGCCGTACCGCCCGCCGGTCCCGCGGACCCGCAACGCCCGTGCGCCCGCGGACCCGTAACGCCCGGATCCCGCGGACCGGCTCCGTCCGGGACCCGTACCCGCCGCCCCCCGCCCCGCCTCACCCCGCACGCCCCGAAAGGACCACGATGAACCCCCCCTCCCCGCACCACCGCTGGCCGCAGCGGGCCGCCGGCGACGCGCCCGGCCTCGGCTACGGCGCCGACTACAACCCGGAGCAGTGGCCGCGCGAGGTGTGGCCGCAGGACATCCGGCTGATGCGCGAGGCCGGGGTCACCGTCGTCACTCTCGCCGTCTTCTCCTGGGCCCGGCTGGAACCGGCCGAGGGGCGGTGGGACTTCGGCTGGCTCGACGAGGTCATGGACCTCCTGCACGAGGCCGGGATCTCGGTGGACCTGGCCACGGCGACCGCCTCCCCGCCGCCGTGGCTGGCCGAGCGGCACCCGGAGATCCTGCCTGTGAACGCGTCCGGCCAGACCCTGTGGCCCGGCGGCCGCCAGCACTGGCGGCCCACCTCGCCGGTCTTCCGCGCGTACGCGCTGCGCCTGGTGGAGAAGCTGGCGACCCGCTACGGCGGCCACCCGGCCCTCGCCGCCTGGCACGTGAACAACGAGCTGGGCTGCCACAACGTCCACGACTACTCCGACGACGCCGCCCGCGCCTTCCGTACCTGGCTGCGCGCCCGCTACGGCACCCTGGACGCCCTCAACCACGCCTGGTCGACCAGCTTCTGGTCCCAGGTGTACGGCGACTGGCAGCAGATCCTGCCGCCCCGGCTCGCGGCGGCGCCGGTCAACCCCACCCAGCAGCTCGACTTCAAACGCTTCTCCTCCGACGCCCTCAAGGACCACCTGCGCGCCGAGCGCGACCTGCTGCGGCGGCTCACCCCGGACATCCCGGTGACCACCAACTTCATGGTCATGGGTGGCGGGCAGGACGCGATGGACTACGCGGACTGGGCGGCCGAGGTCGACTTCGTCGCCAACGACCACTACGTCGTCCCCGGCCCGCAGGCGCTGGACGAGCTGTCCTTCTCGGCCAACCTCACCAGCGGCATCGCCGGCGGCCGGCCGTGGTTCCTGATGGAGCACTCCACCAGCGCGGTCAACTGGCAGCAGGTCAACGTGGCCAAGCGGCCGGGCGAGCTGGCCCGCGACTCGCTGCTGCACGTGGCCCACGGGGCGGACGCCGTCTGCTTCTTCCAGTGGCGGCAGTCGGCCGGCGGCGCCGAGAAGTACCACTCGGCGATGGTCCCGCACGCGGGCGCCGACAGCGACGTCTTCCGCGCGGTCACCGCCCTCGGCCGGACCCTGGCGGACCTCGCGCCCGTCGCCGGGTCGGTGCGCCGCCCGGCCCGCGCGGCGATCCTGTTCGACTGGGAGTCGTGGTGGACCGCGGAACTCGACTCGCACCCCACCTCGCGGCTGCGCTACCGCCAGGAGGCGCTGGACTGGTACTCCGCCTTCCTGGACCTCGGTGTGCGCGCCGACGTGATCACCACCCGCGCCGACCTGACCGGGTACGACCTGGTGGTCGCGCCGGTCCTGCACGTCGTGCCGCGGGCGCTGGCCGACCGGCTCACGGCGTTCGCCGAAGGCGGCGGCCACCTCGTGACCACGTACTTCTCCGGGATCGTGGACGAGAACGACCACGTGTGGCTCGGCGGCCACCCGGGCGCCCTGCGCGACCTGCTCGGCATCCGCGTCGAGGAGATGGCGCCGCTGCTGGACGGCGAGTCGGTGCCGCTGGACGACGGCGGTACGGGGACGCTGTGGACCGACCGCGTCAAGGTGACCGACCCTTCCGTGAGCGTTGTCGCCTCCTATGCCGCCGGCGACCTCGCCGGGGGACCGGCGGTGACCCGGCGCCCGCTGCCCGGCGGCGGATCGGCCACCTACGTGTCCACCCGGCTCGGACCCCAGGGCCTCGGCCCGCTGCTGGCAAGGCTGCTGGACGCGGCCGGGATACGCGGCGACCTCCCGGCGGAGGTCGCCGGCGAGGTGGAGCTGGTGGTGCGCACGGACGGCGGCGGCGACTTCTGGTTCCTCGTCAACCGCACCGACCGCCCGGTCCAGGTACCGCTGGGCGCCGGGAAACTGCTGGTGGGGGAGCAGGCCCCGGCGGAAGGGGGCGACACGGGCGCGGTGCTGCTCGCCCCGCGGGGCGTGGCCGTCGTGCGGCATGAGCGCTGAGGCGCGCGGCGCGCTGACGTGCGCGGAAGCGCGGCGCGGCGCTCATGCGCGGTGCGCGCTGACCTGCTGTGAGGCACGGCGCGGCGCTCGGGCGACATGAGCGCCGACGCCGACGCCGATGCCGACGCCGATGCCGACGCCGGAAAGAGCGCCGTGCGGGCCGGCCGGTGGTGCCTCCACCGGGCCGCACGGCAGACGGCTCGTCCGTCCGCGCCGGCCCTCATCAGGGGAGGGCGGCGCGGACGGGCGGCCGTACGCACACGAACCATGCCTGGGCTCCAGGCGATCGACGGGCCGGCCGCCACGGCCGGCCGCAACCGCAGCGAGGTGCACGACCGTGGTGAGCACGGCTGAGACCCGGCCCCCGGACGAGCCGCGGGACGAGCCCCAGGGCGGGCCCCCGGGCGGACCCCCGGACGGGCCTTCGCGCGGGCCGTCGGAGGGGCCGGGCGGACCGCCCGCGCGGCGCAGGCGCGGGGCGTCCATGGCGGACGTCGCCCGGCTGGCCGGCGTCTCCGCGCAGACCGTCTCCCGGGTCTCCAACGGCCACCCGGGTGTGGTGGAGTCCACCCGGCAGCAGGTCGTCGCGGCGATGCGGGAGCTGGGCTACCGGCCCAACAGCGCGGCCCGCGCCCTGAAGCGCGGCGAGTTCCGCACCCTCGGCGTCATCCTGTTCACCCTGTCGACCACGGGCAACATGCGCACGCTGGAGGCCGTCTCCGTCTCGGCGGCGCTGGAGGGGTACGCGACGACCCTGATCCCGGTCACCGCGCCGACGCAGGGCCAGGTGCGCGGCGCGTTCACCCGGCTCGGCGAGCTGGCGGTGGACGGCGTGGTCATCATCATGGAGGTGCACCTCCTGGACGCGGCAACGGTGACGCTGCCGCCGCACGTCCAGCTCGTGGTCGCGGACTCCGACGCCGGCGACCGGTACTGCGTGGTGGACACCGACCAGGTCGGCGGCGCCCGCGCGGCCGTCGGGCACCTGCTGGACCTGGGCCACCGCACGGTCCGGCACGTGGCGGGCCCCGAGGAGTCCTTCGCCGCCGAACGCCGCGTCGACGGCTGGCGGTCGGCCCTGCGGGCGGCCGGGCGGGAGGTGCCGGAACTGCTGCGCGGCGACTGGTCGGCGCAGTCCGGGTACGAGGCCGGGAAGCGGCTGGCCGCCGACCCGGACTGCACCGCGGTCTTCGTGGCCAACGACCAGATGGCGCTCGGCGTCCTGCGCGCGCTGCACGAGTACGGCAGGCGGGTGCCCGAGGAGGTCAGCGTCGTCGGCTTCGACGACATCCCGGAGGCGGCCTCGTACCTGCCGCCGCTGACCACCGTGCACCAGGACTTCGCGGAGGTCGGGCGGCGCTGCGTGCAGGACGTGCTGCGCCAGATCCGTACCGACACCGTGGAGAAGGGCACGACCCTCGTCCCCACCCACCTGGTCGTCCGCGACAGCACGGCCCCGCCGCCCGCCCGCTGAGCCGTCCGCCGCCGTCCGCCCCCCCGGTGTCACAGCGGCCGGAGCTGTCTCGTCACAAGGCATGAAAGGGCCTTGGAACGTGAGAGGTGGCAGTCATGCGGGTGTTCGTGGCGGGTGGATCCGGGGTGCTGGGACGGCGGCTGGTGCCGCTGCTCGTGGCCCGGGGGCACCAGGTGACGGCGACGACGACGAGCGCGGACAAGCTGGGCGCGCTGGAGGCGCTGGGCGCGCGGGCGGTGGTGATGGACGGCCTGGACGCGCTGTCCGTCGGCGAGGCGGTGGCCGCGGCCGAGCCCAACGTGATCGTGCACCAGATGACCGGCATCAGCCTCGCGCACGCCGGCAAGCCCGACCTCAAGCACTTCGACCGCTGGTCCGTCCCGACCATCCGGCTGCGTACGGAGGGCACCGACCACCTGCTGGCCGCGGCCGAGGCGTCCGGCGTCCCGCACGTCGTCGCGCAGGGCTACGCCAACTGGAACGGCATCCGCGAGGGCGGCTGGGTCAAGACCGAGGACGACCCCCTGGACCTGCACGAGGGGACGGCCGCGTACCCCGCGATGGCCGCCCTGCGCCACGTCGAGGACACGGTCGTCAAGGCCGGCGGCGCGGTGCTGCGGTACGGCGGCTTCTACGGCCCCGGCGCCACCGACGACCAGCTCGTCCTCGTCCGCAAGCGGCAGTTCCCGCTTGTCGGTGACGGCACCGGCTACGCCTCCTGGATCCACCTGGACGACGCGGCGACCGCGACCGCCCTGGCCGTGGAGCAGAAGGCGAAGGGCGTGTTCAACATCGTCGACGACGAACCCGCCCCGGAGAGCGAGTGGCTCCCGTACCTGGCGCGGTGCGCGGGCGCGAAGAAGCCGATGCGCCTGCCGAAGTGGCTGGCGCGGCTGCTGGCCGGCGAGGTCGTGGTGACGATGATGACCGAGGGCCGCGGCTTCTCCAACGCCAAGGCCAAGCGCGAACTCGGCTGGGAGCCGCGCTACCCGTCCTGGCGCCAGGGCTTCAAGGAGGGCCTGGCGTGAAGACGGCCTGGTCCCTGGCGCCGCTGCGGTACTGGACGCTCGTGGCGCCACCCCATCGGGGGGTCCGGCGGGAAGCACCCACGCGGTTGGTGGCGCAGCCGATAGCCTCGGTCGTCTCCGACGCCGATCCGACATGACCCGGGAACCATGAGCGCATCGCCGGCACAGCCCGTCATCGACACGCACGTCATCGTCCGCGACGGTGACAAGATCCTTCTCTCGCAGCGGGGCGGACCCTACGGATACGGCAGGTGGCACATGCCGTCCGGGAAGCTCGATCACGGCGAGACCCTGACGGCCTGCGCGGCACGGGAGTTGCTGGAGGAGACGGGCCTCGTCGTGGATCCCGCCGACCTGCGCCTGGTCCACGTCGTGCACCACCGCCAAGCGGCCGAGACCGAGCGGATCGGGTTCTTCTTCGAAGCCCTCGCCTGGACCGGCGATCCGGTCAACCGCGAGCCGTCCAAGTGCCTCGCGCTGGAGTGGTTCGCCGTACACGACCTTCCCGATGACCTGATCGAGTACCCGGCGGCGGGGCTCCGCGGTTACCGCGACTCCGCCGGCCCGCTCACCGAGAACGGCTGGCCCGCCGACGGACGGGTCGGCCGCTGATCGCGCCGCAGTTGCCGCGGCCCGACCGTACCGCCCGTGTACACGCGAGCCCTGCCGTCCGTGGGGAACGGGCAGGGCTCTCGTGGTCTTACGGGTGGGTGTCAGACGTTCCGCTCCGACACGGCCAGGCCGACGAACTGCGCCCACGCCTCGCGGGAGACGGTGAGTACGGGTCCGGTGGCGTTCTTGGAGTCCCGGACGTGTACGGATGCCGGAGCAGCCGCGACCTCCACGCAATCGCCGCCCTCGGTCCCGCTGTAGCTGCTTTTGAACCAGGCGAGGTTGGTGGCGACGGTCGAGGACTCGGCGGTGATCACGGCTCCTCCTACAGCGTCTCGATGAACTGTGCCCATGCCTCGCGGGGGATCGTGAGAACGGGCCCGGTGGCGTTCTTGGAGTCCCGGATGTGTATGGCGGTTATCCCGGCCGCGACCTCGACGCACTGGCCGCCTTCGGTTCCGCTGTAGCTGCTCTTGAACCAGGCGAGGCCGGTGGCGACGGTCGAGCTCTCGGCGGTGATCACGGCTCCTCCTACAGCGTTTCGATGAACTGTGCCCATGCCTCGCGGGGGATCGTGAGTACGGGTCCGGTGGCGTTCTTGGAGTCCCGGACGTGTACGGCGGCTATCCCGGCCGCGACCTCGACGCATTCGCCGCCTTCGGTTCCGCTGTAGCTGCTCTTGAACCAGGCGAGGCCGGTGGCGACGGTCGATGACTCAGCGTTGTTCATAGCGATCCCAGCAACCTCTCGATGAATTCCATCGACTCTCGTGGCCTGAGAGCCTGTGATCGGATAATCCCATAGCGGGCGGCCGCGAGGACCCCCTGTTCCGGGTCAGTCTGCAGGTTGCCGATGCCCTGCGCCTCGGCGTAGACGAACTGCCTGCCGTCTCTGCGCGTGACGACCGTGAATGGCCCGTTCACGCCAGCATTTTCCTCCCGGTCCAGCGGCATGACCTGTAGCTGGACGTTGCGCTTCTGGGCAATCAGAAGCAATTGCTCCAACTGCCCGCGCAGGACGCCTTTGCCGCCGTACGGGCGTCGCAGCAGCGATTCGTCCACCACGAAGCTGAGCAACGGGAGCGGCCTACGATCGAAGATGTCCTGCCTGGCCAACCTGGCCGCCACTCGTTGCTCGATGATCTCGTCGTCCAGGAGGGGACGCCTCATCGCGAGCAGCGCTCGCATGTACTCCTCGGTCTGCAGCAGGCCGTTGAGCACAGGCATGCTGAACGAGAGCAGTTCCAACGCCTCCTTCTCCAGCGCCGCCATCCCCTGGAAGAACACCGGGTACTGCGCCCGTTCGACCTGTTCCTTCCATACGCTGAGCAGGCCCTCCGCGTGCAGGACGTGGTCCGTGCGGTCGATCGTCCTTGGGGACGGGATGCGCCTGCCCTGCTCGAACGACGCGATCGTGGAGGCCGAGTAGCCCAGCCGCCTGCCCAACTCCTCCCGTTCCAGGCCCTCCCGCTGCCGCAACGTCTTCATGGTCTGGCCGAACGCGGCGACCACTCCCCGCCCCGCGTCGTCCTCCGGGCGGCGCCCGGTGGCGTCGCCGTTGTCCCAGCCGTCGCCCAGGCTCACGACGGCCGTTCCCTCCCCGCTGTCGCCGTCGTTGTCGTCCGGGACCCCCTCGGCCCCCGTCACCGCGTCCGTACGCTCCATGTCGGCCACCTCCTCCCCTGGACAACGGCCCTGTGGGCAAACCGTCACGCCGCGTCGCGCGTACCGGCGCGGACCGCGCACGTACAACCGGTGGGCGTCGGAGCGTTACCCCTGGTCACCAGGTGTGGCGGGCCGCCACCGTCGACCGTATGACGCGCAAGTCCGCCGGGCCCGCCGGCGCCACCCAACACACCACTGTCATCGCTCAGTTGACCGGCGCCGCCGGGCCGGGGGCGGACCGCACCTTCGAGATGTGCTTCAGTTCCACTCCGCGCGGGGCCCGCCTGGCCCGGCGCATGGCGGCCGTGCGGCTGGACGCCTGGGGGTTCGCGTACGGCAGCGAGCCGCACGACGACCTCGTACTGATCATCGCGGAGCTGAGCGCGAACGCCGTGCGGCACGGGCGCGTCCCCGGCCGGGACTTCCGGCTGCGGATGTCCTTGGCGCCGGGGGCGGGGAGCGTGCGGGTCGAGGTCACCGACACGCGTGGGGAGCGCGTACCCGAGCGGCCGGCCGCGGCGGACGAAGAGGGGACGGCGGAGTCGGGCCGCGGTCTCGTCCTCGTAGCGCGCCTGGCCGCCCGCTGGGACTGGCACCCCCGCCCGGACGGCCCGGGCAAGACGGTATGGGCGGAGTACGTGTGCGCGCCGGGTGCCGCGCGGTGAGGCCCCTCCGGCCAGTCCCCGGTTTCATGGAGGGATACGTACCCGTACCCGTATCCTTGCGGGACCTGTACGAGGAGGTCCGTGTGTCCGACGCCAATATCCGCATTCCCGCCGAAGCCCGCGACAGGCTGGCCCGGGTAGCGTCCGCCGAGGGCATGTCCCTGCGGGGCTACCTGTCCCACCTCGCCGGGATACTGCTCACTCCCGAGGAGCGCGTCGCGCGGGCCGAGCAGGCGCGCGTGGCACTGCGGGAGTGGAGCGGCTACGACCTGAGTGCCGGTGAACAGGCGGCTGCGGACGCCGAGTTGGACCGGCGGCTGGGCCGGGCGGGAGCACAGTGATGGAGGCCGTGCACATCGTCCTGGACGACACGGCGATGATCGCGGCCGGACAGGGCAATGTGCTCGCCTCGCGGCTGATCCATCGCGCGCATGCCGAGGCGGGCTGGTTCCTCTACGCCCCGGCATGCGCTTTGGTCGAGGCGGACCGGGCGAGGCCCGGTACGGCCGAACATCTCGGCGCGCTTCCCGCTGTCACCGTACTCGACCTGGACCTGCCCGCCGCGCTCGCGGTGGCCCGGGAGACGTCCTGGGCCACCGCCCACACGCGATACGCCGCCGAACCGACGGCGGACCGGCCGAACGGGGCCGTGGTCGCGACCACCGTTCCCGACACGTGGAAGGGGCTGTCCGTACGAGTCATCGACCTCCGGCCGTGAAGGCCCCTTCGGGCCGAACCCGACGTTCCGGATCGTGCGGACCGCCGCCCTCCACCGCACCTCGTCCGATCCCCCTGTAACCCCCTGAAAGCGGCTTCGGTGGGTGACGGGGCACGGGCGCGGGCGCTTCACGTGAGGACGGCAAGATGTACATCCGCTACATTGGTGACATGAGTGAGCCGGTAGTCGAGTCCATGGCCGAGGTTCGCAACCACCTCGCCGACGTCATCGACCGCGCGCACCGGGAGGAGACCCCGACGATCATCACCAGGCGCGGCAAGCAGGAAGCCGTCGTGATCGATATCGAGGAGTACCAGCGCCTGCGTCGGATCGCCGAGGACGCCGAGGAGGCATGGCTGAACGGGCTGGCCGACGAGGCCGAGGCAGAGGGCACGGAAGGCTCGGTCTCCCTGGAGGAGATGGCCGCCCTGCTCCGCGCCCGGCACGGCTGACCGTATGGGGTACGTCACGCGCTTCACCTCGCCCGCCCAGCGGGACCTGCTCAAGATCCCGCGCCAGGACGCCCTGCGGATCCTGTACCGCCTTACGGAATTGCAGAAGGCGCTGGACGCCGGTGAGACCGCGGCGCTCGACATCAAGGCCCTCCAGGGTCACAGCGCCCGGTGGCGGCTCAGGGTGGGTGACTACCGCGTCGTCTACACCGTCGAGAACGGTCAGCTGATCGTGTGGGTCCTGGCCGTCGGCAACCGCCGTGAGGTCCACTGCCGGATCCCCTGAGCCGCGGAGCGGCGCCGTCGGTCGGGCCCCGGCCAACCGGTGACGGCTGACCGGGGCCGCACCGCGGCCCCCCGGCCCGCGGCTCCCCCGTTCCCGGGCCCCCGTTCCCGCGTCCCCCCGTATCCGCGGGTCGTGTGCGTCAGCCGGTCGTCCAGCGGCGCAGCTTCTCCGGGTTGCGCATGACCCAGATGCGCTGGATCCGGTCGTCCGCGATGTCGAAGGCGAACACCGTCACCGTGACGCCGTTCTGCTGGGCCACCAGGCCGGGCCGGCCGTTGACCGTGCGCTGAACCAGGACGGCGTCCATGCCTCGCTTGGCGATCTCCATCCAGGCGCGGGCGATTTGCTCGGCGCCCTCGATGGGGCTCACGAAGGTCACCGCGAGGCCGCCGCCGTCGGCGGTCGCGACGGCGTCGGGGTCCAGCAGGCCGATGATGGCCGCGATGTCCTTGGCCTCCCACGCCGCCTTGAAGGCCTTGACGACACCGTCCTGCCGGACGGCCGGGGCCGCGGGCGTCCGGGCCGCGCGGACGCGGCGGCGGGCGGATGACGCCAGTTGGCGGCAGGCCGCCGGCGTGCGGCCGGTGATCTCGGCCACCTCGGCGAAGGGGTAGCGGAAGACGTCGTGCAGGACGAACGCGACGCGCTCGGCCGGGGTCATCGATTCGAGTACGACGAGGAAGGCGAAGCCGACCGACTCGTCCAGGGTCACCGTGTCGGCCGGGTCACCGGCCGGTCCGGCCGGCTGCAGGCCGGCGCCCTCGGCGGGCCCGGGCAGCGGCTCGGGGAGCCAGTCGCCCACGTAGGTTTCCCGCCGGGCCCGTGCCGAGCCGAGCAGGTTGAGGCAGACGCGGGTGGCGACCGTGGTCAGCCAGGCGCCGGGGGACTCGATGGCGTCCTGCTGCCGCGGCGACATGGCGTACCAGCGGGCGTAGGTCTCCTGCACGGCGTCCTCGGCCTCGGCCAGCGAGCCCAGCAGCCGGTAGGTGAGGTTGATCAGGTGCCGTCGTTCGCCGATGACCGCGTCCAGGTCCTGAACGGGTCGGCCCCGCCGCCCCGCATCAGCGGCGTCCGGCTCGGAATGGGGGGTGGTCATGGTGGCGCAGGCTCCTTCGGTCGAATCCGCCCTCATCCCTTCGACAGGACAGCGCACGCGAATGTGAGGCGAGTGCCCGCCTCACATTCCGGAGGGCTGCGTTGTCGAACCCGTCGTACAAGCACCTACAAGCAGCTACAAGCACATCATCCGCCGAGCAGGAGGCACTCATGACCACGTCGATCACGGCATCGCGGTTCACCGACCCGGCGTCCGAACGCAGCCTGGAGCGGACGGCCGCCGCACTGACGGAGGGCGGCTTCGCCGTCGAGATCCTGGACGACGCCGCCGCGGCGCGCGCCCGCGTCAAGGAGCTGATCCCCGAGGGCGCCGTCGTGCTGACCGGGGCCAGCGAAACGCTTCGCCTGTCCGGCATCGACGAGGACCTCAACGAGAGCGGACGGTACGACTCCGTGAGGGCGCGGGCCCACGACTTCGACCGGGCCACGCAGAGGAACGAGATCTGGCGCGCGCTGTCGGTCCCCGACGTCATCATCGGCAGCGTCGCCGCCGTCACCGAGACCGGCTCCATGGTGATCGCCTCGGCCAGCGGCAGCCAGCTCCCCGGCTTCGCGGGCGCCGCCCCCAGCGCCATCTGGATCATCGGGGCCCAGAAGGTCGTCCCCGACCTGGACACCGCGTTCCACCGCCTCGAAGACCACTGCCTCCCGCTGGAGAACGAACGCGCCATGCAGGCGTACGGCGTCCCCAGCGCCCCCAACCGCGTCCTCATCCTCAACGCCGAACACGAACAGGGCCGCGGCACGGTCCTGCTGCTGCGGGAGGCGATCGGTTTCTGAGACCGCGGCGGTCGCCCTAAATGGGGCTCGCAGCGGCGTTCGTGACGGAATAGGATGATGGCATATTCCAATTCTTCATAGCAGAGGCATATGCCAAATCTAGGCTTACTTGATGATCAAGGATTTGCCAAGATCGGTTTGTCGGGTCCAATATCCGTTGCATGCAACCTCTGATAGTCATGGCTGCTCGGCGTGGTGGGCGCGCTGCCACGAAGGTGGTCCCCGGCCTCCTCTTCGCTGTGGCGGTCGTCACCGCGATCCCTGCCGCCCTGACAGCTTCGGCCGATAGCGGTGGCGCAACGGTGACGCAGTCCCGCGTGACCGCCGCGGCCTCCGCCCCCGAATCGGCTCCCGACCGCTGGATGTGGTGACGGGACAACGCGGCAGCGAAACGCGGCGGAACCGCCCCTGAGTGACGGTCAGGGGCGGGTCGGTCCTTGCTCCGCGAGCAGGCGCTTGAGGTTCTCCTCCTGCTCCTTGGCGCCGAGGCGTTGGTACAGGGAGATCGCCTTTTGCCCGTGGAGAAGGGCCGGCCCGGACTGGCCGGCGGAAAGGGCCGTCAGCGCGAGTCCTGAGAGCGCGTCGGCGGATCCCATGGCGAATTCGACGCGCTCGGCGAGGTTCAGGGCCTGCTCGTAGATCTCCCGTGCGGTGTCCAGGTGCCCCGATTGGCGGTGGACGTCGGCGACGCCCACCAACGCACGCTGCCGCTCGAAGGGGTTGTCGATGCTGCTGGCGACGCTTTCCGCCCGGCTGAGGTGGAACAGCGCTTCTTCGCGCTGTCCGCCTTTCGCGTAGGTGGTGCCGATACCGATGAGCACATCGGCTTCTCCGAGGGTGTCCCCGCAGGCCCGGTAGTTCCTCAGGGCCCGCTCGAAGCTGATGAGTGCCTTGTCGGTCTGCCCCGTGGCTTGATAAACGTTGCCGAGGTTGGCGTCGAGGGTCGCGAGTTCCTGAGGGCCGCCGTGTTTGCGCATCAGGGCCCGGGATTTCTGGTAGTAGGCGTGGGCCTCATCGTACCGGCCTTGCAATTGCAGCATTTCGCCCGTGTTGTTGAGTGACCGCGCGAATCCGTACATGTCTCCCAGTGCGTCGTAGATGTCCTGCATCGTGCGCACCTTGTGCAGTGCTTCGGCGTACCTGCCGGCGTAATACAGCAGCGCCCCTTGTACGTTGAGGCAGTCCGCTTCACCGGAACGGTCGCCGACCTCGCGGTACCGGAGCAGGGACTCCTCCAGGCGGCTCAGTGCCGTGCTGCTGCGGCCGGCCGCCAAGTGCGCGCGGCCCGACTGGAAGAGGGCGTCGGCGCAGCCGTGCGGATCGCGCAGGTCCCGGGAGAGCGACAACGCCTCGGTGGCGCACCGCAGGGCCTGTGCGTGGTTCTTCTGCGCGAGCAGGTCCGCGTAGTCGGTGAGGGTACGGGCCAGTGCGGCGCGGTCGCCGAAGGCGCGGAGAGCGGGGAGCGCGGCCTCGTACAGCTCGACCGCGATGTCCGAGGAGCCCCATATCTTCAGCGATTTGGCCAACACGTGCGGGAACAACGCCCTGTGCTCATGGGTTCCGGCGGCCGCGGTGCGGGCCGCGGCCAGCAGATTGGCGCGTTCGATGCTCAGCCAGACCGATGCCTCGTCCGCGTCGTGGAACTCCGGCGCGTGGACCGAACAGTGCCGCGGGTCGAGGGGGAGCGCGCGGCGGTGGGGGTGCACGAGCCGGTCGGCCCGGTGGGCGGCCGTCAGGTAGTACGAGAGGAGCCGGTCGACCGCCGTTCGGCGTTCGGCCTCCGGCTCGGCCTGCCGGCACTGCCGCACGCCGAAGGCGCGACCGAGATCGTGCAGCCGGTAGCGGTTGCGTACCGGTTCCTCCAGCAGGTGCACGTCCAGCAGCTCCTCGATGGCCGAGCCCAGGCGCCTGGTGCCGGCCGCCGCCGCGTACCCGGCCAGTGCCGCCGCCGCGCCCGAGGTGAGGTCCGGGCCGGCGTGCAGCGCGATCCGCCGGAACAGGAGCTTCGCCGGATCGCTGAGTTCGGCGTACGAGAAGCGGAAGGCGGACTCGACAGCGGTCCCGTCGAACTCCTCAAGGGCGTCCGCGGCCTGCGCCAGCCGTTCGAGCAGGTCCTCCAGGCTCCACGAACTGCGGTGCCTGAAGCGGCCGGCGAGGAGCTGGATGGCCAGCGGGTGGGCGCCGCACGCCTCGACCACGCGCCGCAGGGCCGCGGTGTCCCCGGGCCCGCGTACGAGACCGGCGACGCGGGTGAACAGGGTGGCGGCCTCCCCGCCGGACAGCACGTCGACGAACAGCGACGTGGCGCCTTCCAGGCCGGGAAGGCGGCTCCGGCTGGTCACGAACGCCCGGCAGGCGGACGAACCCGGGAGCAGCGGCTTGACCTGAGCGGCGTCGTGGACGTTGTCGAGCACGACGAGGACGCTGTGGCGTGCCGTCCAGTCCCGCCACAAGGCCGCGCGCTCGTCGAGGGAGGCGGGAAGTTCGTCCGGCCGGTCCGTCGCGTGCAGGAGGATGGCGAGCGCGTCGTTCGGGTCGAGCGGCGGCTGACCGCTGTGACCGCGCAGATCCACGTAGAACGCCCCGCCCGGATAGGAAGCGCGCAGCCGGTGGGCGGCGTGGATGGCCAGGGCCGTCTTCCCGACGCCTGCCATGCCGTGGACGACCGTGAGCGGCAGGGCCGTTCCCGCGTCGGCGCCGGCCGCGGTGGCCGGGTCGGTGGCCGTGTCCGCGTGCGGGTCGGCGAGCAGTATCCGCAGTTCGGCGGCGCGTCCGGTGAAGTCCCTGGTGTCACGCGGCAGGTTGTTGAACGCCTCTTTCCGCGCGGGGGTCACGAGGGCGGAGCCGGTCCCGCCCGTTTCCATCAGCGCGGGGTCCTGCTCCAGCATGCGCAGGTGGAGTTGCTGGAGTTCGATTCCCGGCTCGGCGCCCTGGCTCTCCTGGATGCGCAGGCGCGTGTCGCGGTAGACGGCCAGGGCCTCGTCCTGCCGGCCGGAGCGGTAGAGGGCCAGCATCAATAAGGAGATGGTCTTCTGGGCGTAAGGATTGCGCGAGGCGATCTCGTACAGTTCGCCGATGAGATCCGCGTGGCGGCCCAGCTCCAGTGCCCAGCCGATCCGCTGTTCGCGCACGCGGCGGTGTTCCTCCACCAGGCGGGTACGCAACCCCGCGGCCCACCCGCCGGGGAATTCGGCCAGCGGATCGCCGCGCCACAGGGATTCGGCGTCCTCCAGCAGGCGTACCGCCGCCTCCGTCCGGCCGCGGCCCGCCGCCGCGGTCGCCGCCGCCCGTAATCGTTCGAAACGCGAGAGGTCGACGGCGCCGGGATCCGTGACAAGCCGGTAGATGCCCGGGGACGGCCGGTCCAGTTGGACCAGGTCGCCGACCGCCTCGCGTAATCGGCTCCGGAGCCTGGACAGATAGCTCTGCAGAGTGTCCGGGGCGGTGCGCGGCGGTTCGCCGTCCCAGAGGCGGTCCATCAGGGCGTCGGCGGTGACCGGATCACCGCGGGCGTGCAGGAGTACGGCCAGGACCAGGCGTTCCTTCACCGGGCCGAGGGCGTGCTGCCTTTGGTGGTGCCAGAGTTCGAGCGGTCCCAGCACAAGAAGTTCCACCATCACCCCCGAAGGGTGTCCTCTTCCCGCATCTTGCCGTCATCGGTGGCGCCCGCCCGCGCATTCGTGCGCCATCCCATCAGCCTCTCCGTAGGGCTGTGGGGAGAGGTAGGGGCGCAAAGAAGCGCGGCGGGCGCACAGCCGATGAGATGTCGCCACCGCGTATGAGGAAACGCGCGCCGCCGCCCGCAGGAGGAATGCAAGGTTCCCGCAAGGCCGCCGTCCAACCCCGTTGGGCACTTGCGAAACAGGGTCGCGAAACAGAAGCGGCCGATGCGGCCGGCCGGCGCGCCCGACCTGGGCGCGCCGCCACGGACCGTCGCACGCCGGACCGGACAACCGGGGGGAATTCGATGAACGCGGTAATACACGATACGCACTGGCGTCACATACCGGTGCGCCTCGACGTCGAGCAGTGGGCGACCCGCCGGACACGCAGGAGGATCCTGGCCGTTCTGCACACCGTGGTGTCCGCGCAGCGCCTGCTGGACGCGCTGCGCCTGCTGGAGGGCGACGTCAGGGTGCAGGTGTTCTTCACGGCGGCGCCCGACGTGTTCAGCCATGGGGTGGGCACGCTCATGGAGCAGCTGGGCGGCCTGGTCCTGCCGTGGCACCAGGCCGTGCAGACACCGTTCGACCTGGCACTGGCCGCGAGCCACGGCAGTCTGCACGAACTGCACGCGCCGGTGGTGGTGCTGCCGCACGGCGCGGGACACAACAAGCTCACCCCGGTCGGCCGGCGCGGGCGCCAGGCCGGGCCGCGCGGCGCGTACGGCCTGACCAGGCAGCGGCTGGTGCGCGACGGCGTGGTGATCCCCGAGGCGATCGTCCTCGCGCACCAGGAGGAGGTGACCCGCCTCGGCCAGGAGTGCCCGGAGGCCCTTCCCGTCACGGAGGTCGTCGGGGACCCCTGCTACGACCGTCTCGCGGCCAGCCTGCCCTCACGCGCCCTGTACCGGGAGGCTCTTGGCGCCAAACCCCGGCACCGGCTGGTGGTGGCGTGCTCGACCTGGGGGCCGGACTCGCTGCTGGGCAGGGACTGGGAACTGCTGGAACGCCTGGCCACCGAGCTGCCGCGGGACGAGTACCGCGTGGCCGCGCTGCTCCACCCGCACGTGTGGAACGCCCACGGGGAATGGCAGGTGCGCGGCTGGCTGGCCGGACTCATGCGGTCGGGACTGACGCTGCTGAGCCAGTACGGCGACTGGGTCGGCGCCCTCGCGGCCGCGGACTACGTCGTGGGCGACCACGGCTCCGTCTCCCTGTACGGGGCGATGACGGGGGTCCCCGTGCTGATGGCCGACGTGCCCGAGCCGCAGGTGGACCCCGGCTCGCCGCTCGCCGAACTGCTCTCCTTCGCGCCGCGCCTGCACGCCGACCGTCCCCTGGTCCCGCAGCTCAAACGCAGCGCCGCCAGATACAGCGCCGGCCGCCACGAAAGGGTCGCGGCCCGGATCACCTCGGAGCCCGGTCAGTACGCTGCCAAGATGCGCGCGCTGCTGTACCGCAAGCTCCGGCTGCGAGCCCCGGCCCGGCGGCTGGAGGCGGAACCGGCCCGGCTGCCGCTGACCATCCGGCACGGCGAGCCCGGCAGCATGTCATGACCGTCGGCGCCGTCGTACAGGACGTCCAGGACGTCACGTCCGGGCCCTGGCCGCTCACCCTCACCCGGGTCACCCTCGTACACCCCGAGTCCGGAGCGGAGGTGGTCGACGAGCACCTGCGGGTGGGACTTCCCGCCCCCGCGCGTACGGCCGCGCTCGCGGACGTACTCCTCGCGGACCTGCCTCACGGCGACCCGCGCCACGCCGACGGCCAAGGACCCGCCCGGGCGGCGGAACTGGCCGCCGCCCACCCCGGGGCCCTGGTCGTGGCGGTGCACCGGGGGAACGACTGCTGGATCCGGTTCACCTGCCAGGGGCTCACCCGGGTGCCGGCGGTCCACCGGCAGGACGCCGGACCCGGGGGGCAGGTCTGGGGAGTCCTGGCCTCGCTCGTCCACGCCTGGCTGGGAGCCGGGCTGCCCGTGGAGCGGCTGGGGCCGGTGCTGAGTTCGGCGGCCGTCCGCGTTCACCCGGCGGCCGGACCTGCCGACCCGTCGCCTCCCAACCCGTCGAGCCTGGCCCGCACACCGGCCGCCGGCCGCGGCCGGCCGGCCGCCGAGTACCTGCTCATGGCCTCCTGGTAGTGGACCCGGGCGAGGTCGCCCCGCCCGCGCCGCTCGGCCACCTCGCCCAGACCCTCCAGCGCGCGGGCCGCCTCGTAGCCGGCGGACAGCCGGCGCAAGGTGGCCAACGCCCCCGAGAAGGCCGGCTCCGCCTGGTCGGGACGGTCCAGGGCGAGAAGCGCGCGCCCGAGGACGATGGCGGCGCGTGCCGCGTTGTACGAGTCCCCCGACCGCAGGAGAACGGTGTGGGCGGTGCGGGCGTCGGCGTCCGCCTCCTCGGGCTTCCCCGTCCCGAGGGCGACTTCGGCCAGGTTCAGCCTGGCCAGCGCGCCCGCCCGCTCGTCGCCGCAGGCCGGCAGTTCCTCGGCGGCGCGCCGGAAGAAACCGGCCGCCCTGTCCGCGTCGCCGAGCCGCTGATGGGCGAGCCCGCGGTAGTTGAGGGTGCGGGCGCGGCCGAGGGCGTCACCCGCGGCGGCGAAGATCCGTGCCGCGTCCGCGAACATCGCCAGGGCCCGCTCATGGTCGCCCGAGCCGAGTTCGCCCATCCCGCCGGAGGTGAGCATCCGCGCCTCGGCCGCCGTGTCCCCCAGTTCCCGGGCCGCGGCCAGGCCCTCCGCATGGGCCGTACGCCAGTCCTCGTAGAACTTGCGTCGCGGGAACAGCGGCCACAGGGCATCGGCGAGCTGCCAGCTCAGCATGGGAAGACCCGACGTACGGCACGCGCGAATCACCGCTATCGCATTGGGGAGTTCGCGTTCCAGCCAGTCGAGCGCCGCTTCCGCGCTGTCGCCGAATTCCGCGACCGGTACCGGGCCGGGACCGTATTCACGGGCCATGGTGCGGTGCTGGGGGTCGAGTATCTCCTCCGCGCGGGTCGCCGTGGCGAGATAGTGATCGGCGATGCGGCGGAAAGCGGCCGCGCGCTCGTGCTCCGGCTCGTCCTGCGCCGCCTTCTCCCCGGCGTGCAGGCGCACCAGATCGTGGAACCGGTAGCGCTCGTCCCCGATGTCGGCGAGCAGACTCGCGTCGTGCAGCGTGTCGAGCAGTTCCGCCGCGTCCCCGGCCCCGGCGAGCGCCGCCTCGGCGGCCGGAGCCTCGAAGTCCGTGCCCGGATGCAGCCCGAGCAGCCGGTAGAGGCGGGCCGCGCCGGGCCTCAGGCCCTGGTACGACACATCCAGCGCCGCCCGGACGTCGTGGTCGTCGTCGACCGCCAGCGCCTCCAGCCTGCCGCGCTCCTCGGCCAGCGACCGCACCATCGTGGCGATGACGCGCCGCGGGCGTGCCGCGAGACGGGCGCCGGCGACCCGGACGGCGAGCGGAAGCCCGGAACACAGCTCGACCAGGGCCCGGGCGTCCTCCGGCTGGGTCGCCACCCTGTCGTCGGCGAGCGTGTCCGCCAGCAACTGCAAAGCGGCGGCGGGCGGGAGGGGTTCGAGATGGAGCGGGTAGCAGCCGTCCACCGTCAGCCCCGTCATCCGCCGGCGGCTCGTCACCACGGTCACGTTTCCGGTACCGGGCAGCAGCGGCCTGACCTGGGCCGCGGTGGCGGCGTCGTCGAGCAGTACGGCGAGCCGCCCGCCGGCCGTCAGCGAGCGGTACAGCGCGACCCGTTCCGCCGGAGCCGAGGGCACCTCACCGGGAGGTACGCCCAGGGCCCGCAGGAAGCGGCTCACCACCGCGGCCGGCGCCTCCGGACCGCCCGGCGAGTGGGCGCCCAGGTCCGCGTACAGCTGGCCGCCCGGTAAGTGGGACCGTAACGACCGCAACCAGGCCAGGGCCAGGGTCGTCTTGCCGATCCCGCCCAGACCGCTCAGCGCGGCCAGTACCGGGTTCCCCTCCTCCGC
This sequence comes from Streptomyces sp. HPF1205, assembly GCF_020400825.1. GTDB lineage: Bacteria > Actinomycetota > Actinomycetes > Streptomycetales > Streptomycetaceae > Actinacidiphila. The sequence goes on from NZ_JAINVH010000016.1 coordinate 24,263, forward strand.
GGCACGGACCCGGTGCCGCTCCAGCGCCGCCAACTCCGCGGCCCTGTCGGTGATACGGGCCGACGGCGGGAACTGCCACGGAACCCGGCCGGAAGGGACCCGGCCGGCCGGTGCGCCGGTGCCTGCCGGCTCCGGCGCGCTCCCGATATGGATCCCGCCGTACACGACCCGCGCCTGGACGACAGGCCCCTCCACCTTTCCGCTCAACTCGTTGTTCGTGTCACGCTCATCTCCCGCCACTCTTCCCCCTCCGTGGTGCCCGACTTCGGATCATTGACGTCATTCTCTTCGTTACGCATGATCGGTAATCGCCCGGTCGGGGACGATTCCGTGAGCGATTCGCGGCTCGGCGCGCCGTTGTACCGCTCAAACATCCGTTGGAGCATGCGTTGAAGCAGCCGTCGAAGCATCCGTTCAAACATCCGTTGAAACATCTGTTTCCGAATGCTGACGGATTTTCGTCCCCGCGGCCGTCCGAAGCCGGTGGAGAGCGCGTGCGGGTGAAGGGGCGCCGAACGGGCGGGGACGGCCGCCTCGTCGCGGTCCGCGGGCGACGGGACCCGCCCCGCCGCGTTCCGTCATCATGGTCGGAACCGACCGCAAAGGTGCGTGATCATCCCATGGATCCGGTGACCTCAGCGCTCATCCCCGGTGCCCAGTCCCTCGTCACGGCGATGCTCACCGACGGCTGGGCCCAGGTGCGCGACGCCCTCGTACGCCGCTGGAGTCGGCAGACCGGCGAGGCGCCCGCGGACGTCGAACGCCGCCTGGACACCGCCCACCAGCAGGCCGAAGGACTGGGCGAGGACGAGGCCGTCCAGCGCGCGTACTGGGCCGGCTACCTCGCCGCCGTCCTCGCGGAGCGCCCGGCCCTGCTCGACGTCGTACGCCACCTGCCCGCCCCACCCGACCGGCCCGACGTCCACAACACCAACAGCGGGACCGTCACGACCCTCGTGCAGGCGCGCGACATTCAGGGCGGCATCACCTTCGGGCCGCGCTGACGGGTACGCCGGGTACGCCGGGCGGGCCGGGCGGGTGCCCGCGGTCCCGGCGCAGGTGGCTTTCTTCCTCGGCGTGTACGCGGCGGTGGCGGCCCGGCTCGCCCCGTACCTGCCCTTCGGCACAGTGGTGTTCGCGGCGTTCGTGCCTCTGGCGGCGGGGCTCTACCTGCCCACCACCACGGCCTGGACGGCCGCCGAGCGCTGGTACCTGTACCGGGAGCCGGCGCGCGCGGGGACCGGGGCGGCCGCGACGGCGTGAGCCATGGGCCGCCGCGGGTCCCGGTGACGGCGCTCGCGGCGGCCTGTTCGGCGGCAGTGGTACCGCGTTCGGCGGTTTGGGCACGGCCTTCGGGCGGATGGCGTTACGTTCGGTGGTGGTCGGTTGCGCCTGGGGGTGGCCGTGGTCGGTGTGGAGCTGGTCGTCGAGCAGCTTTTCGCGTGGATGTCGCGCAGGGCCGGTGGTACCGCCGGACGGCCGGACCAGGGGCCCGATGGTGTGCTGGACGCCGCGGTGGAGCGGCTGCACGAACTGGTCCTCCGGCGGCTGGCGGGTGACACCGCGCTGGTCCGGTTGCGGGAGGAGGCCGCGGCACGTGGGGAGTTGACCCGGCGCACCCGGCTGCGCGTCGAGTTGGCCCTGGAGGACGCCGTCGAGCGGGACGGGGTGTTCGCCCGGGCGCTGAGGGCCGCGGAGGACAGGGTTCTCGCGGTGGCGGGGCAGGGCGGGACGCCGGCCGCGGGCGCCCGCGCCGTCCAGGTCGGTGACGTGGCCGGCAACGTCAGCGTCGGGGACGCACAGCCGATGGTGGACCGTCTGAGCGCCCAAGCAGCGGGCAACGAGGCGGAGTCACGGGACGGCTATCCCGTGCTGGTCTACCTCGCGAGCGGCCACCACGAGGAATTCCTGCGTGCGGTGCTGGACGAGGACCCGGGCGCGCGGCTGGCGTACCGTACCGGCTCGACGGAGACGGCCGAGAGCGCCGTGATCCTGGCAGCACCCTGGGCGGAACGCCGGGTCGAGCGCCTTCGGCGTACGCTGCGTGCCGCCGGTGCGCCAGACGACGCCGAAATCCGCCAGACCAGGGCGAGCCACCGGCCCTATCTGCTGCAGGGAACGCTTGTCCAGGGCCCGGACCGGCAGCTGTTCGAAATCAGCGAGGTACCCTCCATCACCCGTGTGGGTGACGTGGCCGACGGGGTGCTGGAGCAGTACGGCCGCGGAGCGCCGCACGGCCGGCCTCCTCGCGTGGTGACCGACCGTCAACGCGCCGACGGAAGCGTCGAACGCCTGGACCCGGAAGCGACCCTGCACGACACAGGTGTCCGTGACGGCGAGACGCTGCGTGTCACGCCGGAGGCCACGGCGGGCGGCGGAAGCTTCGTTTTCCGCCACGACACGTTCCGCGCGGCCATCCGCACTGCTGGGCAGCCGTTCGCGCATCCGTACACGTTCGACGACCGCGAGGACCGCGAGGACCGCGACGACCGCGAGGACGACGGGGACTACGAGGACGGCGGCGGCGAGTGGAGCGCCGTGGCGGCCTTGCTGGCCATGACGGGGAAACCGGATCTCCCGTCCGCGGCCGAGACGGTCGTGACGGGGCTGACCCGTCTGTTCCTCGCGCTCGGGCCGCCGCCCGAGGCCGCGGCCCACGACCTCGCCCCGGTCACCGGAGGCAGCGGCGGCATGGGCGGAGGCCGGCGATGACCGACGGCGACTCCCGCGCGCTGGACGTGCAGGGCGGTGCCCATGGCCGGAGCGTCGACCGGCAACCGAGTGCGCTGGACCTGGCGACCCAGTGGGCGTCCCTTCCGCCGGAGCACCTGCGGATCGCGCTCAAGGCTCTCGAACCCCAACTGGCGCGCGAGCACGAACTGCGCCTGGAGCAGGAACGCGCCGCGGAACGGATGAACGTCGCACTCGCCGAGAACGCCGCGCGCGAGGGCGCCGACCGCCGGGCGCACATCCGCTACCTGTCCGGGCTCTGGGCGGGGCTGGTGATCTCCCTGTTCATGCTGACCGGCGCGGTCGTCGTCGGAACGGCGGGGCAGCCCTGGCTGGCCGCGGCACTGTCCGGCCCCAGCATGCTGGCGCTGGCCCGCATCTTCGTCCTGCGGCGGTCCGACCCCGAGGACCTGCGCGAGGCGGGCCGAGTCGCCACGGGCGGCACGACCCCGGACACGCCGCCGGGCCCCGCCCCGGACCCCGGCCCCCGTCCGTCACCGGACCCGGCGGCGTAACCCGACACCTGGCGCGGCGGAACGGGCAGATCGGGCCGCGCCCGACGGGCAGTTCGCGCCGCGCCGGTGACAGCCGATGGGCGGACGCCGCGAAGAACGGTCGTGCCGCTGTCGCATCTGTCCCGACCCGTTCGGAGACGGAAGCGCGGGCCGGAATCTGAACGGTAACACTTTGGTGACGCGCTCCCGATCGGTTCAGGCATCGTGCCCAGCTCGCCTGGGGAGCACCCTTGACACCATCAAGGTGACCGGTAACACTCTCGGCCTACGGAGCTGTCATCAGTGGGAAACCCGCTGGTTACACCGGCTCCGCAGAATCCGCGACCGCGTGCGGCGCGCACAGGCATCTCCCCGAGGAGAGACATGAAGTCCAGAAAACTTGCCGTCGCGGTCACGGTCGTCGCTCTCGCGGCGCCACTGGCCGCGTGCGGGTCGGCGACGAAGACCGTCGACAAGGCGAACGCCGGCACCGGTTCGACCGCCGGCGCGCTGGTCGGGGTCACCATGCCGACCAAGTCCTCCGAGCGGTGGATCCACGACGGCGACAACGTCAAGGCAGGGCTGGAGAAGCTCGGCTACAAGGTCGACCTGGAGTACGCGAACAACGACATCCCCACCCAGGCGAACCAGATCGAGACCCAGATCACCAAGGGCGCGAAGGTCCTGATCATCGCCTCCATCGATGGCACCGCGCTGAGCAACCAGCTTCAAGAGGCCCACGACAAGGGCATCAAGGTCATCTCCTACGACCGGCTGCTGATGAAGTCGCCCAACGTCGACTACTACGCCAGCTTCGACAACTACAAGGTCGGCGTTCAGCAGGCGACCTCGCTGCTGGTCGGCCTCGGGATCAAGAAGGAGGACGGCACCGATGTCTCCCCGGCTCCGGCCGGGCCGTTCAACATCGAGCTGTTCGCGGGGTCGCCCGACGACAACAACGCCCCGTACTTCTTCCGCGGCGCCATGGACACCCTGAAGCCCTACCTCGCCAGCGGCAAGCTGGTCGTCAAGAGCGGCGAGACGAACTTCAACACCGTCGCGACCATGCGCTGGGACCCGGCCACCGCCCAGAAGCGGATGGAAGACATCGTGACCAAGGCGTACACCGGCGCCAAGATCGCCGGCGTGCTCTCACCGTACGACGGGATCTCGATCGGCATCCTGTCCGCGCTCAAGTCGGCCGGGTACGGCACCGCGAACCAGCCCTACCCGATCGTGACCGGGCAGGACGCCGAGGTCGCCTCGGTGAAGTCGATCATCGCCGGTGAGCAGTACGCGACCGTCTGGAAGGACACCCGCAAGCTCGCCGCCCTGGCCGTGACCATGGCCGACCAGGTCCTCAAGGGCAAGCCGGTCACCACGAACAGCACGGACTACAACAACGGCGCCAAGGTCGTCCCGACCGAGGTGCTGCCCTTCTCCACCGTCTACAAGGACAACTACAAGTCGGTCCTGGTCGACAGCGGCTACTACACCGCCGCGCAGCTCCAGTAGCTCCCCGAAAGGTGCCCCGGGCGCAGGAGCAGCCCACCGCTGCTCCGCCCGGGCCACCACGCGGCCTACCTATCCGGTGTGAGTAGCACGAGAAGGAACCTGAGATGGCAGCACCGGCGGACGACGTCATCCTGCGGATGAGCGGGATCACCAAGACCTTCCCCGGGGTCAAGGCCCTGGAGGATGTGCACCTGGAGGTGCGGCGTGGCGAGATCCACGCCATCTGCGGGGAGAACGGCGCGGGCAAGTCAACGCTGATGAAGGTGCTGTCCGGCGTGTATCCGCACGGCACCTACGACGGCGAGATCGAGTTCGACGGCGAGCCGGGCCGGTTCTCGGACATCCGCAGCAGCGAACAGCGCGGCATCGTCATCATCCACCAGGAGCTGGCGCTGTCCCCGCACCTGTCGATCGCGGAGAACATCTTTCTCGGCAACGAGCGCGTGCGCCGCGGCCTGATCGACTGGCACCGCACCAACGCCGAGGCCGCGGAGCTGCTTGAGCGGGTCGGCCTGCGGGAGAATCCGACCACCGCGGTGAAGGACCTCGGCGTCGGCAAGCAGCAGTTGGTCGAGATCGCGAAGGCGCTGGCGAAGCGGGTCAGGTTGCTGATCCTCGACGAGCCGACCGCGGCGCTCAACGACGACGACTCCGAGCATCTGCTCGATCTGCTGCGCGAGCTGCGTGGCCAGGGCCTCAGCGCGGTGATCATCTCGCACAAGCTGAACGAGATCGAGGCGATCGCCGACTCGACCACGATCCTGCGCGACGGCCGCACGATCGAGACGCTCGACATGAGGCAGGACCTGGTCACCCAGGACCGGATCATCACCGGCATGGTGGGGCGCGACCTGGAGCACCGCTTCCCCGACCACGAACCGAACATCGGCGACGAAGTCCTGCGGATCGAGGACTGGACCGTCTACTCGCCGACCCAGCGCGGCCGCAAGGTCGTCGACGGGGCCTGCATCACCCTGCGACGAGGCGAGATCGTCGGCCTGGCCGGGCTGATGGGCGCCGGCCGGACCGAGCTGGCGATGAGTGTGTTCGGCCGCAGTTACGGCACCGGCATCTCCGGCCGAATCGTCAAGGACGGCAAAGAGATCCGCCTGCGCAGCGTCGACGAGGCGATCAAGCACGGATTGGGCTATGCCACCGAGGACCGCAAGCGGTACGGGCTGAACCTGATCGACGACATCAAGCGCAATGTCTCGGCCGCGGCCCTCGGGAAGCTGGCCAAACGCGGACTCGTCGACGCGCAGGAGGAGTTCAGCGTCGCCGACCGGTACCGCGCCGAATTGAGCATCAAGGCGCCCGCCGTCACCGCGGTCACCGGCAAGCTCTCCGGCGGCAACCAGCAGAAGGTCGTGCTGTCGAAGTGGATGTTCACCGACCCCGACGTTCTGATCCTCGACGAGCCGACCCGCGGCATCGACGTGGGCGCGAAGTTCGATATCTACACGATCGTCAACCGGCTCGCCGACGAGGGCAAGGCAGTGCTCGTCATCTCCTCCGAGCTACCCGAGCTGCTCGGGATCTGCGACCGCGTCTACGCGATGTCCGCCGGCCGGATCACCGGCGAGTTGTCGCGTGCCGAGGCCACCCCCGAGAAGCTCATGCGGTTCATGACCCAGGAAAAGGAGCGTTAACCCCACATGAGCAGTGTCGCGTCCCCCAGCGGACAGGCTCCGCCCGACACAGGGCTCAGGGCCCCCCTCCCCGTCGGCCCTCGCCGGTTCGAACTCAACCTGCGCTCCAGCGGCATCTACATCGCCTTCGCCCTGATCGTCGTACTCTTCGACATCCTGACCAACGGCATCCTGCTGACGCCGGAGAACATCTCCAACCTGATCGTCCAGAACTCCTACATCCTGATCCTGGCGATCGGGATGATCCTGGTGATCATCGCCGGGCACATCGACCTGTCGGCCGGATCGGTGGTCGCCGTGACCGGCGCCGTTTCGGCGGTGCTGATGGTGAACCACCATGTGCCCTGGCCGCTGGCCGTGCTCCTCACGATCGTCGTCGGGGCCCTGATCGGGGCGTGGCAGGGCTACTGGGTCGCGTACTTCGGGATCCCGGCGTTCATCGTGACGCTGGCCGGCATGCTCGTCTTCCGGGCGCTGACGATGACGGTTCTCGGCAACCAGGGCATCGGGCCGTTCCCGGACGGCGTCCGGACGATGTCCACCGGCTTCATCGGCACACTGTTCGGCAACGTGGGCCTGGGGCCGCTCGGCGGCGCGGACCTGTTCACCCTGCTGGTCGGGGTCATCGCCGTGATCGCCGCGATAGGCGTCCAGTGGCGCGCCCGGCAGGCCCGGATCAGCTACAAGCAGAGCGTCGAACCGATTGCGTCGTTCGCGGGGAAGATGGCGCTCATGGCCTTCGTGGTCCTCGGCGTCGTGGTCCAGTTGGCCCGGTTCAAGAACCTGCCCTGGGTGCTCGTCCTCCTCACGGTGCTGGTCCTCGGCTACAGCCTGATGGCAGGCCGGACCGTCTTCGGCCGGCACATCTACGCGATCGGCGGCAGTGCCCAGGCCGCGGTGCTGTCCGGCGTCAAGGTCAAGAGGGTGACCTTCTGGATCTTCGTCAACATGGGCGTTCTGGCCGCCATCGCGGGCGTCGTCTTCGCCGGCCGGCTCAACCAGGCCGGGCCCACAGCGGGCGGTAACTTCGAACTCGACGCGATCGCCGCGGCGTTCATCGGCGGGGCCGCGGTCCAGGGCGGGGTCGGCAAGGTGATCGGCGCGATCACCGGCGGGCTGATCATGGGCGTCATCAACAACGGCATGTCACTGCTCGGCGCCCCGAGCGAACGCGTCATGCTGGTCAAGGGCCTCATCCTGCTGGCCGCCGTCGCCTTCGACGTATGGGCCAAGCGGCGCGCCGGCACCGCCAACTAGAATTCGCGGGACAACGCGGCGAGGAGACGGGGAGGCCATGGCAGCGGAACGGACCGCGGGGCAAACCCGTCCCACGCGCGTGCCCGGGACGCGGCCGGGGCTGCGGGACGTGGCTCGGCTGGCAGGAGTCTCGCATCAGACGGTGTCACGGGTGTTCAAGCCGGATTCCAAGGTCAGCCCGCAGACCCGGGCGAAGGTTCTGGCCGCCGCGGCGCAGCTGGAGTTCACGCCCAACGCCTTCGCCCGGGCACTGGCCACGGGGTCGTCACGGACTTTGGGGGTGGTCAGTTTAGACACCTCGCTGTTGGGACCGGCGGCGATGATCAGCGCGATCGAGCGCAGCGCGCGAGCGGCCGAGTACTTCACATCCGTGGTAAGCCTGCAGTCGGCGAGCCAGAACTCGATCGCCGATGCCGCCGACCGGCTTCGGGGCCAAGGCGTGGACGGGGTCATCCTGATTCCCGGCCACGTCCCGGCCGACCGCGTGGTCAAGCATCTGCCGGGCAACATGCCGATCGTCGCGCTGGGGCATGCCGACACCGTGCCCGCCGTCATGGTCGACCAGTACAACGGGCCGCTGGCGGCCGTCCGTTATCTCCTCGACCTCGGCCACCGTACGGTGCACCACGTTCCGGGACCCGCCGACTGGCTGGACGCGCGCGAGCGGGCCCGAGGCTGGCGCGACGCACTGAGCACGGCCGGAGTTCCGATCCCGGAGCCGACGGCGGGTGGCTGGAGCGCCGCGTCAGGCCATGAGCGGGGCCGGGTACTCGCGGCCGATCCGGACGTGACAGCCGTGTTCGCCGCCAACGACCAGATCGCCCTCGGCGTGCTGTGGGCAATGCACGAGGCCGGACGGCGGGTGCCCGACGACGTCAGCGTCATCGGGTTCGACGACATCCCCGAGGCGGCGTTCCTCACGCCACCCCTGACGACACTGCGGCAGGACTTCGCCGCGCTCGGCCGGCGGAGCGTGAACCTGATGCTGGAACAGATCGACAACTCCGCCGGACGTGTGACGGCCCAGGCCGTGATCCCTACGGAGTTGGTCGTGCGTCGGAGCACCGGGCGGCCGGCCCGATAGTTCCCGGCGGCGGTGGCCGGCCCAGGGGACACGGGGCGGCCACCCTCACGGACGGTCTCGCCAAGCTGCTTCGGCTGCGCCGCGCCGGCAGGGCCGCGCCAGGACTCGGATGATGTGACCCTCACCGTCGCGCTTCCGGGCGACGTGCCGGCCGACCCGGCGCGAGCATGGGGAAAGGATCGAAACGATCATGCCGACCTCGCATCGGGTGCTCCCCCGCGGGGAAGCACCCGAAGGTGCCGACGCTGTTGGTGCCCCCAACGGGATTCGAACCCGTGCTACCGCCTTGAAAGGGCGGCGTCCTGGGCCACTAGACGATGAGGGCTGAATGGCCCGCCGTGGGCGCTTGTCTGCGCACGTCGGGGACGCGAGAAGCATATGGGATCGGCCGGGGGATCGCCAAAACGGTTTCCCGGACGACGGGCGGGGCGCGGGTCACAATGGGCCTGTGCTGGAGATGAGCCGCGAGGAGTTCGAGGAGCTGGTCGGCGAGGCGCTGGACCGGATCCCGGCCGAGCTGACCCGCCTGATGGACAACGTCGCCGTGTTCGTCGAGGACGAGCCGCCCGCCGGGGAGCCGCAGCTCCTGGGCCTGTACGAGGGGACGCCGCTGACCGAGCGCGGTGAGTGGTACGCGGGCGTGCTGCCCGACCGGATCACCATCTACCGCGGCCCCACCCTGCGGATGTGCGACTCCCGCGAGGAGGTCGTCGAGGAGACCGAGGTCACCGTCGTCCACGAGATCGCCCACCACTTCGGCATCGACGACGCGCGGCTGCACTCCTTGGGTTACGGCTGAGCCTGCCGCGGGGCGTGTCCTGCCGGACGCCGCCGCGTTGGACAGGACATGACCGCGAACACCGACGACCGTGCCGGAGCCGCCCGAGCCGCCGGAGCCACCGGAAGTGCCCGAGCCGCCGCAGGTGCCCGCGGTCCGGGAACCCCCGCGCCCGCCCGTGGCGCCGGCGCCGGGTCGGCCGCCCGTACCGCCCGTACCGCGGGAACCCCCGCGCCCGCCCGTGGCGCCGGCGCCGGGCCGGCCGCCCGTACCGTTCCCGTGGGCCGGGTCGTCGCCGGGGTGCGTGCCGCCGTGCTCGTGACGCTGCTGGCGGCCGGTGCCGCGTCATGCGTCAGTACGGGGGGCGTGCCCGATCAGAAGGCGCCCGGCGGCCGGGTGCCGGCCGGCGCGGGCCAGGTCGCGGCCCAGCCTCGCGGGGCCGGTCAGGGCGGCGGCGCGCCCCGGGGCGGCCGCAGCCGCGGCGGCGTGTCCCCGTCACCGACGGGCTCCGGGCCGGCCTCGTCCGCCCCCGCCTCCCCCTCCGCCCCCACCCCCGGCCGGAAGGCGCCCGGTGGCCGCGCGGTGCCGCCCCCGCCCGGCGCCCCGAGCGCGTCCGGGCCCGGCGGACGCCCCTCGCCGACGGTCCAGCCGCCGGCCTCGTCCGCCCCCTCCGAGGCCCCCACGACGGCCCCGCCGACCGATCCGCCCACCGTCAGCCCCACCCCCGACCCCGGCGGATCCGCGTCCCCGTCAGCGGCGGCGGCGCATAATGCCAGGTCGGAGCGGTGATTTGGGAATGCGGCGGGGTGTGCGTATGCTGGTAGATCGTTTGATCCCACGTCCTGTTTTTCCCACTTGCCTGGCGCCGATCCGATACGCGCCGCGTGGCGCGTTCCGTGACTCCTGTGGCTGACCGCATCGAGGCGGTTGTAAGCAACCTGCGGAGCTGGCGCGTGCCGTAAGACTCCGAGAGGTTTGTTTTCGCATGTCCGTTGACAGTGTCGACCGTTCCGTCCTGCCCGGGAACCCGGAGAACCTGGAGAACCCCGGGAACCCGGGGAACCCCGAGAACGCCGACGCGGCCCCCGACGCCGCCACCGCCACCACCACCGGATTCGAGGCGCCCGCCGCCGGATCCGGGACACCCGCCGCCGGCGAGGTCACCTTCGCCGACCTCGGCCTGCCCGAGGAGATCGTCCGCAAGCTCACGCACAACGGCGTGGTGACCCCCTTCCCGATCCAGGCCGCCACCATTCCGGACGCCCTGAGCGGCCGGGACATCCTCGGCCGCGGCCGTACCGGCTCCGGCAAGACGCTCTCCTTCGGCCTGCCGCTGCTGACCCTGCTGGCCGGCGGCCACACGCAGAAGAAGCACCCCCGCGGCGTCATCCTCACCCCGACCCGCGAGCTGGCCATGCAGGTCGCCGACGCCCTCCAGCCGTACGGCGACGTCCTCGGCCTGAGGATGAAGGTCGTCTGCGGCGGCACCTCCATGCAGAACCAGATCTACGCCCTGGAGCGCGGCGTGGACATCCTGGTCGCCACCCCCGGCCGGCTGCGCGACCTGATCAACCGCGGCGCCGCCGTCCTGGACAACGTACAGATCGCCGTCCTGGACGAGGCCGACCAGATGGCCGACATGGGCTTCCTGCCCGAGGTCACCGAGATCCTCGACCTCATCCCGGCCGGCGGCCAGCGGCTGCTGTTCTCCGCGACGCTGGAGAACGAGATCGACACCCTGGTCAAGCGCTACCTGGTCGACCCGGTCACGCACGAGGTGGACGCCGCCCAGGGCGCGGTGACCACCATGACCCACCACATCCTGATCGTGAAGCCCAAGGACAAGGCGCCGGTGACCGCCGCGATCGCCGCGCGCAAGGGCCGTACGATCATCTTCGTCCGTACCCAGATGGGTGCCGACCGGGTCGCCGAGCAGCTCCAGGAGACCGGCGTGCGCGCCGACGCGCTGCACGGCGGCATGACCCAGGGCGCCCGTACCCGCACCCTGGAGGACTTCAAGGCCGGGCACGTGAGCGTGCTGGTCGCCACCGACGTCGCCGCCCGCGGCATCCACGTCGACGGCATCGACCTGGTCCTCAACGTCGACCCGGCCGGCGACCACAAGGACTACCTGCACCGCAGCGGCCGCACCGCCCGCGCGGGCAAGTCAGGCACGGTCGTCTCGCTCGCGCTGCCGCACCAGCGCCGGCAGATCTTCCGGCTGATGGAGGACGCGGGCGTGGACGCCTCGCGCCACATCATCGGCGGCGCCGGCGTCTTCGACGAGGACGTGGCGCGGATCACCGGCGCCCGTTCCCTCACCGACGTCCAGGCCGACGCCGCCGAGAACGCGGCGGCCCAGGCCGAACGCGACGTCGCCGACCTCGCCCGCCAGCTCGAACGCCTCCAGCGCCGCGCCGCCGAACTGCGCGAGGAGGCCGACCGCCTGACCGCCCGCTCGGCCCGCGAACGCGGCGAGGACCCGGACGAGGCGATCGCGGCGAAGGCGGCCGAGGCTGCCGCTGCCGCTGCCGCGGCGGCCGAGGAGAAGCCCTTCGTACCGGAGCCGCGCGAGGAGCGTGCCGCCGCACCGCAGCGCCGCGACGACCGCTCCTTCGGCCGCGACGACCGCCGTGACGACCGTCGCGACTCGCGGCCGTCGTACGGTGACCGGGACCGCCGCCCGTCCTACGGCGACCGGGACAGGGACCGCGACCGGGACCGTCGCGACTCGCGGCCGTCGTACGGTGACCGGGACCGCCGCCCGTCCTACGGCGACCGTGACCGGGACCGTGACCGCCGCGACGCCCGTCCGTCGTACAACCGCGACGACCGCCGCGACTCGCGCCCCTCGTACGGTGACCGCGACTCGCGCCCCTCGTACGGTGACCGCGACTCGCGGCCGTCGTACGGTGACCGCGACTCGCGGCCGTCGTACGGTGACCGGGACCGCCGCCCCGTCTACGGCGACCGGGACCGGCGGGACACCCGTCCGTCGTACGGCCGCGACGACCGCCACCGGGACGACCGTCCCTTCAACCGCGACCGCCGTGACTCGCGGCCCTCGTACGGTGACCGGGACCGCCGCCCGTCCTTCGCCGACCGGGACCGCGGCGACCGCGCGACCTCCTTCGAGCGCAAGCCCCGCTGGAAGCGCAACGGCTGACCCGGCCACCGCCTCCCGACCCGAACGCTCTCCGCCCCCGCGGCCCGCGGCCCCCCGCGGCCCTCGGGGGCGCCCCCTTCCCGACCCGACCGCGGCCACCGGGGATATGGTCCCTACCCGGACCCGATCCCCGGCTATGCTGCGGTGTGCGGGCCGTTAGCTCAATTGGCAGAGCAGTGGACTTTTAATCCATTGGTTGTGGGTTCGAGTCCCACACGGCCTACCTGATGGGTCAGCAGGGACACCCGCGCTGACCTGGGCCGCCGCCCCCTTCTCGCTTGCCGAGGAGGGGGCGGCGGCCGTTCGGGCGGGCTTCGGTGAGCCCGGTGTGAGCCCGGCGGTTCCGCCGACCACCTTCCGGGCCGCCCTCGGCACGAGCCGCGCGGCCTTCTCCGCTACCCGCCGGTTGATGTCCGGGAGCAGGGTTGTGTAGGTGTCGGACGTGAGTGTGATCGTCGAGTGGCGGAGCACTTCCTTGATCGTGTGGAGGTCTCCGCCTCCGGCGTGGGTCAGGGTGGCGGCCACGTGGCGCAGGTCGCGGAGGTTGATGGGCGGCAGGCCGGCGGCGTCGCTGATCTTCCTGAACTCCTGCGAGACCTCTTCCGGATGAAGCCAGCTTCCATCCTGGCGGGTGAAGACCTTGCCGGTTTCCTTCCAGGCCTCACCCCACTTGAGGCGTTCCTTGTTCTGCCGGAGGCGGTGCGCCCGCAGGACCGCCACGGTGACGCTGTCCAGGTGGATCGTGGCGGCGCTGCCGTCCGTCTTGGGCTCCGACTCGTACGGCGTCCAGCCGTCCACCACGATCTCCGCGGACACGGTCAACTCCGCGCGATCCAGATGGATGTCCGCCCAGCCCTGGCCGACCGCTTCGCCGCGACGCAGGCCGCGGAAGGCGATGAGGTGGAAGAGGGCGTACAGCCGGTGGCCTTCGGCCGCGTCCAGGAAGCGGCCGAGCTGCTTCGGCGTCCAGACCATGACCGCGGACGGCTTCTGGCCCGTCTTCTCCCACTGCCGTACGCGCTCGTCCGTCCACAGCAGGCCCTTGGGCCGCTTCCCCGAAGCCAACTCCACGTGCTCGGCCGGGTTGAAGGTGATGAGCTGCCGGGAGATGGCGGCGTTCAGCGCGGCCCGCAGCGTCGAGCGGATCCGCTGACGTGTGGCCGGGCCGGTGATCTTCCGGTAGGGCTTCATTGCGGCCAGCTTGGCCCGCTCGGCGGCCAGTTGCTCCCGCTCGTGCCCCGGCGGCCGTGACCTCCTGCCCCACGTGGCTCGGGCCTCCTGTTCCCTCCGGGCCGCGTTCTCCGCGAGAATCACTTCGTTCTCGTCCGCGATGGCGTCGAACATCGTCTGAACGTGGCCGACGTTGAGCCGGTCGAGGCGCACGTGTCCGATTCGCGGCTTGAGGTGGACCCTGATGTGAGAGGCGTAGCCGTTGGTCGTCGTCCTGCGGGTCTTCTTCGCCGCCAGCCACGTGTCGAGCCATTCGCCCACGGTCAGGTGCGAGGTGAGCGGCTGGCCCGCGTGCAGTTTGCGGCGGATCGCGTCGACTCCCGGCAACGGCAGTTTTTCCGCGGCCACGTTCTCCAGCAGCTCGGCGACCTTGTCCCGGTTGTCCTGGTCGTCCGCGTCGGCGATGGCGAGCAGGGCGCGGACTTTGTCCAGGTCCTGCTGGGCGTCCTTGGCGGAGTCGTAACCGCCCCGGCGGAAGGTGCGTCGGGTGCCGTCCTCTCGCGGTGGAAGCTCCTGACGCAGGTTCCAGGTGCCGTGCCGACGCTGGGAGAGCTTCGGGCAGGACTGGCCGAGTTGCCTTCCGGTCTCCGGGTCACGGCAGGCGCATCGGCGGAACGTCGAACCCTTCATGCGTCGTCCTTCCTCGGGGCCGGTGGGTGCGGCCGATCTTCGGAGCGGATGTCTTCCTGGGCGTCGTCGACGAATGCCAGCTCCTCCGGCAGGGCCGGGGGCGCCAGCTCCCGGTTCCGCATCAGCTCCCGGAAGGTCCGTAGCTCTCGGCAGTCCTCGAAGGCTTGTTCCTCGTAGCCGGCGGCGCGGGCCAGCAGGGCTTTCCGGCGTTCCTTGTCGAGCGTGGCGTTCGCGGCTCGCCGCCGGTCCTTGGCCAGATTCCTCGCGATCACTGCTGCGGCCGTCAGGTCGCTGTGGTGGCGGAAGACGTCGAGCACGGCCTTGGCGCTCCCCTCCGGGGCCGGTTCACCGGCAGGAAGTTCGCCCGTGAACCAGGCAAGGGCGTCCCACGTGGACACGACTCGTCCGGGCAGGACCTCCACCGTCCCCAAGGAGCCGAGGGGGAACAGGAGGGTGATGGGCGGCACGCCGAGGACGTCTGCCAGCACGAAGAGGTCCGCGACGGACAGGCTCGTCTTCCGCCCCGATTCAAGGTTCTTCAGGGAGTTTTCGCTGATCTCCGGCATGCCGCGGTCGGCGCAGCCCTGGGCGACTCGCGCCATGGTGAGTCCCGCGGCCCTGCGCGCATCGCGCATTCCTCGGGCGATGTGGGCGGTCAGCTTGGCCGGCCATTGCTGAGGGGTCATGACGACACCATATGCATTCAAAAGGTGTGGCTGCGAATACATGATAGAGATTCACTCAAATCGGTCACCTGAAGGAGTTGTGGAGGCGTCATGGCGACACCGATCCGGCGATACGAGGGGCGCGGACTCACCGGCGAGCAACTGCTCACGCTTCCGGCGGTGGTCGATCTCGACACCGCCAACCGCGCCCTGATGCTCGGGCGCTCCACCGGGTACGCCCTCGCCAAGCGGGGGACCTACCCGGTGCGGGTCCTGCGGCTCGGCAACGCCTACCGGGTGGTGACCGCCGAACTGCTCAGGCTCCTCGGCGTGGGACCCCAGGCGCCGGACGGGGTCGGCTGCGAGTCGGCGGAGGCAGGCGTACTCCCGCGATCCGGCACCGGATCCTGACGGGGCGGCCCGTCAGTCGGCCGGCGCGGCGCTGAGGTCCAGGACCATCGCGTCGTAGGCGGGTGCGTCGGGGTAGGGCCGGGAGGTGGCCACCGCCTGGTATCCCCAACGTTCGTAGGTCGCTCGGACGCGAGGGTGGGATTGTTCGACGAGGAGAGAGGCGCGGGGTTCGGGGCGGTCCCGCATCAGTTCGTCGTGGATGGTGCGGGCCGCGCCCGCGCCGCGCCAGGGGGCGCGGACCATGATCTCGCACAGGCCGAACATGTTCCCGCCGACGCCGTAGTCGCGTACTTCGGGTGCGGTGACGGTGGTCATGGTGCGCCATTCGTCCTCGGAATCGGGGCGGCCGTAGGCGTAGCCGACGACCTCGTCGCCGATCTCGCCCATGGCGCAGGCCCAGCCGGGATGACGGGCGTGTCCGTCGAGGCGGGCGGCGAAGCGCGGCAGGGAGAAGAACGGGTCGGTCCGCGCTTCCACCGCGTACACCTCGGCGTAGACGTCCAGGAGTTGTTGGCGGATACCTGGGAACTCGGCGGGCGTGTAGTGGGTGACGGTCATGACGCGCGGGGTGGTCATGCGACCGCCGCCTGGTAGCGCTCGGCGAAGTCCGCCGCTGCCGGGGTCGGACCCTGCCGCCTGACGGCGTGGGCGAAGTCCGCCAGGTGCCGTGCCCAGCGGGGGCTCTTGACGCTGGGCAGCAGGTCCACGGCGCGGTGGCCGGCTTCGAGGGCTTCCTCGGCGCGGCCGGCGGCGAGGCAGTTGCGGGCCAGGGAGACCTGCGTGGCGAAACTGTTGCGGCCGAAGCCCTTGGGCAGCAGACCGAGGGCGTCGACGTCGCGCTGCGCGGCGTCCTCGTAGCGCCCCAGGTTGTAGTCGCACAGGGCTACCTGACCGGCCAGCTCCGCCGGCCCGCAGAAACTGAGCCACGGCATGGTCTGATCGGGCGCCCGGTCGAGGGCCAGGTCGGCGCGGTGGAGGGATCGGGCCGTCCGCGAACGCTCACCGGTGAGGGAGTGCCCCAGGGCGACGCGGGCATGCAGGAGAGCGGACAGGCGGGGGTCACGCCGGGTGCCGGTACGGTCCAGGGCGACGCGGGCGAGGGCCACGGCTTCGCTGCCGTGTCCGAGATCGCACGCCTGCCGGGCCATGTACGACCAGATCCGGGCCTGCAGCATCGCGTCGGAGGCGAGGGTGGCGTACCGGATGCCCAGGTCCCACCAGCGGCGCGCGTCCTCGTGCCGGCCTCCGTCGTAAGCGAACCAGCCCGCTGAGGCGGCGAGTTCGCCCACGGCCCGGTGGAGGCGGGCCTGGACGGTGCCCCCGTACGTGCAGGTGCGCGCGGCCTGCTCGACGTGGCTCACGTAGGCGCCGGCGACTTCCGCCAGCTCCGCCCCGCCGTGCTGGTCGTCCAGTGCGTGGAGCTGTGTGATCGCGGTCTGGACCGCGTCCACGTCGGTGTGTCCCAGCCTGCCCGCGGTCGGGAGGGAGGGGAGGGCGATGGCGGCACCCAGTCCGATGATGAAGTGGCGGCGTAGCACTGGAGTTCCGTCCGACGAGGTCTGCAAGGGCACCGTACTGCGCTCGTAGCCGGGCGGCGGCACGAAGCCGAGTTCCTCCGCGGGCTGACCGAAGACCGCTTCCAGCAGCTCGCGGTGTTTGTCCCACGGCCAGGTCACCTCTCCGGACAACCACCGCCCGACGTGCCTGGGCCATACGGTCACCGGCTCGCGGCCGAGCAGGAGCGCCATTTCGCACAGGTCCTCGGCGAGCCTCTCCAGGGTCAGCTCGCGCCTGGCCATGAGGTCCCGCAGCACCTGGTTGCGCTTTCTGGGCATGTCAGCACAGTAATGGCTCCGCCACGCTGAGTCAGCCACGAAAAGTGTCCTTGCTTTGCGCAGTAAGGAGCAGGTGAAGTGTCCTTGGAGCCGATTACGCAGAGGTAGAGGGTGATTACAAGGCCGACGCGCGGAAACGAGTCGCGTCGGCATCTTCGCCACCCTTTGCAGAGGCACCTGCCATGACCTCACCCCCATCTGACGTGCCGAAGGCCGTCGTCCACCGCTGGCCGTACGTTCCGGAGTCGGTGCCGGACGCCCGCCGAGCACTCCTCGCCGTTCTCGACGGCTGGGGAATGCACGACCTGGCCCACGAGGCGGGCCTTGTGCTGTCCGAACTTCTGACCAACGCCGTGGTGCACGTCCGCGGCGATCAGGAGCGGATCGAGACCCGTTTCGAGCGCCGGCCCGACGGTGAGCTCCACCTGGAGGTCGACGACGCCGGGGCCGGGATGCCGCTCATGCACGTGCCCAGCGACGAGGCGGAAGGCGGCCGTGGCCTCCAGCTCGTGAACACCTTCACCGCCGGGCAATGGGGCGTCATCCGGCATCGCTCCGGAAAGACGGTGTGGGCGCGCCTGAGCGCATTGCCGTGAAGTGGGGAGCGCTGCGGCGAGCTCTTCCGTACGGACCGTCATGATCCGGCTCAATTACCCCCATTACCCATACGCCCGCGCCCGCAGAAAGCCTCAGCGTGCCTCTCCCCGTGCCTCGTCAGCGCACCGGACCTCCCGATCGCGCCATTACTCCCGCGGCCAGCCGGCCGGCCAGCCATGCCGGCCGGCCACTGACCGATCGGGCAGCGGATACGCGGCCCTCGTACGGCACGGCCCTCGTAGACAGCGGCGCCGAAGCCGCTCTGGACCGGGCCCGCGTCGCGGTGTCCGATGCCGCGCATTCGCTGGCCGAGCGTCCGGGGATCGAAGGGGACGAGCACCTGAGCCACGCGCGAGCCGTCATCAGTTCGCTGGCGGCGGTCCTCCATGAGATCGAGGCCGTCCTGAGCGCGGAGCACGACACGAGCTCCGCGCGCGAGAGCGAACCCCGGCCCACGAAGCGTTCCAGGCAGGATCGGCACCCGCTCGACGAGACGGCTTGCACCCTGCTCGCCGACCACCCGGCTTGGTACCGGCAGAGTGACGGTACGACCGGCCGACTCATCAAGCGAAGTACGTCCGTCTGGCACGTCGCCTGGAAGGCCGGCCGACCGTTCGCCTTCACGCTCCTCGAAGGACACGGTCCGCCACCCATGACCAGGCGGATCGAGCCGGACGAACTGCCCGACGTCGCTCCCGCACTGCTCAGCGGCTCCCTGTCCATGCTGGGCACGATCGTTCTGGTCCCCACCGACCCGTGGGACGCGATCACTGCGGCAGTGCTCAGCCGAGGGGCACCCGGCATACGGGCGCGCCACGCTTACCGACGCTGGGCCACCGCCCACGGCCGTACGTACGCCACCCCGACCGGTCCGGCGGCCACCGTCCCCGATCCTGACACGGTCTCGCGGCTGGCCACAGAGGATTTCGCCGCAGCCGGCGCACTGGCCCACCGCGGTGCCCTTCATGCGGCAGCCGACGCCTTCTGCCGCAACCCCGCCGCTTGGCCGGCGATGCCACCGCTCAAACTCGCCGTGGCGCTCGCTCGTATCTCCGGGATCGGGCCCGGCCCGGCTGCAATCGCGGCCACCCAGGCGACGGGCGACTACGCCCTCTACCCCTTGCACGATTCAGCACTGCGTGCCGGCGCCCGTGCCGCCGCACCTCCCGACCTGCACATCCACCGCGAACCCACCCCGTTCGCACGCGCCTGGCGCCACTGGGCGACGCCCAACGCCCACCGCCACGCGCTCAACGCCTACGCCCTCGCCCACCACTACCGCGGCGGTACCAGCGCCACCGAGGGGCCCGATCACCGGTGAAGCCCTCGGACCCGACAGCCCGACTCCTCGAAGGAACGCCTCCGCACCCATGACCGACGCAACACAGCCCCCTCGCCCGCGGCCCTCCGCTCTCCGGGTTCCCATTTGCGGGGAACGAACCAGCCTTCCGCACCACCTTGCCGCAGCCGCCCTGGCCTTTGCGCCCGCTGGGACCGCTGAGGTCGCCGACGTCGAGCAGCACCTGCGCTGCACCCTCCAGCACCACAGCACGGGCGATCATTACGCGTTGGTCATGGACGTCGGCAGCACCGGCTCCGGGGCGGTGTGGGCGAACTGGATCCGCGGCCACCAGCCCTCGGCCGTCGTAGTGCTGCTGGACTGCGACGTCACCAGCCTCGCACCCGGCCGCGAGCCCTGCTGCGAATTCGCCGGCCACCCCGGAGCGCACTCCTTCGACATCACCGACCCCTTCGGGATCAGCGGCCGGTAGACGTGGTGAGAGCGAGTCGCTGTCACGGCTGCAGTTTCGAAGAATCCTGAACAGCTCCCGGGTGAGGGCAGCCGGGATCTGTTGCCAAGTGGATCTTGGTTTCCTCCTCGGAGCGTCAGTGGCAAGGTCTACCGTCAGGCCGTGACCTTCACCTTGCCTGACGGATTGCCCCCCGGCCGCTCCGAGCTTCCAGGTTCAGCCGGCATCTGGATCTCGGACGATCTGCCCGAGGACATCGAAGGACTGTGGAGCCTCCTGCTGGATCAGCAGGAGGTCACGGGGCTGTTCCCGCTGTTGTGCTGGCCTGGTACCCCGGCTCGGTCGTACCTGGCCGAGGCGGATGCGATCCGCTTGGAACCGGTACTGGCCGCGGCATTCGCCGAATACCGCCGGCGCAGGCTGCCGCTCTGGTCGGGCGCCGTACCCGCGGCCGAGGATGTTCCGGAGGGCGTCGAGGCTTGGCCGCGCGATCCTGGGCCGCCCTTCGAGGACTGGCCGGGGCTGGCCCCGCCGGTAGCGGTGGCCGCTGACAGCCTTACGCCGGCACAGGCGGCTGGGCGCACTGTCGGCCGTCTGGTCGCCACGGGGTGGCATGAGTTCAAGGACTGCCGTCTCGCACTTGTTCCCGCCCGGCGCAGTGCGGATCTCCCGGCGCTCCTGGAATGGTCGTCGCAAGCCCCGGTGCCATTGGTGTGTGCGTTGTTGCGCAGTTGGGAGGAGCGGTTCGGTGCGCAAGTGGTGTCGGCCTGCGGGAACTCGCTGCATGTCTCGGTCGCCCGGCCGCCTCAAAGTCTGCAGGACGCAGAATTGCTCGCATGCGAGCACGTGTTGTCCACCGCGCACAGCATCGTCGATGACCCGCCGACGACGTTTCCTGATTACGCGACCGGTCTGGTGGGGCGATCCGATTGGTGGTTCTGGTGGGATTAGCCGCGATCTTGCATGCAAGTCCGTCGCCTTACCTGCGGACCTCATGCAAGAGCGAGGCCGGTTGCACTCGGACGCACACTCCTACGAGGGGGAGGCGGACTCGGGCCAGACGGCTTGGTCCCAGAGCTTGTCGAATTCGCACTTGGAGATGACCCAGGCGGAGAACTCCGCTTGAGCTGCCACGTCGGCGATGTCACCGACGGGGATCTCGCTGAGACCGATGAGCGCGTGCTCGTGTGCTTCGTCCGCTTTCAGGATGCGTCCGTCACGGTACACCTGGACTTTACGGATCTCGTACCCGTCGTCACCGATCTCGCTGAACAGCACGACAGGCTCTTCGGTGAAGTCGTGGTGCCATTCTACTTTCCAGTATTCCATGGACAATTGGTCAGTTCTTTCCGTGGTTGACGATCCGCCCTGCCAGGTCCAGATTTCCCGAGTTCGGGATGACGAAGACATCCGGCCGTTCCACGGACCTCATGACTTCCAGACCCCGCACGTCGATTTCCACGTAGTGAGTGTACTTCCGCCCCGCATACGGCACGCGCAGGAAGGCGTAGGAAAGCTGTCCGGACGTCTTGCTGCCCGGCTGGATGTTGCTCAGGTACTGCCCGTCGCCGAACCGGGCGTCCTTGGGGTTGTGCTCCTTGAGCGAGGGCCACAGCTCCTCGCTTTCCACAATTGCGTCATGTCCGGATTCGTTGGTGTAGTGGAACAGTGTGGAGAGTTCGTCCTCGGGAACTCGTTCGACGTCGTAGCACGCCAGCCCCAGGGGGTCGGCGGAGGTGTGCGGGTTGTCGACGTATGCGACCGGGTTGGGCGCCGGCGCCAGCCCCAGGGGATCCGGAGCGGTGTAGCGGGCGGTTTCCGGGTCGTAGAGGCGGAAGACGTTGTAGTGGAGGCCGCTCTCGGCGTCGAAGTACTGGCCGGGGAACCGCAAGGGTGTGTAGGCGGTGCTGTCACGCGGCCACGAGGTGGCGCCCCAGAGGGTGGAGCGGGCGCGCCAGGCGGTCCGGCCGGTGTCGTCGACGAGTTCGGTGGGAGTGCCGACGAGGTCGCTGACGATGGCGAAGAACCGTTCGTCGATGACGTCTTGAGGAGCGTCGGCTGCCGATATTCGCTCGATCTGGACGAGCGGGCGCACACCGTCGTGGTCCCAGGTGAGGGTCACGGGCTGGGCAAGGCTTCCGCCCACGGAGGTCTGCTCGACCAGGGTGGGGCCGTCCCAGGTGAAGTGTGTCGTTTCGGCTGCCTCGCCGTCGGCTGTCAGGCGCTCCTTGGCGATCCGGCGCCCCAGCGGGTCGTAGCGGTAATGCCAGATGGTGCCGTCGGGGGTGGTGACGTGGGTGAGGCGGTCCTCGGCGTCCCAGGCGTAGGTCCAGGTGTCGGGCCTGCGGGATATTCGGGCTTTGCGGCGCCGGGTGACGCGGCCGTTGGCGTCGTGTTCGTAGCGGATGCGGCCGGCCTGGATGATGCGGGTTCCGCTGTAGGTGCGTAGGCCTGTGGCTTCCTCGGCGCCGTGCGCGGCGGGCCATGAGGCATCGGTCTGGTTGCCGTCGCTGTCGTAGGCGTAGCGCTCGGTCCAGCCGTCGGCGCGGACGGTGCTGACACGTCCTGCCGGGTCGAGGTCGAAGGCGCGAAGGCCGCCGAAGTCGTCCTCGACGGCCAGGAGATTGCTGTCCGCCCGGTAGGTGTAGCTGCGGTGGTGCATGCGCCGGCCGTCGCTGGTAAGCGACTGGGTGCTCAGGCGGCCGAGCGCGTCGAAGTCGCTGTGCATGACAGTGGCGGCACCGAATTGGCGGGTGGTCTCGCGGCCGGCCTCGTCGTAGGTGAACTGGAGCAGGTGCCCTGCGGCTGCCAACGCGGTGCGGTTGCCCGCCGCGTCATAGCTGGATGTGCTGGTCACCCCGGTGGGGGTGGTACGAGCGGTGCAGCGGCCCAGCGCGTCGTACGCATAAGTCAGGGTGCGCCCGTTGCAGGTTTCCGAGGTGACCCGGCCGAGACTGTCGCGCTGGTAGGTCAGCGTGGCGTCGGGGCCGGTTGCCTGGAGGAGACGGCTGGCGGCGTCATAGGCGAATGTGGTCTGCGTGCCCGCGGCGGTCCGGGCGGTGAGCCTGGCGAGCGCGTCGTAACCGAACCGGATGTCGCCGAGAGGGTCTGCCCGGGCGGTGAGCCGGCCGGCCTCGTCGTAGCTGTAGGCCAGCGTGCGGCCGTCGAAGTCGGTCTCGGCGGTGAGGCGACCTGCGGGATCGTAGTCGTACGTCCATGACAGGCCCTGCGTGTTGACGACGCTGCGCAGCCGAAGCTCGGTGTCGTGGGTGAAGACCCATCGTGCGCCGTCCGGGCCGGTGCGGGCCACTGGCTGGGCGAAGTGGGTGTACTCGTACCGGGTCACGCCTCCTGCCGCGTCGGTGTAGGCGAGGCAGTTGCCCTCGGCGTCGTAGGTGCGCCTCTCGATGCCGTCGTCGGGATTTGTGCGGGTGAGCGGCTTGCCTTCGGTCGTCCAGGTGAGGCTGGTGGCGTTGCCCAGGGGATCGATGATGCGGGTGATGCGGCCGAACGCGTCGCGGTGGTAGTGAATGCTTGCGCCGAGGGGGTCGGTGACCTGGACGGGCAGGCCGGCCCGGTCGCAGACAACGGTGGTGGTGTGGCCGAGCGCGTTGGTGACGGCCGTGAGCCGGCCGGACTCGTCGTAGGCATACCGGGTGACGGCGCCGGCGGGATCGGTCACCTCGGTACGGTTGCCCACCGCGTCGTACGCCTGCTGCCATGCCGCACCATCGGGACCGATGATCTCGACGGGCAGACCGTGGGCGTCGTACCGGGTGGCGAGGAAGGTGGCGTCGGGGCGGTCGATGCGCAGCCGCTCACCGTTCGGACCCAGGGTGTAGCGGGTGGTGTGGCCGAGTTGGTCGGTGCGGGAGAGCAGTCGGCCGAAGGGATCGTAGGTGGTGTGGACGGTGCCGCCGAGTGGGTCCACGGTCTGGGTGAGGTGGCCGTGGCGGTCGTAGTGGTAGGTGGTGGTGTGGCCGAGGCTGTTGGTCACGGTGGTGGTGCGGGCTGCGGTGTCGTGGGTGAAGTGGGCTTCGAGGGCGCCTTGGGGGCCGTGGCCGCGGGTGACGCGGCCGTCGGGGCTGTATTCGTAGGCGTACCAGTGGTTGTTGCGGTCGGTCCAGGACGTGATGCGGTCGTGGTTGTCGTAGGCGTAGGTCAGGGGCAGGCCGGTGGAGTCGGTGATACCGGTGAGGCGGCCGCGGCCGTCGTAGCCGTACTGGAGGATCTGGGTGCTGGTGTCGTCGTGGAGCAGGCGC
Organism: Streptomyces sp. HPF1205; assembly: GCF_020400825.1. Classification (GTDB taxonomy): domain Bacteria; phylum Actinomycetota; class Actinomycetes; order Streptomycetales; family Streptomycetaceae; genus Actinacidiphila. The sequence goes on from NZ_JAINVH010000016.1 coordinate 48,317, forward strand.
AGACCGGCGATGCGGGGCCCGGCGGGGGTGGGGGTGGTGGTGTCGACGGCTATGCGGTAGCCGCCGGAGTGGCGGACCTCGGCCGGGAGGCCGTCGGGGCCGGGGATGTAGTCGATGCGGTGGCCGTTGCGGTCGGTCAGCGCGGTGATGCTGCGGGTGTGGGCGTACGGGTCGTGCGCCGGCGGCCCGAAGTGGCGGGTGACACCGGTGGCGGTGTCGTGGATGCGGATGGTGTCGGTGTCGCGGTCCCACGTCAGGGGGTGTTGGGTGCCGCGTTCGGGCAGGACGGACGGGGTGGTGTCGGTGGGCAGGGGGTAGTGCTGGATCTCGGCGTCCGGGCCGGCGTAGTGGATGCCGTCGGTGTCGATCTGGACGCGCTGGTCGAGGGTGGAGGCCCAGCCGGGGCCGAACCAGCGGCCTGCGGTGTAGCCGGAGGCGTAGGCGCGGCGCAGGGTCAGGGGCAGCAGGCCGGGCAGGTCGATGTCGGTGGCGGAGGTGATCATCTGTCCGGAGACGACGTCGACGGGGTCGCCGCCGGTGGTGCAGCCGCTGTTGCCCTCCGAGGGCTGGCCGGGGGCGTGCTCGCCGCCCAGCGGCGGCTCGTGGCCGTCCTCGTGCGGCAGGTGCGCTGGGTCGTTGACTTCGTGGGGTGCGTGGACGGAGGGCTGTTTGCTGTCGCGCATGAGGTTGCGCAGGTTGGTTTCGTGTTTGAGGTCGGCGGCGGCGGTGTCCTCGGCGATGCCGGTGAGGTTGTGGCCGGTGGAGTGGTAAAGGTCTTTGACGGCTTTGCCGGCGTCTTCGCCGAGGGTCTTGCCGAGTTTGGTGGCGGCGTGTTCGAGGGCGCCGACGATGCGGTTGGTCACTGGAAGCTCACCCCGGCCAGCTTGGTCTGCAGGGTTTTGGCGTGGCCGGCGACGGTGTCGGCGTGGCCGTGCATGGTGGTGGCGTGGAAGGTCAGCATCGTGGGGTGGATCTCGAAGCCGGGCCCGCCGTCCCAGCCGTCGGTGTCCACCCCGAGGGCGTCCTCGGCGGCCTTGAACATCAGCCCGCTGGCGGCCTTGCCGACGGCTTCGACCAGGGGGTCGAGGGCTTTTTCGATGACCTCGGCGATGATGTACTGGGTGAGCTGGTCCTCCAAGACCTGCACGGCCTTCTCGGCCAGCTTCACCGTCGCCGCCGCCGCTGCCTCGGACAGGCCGAGGGTTTCCACCGCGGCTGCCTGTTCGGCGACGAACGCAGCGGCCAAGCCGATGAGTTCGGCGATGCACTCGCCCTTCATCGTCACGATCACGCCCGCGGCGACGTCCAGGGCGGTGGCCACCCCGTGGCACAGGCTGACCAGCTCGGCCATGTGGGTGTTGGACTTCTCGCCCCACGCCGCCAGCAGCGCCTCGTACGAGGCCCCCTTGTAGTGGGCGCCGAGCTGGTTGACCGTGGCCGTGGCCTGCTGGTGGGTGGTGTCCACCGCGGAGGCGAACTCCCGGATGTGGGAGGCGAACTCCCGCACCTTGTCCTCGTTCACGTTCGGCCAGCTGATCCCGACGACGCTCAGGAACGACACCACCGGCCCGGGTAACTCGATCGCCACAAGCCCCCCACAGGACACGCCAGATACCTACAGTGATCAGGCTATGCCAGAAAGAGACGCTCTCTGGAGCAGTCGGTCCCCCACATGACCAGAACTTTTATCGGACAACCGCATTTCGGCCACGCTGCGAAGTGGGCGAGGTGGCTCTGGCCGCGTGCCTTGACCGGCCGTGGCGCCAGCCGGGTTGAGAACTCGGTCGGCGACGACGACCGGAAATCTCAAACGGCCCGTAGCCATTGGTCGAGGATGCGGAAGTCTTCGTCGGTGAGCCCTCGGGACGACGCGATGGGGTGGAGGAGGGCGGGGGCGGGGTGGTGGGTGGACACCCAGTCCCGGTCGGCGTCGGTGATCTCGTCGTCGACCCAGGCGAAGGGGCGTCCGCCCGCCCATGCAACCAGGGTCCGGGTTTTCCAGTGGAGTCCGAACCACTGATCCTCGCGTTCATCCGCGCCGGAGGGTTCCGGCCAGTTCACGACGGGAAGCCGCGGTAGGCCGAGAGGCGGTGCGATCTCGGTGTTCGCCTCTTCCCCCCAGGTTGTGGCCCAGACCAGGTCGCACGGCAATGCCGCCAGCCGTGGTCCTGTCCGCGGGTCCAGCCGTGCCAGGTGTGAACTCGATGCGGGGCCCGCCGACTCGTACTGCGGGCCGTCACCGAACGGCAGGAGCGGCCCGTCGACGTCCAGGAACAGCAGCGGGCATCTCCCGCGGTCGCTCATGCCCCGGCCGCCCACTCGGCCATGTACTGGTGGGCTTCCACCTCCGACAGGGCGGCGAGCAGTCGGCGGGCGCCCTCGCGGAGGATTTGGTGGTTCGTGGAGCCGGAGGCGCCATCGGCATTCACTGCGCTGAGCACGTGTTCCTTTCCGACCCGCGCTGCGAACGCGGGCCTACTCGTGACCATGCAGGGAGCATCGGGGAACGCAGGTCCATCATGTCCCGTCCCGAAGGCCGAGCTGCACGTCTTGGCCACCGCTTCCGCGACGGTGGAGTCCAGCCCTCGCCACCGGCCGAAGCGACACGCGCAGTGAGGTCGAGGTGCTCGGGGTGGCCGTGACAGTCATCGCGTCTACCCACCGTTGCCGCTGACGTCAGATAATCCCTGTATTAATAGCTTGTAGCTTGCCACTGCTCCGCCTGAGTGGTGCTTCTGCTTTCGGTTCGACGACCATGCCGAACGTTCGGATACTGTTTCTGGGCGACTCGCGCTGACCAGTATGGGCAGTGACCGTATCCTCGCCGGCAAACGTGAGTCAGTTCTCAGGTAGTGAGAGGTCGGCGGAACCGTGCTCGACAGCAACCGACTGCGCGGATCGTATGAACGGCAGATTGACCGCTTGCGTCTGCCGTACGGGTTCACGACTCGTGAATTACGTGATGCCATCGCCGCGCGACGCGGAAAACTCATCGTGCTGAAGCCCTTGGACACCTTGGGGGCGACCGAGGCGCCCTGTGGAGTGCGCTTGGAGACGCCTCATGCCGACCTCGTTTTCTACGAGGGGAGCGCGTCGATCCATCACCAGCGTCACATCATCACTCATGAGTTGATGCATGTGCTGATGGATCATCCGGGGAGCTTGGAGGTGGACGCGACCACGGCCCATGCCATCGGCGTGGACCCTACCTTGGTTCTTCGTATGTCGGGGCGCACGAGTTATTCCTCCACTGACGAACGCGAGGCCGAGCTGCTCGCGAGCCTGGTTCGTCACAGGATGTATCAAGAACGGGACGCGCCGTCGCGGGAACCCGCACAAGGCGCCGATAGTTGGGATGCCCTGCTCGCGCAACCCTTCAGGAAAGGGCGTCATCGTTGCTTGTGAACGCTCTGTTTGTTGCGATGGCTGTCCTCTTGTCTGTGGTCGCCACCTACTGGTTTGTGGGTCGTGGTGGCCCACGACCTGCTGGAAGCCTGGCCATTGGAATGCTGCTGCTCTCCTGTGCGCTTGCTTTCTTCGTCTACACACCATTCGTTGCGCAGGCGGCCGACGCAGCATTTCCGCATTTGTCCCGGCTGATGAGCAACTCCGCCTCGATGGGCGCTGCCACCTCGATTGTGGCTGCTTCCTTCCAGGTCAACCTGACTCCTGATGAAGCCCGCCGTCGTATCCGGCTGCGGCTCATCGTTGCCGCTGCCCTGCTCGCTGGAATGACGGGGCTCGTGATGTGGGAAGGACTGACCGCCCCTTCAGGCAAGGCATACGCGTTGTACCTGGGACTGTTCATCTCCTACCTGAGCCTGGCCATCGTCGATTTCCTGCGCCAGGCGTTGCGGCAGTCGAGGTCGACTCGCCGCGTCAGCATCCGGTTCGGGCTCCGCCTGGCTGCGACCGGCTGCTTCTTCGGGTTGGTCTACTCCGCCTACAAAGCGACCGTCCTGATGTCACTCGGTCTCGGGCTGCATCTGGTACAGAGGGACGAGCCGCACTGCTCCTCCCTGGTTGCTCCGCCATGCGTGTTCAGCGTGAGTGCGCCCGCGCTCGCCGTTCTGTTCATCGGCGTCGGGCTGACGCTGCCGGCTGTGGTCTATCCGATCAACCAAGCCCGGCGACGACGCTGGGAGACTCGTTCGTTTGTCGCCCTGGAGCCTCTGTGGAGTGACTTGACGGCTGCCGTGCCGCATATCGTGCTGCCTGCGTCCGATCATGGTGGTGACATGAACGACCCCGGCTTCCTCTTGCAGCGACGAGTCGTCGAGATCAGCGACGGCCTGCTTGCTCTGCGCCCGTACCGTTCGCAAGAGGTTCTGGAGGCCCTGCAGGTGAGCGTCGAGGCCGGGACGAGGCGCGGCGCCGCTTTCGTAGAAGCGGAGCTGACCAGGACAGCACTGGCCGGGCTGCGCTCCGGTCGGCCACGCGCCGAGTCGGCCGAGGCCGTGGCCATGTCGAGCTCCTTCCCCCGTGAGGGGGACCTGCGGGCTGAGACCGACTGGCTCGTGGCTGTCGCCGACGCTTACGCCCGCGGCGCCGGCCGTACTCCGTCCTCGACGCCGATTCGCCACGTTGGAGTGTGACGACGTGACCACCTCCGCGCCAGCTCCCCGCACGCCGGGCAGCCCTGGCTCCTCCCGTACGGTCGCCGCGGCCTGTCCCGTGCAGGAGGTAGCCGTAGGGTCCGGCGGACATGCCGGCTACCTCGTCACCGGATACGCCGAGGCCCGCCAGGCCCTGGCCGATCCCCGGCTGTCGAAGGACACGGCCGCCTTCTTCGCCGACAAGAACTCCAAGCGCCGGCTTCACCCCGCCGTCGCGCGCAGCATGGTGGCTACGGACCCGCCCGAGCACACCCGCCTGCGCGCGCTGGTCACCAGGGCGTTCACGACCGGGGCCGTGGCGGGACTGCGCGACTTCATCGCCCGCACCGCCGATGCGCTGCTGGGCCAGTGGCCCGCCGATGGCCCGGCCGACGCCATTGCCGGGCTGGCCGTCCCGCTGCCGGTGATCGTCATCTGCGAGCTGCTCGGCGTCCCGGAGGCCGAGCGCGCTGACGTGCGGCGCTGGTCGGCCGACCTGTTCGCCGACGGTCGCCCGGACCGTATCGACGCGGCTTCGCACGCCTTGGCGGAGTACATGATCGACCTGATCGCCCGCAAACGGCAGCGTCCGGGCGACTCGCTCCTGGACCGCCTCATCGCGACCCGCGACGGCGAAGACCATCTCACCGAGGACGAATTGGTCTCCCTGGCCTGTCTCCTGCTCGTCGCAGGCCACGAGACCACCGCCAACTTCATCGGCACCGCCCTGCTCGCCCTCCTCGAACACCCGGCGGAGCTGGCCCACCTGCGCTCCAACCCCAACGACATCCCGGGCGCGCTCGACGAACTGCTCCGCTACGACTCCCCGGTGAGTACGGCCACCTTCCGGTACACCACACAGCCACTCACTCTCGGCGGCACGCGCATCCCGGCGGGCGTCCCGGTCCAGGTGGCGATCGGGGCGGCCAACCGCGACCCCGCTCGTTACCCCGCACCGGACCACTTGGCGTTGGAACGGGACGCCGCCGGCCATCTCGCCTTCGGCCATGGCGTTCATCGCTGCCTCGGAGCACCCCTGGCGAAGGCGGAAGCCGAGCTGGCCCTGCGGGCCGTCCTGACCCGCTTCCCCGACCTCCGCCTCGCCGTCCCTCCGGACGAGCTGACCTGGCGCCGCACCCGCCTGGTCCGCGGGCTCGTATCGCTGCCGGTTGTGACGTAGTGCAGGGGCACGTGACTCGGTGGTCGTACCGTATGAGGGCGGCCCCCTTAGCGAGGGTCTTTCAACCTGTGCCTGAGGGGGGAAATGGGCAGGTCGGTGGGAGTGTGATGGCGAGGCGAGGCTCCTGGTCGTTGCGTTGGTGTTCTCTACGCACCATGCTTCGACCGGGGGGCCTCGTTGGTTCCGTATCCTTCCGTGCTCGACGTGCCGCACGAACTCGTAGAGCACGTGTCGTGGCTCATCTACGCCAGAAGGCGTGAACTTGGCTCATGCTGGCGCAAGTTGAGCTGCTTCAAGCAGGTACTGCTGGCACTCGCGTATTTGCGCAAGAACGAGACGTTCGCGCAACTGGCGGCCGGGTTCGATATTTCCGAAGCCACGGCCTGGCGCTATGCCGACGAGACTGTCGAGGTCCTGGCCGCCCGGGCCCCGGGACTGCGCGAAGCCCTGGTCGGGCTGGGCGAGGGCGACTTCGTCATCCTGGACGGCACCTTGATACCCACCGGCCGCCTCGCAGCCGATGAACCGTACTACTCCCAAAAGCACCGTCGGCACGGGATGAACGTGCAGGTCATCGCCGCACCAAACGGCGCCCCGCTGTGGTTCTCGCGCGCTCTTCCTGGCCGCGCCCACGACCTGACGGCAGCCCGCGCCCACGACATCATCCAGACCTGCCTCACACGCGAGCTCCTAGTCCTGGCCGACCGCGCCTACCAAGGCGCCGGCGCCACCGTCCGCACCCCCTACTACCGTCACCGCGAACAGCCCCGCCCACTACCAGCAGTACAACCGCGACCACGCCCGCCTGCGAGCACCAGGCGAACGCGCCTTCGCACAACTCAAGACCTGGAAGCTCTTCCGCGCCGCCCGCTGCAGCCCCCGCCGCATCAGGTAACTCATCCCCGCCACCCACACCCTCCTCACCTGCGGTAACTCAGGATGAAAGAGGCTCACTCAGGGCCGGAAGTGAAAGGGTGGCCTCCGCTTTTCCGTATTCTCGCCGCATCGGCGTCGGCCGCCTGTTCAGCGCCTCCGGTCGAGGCTATTGTCAGGAAAATGATGAAGTTCAGTGGGCAGCCTGCCGTTCCCGCCGCCGTCAAATCGTCATTGCAGTCCTTGATCGACAATCGGAAATCGTTCAGCCCGCAGTTACGTGAACTTTTCGACCTGGTCGACGGAAACCTCACCTGCCACCTATTCATCGACGCACTCGCTTCGGGCGTCGACGTGCACGGGTCCACCGGTGTGTTCGTGAGTCCGCCCCGGGCCCCGCAGGGCACCTTGATCGCGGAGGCGCTCCTGCTCAAGCCCCAGATGATACTCGCGCCGCACGAGTCGTTCATCAAGGTGACCGTGATGGCGGGCCAGGGAACGGACCCGGGCCAGGCGGCGGTCACCCTGCTGCACGAACTGGAGCTCCACGTGGCACCGGCCGGTGACCTGCTCAGGGGGATCAGTCAGGAGGTGCGGTCCGACGACGCCCGACTCGGGTTGGTCCTCGCCTACCTGCGCCGCCCTGACGAGCACGTCGCCCTCGACCGCCAGGAGCAGTACGTCCGCAGCGCGGCCCGGATTCGCATGGCGACGGTGGGGAGTTCCGTGCAGGACTGGGGCGCCCGCCTGATGACGGGTGCCTGCGCGGACGCCCTTGAGCAGTTCGCGGCCTACGAGACCACCCCGGCGAACCGGGGGGCAAACTCGGTGGAACGCGCGCAATGGCTGGCGGCCCTGGTCGACGCCCTTCGGAGCCATGGCCCCGAGGCCGTTCTCCAGGCGCAACTGCCGACCCGGCCGGCGGTCCGCGCCCGCCCCGCCTTCGACGGTGACCTGTCCACGCTGGTGGCCTTCAGGACGTTCCAGCGCGTCGACCCGCTCGACATCATCGACGAGGCGCGGACGACACACGGCGCAACCGTGCTCAGTGTGCTGGACCTCTACCGGCACCGGATCGTTCCCGCCCTCCTGGCCGAGGCAGGCCCCCTCGGGCTGACCGACCCGATCCAGCAGACGTTCTTCCTGACTTACCACGGCGTGCCGGGCCTGATCGCCTGGGAGGCCGGCAATACCGGTGCCGGTGCCGCCACCGGCACCCTGGAGGACGTGAAGGTCGTCCCGGCATGGCCGCCGAAGGAGCCGGTCTTCTGGCTCACCCGCGAGGAACGCGCCTCATGGACCCGGGGCACGGGCATTCCCCGGTCGGTGTTCGACACCCCGGGCATCGAGAACGGAAGCTACCTCTACGTCGACGGCGTGAAGTACCGTGCGGCGGTGGCCGACAGTGATCGGGTGGGTGAAACGAGGCTCTTCGCCTACGGCCGCAGATACATGGTGCTGCGCCCGGTCCGCTGACCGCGCCGCCCGCTGCAGCCCCCGCCGCATCAGCAAACTCATCGCCGCCGCCCACACCCTCCTCACCTGCGAAAACTCAGGATGAAAGAGGCTCAGTGACTTTTCCCCTCAAACGGGAAAAATTGGGGGAGCTGACGCTTACGCTTGACCGCAACCGGGCACTTGCGTCCTGCGGCTGGCTACCGCGTCCAAAGGGGATCGTCGGGAGCGGGCTTCCCCGTCATCCGGTCCAGGGCGACGCCGTCGCGGGCAAGCTGCAGTCGAGCAGTGTTGATGAAGGCTCCTTGGGCTTCGAGGACGGGCTGTTGGAGGTCCGTCCAGTTCTCGTCCGCCCGGAGCCCGCGTCGGATGACTGTGTGCATACGCCAGATTTGTTCGTCCAGGGCGAGTGCGGCATCCACGATCCCGCGGTCGGCCACGAGGTTGATCATGTTCAGTGCTTGGTTCCATGGGCGCCAGTCCACTGTCGTCGGGACAACCACGCCTTGGGGCACGCCGGCCGGCCGCGCCCGCTCCATTTCAACCAGGCCTATGATCACCTGCGACGACTCCTCCAGGAGCCGCACGCAAGCCCGTGCTGCCTGGTCTCTGGCCCAGTGCTCGTTCTGCGACCGTTTGCTGACCGCTGCGCCGGCGATTACCCCCACCAACGTCGTGAGGACAGCTCCGAGGGACGCAGCCACCGGGCCCCACAAGGCCGACATCAGCGGCCCTCAGCCCTGGCGGCGCACAAGGAGCCGTCGCTCGTGGCGGGCGGCATCGACGAGTGTCGTGTCACCGACGAGAATCCAGTTCCGCCAGTAGGCGGTGCCACCGTGGTTCTCGCCGAGACACGAGCAGGTGCAGTCGTCACCGGCCGCGTCACGGCAGCGGGTGTCGCAGCGCTCCGTGACGGAGAATTGCAGGATCACCTCGACCTCGCCGAAGCGTTGCGCCATTGCGTCGACGATTGTCCGAAGGTGTGGCCTGGCGATCTCCCACCGTCTGGGGCTCGCGGTCCGGTTCCACTCAGGTCGTACTCTCGCGCCCAGCTCTTCCAGGAGCCAGTGCCGGTTGGAGCCGTTCAGGTAGGGCATCCAGACCCACAGACGCTGCTCTCCGATGTTCCGGCGCACCCACGGACGAACCACCTGACCACCCCCCACGGCCAGGGTCACGTGGACGACGCCGTCAACGCCAGAGCGGGAACGAGCCATGTCTCACCGGATGGTGCCGCAGGGGCCACGAATCAGTTGGCTGTCTGTCATGCCGCTCAGGGACAACAACTTGGCCGGGCCCGCCGGGTGCGGGCCCGGCCCGGTCAGGGGCGGGTACTACGAGCAGTCCGGGCAGACCTGCGCCGGCCGGTCGCTGTCGAACCAGCGGCCGCACTGGGAGCACTGCCAGGACTGAGCACCTGCGGAGGGGCGACGAGTCAGGAAGCGCGCAGCCCGGCGGAGGCGGGACACCCGGGCTACGTCCCCGTGCGTCGTCTCGGCTCGGGGTCCCGTGGTGTGGCGGCCCGCGTCCGTGTCGTGCAGCGCGGTCATCTCTCCTTCCAACGGGTGGTAGTAGCCACGGCACTTGCGGCACACCCATTGGCCCCGATCCCGTTCCATCTGCCGTCCGCAGCAGGCGGGCACCTCGGCCGGGACGCGCTGAGCCGGGATGATCGGGATGGCACGGTCGTTCGCGTCGTCGGCCCACATCAGCGACGACCGTCCGTTTCCTTCACGGGCAGCGGGCGGCGCGGGGTTGGGGCGGTACGGGTGCCGACGTGTGAGGGGTGCCGCAGGCGGGCGCACAGCGGACACGTCTTCGGGTCGTGGACGGCGCCCTTCACCGAGCGCTCCTGGCGGGCGTGATGCGGCCGCGGCCTCCGGCTTCGGTCACGGTGGCGGTGATCGTCCGGCCGTTCGCCGTGCGGCGCACGGATCCGATGACGAGTACGCGGCGCGGATGCTCCAGCGACTGCAGGATGGATAGATTCGACATTGGTCAGGCTCCTGTCGTGAGCAGGGACTGGCTGGCCCGGCCCGGTGTGTCACCACCGGATCGGGGTTGTCCGGGCCCGGTGTGTCACCACCGGGCCCGGCCTCTGGCAAACCCCGGTCGCGTGTGTCACCACCCGGCCAGGGTCTTTGCTGGTAGTTCGAGGACCATTTGTCACTGTATGGGCGCCCATACGGTGGTGCAAGCGGACACACCCGAAGACGAGGACCGGGATGGCCGAGGAGCAGGAAGCCGAGGAGCAGGAAGCCGAGGAAGTGGTGCGCCGCGTCCGCGCGGCGCTGGACGCAGTCGAGGCCATGACCGACCCGGTCACCCAAGCCCGCGTCATCGGGCAGGTGCTGAAGGAACAGTCAGAGCGCAACAAGCGCTTCTACGAAAAGCGCCGGGAGGTTGTCCTCGCCCTCCGGGCACAGAAGGTCTCGTACCGGAAGATCGCTGCCGCACTCGGTGTCTCACTGGGGACGGTCCAGGACATCGAGCGAGGCGCCGGCCGGTGGACGGACCGGCCGGGTAGGGGCGGTGGCGGGACTCAGTGACGGGAATGGCGGCGTCGAGGCCGCCGTGGCTGCGCTGCCCAACTTCAAAGCGTGACGTCGGAGGAAGGCAGGGCTCGCGTAGGCATTGGCGGCGTGCCTTGCAGTCGGTCCTTACCACTCGAAAGTCTTCCACTCCTCTTGGGGGATGCTGCCCTCCGTGGTGTCCCAGCAATGTTCGGACCAGGCCTCAGCCACCATCACTGGGCGGCTCAGTACAAGGTCGCCAGCCCGCTGGACCCGAAGTACCAAGCCGAGCTGCGCCGAGCAAGGATCGGCGCACTGCGAGTACCGAAGTTCCTTGTCGTGCGTCTGGAGGAAGTCGGCGAACCGATCCTCCAGGCGTGAGGGCACCTGCCCTACGAGTCCTATCCCGTCGAGGGTCACCTGGGGGCCACGCAGCGCGTTGACCGCAATGCCCGCCAGTCCGATCGACCGGTCGTAATACACAGTTACCGCCGGTCCGGAGAACCTGGCATCAGGTCGCTGCTCCAGCCAGAAGTCGGCCCGAACCTCGTTCCCGGCCGCGCCCTCCCGAAGAGCCGTCCGAAGGACGCCATCAAGTGCCGACTGCGCCTGCTCATGCGTCATCCCGAATTCCAGTGGCCCAACCCGTTCGAAGGGCGTGAACGTCCACGCGAGACGCTGCTTCTCGTGCAAGACGCCCCAGATGTCCGTCGCCACGATCATCCTCCCGTCGGTTGAGTACCTCAGCCTGGACGGCCGGCGGCGTGACGATACCGGTCCTGTCCGTTAGGGGACGCAGCGGTGCCGGCGGTGCTCCGCCCACCGCTGGGTAGCACGACTGTGCGGCAAGCGGCCGTCGGACGACGCCAGACGGGCTCGGGCCCCTTGCCAGGGGCCACTGAGGAACCTTCGCGCGGGACAGGGAGGCGACGGGCGCCGATGGGCCGACTTCGCTGACCCAGAGCTGGGTCAGCGGTCGTCGAGCAGTCCCGAGTCTTCCTCGCCCGGCAGCCCTTCCAGTCGCCGCGCTTGTTCGATGACCGTGCTGAGCATCTGAAGGCTCGACGTGCTCAGGCCGCTGGCGCGTAGGGCGACGCGGCGGACTTCCTGGTCGCGCATGGCGGCCACGACCTGGATCTCGGCGCGGGTCTGCTCGGCGACCTCTTCGTCGAAGAAGTAGCCGGCCGGGACTCCGAAGAAGGCGGCCAGGGCCTTGATGGTCTGCAGCTTGGGGTTCGCCTTTGTACCCGTTCTGAGCTGCTGGATGGCGCTCGCCGAGATGGTGACGCCGGAGGTATCCCGGATGCCTTGCGCTACTTCGGCGTAGGTGTAAGGGCCGCGGCTCGGCGGGTGTACCTCGCGGAAAAGGTAGTCGAGCAGCTCGGCGAACGCGCGCTCGTGCTTTTCGGTCATCACCCGTCCTTCGTCGTCTGCCGGATTCTATCCACTTTGGTGGTGATTTCGTGTCTTGCGCGGGCGGGTGACGACACTTCAGTTAACGTGGCCTCGATAACTGCGGTGCGCGCTGTTGGTTGATCAACTCCACTGGAGTGTTCCATTCCTGGTGGGAGGTCACGACGGCTCGGTCTGTCGCACGAGGCTCCCTGGGGTGCTTACGCCTCATGCGCAGTGATCACCGGCGGAAGTCGAACCGGAAGGGAGAGGCGGTGCGTACCCGCAGACCTTAGAAGCAGGCGCGGTGGCAGAAGAACGGCGCCCGGGAGTTACGAGCTCCCAGGCGCCGGGTCGGCGCCGCGCAAGGCACCGAATCACGTCTCGCGTGCGGCGGGACCTTGGACGAGAACCGCCGCGCGCTGCACGAAGCACGGAGTATCGCATGCCCGAAACGCGAAGCGGAAGTCCGGCATGCCCGGACAAGGACCGACAGCAGCGCCTCGTCGTCCAACTGGCCGACATGATTCCCGGTGCGGCCACCGTACGGGTGAGCCTCACCGATCCACGATCCACCTGGCCGCAGCCCCACGCGGTCGTCAGGGGCGCGACTGGCCGGCCCGTCGAGCTGAGCCGTACGACAAGCACGACGGTGGCCCGGTGGATCAAGCGGACCTGGTCGGACGCCGACTGGACCCGCGCCCACGTCCTGGACCTCGCCACCGCGACCCTCAGCCCCAGCAACCCAACAGTCACCGGCAGGGGCTTGTGACATGGCGCGAATCCGGACCGTCAAGCCAGAAGCCTTCGTCTCGGAGTCGCTCGCCGAGGTGACCGTCGAGGCGGAGCGGACATTTTTCGGCCTGCTCACCCAGGCCGACGACCACGGCCGTCACCGCGACAATGCGGCCATCATCGCGGGGCTGCTGTGGCCGCTCCGCGCGGAGCACACCTCCGTCCACGTTGAGGACGATCTCACCCAGCTCGCCGAGGCGGGCCTGATCTGCCGCTACACCGGCTGCGACGGTCGCCGCTACCTGCACGTCGTGACCTGGTACGAGCACCAGAAGATCGACCGGCCGAGCCAGTCGAGGATGCCTTCGTGCCCGCGTCACCATGCCGAGCAGCGCTGCGGCGCCTGCAAGGGCGTCTGCGGCCGCCGTGCCGAGGCATCGCCGGAGGCTCCCCGCACCGTCGACGAGACCTCGTCGAGGACGCCCCGCTCCCTCGACCAGTCGGACACGCATAGGGCAGACGACCACACACGTCACCATGACGAGCCCGCGACCAGGCCGGGGAACTCTTCCACGCCCGGCACGGCGGGTGTCGGCCCTCTCGGCAACGAAACCGCAGACCACGGGCCATTCGCCGACGCCTCGACGAACCCTCGCGACAGTCTCGGCGAACCCTCGGCCCCCGGATCCAGGATCTTGGATCCTGGACCGTCTTCCCCTTCGGGGCGCGAAGCGCCCGACGCCCTCGTCCCCGCGAACCGACTCATCGGCGAGTACGTCGCCGCATGCGGCCAGCGCCCGCCCGGCGACGTGATCGCCCATGTGGGCCGGGTCGTGAAAAAGCTCCTCGGCGAAGGGATCGGACCGGAACACGTACGAGCCGGACTGCGGCGGTACGCCGAGATCCAAGGCCACCCATCCCGGTTGCCGAGCCTGGTCAACGACGCGATGAACGCGCCCGCCGGCCCGGTCCGGCCGGGAATCCGGCCCGCCGTATCCGCCCACACCGCCTGGACCAATCCGGCCGACCCCGCCGCCTACGCCGAGGAGCTGTGATGCGCACCCGCGACCCGCAGCCCCTCGGCCAGGGCACCGTGCTGGAGCGGATGTCCCGCATCCTGGCCGCCCGCGGTATTAACCCGGCGACCACGACAGGCGCCGCCCCCGGCAATCCGGAGCCCTACACCGCGCTGGAGGCGCTGTCCGTCGGCCTGCCCCCGCGCTACCGCGACGCCGAGACCCACCACCCCCAAGTTCTCGACTGGGTCCAGGAGGTCACCCGCCAGGCCGCCGCCCCGAGCCCCGGAGCGCGCCGCCAGGTGACGACCGGCCCGAGCCTGCTGCTGGCCGGCGTCACCGGGGCGGGAAAGACCCACCAGGCGTACGGGGCGATCCGCGCACTGGCGCAGGCAGGAGTCGGGGTGCGGTGGCGGGCGACGACGGCCGCCGACCTGTACGCGGGTCTGCGTCCGCGACCCGGCTCGGACAGCGAGGCCGAGCTGGCGGCACTCGCCCGCTGCCCGCTGCTGCTCCTGGACGACCTCGGCGCCGCCAAAGCCAGTGAGTGGGTCGAGGAGATCACATACCGGCTGATCAACCGCCGCTACAACCTGATGCTCCCCACCCTCATCACCACCAACCTGCCCATCGCCGACCTGCGCGCCCACCTCGGCGACCGCGTCACCTCGCGCCTGGCGCAGATGACCACCCGCGTCTCCTTCGCGCCGGTCGACCGCAGACGCGCACGCGGCTGACCTGCCGTCACTCGATCCGCCCGGACGCCCCCGCCGCACAGCCCACTCACTCCGCCGGGCCGCCCCACGACCCGGAGAGCGATCGGAGCCAGCACATGACCACCCCCACGACACCACCCCTCGCCTCTCGCCACCGCTTGCTCGGCGACCACAGTTGGCAGGAGGACGCCGTCTGCCAGCCCACCGACTACAACCCCGTGGACCCCGAGTGGTTCTTCCCCGAGCCCGAGGAGACCGACAAGATCCGGACCGCGAAAGCACTGTGCGCTCAGTGCCCGGTGCGCCGGACCTGCCTGGACGTAGCGCTGGAGACCGGTGATGTCTACGGCATCCGTGGCGGCCTGACAGAGGAGGAACGTGGACCACTCCACGAGCAGGCCGACCGCCGCTTGGACCACTCCCGCGTCACCGCGGCCCTCGCCGGCCGCGACATCCACCTCACCAAAGCCGAACGCCGCGCTCTGGTGGCGACCGCTTGCCAACAAGGCATCAGCGAGGAACGTCTGGCCCGGCTGCTGAAGATCAGCGAAGAGCACGCCCAGAAGCTCTACCGGAAGACCCGCCGCGTCAAGCGTCACCGCATGGCCAAGGCAGCCCCGAAGGCCAGGAGACCTGGCGATGAGCGCCCCGCCCGCGGCGACTTCGGGGCGGCGGCGTGAACCGTCGGCCGGTCTCGGAACACGTCACGGCCTGGGACCGCGCAGCCGTCGTCGCGCTGGGCGCGGCCGGCTGCGCGCTGTCGTACAGCGCCCTGCAGCAGATGGCCGTGGCGATCCACGTTCGCCCTGCCCTGTGCTGGCTCTTCCCGTTGGCCATCGACGGCTTCATCTCGTACGGGGTACGCGCCTTGCTCGTCCTGCGCGCCGCGCCGCTGAGGGCGCGGCTGTACGTTTGGGCGCTCTTCGGGACCGCGACCGCCGTCAGCGTCTGGGCCAACGCCCTGCACGCCGTCCGGCTCAATCAGGGGCCCACCTCGGTCACCGCCCTGCGCCTCGGCGACCAGGCGGTGGCCGCCTTGTCCACGGTTGCTCCGCTTGCCCTGGCCGGAGCCGTCCACCTCTACATCCTCATCGCCCGAGGCCCGGACGGTCCTGCCGCCCACGGCCTGTCCGGAGAGTCCGACGTTGCTGCGGCTGTCCGGACGGGCGCCTTCGGCCGGGGCGGAGTACGCCAGCCGGCAGGTGCCGACCGGATCGGACACCGCCGGGGGAGATCCGTACCGTCCGGCCGCCGGGTGTCCGATTCGCCGCAACACCCGGCGCCCGCTCCGGGCACACCGGGACAGCGCTCCCGGACACTGACCGATCTGACAACACCGGCGGCCGAGGTCCACGGTCCTCCAACGGTCACCGAGGTGTCCGGACGCCCACGGACACCTGGTGACCGGCGACGCGGACAGGACACCGACCGGCTGCTCGCCATCGCCCGGCAGGCCGTCCTGACCGAGGACAAGCTGACCCGGAAGGTGATCGCCCAGGCCATCCGCGGTCAGGGCGTCCCGCTGTCCAACGACACCCTCACCCACCTCATGGCCCGCCTGCGCCAGCAGTACGAGCCCCCGGACACCGTCTCCGGGTGACTGACCGGCCAAGCCCGGCATCGCCGGGACGACACGTCCGGGCACCTTGAAGCCCATCTCGGAGGACACCACCATGCGTACCCGCCCCGCCAGCGCCGCCGAAGTGGACACCTGGCTCGCCGTCCTGCGCAGCCGCGGCTATCTCCACCGCGCCGAACCCGGCCCGGACTCGTCCTGGACCGTCCAGCGCCGTCCGTATGACCGGCCGTGGACACTGCACCATCCCGTCCTGGCCATGGACTGGATCGAGGACCTCCTGCGCGAGGCCCGCCGACGCGATGCCGGATCCGGCCGTTGACGACGGACGACACGTTTGCCGGCCACCCCGCACCCTCGCGCGAACCGACGACGGCCCCAGGCGGAGCAAGTTGTCGCGTACGACGGTCCTACGGACCGGCGCACGCCTCCGAGGACCCGGCCGGTCCTCGAGTGAGGGCGCACGAGGACCGGCCGGGTGCCCGCAACCAGGGGGTAGCGGGCACCGGGGGAGAAGTCGACGACGCCGAAGCCACCGAAGTCGATCCGCAGACCGTACGTACGCCCGCCTTCCCCGACCGCAAACCCCGCCGCCGCGCCCGCACCCCCAGCAAGCGCCCCCACAAGCTGACCATCCGCTTGTCCGACACCGAACGCGACGAGATCGCCGCCGCCGCGAAGGAGCACACGATCACCGTGGCGGGCTTCCTGGCCGCCGCCGGTCTCGCCGCTGCCCGCGGACGGCTCGCCGTACGGCCCGACCGGCAGTTGGCCGCCGCGATCGACGAGCTGGCAGCGCTGCGTACCGCGGTCTCCCGGGTGGGAAACAACATCAACCAGATCGCCCACGTCCACAACGCCGGCGGCCAGCCACTGCCCGGCCGCCTCGACCGGGCCCTGCGCACCCTGCTCAGCGTGTTCGCACGGATCGATGACGCAGCCGACGCGCTGGTCAGCAGGCGCTCGTAGTGGTGCCGAAAATCCGGCGCGGCTCACATACGTACGGGCTGCTCGTCTATCTGTACGGGCCCGGCCGCCGCGACGAGCACGCAGACCCGCACCTCGTCGGCTCCTGGGACGGCTTCGCGCCCGACCCCGGCCGTTCTACCGACCCCAAGGCCGCCATGTCGCGACTGGCCGCCGGGCTGGACCTGCGGGTCAAGCAGGCCGGTACCGCCGCACCGGCCCAGCACGTGTGGCACTGCTCCGTACGCATCGACCCCGGCGACCGGCACCTGAGCGACGCCGAGTGGGACACCGTCGCCCGCCGCCTGGTCACCGCTGTCGGCCTTACGCCCGAGGGCGACGGGGACGGCTGCCGGTGGATCGCTGTCCGCCACGCCGAGGACCACATCCACATCGTGGCCACCATAGTGCGCGGCGACCTGCGCAGGCCCCGGATGAACTACGACTTCAAGAAGGCCCAGGCCGAATGCCGCACCATCGAGCGGGAACTGGGCCTGCGGCAGCTCAAACCCGGAGACGGCACGGCGGCGAAGAAGCCCACGAGCGCGGAACGCTTCAAGGCCGAGCGCGCTGGCCGCGCGGAAACCCCGCGCGAGACGCTGCGCGAAGCGCTTCGCCAAGCGTTGGCCGGAGCCGCCGACGAGCAGGAGTTCCTCACCCGCGTGCGCGACGCCGGCCTGCGCATCAAGCTGCGCCACGCGCCGTCCGGCGATGTCCTCGGCTACAGCGTCGCCCTGCGTGGCGACCGAAACCGTGCGGGTGAACCCGTCTGGTTCGCGGGTTCCACCTTGGCCCCCGACCTGTCCTTGCCCAAGATCCGCAACCGCCTCTCCGCGGGTGCTGTCGCCGTCGCCGACACACCGGACGCCATGGCGTCCCGTCCGCACGAATCTGCACCCGCCCGTCAGCGCCACCGAGCTGTCGGCGTCGCTGAGCGTGCGGCCGTGGAACTGGCCAGTGACGGCGACGAAGCCGCCGCGCTCCTCCCCAGCATCGGCGAACTCCTCGACGCGGCCGTCCAGACGACCCCGTTCAGCACCCGCGCGGACCTGCGTGAAGCGGCCCGAGCTTTCGAACGCGCCACCCGTAGCCACGTCCGCGCCGAACGGGCAGACAACCGGGCGCTGCGGGCGGCAGCCCGCAGCATCGTCAACGCGGGCGGGGCCCTGGGCCGAGGCGAAGACGGCGCCGCCACCGCCATGCTTCTGTCCACCCTGGTTCTGGCCACCGTGGCCGCAGCCCGCTGGCACTCCGCCCGCGGTCACGCCCAGCAGGCCGAAGCCGCCCGCCAGGCCGCCACCCACCTGCGGTCGGCCTACCATCAGGCCGTCGCCGCGCCCCTGGAAGCCCTGCGGCACCAAGCCCGCGCACTGCCCGAAGCGCAGCGCCGTACGTACGAGACCCTCATCCGCGCCGCCTTGCCTAGGGGCACGGGCCGGGTCATCGCTCACGACGCCCTGGCCGCCACGCTGGCCCAGTCCGAACGGAGAGGCCACGACCCCGAAAGCCTCCTGCGCAAGGCGGTGGCCATGCGCGAGCTGGACTCGGCCGAGAGCATCGACGACGTCCTGGTCTGGCGCCTCCGCCGCTTGGCCGACCTACCCGCAGATCCAGGCATCGGCCGCTGCCCAGGGAGGCCACCGCACCAGTGGCCCGGCTCCTCACCACTCCCGGCCACGCGCCTTCCCGCCTCGAACCAGCGGCCGCCACGGTTCTGAGCCGGAAGAGCGGCGGGCTCCACGGTCAGGCGGATGAATGCTTCGGCGAGCGCTGCGGATGGAAAGTCAGCTCCTCCACGGGATGATCAAGCCCGCTGTCGGCACCGATACCCTGCGCCGAGGTCGCCTGCGCAGACCGGGAGGCGTGACCACGGAGAATGATCGGCCTGTGAGGGTTGGGGGGACGGGCCGGGTCCGTTCACCACAGCCACGGTGAACGGCCCCGGCCTCCAGCAGTCCGCCTCTGGCGGCTCAGTCGAGTTGGACTGCTACCGGGTTGTCACCCCTTGCGGCCGCGTCGGCTGGGGGCAGTGCGGTGGGGTAAGTCCGGACATCGCTGATCTGTGCGTTGGCGTACTCGCCGTACGCGCCTTGGTACAGGCGGCGGCCGATCTGGAGGGGCCCGGCGGCCTTCCACATCGTGCCGGAGTATGTCTTGGTGCCGGCCAAGTGACCGTTGACGTAGATGCTCAGCTGTTCGGCGTCGGCGTCGAAGACGCCAACGAGGTGGGTCCACTGTCCGGTGACGGCGTGCGTGCCGTAGACGGAGGTGTACGACGTGCTGGTGGTGTCGTCGTTGTGGCGGCCAAAAGCCCAGGCCTGGGCTCCCGAGGAGTAGTAGAGCTGAAGGCCGTTGGTGTTGCCGGCACTGTCGGATTGCGAGACGAATGTTGAGTTGGCTGCCGAAGAAGTGAGTTTGACCCAGGCGGAGACGGTGCAACCTTGCGAGGTGTCCACGGCCAGGCTCTGGGTGGCGGCGTAACCAGTGGTGCCGGTGAAATTGATGACGTTGCCTCGCCCGGAGTCGGTGGTCCAGTTGTATGCGCCGCTCAGGGTGGCATTGAGACCGCCGGAGGTGTCGGCCGCTGTGCTGCCGGCGCCGTCGGAGAGGTCCCAAGCGTGATTCGAGGTGTTGGTGACGGCTCCAAGGATCTGAGGCGGGGCGAAGTGGTACTGCGGGGGCCATATGTCTGTTCTGTTTTGTACGTAGGGGTACTCGATGAGCTGGCCTTGCGCGTCGACGGTGTACAGGTCGGGTACTCCGTCCGGGCCGGGGGAGCCGGGGATACCTGGGTCGACGGGGCTGTTGATGTCACCGGGTGAGGCGATGACCGGGTACTTGCTCGGAGGCAGGGTCAGAGGGAGGGTGGCATGGTTGCTGGGGTGAAGCAGAGGCGGCAGGCCGCTACTTGGGTCCAGGGTGAGCGCATACGATCTGCTCGGCGACCGCACAGCAATGGTGGGCCACGACACCAGCGGCAACGCCCTCAACGACACGACCCAGACCACCAGCTATCCCGGCGCCGACGGCACTGCCGCCGCTTCGCTGCCCGACCAGGCCGGGGTCACCACCACGACCGGACCGACCGGCACCGCAACCCTCACGCCCTCGTCCACCGACCCCGCATACGCCAACAAGAACGCCGGCGACACCACCAGCAGAACGGTGACCAGCACCGGCGAACTCGTCTCTCGCGTCAAGACCACCAACGGCGGAGCCCTGTGCCTGGCCGACCCCTCGGCATCGACCACCGACGGCACCGCGGTGGTTCTGTGGGGGTGCGGAACGAGCGGAGAAACCTGGACCATCGGCACCGACGGCACGGTCAAGACCCTCGGCAAGTGCCTGGACACCACAGGCGGCGGAACCGTCAACAACACGGTCGTGATCATCACCACCTGCTCGGGCGCAACCAGCCAGCAGTGGAAGCCCACGACCGCCGGCGCGCTCGTGCAGGTCTCATCAGGACGGTGCCTCGGAGACCCCTCGACCAACCAGACCCCAGGCGGCGCCAAACAGGTCATCTACGACTGCGGTCATCCCACGGGCCAGACGTACACCCCGCCGGGCACCGGCACCTCCGTGCCCTCCGGCGCCAAGCAGACCCTGACCTACGACGCCGAAGGCCGCACAGCCACCGTCGCCACCCCCTCGGGCACGACGACCACCACCAGCTCCTACCTCTACGACGCCGACGGCAACCTCCTGGAGCAGACCAGCAGCACCGGTGGCACCGACAAGACCCGCATCCTGTATCTGTTCGGCGGCGCCGAACAGATCACCCAGAACGTCGCGGCCAAGACCTGGACCGCACTGCGCAACTACACCGGACCGGACGGCACCATCATCACCCGCTCCAGCTCCGGCACCGTCACCTACCAGGTCGCCAACGCCCAGGGCACCGCCACCACCGCCATCGACGCCAACACCCTGGCCGTCACCCGCCGCTCCTACGACCCCTACGGCAACCCCCGCGGCACCACACCCGCCTCCTGGGTCGCCCCCGACGAGAACCGCGGCTTCCTCGGTCAACCCACTGACACAGTCACCGGCCTCGACCTGCTCGGAGCCCGCAACTACGACCCCGCCACAGGACGCTTCCTCGCCCCCGACCCGGTCTTCGAAGCCGGCGACCCCAACCAGATGGGCGGCTACACGTACGCCGCCGACAACCCCGCGAGCGGCTCCGACCCCAGCGGACTCCGCTCCGAATGCGGACAGAACGGTGACTCTCCATGCGCCACGACCGGAGGACCCTCAACCGGCGGCACGGGCACCGACAACTGCAACGTAACGGACACCTGCGACCAGGTCGTTGCCGACAACAACGCCGTTCACGACTACCAATGCGGATACGTCGGCTGTTCCACCCAAGCGGTCACGGGGTACGGCCCGGACACTGACACCATTGTCAAACAGCACCAGCCGCTGCCCAGCGGTCCCGACATCTTTGACAAGTTCTTCAGCAGCACAGCAAGAACTTTCGGATTCGGTGCTGGGAAAAACTGTGTGTCGGGGTTCAGCTTCTCGACCCTGGCGAACTGTACAGATTTCTTGACAAACCTTTACATGCTCACGATGGGACACGGTGAAAGCCCTCGTGACACCCCCTTCGGCGAAGGACCCAGCTCTGGCGAGGAACGCGGCGACCTGTCTCCGGCCGGCAAGGGCAGCGCCGAGGCGAAAGCGGAGACTTCGGCTGGTGCGGACACCGCAGACGCGGCACGCAACGCCAAGAACCAGGCGGAAGACGCCCTCCGAGATCCCGTCACCGTCAAGGAGACCTCGCCCAGCGAGCCGTCAACCGGCACCCATCAAACTACGAGGAGCGGCTGCAGTTTCTCGCCGGACACCCCGGTCCTGCTGGCTGATGGGAAAGCCAAACCGATCGGGGCGATTACGATCGGTGACAAGGTCGAAGCAGCCGACCCCAAGAGCGGTGAACCGGAAGGCAGCCGAGGGGTCCAGCACGTCTGGATCAACCACGATCACGACCTTCTCGACGTCACCGTCACTACAGGCCCCGGGCACACAGCCGTCCTCCACACCACGGCCAATCACCCCTTCTGGGACGCCACCACCCACACCTGGGTCCCTGCCGGCAAACTCCACCCGGGCCACCACCTCGCCACCACCCACGGCCACCAGCCGATCGTTCAATCGATCAAGCTCACCCCCGGCACCGCAAACCGGTGGAACCTCACGGTCCAGCAACTCCACACGTACTATGTTGTGGCGGGCGGCGTCCCGATCTTGGTCCACAACTCAAACGGGTGCGTAACCGCCTACAAGCAGGCTAGGGATTTGGCGGCGACTCGAGCTAACCCGGATACGTCTACTGTCGCCGTTGCGAAGGTGCGTAGGATCTCAGACCCGAATGTTACGGATACCTGGGTGGCGACTGAGCAGCCAGGACTGCCGGAGGAGTGGCGAGGCGAAGGCTCGCCGACGATTGATGCACGGTATATTTCTGGCGATGGGCACGCTGAGTCCACTCTCATCGGTGCCCTCGGGGACGACTGGGAGCTGGAAAGCATCGCCTCCTCCACTAGGATGTGCGAGGAGTGTTTTGCCGAGGGCACTGGCCTGGGTCTTTCGCCGACAAATATCGGACTCGGTACGGGCTTCTCGCGAACAGGAAATACTCGATATCGAGTTCTCATGAGACGTTAGTGAGCTTCCGGTGGACTTGTTTGAAGGTTCCAACGCTAGGCTCAGGGTTGCCGTCTCCGGTGCCCTGTGCCTAGCGCGGATAATGCCGATCGTAGAAGTGTTGCGCACGCCGTTCGTAGCGGATTTGGGAATTATCATCGCCGCCTGTGGATCAGAAGGAGATTCGCTAGGTGCAGCAGTTGAATCATTGCGCAATTGGCGAAGTGAATTGCATTCCAGCAATGATATCCTACTTCCGGACTACTATAGGGCGACGGCCTTGGCTGTCGGCCTGCTTATTGCCGCACCGGACGGACTGGAACCTCGGGAACAGTTTGGAAAGATCAATTCCAATATTGGAAATTTCTGGAATTGCTGTGACCATATCGTTCATAGGAGTGGTGGATTTCGGGCACCCGAGTTGAGAGTTATTAAGTCAACGTTGCGCGGGGTTGAAAATAACTGGTTTGATCGCGATATCGAGCTGATTTCTGAATCACCTGATCCTCGACGGGTCCTCCAGGTAAGGTTGTCTGATATTGCAGAGAAGGTTGAGATGAGACGGGTCATGGCGAGAGAATTTGTTGTTTGCGCTAAATGGGATGAGCTAATGTGAGAAATAGCGTGGCGAAATTGTGTTCGCCGATCGCGGGTCGGCTCGCGTGGGGCCGGGTGCTGGACTTGGCAGCAGTCGGTGACTGGTGCGGTCGGGGTTGGTGGTGCAGGCCGCGAAGGGGCCGTCGGGGGCTCGGAGCTGGAGCAGGGCGTGGTCCAGGTGGTCGCGGTGCCAGGTGCTCGGGCCCGTGAGGCCCGCCTCGGAGGTGGTGAGGTGGCGCCAGGCCAGCCACAGCGCGTGGAGTCGCGCGACCGCTTCGGGGTGCTCGTGCCAGCGCTCGCACCAGGGGCGGGCGGGGCTGATTTCGCGGCCGTAGACGGGGAGGAGCAGGTGGTTCACCCAATCGGTGAGCGCGGCCAGTTCGGTTGCGTATGGCTGGCCCTCCATGGTGGGGATGAACGCCGCTGCGGTCTCGCCCTCGCCCTGGATCTGCTCGCCGGGCTCGGGTTCGGAGCGGAGGCGGTCGAGGATGATGCCGTGTTGGCGGACCTCGGCCATGGTCCTGGCCAGTGCGCTGGTGAGATCGTCGAGGTCGCCGTCGGGGACGTGGACCGGCTCCGGGCCCGGGTCCTCGGCGTCGTGGCGTTTTCCCGTGTCGGATCGGACGTGTTCGCTGCTCATGAAACGCTACTGCGGCCGTCCGGGCGGGCGGTCCTCGCGCGGGCCCGTTCGGTGATCGCTGCGGTTGCCGCCCGGGAGGCGGAGGCGATCACCTTGGCGGCGGGCCCCTGGTACCAGGGGGTGAGGGTGAGCAGCGCTGGGCGGATGCCGGTGGCGAACAGCAGAGCCCTGCCCTTGGACAGGGCTCGGACAGCGTCCGGGGGGAGGATGCGTTCGGTGCGCGTGCTGACGGAGGTGGAGCGGCCGGAAGCGGAGTCCGTGACGGATGTGGTGGGTACGTCGTGGTCGCCGATGAGGCGGGAGAGGCGGTCGGCGAAGTCGGCGTCGTCGATGCCGGAGCCGATGACTTTGATGGTGGCGGCGGACCAGAGGGCGTCCATCCCGGCTTCGCCCCAGACCGTCTGGCCCTGGCGGTAGGACTGCAGGATCGTGACGGGGATGACGCCCCGGCTGCCGAGGTGGGAGTAGAGGTCTGGCAGGTCGGTGATGCGGCAGACGTTGGCGGCTTCGTCCAGCACGCACAGGGCCGGCGGGTCGAGGCGCCCCCCGGAGCCTTCGGCGACCGTGACGGCGGCGCGCATCACGGCGTCGGCCGCTGCGGCCACGACGGCCTTGGCGGAGGCGCCGCCCTCTTTGCTGAGCAGGTACAGCGTGTCGCGGGAGGTGGCGAACGCTGACGGATCGAACTGTGGCACCTCCTTGTCCGGGATGACCCAGGCGGCGACCTCCGGGTCGAGCAGGCAACTGGCGTACTGGCGGGCGGTCTCGTAGATGCCGTCACGCGTCTCGGTGGCGCCCGAGACGGTGCCCCGGAGTTGGGCGGCCACCGCGTCATGGCCGGCATCTGCGAGCAGGTCCACCGGGGTGCGGTCCGCAGGAGAGGCCAGCCAGGCCAGCACGTCGGTGACGGGTCGGCGGTGGGAGGCGGCGGCGAGGAACAGCGCGGCCAGGGTGTTGGCCGCGGCGGTCGACCAGAAATCCGAGCCGCGGGACTCGTCCACGGACGCGGCGAGGAAGTGGCCGGCCAGGCGTTTGGCTCCTGCGAAGTCGCGGGCGTCGGCCAGGATGTCCCACCACATCCGGCGTGGATGGTGGGCGATCTGCTGCGGGTCGAAGGTCCATACCCGGCCGACCCCGGCACGGGCGCCGAAAGTCGCCGTGAAGGCGTCGTTGGCCGCCTTGTTCGAGGTGAGCAGGACGGGACCCGGGGCGGCCAGGATCAAGGGAATGGCCAGGGCGGACGTCTTGCCCGAGCGCGGGGCCATGATGGCGAGGAGTACGTCCTCCCAGGAGGCGCGGACTTCGACCCGGCCGGGAGAACGGGTGCCCAGAAGAAGGCCGCGGTCGTCGGGCGCAACCTCCTTCCAGCTCCGGCCGGCCAAACTCGGCCGTAGGGTCTGTGCCCTGACGGCGACCCCTTTGGCCAGGAGTGGAGCCAGTTCGGCGCGACGGGCCAGGCCGTTCCCGGAGTTACGCGTCCGAAGCCATGTGGCCACAGCGGTGGCTGCAATGGCCAATGTGGCGAGACCGGGGACGATCCGTACCCAGACCAGCAGGGCGAGTGGCCCCAGGCCCGGCCACAGCACGCCAGGCCGCACCACGGCAGCCGTTGCGTGGAAGGTCGCCCATGAACCGTCACCCGTACAGAGGTTGCCGAGGTTCCCGGACACCCACGTCAGGGACGCGAAGGTTGCGGCGGCGCCGACCGCGCCGACCAGGAGACAGAGGAGGGCGTCGGTCCCTGGGGTCGAGGGCGCGCTCGTGCGTGAAGGAAGCAATGCGGCTCCAGGAGAGGATGAGGCTGGTCACGTGGGTGATTCGCTATCGCCCCGCAGAGGGCCGAACGCGTCAGCCGGACATTCGGGCGTCCGTATCGAACAAGGCGCGTTCCGTCGGGTGGAGGACGTGCTGCGTCACGAAGGAGCGGCCCGCCACCTTCCACAGGCCGCGTCCCTTGGTGAGGGCGGCGACCGCCTGCGTCTCGACGCCGGTCAGCCCGAGGAGGGAGGCTGCTGCGACGAGTTGGTCGGGTTCCTGGCGGTAGATGACGCGGGTGGAACAGTCGGCGAGCAGGCCCTCCGCCAGCACCCGGCCGCGGGAGCCGACGTCGCCTGCGGACAGCAGGTCGGACAGGCGGTGGATGACCATCAGGTTCGCGATGCCGAGACCCCTGGACAGCTTCCACTGGGACTGCATGCGTTCCAGCAGGCCGAGGTGGCGCATCAGGCGCCACGCCTCGTCGTAGATGACCCAGCGCCGGCCGCCGCGGGGGTCGGCTAGGGCGGACTCCATCCAGGCGCTTGCGCAGGTCATGGCGAGGACCAGAGCCGTGTCGTCGCCGGTACCGCCGAGGCGCGAGAGGTCGATGGACAGAATCGGCGCGCTGGGGTCGAAGGCGACGGTGCTGGGCGCGTCGAACATGCCGCTGAGGTCGCCGTGCACCAAGCGCCGCAGGGCATGGGCGAGGTCTTCGGCGGCCGGGGCGAAACCCCCTGCCCTGTCGCCGAACGAGGGACCGAGACCGGCGGGCGAGCCGAGGGCGTTGGCGATGTCTCCGAGCAGGGGCACGGCGCCCGACGCTTCGGCATCGGCCGTCACCAGATCCAGCGCGAGGTCGAGCGCCGTGTGCTCCACCGGTAGCAGGTCCCGTTTGAGTACGGTGCGGGCGAGGCCGGCGAGGAGGAGCAGGCGGCGCTTGCGTACCTCGGCCGCCCAGTCCGCCGCTCCTACGGAGGCCGGGCGGGCGGGGGCGTCGAGGGGGTTGAGCCGCCCGGGCAGGCCGGGGCCCAGCGCGATCGCCGAGCCGCCGAGGGCGTGCGTCACCGGGGTCCATTCGCCCTTGGGGTCGCAGGGGACGTAGACGCGGTATCCGTGGGCGATCGACCGGATCGCGAGGGACTTGGCCAGGGCGGACTTGCCCATGCCGATGATTCCGGCGAGCACGGCGTTGGGGTTGGTGAAGCCCTCGACGCGGCCGCTGGCGTAGAGGGAGAAGGGGTCGTAGCAGAAGGCGGCCTCGGCGTGGACGTCGCGGCCGATGAAGATGCCCTCGGCGCCAAGGCCGCCTTCGGCGAGGAACGGGTAGGCGCCGGAGGCGGTGGCCGTGGTCATCCGATGGGACGGCAGGCTGAGTTTCCCGCCGCGCGCGGAGGCGGGGCCGGGACGCCCGGTGGCGGGGTAGACCGGCTGTGCGTCGGGATCGAGGGTTCGGGCGCGGTGGTGTTGTTCGGCCGGTGCGGTCGCTACGCGGGCTTTGCGGCGGGCTTCCCCGTAACCGGTACGGGCGGCTCGTTGCTGGGCGCGGGGCATGCGGCGCGGCACGAACAACTGCGTGGCGGTGGCGCGCGGGCGGGCACTGGGCATGAGGCGGCTCCTGGGTACTGGAGTCAGGGGCGGGCGATGTCCGTGGGCGTCGTATGGCGGCGGGCGAGGCGGGTGGCGCGCTGGTGACGTCGGCAGATGGTCAGCGCGGGCGGGCCTTCGGGCAGGTCGGTTCCGCGTTCCTGCGGGCCGCGCGGTGCCGCGTGGTAAGCGGCATGGAGGCGGTCGGCGGCCTGCCAAATGCGGAGCCGGGCGGCAGCGAGGTGGTTGCTTTCGGCGGGGGCGAGGCGACCGGTGCGGCAGGCGTGGGCGTCCAGCAGGGCGTGCAGGGACACGAGGTGGGCGTGGAGGGAGTCCAGCTCGGGCCGTGGGGCGGCGAGTGGGCCGACGGGCAGGTTCAGTGCGAGGTGGAAGTCCAGGGCGGCGGTGGCGAAAGGCACGAAGTCCTGGGCCAGGGGCGGCGGGGTACGGGGCACGGGGGCGCTCTTTTCACGGGAGGGGCATCAGGAAGCCAGGGCAAGGGGCAGGGCGGCGGCCGTGAAGGCTTCCGCCTGCTGCCAGGTGAGCGGGCGCAGGTCGAGTTGCGCGCCGACGGCCGCCGCCTCCACCGCGGCGCAGGCCGCGCGCAACTCGTCCTCGGTGTCGGCCGAGACGGTCAGCATCCCGGTGAGTGCGACATCGGCGTGACCGGCGATGAGCTGGCGTTCGCGGATCTTGATGTCCTGGTACTCGATCGAGTCGGCCTCGGAGTCGACCTGCCCGCGGCGCGCGCGTTCGGAAGCGTCCGCAAGCACCGACGCCTTCCTGCGCTGGACGTCGCGCAGCGCCGCATCCATGCCCTTGGGCTCGTACGACAACGTGAGGGTCCGGCGCACGCCGGCGGAGAACAGCACTTGGTGGAGAAAGCCGGTGGAGACCTCGATGCGCGGCCAGTTCTCGATCCAGTAGGTCGTGTGGACCGCGGAGTCGGTGCTGATGTGGTCGGACTTCTCGACGACCACGACGGGGCCGGCGGCAGCGGGATCGGCTCGCGGACGGCCCGCGTCGGACCAGCGGTCCAGCGCGGGAACGGCTTTGGGGTCGTACGCGGTACGGATGACGGCGGCGATCTCGTTCGCGGTGAGCCAGCCGCCGGGGCTCAGCCCGGCTGCTCCGGCGGCGTGCTCGAAGGTGGACATCAACTGGGTGAGTACGGTGAAAGCTCCGGTGAGCCCTCCTCCGCCCTGGTTGATCACCCGTCGGGCGGCCTTCGGATCGAGCGCCACGGCGACGTACGCCTCGTGCGGCGCCGCGGTCGGCCCGGCGGAGGCGATCAGCTCCTCGTAGACCTGCCCGGCCAGGTGGGCCCGGCGGTCGCCGTGCTCGGCCCAGTAGCGGCGCAGCGCGTCACCCGAGTCCGGCACCGTACGCTCCAGCACTTGGATACGGGCCACCTGGCCGGTACGGGCCAGCGCCGCGAGGGCCCGGCCCCAGCCGGCGACGTTCGCCTCCTGGGTCGTGGGGTCGAGGAGGGCGTAGGCGCGTGCGGACACCTTGACCACTGCGGTCAGGGTGCCGGTGTGGGGGTTGTGGACGGCTCCGTAGCCGCGGTCGGGGGCGGTGACCACCCGTAGGGAAGCGGCGGTGCCGGGCAGGTGCAGCAGGCCCTCGCGTACGGGGCGCCGGGACGGCCGGGCCAGCCAGATGAGCTGGCCGCGCAGGCGCCGCAGTACGTAGCGGGCGACGATCGGGGCCCAGTCGGCCAGGGAACGGCCCCGATGGCGGACGAAGATGAGCGGCGCGACCAGCGCCCACAGAGGGGTGAGTTCCAGTGCGCCCATGATGCCGCGGGTGAGGACGACGGCCAGCAGGAGGAGCCCGCTGATCGCGCAGGCGAGTAGTTGGGGTGCGGTCAGGCCGAGAAGGATGCCGCGCTTGGAGCGATGGGGGAACTTGACGGTGGCGTCGGTCCGGGAGGTGTGGGGCATGGGGGTTTCCAGAGGTCAGAGGTCGGGAGGAAGGGCGGGTCGGGCGGTCATGCCGGTGGTTGCAGCGGGGGTTCGGGCGGCCCGCTGCCGGCCGGCCCGGCTGGGGGCGGCTGTGAGATCGACGGATCGCCTTCCGCAACCCGACCGGTGGGCAGAGAGGCGCCCAAGTAGGGGAGAGGTGCGTCCGGCTCGTGCGCTTCGGTGATACGGCCGTCCGCCGCGTTGTCCGCAGTGGCCGTGCCCGGGCGGGTGACCAGCGGTGGCAGGCCCGGCCTGCGGACGAGAGCCCTGCCGCCGTCACCTTCGGCGTTCGGGTCTTCGCCGTAGCGGAAACGGGTCTGAGGGGGCGGTGTGCCGTCGATCCCCTCCTTGCTCAGGTGGCCGCCGGTGGGGTCGATGCCGGTGGCGACACTGCCCGGGCCGACGCCGGGCAGTCGGCTCGGTCCTTGCGGAGCAGGGGTGCCCATACGGGCGTACAGCGCGAGCGTGCCCGCGGTCTTCACCGCGCCCGCCGCGGCCGAGAATCCGGCGGTGCCGGTCCGGTGGATTTCGTCGTTGCCGCCGCCGTCGCTCGCCCAGCGGACGAACTTGTACAGGGCGTACGGGCACGTCAGGACGATGACCAGGATGACCAGCCCCGCCAGGGCGTCGGACAGGGCCGACAGGCCGTCGCGGGTGTCCGACTTACCCATGGCAGAGACGCCGATCACGAAGACGACCGTCATAAGCAGCTTCGACGCGACGAGGGTGGTGGTGGCCTCGATCCAGCCGCGCCGCCATCGCTTGGCGGCCTCCCAGCCGCCCCCAGCACCGGCGAACACCGCCAGCGCCACCAGGATGAGGACGCCGACCTTCCGCGCGACCATCACGCCCCAGTACATGAGCGAGCCGAATGCCATGCCGACCGCGACCAGCGCCGGCACGCCCCAGCCCAGGCCGAACATGGCGCCCAGCTCGTTGACCTGCACGACCCGCCTGATCGCGGTACTCACGGAGCTGCCGTTGACCTGCAGTAGTCCACTCGACAAGGCGTCGACCGCGGTGATCGCCACGGACGTGAAGGCGATGGCGCAGAAGGAGAACAGGATGCCGGTCATGGTGCCGACCGCCGCACGCGCCAGCGCGCGTTCATCCCGGCGCCATGCGGCCAGGACCAGTTGGAGGCAGAACGTACCGACCGTAAGCGCCAGGCCGACGGGCAGTAGCTGCTCGTAGTTTTGACGGAACCAGGGTGCGTTGAGGTCGATGGCCGTGGTCTCGTCGACCGCCTTGGCTGCCAGGTCGGCCGCGCTCGCCGCGAGATCCCCGGCGGACTTGGCCAGCCACGCGCCGATGCCGTCGGTGACGGCTTTGCCGGTGGTGGAAACGACGCCGCCGACGGCGTCGCAGACCTTGTCCATCAAGGGCAGATCACAGGCTCCCATCAGGGGTTACCTCCTTCCAGCGGGGTGTACGGTCAGGGCGCTACGTTCGGCAGGGCACCGACGAGCGCGCAGTCGTGCTCCGGGCGGCATTGGACGGCGAGCGTGACGGAGCGGGGCTCGACCTCGCCGTGAGGCGTCCCCTTCCACCCGATGGACTGCTCGCCGGTGACGGTGACCGCGTAGACGTACGCGGTGGTGATCGCTCCGGGGTCGGCCCGCAGCGCCTGGGTGAAGGAAGCCGGAAAATGCCCTTCGGCGGCCCCTGCAGTGGCGTACTGGCGGTCCGCGGCCATCTCCTTCCACAGCACCGGGGACGGGACAAGCGCGTCGACGGAAGCGGTGTCCGCGTACTGCTTCTCGCCGGTCATCCAGGTGTGCAGCGCCGCCAGCGAGTCGGCCTGGGAACCGGCCCGGGTGTCGTACGACCACAGGGTTACGGCCGCGGCCTTGGCGAAGGCGATCGGGTCGTGGGTGGATGGCGGGGAGCGGCGGGCGGTGGGAGCCGAGGGTGAGGCGGTGGCGGGAGAGGTGATGCGGGAGGTGAGGCTGGGTGTCCTAGGCGCTGCCGACGTCGAGCGGTCGGTTCGGGCGAAGTAGGCGGCCAGGACGCTGAGGGTGACGAGGACCAGGAACGCGGCGACGCCGAGCGCCGCCCTGTGGACGCGCCTTGGTTGCTGGATAATCGGCCGGAGGCGCATCAGCGGACCTGCGTTCCCAGCGTCGAGAAGAACGCGACGATGCCGTTGGCACCCCCGAGCAGGAGGGCCGCGCCGGCGCAGACGAGGACGCCCTTCTTGCCGTTGGCCTCGGCATGATGTCCGCCGGAGTGGTGCCCCCAGGCCCAGATGCCCGCGCTGACGGCGAGCGCGCCGACCACGGCGATGATGCC
This sequence comes from Streptomyces sp. HPF1205, assembly GCF_020400825.1. Lineage (GTDB taxonomy): Bacteria > Actinomycetota > Actinomycetes > Streptomycetales > Streptomycetaceae > Actinacidiphila. The sequence continues at coordinate 79,824 of NZ_JAINVH010000016.1, forward strand.
GAAGAGGTTGACGGATCCCATCACCTGCTTGAGGACGGACAGGCCCGGCAGGCCACCTTCGTTGGGTTTGATGCCCGGGTCGTAGGCGAGCTGGGCGACCTTGTACGTGAGACGCATGGCGCACTTCCTGGTGGTGGGGGAGGGGAGGGTCAGAGGATGCGGCGGGCGGTGAGGATGCGCGGCTTCCAGGAGGCGAGGGACTCGACGCGGACCTCGGAGCCGCTGTGCGGGGCGTGGACGATAAGCCCGGAGCCGACGTACATCCCGACGTGCTCGGGCGCTTCGGCGCTGCCGCCGGTGAAAACCAGGTCCCCGGGCCGCAGCGCCCGTACCGACACCGGATGGCCCGCCTTGACCTGCTCGTATGTTGTCCGCGGCAGGCTGATCCCGGCCTGGCGGTAGGACTGCTGGACAAGGCTTGAGCAGTCGCAGCGGCCCATGGGGTCGGGTCCGTGCGGGTCGGTGCAGTGGCCGCCCGACTGGTACGGGGTGCCGAGCTGGTCCAGCGCCCACCGGATTGCGACTTGTGCTTGTTCGGGGGCGTTGGCGGGGACGACGTAGGCGGCGGGCAGGGAGCCGTCGGGGGCCGGGCCGGTGGTGCCGACGGAGCAGCGACTCGCGATACCGGCATCGGCGTCGGCGATGGGGGCGCCCGTCGGGTCGTCCGGGGCGCCGCCATCCTTGGACAGCAGCGGCTCGATCGCTTTCTGGAGCGCCGTCGCCAGCGGCTCCCACTTCGCGTATGCCTCGGGGAAGGCGGACTTCTGCACCGCCTGCGCGGCCTGGGCGACGGTCAACGACTGCCAACCGGGTACCGTCCGCAGAGCCGCGTAGAACCTCGCCGAGGCGTGAACCGGATCCATCACCTCGGCCGCGGTTCCCCACCCTTGCGAAGGCCGCTGCTGGAACAGGCCGAGCGAATCGCGGTCCCCGTAGGCGAGGTTGCGCAGACCGCTCTCCTGTAATGCGGTGGCGAGCGCAACCACCTGGCCACGGGCCGGGACGCGCATGGCAACGCCGGTGGCCGCGATCGTCTTGGCATTGGGCACCTGGTCGGCGGGGTCATCCAGGCCAGCCACCGCCACCTTCGCCGCGTGGCCGCCGGCCAGGATCGCTTTGACCTGCACGGCGACGGCGCGAACGTCGACGCCTCGCGCGTCGGCGCCGGAACAGGCCGCCGATGCGGTGGCGGCCACGACGCCGAGGAGCGGAAGGACCGGGAACAACGCGACAGCGGCGAGAGCGACGATAAGGCTGCCGACCGCCTTCTTCATGGCTTTCGCCGACAGGTTGTACGGGCCGAGGCGGCGACCCGAGCTGGGCAGGCGTGGATATCGATGTGCGGCACGCGAACAGCTCCTTGACCGATCGTGGGGGCGGTGCGGTGCCGGTCGCTTTGAAGACCATCCAGCACCAAATCGACGTGGACCCACCCTCGGCAGGCGGCTCCCGGGTTCAGGACTTCCGGTGCCTCGTGGACGACGGATTCCGGATATGCGCAACTGCTGGCCGCGCGCGTATTCTCAGCGGGTACATGTGGACGTCCTCTACGTCGGCGGTGAGGGAATCGGCAGACCGCTACTTCACACCCCAGCCATGAGGCATGGCAGCGCATGTCAAGGAGTCGGAGTCGTTTCCGGTTCGATGACTGCCGCCAGACAGTAGGCACGAAATCCGGCCGCACCAAATGCCGGTCACCCGAACGCCGCTACGCCTCGATCAGCCCAAAGGCGCGGCAGTATGGGCGCAGAATGGGACACGTTTGGGATCACCCACCTGCGCGGGAAATGTTGAGTACCGCTGAAAAAGACCAGGCCGCGCCACAAGATGATCACGGTGGAGGGGAGAAACCGGGACGGTGGCTCCAGCGGGCTATCCGATTTTCATCGTGTTACTGGGCTGCTCGGAGGGCCGAGCATCCCGTCCAGGTTTTGGCATGATGCCCCCGCCTACGCGGGGACCACGCTCATCCGGGCATAAAGCAGCCCGAACCGGCCGGTCCACCCCCGCCTGCGCGGGGACCACAAGCTGAAGAAGGCCGGGCTGAACTCCCAGAGCCCACCCCCGCCTGCGCGGGGACCACGCTCATCCGGGCATAAAGCAGCCCGAACCGGCTGGTCCACCCCCGCCTGCGCGGGGACCACTCGCAGAAGCCGGCGCTGTCGGCGCCGATGGGCGGTCCACCCCCGCCTGCGCGGGGACCACTGTCCGCGTTCTACAGCCGCAACGCCCCGTGGCGGTCCACCCCCGCCTGCGCGGGGACCACGGAGCCTTCCCACAGGTTGAGGAAGGCGCGCGCGGTCCACCCCCGCCTGCGCGGGGACCACGGGGCCGGCGCCGCCCGGGGCGCCCGCGGCGGCGGTCCACCCCCGCCTGCGCGGGGACCACGGGGCCGACTGGACCGCGCCCCCCACGACATACGGTCCACCCCCGCCTGCGCGGGGACCACGTGCCGCCGTACGTCCTCCCCGTCGCCGTCTCCGGTCCACCCCCGCCTGCGCGGGGACCACTCGAGCCGTTTGGCGAGTTCCCGGAAGTCCTCCGGTCCACCCCCGCCTGCGCGGGGACCACGTCCACAGGCCACCGAAGAGCGCGATGCCAGCCGGTCCACCCCCGCCTGCGCGGGGACCACACGTCCTGGCGGGCGGAGCCATCACCCGAGCACGGTCCACCCCCGCCTGCGCGGGGACCACGAGGACGGCCCCGACGGCAAGCCGCGGTTGTCCGGTCCACCCCCGCCTGCGCGGGGACCACGTGACCATGTTGTACGCGAGGCGCTGGAGCTGCGGTCCACCCCCGCCTGCGCGGGGACCACCGGCCGGCGGCCGAAGTCGTCACCGGCTGGACCGGTCCACCCCCGCCTGCGCGGGGACCACGGGGGCCCGTGCGACGTCCCCATGCACACCCACGGTCCACCCCCGCCTGCGCGGGGACCACTGCATGTGCGCGACCAGGTCCTCCAGCGCCAGCGGTCCACCCCCGCCTGCGCGGGGACCACGACTTCAGGGCCGCCTCGCCGCCCGCGATGGGCGGTCCACCCCCGCCTGCGCGGGGACCACGGCCTGGAACAGGTCCAGGAACGGTTCTTCTCCGGTCCACCCCCGCCTGCGCGGGGACCACCGGGCGATCCCGGTGATGCGGTGGATCTCCATCGGTCCACCCCCGCCTGCGCGGGGACCACGGCAGCGACAGGTAGTCCCAGCGTTCCAGCACCGGTCCACCCCCGCCTGCGCGGGGACCACGAGATCGAGGGCGTGCGCGAGGGACGGGAGACCGGTCCACCCCCGCCTGCGCGGGGACCACCCCGTGCGACGGCACAGAATCAGGAACTCGAACGGTCCACCCCCGCCTGCGCGGGGACCACTTCGGGGACCGCGTCCACGGCGCGTCCGGCCACGGTCCACCCCCGCCTGCGCGGGGACCACGCCCGCTACACGAACGCCCAACCACACCGCATCGGTCCACCCCCGCCTGCGCGGGGACCACCGGACGATCTGCCGGGCGTACGCCCCTTCCAGCGGTCCACCCCCGCCTGCGCGGGGACCACCGCACCACGGCGAAGCAGGTTGTCACCATCGCCGGTCCACCCCCGCCTGCGCGGGGACCACTGGTCCAAGACCACCCTGCCGGTGAGCAGCGGCGGTCCACCCCCGCCTGCGCGGGGACCACGCTTCCTGGCCACGTCAACGGAGTTCGACCGTCGGTCCACCCCCGCCTGCGCGGGGACCACGCCGTAGCCGAGAGCGAACAGGACGCGCTGTGCGGTCCACCCCCGCCTGCGCGGGGACCACCGGATGTCCTGGACTTCCACTACGCGGGTTTGCGGTCCACCCCCGCCTGCGCGGGGACCACTCCGGGTCAGCGTCGAGACCGGCTCCGGACACCGGTCCACCCCCGCCTGCGCGGGGACCACACACCCGAGGGGTGGGCCGCCTTCACGGGCCGCGGTCCACCCCCGCCTGCGCGGGGACCACGGTCTCGGTGTGGTGGTTCTGGGTGACGGGGCCGGTCCACCCCCGCCTGCGCGGGGACCACGCGGGAGAAGCCGAGCCACTCGGCGAGAACTTCGGTCCACCCCCGCCTGCGCGGGGACCACGCCTCGGCGGCTTCCTTGCGGTCGGTGAAGTCCGGTCCACCCCCGCCTGCGCGGGGACCACCTTGCGGGTGGGTGCATTCCGCGTGCCGACGACGGTCCACCCCCGCCTGCGCGGGGACCACCAGTTCCCGCCCAGCGAGGAGCAGAGGGCGTTCGGTCCACCCCCGCCTGCGCGGGGACCACAACGCGAGGGCGTTGTGCGTGTCGTTGTAAAGCGGTCCACCCCCGCCTGCGCGGGGACCACGTCATGAGCGTCCGCAAGGAGGTCACCAGCGTCGGTCCACCCCCGCCTGCGCGGGGACCACTACTGGCAGTCGATGACGGCCCGGTAGACGGGCGGTCCACCCCCGCCTGCGCGGGGACCACCTGCGGTCCCGGCCGGAGGTGAATTCCTTGTCCGGTCCACCCCCGCCTGCGCGGGGACCACGCTGATCTCCTCCTCGGTGCCGTACGCCAGGACGGTCCACCCCCGCCTGCGCGGGGACCACCCGCGCGGACCTCGCGGATGCCGAGCTCAACGCGGTCCACCCCCGCCTGCGCGGGGACCACTCGTCACTCCACGCCTTCTGGAGACCGGACAGCGGTCCACCCCCGCCTGCGCGGGGACCACCCCCCCACACCCCCCGGAGGAGGAGGAAGGAACGGTCCACCCCCGCCTGCGCGGGGACCACCGGCCGGCCGCGCACTGGCTCTCGCCGAAGACCGGTCCACCCCCGCCTGCGCGGGGACCACAGTCCAGCCATGAACGCGGGCCGGGTGGGGAACGGTCCACCCCCGCCTGCGCGGGGACCACTCCTGGATCGGTGAGGACGACATCACCGCGTTCGGTCCACCCCCGCCTGCGCGGGGACCACGCCACCGGCACGACCGAGGGCGTGAACCTGGTCGGTCCACCCCCGCCTGCGCGGGGACCACGTACAAGCCGAGGGGGTCTGGCGTGAGGAGTGCGGTCCACCCCCGCCTGCGCGGGGACCACGCCTTCGCCGCGGCCGCGCCGGCAGCGGACGCCGGTCCACCCCCGCCTGCGCGGGGACCACGAAATCGTCGGCCGGCTGGAGAACCACCGCTACGGTCCACCCCCGCCTGCGCGGGGACCACGAGAAGGTGGCGCCTCGCCATATGGGCTTGGTCGGTCCACCCCCGCCTGCGCGGGGACCACGCGCAGGAGACCCTGAGCCCCGACATGTGGGACGGTCCACCCCCGCCTGCGCGGGGACCACCGTGGCGTCTTGCTGGACGCCTGTTCCGCCGGCGGTCCACCCCCGCCTGCGCGGGGACCACCGCGTCGTCGCCGGTCGCCGACCACATCGCGGCGGTCCACCCCCGCCTGCGCGGGGACCACGCCTTCGCCGCGGCCGCGCCGGCAGCGGACGCCGGTCCACCCCCGCCTGCGCGGGGACCACGAAATCGTCGGCCGGCTGGAGAACCACCGCTACGGTCCACCCCCGCCTGCGCGGGGACCACGAGAAGGTGGCGCCTCGCCATATGGGCTTGGTCGGTCCACCCCCGCCTGCGCGGGGACCACGCGCAGGAGACCCTGAGCCCCGACATGTGGGACGGTCCACCCCCGCCTGCGCGGGGACCACCGTGGCGTCTTGCTGGACGCCTGTTCCGCCGGCGGTCCACCCCCGCCTGCGCGGGGACCACCGCGTCGTCGCCGGTCGCCGACCACATCGCGGCGGTCCACCCCCGCCTGCGCGGGGACCACCAGCCACCCCAAGCCAGCCGCCCGTGAAGGAGCGGTCCACCCCCGCCTGCGCGGGGACCACGTCATGCCCGCCTTCCGGCACGCGGCGGCCCACGGTCCACCCCCGCCTGCGCGGGGACCACTCGCGGAACGGGTTCGCGGGGATCCTCTTGGCCGGTCCACCCCCGCCTGCGCGGGGACCACCGGCGTGGTCGCGGCGTCATGCGCTGCTCCAGCGGTCCACCCCCGCCTGCGCGGGGACCACGTGCCCGGCGTCACCGCCGGCGTCTCCGCGGTCGGTCCACCCCCGCCTGCGCGGGGACCACTCAGCACGGCGGGCATCAGACCCCCCGTGCGGCGGTCCACCCCCGCCTGCGCGGGGACCACTCGCTGCTGCGCTCGGCGGCCGGGCTGCTGTACGGTCCACCCCCGCCTGCGCGGGGACCACCCTTCGCGACCTGCGACGCTACGCGGGGTTTGCCAGTTCTTGGTATTGGTCGGGCCGCAGAGCGACAAGCGTCAGGCCGTCGAAGTCGACCGGGATGCGGCGGCGTTCGCCGGCCGTGCGGAGGGCGTAGCCCTGTTCGTTGGCGGCGGGGTGGATGAGGACGGCGGCGCCGTCGGAGACAGAGGCGGCGATGACGGTCCACAACTCGTCGCGGACTCTGGCCGAGAGCGTGCCGACGTAGAGGCCCGGGGTGGGTTCGATCATCCAGCGGGTGAGGGCGCCGCGTACGTGGTCGGGGACAGCGGTGGTTGCCAGGACGGTGAGGGAAGGCATGGGCTGGCGCTCTCAGGTGGCGAGGTCGGGGGTCTCGGGCGGGGCGGCGTTGGAGTAGTTGACGCCGGCGGGAACGGAGCCGGCGTCGGGATCCCAGAGGTTGACCATGTCGACGCTCTGACCGTCCGCTGCGGCCCGGGGCGCGTCCGGAGCGAGCAGGGATTGGATGTCCGTGACGATCTTGGGGAGGAGTTTGAAGAGGCGCAACTTCTCGCGGAAGCTGCGCCGGGCCTCGGCCTCCGGGCGAGGGGAATTGTGCAGAGAGAAGGCGAGTGGAACGGTGAGTTCCGCTTTGTAGAGGTCGGCGACGTCGTAGACGAAGGCGTGCTGTGTGCCTTGGTGGACGAAGCCGAGGGCGGGGGAGCAGCCCAGGGCGACGATGGCGGCGTGGACGATGCCGTAGAGGCAGGTGTTGGCCGAGGACAGGGCCATGTTGACCGGGTCCTGGCCGTCCCAGGAGTCGGGGTCGTAGGCGCGGCGGAATCGGCCGATGCCGTGTTGCTGGGCCAGGAGTTTGTAGAGGGCTTTCATGCGCTGGCCTTCCAGGCCGCGCAGCTTTTCCAGGTTCGTGCCGACAGGTACCGGGCCGGGAAACCGCTTGAGGTACATCTGGCGCGCCACCGCCAAGCGGCGATCGTCATCAGACCAATGGCGGACCTGGTGTTCGAGCCACGTCGTGGTCAACGAGTCCGGTGTCGTGGCGGAGTAGCAGCGGACCCCGCCGGAACCGGTGCAGATGACGGTGGTGCCGTGGCGGGCGAAGGTGGACAGGGCGGGCTGGGTGATGGAGGTACCGGGTCCGAGGAGTACGCAGGTGAGGGCTGACGTGGGTAAGTAGACGCGGGTGGTGTCGCCTTCCGCTGTCGTGGTCTCGGCGCAGACGCCGGTGTCGTCCTGGACGATGCGTACGACGTCGGCGTACAGGAAGGACAGGGAGTCGCCGATGCGCGGGAGCATGGCGAGGGTGGGGGCGGCGATACGGCGGCGGGCGGAAGCCTCGGGGTTGGTGGTCATCGGGGCGGTCACCTTGCTGCGGGCGCGAGGCTGAGCAGGCCGCAGCCGTAGTTCTTGCTGCGGCCGACGCCGTGGAGAAGAGCTTCGCGGAGGGCTTCGGCGTCTCGAACGGTGGCGGTTCCCTCGAAGAGGGTGGCGGCCCGCGCAATCCGGTGAGTGGTGGGTTTGACAACGGCCGCGGGAGGAGCGGCAGGGGAGGCGTGCCAGGACACGAGTGCGTCGACGGGTTCGGCGGTTCCGGCGTGCAGGACCAGCCCGCAGACAGTTGCCTTCTCCGCCCACCAGTTGGCGGCGTCGTCCCCGTGCAGGGCGATGGCCTGTTTCCACGCGCCCGCGGTGCTGTTGCGTCCGCAGCGCCGGACGGTGTTGCCGACCAGGCGGTAGCGGACGGGCAGCCCCGGCCGCAGGGCGCTGAGCATCGGGGCCATGTCCCGGGTGGTCACCTGGGCGTATCCGGCAGGCAGGCGCTCGGGCTGCACGGGGACACGGCTTTGGACGAGGAGGACGGGCGGCCCCACGTGCTGAGTGTCGAGCCGGAACAGGACTCCGGCCCCGGCGCGGGGGCTGTCTCCCAGTTCCTCGGGCACGAGCTTCATGACCCGGCGGTGGAGACCGGCGGCATCGGCGAGGTCCTGCTGAACACGGCGGTGAGCGAGGTTGAGGTTCAGCCGGGTCAGCCATGCCTGGGTGGCCGGCAGGGCGGGTGCGGGAGCGAGAGCGGCGGGCGTCATGAGGGGGTGCCTCCGGTCGGGACTTCGTTCAGGTAGTTCGCCAGCGCTTCGAGGTACTCGATGCCGTAACCGGCGCACAGGGATGCGGGGAGGAGTCTGCTGGTGGTGTACGAGGGACGGGCCTGGTGGACCCGGTCCCGCACACCGTGCCGGACCGGTTCGTCGTTCAGCATCGTCACCGCGGTACGGGACGAAGGCGGCGAGCCGGGCTGCTGAGGGAACGGGGTGTCGGCGGTGAAACGGACCTCGACCGTGGCCTCGGGCTCACCGGCCTCTCGTGAACCGTTGCCGCGGGGCGCCGGGCGCGCCAGGGGCACACGATCGAGTTCCGCCACCGGGTCCGGCACCGCGGCACGCACGAGGAGCAGCCCGCTGGGCGGGCACGACCGACGCCCCAGATGCAGGGGCCAGTGCGGGGCGGCCAGCGCGGCGGCGTATTGCCCCAGCCGCGCGGGGTCCAGGCCGGGGCCGGTGACGGCCACGGTGAAGACGGCGTCGCTGAGGTAGTGGCGGCGCGAGACGATGGTCGCGGCGTCCGGGCTGCGCCGGGCGCCCTTGGCGGTCGGGACGGTGCGGTGGTGCGGGTAGCCGCCGCCTACCGTATGGAAGTCCACCAGGCGGGTGCCGGGCCGGTCGATCCTCACCGTGAACCGGAGGCCCCGCAAGTCGGCAAAGGAATCCGGACTCAGGGAGGAGCCGGCGGCGGGATCGGTGACGGTTTCGGCCCTGGGAATGCCGAGAGCGGAGGCGACCATCCCGATCAGGCCCGACCGGGTCGGGTACGCGACGGTGTCCCGGTCGGTGAAGGCACTGTGCTCACCCCATGACTGCAAGGGCGCGCCGAGCTGCAGCAGGAACCCGGTCATGCCGCCGGAGTCTCCCGGTTCGGCACGGCGGTCCGCACCGCCGCGGCGGTGAGTTCCGGATAGGAAGCGACCTTCGTCCCCAGGCCGTCGAGGGACTTGTCGTCCACGCCGGCGTGGGCGCTGTACAGCACTCCTTCCACGCCCAGCAGGGTGTGAATACGGGTGGCGTACTCGTTGAGCGTGTCGCGCGAGCCTTCCGCCCAACCGTCCCTCCCGGCGGACACCGGCTTCTCGAACGCCGCGGCCAAGGACAGCGGGCGGTCGGAGCGGACGCTGACGTGGACCAGATCGGGCGCGGTGTGTGGTGCGGTGGACGTCTTCTTCGCCGACGGCATGGTGTGGACGAACGCGTTGAGGAACGCGGCGGCCAGCGTCCGCGCGGTGTCCGCGTCCGGCACGTTTCGCGCCAGGTCGCCAAGGTCCAGGGTGGCGTAGCGGTAGAAGACACCGCTGCTGTACTCGCCGGTGTTCATGTGGGCGCTTCCGGCGTCCTCGGCCCACTGACCGGCATCGTCGACCGCGGTGAAGAAGTCCGCCTGAACGGACGTCGCGTGCGTGGTGAAGGCGTGCGCGACCTGAACGGCGCCGTCCACGCCGGCACCGGGGATCTCGGCGAGCATCCGGCCGAACAGCGCGATGGAGCCGTTGCGCGAACGAAGCACCTCCTGCACCCGTTCCTTGGGCAGGAGCGCCTTCGCCGAGGCCGCCTTGTTGCCGAGGGCCTTCTCCAGCGCCGCGCGGTGCTCCTCAGCGATGTCGGCGAGTTCGGCCGCCGCCTTGTCGGGCAGGAACAGCAGGGACGCGGTGGTGCGGTCACTGTTCTCCAGGGCGAGTTTGGAGTCGCTGGAGCGGATGACCTGGGCGCCGGCCAGCGCGGCAAGCTCGGCCGGCCACCCGCGCCGATCGGCGAGTTCGGTGGCGACCTGCTGCGGCAGACGCCGAGTCCGTACGGCCTGCTCGCCGATCTGCTCCTCCACCTTCAGCCGGGCCGGGCGCTTCCAGGCCTGGCTCGACACGCGGGTGCGGGTGGTGCCGCCGAAGACGACGGTCTTCGGAGACCCCAGGTCGTCCCGGTTGACGTTCGAGTAGGGAAGCGTTTGGACGACGTGGATGTCCAGGAATCGGGGCTCGGCCGGCGACGGGGCGGGCGTGAGGTCGGGCATGGCGTACGGCTCCTTGTCGTGTACTGGGCGTGCTGGTGCGCTCGGCGTCGGATGCGCGCCGAGGTGATGCGGTGGGGAGGCGCTCAGTCCGCGGCCGGCGGTTCGCCGGTTTTGTCTTCGGCGGCATGCCGGCGCAGGGTGCGGTAGTAGTCCTCCAGCCAGCGGACGCTCACCGCGTCGCGGCCCTTGGGCCAGGCGATCAGGTCCCGCAGCAGGCAGGCGTAGTCGGCTGCCACCCCGGCGGACGCGACCTGGCGCAGGACCGCGGGCAGCATGCGGTGCAGCCCGTCGACGTCCTGGCGCACCATCAGGTGCAAACGGGACTCGGCCCCGTCCTGCTTGATTCCGCCGGTGCCTCCCTGGCGGGCGACGGCCGAGGCCAGGCCTTCGCCCAGGCTCGTGCCCCGGGGCCGGAAGCGGCTCCCGGCCACGGACTCGTCGGAATCGCCTGCGGGGGTGGCCGAATCGTCGGCCGCAGCGGCCGCACCCTTCCCCGAGCCGTCGGCCTCGGCAATACGTTGGGCGCGAGGCCGGGCGGCGATCAGCGCTGCCACGGCGTAGTAGGCGCGGCGGCGCTCGGGACCGGCCCCGTCCGGGACGAGTCCACCGCGCAGCAGGGCAGCATGGGTTCGGGCGGGGATGTCGGCGAGTGACCTGCCCAGAGCACGGCGCAGCGCCTGCTGGGTACCGGCATCGGAGCACAGCCGGAGGACTCCGGCGACGAAGGCGTCATACGGGTTCATCGAGTCGTGCCGGGACGGCGGCGCAGCCGCGTCAGGAGGCTGGGAGAGGACGGACAAGGTCATGCGATCCTTTCAACGGATTCTGTACGGCGGCCACGGCACGGCTACGGCGTAGTGACCTTGCGGGCGACCAGGCTGCGGACGATGCCCCGAGCGCCCTCGCGGGCTTTCGCGCCGCGTGGGGTGTGCGCCACCGGCTGGGTGACGTCGTCGTAGATCTCCAGGGCCAGACGGCCGAAGTCACGCAGGCTGTGGGTGAAGTCGGCGGCGTCCAGCGCGGCCCAGAAGAGGCTCTCGGCAGCCGGCCAGTACGAGGCGAGGGCCATGGCCGGCCAGGGACCGGCGTCCTTCTGCCTGCCGTCCGGTGTCTGGTCGGGCACCTTGGCGGGCCTGCTGTCGCTGAACGGAGTGGTGTACGCGCGCCAGGCCTGCCGCAGCGCGAACGCGAGGTGCCGCGCTGCCTTCTCAGCGGCCGTACGGCCCTCTTTGGCGCCGAGGGCCAGATCGCTGTCGGCTTCGGAACCGGACCCTTCGAGCAGCGGGAACAGCTCGGGCGTGGTGGCGGAGAAGTAGGTGCGGTCGCGGGTCTGCCCGTCCTGATCGAAACCGTAGGCGCGGACCCGGAGGGCGCTGAAGACCGGCTCAGGGAGCCAATCGCCGCTCAGACCGTCCATGATCAGCGGCCGTCGGCTCCCGTCGCCGCGGTTCATCAGCACCAGCGCGTCCAGGTCACGCCAAAGGGCGCGGTCGGCTGAGGCGTCGCGCGGGCGCAGAGTCCCGTCTCTGAGCTCGTCCCACACGAAGTACGGGTCTTTGTGATCCGGCCGGTTCTGTCGCAGGGCCCAGGTGATCGTCGCGTCCACCACGGTGTCCCGGTCGGGGCCGGGGGTGAGGAGAACCGCGTGCTGATACTGCTCGGTCAGCAGGGACAAAGGCCCTGCGGGACCGCCGGGGAGGTCCAAGGGGTCCAGCGGCTCCTCCCGTTCCCAGGGGCAGCCATCGGGCAGGTGCTTCTCACCCGGCCCGGGGGCGGGCCATGCGCCGGGAGCCGGGATGCCCAGCACAAGCGTCTCGAACAGGTTCCGTCCCTCTGGGTGGTACGACAGACTTCGCCGCAGCGGACCGGCCATCGTGTTGCCGTACCGCCGGCCCTTCACCGTGCGGGGCGTGCACTGCCCCGACGGCCCGTAGTACAGCTGCGCGATGAGGTGCAGGACCGCTTCCGCCGACGAGAGAGGCACCTGCTCGCGGTCGGTGAAGTGGCCGAAGAAGACCTGATTGTTGCCCGCAGGGCGGGCCATGACCAGCTTGTTCACCCCGGAGGTGGTCGCCGAGTCCTCGGCCAGGCGCGCGTCCTGGAGGAAGGGGCGTACGGGATCGTGCAGACGCAGCCCGGCCGCGTGCTTGCCGAGGTAGTCCTCGACGGCGGAAGGGTCGAAGCCCAGTCCGCTCTCCAGCAGGGTGTAGCGGCGCAAGGACCATTCCTCGCTGCTGGTGGCTTCGTCGAGCCCGGAGATGCGGGCCGCCATGGCGTACAGCACCCGCATCAAGCCGGAGGCGGCCGGGGGGAGGGCGACGGCCAGGCTGTCGAGTTCGTGAGCCGTCAGGAACAGCTCGCGTAAGCCCAGGCTGGTAGCGCCGGAGGGCCCGGTGACGGGCACCCACGGGCGTGTGCGCAGGTCGCATAAGTCGTTGGGGTCGTTGGAGTCGGTGATGGTCACGAGGGCACCTCGAGCCGTGAACAGGGGCGAGTGCTGGCCAATGGTCGGAGGAACTGCGACCATGCCGAGGAAAAATCTCCGCGAGAGTGGAGGTGGACCTGCGTTGCGGCATGCGAGTCCTTGAGGACGCGACCGCTTCCCGCGCAAGCGGGGGAGGCGACGGTCCCGCCTGTCGAACCTGACTGGCTGTCAGGTCCGTCCCGGCTTCGGTCCGAAACAACGGTGAGATTAGACGACATGACTGTGCGTTGCCACCCGTTCAGCCTAAGGTGTTACGGCACGCGAGAAGTGTTCAAGGTGTTGCGGTAAGCGAGAACCACGCTCCCTCAGGAGACGCGGCTCCGGACGAGTCCGAGGAACCGGTCGAGCCGCAGCTCGTCGCTGCCGACCACTGCCCCTAGCGGGCCCTTGTCCGTCAGCCGGTGCGGTAGAAGGACGAGCCGTGCCAGCCGGGGTTCCTCCCGCCAGGAATCAGGCGGCTCGTTCTCAGCCGTGCACGCTCGCCTCCATGGGCCGTGGGCCAGCGGCACGACGCGGCCGAGCACTTTCCGCACTTGGGCGCGGGTGAAGCGACCATCGCCGCGTCGCCCGCGCTCGGGGAACGGAATCGAGCACTCCTCGTCGAGCCACCGGGCTCCCGTCGCGTCCTCGAAGACCGGGAGGGTCTGCACCGATTCCACGCCCAGGCGAGTGGCTATGAGGTCTTCGTCGGCGTCGCTGGTGGTCAGCTTCTGCAAGGAGCCCACCATCGGCGGCGGCGGGAGCATGACCATGTTGGCCAGGCCCTGCGCGGCCATTTCCTTGCCGAGCCGTTCGATGTCCCGCTGGAGCAGGGCGTCGGGGTCGGCGGAGGCGAACTCCTCGTCGTACACAGCGTCCACCAGCTTCTGAACGTCCTCCGGCACGCGCACCGGCTCCGCCGCGCACCGGCCCAGAAGGTCCAGGGTTCGGTGGAGAAGCGAAGCGGCGTACACATCACCCCAGGCATTGGGCACCGCGAGCCGCCCGTCGCCACCCACCGGAGCCAGCACGACCATGCGAGGAGCCGTACACCACCCAGGACGGGGCGGCGAGGGCTCAGAATGCCGCCACACCCGGCCGGCGCGCTGGAGCAGCAGGGCCATCGGCGCCAGATCGGAGACGATCAGGTCGAAGTCGAAGTCGAGTGACTGCTCGATGACCTGTGTCGAGACCAGGATCGCCCCGCGCGGCGCTTTGGGGCGGCGTACTTCCGGCTTGTCGGTACGCCCGAACCAGGACTCGGCCTCCTTCGTGACAGCGGACCGGCGAACGTTCGGGAACCGGGCATGCAGCAGCCGTAGCAACGGCCCCGCTGTATCCCCCTCGTGGGAGCGACGGTCGTCCCATCCCGCGTAATCAGGACCGTGGATCTGCTCGAAGCGAGCGCGCAGGGCCTGATATGTCTTCTGAGCCTCGGCGACGGTGGTACAGATCACGGCGGCGCACCCGCCTTCCTGCACCACCCCGTCCAGAGCCTCGAACAGCACGGCGATCCGTCCGCCGGCTTCGGCGACGTCGTAGGTGTGCCGTACTCGCCGTACGTCGAATGACAGATCCCGCGCTCGCACGCTGCCGACGGATTCCCCGGGAACGGTGACCTCGCCGGTGCCCGCGTCAGCGAACAGCCATCCCGGGTACTGGGGCGCCGGCAGCTCGTACGTGCCCGGTCGCCGTCCGGCCCCCTCCAGATAGGCGGCCATCAGGCCCTTGGCCGTTTCGCCCGTGAGGGTCGCCGACAGAAGTACGACCGGCACCTTCATGGCGCCCATCCAGGTCAGAAGGCGCAGCAGCAGAGCATGGGTGTAGGCGTCGTAGGCATGCGCTTCGTCGATGACGAGCGTCTTGCCCGCCAGCCCGAGGTGCCGCAAGGCGTTCCGCTTCAGCGGCAGTACGGCCATGAGCGCCTGGTCGACGGTACCGATCGCGAGCGGGGCCAGGATGCCGCGGCCCTGACGGCGCAGCCATCGACTCGCGATCACCGACACGCGCTCGGTGTCGTGATCGGCATGATGCTGGTCGGACAGCACCCGTGGCTCAGCGGCGCCGTCGTCCCCGGGTGCGTCGGCGTAGGGCTCGTACAGGTCGGCAGCGCCGTGGAGCAGCGTCACTTGCGCGGCGGTCAGCAGATTCCGCTCCGCGAAGTCCACCACCCGGTGGTACATCTGGTTGGCCGTCGCCTGCGTCGGCAGCGCGAAGAAGAGCCCGCTGTTGCCGCATACGGAACCCAACTGGGCGGCCGCGTAAAGCGCCGCCTCTGTCTTGCCCTCGCCCGGGGGCGCAGTCACCAGGACGATCCCCGGCCCCCGCAACGCCGGCCCGAGATACTTCTCCAGGTTCGCCTGCAACGGATAGGGATTCGCTATCTCCGGAAACAGCTCCGAAAAGCCCAGCGCCTTGAAGCAGGCTTGCCCGAGACCCGCGTCCTCGACCGCGTCCACGGCCAGGGTCGCGGCTCGCCGGGAATGCCCGGCGATGGCTTGAGGCGACCCGAGACCGTCCTCGCCGATCGCCGCCTGCTGGCTGCGGACGATGTGTTCCTGGCTCGCCAGCCAGTCCGAGACGATCACGAGACCGCTCAGTACTGCGGCCACCACCACCGGCATCGACCGTACGCTCGGCGCCTGTGGTCTCCCCACCGCCTCGTGCACGGCCCTGAGATGCTCCCGCCGCTGATCCGCCCAATCGCCGCCCCCGAGTTCCGGCATCTGCTTGCGCGGATCCGCCAGGTCGCGCCCGTCGATCCCGTGCGGGTACCGCCCGTGGTGGCCGCCGAGCAGCTGCGGCACCTGAGCCACCAGGTTCAGCGCGAGCGGTCCCGCCGTCGCGTACCCCAACTCGGCCAGAAGCTGGGGCAACGCCCGGCTCGTGGCAAGTTCGTGCCGGATCTTCTGCGCCTGGCTGTCCTTGCCGCGGTCATGGGCGTAGCCGGGTTTGGCCAGGAACGAGCAGTGGGCCGGGTGGTCCTTGACCGCCATGTCCTGAAACTGCGGAAGGATCTTCCCGAGGTCGTGCAGCCCGGCCCAGAACATCACCGTCTGCCGTGCGGTCCTGAGGGGAAACCCCAGGACGTCGGCGACCGCGGTCCGCTGGCCCTCGGTCAGCACCTCGTCCCATACCGCGCCGGCCATCATCGCCGTATCGACGAGGTGCCCGATCAACGGATAGGGCACCTCCAGCCCTTTGGCCTTCCCCCATAACCGCGGTTCGAGCACGGCTCGTCCCTCCTACGTGCGTTGCCTGAGACTCTCACCGGTACTTCAGCACGGGGGTCTGACATCATGGGCTTGATGCCCGGCGCACTGGTCAAGGTATGGCAAAGCCCTGGAGAAACCGCAGGTCGCGAAGAGTGCTCCCCGCGCAGGCGGGGGTGGACCGCAGGCGGTCTACGCCTGGAGCGTCGTCACCGCGTGCTCCCCGCGCAGGCGGGGGTGGACCGGCCGCTCCATCGCCGCCCTCGCCCGCGACCACGTGCTCCCCGCGCAGGCGGGGGTGGACCGGCGCTTCCGGCGCCCATGGCCGAGCTGGACGCGTGCTCCCCGCGCAGGCGGGGGTGGACCGGCAGAGGCTGGACTTGGGCCGCCGGGGTCCTGGTGCTCCCCGCGCAGGCGGGGGTGGACCGACATCGAGCTCGACCGGCAGGATGACGTGTGCGTGCTCCCCGCGCAGGCGGGGGTGGACCGACGCTGGGAGCCGGCCAGCGCGGCAGCGTCCGGTGCTCCCCGCGCAGGCGGGGGTGGACCGTCGGCTTCGATCGCCCACCAGTGGCGGACGACGTGCTCCCCGCGCAGGCGGGGGTGGACCGGCCGGCGTAGCCCTCGGCCATGCCTGACGCGCGTGCTCCCCGCGCAGGCGGGGGTGGACCGGTCCAGGGCTTTAGAGAGCTCCGGCCAGGGCAGTGCTCCCCGCGCAGGCGGGGGTGGACCGCAGTTGGGTCCCCACGGCATCGGCCGCGCATTGTGCTCCCCGCGCAGGCGGGGGTGGACCGAGGACGTCATTGCGCGTGCCCTCGGGGGCGCCGTGCTCCCCGCGCAGGCGGGGGTGGACCGCCCGACGCCATCCTGTGCGACTGCACCGATTTGTGCTCCCCGCGCAGGCGGGGGTGGACCGGGGCAGACATGGAACTCAACGGGTGGAATTTCGTGCTCCCCGCGCAGGCGGGGGTGGACCGGCGCGGATCATGATGGGGAGTTCCATGCCGTTGTGCTCCCCGCGCAGGCGGGGGTGGACCGGCTGTAGGGGAGTATGGGCAATCCTGGACAACGTGCTCCCCGCGCAGGCGGGGGTGGACCGATCTTCATGACGGTGCTCCGTTCTGTACGGGGGTGCTCCCCGCGCAGGCGGGGGTGGACCGCCGATACCGAAGTCGATGTCCGTGCCGTTGGCGTGCTCCCCGCGCAGGCGGGGGTGGACCGACACTCGCGGTGGCCGTCGGCGGCGCCGTCACGTGCTCCCCGCGCAGGCGGGGGTGGACCGGTCCTGGCGTCGTACCACGGCTGGACGCCGACACCAGAGTGCTCCCCGCGCAGGCGGGGGTGGACCGTCGTCCTGCAGTGGATGACCGAAGCCGGCGGCGTGCTCCCCGCGCAGGCGGGGGTGGACCGTCGCGGTCGGCGTCGCCCCGGCGTGGGGTGGTGTGCTCCCCGCGCAGGCGGGGGTGGACCGGCGTCCCGGCCGTAGCCGTACTTCTTGCCAACGTGCTCCCGCGCAGGCAGGGGTGGGAACTCGGAACGTCGTCATCGAGTGCTCCATGTGAGCCCCGTGTGAGCCCGGACCCCGCTGGACCCTGTGCTACTGACCCGTACAGGCCGGATGCAAACCCCGTCCAACCTGCACAGGCAGCGCTTTCGTGGACTACGCGTCACCCTCCGGGACGGGATCTTCGGGACTTTTAATCCATTGGTTGTGGGTTCGAGTCCCACACGGCCTACCGGGTTCGGCTCCTCCGGGAGCCGCTGACCTGCGGGTTCGCGCCCCGGTCGTCGACAGACGGCCGGGGCGCAGTCGCGTCGGGGCGGCGTCCGTGAGCGATGCGTGAGCGGGCGCGCGGCTGCTGTGGCAGGGACCGGCCGCGATCCGCGCCCGAGCGGCTCTGGCCGGGGCCGAGTTGACGGCAGTCGTTGCGCCCGTCGGCGTTGAGCGCACCGCCGTATTGCCACGCGTGGGCGAGTACAACGTCGCGGATATAGACGGACTGGGCCGTCCGACTTCTCAGGGGCCGTGCTCGTCGGCCTCGCACCGGACGGGCAGACGGTCGACTCGGGCCTCGCGGTAGGAATCACCTGCTGACGCGGCCGGAGGCTGGCGCACACCGGCTACCTGGTGTGGCCCCAGCCATAGGGGAGCCTGGCGATCCGGCTGCGGGACGAGTTGGGGCCGCTGTTCCGTGACGAGGAGTTCGCAGACCTTTTCCCCGCCCGGTGGGCATTGGCTCCGCAACCCGTAGGCGCCATCGGAAAGGGGCGGCAGCCGTCCCTCACGACGACCGCCGCCTCTGATGCGCTCTCAGCCGATCACCGCCGCGCTTCCACCACTGGGTGCAGCAATTCCAGCGCCTCCTCCCAGCGGAACCGGTCGGCGCCCCCGCCCGCCTTGGGCTGGTGCGGTTCGTACGAGCCGATGAGGACGCCCATCTCCCGCAGCCGGGCGAGGCTCTGCTGGTAGGCGGGGTGGGCGGCCTGGGCGGAGTTCAGGTAGGGGAGCGCGGCCGTCGGAATGCCGAAGCCGTACGCCTCGCACAGGATCCCGAGGGCCAATGTGTCGGAGATTCCGGCGGCCCACTTGTTGATCGTGTTGAAGGTGGCCGGTGCGACCGCGATGGCGTCCGAGGGCGGCAGGGGCCGGGGCTCGCTGGGCAGCCGCCAGGCGGACCTGATCGGGTAGCCGGTCTGGCCTTCGATGGCCGTCGCGTCGATGAAGCCGAGAGCCTGGGGGGTCGCGACGACTCCGACGCCCCATCCCTGGTCCTGCGCCGCGGTGATCAGCCTGGCGACGTCTCCGGCGATGCCGGCCGCGCAGACGACGACGTACAAGAACGGTTTCCCAGGTCGGTCGGGGGATTGGGTCACGCGGGGACTCCCAGTTGGCGGCTGAAGTGGTGGAGGGCGGGCAGTGCGCGGCGGCGGTCGCGGGCGGCCATGTCGGCGACGAGGTCGCGTACGGCGGGGCGGCGGACGTCTTGGGCCGCGCAGGCTTCGGCGATGCGCAGGGCCTGGTAGCCGTCGGGTGAACGCAGCCGAGGCGGCTCCGCGTAGAAGAGGTCGAGCTCCTCCCGGGTCTCGTGATCAAGATCTGCTTTCCGCTCATCCCCTGAATGCGGTTCTGTCCGCGAGCAGGAGGGCGAGTGGTCCTGCGGGCAGGAGGAAGCGGCCTTCTGCGGCGGCGTCCAGGGCTTGGTCCATGGGCCACCAGGCGAGTTTGAAGTCGCTTTCGGTGGGGGTGAGTTCTTGGGGGCCGCAGGTGAGGTCGCGGGCTTCGTAGAGGTGGATGCGGGCGCGTGAGGCGAGGGTGATCGCATAGGAGCCGAGAGGGCGCCAGGTGGTGGCGGTGATGCCGGCTTCTTCGCGCAGTTCCCGGCGCGCGCATTCCTCGTAGGTTTCGCCCGGCTCTTTGCGGCCGCCGGGGAGGAAGAGATAGTCGCCTCCGTGGTCGGGGAAAGGGGCGCTGAGGAGGGCTACGAGGCCGTCGGCGTCGCGGGCGACGACAACGGCTGCGTCGCGGAAGGGGCCGTAGCCGGGGTGCGCGTGGCTCATACCCGGCGAGGTTAGCGGGGGTTCAGCGGAGGATCGCGGCGTACGGGACGTTCATGACGACGGGGTGGGCGATGCCGCGGCCCTGGTAGCCGTCTTCACCGAAGGCGTCGCCGTGGTCGGCGCACAGAATGATCAGCCAGCGGTGTTCGGCAGTGAGGGTCGTGATCAGGCGGCCGAGATGGGCGTCGGCATAGGCGAGGGCGGCTTGCTGGGAGGCGAGGGTGTCGCGGCTGTCGCCGAGGTAGTGGCCGTGGGGGACGTGGGTGGCCGAGATGTTGACGAACAGGTACACCGGCCGGTCCTCGTACCGTTCGGCGATCTCCAGGGCGTGGTCGACCTGGTGGCGGGTGGAGTCGGGTTCGGGTGAGCAGAACTCGGGCCGCCAGTGGTCCTCGTCGAACAGGTCGGGCAGGACCGAGCCGAGGGGTGTCTGGCGGGAGAAGTAGGTGACGCCGCCGACGCAGATGCTGCGGTAGCCGTGCTGGGCGAGGCCGGCGAGCAGGTTGGGGGCGTCGAAGACGAAGGTCTGCGGCAGGACGGTCTTGAAGGCGGGTGGGCGGCATTCCCACAGCCTGGGCGGTTGGTGGGGCTGGGGCAGTTTGGGCAGGAAGCCGGAGAAGAAGGCCATGTGCGCGGGGAGGGTAAAGGTGCCGGGCGTCTGGCGGTGTTCCCAGCCTGTGGCGGGGAGCAGCGAGGCCAGTGCGGGGGTGAGGCCGTTGTCGTAGGCGGTGCGGGCGGTGTCGTAGCGCAGGGAGTCCAGGGTGACGAACAGGATGCTGGTGCGGCTGCGGATGATCTCGGCTGCGTCGATCACTGGGCGCTCTCCATGGCGGTTGGGGGAAGGTGTTCGACGGTTCCCTTGGCGCTTTGGCTGACGGGGATCGGTACGCGGTCCTCGGTGATCATCCGGCGGATGAGGGCGAGTCCGGTGTCCTCCTGGAGCATCAGACCGTCCTCGCCGTAGAGGCGGATGCGGACCGTCGCCGCGCCTCCGGGGTCGGGCTCGGTGGCCAGGTAGGTGCCGGCGAGCGGTGGATGACGTCGGAGGTGGGTGAGGAAGGCGTCCTCGGTGATACCGCTGATGGCGGTGACTTGGCAGGCGTGGTGGTGGGCGTTGACGGCGCCGTTGCACAGGCGGCGGGAGAACTCGGTCGTGGCCGGCCGGCCGTCGTCGCCCACAGCCAGCCGCGAGGCGGAGGTGAGGGCGACGAAGCAGGCGCCGAGCCACCAGGCCACGCCCTCGTGGATCTCGCCGGGGAAGCGGCCGACGGCGCCGCCGTCGCGGATGGCGGCCTCGGCGTCGATGGGGTTAAGCATGCGGGGCCTCCAGGTGGGCGGTGATCCAGTCGGCCAGGTCGGCCGGGGACTTGCTGTCGGTGTGGAGGGCTACGGCGGTGGGGTCGGTGGTCTGGACGGCCTGGAAGTTGGCCAGGAGCCGCGTGAGTCGGCCGGGGACGGCGAACAGGTCGAGGTCGTCCTGCTTGGCGTCGCTCTTGACCGCGAGGCGTTCCCGCAGGGCCGCCTCGGAGCAGGTGAGGTAGAAGGTGCGGGTGGGCGTCTCCAGGTAGGGCCGGAAGGGTTTCAGGAGCTGGGCGACTTCCTCGACCGGGACCTCGTGGACGGCGGCGTGGCAGGCGATCACGGAGGAGGAGTAGCGGTCGGCGACGACGGGACCGTGTGCCCGGGCGAGGCGGACACGGTCGGCGGCGTGCAGCAGTCCGGAAAGGTAGAAGGCGAACTGCGGAAGGGCCCGCAGTTGTTCGTTGACCAGGGCGGACCAGTTGGTGTGGGGCGGGGGAAGGGTGTGCAGGGAGGTCGCGCCCAGCCGCGTGGTCAGGGCTTGGGCGAGGGTGGATTTTCCGATGCCGGAGACGCCTTCGAGGACGATGAACGGATGCCCCGTACCGTCCAAGTAGAGCGGACGGTACGGGGCGGGCAGGCTCACAGGACCCCTTCGGTGAAGGCGGCCACGTGGCCGGCGACCGCCTGTGCGAGCTGGGCCGGGTCGGAGACCAGGTGGTTCACGTCGAGCCGCAGGTCGTCGCGGAGCAGGCAGGGCTGGATGCCGCCTGCGTGGTCGACCCGCAGGGCCCACAAGCCCTCGACGCACTGGGAGCGCACGGGGCAGGTGCCGCACTGGCCGACGTGGTGGCGGCCGAGGGTGCGGTGGATGACGTCGATCTCCACTCCGTCGACGCGGAAGACCCTGCGCCCCTGGCCGACGCCGGCGACTTCGGTGTGCTCGTCGCTGGTGAGGGTCCGCAGGTGCGCGATGATGTCGTCCGCCGGTACGGCCGAGGTGGCACGGGCCTCGTTGAAGTCCGTGCCGACCAGCTCGATGAACTGCACCGGCAGCCGGCGCTCCAGCGCGTAGTCCAGGATCTGCCGGACCTCGTGGGCGTTTTCCTTCTGCAACAGGGTGTTCAGCTCGACCCGTTCGAAGATCTCGCGGGCGACCTCGATGCCGTCCAGAACCGTGTCGATCCCGATGCGGGTCCCGGCGATGGCCCGCAGCGAGGCGTCGGAGAAGTAGTGCAGGGAGACCTTCACCTTGTCCAGGTGCGTCCTGGCCAGCCACGAGCGGTGGGTACGGACCCGTGTGCCGTTGGTGATCAGGGTGTACGAGACGTCCGGGCCGGGCTCGCTCAGCCCTTCCAGGACCGGCCGCGCCATCGGCGAGGTCAGCGGCTCCCCGCCGGTGAAATACACCCGCTTCAGGCCGGCATCCATCAAGGAAGCGATGAGGGCGAGGTACGCCTCGGGGCCCAGCTGCCGGGGGCGCGGCTGCTGGAACCGGTCGTGGCGGGTCAGGGGCGGGGGGACGTCACCTTCGTTGTGGCAGAACCAGCAGGCGATGTTGCACCGCGGGGAGAACGAGACGCGGAGCTGGCCGCGGAGGGCGGCGAAGTTGTGCAGGGCCGTCCAGTCGACGCTGGAGGCGGATAAGGAGACGGGGATCGTGGGCATGAGGTGCTCCCTTGCGGGGGGTGAGGTCTTGGCGCGGATTGACGTGGGCCGTTGGGCGGCTGTCAGCGGCGGCGGTGCCGCCCTTGAGGCAAAGGCGGGAGTACCGGGCGGTCGGGTATGCCGACATCCGCGTAGCCGGGAAGGCCGTGGCTGCCGAGATCGGCGGAGAGCTGGGCGCTGATGATCTGGTCGGCAAGAAGCCGGGCGCATGCTTCGCAGGCAAACAGGTCCGTGGTGAGGCGGTGCACCGTGCCCGGCTCGATCCATACGACACGGGCCGCCTCCCGGCCGCACCACAGCCAGCACCTGCCCGTTGACCAGCGGTTGCCGTTGTCCTGCTCGGCGGTCGGCGGCAGACGGGCGGTCCGGCTCCCGGAAAGGGGACCTGACCACGGGCTGAGAGCGGTGCTCATGCGCCCACCACCGCCTGCGTACGCGCTGGTGCGGTTACGTGCGGGCAGCGCGATGACCAGCCCCGCGCCTGTGGCGAGGCCCTCCGAGCCAGGGAAGAAGGCTTCGGTACTTGCGCTGCTGCGCTCTCGGCCACCGTGGCGACCGTGGCCCACACCGCCTTGCCGGCCGAAGGATCCGGGTAGGCATACCCCCACGCAGCCGACAGCTCCTCGACGAGGTGCGGGCCCCGGCCGCTCTCGCCGTCCTCGGACGGCTTCCGGAGGACCGGCGGTCGGTGGTCCTGGTCGTATACGCAGACCATCGTCACATCTCCTCGGGCTGCGGGAATCGGCCCTCGCTCGCACATCGGGGTCCACCGCTCTCAACGGCGAGTTACCAGGCTGGCGCGCACAGTCACGTATCGGAATGCGGTTCTGCTGAGGAGATCCTGAAGTTTCACTGCAGTTCCGGCCTCTCCAGCCGCTCGTGAGCCGACCGGCCGGGCGGACGGGTGCCATGCTGATCCCATGGCTGAACTCAACGGACGTCCCGTCGCGCTGGACGAGCTGCAGGCCCTGGCCCTGACCAACTACGGCTCGTTCACCAGCCTGCGCGTGGACGACGGACGCGTACGGGGCCTGACCATGCACCTGGAAC
Source organism: Streptomyces sp. HPF1205 (assembly GCF_020400825.1). Classification (GTDB taxonomy): domain Bacteria; phylum Actinomycetota; class Actinomycetes; order Streptomycetales; family Streptomycetaceae; genus Actinacidiphila. Next base: position 103,413 of record NZ_JAINVH010000016.1, read on the forward strand.
GGCTCGTCCGCGACACCCGCCTCCTCTTCGGCGTCGACCTGGACACCGAGCGCGTACGAGAACTCATCCGGCGAGTGGCCTCCGCGAACGGTTCGGTCACCATCCGTGTCACCGTCTTCGACCCGTCAACCGACCTCGGACACCCCGACCGCGCCACCGACCCCCAGATCCTCATTACCCAGCGCGCCGCCGGCGCCCTCCCGCTGCCGCCCCTTGCCGTGCAGTCGACGGTCTACGAGCGTGACGTGCCCGAGGTGAAAAGCGTCGGCCTCTTCGGCACCCTCCACCACCGCAGGACCGCTCAGCTCAACGGATACGACGACGCCCTCTTCACCGACCCTCACGGCGTCATCAGCGAGGGCGGTACCTGGAACATCGGCTTCTTCGATGGCGACCACGTGATCTGGCCGGACGCACCCGCACTGCCCGGCGTGACCATGCGGCTTCTCCAAGGCGTCCACGAACACCGCATCGCCCACATCACTCTTGCGGACCTCGGGGGGATGCAGGCCGCCTTCGCCACCAACGCGGCCATCGGCGTTCGAGCCATCACCCGCATCGACGACGTCCACCTGTCCGCCGACCATCCCCTCCATGACATCCTCCGCAAGGAATACCTGGACGTGCCGGGCGAACCGATCTGAACCGACAGCCCCACAACGGGCCCGTCACTAGGGTGGGCATCAGGACAGCCGGAGGGATACGTGACCACGGTAGAGCGCTGGACGGGCCGGGAGGCCAAAGCCTTACGCACGGCCAAGCGCATGAGCCTGGAAGCCTTCGCCGCCCACCTCGGAGTCAGCGAACGCACCCTGTCCACATGGGAAAGCCGCGGCGAGAACATCATCATCCGCGCCGTCAACCAGGCCGCCCTGGACACCTCCCTGCGGGTCTCCAGCCCCGACGTCCACGAACGCTTCATCCGCCTGACCGATGCCTTTACGACCGTCCCGCCCGACCATGGCGACACAGCAGCCGTCCAGGAAACGCCGGTCCAGCGCCACGAGTGCCACCCCCACGACGGCAAGCAGATGGCCCTGGTCGACGCCGGCGTGTACCTCGCCGGCCCCGACAACAAGCCGACTTGGGTCCCCGCCTTCTACATCGACATCTTCCCGGTCACCAACGCCGACTACGCCCGCTTCGTCGCCGCCACCGGCCACCAGCCCCCGCAGCACTGGCCGAAGAGCAAATGCCCCGACACCCTCTTCGACCACCCCATCACTTACGTCACTTGGCACGACGCGACCGCGTACGCATCGTGGACCGGCAAGCAGCTCCCCACCGCTCAACAGTGGGAGAAGGCAGCCCGCGGAGTCCGCGGCGACACCTACCCCTGGGGCAACCAGCCCCGCCAAGTGCAACTCCCGCGAAAGCGGCATCGGCACCACCACCCCCGTCAGCCGCTACCACAGCGGCGTCAGCCCCTACGGCGTCTACGACCTGTGCGGCAACACCTGGGAATGGACCAGCACCCGCACCACCCAGGGCCGCTACGAACTCAAAGCCGGCGCCTTCACCAGCCCTTCGCCCGCGCGACCCCCTCCGCTTTCAACGACGCCGCCTCCACCATGCTCGACGACGACACAGGCTTCCGTTGCAGCACGCCGGAGAGCGCTCTGCGCAATTCGTTTCAAACTGGGACGGAATAGGACGATAGCCTGCCGAGTGAGGCAGGCCGGCCTATACATCGCGGCCTGTGTCAAAGCTCGATTTAAGGGAAGTCAGCGCGCACGCGACCGCGTTAGGCGCGACCGGCCCGTCGCGATCGACGATCGCGTCATCATCGTGGAAGGCCTGGACGAGCCGCCCCACGATTTCCTGACCGAGGCGCGGCTGGCCATGATGCACACGGAAACTGCGTGGCAGCGGCGCGTGCCGTGGAGGTGGCAGAATCGGGTGGCCACCACGACGAGGACGGTGTTTGTGGTTCCGACGTTGAGGATCGAGGCGTTCGTGCCCGCCCGCGCGCCGATCACCGACCCCGTCACCAAGTTCGGGGGTCAGCCGGTGTGGCTTTCCGAGCCGCAGTGGCCGGTCAACGACGCTTGGGGGGAGCCGATGCGCTTCCTCTGCCAGATCGAGCTCGGACCGGTGGTCGGCGAGGCGGGGCAGGGAAGGCTGGCGTACGTCTTCGTGACTCACGCCGAGCACGGCGATGAGGTGTTCTTCGACCCCGACATCGCTTTTCCGGACGAGGGCGCGAACGCAGTCATCGTGCAGCCGGGTGGTGTCTACGACGGTTCGACGCTCCCCATGGCCACCGGGCCCAGCCTGTACCACGCCGAGGACGGGTCCGACGCCGAGTACACCGTCCGGCTCCAGCCGGGCGAGGACCCCGACTTCCGTCCGCAGAACGACTCCGCGCGGCTGCCGACCGACGACCTTGATCGGTACTGGGAGCGGATCAGCAACGACAAGATCGGCGGAGTGCCCGCCTTCTTCCAAGGCGATGAGTGGCCCGACGGCGGCCCTTGGGAGCTGACGCTGCAGCTCAGCCCGAACTTCAAGCCCTTCCACCTCAACCTCGGTGCCGCGCCTGTGGCGTTCGTGTTCGTCTCGCCGGACGCCAAGCAGGGACGCATGCTCGTACAGGACTCCTGACCACGATCTGCCGGCGTTCCGGGGAGCGGTGTCAGTGGGGCGGCAGTGTGCGGGGGTATCCGAAGCGGGCGAGGAGGCTCAGGTCTCCGAAGCGGGTGAGCCCTTCGATCCGGTCTCCTCGCAGGGTGAGCACGGTGAGGCCGTTGACCCGCCAGATCGGCGCGCCGGGATCGGGAAGGTAGAGCACCAGGGCGGGCTGGCCGTTGGCCCGGGCGGGGAGCACTTTCGGCTTCAGGTGGCGATGGGACGTCAGGAAACGGGCGATCGGCCCGGGGCCCCGGTACTCGGCGGGCTGGGGCGGCATCGTCAGCCTGGCGTCGTCGGTCAGCAGGGCCACCAGTTCTTCCAGGTCGAAGCGCTGGAAAGCGCTGACGAACCGGTCGACGACGGCGGCCTCGGCAGGTGACTTGGGAACGGGTACGTCGTGCGGGTGCCGGTCGGGCGGGAGGCCGGCCCGGGCCCGGATGAGGGCACTGTTGACGGCGGCCTGGGTGGTGCCGAGGATGCCGGCGGTCTCGGCCGCGGCGAAGCCGAGCACGTCCCGGAGCACCAGGACCGCACGCTGCCGGGGCGGCAGGTGCTGCAGACCCGCCACGAACGACAGGGCGATCGACTCCCGCGCGTCGTACCGCGCTTCGGGGCCGGCGGTCAGGTCGTCCGGATCACCCGGGTAGGGCTCGAGCCACCACGGGTCGGCGGCACCCTGCCCCGGCCCGCCCGCGCCGGGATCGGGCAGACCCGCCGGTTGCGGGCGGCGGGACTCGCCCCGCAGGTAGTTGAGGCAGCGGTTGGTGGCGATCCGGTACAGCCACGCCCGCAGCGACCTGCCGTCGAACCGGCCGATCGAACGCCATGCCGCCAGCAGGGCCTCCTGAAGCACGTCCTCGGCGTCCTGCACCGAGCCGAGAATCCGGTAGCAGTGCGCCTGCAACTCGCGGCGGTGGGGGTCGACGAGTTCGCGGAAGGCCTCACCGTCCCCGGCCTGGGCGAGGGCGAGGGTCGCTTCGGTCATGGTGGGGCATGTCCCTTCATCCGGCTCCTGGGAAACGGGTTCCGCATGTGCAACACCGGCGGCGGCGCGGATTCATCGCCGCCGCGTCGGCGAATCGACGGAACGGCCGGTGCTTCATCCGGTGAGGACTTCGACCAGTGACGACCGGAGGCGCACATGACCTCGGTGGACCCCAGGAACGACCTGCGCGGCAGGGCCCGTGCGGCGCCCGGCGCGGCGGGCAGGTGGCGGGCGTTCTCGCTGCTTGCCGTGGCGTACTTCATGACAGCGGTCGATCTGCTGATCGTCAACGTGGCGCTGCCGACGATCGGCGCCCAGTTGCACTTCGCCGAGTCGGACCTGCAGTGGGTGGTGACCGCGTACGCGATCACCTTCGGCGGCTTCCTGCTGCTCGGCGGACGGGCCGCAGACCTGCTCGGCCGCAGGCGCGTGTTCACAGCCGGGCTGTCGGTGTTCACCGCGTCCTCGCTGGCCTGCGCGCTGGCCACCAGCGGTACGTTCCTGATCGTCATGCGCGGGATCCAGGGCCTGGGCGCCGCCGCGGTGCTGCCCGCCGCGCTGTCCATCGTGATGAACATGTTCCCCGAGGGGACCGAGCGCAACAAGGCGCTCGGCATCTGGGGCGCCGTCGGCGCCAGTGGAGCGACCTTCGGCGTGCTGGCCGGTGGCGCCCTCACCCGGTACGGCGGCTGGCCCGACATCTTCTACCTGAACGTCGCCGTCGGCGGTGCCGCGCTGCTGCTGACCCGGCGGGTGATACCGGAGAGCAGGCTGCCCGCGGCACGCCGTCGCTACGACCTGCTGGGCGCCGTCACCGTGACCGGCGCCCTGGTGCTCGGGGTCTACGCGATCTCGCAGGCGCCGGACGCCGGGTGGACGGCCGCCCGTACCCTGGCCCAGCTCACGGCAGCGGCCGCGCTGCTGGTCGCGTTCGTGGTCGTCGAGGCCAGGGCGCAGGAACCCCTGCTGCCACTGCGGCTGTTCCGGCTGAAGACCCTGGCCGGCTCCAACGCGGTCGGCTTCCTGCTCGGGGCCGGCTTCTACGGCTACCTCTTCATCGGCACCCTGTACATGCAGCAGGTGCTCGGATACTCCCCGATGACGACGGGCCTGGCCTGGCTGACCGCCGGCCTGACCGGGGTGGTGCTCGCCGGCCCGGCCCAGCTCCTGGTCACCCGCACCTCGGTCAAGCTCGTCATGGCAGCCGGGATGACCCTGACCGGTGCCGGGATCCTGGGGGTGACCCAGGCGCCCGCGCACGGGAGCTTCTGGGCGGACCTGGCCGGCCCGTTCTTCCTGACCGGGAGCGTCACCTGGGTGTTCGTCCCGGTGTCGATCGGAGCACTGGTCGGCGTCACCGAGCGCGACGCCGGCGTCGCCTCCGGGCTCATCGACTCCTCCCAGCAACTCGGCGGCGCGATCGGGATCGCCGTCGCGTCAACCGTGACGGCCACGCGCTCCCGCAGCCTGCTCGGCCGAGGCCACGCCCAGGCGGACGCCCTGACCGGCGGGTTCCACCAGGCACTGTGGGTCTGCGGGCTCGTCGCCCTGACCGCCGTCCCCGTCGCGTTCCTCCTCATCCGGCCCGACGCGGCAGGACCACGTGACGACCACGCTCCCGGCCGCCGGCCCGGAGGCGGCGAAGCGACGCAATGCGATCCGGCAAAGCAACGCAGCAAAGCGATTCAATAAGGAGGCACCATGCGCAGCCTGATCGTGAGCAGTCTGGTCTCACTCGACGGTGTCCACGCCGACCCGCGGTCATGGGTCGGGGACTACTTCGACGAGCAAGCCGTGGAGGAGTCGCTTGCCGCACTGCTCGACAGCGACGCCATGCTGATGGGCAGGAACACCTACGACTACTTCGCCCCCCTCTTGTCGTCGCCCTCCGGGCCCTACCTGGAGCGGATCAACGACATGCCCACGTACGTCTTCTCCTCCACCCTGACCGCGTCGCAGCTGCGGAGCAACACGACGATCATCCCCGGCGACCCGGCCCCCGCCGTGCGGGAACTCAAGGAGCAAGGAGACGGGCACCTGATGATCTACGGCTACGGCCGGCTCGCCCGGACACTGCTCGACCACGGCCTGGTCGACACGCTGAAGTTCGCCGTCAACCCGGTCATGGTGGGCGGCGGAACCCCGCTGTTCCACCCCGCCAAGCGCACGAACCTGCGCCTGGTCTCGGTCAGCGAGCGCCGCAACGGCGTAGTCACCCTCTCCTACGCGAACGCCTGAAGGTCCGCTGTCCGGACGGGGTGGAGGACGGCGGGCGCGGCGGCGATCCGGCGTCGGGACAGCGTCCCGGAGTGCCGGGCGGAGGGTTCAGGAGGCAAGGTTTGTCGGGGTTGTCGGTGTTATCAGGATTCGCCGGGGCGGATCGCGTCGGCCACGTCGCTCAGATCGTTGTTCAGCTGGTGGTCGCGCCCGGGCAGCCGGTGGACCTGTGCCTGCGGGATGGCGCGGGCATAGAGGTCGGCGTGCGACGGTGGGGCGGTCTCGTCGTCGAGGCCGTGGAAGACGTGCACCCGCGTGCCGTGCGGAAGCCTCGCGCCGAGGTCGCCGGGCAACTCGAACTCCGTGCCCGGCCAGCCTCCCCGGCCGACGAATGGGGCGGCGATCAGCACGATCGCCGCGAGCCCGCGCTCCGGCGGCTGCTCGGCGAGCGCATGGACGAGGATCGTCCCGCCCACCGAATGGCCGACCACGACGGCCCCGTCCGCCAGGTCCGCCACCTCCCGCCGGATCGCCGGGCTCCACCGGGCGTACGCCGGGTCGCCCTCGTCCGGCATGCGCGGGTAGCGGACCGCGTACCCGTTCCCGAGGGCCCGGCTCAGGCTGTCGACCAGCTTGTCGTCCCATTCGTCGTGCACGCCTTCGCCGCCGCCCTGGACGAACAAGATCTGCTGAGTCCCTGTCATGGTCGCCGTCCCTCGTCCCTCAAGGTCCTCGTCGGAGCCGGCCGCTCACCGCGAGGGTACGTACTCCCCGTCGACCGGGGGCAGCGGCTCGCGGGCCGCGTGCCAGGCGGCGGGGAGCGCGGCGACGCCCGTGCGGGCGGCGATCACCCCGCCGGCGATGGCGCAGGTGGTGTCGATGTCGCCGCGGCCGGCGACCGTGAACCACAGTCCCTCGTGCAGGTCGTCCAGGTGCCCGGCCGCGCACCACAGGGCGTACGGGACGGTGTCGGGCCCGGACATCCGGTACCCGGAGCCCAGCACTTCGGCGGCGTGCCGGACCGAAGTGCGCTCCGGCATCCGGGCGGCCGTTCGCACCCCGGACCGCACGTCGCTGTCGGGGAGGCGTTCGGCGACCGCCCGCAGGAAGTCCGGCCGTACCGGGGCCGGCCCGCCCCGGCCGCGTGCCGCCAGCGCCGCGGCGAGGGCGACCGCCACCGCCGCGGTGACCGCCTCCGGGTGGTGGTGCGAGACCGCGGCCTGGAGGGCGGCCTGCTCGGCGACCGCGTCGAGGTCGGCGGCGAGCCAGGCGCCGAGCGGGGCCACGCGCATGGCCGCGCCGTTGCCCCAGGAGCCCTGGCCGCCGAACTGCCCGGCGACCACCTCCCGCCATGGCTCACCCGCACCGATCCGGCGCAGCACGTCGTGCATCGAGGCCCCGTAACCGCGGTGCGTGTCGTCGGCGTAGGCCGCCGCGAGCCGCAGGGCGAGCCGGCCCTGGTCGACGGTGCCGCCGCCCTCGGCGAGTTCCCGGACGAGAACGAGCGCCTGGGCGGTGTCGTCGCTCCACCGCCACAGCGGCTCCGCGGGCAGCACCCGCGCCTCCAGGGCCGCCGCCCCCTCCCGGCGCAGGATGCCGAACCAGCGGTCCCCGAAGGCGTCCCCGAAGGCGAGCCCGTGCAGGGAGTCGAGCGCGGCGACGGGCACGTTGGTCATCGCAGCAGTATCACCGGCCCGACGGCGCGCCGGTATTCGTTTCCGGCGGTACGGGCCCGGTTTCCGACCCGGACCGCCGCGCCGGCCGGGGCCGGCCCCGCCGTGGGAAGGCCGGCGGCCGGTTCAGGCGCGGCGACCAGGTACCACGGCGGTACGACGCACTGCTCGGCGGAGTCCGCGCGGCGCCCGGCGAGACCCGCATCCTCTGGGCGCTGCTCGCGGCATCGACGCTTCGCGGGGCCCGGTGACACCGGCCGGCGCCGGGGGCGACGGGCGGGACCCGCCGCAGAGCTCCGCTGCCGGAATTGAGGGGGCTGGGCAGCCTTTCAGGCCATATTCTCGTCATGGCCGCGTCCGGAAAGGATGTCACCGATCCGCGCCTGCCACCGGATCCCCACATCCGTGGAGGTGATGTGTGCATGCGGTATCGCGGGCCGGGAGTCCAGACGCGGTACGCAGGCGCCCCGCGTCCCGGACGAGGTGGGCGCGGGGGAGGTAAGCGCGCCCACCGCGCTGAGCGCGTGCGCGTGCGGCCGCTACGCCAAGGGGCGGACCGGCGTGCGGTGGCGCGGTATCTCCCGGGTCGGCGGCCGGTGCCGCCGCCCGTACGCGACGGCCGCCCGCGTCGGCGGCTGCCGGAGGCGAATACGCCAGAGCCATGTGACCGGGTCAACTCCGCGGTCCTGCCGCCCCCGTGCCGGCACACTTACGCTCTGGGGGTCAAGGAATGCCGATGTGATCGGATATTCCGGATATTGATCACGCGAGCGATGATCCTCTCTCCGAAGCGAGGTCACATGCGCAAGAAGAAGTCCTTAGCCGGCCTCCTGGCCGCCGCGGCGGGCGCCGTGGCGCTCACCCTGACCGGCGGCCCCGCGGCCCAGGCCGCCGCACCGTCGGCCGGGCTGCACGCCACCGTGGCGGCCCATCACGCACCGTCGGCCACCGGGCCGGCCAGCCGGACGTTCACCATCCCGGCGGGCACCGCCACGTACACCGCCACGGGCCGGGGCGCCCACGTGACGGTGACCAAGACCCCGGAGCAGGTGGCCCAGACGGTCACCTGCACCATCAACGTCGCCACCCCGTTCCGCTATTACGGCGGCCCGTACGGCGGCGGCGAGGAGGGCCTGGCCAACGTCCAGTGCACCGCGGCGGTCTACGCGATCGTCGTCGAGGTCGACCTGTTCAGGAACGGCGTGGACGTGGTCTACAACGTCAACACCGTGTACGGCGGTTACCTGGCCGGTGTGGACACCGAGTACCCGGTTTCCCCCGGCACCTACCAGGCCGCCGCCGTGACGGACGTCTACTGGAGCACCCCCAGCTCGTACACCCAGATCGGTCCGGTCAGCAGCCCGGCCGTCTCCCTCTAGGCTCCGCGGCACGCAGGCGCCGTCCGGCACGCCGCGGCGCCCGAGCACACCCGAGCACCGCCGCACCTCACCTGGCCCGGCCGCCCATCGGCCGGGCCGGGCCCGTTTCCGGCGCCCGGCTCCGGCGGCCGTCGAGGGCTGGACGCACGTGCCCCGGCGCGGTGCATGCCTCGCGGACCTGCGGGGCGCCGCCTCGTACCGGCCGGCGGACCGGATCCCGTGACGGCCGTCACCCGCACCCGGGCGCCGCGGTCGCCGCCGCCGTCAGCGGAACAGCGACGAGCCGAGCGGGCGCCGCTCGTCGAAGCCGGGCAGGATCAGGAAGGTCGCGGCGGCGGTGGCGGTGGTGAAACCCAGGAGCGCGTCGGAGTCGTCCATGCGGGTCAGGGTGCGGGTGAAGGTGCGCAGGTCGTTCTGGAAGCTGACGAAGAGCAGGCCGGGCGCGGGGTCGTCGATGCTGTAGGAGCGGCGGAGCATGAGGCCGGCGCCCACCGCGTTGGCGTTGGCCCGGCGGACGTGGGCGTCGGCCGGGACGAGGTAGCGCCCGTCGGGGGTCTTGGCGCCGAGGTCCGGGTCCGAGGCGATGGTGCCGCCGGACAGAGGGGCGCCGCCCGCCCGGCGCCGGCCGAAGACCGCCTCCTGCTCGGCGACGGACAGGGCGGCGAACCGCGGCAGGTCCAGTTCCATGCGGCGCAGGACGGCGATCGTGCCGCCCGCGACCGGGGCCGGTCCGGCCAGCCACAGGTGCCGGTCCCGCGCGGCGGCCGTGTGCGGGCCCACGATGCCGTCGACGAAGCCGAGCAGGTTGCGCGGGGCGGTGACGGCCCCCTGCGAGCGGGTCGCCGGGCTCACCGGGATGTTCGCGCCGCGGTGTCCCGACTGGCGCCAGCGCTCGCGCAGCCGGTCGCCCGCCGCGTCCAGGAGCGCGGTGGCCGCGACCGCCGGTAGGAGCGCGTCGCCGGCGCAGATCTGCACCAGCAGGTCGCCGCCGCGCGCCCGCGGGGCGATCCGCTCGCGGGAGAACCGCGGGAGGTCGGCCGCCCCGGGCAGGGACGGTCCCGCCGCGCGTACCAGCCGCGGGCCCACCCCGACCGTCACGGTGAGGTCGCCCGGCGGCAGGCCCAGCAGCCGGGGGTCGGTTCCCGCGGTCAGCGCGCGGACGGTCCGGCCGAGGTCGGCCAGCAGCGGGCCGACGGCCACGGCGGCGGGGACGTCGGCCACCACGGCCAGCAGGTTGCGCTGGGCGGGCTGCGGGAGGGTGACGCCCGCCTGGTACCTGCCCGTCGCCGGCACGGAGGGGGCCGGCGCGGGGTCCTGCGCGGCGGCGGGGGTGGCGGGGGTGGCGGGGGTGGCGGCGGCGGACGCGGCGGCGTCGGACCGGTCCGGCCGCCCGGCGTGCGCGTCGCAGCCGGCGGTGAGGCCGAGGGCCACCATGGCGCCGGTGGCGTCGAGGAAGCTGCGGCGTGACGGATGGTGAGCGGCTCGGCGCATGGTGTGCAGGGTGCCACACCCGCACCGCGAATACCGGGCAACTCCGGTATTCCGGCGCGGAATCGGCGCGCGTGCCAGACTGGGATCATGCCTCGGTCAGCTCTTCGCGTGATGGCGTCGTTATTGGGATTGCCGCTCACGCTGGCGCTCCTCGCCGGTTGCGGCGGCAGCGGCAGTGGCGGCGGTGGTGGCGACGGCGGACCGGGCAAGGGCCGGCGGCCCGCCGGCGCGCACGTGACGATCCGGGTGCCCGCCGACGCCCCGACGATCTCCGCCGCGGTGTCCCTCGCCCGGCCCGGTGACCTGGTGCTGGTCGCCCCGGGCGTGTACCACGAGTCGGTACGCATCCGCACGGCCGGTGTCACCCTCCGCGGCACGTCCCGCGACAAGGTCGTCATCGACGGGCGGCTGCGGCAGCCCAACGGCGTCGTCGTCGCGGCGCCCGGGGTCGCCGTGGAGAACCTGACCGTGGAGAACAACACGCAGAACGGCGTGCTGGTCACCGGTTCCGCGGCCGCGGTCGCCGGCCTGCCCGGACGCAGCGGCGGCTACGACACCGGCGACGAGCCCGTCACCTTCCTGAAGTCGTTCCTGGTCTCGTACGTGACCGCGACCCGCAACGGGCTGTACGGCATCTACGCGTTCTCCGCGCAGAACGGCGTCATCGAGCACTCGTACACCTCGGGCGGGGCCGACTCCGGGATCTACGTGGGGCAGTGCAAGCCGTGCCGCATCGTGGTGCGGGACAACGTCGCGGAACTCAACGCGGTCGGTTACGAAGGCACCAACGCCAGCGGCGACATGTACGTGGTCGGCAACCGCCTCGCGGGCAACCGGGTCGGCCTGACCACCGACTCCGACCACCAGGAGAAACTGCTCCCGCAGCGCGGTGCCGTCGTCGCCGGCAACCTGATCGCGGACAACCAGCAGGCGCGGACCCCCGAACAGGCCGACGGCGGCTGGGGCATCGGGGTCGGCGTCGACGGCGGCAGCGGCGACGAGTTCCTCCGCAACCGCATCACCGGCAACGCCGACGCCGGATTCGTGATCACCGCGACCGCCGACATCCCGCCGGACGGCAACCGGATCATGGACAACACCTTCGCCGCCAACGGCGTGGACATCGGCTGGACCTTCCCCAACGCCACCCGCGGCAAAGGCAACTGCCTGCACGGCAACACCCTGCGCACGACCGTCCCGGCCCGGCTCGCGGCGACCGCGTCCTGCCCCGTGCCCGCCGCGTCGACCACGCCGTCGGGCACCTGGGCGCGGCCGACGCCGCCCGCGGGTATCCCGTTCACCGACGTGGCCGTGCCCGGCCCGCAGCCGCAGTTCCCGAACGCGACCACGACGGGCGCCACCGCCGTACCGGCCGTTCCCGCGCTGCCGGACACAGCGGACATCCCGCTGCCGTCGCCGTCACTGCTCGCCGACCGCGCCCTGGTGCGCACGTCGTGAACGCAGGCCAAGGCGGCGGCTATGGCTTCGGCGTCACCCCGGGCAGCGGCCGGACGGGGACGTACGCCCGGGTGTCGAAGTCGATGACCACCGGCCGCGACTCGGAGGCCACGGCGGCCCGCACCCGGTACATGGTGCCGTCCGAGTCGATCCAGTAGCGCACGGTGGCCGACGTACCCGCGCGGGCGCGGGCGTCGGGCCCGGTCATGACGTCCACCCGGTGGCCGCGCACCGTGTCCCGCCCGACCCGGGCGGCACCGTTCTGCGGCAGCAGTTCGGCGTTGTCCGGCCGGTCGCTGCCCAGGCCGAGCGCGATGGCCAGGGCGCTGTCCAGGGAACTGCCGGACGCCGTCAGCGGACGGCCGTACCAGCCCGACGCGGGCGGCGTCGCGGGCGCGGCGGCCGGGACGTCCGCCATGGGGCGCACGAGGACGGTGGCGGCCGTCCACTCCACCAGCCCGTCGCTCGACGTGTCGCGCCCGGTGCCGCGCACCACCCCGTACCCGATCCTGGCGCGGTAGTCGATGGACCCGGTGACGACCAGGCCGCCGGCGGTACTCGGCACGGTGATCGTCACCGAGCGGCCGCCGGCCTGGTAGTTGCGGAACCGGGTGATCGCCAGCCGGTTCGCCTCGTCCGCGGTCAGGGCGCGCCGGCCGCCGGAGCCGCCGCTGCCGCCGCAGCCCGCGAGGACGAACGCGCTCAACGCGGCGGCCGCGAGGGCCAGGGCGGCCGCCGGCCACCGTAACCGCGACCACCCGCGGCGCCGGCCCGCCGTACCCCGCTGGAGTCCTTTGCCGATCCTCATGGTCCGCACGCGGCGCGATGTTAACAGGTGCGCGCCCGGATGCCTCGGGACTCTGCGTTTCCGGGACATGACGTTCCGTCAACTTGTACCGTGCTGCGTGAGGCTGCTGCGTCGGCGTTGGCGCAGGACGACGTAAGGGAATGCCATGCGATTAAGTGGGCTGGGGCGGATGGGCCTGTCCGCCGTGCTCCTGATGGGCGGCGCCACGACCGCCCTCGTGACCGGCGCCGGGCAGGCAGGCGCCTCGACATCGGACGGGACACTGACCGTCGAGGTGCTGCGGGACTTCTTCGGCACCGGTGTGATCAACGCGACCATGGACGTGCCGCAGCGGGGCATGAAGGTCGACGTCACCGACCCGGCCGGGCACCGCGTCAGCGGCGTCACGGACGCCACCGGGAAAGTCGTGGTGCCGCCGTCGAGCGACCTGACCGGCGGCCGCTACCGCGTCGACGTCACCGTACCGGCTCCCTACGACGGCTACCTGCGGGCGGCGCCCGCCTCGACCGCGGCGAACCACTTCGACAGCTTCACCAGCTTCGCCGACGTCTCGGGCGGCAAGGACGCCTCGGTGATCACCGGCGTCTGGGACGCGGCCGACTACGCCCTGCCGGACTCCCGGTACTTCGTGCCCGTCCAGAACGGCGCCAACGGAACCGACACCCGGGCGCTGGTGACGTTCGGGACGACCACCCGGGGCACCTGTCCCACCGACGTGTCGTGCCCGACCACGCTGGACACGCAGGCCGAGGTGGGCACGACGTTCGGCCTGGCGTACGACAAGTACCGGAACCGGCTGTTCCAGAGCGCGTTCGCCCGCCGCTACGCCCCGTACGGGCCCAAGGGCGGCGGCGCGATCTACACCGTGCCGACCGGCGGCGGGAGCGCGACGCTCTTCGCGACCGTGCCCGGCGCCGCCGTGACGCCGCACGACACCACCGACATGATCAAGGATCCCGGGTTCACCGACGCGCCGGGCAAGGAGAGCGTCGGCGCCGTCGCGCTGTCGGAGGACGGCTCGACGCTCTACGCGGTGAACCTGCTGACCCGCACCCTCGTGAGCTTCGACGCGACGGGTTCCACCGCGTCGGCGCCCAAGGCCACCGTGCCGATCCCCGACCCGGGCTGCGCGTCCCCCACCGACTGGCGGCCCTTCGGTCTCGCCGTCCACGACAACACCCTCTACGTCGGCGGCGTGTGCGACGCCGAGAGCACGCAGCGGCGCGCCGACCTGCAAGCCGTCGTCTACGCCTACGACGGCAAGCGGTTCACCACGGTGCTGACCCACGCGCTGGCGTACGAGCGCGGCACCGTCTTCACCGGCGCCGGCCAGACCGACCAGGCCACCCACTGGAACCCCTGGAACACCAGCGTCGCCACCTGGGACGACCGGACGGGGGGCGGCGCCTTCATCGATCCGCAGCCGGAGCTGGCCAGCATGGCCTTCGCCCGTGACGGCTCGATGGTCCTCGGCTTCCGCGACCGGTTCATGGACGTCCTCAGCGCGAGGGGCCTGGACCCCCGCCCGGGGAACAGCACGGCGGAGATCGGCATGTCCGGTGGTGACATCACCATGGCCTGCGCGGATCCGGCCGGCGGTTACGCCTGGGAAGGCACCGGGAACTGCCCCAACCACGCGACACCCGCCAACGACGACAACGAGGCGAGCGGCGTCGTCGAGTACTTCCCCGGCGACTTCTACGCCGGCGGGCACCAGGAGACCGCCCTGGGGTCGGTGGCCTACATCCCGCAGCAGCAGTGGGTCGTCAGCACGGAGTTCGACCCGGCCACCCACGTCGAGACCGCGGGCACCGGCTACCACGACATCACGACCGGTCAGGGCCCGGGCAACAACACGTCCGCCAACGCCTACCAGTTCGTCGGCCAGGAGCAGAACGGCTTCGGCAAGGCCGGCGGCCTCGGCGACATCGCGTACGCCGCGGCGAACGCGCCGATCCAGATCGGCAACGTGGTGTGGTACGACGGCGACCACAACGGCATCCAGGACCCCGGGCAGGTGCTGCTGCCCGGCGCGACCGTCAACCTGCTGGACGCCGGCGGCAAGCAGGTCGCCACGACCAGGACAGACGCCGACGGTGAGTACTACTTCGGCGGGGTCGGCGCCGCCTACCAGCTCACGCCGGGCGCGAAGTACACCGTCGAGTTCGACGTGTGCACCGCGGACACCAGCAAGGTGCCGGGCCAACCGCCCGCCGCCAAGCTGCGGTTCACGCTTCCGCTGGCCGGGAAGGACCGGGCGCACGACTCCAACGTGGTCCCGCCGACCACCGGCGAGCTGTGCGACGGAACCGCCCCCGTCACGGCGCCGGCGCGGCCGGGCGGGGTCGACCACACGATCGACGCCGGCGTGTACGTGCCCCGGCCGGCCCCGCCGACGTCCGCCCCGCCGTCCTCCACGCCCCCCGCGTCCACGCCGGCCTCGGTACCGCCCACCGCGGCGCCCACCGGCGGGAGCACGGGAGGCTCGAACCCGGGTGCGCTCGCCCCCACCGGCATGTCGGGCATCGGGGAGATCCTCTCCCTCGTCGCCCTGCTCGTCGGCGCGGGTACGGCGTTCGCCTTCGTGAGCCGAAGGCGGCACGCCAGGCACCGCTGATCCCGGCCACCTCCTCGTATCCCCGTATCCCGTATCCCCGTATCGCCTCCGGCGGGCCGGTGCCACGCACCGGCCCGCCGGCACGTGAAGGCCGCCGGAACGGCGCCGAGGGCGCGCTCACCGGCCGGGCCCCCTGAGCGGCCGCCAGGGGCCCTCGTACGGCCGCCCGCCCGGCCCCCGTGCGGCCGCCGGCCGGGCCCGCGTAGGACCGCCCGCCGGGTCGCCACCGGCCGCCCGGGAACCTTCGGAGCACGCCAGGGGGAGTAGGGGGCGGCGTGGCGACCGTGCCCGCGGGGGCGGGGCGGCCGATGCTGGGGGGTCATGGACGGGTGGTGGTACCGCAACATCGTCGAGCCGGGAAAGCTGCCGCTGCTGCTCGCGCTGGTGGCGTTCGTGGTGACCTTCGCGGTGACGCGCTTCGTCACGCGGATGATCCGGGCCGGGCGGGGGCCGTTCCACGACGTGACGTCGAGCGGCGGCCACCACGTCCACCACATGGTGCCCGGGGTGGTGCTCATGTGCGTCGGCGGTTTCGGCGGGGTCGCCCTGGGCGGACGCGGCTGGGCGGCCTCGGTCACGGCGGTCGTGTTCGGCATCGGCACCGGCCTGGTACTGGACGAGTTCGCGCTGATCCTCTACCTCCAGGACGTCTACTGGTCCGAGCAGGGCCGCAAGAGCGTCGAGATGGTGGTCGTGACGGTCGCGATGCTGGCCGTGCTGCTGGTGGGCGCCTCGCCGCTGGGCGTGAACAACGTCGGCTCCGGCGAGAGCACCGGGCGCGCGGACCTGATCACCACCTTGATCGGCAACTTCTTCCTCGTCGTCGTCTGCTTGCTGAAGGGCAAGCGGATGACCGCCGTCTTCGGGGTGCTGCTGCCGCCCCTGGCTCTGGTGGGCGCGGTACGCCTGGCCCGCCCCGGGTCGCCGTGGGCCACCCGCCTCTACCGCCGCCGCTCCAGGGCCGCCGCCCGCGCGGAGCGGCGCTTCCTGCGCCACGACGCCCGCTGGGGCGCGGCACGGCGCAAGGTGGACAACCTGCTCGGCGGCACCCCGAGCGACCAGGGGTGACGGCGGCCGTCCGGTGCGGCGCCGGTACGGGCGGTCCCGCGCGCACCCGCCCCGCGGGCACTTTCGGGGGTGTACGGGGTGCCCCGCGCGCCGAGGCGGGGCAGGGTGGGGGTGGGACGCCGGCGAGGCGGAGGGAGATCGTGGCCGTGGAGTTCGACGTGATCGTGGAGATCCCGCAGGGATCGCGGAACAAGTACGAGATGGATCACGAGCTGGGCCGGATCCGGCTGGACCGGATGCTGTTCACGTCGACCAGGTACCCGGCGGACTACGGGTACGTGGAGGGCACGCTGGGCCACGACGGGGACCCGCTGGACGCGCTGGTGGTGACCGGCGAGCCGACGTTCCCCGGGTGCGTGATCGAGTGCCGGGCGATCGGGATGTTCGTGATGCGGGACGAGAAGGGACTGGACGAGAAAGTGCTGTGCGTGCCCGCGCACGACCCGCGCTACGAGCACTTCCGTGACATCCATCACATCCCCGAGTTCGACCGGCTGGAGATCACGCACTTCTTCGAGGTCTACAAGGACCTGGAACCCGGCAAGTCCGTCGAGGGTTCGCACTGGGAGGGCCGCGACCAGGCGTACGCCGAGATCGAGGCGTCCCGGGAGCGTGCCCGAGCCTCCGGCACCCACGTCTGAGCGGGGGCGCCCGCGGCGCTTGCGTCCGGGGCCCGCGGGGCTCGCGTCCGCGCTCACGGGGCTCACCTCCGCGCTCACGGGGCTCACCTCCGCGCTCACGGGGCTCGCGTCCGCGCTCGCGGGGCTCGCGTCCGCGCCCGCGGCGCGCACGTCCCGGGCCCGGGGCCCATGGTGGGCCCCGCCCCCCGTACGCCGCTTCCGTCCCACCGGCCCCCCGCGTACCGGAACGGCCCCGGCGGCGGTGGGGCCGGTAACGCTTTCGCGGTCCTGTGCGCTTCCTGTTCGAGCCGCGCGGACCGCGGTGGAGCAACCATGTGGAGTGGTGTGATGGCCGAGCAGGCGGTGAACGACCAGCCCGAGACCCCCCGGGTACCGCCGCTCGGCCCGCACCCCTCGGCCGGCGCCGGACCACGGGTACCCGCGGCCGGGGCGCCCTGGGTGGACGCGGACCGGGAGGGGCGCGCTATCTTCGGACGGCCCATCGGCGTCCGCGCTCCCGGCGGGCGTCCGCGCTCCCCGCTGGGAAGGGCGGTCGAGCGGTACGGAGACGGGCCCGCGGACGGCCCGCGGCTCCTCCGCCTGACGGCAGGAGCCAGGACATGAGGCCCGGTGGACGAACTTGACGCGCGACGGACGGCGGTGACGCTCCGGCGGACGGCCGCGGCGCCGGCCGCGGAACGGCGCGGACCGACACCCCGCCGTTCGGGATGACGACGGGGATGACGCACGACGTCAGCGAGCTGCGAAGGACCGAAGAGGACGTAGTGGGCAGGGCGGTGGTGCGCCGGCACGGCAGGATGGACGACGGGGAGCTGGGGGAGGCGGTCGAGCGCGCCCGCGGCGGCGACGAGGCCGCGTTCAGCACCGTCTACCGCGAGATCCACCCCCGGCTGGTGGGCTACCTGTACGGCCTGGTCGGCGACGACGCCGACGACGTCACGTCGGAGGCGTGGCACGACATAGTCCGCGACCTGCACCGCTTCCGCGGCGACGGCGCGGCGTTCCGCGGCTGGGCGGCCACCGTGGCCCGGCACCGGGCGCTGGACCACTTGCGCAGGATCAAGGTCAGGCCGCGTACGACGGCCCTTGAGGACATCACGTCGGAACCGGCCGCCGCCGGCGACTCCGAGGGCCTGGCCCTGGAGAGCATCTCCACCGAGCGGGCGCTGGCGATGATCTCCGAGCTGCCCCAGGAGCAGGCGGAGGCCGTGCTGCTGCGGGTGGTGCTCGGGCTGAACGCGCCCATGGCGGCCAAAGTGCTCGGCAAGCGGCCGGGCGCGATACGCACGGCCGCCCACCGGGGGCTGAAGCGGCTGTCCGAACGGCTGGGTGACCGGCCGTCGGGCACGGGGGAGACGGGGGAACGGCGTGTGCCGCACGAGCCGGGCGGACCGGAAGGCTCGGGCGGCCGAGGAGAAGTGGACGGATGAAAGAGAGCCGAGAACGCGGCGGCGAACCCGGACCGGGCCCGGGCCCCGCGCCGGCCCCGCGGGCGGGTTTGGACTCCGTGCGGGGCGCGGGCCCCGGACCCGAATGGGAGGACGAGGGCGCGGAGGACGCCGAGTTCGCGGAGCGCCTGCTCGACGGTGACCCGGTCGCGGCGGCCGACCCGCGCGTGACCGGTCTCGTACGGCTGCTCGCCGCGGCCGGCGAGGGCCGACCGGGCCGGCCGGAGGACGAACAGGCCGTACTCGCCGCCTTCCGGCGGGCTCACGCGGAACGTACGGCTCAGGCGGAACGTACGGCTCACGCGGATGGCGCGGGCCGCGCGGAACGTACGGCTCAGGCGGATGGCGCGGGCCGCGCCGAAGGCGTGCGCCTGGCCGCGGGCGGTCTCGACGGCTTGGGTGGTTCGGGCGGCCCGGGCGCCCTGGGAGCCCTGGACGGCTTGGAGGGTGCCCGGGCGGGCGCCACCGCGAAGGCCGCGGACGCGGAGCCGCACGGCCTCCGCTCCGCGGACGCGGCGCCCCGGCGTACGATGTCCCGCTCGGCCAAGGCGCTCATCAGCGGGTTCGCCGCGGTCTTCACGCTGGGCGGGGTGGCCATCGCGGCCCAGACGGGCGCACTGCCGCACCCGTTCCGTTCCGGCGGGGGCGACCAGCACCGGCCGGCACCCACGCCGTCCGCCTCCGCCGGCGGCACATCGGGGACGACGGCGCCCGGGGCGGGGAGCCGCACCCGGCGCGGCGCGCGTCCCGGCGACGGCGACCCCTCCGCAGCGGCCTCGCCGGGCCGGTCCGCCTCACCCCACACCTGGGCGAGCGGATCCCCGCAGGGGAAGGCCGGTGACGCGGCGAAGGACCTGTGCGCCTCCTACACCGAGGCGCTGCGGCGCGGGGAGCAGCCGTCCGCGTCCCTGCGGCTGCGACTGGCCACGGCGGCCGGCGGAGCCGCGAAGGTCGACGGGTACTGCGCGGGCGTGACCTCGTCCGGCTCGTCCTCCGGCGGGAGCGGTACGACCTCCGGCGGCGAAAATACGACGTCCGGCGGGAGCGGTGCGTCGTCCGGCGGCGAGGGTTCGGCGTCGGGCGGGAGCGGTACGGCCTCCGGGGGCGAGGGCTCGTCGTCCGGCGGCGACTCCGGGCACGGCAAGTCGTCGGGCGTGTCCAGCCCTTCCGTCACGCCCACGCCGGCCGCGGCCACTCCGACTGCGACGCCGACCGGCGTCCGGGGCCCCGCGGCGACGCGCTCGCCCTCGTAGGCGAGCACTTCGGCGCCCCTCAGAGGCCCGCGAGTTCGTTGACGCGGGTGGTGGCGAGGTCGAGCTCGGTCGAGCCGGAACGCAGCTCGGTGGTGGATTTGGCGATCAGGGAGGCGTCGCCCGTGGCCGTGCCGTCCGAGCAGTCGGCGGCGGCCTGGGCGAGAAGACCGAGGGCCGTGGACCAGTGCTGCTGGGTGTCGCGTTCGGGGACGGCCGGGTAGACCTGCGCGGCCCGCAGGTCGGTCTGGAGGGCGACGCAGTCCTGGCCCATGCTGACCGTGTCGTGCGCGGAGGAGTCGTCGTCGACGGCGCCCACGTCCCGGGCGAGGGCGGTCAGGTGGGTGGTACCGCCGTTCGAGGCCCAGGCGCGGACGGAGGAGGCCGGGCCGCCCCCGGCGCCCGTACCGCTCGTACGGTTCGAGCCGCCCTTGCCGCTCGTACCACTCGTGCCGCTGGCCGCTGTCGCGGCGGAATCGTGGTGCGTGGCGCGGATCGCCAGCACGACCACCACGACGACGGCGAGCGTGCCGAGGAAGCCGAGCAGCCCCGCCCTCAGCGCCGACCCGGCCGCCGAACGGGGAGCGGGATCCGCCGCGGCCCGAGCCGCGGACTTCGGGCGGCGGTGGGCACGGCGGTGTCCCGGCCGGGCCTCGCGCTCGGGCACCGACACTCTCCCGGGCAGCTCCGGATGCGACACAACGTCCCCCAAAGGTTCGCACTGTGTGGAGATCGGGAGCATGTCACCTAAACGGCGGGAGCGGGAGAGAGGTTGCCGGACCGTGATATAGGCGGCAAGCGGGCGTGATCACCGCATATGCCGGGACGGTCGGGGTGGCCGGGGTCGCCGGGACGGCTGCGGGCGGGGAGCTGACGGGAGGATCGCCGGGAAGTGGCCGGCGAGTGGCCGACGAGTGGCCGGAAAACGACGGACGGGGCGCTCGTGAGGGGAGCCGGGCGCGGGCGAACCCGGGCGAACGCGGTTGAACGCGTCCGGAGGTGTTCCGGATGGATCCGAGCGTGTCCGAACAGGGCCGGAGCAGTTCCGGAACAGGGTTCGCAACAGGGTCCGGACAGGTCCGGACAGGTCCCCGTGCGGGTGTGGGCGCACGATGCGGTGGCACGGCGTGCAAGTGGACGTCCAGCAGGTGGAATTGGGGGTACTTTGTCGGCTGTCCCTGGCATAGTCCACGGTATGGACACCGACCCGTTCTGGACACTGATCAACGAGTGCCGGCGGCAGGGGCTCAGGGGTGACAAGCGGGACGCGTGGCTGCGCGACACGCTGACGACGGTGCCCCTTGAGGAGATCGTGGCCTTCCAGGCCTGCCTGGAGCACGAGACGGACCGGGCGTTCAGCTGGAACCTGTGGGCGGCGGCCGACCGCGTTTTCGGCGGCTGGTGCTCCGACGACACTTTCTGCTTCTTCCAGCGCTGGATGATGGGGCTGGGCCGCCCGGTGTTCGAGGCGGCGGTCCACGACCCGGACGCCCTCGCATACGCGCCCGAGGTGCTGCGGCTTTCGGGTCTGCCCCGGGAGGCGTGGGGGGAGGACTGGCCGGAGTGGCCGTCGCTGGGCGACCTGGCCGTCGAGGCGTACGAGGCCGCGACCGGCGCCTGCGACGACGGCGACTCCTTCTTCCGGGCCACCACGGCGCTGCTGGACGCCGACCGCCCCTACCGGCTCCGCCCGACGACCCCCTCGGGCTCGCGCTGGAGCGTCCTGGACGAACCGGAGGCGGTACGCCGGCTGCCGCGGCTGAGCATGATGTTCCCGCTGGGATGAGGGGCGGCCCGCCGCGGCCGGGAGTGACCCCGCGAGCCCGCGCACTCTCGCTTCGCGGGCGCGCACGGCGGACCGCCCGTACGCTCAGGTCCCGTTGACCAGGCGCATGTAGCGGACCCAGTCCCAGTTGGGGCCGGGATCGGTGTGGTCGGTGCCGGGGACCTGGGAGTGGCCGATGATGTGGTTGCGGTCCTTGGGGATGCCGTACTTGTCGCAGATCGCGGCCGTGAGCGCGGCGGAGGCGTGGTACATCGCCGTGGTGAAGTACGAGGGCTGGTCGACCCACCCCTCGTGCTCGATGCCGATACTGCGGGTGTTGTAGTCCCAGTTCCCCGCGTGCCAGGCGATGTCGTGCTCGCGCACGCACTGGTCGATCGCGCCGTCCGCCGAGCGGACCACGTAGTGCGCGCAAGCGGCGTGCGCGGGGTCCTGGAAGAGGCGGATGGTGTCGGCGAACGTCTCCTGCGTGACGTGGATGACCACCAGGTTGATCGGGTACGAGGTGGGGCGGTTCGAGGCGGTGTAGTTGGCCGTGCTGGCCGGCGCCCAGGTGGCCGAGGGGTAGTCCACGGTCGCCGCGGCCGCGGTGCCCTGGCCGGCCCACAGGTCGCCGGCGAGGGCCGCGGTGGCGGCGGCGCCGACCGCGAGTCCGGTACGCAGCAGGGAACGGCGGGTCGGCACGCCCGCGCCCACACCCGGCGTGCGGGCGCGGACGGGGGCGGTGGCGGCGGGCGCGGGGTCCGGGATGTGGTCCGTGGCGGGGTCCGTGGCGGGGTCCGGCTCGCGGTCCGGGGTGTGGCCGGAACGGATACCCGGACGGCTTAACGCGGCCGGCGTCTGGGGGAGTCGGGGACGGCCGAGGTGTTCCATGGGAGGCTCCCTGGGATCGAGAAGTGAACGGTCAAGTGCATGACAAATCAGGCGGGCCAGCCCATCGTGCGGTCCCCGGCCCTGACCTGCCAAGCGGTTCACGCATTGGCAGAGGTCCATACCGGTGACGGACGGCGTCGGCCGTACCTCGCTACCGCCCGCGCCGTATTGCCCGCCCGCCCCTGTACTGCCTCCCTCCGACCGACCCGCCTGCAATCACTCCCTCACTTACCGTAGCGACGCCAGTCCTATTCGCGTAACAACTGACTCACACTCACATCACTACCCGGCCACATGTGGTGTCCGC
Source organism: Streptomyces sp. HPF1205 (assembly GCF_020400825.1). Classification (GTDB taxonomy): domain Bacteria; phylum Actinomycetota; class Actinomycetes; order Streptomycetales; family Streptomycetaceae; genus Actinacidiphila. The sequence goes on from NZ_JAINVH010000016.1 coordinate 126,042, forward strand.
TTTGCCCCTGCTGTGCGCCTCGCGTCCCATTGCTTCCTGCCGTCAAGTCTTCGATTCGGCTTGGAAAACAGGACAGGCTCTATTAACGTTCGATAACGCAGCGCGGTCGTCACCGCCGCCGACAGGCGGCACCGTGCGCTTGCCGAATCCCGCCCGCGGGAACCGGGGAACCAACAGAACAGGGGTGAATCGGGCAGCGGCCCTGCCCGTAGGAGACCTTCTTCCTCCGAACCCGTCAGCTAACCCGGTAGGCGACAGGGAAGGAAAGGAGAGCGCCTTCAGTGGCGTCCAACCAGTCTGCCTACGCCCCCGTCCGCCCGGACGACGCCTTCGCCGCACCGGGCTCCCCCCTCGGCCCCTGGGATCCGCAGACCTCCGGCACTTCCGTGCTGCCGGAAACCGCGGCGCCCCCCGAGTCCCCCGCGACCGGAACCGCCCCCGCCCCCTTGCCCGCGCCCGGCCTCATGTCCGGCCCCGGCCCCCTCCCCGCCCCCGCTCCCGTCCGCGCTCCCGTCCGCGCTCCCGGTGAAGCCGTGGACGCCCCGGGCGGCTTGGAGGCTTCGGGCCGCTTGGACGCCCCGGGCGGCTTGGCTGACTTGGCCGACTTCGGGGCCTCGGGCGACTTCGGGGAGGGCGGCGACCCCGGCCTCCCGGCCGAACCCGCCCCCTACGCGGGCGCGATCCGCGACCGCTCCCGGCTGCCGCGCCAGCGTGCCGTCAGCCGCGGCTCCACCGTCCTCGGCATAGCCGCCATGGCCGCCGTCGGCGCCGGGCAGGTGGCCGTCGCCGCCGCCCCCGGTACGGCCCCGGCCACCACCGGCACCGGCCACGCCTCCGTCTCCGCCCCGGACCTGGCTCCCGAGTCGGCGCCGGCGCCGGCGCCCCAAGAGCTGGCGCCCCGGGAGCTGGAGAGGACCAGCGGGCCCCAGGGCGACCCCGTTGCCGTACCCCGCAGCGCGGCTCCGACATCCGCCCTGGCCCCGGCCGCCCCGGCACCGGCTGCCGCCCCAGCCCCGGCCCCGACTGCCGCCCCTACTTCGGCTGCCGCCCCGGCCGTGAGCGGACCGCACGCCGCCCAGGAGACCGGCCTCGCGGCGGTCCCGGCGCCCCCTGCCAAGGACCAGGTCAAGGACCACGCCCAGGACCACGTCCCGGACCCCGGCGAGGCGTTGTGCGCCCGCATCATCGGCCAGGTCACCGCCCAGCGCGAGGCCGCCGCCGCGGCCGAACGCGCTGCGGCCGAGCGCGCCGCCGCCCGGGAGGCGGCCGCCCGCAAGGTGCGCGAGCAGGCTGCCGAGGCCAAGGCCGCCGCCGAGGCCAAGGCGAAGGCAGAAGCCGAAGCCGCCGCCAAGGCCGAGGCCGAACGCCTGGCCGCGCTCGCCCGCTCCTACGTCACCCCCCTGGCCTCGTACACCCTGACTGACGGCTTCGGCCAGGCCGACCTGTGGGCCAACCTCCATGCCGGGCAGGATTTCACCGCCCCCACCGGCACCCCGGTGCACGCCGTCCACTCCGGCACCATCACCTCGGCAGGCTGGGCGGGCTCCTACGGCTACCGTGTCGTCCTCACCCTCGACGACGGCACACAGGTCTCGTACTGCCACCTGTCGACCATGGTCGTCACCTCCGGGCGCGTCACCACGGGCGACACCATCGGCCGCGTCGGTGCCACTGGCAACGTCCCGGCGCCCCACCTCCACCTGGAGGTCCGCCCTGCCGACAGCGCTCCCGTCGACCCCCTTTCCTGGCTCGCGTCCCACGGAGTCACCGCTTGACCCGTAGCTCCTGCTGCGTAACCCCTGCTCCCTGACCACTGCTCCTTGACCCGGACTTGCACCTCCCGTCCCCCTGCCACCGGCGGCCCTGGTCGACTCCCCCCCTCGCCAGGGCCGCCGGCCTGTTCACCCTCTTCTTCGGTGTCCACCGCCCCCGGCCTCGGATTGTTGAGCCCCCTTCAGCCGCCGAGGCGCGCGCCTAACGCCCCTGACCCACCGACGGCCCTACTGGTACGGGCTGCCGTATCGCGGTTCGGCCAGGGACCCGGAGAGGATCCGGCCAGGGATCCGGTCCGGGAGCCGGCCAGTGTGACCTGGTTCGGATTCAGGTCCGGGCCCCGCACACGGACCGGGCCCCGCACACGGACCGGGCCCACTCCCACCCGGGTGCCCACGCTGGCCGGGTGCCCGCCTCAGCCCCCGCCGGCGCGGGCACTCGCCTCGCTACTGGCCGCGGCGATCGGCGACCGCCCACGAGGCCACGGCTATGCCACCGGCCACCGTGAAGACGGCAGGCCAGGCGCCGACTTTCCTCGCCAGAGGATGCGACCCGGCGAAAGCCGCCACGTAAGCCCCCGTCAGCGCGGTCGCCGCCCCAGTACCCGCGCGCTGCTTCCATTGGCGGGCCGCGACGGCGCCCGCGGCCGCCAGTGCCGCGCCGCCCAGCTCACGGCGCTTGGTCCACCGCGCCACTCCGTACCCCGCGATCAACCCGCTCGCCGCCACGACGCTCGCGGAAACCCCAGCCATCACGTCCTCCTCGATCCCCTTGACACCTTGAACCTTCGCCGAACCCGATCCCGAACCGAATTCGAATCCGCGCCCGCGCCTGACTCACCCCGCGCCCGAGCCCGGCCTGAACGAGTCCGTGCCCCCGATACCGGCCCTCTACCAGCCCGGTCCGGACCCGGCCCCGACCCGAATTCGATCTCGATGTCTCGAGACTAACCCGCCCGCCCAACACACGCGGATCAGCCTGTGGATAACTCGATGCCACCCCGCCGACCAGCGACGTTCCTCCTGGTCAGGCGTTGGCGGACCGGTCTCGACCAGCCCGCCGTCCGGTCGGGATCGGCCGGACCGGCGAGATCCGGAGGGACCGGCGTCAGCGACCGCGGGCCGCGGCGAACGGCGGCTCGCCCGCCCCGCCGGCCGCCGCGGAACGCCAGGCCCGCCCCCGGCCGCTTCAGGCCACGGGTGGCACCGCGTCCGGCACCGCCGCGTTCCGTACCAGCGGCCCCGCGATCGCGGACTCCGCCACCGCCCCTGCCGTCTCCGCCCCGTCGGCGTCCTTGCCGTCGTGCCCGCCATCGTCCTCATCGGCGGGTACGGCCGCGAACCCGGCCGCGAACCCCACCAGCCCGATCAGGTCGGGCGGGGTGTCGTCGTGGTCCAAGGCGCGGTACTCGAGCGACGCCAGGATCGCCATCCGCTCCGTGAGCCCCCAGTGGGGCCGCGTGTCGCCGCCGACCAACTCGGCGCTGAGCTGCGCCAACGGGCGCCCTGCGCGGTGGGCGGAGTGGATGGCCTCTCGCAGCTCCAGCAGGTACTCGGCGTACGCGCGGACGTCCGCGGGCGACATCAGCGGGCCGTGTCCGGCCACCACCACCCGCGGGTCGCACTCCAGTACCCGCATCGTCGCGCGGTGGATCTCGTCGATCGGGCCGGCCCAGTGCACCGGATGGTCCTCGCTGAACAGCACGTCGCCCGCGCACACGATGCCCTCGTCCGGCAGGTGCACGATCAGGTCGCCCTCGGTGTGTGCCGGCCCCACCTCGATGAGCCGGACCGCGACCCCGCCCACATCCAGCACGAGTTCCCCGGAGAACGTCTCGTTCGGCGGGACCATGGACAGCCCCCCGAAATCCCCGTACCTGCCGAAGTGCCGCCTGACGTACGCGCCCAACGGGGTGCTCGCGTCACTGGCGGCGACCAGCCGCGCCAGGTCCGCCGGCGCCGGTTCGGCGCATAGGTGGCGGGCGTTCGCCTCCGTGGCGATGATCCGCGCCTTGGGGAAGAGCGCGTTGCCGTACGAATGGTCGCCGTTGCCATGGGTGTTGACGACCGTGTCGATGCCGGTGCCCGGCGCCAGCACCCCGGCGGCGAGTTCCAGAAGACGCCCGGTCATGCCGGCGGTGTACGGGGTGTCGACCAGCAGTGCCGTGCCACGGCCCGCCACCAGTACGCAGTTGGCCATGCCCCAGGTCGCGTGGCCGTCGGGGAGCCACGCGTGCACGCGCGGCGTCAGTGCCCGCAGGTCGCGGGGCAGAGGGAAGTTCATGACGCCTCATTGTGGTGCGGCTCGAAGGGGTCGGGGTTATGAGGCTCGCCACAAGGCTGCTCATTCCCGTCATTCCCGGTCCTGCTGGCGAGCGCGGGATCGACCGGACCGGGCGTCGGCGCGTACATCGGCGGTTCCACCGGCGGCCGGTCGCCCCGGTCGAACAGGACGAACATCAGCCGTCCGCCCGGCACCCCGAACGGCCCCGCCGCGCACATCGTCACCCACCCGGGCCCCAGTTCGGCGTGCAGGACGGGCCGGGCGCCGTCCGCCCGCGGCTGGATGTACTCCGCCGTCGGCTTTTCGAAGTACGGCGCCACCACGGGGTCCCGCTTGGCGTCCGCCTGCAGTTTGGCCAGCGTCCTGTTGTGCGGATTGCCCGCCACCGCCGCCCGTACTTGTGGTACCAGCAGCGGAAGCCACGCCGTCTCCCACTGCGCCAACGTCACCGAACGCGCCTCGGGATCCAGCAGCATCCACCGCATCGTGTTGCGCGGCACCTCACCCCTGGGGAACAGCCGGGTGAAAGCCGCGTTATAGGCGACGATGTCCCAGGCGACGTCATTGACGTACGCCATCTCGCTGGTGCTCGCCAGCACCCGCTGCCATGGCCGGGGTACCGCGGTACCCAGCTCCGGGTCGAGCCGGAAGGCGGGCGGCAGCCCGGTCGCATAGAGCACCAGCGCCTCCCACTCGTGGTCGGACAGGTGCAGAATCCGCGCTATGGGCGCGAGCACATCGGCGCCTATGTTGGCGAGCTTGCCGCGCTCCACATAGCCGTACTTGTGCTCGGGCCAGCCCAGCAGGCGCGTCATGTGCTCGTGCGTGAGCCCCGCAACCTTGCGTCCACGCGGGTCGCTGCGCGGAGCCAGGCCCAGCTCCGCGGGGTCGACACGGGCGCGAGCACGCGACAGCAGCGTCTGCAGGGCCTCACGGTTGCGCATGCCTGTCCCCCTGTCATCGGACACCGGACGCCCCGACGGCCTGATGCCCTACGCCCCGTACGGATCGCCGTACACGCCGTCGTACGGATCGCGGTACGGGCCACCGTACGCTCCCGCCCCCAGGCCGCCGTACGGGTGACCGCCGGCGCCGACGTACGCGCTCACTGCACGTGCCCACCGCTCGCCGGAACTACAAGTCCCTCGGGTCCAGTTCCCGGGCCAGTTTGTATCCGACCTCGAACCTGCTGCCGGCGCCCAACCGCTGCATCAGTGACGTCATGACCTGCTGCACCGCGGCCGTGTCGATGCCGAGCCGGCGGGCGATGCGGTCGTCGCTGTAGCCGTTGGTCATCAGGCGTACGACCGCCCGCTCCTGGGAGCTCATCCCGGCGTGATGCGGCCGTACGCTCGCCCGCGACAAGGGTGTCGCTCGCTGCCAGTACGACTCGTAGATCGTGGCGAAGGACCGGGCCAGAACCGCACCCTGGATGCGGATCATCGACTCGGAGAAGTCGCCCAAGCGGCCGGGCAGGCACACCGCGTTCCCGTCGAACACCAGCATGTCGTGCGGCACATGGTCCGTCACCCGGACGGTGACTCCCAGGTCCGACAGCTCCCGCAGGCCACGGGCGTGCTCCGGCTCGCTCAGCAGAGTGCGCGGAAACAGCGCCCGGACGCGTATGCCGCGCCGCGCCAGCCGCCCCAGCGCCTCGGGGCCGGCCGAGACCAGTCCCCGCAGCTCCTCGAATCCCTCCAGACCGCCGATTGCCTGCAGGCCGTGCACCCCCTGGAAGCCCCGCACCCCCTGGTAGGCCGCGTCCATGGTTTCGAGCAGCCGCGAGGTGACCTCGCGAAGCGCCAGGTCGCGCTCGGCCGGACCGCTGAACTGCTCCACGGTCACCTGTTCCTGCTGACCCGCAACCGTCGCCATGTCGGTCAACTCCGCTCGCGGTCCAGTCGCCGCCCGCCGCCCACCGATAGGGCTCCTGAGCCCTTCCGTCACCATGTCCATCGGCCTGGATGCCACCGCCTGGACCTCCCTCGCCGTCCCCGTATCGCCGTGGTCCCGTCGCTGCCGTTCCACGCCCACCGGATCCATAGCGCGAGCCGTGTCCTGATCCACAGCCCGTCAGGCACAGAGTGTTACAGCGGCATCACTGGTTTTCCAGGTCGAATCCGTTGAGGGAATAAAAGATATCAAAAGCGACTGAATCATCACTCATGGCCGCGCAGGGGGCACGCGCAGGGCGCGGGCTCATCACCCGCAGCCCACTCGCAGCTCACCCGCAGCCAGGCGGCGGGTTGGGCGTGCTTGCCTCCTGCGCGCCCATGGCGGCGAGTGCGCGGGTCCCGAGTGGCCGCGGACCCGGCCAGGCGCCCACGCGTCCATTCCCCGCAGGGAATTGTGACCGCATGCCGTCGCCCTCAGCATCTTGAGGCACAACCCCGACTCGCAACCTATGCTCCGAGGAGTGCGCCATGACCGAGGTCGACGCGCAGGACCTGGCCGCCCGCTACATCGCCCAGTGGACGGAACCCGACGCCGCCGAACGCCGGGCGTCCATCGAGCGGCTCTGGGCCGAGAACGGCACCCATGTCCTCCACCCGCCGCAGGACATCCGGACGGCGGCGGCAGCGCTTGGTTTCGACCACACCACTCTCGTGGCTCAGGGCCACGATGCCATTGAGACCCGCGTGACCCGCAGCTACGAACGCTTTGTCGCCAAGGAGGGCTTTACCTTCCGCCCGAGCGGCGACGCCGTACGCCTCCACGACGTCGTCAAGTTCACCTGGGAGGCGGTGTCCACAGAAAGCGGCGACGTAATGGGCGGCGGCTTGGAAGTCCTCGTACTCGACGACGACGGCCGCATCAAAACGGACTACATGTTCCCGTCCTGACCCGGCCTCCCCAGCCCGTCACCGCCTACGTTCCCTCATTCAGGTGGACGGCGGTCAATGGGACGGCGGTTCGGTGGATTCGAGGTGCCTGGCCATGAATTCGATGAGCTCGTCCAGCTTTTCCTGAATCCCCGGAAGGACCGGCTCCTCAAGGGGTACGCCGGCGGTCACATCGGCCTTGAGCTGGAGGAACCCGGCGTGCACGGCCCGCGCGAGCCTGTGGCGCTGGCCGGGTTCCAACAGGTCGAAGGAGATACCGCCGATCGCCGCGTCCATCTCCAATTCGTCTTTGTCGGCGGGATTGTCCAGCATCGGTACGGCTCGCGCCAGCATCAGGCGGAACACCGCGTTGCGCATCAAGACGGAGTCCCCGGTGGAACCGAACCTCATCGTTGCCATGATCAAAAGCCTATTCTGATGATTTTTGCCTGCTGAGCCGGAGAAAGAGACTCGATGTACGTTCGTATATCGGTGGCAGATTGCTCGCTGAATCCGGTGAGGTCGACGACAGTGAAGTCGATCGACTTGTTCAGGTGCTCCTGAATCGCATTGTAGAACCGCTGCGGTGCTCCCGGACGGTCCCAGAACTGCGACGTGACAGGGTTGCCCATCTGGTCGTAGGTCCTCCCCTGACTGTCCATGTACTCCCCGTCGCGCTCCTCGGCCGACGCCTTCAGGTTCAGGTCCGGGTACTCCCCCCGCGCCCGGGCCAGTGTGTCGCGCTCGGCGGGGCGCAGCCGGTCCAGGTTCGGGTCGTCGTCCGGATCGGGCTCGCCGGGCTCCTCGTTCCCGCCGGTCTTCGGAGGCTCGTCCCCGCCTCCTCCTCCGCCGCGTCCGCCCGTTCGGGCCGGTGTGCGGGCTTCGGTTTCGGCGAGTTCGCGTTCGAGTTCCTGGCTGACCTGTGTGGTTTCGGCGTCGACGGTTTCGATCTCGGGGACGGCGTCGGCGGCGGCCTGCAGGGAGGTCTCGATGTCGGCGATCATGTCGGTGCTGATGGTGGTGACGGCTTCGTCGAGGGTGACTTCGACCTCGCCGAGGATCGCTGCTGCTTCGCCGGCGTCGAGGGCGCCGGCGGCGGCGTCGGAGCCGCCGAAGGTGAACACGGTGAGGGCGACGCCGATGGCGGTGGTGAAGCCGATGGCGATGCCGGCTTCGGAGAGTTTGTGTTCGGTGGTGCTGTGGGCGTTGTCGATGGCCTGGGCGAAGGAGTCGCAGGCTTTGGCTAGTTGGTCGCAGGCGTATTTGGCGGTGGACAGGGGTGCCTGGCCGCCGTCGGGGGCGTCCTGCCAGATCTTGGTCCAGAAGCCGGCCATGGCCGTGAGGGAGTCGTCGCTGTTGTTGTCGGTCAGGGAGGTGACCTGGCCGTGCAGGCTCGTGCCCAGGGTGTCCAGGGCGGTGGATGCGGTACGGAAGGCGGTGGCGGCGTCGCGCAGTTGGTCCTGGTGGCCGTTGGGCCAGTATTTGGCTAGGGCGTGGGGTACGGAGGAGTGTCCGGGGCCGATGGCGGGGTCCGGGTCGGGGTACGTCACGTCGGAGTAGACCGCCGGGAGTGGGAACTGCTCGGGTGGTGTGCTGCCGGCTTTGGGGTTGGAGTGGTGGTCGGCTTTGAGGTAGTTGTTGGCGGTGGTGACCAGGGCGGTGGAGGCGCTGCCTATGGCGCGGACGGCCGCGGACAGGGCGTGGAAGAGGGCTTTGGCGGCCGGGTCGTAGGTGGCGGCGAAGTTGCGGCCGTAGGAGTCGTCGCCCGCCATGCCGGCGGCGTACTGCAGCGCGTTGGTGAGCGTCGACCCAATGGTGTCGAGCCGGCTCTGCCCGTCGGCGAACGCCAGGCCGACGCTGTTGAGGTCGTGCGGGTATATGTCGAGCGGTAAGCCGGAGCCCGGGCCTCCGTCATCCGGCCGAAGGCTCATGTCCGGCCCCACATGGTCAGGTTGGCGCGGCGGGCGGCCGTGTAGTTGCCGTGTGCGGTCTTCAGCACCTTGTGCAGGTCACGCAGGGTGCGGTGCAGGTCGTCGGAGGCGGTGCGCCACTGCCGGTAGTAGGCACTGAAGGCGTCCTGCGCCTCGCCCTCCCAGCCCTCCGTAACCCGGCGGACCTCCTTGTCGAGGCCGGTCAGATGCTTCTGCAGCTTCCCGACCAGCGTGTCCAGGTCCTCGGCGGCCTGATCCAGCTTCTCCAACCGGACCGCTAATCGTCCCGTCATCCCCCAGCCCCCCGACTGTCGACGGGACGAGTCTCTCAGGTCCGGCATTGCGACGAAAGGGGGTTTTGGGGGGATCCGGCTGATCCCATCCGCCCTCGCCGCAAGGCCGCATCGGTGGCGACGAGCCGCGCCGGCCCGAGGTCGAGGCCCGGGCGCGGGCACTGTCCCGCAGTACGTCGGCCGGCTCGGTGGCCGGGTGTCGCGACGCCGTATCGATGACATCGGCGACAGGCAAAGCTGAGTGCCGTGCGGCCGAGCCTGCGTCGACCGGCGGCCTGGTCGGTCACTCGCCCAGGCGATTGGTGAACAACCGTGCGCTTCTGGCTGGTGTGGGTCAGGATGTCCCGAACGGTCCCGCCCGCCTCGCGGCCACGGCCAGAGCCACCTGGCGCGCCACGTCCTCAGCGGACTCGTGCTCCCAAAAGCGCAGGACCGTCCAGCCCTGCTCGGTGAGGCAGGCGTTGGTCTCGATGTCGCGGGCGATGTTGCGGTCGAGTTTGGTGCGCCACCACTGGGCGTTGGCCTTGGGATGCGTGGCGTGTTCGGGGCAGCCGTGCCAGAAGCAGCCGTCCAGGAAGACGGCGACCTTGGGCCCGGGGAAGACGATGTCGATCGTCCGGCGGGGGAGACCGGGAACAGGGCGGTGCAGACGGTATCGGTAACCCGCGGCATACAGGAGGCGACGCACTGCTACTTCCGGGGAGGTGTCGCGGCTGGCCTGGCGACTCATACGAGCGGAGACGCCCAGCGAGGAGGGCTTCACAGCCATGGAGGATCTCACGGGCCGAGCGGAACCTCGTCAGTGGGGTCCGCAGGTGCCGCGATCAAAATGCTGCGGCAGAGCCGGGTCTGAAGGGCGGGCGTCGGGAGGCGCTGTTGACCTAGGAGCCGATGGCGTGCCCGATGCCCGCCGGCTCGCCGGACCGGGCAGAGCGATGACGGCGGCCCGCTGCGCCGGGGCGACTGCGAGCACTCCCCAGTGACGGCGTTGATGTGCGCGCTGTCCACTTATCCATGGTGCACCCAACAACCGCATCGGCCAGGTGGTGGATGTCCGGGGTTCTCACCTGCCGTCGAGCGACATCTCACGCCACCCCTTTCGGCATCGCGATCAGCTGGGGGACCACCGCGATCTGGGCCACGCTTCCCGAGGAGGTGCGGCCGAGATAGGTGCGGGTCAGGCCCTCGTTGGCGGGGAAGGTGACGAGGTCGGCGGCGGACGGGGTGTGGGTGGACCGCTCGAAGTAGCCCGTGACCAGGTCCTGGGTGGCGCGGGTGTGCATCACGCCCGGCTCGCGGCGGCCGGCGGTCCAGAAGTCGCGGAAGGGGGCGGTCAGGGGGAGCCAGGCGGTCGCGTCGGCGAAGCAGCCGGTGGCGGTGTCCGTCTCGAAACCGACCTCGGCGTCCGGCGTGAGCCGGTCGACGGCGTCGGAGACGGCGAGGGCCACCTCCCAGGAGGCGACGGGTTCCTCCGTGACCATGAGGCGGGTTCCGGCCACCTCCCTGCCGTCGAAGTGTTCGTCCATGAACTCGTACGGCGCCTGCACCCAGGCCGCCTCCACGCGGTAGGTGCCTGCGGGGATCCGCTCCACCAGTTCGCGGGCGGGCTGCCGCTCCCACTCCTCCGGGTCCAGCGTGTCGTCCGGCCACGGCGTGTCCACGACGAGCCGGCCGCTGGGTATGCGGATCGACGTCAGCTCCTGCAGTCCGACCACCTCGACGGGGGTGCGCGGGTCGTCGTACCGCATCCCCAGCCGCGTGCCCGGCACGAACACGGAATCCAGGTACCGGCTGACCTCCGGCCCCGCCGCCAGCCGAGGATCCGCTGCCCACGTCATGACTGCCCCTCAGTTTCGCCGTCTGCCTTCGTGTTGGTGATCCCACCGTAAGCGCGGCCACTGACAATCACCGGTACGGGCGCGAGCGGTGCGCACCACCCCGTCAGGTCTCCGGCCGGTCCGGGAGGGGCAGGGGGCGCGGCGGGACCGGGGTGGAGACAACGATGGACGTCGTCGTCTGGCCGTGGACGACGAAGCGGTCGAGGACCTCCTCCAGGGCTTCGATGGTCGGCGCGTGCACCTTGAGGTGGAAGCAGTCCTCGCCCGTGATCCGGTAGCACTCGACGACCTGCGGGGTGGCCCGGGCGGTCTCGGCGACGCGGGGGAGCTGGCCCGGGCTGGGGCGCACGCGGACCAGGGCCGTGACGGGCATGCCCAGGGCCGCCGGGGAGACGTCCATGCGGTAGCCGGTGATCACCCCGGCCCGTTCCATGCGCTGGACGCGGTCGGTGACGGCCGGGGCGGACATGCCGACCCTGCGGGCGAGCTCGGACATCGACAGGCGGGGGTTGCCGTGCAGCTCGGACAGCAGCCGGACGTTGACGGCGTCCAGAAGCCGTTCCGTGTCATTCCCGGAGATCGCGCCACTGCGCCTGGAATCTCCAGCCACTTTCCACCTCCTGCCTTCAAAGTGCCATTCTCGGTGTGAAGAGGTTCCTGGACGATACCGGTATGCCGCTCTCCAGGGCCCCGGCCGCCACACGGTTGCCGCCCACCGCATACCTCGCGACCGGCGCCGTCTTCCACTACCTCGGTCCCTCACTGGCCGTGCTGCTCTTCGCACACGTGCCCGTCCTGGGCGTCGCCTGGCTGCGGATCGCGACCGCGGCGGCCGTGTTCGCCGCATGGCGGCGGCCATGGCGGCGGACGCCCGCGTGGGGGATGGCCGCCGTCCAGTGGGAGGCCGTCATCGCCCTCGGCGTCGTACTGGCGGCGATGAACACCGTCTTCTACCTCGCGGTCGATCGGCTGCCACTGTCCACCGTCGGAGCGATCGAGTTTCTCGGCGTCATCGCCCTGGCAGCGGGCGCGGCACGCACCCGCCGCAACCTCCTCGCGCTCGGCCTCGCCGTGGCCGGGGTGCTGCTCCTGACCGACGTACGGCTGTCCGGCGAGCCGCTGGGCTTCGTCTTCGCCTTCGCGAACTGCCTGCTGTTCACGACGTACGTCGTCCTCGGCCACCGGATCGCCCGCGGCGCCGGCGCTCATGTCGGCGGGACCCGCATCCAGGGGGACGGCACCCGCACCCATGGCGACGGGACCGGCGGCGCGGCCCCGCCCGCGGTCGACCGGCTCGCCACCGCGATGATCGCCGCCGCCGTGGCCGTCACGCCCCTGGGGCTCGGACCCGCCGCCAAGGCGTTCACGCACCCTATGTGGCTGCTGGCCGGCGCCGGGGTCGGCATCTGCTCGTCGGTCATCCCCTACGTGACCGATCAGCTCGCCATGGCCCGGCTGCCGCGCGCGACCTTCGCGATGATGCTCAGCCTGCTGCCCGCGATGGCCACCGTCATCGGGGCCGTCGTCCTGGCGCAGGTGCCGACGCCGCAGGACCTCGCGGGCATCGCGTTGGTCACCGCGGGCGTCGCCGTTCACCAGGACCAGCAGCCGCACCAGGGGCGGCGCGCGGGAACGGACACCAAGACACGAGCGGACGCCGAAACCAGGACGCGAGCCGCCACGGAAGGCAACACTCCGGACGATGTGACAAGGACACGGGCATGAAGTACGCGCAACTGGGCTCGTCGGACCTGACGGTCTCGGCGATCTGCCTCGGCATGATGAGCTACGGCGACACCCCGGCGCGGGAGTGGCAGTTGCGGGAGGACGCGGCGGAGCCGATCGTCCGGCGTGCGGTGGAGGCGGGGGTGACGTTCTTCGACACGGCCGACACCTATGCGGGCGGTACGAGTGAGGAGCTCACCGGGCGGCTGCTGGCCCGGCTGTTCGCCCACCGTGAGGACTACGTCCTGGCCACCAAGGTCTACTTCCCCACCGGCCCGGGTCCCGACGACCGGGGGCTGTCCCGCAGGCACATCATGGCGGCCATCGACGCCTCGCTCACCAGGCTCGGCACCGACTACGTGGACCTCTACCAGATCCACCGCTTCGACCCGGACACGCCGGTGGAGGAGACCATGACCGCCCTGGACGACCTCGTACGCGCCGGCAAGGTCCGCGCCCTGGGCGCTTCCAGCATGTACGCCTGGCAGTTCGCGAAGGCGCAATACGCCGCCAAGGCCGCGGGAGGCGCCGCCTTCGTGTCCATGCAGAGCCACTACAACCTGGTGTACCGGGAGGAGGAGCGCGAGATGATCCCGCAGTGCCTCGACCAAGGCGTCGCGGTCCTCCCCTACAGCCCCCTGGCGCGCGGCCTGCTCGCCGGCAACCGCACCCTTGGCGGCGAACCGGCCACCCTCCGCTCGGGCGCCGATCCGCTCGCCGCCTCGCGCCTTGCCGCCCACGGCGAGGCGGACCTCGACGTCGTGGACGCCGTACGGGAGGTCGCCGCGGAACGCGATGTCCCGCCCGCCAGGGTCGCCCTGGCCTGGCTGCTGGGCCGGCCCGGCGTCACCGCCCCCGTCGTGGGCGCCACCAAGCCGCGCCACATGGACGACGCCATTGCGGCGGTCGACCTCCTCCTGACCGCCGACGAGATCCGCCGCCTGGAGGCCCCGTACCGCCCGCACCCGGTCGTCGGGCATTCCTGAAAGATCCCCGTGAAGCCGACGCAGGGGGCGGGACACGGCGCGGTGCCCGCCCCCCTGGGCGTCGTTCAGCCCAGCGTCCAGGTCTGGTTGCCACCGCCTGTCGCCGGCCACTGCTCGATCTTCGCGCCCGCCGTCGTCGAGCCGCTCGTCACGTCCGCCGCCAGGCCGCTGTTGAGGTTGACCAGCACGTAGGACATGTTGGACGACGAGGTGTACGAGCCCGTCGCTTCAAACGCCCACGCCTGGTTCGTACCGCCGTTGCAGGTCCGTATGTCGAGGTCGGTGCCTTGCGACGTGGAGCTGTTGGGGACTTCGAGGCATTTGCCGCTGCCGGCGCCCGTGACGGTGTAGACGTTGTCGCCCGTGCGGTGCAGCGACCACTGCTGGTTGGTGCCGCCCGTGGAGCTCCACTGGATGACGGCCGCACCGTCCGCGGTCGAGCCGCCGTTGACGTCCATCAGCAGGCCGCTGCCGGCCGACGTCAAGCGACGGGTGCCGTCGGCCGGGTTCGAGGAGCCCGTCCAGGTGCCCGTCGTGGTGTCCAGCGTCCAGGAGTTCTGCCAGCCGACCGACACCGTGGTGCCGCTGAGCGTCATCGGCAGCCATACCAGCGGGGAGGTGCCGAGGTTGGACGTCGTCCAGCGGTCGCCGGCATAGACGTAAGCCGTTCCGGAAGAGCCCTGGACGGGGATGATGTTGGCCGTCTGGGAGTTGTACGTGTGGGTGCCGACCGGCGCGAAGGTGCGGAAGGCGGACCAGGGGCCGCCGAGGGAGGTCGCGGTGGCGTACACGTTGTCGTTGGTGGACCAGCCGCTCAGGTGGGAGCCCAGCAGGTAGTAGCGGCCGTTCGCCTTCACCATGGCCGGGGCCTCGTAGTCGGCGAAGAGCGCCACCGAGCTCTGGACGGACAGGTAGTCGGCGGACAGCCTGTCGATGCGCAGCCCGTTGGCCCGGTCCTCGGACATCAGGTACGCGGAGCCGTCGGTGTCCTGGAACAGGCCGATGTCCCGGCTCTGCTGCCCCAGCGGCTGGAAGCTGCCCCGGTAGCTGTACGGGCCGCACGGTGTGGCACTCGTCGCCACACCGACCTTCGCCTCGCTGTAGCTGGAGTTGTCGATGTGCAGGTACATCACGTACGTGCCGGTCGAGGAGTTGTAGAGGACCTTCGGGCGCTCCACGACGCGGTTCGGGCCCAGGTCGCCGCTGGACTGCTCGCTCAGGGCCGCGCCCTGGTAGGTCCAGTGGGCGAGGTCGGTCGACTTGTAGCAGCTTATGGACTGGAAGTGGGCGTCGGAGGAGCTCTCCCCGGTCTTGTTCTCGCCGAAGCCGTACCAGGCCGAGCCGACCTGGACGATGCCCAGGCCGTGCAGTTGCAGGGTGTTGCCCGAGGTGTCGTTCCAGGCCGCGCCCGGCGTGAAGGTCGCGGTGGTGTCGGCGTGGGCGGCCGGCGCCGACACCAGCGCCGCCGCGAACAGGGCGGTGAGCAGGGCGACGGGCACGGCCAACAGGCGCCGGGCGGAGATCAGCAGGCGCCGGGCGGAGGCCGGTAGGCGTACGGACATGCCGGAATCCTCTGGGTGGGGGGCGGCAACGTGGGGGAGCCGCCAGATGATTGCGCAAACATATATCCGGAACGGAGTGTGCTGCGCCCGGCGAATGGCGTCAAGGGTTCGCGCACGCATTCGCCGTGCGGCCCGCCGCCTTGCGGCGCCCGCGAACGCCCCGACGGGCGGCTGCCGCCCCGACGGCCGGCCACCGCCCAACGCCCACCCGGCCGGGGTGCCGCTACAAGTGCTTCGGCGGAACGTAGGGCGTTGCCGGATAGGGCGGCCAGGGGGAGTGGCGTGGGGGAGGGACGACTGCTCCCACCGGGGACGGGGTCCAGCGGGGGAGCGGGGGACGGGAGGCGGTCACAAGGGCGGGTTGGGCCCACGATTTGCGGCGCCACAGGTGGTGGAGGAGCTCGGACTCACGGGCGGCGAAGTCCGGCGGCGGAGCGCCCCGGGTCGCGGCGGCTCGCAGGAAAGCGAGGTGGGTGGCGAAGAGGGTGTAGTCGCGTACGGCGCGGGCGGCTGGGTCGCCGCCTATGGCGCGGGCTTGGCGGCGGGCGGCGGCCCGTGTCTTCATCGACGCCAAGGCGGCGGGTTCGGGCGGGGTGAGCCAGCCGGCCGACGCATAGACGGCGAGGTGCGTGCGGACGGTGCGCAACTCCTGGGAACGCGCCCAGAACGCCAGCCACACCACCAGGCCGAAGACCGGGATCATCACCGACACGTAGACGGTCAGGAAGCCGACCGGGGAAAGCTGCGACGAGCCGTTCCACGTGCCGTGCAGCCCCATGGCCACCAGCCAGCCGCCCAGCGGCGGCAGCCAGCGCCAGCGCCAGGGGAGGCCGGGCCGGACGGTCGCCGCGAGGGCGAAGCCGAGGCCGGTCATCGACGTGAACAAGGGGTGTGCGAAGGGCGTCATCAGCACCCGCACGAAGAAGGTCGCCGCCGTCGCCGAGTCCAGGACGCCGGCGCCCAGTGCCCGATCCTCGCTGAAGGCCGTGCCCAGGTAGAGGATGTTCTCCGTGAACGCGAAGCCGGTCGCCACCAGGCCGCTGATCACGATCCCGTCCAGCAGCGACTCGAAGTGCCGCCTCCGGTAGAGGAAGAGCAGCAGGATCGCGGTGCCCTTCGCCGTCTCCTCGACCAAGGGCGCGACAAAGGTCGCGCCCCATCTGTCGGTCTGCGACGGGCTGGCCGAGAACGTGGTGGCCAGCAGCTTGGCCCCGTACTCGTTGGCGAACAACGCGACAAGGGTGGCCGCGCACGCCCCCCAGGAGAAGGCGAACACCACGTTCTGCCAGGGGCTCGGCGCGACATGGTCCAGCCACAGGAACACCGACACGAGCAGCGGCACCGGTACGGTCGCCAGCGCCAGGCCGACCAGGAACGGCTCGGTCCCTATGTGCCGCCGTACGAGGGCCAGGATGACCACCCCGCACACCGCCAGGGCCGTGAACAGCCCTCCGGTGCGTACGGCCCGGCTCTCCCAGAACGACCGCCTGGGCGCGTACTGCTGCGGCGCCGGCCAGGCGGCGGCCGGCCGGTCACCGGCACCGGGGCGCGGCCGCGCGTCCGGCCCCGCGTTCTCCGCCGGCAGCGGCCCCGGCACCTGGCAGGGCACATGCCGGTAACCGGAGCCGGGCTGGTGCGGGTACGTGGACACCTGTCGACAGTACGGGGGGCGAGGGGGCCCGCGCGAGGGTGCGGTTCGGGTGGCGGGTGTCACGGGGACTCTTACGGCGCCGCCCGCGGCCATTGCCGCGCCCGCAGCTTCGCCGCCTGCGACCCGTTCGCCTGCGGCCTATGCCGCGAGGCACCCGGCGGCCGGCTCAGACACGGGTGAACAGCACGTCCCGCACCACGTGGCCCTTGGCGAGGCCCGCACGCTCGAACTTGGTCATCGGGCGGAAGGCGGGACGCGGCGCGAAGCCCTCGTACTGGTTGGCCAGGCCCGGGGCGTCGGACAGGACGTCCAGCATCTGCTCGGCGTACGGCTCCCAGTCCGTCGCGCAGTGGACGGTCGCGCCCGGGCGCAGCAGCGGGGTCACCATCTCGACGAAGGAGGGCTGGATCAGCCGCCGCTTGTGGTGCTTGGGCTTGGGCCAGGGGTCGGGGAAGAAGACGCGCAGCCCGGACAGGCAGGACGGCGGGAGCATGTCGCGGAAGAGGATGATCGCGTCGCCGTTGGCCACCCGGATGTTGGTCAGGCCGTCGCGCTCGGCCAGTGACAGGAGGTTGCCCTGGCCGGGGGTGTGGACGTCCACCGCCAGGATGCCGGTCGCCGGGTCGGCGGCGGCCATCTCGGCCGTCGCGTCGCCCATCCCGAAGCCGATCTCCACGACGACCGGCACGCCGGGCCCGAAGAGCTCCCCGAGGTCGAGCGGGCTGCCGTCGAGCTCCACGCCCCACCGCGGCCACAGGCGCCTGATCGCGGCGCTCTGGGCGGGTGTGATGCGGCCGCGCCGGGCGTGGAACGAGCGGATCCTGCGCTCCGTGCGGGAGCCCGCCGGGTCGGGGGACGGGCCCTTGCCGGGCGGGAAGAGGACGCCGGCCGGAGCGGGGGAGGAGGGGGATTTGCTGGTCACGATGGGACGATTCTACGGGGTGCGGGGCGGGCCGCGGCGGGCCTGCCGGTCCTGGCCCCCGCCGGCCTCGCCCCCGTGGTTCACAGAGCCGCCACGACCCGCCGCGCGACCTCCCGCCCGATCGGCAGGGCGGCCGTCGCGGCCGGGGACGGGGCGTTCAGGACGTGGATGAACGGCGGCGAGCCGGCGAACAGGAAGTCGTCGACAAGGGTGCCGTCGGGCAGCACCGCCTGGGCGCGGACGCCGGCCGGGGCGGGGCGCAGGTCGGCGGGACGAAGGCCGGGCAGGAGGCGGCGGGCGTCCTCGGTGAAGGCGCGCTTGGACAGGGAGCGGCGGATCTCGCCCGCTTCCTGGCGCCAATGGCGGCGGACGATCCGCCAGGTGCCGGGGAAGGCGGCGGTCGCCGCCAGGTCGCGAAGGCGCACCGTACGCCGTCGGTACCCCTCGCGGGCGAGGGCCGGGACGGCGTTGGGGCCGAGGTGGACCGTGCCGTGCACGTCGCGGGTGAGGTGGACGCCGAGGAACGGGAAGTCGGGGTCGGGCACGGGGTAGACCAGGCCGCGCACCAGGTCGCGGCGGGCGGGCGCGAGCTCGTAGAACTCGCCGCGGAACGGGATGATCCGCATTCCCGGCTCGTGCCCGGCCAGCCGCGCGACGCGGTCGCTGTGCAGGCCCGCGCAGTTGACCAGCACCCTGGTGGCCAGGTGCGCCCCGTCGGCGGTACGGACGGTGATCCGGCCCTTGGCGCCGCCCCCGTCCTCCCGGGAGATCGCGGTGACCTCGCGGCCGTAGTGGATCTCACCGCCCGCGTCCTCGACGAGGCCGGCCAGGGCGCGCGCCATCGCGCCGAAGTCGCACACGCCCGTGCTGGCCACGTGGACGGCCGCCAGGCCCGCCACCGCGGGTTCTGCCTCGGAGATCTGGGCGGGGCCGAGTTCGCGGATGCTCAGGCCGTGCTCGCGGCCGCGCACCGCCAAGGCGTGCAGGCGCGGCAGCTCGGCCTGGGCCGTGGCGACGATCAGCTTGCCGGTGACGGCGTACGGGATGCGGTGCCTGGCGCAGAACTCGGGGGTCTCCGCGGAGCCCGCCAGGGCGTACCGCGCCTTCAACGACCCCGGGCGGTAATAGATGCCGCTGTGGATGACGCCGCTGTTGTGGCCCGTCTGATGCGCTGCCGGGCCGGACTCCTTCTCCACCACCCGGATCGTCGCGTTCGGCGCGGTACGGGTGAGGGTATAGGCGGTGGCCAGGCCGACGATGCCGGCGCCGATCACGGTGACGTCGGTGAGGGGCCTGGTCATGTGGGGGTGTTTCCTTTCGGGCCGGCGTGGGAACAGAGTGCCGCACTCCGCGCGTCGGCGCTTTCCCTCACGCCGGTGCCGCGAGCAGGGGCCGCGCCCTTTCGCGCAGTTCGAGCACCCGCGGCTCGTCGTTGTAAGGCTCCAGCCTGTGCAGCAGGTCGCGGACGTACTCCGTGGTGCGGGCGGAGGAGATGCGGCCGGCGACCTCGACCGCCTTCGCCCCGGCGGCGCAGGCCGCGTCCAGGTTGCCGGATTCGAGTTCGGCGACGGCCGAGACGACCAGGCGCAGGCCGTGGGAGCGGACGAACTCCTCGGTGGGGCGGGCCAGCGCCGCCTCGGTGAAGCGCTGGACCTGGCGGGGTATGCGCAGGTCGCGGTAGCACTCGGCGGCGTCGGCGGCGAGGCGGTCGTAGGAATAGAAGCCGAGCCAGCTCGGATCCGAGTCGCCCTCACGGGAGCGCTCCAGCATCGCCTCGGCCGCCGCCAAGGAGGCGCCGCAGGCCGCCGCTTCCCCGGCCTTGGCGTGGGCCCTGGCCTCGACCAGGTGGAAGAACGACATGGTGCGGGCGGTGGCCAGGCCGCGGTTGCGTTCGAGGGCCGCCTGGGCGAGGTCGACGCCCTCGTCGGCGAAGTTGCGGTAGGTGGCCTGCAGCGACATGGAGGCGAGCACATACCCGCCGAGGGGAACGTCGGCGGCGGCGCGGGCCAGCCGCAGCGCCTGGATGTAGTACCGCTGGGCGGCCTCCTGCTGACCGGTGTCGAAGGCCATCCAGCCGGCCAGGCGGGTGAGTTCCGCGGTGGCGCCGAAGAGGGAGCGGCCCACGTCGTCGCTGTACGAGCCCAGCAGCAAGGGTGCGGCCTCGACGCGAAGGCACTCCGGGACCATGCCCGAACGCCAGTCGCCTCCGCCGTACTTGGAGTCCCAGCGGCGGGCGTCCTCGGCGGCCTCCCGCAGCTTGGTGACGTCGGCGTGGCCGACATGGGTGCTGCCGGGCGCCGGGTCGGGCCGGGCGACTGTGGCGTCCGCGGGGGTGATCAGCCAGCGCGAGGCGGGAGTGACGTAAGCGCTCACTGCGAAGGATCCGGCCAGGCTCTGCCAGATGCCGCCGCCGCCCGGGCCGCGCCTGCCGCCGAGGTCCAGGCGCCACAGATCGGTGGCCGATTTCACCGCCTCCGAGACGTCCCGGGGGAAGGCGAGCCCGACCTCGGGGGCCGGGTCGGCGTCCGCCAGACCGATCTCGTGGAGCGGCACCGGGCGGCCGAGCTTGCTGCCGATGGCGGCGGCGATCAGATGCGGAGCGGCGCCCTGGGGGACCATGCCCTTGGTGACCCAGCGGGCCACGGAGGTCTTGTCGTACCGCAGCGTCAGCCCACGTTGGGCGCCGAGATCGTTGACCCGGCGGGCGAGTCCGGCGTTGCTGATGCCCGCCAGAGCGAGAAGACTGCCGAGTTTCTCGTTCGGCCCGCGGTGTTCTCTGTTCACTGCGGTTCACCTCGTGATGCCGCTGGGGGCAGGCCGGGCGGCCTGGTCTTGTCGTGGGGCGCGGGGGTCACCCTCCCCTGAACCCGATTCAAGCCACCCCGCCGCCGGCTGTCCGGCGGTCGCGGCGCATGCGCCGGGCACCCGAGCCGCGCGTACGTGTGCGAACCGGGTACACCCAGCGTAAGACGCCGCATCCCGACCGTTAAGAGCCTTGTCCTGGATGGCGTGAATCCGGCCCCTCACGCTACGCGCCCCGCACGCGATTCGGCGTGTGCTCCCGGTATATGTGGCCGTGCGCCCGGCCGTGCGCTCTGTGCGTTCCGGGGGAGCGGCGCTTGCATGGGGGCCGTGGGTCGGCCCGCGCCCCTGCCAGGCGGCTATGGCGGGGTGGGGCGGGCCAGGGTGTTCCGCTGTCACAATCCCCGCGGGCAGTGGACCGGCCCGGGGGGCGCGTACCCGTTCCCCGGGCCGGCGCCCCCTCGCCGGGCCCGCGCGCACCGCCCCCGCAACCGGATGGCGCCCGTCGGTCCGCACCCGGCCCCGGGCATATTGGCTCCGGCAAGTGCCGGAGAGTTTGGCGCGAAACCGACGTTTGGCGTCCGGGTTTCAACTAATGGCTGCGGACGGCCAGTTGGGACCCAGTCGGGCTCTCGCGCGCCCTTCCCGCTCGCACCCTGGCGGCGGGAACCGGCGCGCCCCGGCGCTCCTTGGTGCACCCGTGCGCCTCTTTGCGCGCTTCCGCGTGGCAGCATGGTCTTCCGGACATCAGACGTGGCGGCGGCGTGGGGCGCGGCAAGGGCGAAGTGCCCCCGGCTGTCCACAGCCTGTGGAGGCGCGATGCGGTGGTTGGTGGGGTGGAGCAGCGCCACCGCTGGTCCCGTTCCCGGAGCGCGCGCCCACAGCCTTCGGCCGGTCGGCGCCCAACTCCTGTGGGGCGACCCCGATCCGCTGTGGGCGGTCGGCGACTGGCGGCCCGACGAGGTACGAGTGGTGTACGCGGACCCGTCCGGCTCCGCCGCGGGCGGCCGCGTCCGCGCCAATGGCAACGGCAGCGCATACGCCGACACCTATGCCGACGGCGGCCCGAGCGGTTACGCCGACGGCGCCGCCTACGACCGCACGTACGACCGCCCGTACGACCGCTCCTACGGGCAGCGGAAGTCCGGCGGCGCCAATGGCGTCGCCCGCCTCGCCGTGCTCGGCCGCTGCGGCGCGAGCGACGCCGAACTGCGGCTCGGGCTCGTCGCCGCCAGGGGCGGCGCCCTCCGGCACGTCACGGCCTGGCCCGGCAGCTATACGGCCGTGCTGCAACTGGGCCGCCGCATCACGGTGCTGGGCGACCTCGCCGGAGCGCGGCCCGTCTTCCACACCAGGTGGTCCGGCGGAACCGCCTACGCAACCGCCGCCTTGCCGCTGGCCGACCTGATCGAGGCCGGGCTCGACGTCACCCACCTCGCGGCGACCCTGGCCTGCCCGGACTCGCCCGAGGCGGTCGGGGACGGCACGCCCTACGTCGGGGTGCGCCGGGTGCCGCCGGGACACGCCCTGATCCTGCGCGAAGGAGCGCCGGAGATCACAGGCTACGAGCCGACCGCCTCCCTTGCCGCGGGCCGGCACCGGGCGAGCGCCGCCGACGTACAAGCGGCGATCGAAGGCGTACGGGACGCGCTGATCGAAGCGGTGCGCGCGCGGCTGGCGCAGCCCCGCTTCGTCCCCGACCCGGACGAGGCCCCGGCGCCCGGCATCGGCGCCGACCTGACGGGCGGCAGCGCCTCCGCGACCTTGGCGCTACTGGCCGCCGGACTGCCCGGGATGCCGGGCACCCTGCCGGGCGCCCCCGGTTCGCTCGCCGGGGAGCGCCTGCTCGCCGTCACCTTCAACGACATCGTCTCCGGCGGACTTTCTTCCCGCGAGGCCGAACTCGAACGCGCCAGCCGCATGGGCGCCGACCCGCGGCTGAGGCACGTCGTCGTCGCCGGCGGCGAGGAGGCGCTGCCATACGCCGACCTTGCCGCCGGCCCCCTGGCCGGGCCGCTGACCGACGAACCCGGCACCCCCCTGGTCGTCGCCGAACGCCACCGGCGGCGCCTGTCGGCGGGCGGCGCGGACCACCTGATCGGATACGGCGCGCGGCAGGTGCTCGACGCCCACCCGGCCCGGCTGGCGGACCTGCTGATGGACCGGCGCCGGCGCTCACTGCTGCGGCCGGTCGCCGCCCTGACCAAAGCCGACGGCGCCGCGGGGCACTCGACGCCGCTCCTGCCCTTCACCGTGCCGCTGACCGTCTACCGGGCCGCGCGCCGGCTCGCCCGTACGCCGTACCAGCGCGGTGTCGAGGACGCCGCCGCACTGTTGCTGTCAGGGGCAGCGGCAGGCGGTCCGCGAGGGCCGCTCGACGCCTCTCTCGCCGCTATGGCGTGGGTACGGCCGGGTCCCGCCGCCCGCTGGCTCACCGGCGAGGCGCTGGCTGAAGTATCGGTTCGCCTCCAGGAGGCCGCCCGCCGCCCCTGGCCCCTGGAACGGCCCGGCGAGCGCCGCGCCCACGCCGCCCTGGCCCGCCACGCCGCCGACTACCGCGTCTTCGAACAAGCCGCCGCCGTACCCTCGCAGCGCCTGCACGCCCCCTTCCTCGACAACCAGGTCGTGCGAGCCGCCCGCCTCCTTCCCGCCGCCCTGCGCGTACGGCCCGGAGCACGCGCCTCCGTCCTGGGCGAGGTCCTGGCCGGCGCCGGCGTCCGCGAACTCCCGCCCGGCTGGGGCTCGGGCGCCGCCCCCTCCACCGCACCCGCCTCCGCCCTGCGCGCGGGCCTGCGCACCACCCTCGATCCGCTCCTGGACCTCTTCGAGGCCCCGCTGCTCGCCGACGCGGGCCTGGTGGAGGCCGGTGTCGTACGCGACGCCCTGCGCGCGGCGGCAGGCGGCGAGCCGGTGCCGCTGGAGGGGATAGGGCACCTGGTCGCCACCGAGGTGTGGCTGCGGCGGCTCCTGGCGCGGCGGGGGTCGTGCTGGACGGGCATGGGCGCGGACGGCGCGGACGCCGGGGAGCAGCGGGCGGTGGCGTCGGGGGTGCAGAGGCTTTCACTCTGAGGGGCTGACGAGCGGCTGCCGGGGCGTGCGGCCGGGGCGGCACGCCCCGCTGTGGAGCCCGGTTCGGCTGCCGGGCCCGCCGGTGTTCGGGGCGCCGGGGGTTGCCGGTGTCCGGGGTTCCGGGCGAGCCGGGAGTTGAAGGTCCCGGGGCGCGGGTTCCGGGGCGGCGGGCTTGTGACCTGCGGCGGACCGGGTGCGGGGCGAGGCCGGCCGGGCGTTGTCAGTGGGGTGGTCCAGAATGTCTGCACGGGGCCGGATCGCGGCAGCCCGGCGCTGTCCGGGACGCGGCGGTCGGTACGGCGAGGTGTGCGGCGCGTGCGGAAGGCGAGGTGGCAGCGGAAATGACGGTGTGGGACGACGTGGTCGGCCAGCCGAGGGTGGTGGCTGAGCTGGCGGCCGCCGCCGCGGACGCCGACGCGCTCGTCGCGGCCGACTCGCGGAAGTCGCTCGTCACGACGATCGCCGAGGCGCACGCGGGCGAGGAGGCGACGGGGGGCGGCGGCCAGGAGCGGGACCGGGCCCCGAGTGAGGGCGGCGCTCGGGGCTCGGGAGGCCCGGGCGGGCGGATGACGCATGCCTGGCTGTTCACCGGACCCCCGGGGTCGGGGCGGTCGACCGCGGCACGGGCGTTCGCGGCGGCCTTGCAGTGCACGAGCCCGGACAAGGCGCTGGGGGCCGCTCCCGGCTGCGGGTTCTGCGACGGCTGCCACACCACGCTGTCCGGCACTCACGCCGACGTGGAGACCGTACGGACCGATCTGCTGACCATCGGCGTCAAGGAGACCCGCGACCTGGTCCGCCGGGCCAACCTCTCCCCGGCCGGCGGCCGTTGGCAGGTCATCGTCCTGGAGGACGCCGACCGCCTGACCGAGGGCGCGGCGAACGTCCTGCTGAAGGCCGTGGAGGAGCCGGCCCCCCGTACGGTGTGGCTGCTGTGCGCCCCCTCCGTCGAGGACGCGCTGCCCACCATCCGCTCCCGCTGTCGCCTGCTGACGCTGCGCACTCCCTCGCCCGAGGCGGTCGCCGACGTCCTGACCCGCAGGGACGGCATCGACCCCGACCTGGCGGCGAGGGTCGCCCGCGCCACCCAGGGCCACATCGGCCGCGCCCGCCGCCTGGCCACCGACGAGGCCGCCCGGGCCCGCCGTGCCGGCGTCCTGCGCATCCCCCTCCAACTCGCCGATGTCGGCGGCTGCCTGCGCGCCGCCCAGGAACTCGTCGACGCCGCCGCCGAGGACGCCAAGGCCGTCGCCGAGGAAATGGACGCCAAGGAGACCGAAGACCTGCGGCAGGCCCTCGGCGCCAGCCCGGGGGCGGGCAGCCGCATGCCCCGCGGCACAGCCGGCGCGATGAAGGAGCTCGCCGACCGCCAAAAGCGCCGCGCCACCCGTACTCAGCGCGACACCCTCGACCTCGCCCTCACCGACCTCGCGTCCTTCTACCGCGACGTCCTCGCCCTCCAGCTCACCGGTTCCGACCGCTCCCTGGCCAACATCGAGGCCCAGGAGGCCGTCGGCCGCATAGCCACGAGTTCGCACCCCGCCCAGACCCTGCGCCGTCTCGACGCCATCCTCGCCTGCCGCGAAGCCCTCGATGCCAATGTGGCGCCCCTGCTGGCGGTGGAGGCGATGACCTTGGCGCTGCGGGCGGGGTGAGGCAGGTGGCGCCGCGGGTGGGGTAGCCGCCAGGCGGGTCGGGGCCGGTGGCGCGGGCGAGGAGTGACCCGCGCCGGGGTGCGCGCCCTGCGCGGTGGGACGACCCCGGCGTTACGGGTCGCGGGTGGGTGTCCCTCCTGCCGCGGGGGCGCGGGCTGGGTCCGCGCCAGTGGCGGGGTGGCCGGGGCGGCATCGTGGGTCGACGTGTGCCTCGTGCCGCGGGCGGGGGCGTCCAGGTCTCGGGATGGGTTGCGGGCGTGGGGGAGTCCGGTTCTCGGGACGGCGAGCGGGCGTGAAATGTGCCGGGCTAGTTCGGCCGCGGGGGGAGAAGGGGCGCCGCGCGTCAGCAGGCCCCCCTTCTGGGTGATCCGGCGCCAACCCGCGTGCCGAATCACGGGCGGAGGGTGCCGTCGGCTGCATGGTTCCGCCATGGCCACCGTCCTCGCCTTCCTCCTGGTGGCCGCGGCCGCGGCCACGGCCATCGTTCTCACCCGGCGCGCACACCGCCACTGGCGTGCCGAGCGCGCCGGCCGCCCGTACGAGCTCCCCGAGAACCGCCTCGGCACCGTCCTGCGCGCCGCGGCCGCCACCGCGGCCGCCCTGGTGACCGCGACCCTCGCGGTCACCCTCCTCGGCGGCACGAACGCGTCGCACCACCACCCCGCCGTCGCCGGCCCGCGGCGTACGCCCACCGGCCGGGCGGCCGAGATCGCCCCCGGCCCCGTACCGCCGCCGCGTATGCCTTCGCCTTCGCGTACGCCCAAGGCCCCGCCGCCTCTCGAACCGCGGACCGTCGGCCATCCGGCGGGCGGCACCCTGCAAGTGCTGCGGGACGGCACCAGGGTGTGGCTGCCGCCGCGTTACGACTCGCCGCGCGCGGCGGGCGTCGCGTACCCGGTGGTGCTGGCCCGGATTCCGGCTCGGGGCGACAACGACCTTTACGCGGGCCTCGCGCTGGGCGTCGACCGGCGCATCGCCGACGCGTTCATCGTGGTCACCCCGCCGGACTGCGCGCGCGACGCCGCACCCGTGCTCAGCGAGGTCGACCGCGGCTACCGCACGCTGACCGCGGCCACCGCGCGAGCCTCCCTCGGTATCGGCCCCGGCGCCCTGTGCGCGGTGCGGGAGGCGTTCGCGCACCCCGGGCGGTACGCGGCGGCCGTGGGCGTGTCCGGTACGTATCCGCGCGTGGCGCCGGGCTCGGGTCCCGGCGCCGACCCCGGCTCCGGCCCGTATCCCTCGGTGCTGCTGGCGGCCTCCCCCGGCGAGAGCGCCTCCCACGCCTCGGCCCGCGCTCTGCGCGCCACCCTGCGCCCCCGGGGCATCCGCGTGCGCCTGCTGGACGGCGTTGCGCAGCGGCGCGAACTGTTCGTCCGCGTCGCCTGCTATCTCACCGAGAAGCTGGACGGTCCGGCCCGGACGGACCGGGCGGCTCGGACGGACCGGGCTGACCGCCCGGCTGCCCGGAGCGCAGGTCCCTCCGCGACCTTTGCGTCGCCCGCGACCCTTGTGCCGTCCGCGCCGGCCGCGCCCCTTGCGCCGTCCGCACCCCGCGGCCCCTCCGCCGCCACCGGGGCAGCGGTATCGCCCGGCCCGTCCGTACCGCCGGAGCC
Source organism: Streptomyces sp. HPF1205 (assembly GCF_020400825.1). GTDB lineage: Bacteria > Actinomycetota > Actinomycetes > Streptomycetales > Streptomycetaceae > Actinacidiphila. The sequence continues at coordinate 152,967 of NZ_JAINVH010000016.1, forward strand.
CGCGCCCGCGCCCAATCCCGGGCAGGTGAGGCGTCACCGTTAGGCGCCCGAGGCCGCGTAAACCACTCAAAAGGCGACAGTTCATCCGACAGGGGAGGCTGCGGGCCGGATACGCTCGCAGTCATCCGACGGGAGGACCCGAGTCGCCGATGCACTCCAAGCACTCCAAGCGCCTGCTCCGCATCCCGGCCATCGCGATCGCGGTGACCGGCCTGCTGCTGTCCGCCTGCTCCACCAGGGGAGGCGGCCACGACGCGGCGGCGTCCTCCCCGTCCGGCTCCCGGTCCGGCGCCGCGGCCCCCTCCGCGACCGGTTCCGGCTCCGGCTCCGGTACGGCGACCGGTCCGCTACGCCCGCTGCCGACCGCCACGCCGGCGAACCTGGCGCCGTACTACCACCAGAAGCTGGCCTGGCGGGACTGCGGCGCGTCGGGTTTCCAGTGCGCGGTCATGAAGGTTCCGCTGGACTACGCCCACCCGGTCCCGGCCGACGCCGTCAAGCTGGCGGTCGCCCGTAAGAAGGCCACCGGCCCCGGCAAGCGCCTCGGCTCCTTGCTGGTCAACCCTGGCGGTCCCGGCGGCTCGGCGATCGACTACCTGCAGTACGCGGCGCTCGGCTACCCCGCGGCCGTCACCTCGCGGTACGACATGGTCGGCGTCGACCCGCGCGGGGTGTCCCGGAGCACTCCCGTCGAGTGCCTGTCCGACAAGCAGATGGACGCCTACTCCGCCGTTGACACCACCCCCGACAACGCGGCCGAGATCTCGGCACTCGCCGCCGCGGACAAATCGTTCGCGGCGGGCTGCGAGAAGCGGTCGGCGGCCCTGCTGCGCCACGTCTCGACCATCGACTCCGCCCGCGACATGGACGTGCTGCGCGCGCTGCTGGGCGACCAGAAGCTGACGTACGTCGGAAAGTCGTACGGTACGTTCCTCGGCGCGACCTACGCCGGCCTGTTCCCGCAGCGGGTCGGGCGCCTGGTCCTGGACGGCGCGATGGACCCCTCGGTCAGCGCCCTGGAGGGCAGCCGCGCGCAGGCCGGCGGCTTCGAGGTGGCGTTCGCGGCCTTCGCGAAGGACTGCGTGAAGCGGGCGGACTGCCCGCTGGGTACCTCGTCGGCGTCCGACGCCGGGACAAGGCTCGACGCGCTGTTCAAGTCGCTGGACGCCCACCCGCTGCCGACGGGTGGCTCCCGGAAGCTCACCGAGGCGCTGGGCACGACCGGCGTCATCGCCGCGATGTACGACCAGGAGGCGTGGCCCACCCTCCGTACGGCCCTGGCCAGCGCGGAAAAGGGTGACGGCGACCCTCTGCTCAAGCTCTCCGACAGCTATTACGAACGGGACGCCTCTGGCAAGTACAGCAATCTGATGTACGCCAACGCCGCCGTCAACTGCCTGGACCTCCCGCCGGCGCTGACCTCGCCCGCCGAGGTCTCGCGCGTCCTGCCGTCCTTCCTCGCCGCCTCGCCCCACTTCGGCAGGACCCTGGCCTGGTCCTCCCTGGTCTGCGGCTACTGGCCGGTCCGGTCGACGGGCCACGCCGAGCGCATCGAGGCCAAGGGCGCGGCCCCCATCCTGGTCGTCGGTACCACCCGCGACCCCGCCACCCCTTACGCGTGGGCGGTCTCCCTCGCCCACCAGCTCTCCAGCGGCCGCCTCCTCACCTACGTCGGCGACGGCCACACCGCCTACGGCCGCGGCTCGGCCTGCATCGACTCCGCGGTCAACGCCTACCTCCTCTCGGGCACCCTCCCCGCCCCCTCGACCCGCTGCACCTGATGTTCGGCTTCGATCGGCTCGCGGTCGGTGGGTGGGCGGGCGCTGGGCGGGCGCTGGCTGGGTGTATTGATCACGGGCGGCGGCCGGGAGCCCGGGCGGATCCGTAGCCGGGCGAGAGCGTGGCCCTGGCCACGAGGCGGAGCCGGCGGGCGCCGCGACCCAGGGCGTCCGCCAAGATTCCTCCTCGCGTCAAAACCACCCCCCGCCACCCTGTAGACTTTCACCCGCTGCTGCTGCCACGCGACGCCCACGGCTTGCCGCCATGGAACCGCGCTTCGGCAGTGCCGCGGTAAGCCGCCTTAGCTCAGTTGGCCAGAGCAACGCACTCGTAATGCGTAGGTCTCGGGTTCGAATCCCGAAGGCGGCTCCACGAAAAGGCCCAGGTCGTAGCAACTGACCTGGGCCTTAGTCGTTTCCTTGATCGCCACATGGTCTAAACCACTTTGGATTTCGCCTGTGCGTGAGCCAGATGGGTCCGAAATGGGGCCGAGCCGTGGGCGAAAGGTGGCCCCAACCCTGGTCAGGCCGCCCTTTTGCCCTGCTTCTTGGGCTTCTTTGCCTTCTTCTTGGGTCTCGTCTGCTGCTCCCGGTACGCGGCGATCAGGTCCAGGGATGCCGAGGCGGTCGCGGCGTGCATCTCGGGCAGCACCGTCTGGTACGTGTCTGTCGTCATCCTCATCGAGGAGTGCCCGAGCATCGCCTGCACGGCCTTGGGGGCGACGCCGGCGGCAAGGGCCATGCTGGCCGCCTCGTGGCGGCCGTCGTGGAGCCGGATCGGTGGCAGGCCGGACAGCTCCACGAGGCGGTCCCAGCGGTCAAGGAAGAACTGCGGGTGGTACACCTCGCCGTTCTCCTTGGTGAACACGCGGTTGCCCGAGTCGTTCCCGGCGTGCTCGGCTTCCCACTCGGCTCGCTCGGCGCGCTGCTTCTTGCGCCACGCCTTGAGGACCATCACCGAGTCGCGGTTGAGCTTGATGTCGCGGACGCTGTCGGCCTTCGGGTCGTCCTCGTGGACCTCGTAGGAGATCGACACCAGTTGCTCGCTGATGTGGATGGTCTCCTCGTCCAGGTCGATCTCGTCCCAGGAGAGCGCGGCCGGTTCGCCGCGGCGCAGGCCGTGGGAGAGCACCAGGTGCCAGGCGACGAAGTGGCGGTCCTCCACGATGAAGTCCAAGAACTTCGCTGTCTGCTGGAGAGTCCACACCATCACGGGGGAGGGCTTCTCCCCGTGCGCTTCCAGCGGGCTACCCGCAGGGCGGTCCAGGCCAGCACCCGGGGCTTGGTGACCTTGGGGAGCGTCAGGAAGGCCGCGTAGTTCTTGGCGATCAGTTCTTCCTTCACCGCGTTGCTGAGCGCCGAGGACGGGGTGGCCTTGATGCTGAGCATCGTGGCGGGACCGGTGACCCGCTGGATGTTCTTGCGCTCGGCCAGGTACTGGTCTCGGGCCGTCGTCGACACCCCGTGCAGTCGCGCCCGCTCCGCCTTCTCGTCCCGGGTGTCCGTGGGGGCGCTGCACCCGGCCTCCGTGTACAACGAGAACGACTGGACCGTCTACTGGGCGGCGCCCGCCCCGCCGCTCCCGTGACCTGTTTGCCGAAGAGTTCAATCGTCGGCGGCGGTTGAGCAGTCGAGAGCCTTGTGAAAGAGACTTGGTGACCCCATGAGCACCACCTTCCGCACGATCCGGCGGAGTGCTCTGATCGTCGTGTGCGCGACGGGCGCCGCCGCGTGCGGCGCCGGCTCGCCCTCCGCGGGCAAGCCCCCCACTCCCGTGCTGCGCGTTGCCCAGCCCGCGCCCTCGCACATACCGACCCTTACGACGGTGTCAGGCCTGTCCTTGCCCATCGAGCCTTATCTGCTGTCGGAGGCCACCCACACCCAGATGCTGCGCGCGTCCGGGGTGTTGATGCGGCAGTGCATGGCCCGCTACGGCTTCTCGTACACGCCGCCGGCCTTCTCCACCGCGGACCCGTCGGGCAACGCGGCCAACATGGGACGCCGATACGGCGTGGTGGACATGACCGTGGCCGGCACGTACGGCTACCACAAACCGAAGGCGACGAGGGCCTCGCCCGCCCGCCGCGCGCATGACCACGAGTGAACGCCTGGTGTTCTTGGGCGACAGCCCCGGTTCCGGCGCCGAGCACAAAAGCCAGGTCTATAAGGGGCAGCACATCCCTGCCGGCGGCTGTTCGGGCGAGGTGCGCAGGAAGCTCGGTCCCGGCATGAACCAGCGCCTGGCGGAGGACATCGACGACGCCAGCTACAACCAGTCCCTGGCCAACCCGAAGCTGCTGTCCGCCTTCGCCCAGTGGTCGGCGTGCATGAAAAAGGACGGTTACTCGCTGTCCTCACCCGCACAGGCTCCAGGTTGCAACCGTCTCCGACGGCTGCCGAGATCCAGATGGCCACGGCGGACGTGACCTGCAAGAAGCAGGCCAACGTCATCGGCGTCTGGTTCGCCGTCGAGTCCGCGATCCAAAAACAGCTGATCGCGCGGAACGAAGAGCCGCTCTCCGACCTCAGTACATCGGAGCAGGCGACCCTGGAGAAGGCAGCACAGGTCCTCCAGGGAACCTGAACCCCCGTGATCGGTCTGCTGACACGGCTCGGCAGCGGAAGGCTATTTTGACGTCATGACACCGATGAGGCGCGTGGGGACAGGGTTCGGGTACTTACGGCGGATCACGCCGTACGGGGTCGCGGTGGTCGCGGTGGGCGGCTTGCTGCTGACCGGGTGCTCGTCCGGTGGGAAAGGTCATCCTGCGGCCTCTGCTCCAGCCCGGCATACGGGCACTGCGAACGACCCGAGCCTGTCGCCGGCAGGGCGCGTCGCCGAAGCCGTGCAGTCCGCTTTGCTCCCGGCGTTGAACGCGCACGAGGAGATCTTCGGGTCGGGCTCGAACAGCGAGTGCTCCACGTCCCGGGCCTCGATGTTCACCTCGGCCTGTGCGGCCACCGCCGAGGTGGTCGGACGGGACGCGGACCAGGCTCTCAGGACCGTGTCCGGCAAACCCGGGTTCGCCACTCTCCGCTCCGTTGCCAAGCGGCTGCGGCAAGCAGTCGACCGATACGACGCCTTGGGATGTGCCCACGACCCGAGGGGCAGCTCGGTGCGGCACCGGTGTCTCGACCCGGCGGCACAGATCGCACAGGGTGACGCGGACCTGCGGGACGGCGTGAACATGGGGTTGGCCGGGCGCTGACATGCTTCCCGCCGAACGGGCCCTGGTGGGGCCACGGCCGTGGCACGCACCGGACAGCCGGACCCGACCGGCACCTTCGGCGTCGGCACCGAGCGGGCGGTGACGCACCTGTACTCCGCCATGGGATACGCCGTGCCGCAGACGAGCGAGGAAACCCAGGCAGCCGTTCGGGCCGCGCAGCACAAGGTGGACCAGCTCCGGGCGCAGCTTTCCAGTTCATCGGACCGGAACCCTGCCGCGTCACTGCGAAGCCAGCTGAGCCAGGCAGAAGAGGACCTCACCGCGGCGCAGGCGCGGGCCGGTGCCATGCTCCCCTCCTCCGAAGTCCTCTTCGTACGCACGCTGCCCGCCCGGGTCGTGTCGGTCCCCGTCACGGTCGGCGATCCGGTCAGGGGCCCGGTGGTCACTCTCGCGGTCGGCGGCATGGAGCTGAGCGGGACAATGGACCCAGCCGACAAAGGACTGGTCAAGTCCGGCATGGTCGCCACCGTGTTCTCGGAGACCACCGGCGATCAGGCGACAGGTGTCGTCGCGGGCGTCGGGCCGCTCACCACCGCGAAGCCGGGGGCGACCGACACCGGCACGGCCGGCGGTGCCTACATACCGCTGAAAATCCGGCCCGACCACCCCTGGTCGGCCGCGTTCGAAGGCCAGGACGTGCGCATCACCATCACCGCCGCGGCGAGTGCGGGACCGGTGTTCGCTGTGCCGGAAGCCGCGATCTCCTCGGCAGCCGACGCGCAGACCACCATCTCCCTCCTCGAACCAGGCGGAAAGCAGCAGGTCATGCCCGTCACCACAGGGGTCTCCGCGGACGGCATGGTCCAGGTCACACCGGTGAACGGCACCCTGACCGCCGGGACCCGCGTGGTGGTCGGCCAGTGACCGCGATCGTCGAACTGCGCGGGGTGGCGAAGACCTATCCCGGAACGCCCTCCGTCGAAGCCCTCAAGCCGGTCGACCTCACCATCGAAGCCGGAGAACACCTGGCGATCGTCGGCCCGTCGGGTTCCGGCAAGTCCACCCTGCTCAACCTGCTCGGCCTGCTGGACCGGCCGACCCAGGGCCAGTACGTCTTCGCCGGTCACGACGTGTCCGCACTGAACGAACGCGAACGCACCGCACTGCGCGGGCGGCGCATCGGATTCGTCTTCCAGCAGTTTCACCTCCTCCCGCACCGTACGGCGGCGGAGAACGTCGGCATCGCCCTGCTCTACAGCACCCCCACACAGCGGCAGCGCACGGCGGCAGCAGTGGAGGCACTCGACAGAGTAGGACTCGGCCATCGCCTGCATGCCCTGCCCGGCACTCTCTCCGGCGGGGAGAGACAACGGGTCGCCATCGCACGGGCCGTGGTCGGGGCGCCTGCTCTCGTCCTGTGCGACGAGCCGACCGGAAACCTCGACTCTGCCACCGCACAAGCGGTCCTGGGCCTTCTGGAAGACCTCAACCGCGACGGCGTCACCCTCATCGTGATCACCCACGACCCGGGCGTGGCGGCCCGTGCCCGTAGACAGCTGCAGATCCTCGACGGCGCTGTCGCCCCGGCCGACCCGGCAGCGACACACCGCACGGCACGGGCTCTGACATGACCGCCACCTTCCGCCGCCGCCGGACTCCGGAAACACCTCCCACCCGGCTCCGCCTCAAGGACCTTTTCGCCGAAGCTCTGGCCGGACTGATCCAGCGACCGACACGCTCGATCCTGACGATGCTCGGCACCGTCCTGGGCGTCGGGGCCTTCGTCACGGTTCTCGGACTGACAACGACGGCCAGCGGCCAGATCAGCAAGTCCTTCGACCTCCTGCGGGATACCACCGTCACGATCACCGCCACCCCCCCGGCCGATTCCCCGACGACCAGCGGGCGCATGGTCTTCCCCTCCGACACAGACGAACGCCTGCTGCATCTCAACGGCGTGGTAGCCGGCGGGGTCTGGTGGAGCGTTCCCCTCCGCAACCCCACACTCTCCCGCACCCCCGACTACACCAAGGCATTGCCTCACGACGGCGCCGTGAACATCTACGCGGCATCACCCGGAACGCTGCAAGCCATGCAGACGACGATGCTCACCGGCACGCTCTACAACGACTTCCACCAGGACCACGCTGAACACGTCTGTGTCCTCGGCGCCGCTGCCGCGCGCCTCCTGGGCATCGCACGGGTCGACAACCAGCCGGCCGTCTTCATCAACGACACGGCCTACACGGTGGTCGGCATCATCTCGGACAGTCAGCAACTTGCCCAGACCCTGACGGGAGTTCTCATCCCGTCGAGCACAGCGCTACGAGAATACGGTCCCCCTGCCGACCCTCCCGCCCAAGGACTCATCCAGACCCGCGTCGGAGCGGCTCAGCTGATAGCCGAACAGGCCCCGCTCGCCCTCCGGCCGGACCAGCCGCAGCTCCTCACTGCGGTCCCTCCCCCCGACCCGCACACCCTGCGCGATCAGGTCGGCACTGACATGTCCAGTCTCTTCCTCATCCTCGCCGTCCTGTGCCTGGCCGTCGGCGCCATCGGGATCGCGAACACGACCCTCGTCGCCGTCATGGAGCGCACCGCCGAGATCGGCCTTCGGCGTGCCCTGGGCGCACGCCCGCGACACATCGCGGCCCAGTTCCTTACCGAGTCCACCGCCCTGGGACTCCTCGGGGGTCTCGTCGGCACGAGCATCGGCGTGCTCGTCGTCATCATCGCCGCACTCATGGAGAGCTGGACTGCTGTCCTGCAGCCAGTGAGTGTCATCCCCGCCCCCGCGATCGGAGCCCTCGTCGGCCTGCTGGCCGGCCTCTATCCCGCCCTCCGCGCCGCCCGCATCGAACCGCTGGACGCCCTGCGCCGATGACCGGCCGTCGTCCCGTTCTCACGGTTCACGCGAGCCAGCCGCGCGATTCGGGGAGCGCAAGGGGAGCGCGGACGCCTTTGGGCAGGGCGCTTCGAGGGATCACCAGGTACCAAGCCCCTGGTGCCCTGATCAGGCATAACGGCGCGGCGTTGCGCGGCACGAGCTGGAACTGGGAGGCACACTCGCTCACGACCTCGTAATGCGTAGGTCTCGGGTTCGAATCCCGAAGGCGGCTCCACGGTGGACCCTGGGTCAGGCCTCTGACCTGGGGTTTTTCTTGCGCTCGGCCTTGGGAATCGGGTGAATTGAGTGTGTGCGGCCTGCGCGTGGAGTGCGTTGGTCGGCGAATGTCGGCGTACCGTGATTCGGCAGTGCTGCGGGTGGTGACCTGCGGTTTCGTGGATAGAGGGTGGTGGGCGTCGGACTGCGGGCGGGGGAGGGGAGCACGATGGGTGCGTGAGGAGGGGGCACATCGGTGCCTGACGGGTGGTCAGGTGACTTGGTTCGGGGGGCCGCCGCGGACGGCTCGGTGAGCGTGCGGAGCAGGGCGTCGTCGGGGCCTGGGCGGCCAGTGCGGCCACTGCGGCCACGATGGTGTCGAGGTTTCCCCGCAATACGTGGATGCGCAGCGGGGAGGCCAGTGCTCGCCTCACCATGGCTTCGGCTGGATCGTCCTTGGCGGCGAACTCCCGCTGCTGGGGGAGCTTCGCCGCAGCGCATCGGCCCGTGTGAGTGGTCCAGGACCTCGGCAGGCACAACTGGCACCCGCGTACGGTTCGAGACGTCAGGCCTCTTGACCAACCGCCCGGGGACCTCGCTCGTTGCGGCCTCGCCGGCCGCCACCTGATCGGCACCATCTCGAAGACCGGACAGCCACCTCATTGACGCGTGACATCAGTCCGGCGGGCGGACCGGTTCCGTGACTGAGGGTTGCGGCGCTGTCCAGCTGGCGAGGAGTTTGAGGCGGTCCTCCGAAGGGGTGCCGGGTTCGGCCGTGTAGATGATCAGGTCGTGTACGGCCCGTTGCGGCAGGGGCAGGTCCAGGGAGCGGAAGGTCATTTCCAGCGGGCCGACGTCGGGATGGTTCAGCCGCTTGATGCCTTCGTGACGGATTCGGACGTCGTGACTGGCCCACATGGTGCGGAAGTCGGGGCTGAGCGTGGACAGTTCGCCGACAAGCTCGCGCAGGGCCCGGTCGTGGGGTTCACGTCCGGCTTCGGCGCGGAGCACCGCGACCGTCGCCCTCGCGCCTTCCTCCCAGTCGACGAAGAAGTCGCGGGAGCCGGGGTCGAGGAAGAAGTATCGGGGGAAATTGGCGCAGCCGCGGTCGCCGGTGGTGTCGCTGCCGAACATCGGCGAATACACGGCCCTGCACAGTGCGTTGCCGGCGACGATGTCCAGGCGGCCGTCGCGTACGAAGGCGGGCGCCATGGTCATGGAGTCCACCATCCACTGGACGGCGGACGGGATCTTGACGTCCTTGCGGCGCTGCCTGCGGCGAGCGGGGCGAGCCGCTTCGGCCAGATCGAGAAGGTAGGTGCGCTCGTCCTCGTCGAGGAGCAATGCCCGCGCCACCGCTTCCAGCACGCCCACGGAGACACCGCCGATGTGGCCCTTCTCCAGCCGTGTGTACCACTCGGTGCTCACGCCGGCGAGGGCAGCGACCTCCTCGCGCCGCAGTCCCGGAACCCGGCGGCGTCGGCCGGTGG
>NZ_JAINVH010000160.1 GCF_020400825.1 Streptomyces sp. HPF1205
ACAAGGGCGTCAACCCGGACGAGGTCGTGGCCATCGGCGCCTCGCTGCAGGCCGGTGTGCTCAAGGGCGAGGTCAAGGACGTCCTGCTGCTCGACGTCACCCCGCTGTCCCTCGGCATCGAGACCAAGGGCGGCATCATGACCAAGCTCATCGAGCGCAACACCACGATCCCGACCAAGCGCTCGGAGATCTTCACCACCGCCGAGGACAACCAGCCGTCGGTGCAGATCCAGGTCTACCAGGGCGAGCGCGAGATCGCGGCGTACAACAAGAAGCTCGGGATGTTCGAGCTGACCGGTCTGCCGCCGGCCCCGCGCGGGATGCCGCAGATCGAGGTCACCTTCGACATCGACGCCAACGGCATCATGCACGTGGGCGCGAAGGACCTCGGCACCGGCAAGGAGCAGCGGATGACCGTCACCGGCGGCTCCTCCCTGCCCAAGGACGA
>NZ_JAINVH010000161.1 GCF_020400825.1 Streptomyces sp. HPF1205
GGGCCGGTATGAGCGAGGTACGGCAGTTCCCGGCGCGGTCCCCGATCCGGGTGTTCCTGCTCGACGACCACGAGGTCGTACGGCGGGGTGTCCACGACCTGCTGGACGGCGAACCGGACATCGAGGTCGTCGGCGAGGCGTCGACAGCCGACCAGGCACTGGCCCGCGGCCCCGCCCTGCGCCCGGACGTCGCCGTCCTGGACGTCCGCCTGCCCGACGGCGACGGCATCACCGTATGCCGCGAACTGCGCTCCAGGATGCCCCAACTGGCCTGCCTGATGCTCACCTCCTTCGACGACGACGACGCCCTGCTCGACGCGATCATGGCAGGCGCCGCCGGCTACGTACTCAAACAGATCAAGGGCTCCGACCTCGTCTCGGCGGTCCGCACCGTCGCCTCGGGACAGTCCATGCTCGACCCGGCCACCACCGCACGGCT
>NZ_JAINVH010000162.1 GCF_020400825.1 Streptomyces sp. HPF1205
CCGCCCACGGGCCCCACGCCACCGACATGCCGGCCAGCCCACGGCCCCGGCGCTCCTCGACCAGCGCGTCCACGAACGCGTTCCCCGCCGAGTACGCCGCCTGACCACCCGAACCCCAGACACCCGAGATCGACGAGAAGACGACGAAAGCCGCCAACTCCCGCTCCCCCAGCAACTCGTCCAAATGCACCGCGCCACAGACCTTCGCGCTCGTCTCGGTGCCGAACACGTCGGCGCCGATCTCGTCGAGCGGCCCGTAGCCGGCCGTTCCGGCGGCGTGGACGACGGCGGTGAGGGGGATGTCCTGCGCGTCGATCCACTCCAGGAGACCGGCCACCGCCTCCCGGTCCGCCACATCACACGCGGCGACACTCACCCGCGCACCCGACTCCTCCAACTCCGCCACCAGATCCCCCACACCCGGCGCC
>NZ_JAINVH010000163.1 GCF_020400825.1 Streptomyces sp. HPF1205
GCGGCGCGGGGTCGCCGCGCCGCCTTGCCTGTGTTCAGGTGTTCAGGTGTGTTCTGCTGTTGTGCGGGGTTGTGCTGTGCCGGCCTGGTGTCAGGCGGCCTGGCAGGTCACGGCCAGGCTGCTGGGCGCGGAGCCGCTGCCGGAGCCGATGAAGCCGAAGGACGTCGAGCCGCCCGGCGACAACTGGCCGTTGTAGCTGACGTTGGCCGCGGTGATCTGGCTGCCGGAACTGGTCAGGGTCGCGTTCCAGGACTGGGAGACCGTCTGCCCCGACGGAAGCGTCCAGGACGTCTTCCACCCCGAGATCGCCGCCGAACCGCTGTCCGTCACCGTCACGTTCACCTGGTAACCACCCTGCCAGGCACTGACCACGGAAGCCGTCGCCGAGCACCCACCACCGGTACCACCACCGGTCGTCGT
>NZ_JAINVH010000164.1 GCF_020400825.1 Streptomyces sp. HPF1205
TTCCATCGTGCCGTTGCCGTCGTCACGGCTGTCGGTCTCGGCGTTGCCGTAGTCGAAGCAGCAGCCGCCGTTGTAGTGCGTGCCGTCGAATATTGCATACATGCCCTCGGGGTTGTCCCCGGTGGCGATGCCGCTGGTGTGGTTGTTGCGGTAGCCGGTGCCGGGGGCGACGAACACCCCGTACGCCTTGTGGCCGCCCACGAGAGTGGGGGCCGCGGTGGCGTTGGCGAGGTTGTCCGGGCCGCCGGCGGCGCTGCCGGCGGGGGCCTGGGTGAGGTTGTTGTTCCTGCCCGACTGGTCGTAGATGACCGTGATCAGGCAGGTGGTGTTGGCGCAGAAGGAGTCCTGCGCCGAGGCGTCGGCGTAGCCGCCGGCGGACAGCAGGCCGATGTCCTT
>NZ_JAINVH010000165.1 GCF_020400825.1 Streptomyces sp. HPF1205
CTCCATCGTGCCGTTGCCGTCGTCGTTGCTGTTGGTCTCGGCGTTGCCGTAGTCGAAGCAGCAGCCGCCGTTGTAGTGCGTGCCGTCGACGATGGCGTACATGCCCTCGGGGTTGTCCCCGGTGGCGATGCCGCTGGTGTGGTTGTTGCGGTAGCCGGTGCCCGGCGGGATGTAGACGCCGTACGCCTTGTGGCCGCCGACCACGGTGGGCGCGGCGGTGGCCACCGCGAGGTTGTCGGGCCCGCCCGCGGCGCCGCCGGCGGGCGCCTGGGTGAGGTTGTTGCCCTTGCCCGACTGGTCGTAGATGATCGTGATCACGCAGGTCGTGCCGGAGCAGAAGGAGTCCTGCGCCGAGGCGTCGGCGTAGCCGCCGGCGGACAGCAGGCCGATGTCCTT
>NZ_JAINVH010000166.1 GCF_020400825.1 Streptomyces sp. HPF1205
ATCACCATCCAACGCATCCCCGACCAAGCCCCCCTCACCACCCCCCAAACCGTAACCAGCCAAGATCTGACCCCCACCAACGGCACCCTCACCCTGCCCCTCACCTTCCAGGCCACCCACGACGCCTTCGCCGTCTACCTCACCCCGAGCTCGTCCTCGGGCACGACGACCGGCGGAACGACGACCGGCGGGACCACCACGGGTGGCACCACCACCGGCGGGACCACCACCGGCGGGACGACGACCGGCGGCACGACGACGGGCGGCACCACCACGACCGGCGGGACGACCGGCGGGACCGGCTCGGGCGCCTGCAAGGTGACGTACACCAAGAACGAGTGGCAGGGCGGCCTCACCGCCGACATCACCGTCACCAACACGGGT
>NZ_JAINVH010000167.1 GCF_020400825.1 Streptomyces sp. HPF1205
CTCGGTGGCGTCGGAGGGGTAGCCGGAGGTCATGACGCCCTCGTAGAAGGTGCCCTGGGCGCCCTTGCTGTTGTCGCCGCCGGTGCCCAGGATGATGGCGCCCTGCTTGCGCATCGGGTTGTAGCCCGAGACGTTGGGGCGCACGCCGTCGTAGAAGGTCGACAGGCTGCCGGACTGGGCGTTGCCGCCGCGGATGGCCCAGTGGTTCGGGCCGCCCTTGATGATGGCGGTGGTGTAGCGGTAGTTGATGGTCGGGTCGTTGGCGTTGTAGTGCTGGTTCACGCCGGAGAACAGGCCGTTCTCCAGGTCGGCCATGATCCACGGGCCGTTGCCGCTGCCGTAGCCCCAGACCTTGATGTTGCCGAAGTAGATGGC
>NZ_JAINVH010000168.1 GCF_020400825.1 Streptomyces sp. HPF1205
GCGGCGACGCGGGCTCCTCGGCCGGCGGTCGGGCGGGGGTCGGTCCGGTGAGACCGGCCGGTCCGGCCAGACCGGCCAGTCCGGCCAGGGCGGCCAGGGCGGTCAGACCGGTCAGGGCGCTGCCAAGAACGCGTTGACCTGGCGGATCAGGCTGCGGCGGGACAAGACGCTGATCCTGATGACGCTGCCCGCGATCGCGCTGCTGATCGTGTTCAACTACCTGCCCATGGCCGGCACCGTCACCGCCTTCCAGTTCTACGACCCCCTCGTCGGCATCACCCACAGCCAATGGGTCGGACTGGACAACTTCCGCCAACTCTTCGGCGACCCCCTCTTCTGGCACGCCCTGGAAAACACCCTCTACATCAGCGCC
>NZ_JAINVH010000169.1 GCF_020400825.1 Streptomyces sp. HPF1205
ACGGCGGCGCGGGCTCCTCGGCCGGCGGTCGGGCGGGGGTCGGTCCGGTGAGACCGGTCGGTCCGGCCAGTCCGGTCAGGGCGGTCAGTCCGGTCAGGGCGCTGCCAAGAACGGGTTGACCTTGCGGATCAGGCTGCGGCGGGACAAGACGCTGATCCTGATGACGCTGCCCGCGATCGCGCTGCTGATCGTGTTCAACTACCTGCCCATGGCCGGCACGGTCACCGCCTTCCAGTTCTACGACCCCCTGGTCGGCATCACCAATAGCCAGTGGGTCGGACTGGACAACTTCCGCCAGCTCTTCGGCGACCCCCTCTTCTGGCACGCGATGGAGAACACCCTCTACATCAGCGCG
>NZ_JAINVH010000017.1 GCF_020400825.1 Streptomyces sp. HPF1205
CGCCGCCACGGTGTCCCGCGACACACCCTGGCTTCCCCGTTCGTCCTTCCACACGAAAGCAGCAACGCCGTGAGCAACGACAGCAGCCGTCCCGAGCCGGCACCGTACAAGATCGATGTGCCCCAGGACGCCCTGGACGATCTGAAGGAGCGCCTGGTCAAAACCCGCTTCTTCGACGACCTCGGCAACGAGGAGGAGTATTACGGCATCAGCACCGCCTACCTCCGGCCTCTCGTCGAATACTGGGCCGACGGCTTCGACTGGCGGGCCCAGGAAGAGCGGCTCAATTCCTTCAGCCGGCACCGCGTCGACATCGACGGAAACCCCGTCCACTTCGTCTACGTGCGCGGCAAGGGCCCGAACCCCGTTCCGCTGATCGTCAACCACGGCTGGCCCTGGCCCGGCGAGTTCAGCTACGGGCTCATCGGTCCGCTGACCGATCCGGCTGCCTACGGCGCCGACCCCTCCCTCTCGTTCGACGTCGTCATCCCCGACCTTCCTGGCTTCGGCTTTTCCACACCGGTCGGCAGGGGCGACCTGAACTACTGGAAGATCGCCGACATCCTTCACGAGCTGATGACCGGCGTCCTCGGTTACGAGAAGTACGCCGTTGCCGGCTCCGACTACGGGGCCCTGGTCACCAGCCAGCTCGGCCACAAGTACGGCGACCACATCATCGGCCTCCATTACGGCCACGACATGCCTCCCGGCCAGTTCGCCAACGAACGCTTCTGGGACCTCACCGACGGCGCCAAGATCCCGGAAGACGCGTCGCCCGAGCTCCGCGCCGGCCTGGAGAATCTGGTCAGCACCTACGTCTCCCACGTCGCCGTCCACATGCTCGACGGGTCCACCCTCACCCACGGCCTCAACGACTCCCCCATCGGCATGCTCGCCTGGCTCCTGCGCCGCTGGAAGAAGTGGAGCGACAAGCGGGGCGACTTCGAGGAGAACTTCCCCCGCGACTTCGTCCTCACCCAGGCCACCGTCTTCTGGGTCACGCAGTCCATCGGGAGTTCCATCCGGATGTACCGCAACGCCGTCCGCTACCCGTGGGTCCCTTCGCACGACCGCCGGCCGGTCGTCGAGCCCCCTGCGGGCTTCACCTTCCTTCTCGGCGACGCCTACCCGCCGGCCATCAACACCGTCGAGGACCGTATCGCCGCCTTCGAGAACGGTCCCACTCGCGGCTCCTTCAACGTGGTGAACGTCAACGCACACCTGCGAGGTGGTCACTTCGTCCACTACGAGAACCCGGAAGCCTTCAGCACCGACCTTCGCGAGACCTTCCGCAGGATCCTCGGCTGAGATCGGGGTGCGGAAGGGGCCCGCTCGGTTGAGCGGGCCCCTTTCCTTTGGGTGGTCAGTCCTCGCCGAGGTAGGTCTTGCGGACGCCTTCGTCGTGGAGGAGGTCGCGGCCGGTACCGGAGAGTTTGATGGTGCCGACTTCCATGACGTGGGCCTGGTCGGCGAGGGAGAGGGCGGCTTGGGCGTTCTGTTCGACGAGGAGGATGGTGGTGCCCTGGGATTTGAGTTCGACGATGGTGGCCATGATCTTCTGCATCATGATCGGTGACAGGCCCATGGAGGGTTCGTCGAGCATCAGGAGTTTGGGCTGGGACATGAGGGCGCGGCCCATGGCGAGCATTTGCTGTTCGCCGCCCGAGAGGGTGCCGGCGGCTTGTTTGCGGCGCTCGCCGAGGATGGGGAACAGGTCGTAGGCGCGCTGGACGTCCTTGGTGATGCCCGCGGAGTCCTTGCGCAGGTAGGCGCCGAGGAGGAGGTTCTCCTCGATGCTGAGGCGGGGGAAGATGTGCCGGCCTTCCGGGGAGTGGGCGAGGCCGAGGGCGACGATTTTGTGGGCGGGGAGGCGGGTGAGGGGCCGGCCGTCGAAGACGATGCGGCCGCCGAGGGGCTTGAGGAGGCCGCTGAGGGTGCGCAGGGTGGTGGTCTTGCCGGCGCCGTTGGTGCCGATGAGGGTGACGACTTCGCCTGCCTGGACGGAGAAGCTGATGCCCTTGACGGCTTCGATCTTGCCGTAGGCGACGCGGAGGTCCTCCACTTCGAGCAGTGCGGTCATCGGTCGTTCTCCTGCTCACTGGTGTGCGGCGTCCCGCCGGTGGTCCCAGGTTCGGTTCCGGCTTCGGCTTCGGCGGTCGCGGCTTCGGTCCGGTCGTCGTCCTGTGGTGCGCCTTCGAAGGGTTCGCCGAGGTAGGCGGCGATGACGCGTTCGTCGCTCTGGACGACCTCGGAGGTGCCTTCGATGAGTTTCTCGCCCTGGACGAGGACGGCGACGCGGTCGCAGAGGTTGAAGATGAACCGCATGTCGTGCTCGATGACGAGGACGGCGATGCCTTGGTCGCGGATGGCGAAGACGAGTTCCTCGGTGGCCCGGGTCTCCTGGGGGTTCATGCCGGCGGTGGGCTCGTCGAGGAGGAGGAGTCCGGGTTCGCTGGCCAGGGCGCGGGCGATTTCGAGTTTGCGTTGTTCGCCGTACGGGAGGTTGCGGGCGAGGTGTTCGGCCTTGCCGGCGAGGCCGGTGAATTCGAGGAGTTCCATGGCGCGGGCTCGGGAGCGGGCTTCGGCCTTGTGGTAGCCGGGGCCGCGGACGAGTGCGGACAGGAGTCCTTCGCGGGTGCGGGTGTGGCGGCCGACGAGGACGTTCTCCAGGACCGTCATGTTGGCGAAGAGCCGGATGTTCTGGAAGGTGCGGGCGATGCCGGCCTGGGTGACGAGGTGGGGCTTGGGGGGCAGGACGGTGCCGCGGTAGGTGACGGTGCCCTCGGTGGGGACGTACAGGCCGGTGAGGCAGTTGAAGAAGGTGGTCTTGCCGGCGCCGTTGGGGCCGATGAGGCCGACGATCTGGCCGCTGCCGACGGTGAGGGAGACGTCACGGACGGCGGTGAGGCCGCCGAAGCGCATGATGACGCCGCTGGCCTGGAGCAGTGGGGTGCCGTCGGGGGTGGGCTGGTGGGGGACGGTTGCGGTGGTGGTGGTCATGGTGTCTTTCACGCCCCTGCCGCTGCGGTCGGGGCGGTGTCGTCGCCCGTGGGGGGTGTGTCGGGTGCGGGGATGTCGTCCTCGTGGAATTCGAGCTGGCGGCGCCGGTTGGGGATGATGCCTTCGGGCCGGAAGCGCATGATCAGGATGAGGGCGAGGCCGAACGCGAACAGTTCGTAGCGGGAGAGGAAGTCGAGTTTCTCCGGGATGACGTACAGCAGGGCGGCGCCGAGGACGGGGCCGCTGACGGTGCCCATGCCGCCGAGGACGACGGCGGCCAGGAGGAAGGCGGAGTTGGGCGGGACGGGTCCGGAGAACACGTAGGGGTTGGGGACGACGCTGTTGGTGACGTGTGCGAAGACCGTTCCGGCGAGGCCCGCGAGGGAGGCGCCGAGGGCGAAGGCGATGAGTTTGACGCGGAAGCCGTTGATGCCCATGGCGGTCGCGGCGGTCTCGTCCTCGCGGATGGCCACCCAGGCGCGGCCGATGCGGCTGTCGGCGGCGCGGGTGAAGACGAGGACGACGATGACGGTGAAGACGAGCATGAGCAGGTAGTAGTTGGCGAACCTGCCCAGGGTGAAGGACCCGAAGGAGTGGGTGTTGCCGAGGTTGTAGCCGAAGATCGACAGATCGGGGATCTGCGCGATGCCGTCGGGGCCGTTGGTGATCTTGGGTCCGCTGACGCCGTCGAGGTTGTTGACGACGATGCGGAAGATCTCTCCGAAGCCGAGGGTGACGATGGCGAGGTAGTCGCCGCGCAGGCGCAGGGTGGGGGCGCCGATGAGGACGCCGAAGACGCAGGCGGCGGCCATGCCGGTGATGGCGGCGGCCCAGAAGGGGAACTGGACGCCGGACCAGATGGAGAACTGGGAGCCGGAGACGAGGGCCGCGGTGTAGGCGCCGACGCCGAGGAAGGCGACGTAGCCGAGGTCGAGCAGGCCGGTGAGGCCGACGACGATGTTGAGGCCGAGGGCGACGGTGCCGACGATGAGGACGCTGACGCCGAGGTTGGCCCAGTGTTCGTTGTTCTGGGCGAAGGGGTAGGCAGCGGCGGCGATGACGGCGACGGTGGCGGCGAAGCGCTTGTTGTGCTGGGTGAGCTGCTGGAACTGTTTGACGAGTCCGCCGGCGTTCAGGCCCCAGACGCCGATGGCGACGAGGATGAGGTAGCCGAGGAAGATGTCGCTGTAGTCGGTGGCGAGGCCGAAGGTGAGGATCTTCAGGCCGATCGCGTAGACGGCGGCGATGACGAGCCGCTGCAGCCAGGGGTTGAGCTTGCGCGGGTCGGCGACCTTCAGTTCGCTGTGGTGCAGGCGCAGTGCGCGCAGCCGGCGCAGGCCGCGGACGGCGGTCGCGTTGTCGGCGAACCGGCCGAGTTCGGGGTATTCGGTGCCGTCGGGGTCGGCGGGGTGCCGGTCGATGGGCAGGGCGAGGGTGCCGGTGAAGAGGACGAGCGCGCCGACGAAGGCGACGAAGCCGCCGGGGTTGAGGTTGGCGAGGCCGCCGAGTTTGGCGGCGATGTCGATGACGGTGTACCAGGTGGTGCCGAGGGTGGCGAGGGCGAGCAGGAGTACGGAGTTGTTGGAGCGGCTGGGGTTGAGCCAGCGCAGGCCTTGGACGCCGAAGGCGCCGAGGGCGACGACGCCGGTGAGGATGGCGCCGATGAGGGTGAGGACCTGGAGGCCACCGGGGTAGCCGTCGATGGTCAGGTTGCCGGGGAAGGCCTCGGTGTACGTCCACGACATGAAGGTGGAGGCGATGGTGGCCACGGCGCCGATGAGGGTCACGGCCCTGGCGGCGGTGGGCGGCATCGGCACGTAGGGCGCGGTGGTGCGGCCGGGGTCGGTGGCGGAGGTGGTGGTCTCGGCCACGGCGGTGATGGGGAGGTCGGTCATGTCGTGATCACGCCCTGTCCGCGACGCGTTCGCCGAGCAGGCCCTGGGGCCGGACCAGCAGGACCAGGATGAGGAGCACGAACGCCCATACGTTGGCCCAGCCCTGTCCGCCGAGCTGCTGCATGCCGGGGATGTTGGAGATGTACGCGGAGGCGCAGGTCTCGGCGATGCCGAGGACGAGGCCGCCGAGCATGGCGCCGTAGATGTTGCCG
The DNA here is from genome assembly GCF_020400825.1 of Streptomyces sp. HPF1205. GTDB lineage: Bacteria > Actinomycetota > Actinomycetes > Streptomycetales > Streptomycetaceae > Actinacidiphila. Next base: position 5,108 of record NZ_JAINVH010000017.1, read on the forward strand.
ATGCCGCCGAGGACGGCGGCGGTGAATGCCTTGAGGCCGGCCTGGAAGCCGATGTCGTATTTGATCTGGCCGTACTTGAGGCCGGAGGCGAGGCCGGCGACGGCGGCGAAGAGGCCGCCGATGGCGAAGGCGATGATGATGATGCGGTTGGTGTCGATGCCCATGAGCTGTGCGGTGTCGGGGTCCTGGGCGGTGGCCTGCATGGCGCGGCCGGTGCGGCTGGTGCGGACGAACGCGGCGAGGCCGAGCATGCATACGACGGCGGCGGCGAGCAGGAAGATGTCGCCGCTTTGGATGTCGATGGATCCGATGTGGAAGGGGCCGCCGGGCAGTTGCGGGAATCGCTTTCCGCTGGTGGCGTTCGGGTACCAGAGGAAGACCGCCTGCTGGAGTGCGAGGGAGAGGCCGATGGCGGTGATGAGCGGTGCCAGCCGTGGCGCGTTGCGCAGGGGCCGGTAGGCGAGCCGTTCGGCGCCGACGGCGATCAGCACGGACACCAGGGCGCCGCCGAGCAGCATCAGCGGCAGCGCGAGCCAGATGGACATGCCGCTGGGGAGATTCGTGTAGACCGCGAGAGCGCCGAAGGCGCCGGTCATGTAGATCTCGCCGTGGGCGAAGTTGATGAGCTGGACGATGCCGTACACCATCGTGTAGCCGATGGCGATGAGCCCGTACATCGAGCCGAGGAACAGCCCGTTGGCCAGCTGTTGCGGCAGGGTGTGCACCGCATGGCCTCCATGTCGCTGGGAGCAGGGGGAGCAGGGGACGGTGGGCGGGTACCGGGCGTTGGGTGGCGGGTGGTGGGTTGCCCGGTGCCGGGTGGCGGGTCGCCGGGTGGCGGCTGAGCGGTGGGCCGCGCGGCCGGGTCGACCGGTCGCGCGGCCCTGGTGTGCCGGGGGGTCAGCCGTTGTAGGTGCCGGTCTTCACCGCGGTCCACTTGCCGTTCTTGACCTGGTAGACGGTGAGCTGCTTGTTGGTGGTGTCGCCGTACTGGTCGAAGGAGACGTGGCCGGCGATGCCGTCGAAGTCGGCCTTCTGGACGGCGTCGACGAGCTTGGCGCGGGCGTCGGTGGGCAGCTTGCCGCCGTTGGCATCCATGATCGCCTTGACGCCGTTGATGATGGCGGTGGCGGCGTCGTAGGAGTAGCCGCCGTAGGTGCCGTAGTCGCCGGGGTAGCCCTTGGACTTGTAGGTGTTGATGAAGTCCTTGGCGGCGGGCAGGGTGTCGACGGGGACGCCGACGGAGGTGGCCAGGTCGCCTTCGGCCGCCTGGCCGGCGGTCTTGATGTAGGTGTCGGAGTACATGCCGTCGCCGCCCATGAGCGGGATGTGCACGCCGGCCGCCTTGAGCTGCTTGGTGATGAGCTCGGACTCGTCGTACTGGCCGCCGTAGTAGACCATGTCGGCGTGGGAGTTCTTGATCTTGGTGACGAGCGTCGAGTAGTCGGTGTCGCCGGTGTTGACGTGGTCGGTACCGGCGATCTTGCCGCCCAGCGAGGCGAACTTGCCCTTGAAGATGCCCGCGAGGCCGGCGCCGTAGGTCTGCTTGTCGTCGACGACGAAGGCGTTCTTCTTCTTGAGGCTGTTGTAGGCGTAGTCGGCCGCGAAGTTGCCCTGGTTGGCGTCGGTGGTGGCGGTGCGGAAGTAGGTCTTGAACGGGCGGGTCTTCGTGCCGCTGGCCCAGTCCTTGCCCTGGGTGAGGGCCGGGTTGGTGTTGGACGGGGAGATCTCGACCATGTTGGCGGAGTTGAAGACCTGCTGCATCGACTGGGCGACGCCGGAGTTCAGCGGGCCGACGGCGGCGATGACGTCGCTCTCCTGCACCAGCGCGGTGGCGTTCTGCTGGCCGGTGGCGGGCTGCGCCTTGTCGTCCAGCGCCTTGGTCGCGAAGGTGACACCGGGGACCAGGTGCTTGGCGTTGGCGTCGTCCACGGCGATCTTCACGCCGTACTGGATGCCCAGGCCGGTGGCGGAGTTCTGGCCGGTGAGAGGGGCGTCGACGCCGATCACGACGGTGGTGTTGGAACCGCCGCCACCACTGCTGCTGCTGTCGCTCCCCTTGCTGTCGTTGCTGCGCGAGCCGCAAGCGGTGAGGGTCAGGGCTCCTGTGGTGAGCACGGAGGTCAGAATCAGCAAGGAACGGGTTCGCACGATCAGTCCTTTCCGCCGGACGACCGACTCTGCTGAGCGGCCGAGTCACCCGTTGGAACCCGAACTGCAAATCCGGTGACGCGGTGACTGGCCGTGACTCTAGGCGCGAGTGCGCGGGTAAGGCAGAGGGGTGAAGAAGAGTGTGATGTTCTTGTTATCCCGTCAGGAAACTCTTGAGGTTCTACTGAGGTTGCCGGCGGCTTTTGGGCGCTTTGCGCCACCGTCCGTATGATGAGAACCCGCACTTCCGGGAGGGGTGCCGGGGCGGGTGCGTGCTGCCGGACGGGCGGTGGAGCAGTTGCCGGGCCGCGATTTGCCGGGTGGCGCGGGGCCGGGCGGCGGACCGTGCGGCGGTGGGAATGCTTATTGCGATCGGGTTACGCAGCGTTAATTGAACCGCATTTCCGGACGGGCTTCGCGGTCGCTTCGGCGCGACCGCGGGCAGCGGTTGTCGGCAGTGGTTGTCGGCGACCGCGGGGAAAACGGGACCCCCGGCCGGGACATCCCCGGACGGGGGTCAGGACCAAAATTGCCAAGACGCATTACGTCGGCCGGTCGCCCCCTTTACCTCGGGGAGTCGTCCTCGCCGATGTGGTGGACGCGGACCATGTTGGTGGTGCCGGGCATGCCGGGCGGGGAGCCGGCGGTGATGATCACCACGTCGCCCTTCTTGCAGCGGCCGATCCGCAGCAGTTCCTCGTCCACCTGCTGGACCATCTCGTCGGTGGTCTGCACCATCGGGCCGAGGAAGCTCTCCACGCCCCAGGTCAGGCTGAGCTGGGAGCGGGTGGCCGGCTCGGGGGTGAAGGCGAGCACCGGGATCGGGGAGCGGTAGCGGGACAGCCTGCGGACGGTGTCGCCGGACTGGGTGAAGGCGACCAGGAAGCGGGCGCCGAGGAAGTCGCCGATCTCGGCTGCCGCGCGGGCGACGGCGCCGCCCTGGGTACGCGGCTTGTTCCGCTCGGTCAGCGGCGGCAGGCCCGCCTTGAGGATGTCCTCCTCGGCGGCGGCGACGATCCGGGACATGACCTTGACGGTCTCGATGGGGTACTTGCCGACGCTGGTCTCGCCGGAGAGCATGACCGCGTCGGTGCCGTCCATGACCGCGTTGGCCACGTCGCTGGCCTCGGCGCGGGTGGGGCGGGAGTTGTCGACCATCGAGTCGAGCATCTGCGTGGCGACGATGACCGGCTTGGCGTTGCGCCTGGCGAGCTTGACGGCGCGTTTCTGGACGATGGGGACGGCTTCCAGCGGCATCTCGACGCCCAGGTCGCCGCGGGCGACCATGATGCCGTCGAAGGCGTCCACGATCCCGGCGAGGTTGTCGACGGCCTGCGGCTTCTCGATCTTGGCGATGACGGGGACGCGGCGGCCCTCCTCCTCCATGACCCGCAGCACGTCCTCGACGTCGCGTCCGGTGCGGACGAAGGACAGGGCGATGACGTCGGCCCCGATACGCAGGCCCCACCGCAGGTCGCGGATGTCCTTCTCGGACAGGGCGGGAACGGAGACGGCGACACCGGGGAGGTTGAGGCCCTTGTGGTCGGAGACCATGCCGCCCTCGATGACCATGGTGTGCACGCGCGGTCCCTCGACGTCGGTGACTTCGAGGGTCACTCGGCCGTCGTCGACCAGGATCCGCTCGCCGCGGGCGACGTCGGCGGCCAGTCCCTTGTACGTGGTGCCGCAGATCTGCTGGTCGCCCTCGATGTCATCGACGGTGATGGTGAACTCGTCACCGCGTTCAAGGAGTACCGGGCCTTCGGCGAAACGGCCGAGCCTGATCTTCGGGCCCTGAAGGTCGACCAGGATGCCCACGCTGCGGCCGGTTTCGTCGGAGGCCTTGCGGACCCTTCGGTAGCGGTCCTCGTGCTCTGCGTACGTACCATGGCTCAGGTTCAGGCGTGCCACGTCCATTCCCGCTTCGACCAGCGCCTTGATCTGGTCGTAGGAGTCGGTGGCTGGGCCCAGGGTGCAGACAATTTTGGCTCGGCGCATGTATCGAGCGTATGACTTACTCGTTGGTAGGGAGCTCGGCGACAGCAACAGTCCAAAGACGTCTGTATTAACGCCTGTTGACAAGTATCGAATGATCAGATGAGCGCTCTTATGAGCGGCGATGTCACCGTCAGTGGCGGTGAGCGTGACTTACGTCCCACGGGACACCCTTGCCCCACCCCCGGGTCACCGCGGGGCAACCTGCCGGCAACGCGCGAGGACTGTCGCACGGCACCCCGCCTGGGTCAGAATCTACGCGCGTTGTTGTCACTCTCGCCCATCAGGAGATCAGATGCCGCTCAACCGCAGGGACTTCATCAACCGCTCGGCCCAGGCGGGCGCCGGCGTGGCGCTGGCCGGGACGGCGGCGGGAGTGGCGGCGTCGCCCGCGCACGCGGCCGAGCTGCCCGAAGGCCGGCCTCCCAGGACGTACTCCCTGCGCGTGCTGGGCACCACCGACCTGCACGGACACGCCCTGAACTGGGACTACTTCACCAACGCCGAGTACGACGACAAGGCCCACAACGACGTCGGCCTGGCCAAGATCGCCACCCTGGTCGAGCAGGCCCGCGCGGAGAAGGGCCACGACCGGACCCTGCTGATCGACGCCGGCGACATCATCCAGGGCACCCAGCTGTCGTACTACTACGCGCGGGTCGAGCCCATCACCGGCCGGCACAGCGGCCCCCGCCACCCGATGGCGCTGGCGATGAACCACATGCGCTACGACGCGGCCGCGCTGGGCAACCACGAGTTCAACTACGGCATCCCGCTGCTGCGCGCCTTCCAGGAGCAGTGCGACTTCCCGCTGCTGGCCGCCAACGCCGTCGACGCGACCTCCCTCAAGCCCGCCTTCCCGCCCTACCTGGTCAAGCGGCTGCGCGTGCCGCACGGACCGGACGTCACGGTGGGCGTCCTGGGCCTGACCAACCCCGGCATCGCGGTGTGGGACAAGGCGAACGTCCAGGGGAGGATGGCCTTCCCCGGGCTGGTCGAGCAGGCGAAGGTGTACGTGCCGAAGCTGCGCGCGCTCGGCTGCGACGTGGTGATCCTCACCGACCACTCCGGGCTGGACGGCGCCACCTCCTACGGCGACGCGGTGCCCTACCCGGAGAACGCCTCCTCGCTGGTGGCCGCCCAGGTGCCCGGCATCGACGCGATCCTGGTCGGCCACACCCACCGCGAGGTCGCCTCCCGCACGGTGGTCAACGAGGAGACCGGCGCCTCGGTGGTGCTGTCCGAGCCGCTGTGCTGGGGCGAGCGGCTGAGCGTCTTCGACATCGACCTGGAGTTCTCCCGCGGCCGCTGGCACGTCGTCTCCGTCACCGCCGACGTCCGCAACGCCAACACCGTGCCCGAGGACCCGATCGTGGCCAAGCTCGTCAAGGACGAGCACGAGAAGGTCGTGGCATACGTCAACCAGGTCATCGGGACCTGCACCGAGGCGATGTCGTCGGCGCAGTCCCGGTACATGGACACGCCCATCATCGACTTCATCAACCAGGTGCAGAGCGACACCGTCACGAAGGCGCTCGCGGGCACGGCGTACGCGTCGCTGCCGGTGCTGTCCGAGGCCTCGCCGTTCTCGCGGACCGCGTCCATCCCCGCCGGCCAGGTGTCGCTGCGGGACGTGGCGGGCCTGTACGTCTACGAGAACACCCTGGACGCCAAGATCCTCACCGGCGCGCAGGTCAAGGACTACCTGGAGTGGTCCGCGGCCTACTTCGTGCAGACCACGCCGGACGCGCCGGTCGACGTCGACAAGATCACCAACGCCAACGACACCCCGGACTACAGCTACGACGTGCTCAGCGGGGTGTCGTACGACATCGACATCTCGCAGCCCGTCGGCTCCCGGATCGTCAACCTCACGCACGCGGGGGCGCCGTTGGACCCGGCCGCGCGGTTCGTGCTCGCGGTGAACAACTACCGCTCCGGGGGCGGCAGCAACTACCCGCATGTGGCGACGGCCCAATCGGTGTGGTCCAGCTCCGACGAGATCCGCAACACCATCATCGCCTGGGTGCAGGCCAACGGCACGATCGACCCGACGCGGTTCGGCGGCGACCAATGGCGGCTCACCCGCGCCGGAGTGCCGCTGTTCGGGTAGCCGGGCCGGGCCTGTCCCGAGCGGCGGCCCCGCCGTCGCCGCGGTCCTCGGTCCGGGGGGCGCCCAGACCGAAGGTGGTGAAGGCGGTCCTGGCCGGCAGGGGGTAGTGCTCCTCGCCGGTCAGCAGGCCGGTCAGGTCGTTGAGCACGACCGCGGACCGCCAGGCGGCCAGGCCCAGGTCGGGGGCGCCGACGCCGTGGGTGTGGCGGGCGGCGCTCTGCACGTAGATCCGGCCGGTGACGGACCCGTCCAGTTCGAGGCGGTGGCGCGCGTCGACCCTGGGCCGGCCCGCCGCGTCCTTCCTCACGTAGGGCATGAGGGGGCCGAGCAGCCGGTCCAGCGGCCGCTCCCGGTAGCCGGTGGCGAGCACCACCGCGCCGGTGACGAGCCGGGAGCGGGTGCCCTGGTCGGCGTGCTCCAGGTGCAGTTCGATGCCGTGGGTGCCCAGCCGGGCCGCGGCGCGGACGGTGACGCCCGGGGTGAGGACCGCGTCCGGCCAGCCGCCGTCGAAGGTGCGGCGGTACAGCTCGTCGTGGATGGCGGTGATGGTCTCGGCGTCGATGCCCTTGTGCAGCTGCCACTGGCCGGGGACCAGCCGGTCGCGCACGGGCTCGGCCAGCGCGTGGAAGTAGCGGGTGTAGTCGGGGGTGAAGTGCTCCAGGCCGAGCCTGCTGTACTCCATGGGCGCGAACGCGGGGGTGCGGGCCAGCCAGGTGATCCGCTCCCGGCCCGGCGGGCGGGACCGCAGCAGGTCCAGGAACACCTCCGCGCCCGACTGTCCGGAGCCGATCACGGTGACGTGGTCGGCGGCCAGCAGGCGCTCGCGCTGGTCCAGGTAGTGCGCGGAGTGCACGACGGGCACCGCCGGGTTCCCGGCGAGCTGCCGCAGCTCCTCGGGCACGTGCGGGGCGCTGCCGATGCCGAGCACCAGGTGCCGGGCGTAGGTGCGGCCCAGCGACTCGGCCTCGCCGTGCGCGTCGAGCCGGGTGTGGTCCACCGCGAAGTGGCCGCGCGCCGGGTTCCACCGCACCGCGTCCACCTGCCGCCCGAAGTACGTGCTGGGCAGGGTGTCGGCCACCCACCGGCAGTAGGCGTCGTACTCGGCGCGGTGCACGTGGAAGCGCTCGGCGAAGTAGAAGGGGAACAGCCGCTCCCGGGACCTGAGCCAGCTCAGGAACGACCAGCGGCTGGCCGGGTCGGCGAGCGTCACCAGGTCGGCCAGGAACGGCACTTGGAGGGTGGCGCCGTCGATCAGCAGGCCCGGGTGCCAGCGGAACTCCTGCCCCTGGTCGTAGAAGGCGGCGGACAGGCCCGCGATCCCGTCGGCGAGGGCGGCCAGCGAGAGGTTGAACGGTCCCAGGCCGACGCCCAGCAGGTCGAGCGGGTCCTGCGCGGCCGTACCCGTCCCGGGCGCGGGCCGCGCGGCCGGCACGGGTACGGCGGCCTCCCCGGGACGGGCGGCGGGTACGGGCCCGGCGCGGCGGCCGGCGGGTGCCCGGCCGGCGGCGGGTGAGGGCGCGGGGGCGGGGACCGGCAAGGGTTCGGGGTCGGGGACGGGTGACGGGCCGGCGGCCGGTGAGGGAGCGGGTGAGGGCGCGGGGGCGGGGGCGGGGGCGGCCTCGGGCGGGGGCGCCGGGGCCGGGGTGGGGCGCTCGAAGGGGTCGGGGACGGGGACCGGTGATGCGTTCATGACGGGGTCTGGCCTTCCGTGGTGAGCTTCACGAGCGCGTCGAGCTGGTCGGCGGGGGTGCGCGGGTTGAGCAGGGTGGCCTTGAGCCACAGACGGCCGCCGGCCCGGGCGCGGCCGAGGACGGCCCGCCCCTCGTACAGCAGCCGGCGGCGCAGGGCGGCGACCTCCTCGTCGCTCGCGCGGGTGGGGCGGAACAGGACGGTGCTGATCTCCGGCGGGCTGTGGAGGGTGAGGTCGGGGTGACGGTCGACCTTCGCGGCGAGTTCCCGGGCCAGGTCGCACACGGCGTCCACGAGGGAGCCGATGCCGTCGCGGCCCAGGGCGCGCAGGGTGACGGCGATCTTGAGGATGTCGGGCCGGCGGGTGGTGCGCAGCGAGCGGCCGAGCAGGTCGGGCATGCCCGCCTCGGTGTCGTCGGCCGCGTTGAGGTAGTCGGCGCGGTGGTCCAGCGGGCGCAGGGCGGCCCGGTCGGGTACGGCGAGGAGTCCGGCGGCGACCGGCTGCCAGCCGAGTTTGTGCAGGTCGAGGGTGACGGAGACGGCCGACTGCAGGCCGTCGAGCCGGCCGGCCTCGCGCCGGCTGAACAGCAGCGAGCCCCCGTAGGCGGCGTCCACGTGCAGTTCGGCGCCGTACCGGGCGGCGGCCTTGGCGATGCCGGGCAGCGGGTCGACGGCCCCGGTGTCCGTGGTGCCGGCGGTGGCCACGACCAGGGCGCGGGCCGGCAGGTCGGCGAGGGCGCCGTCCACGGCGGCCGGGTCCAGCACCCCCGCCGGGGTGTCCAGGACGATCGGCCGCGGCAGCCCGAGCAGCCAGGCCGCGCGCGGCACGCTGTGGTGGGCGTTGGCCCCGCACACGACCTGAACCCGGGGGCCGCCGGCCGCCCGCTCCCTGGCCAGCAGGAGCGCGAGCTGGTTGGACTCGGTGCCGCCCGTGGTGACCAGGGCGTCGGGCATCGGCAGGTCGGGGTAGACGAGGCCGGCGAGTGCCGCCGCCACACGGGCCTCCAGTTCGCTCGCGGCCGGTGCCTGGTCCCAGGAGTCCAGTGACGGGTTCAGCGCGCAGGCCGCGAGGTCCGCGGCGGCGGCCACCGCCAGCGGCGGGCCGTGCAGATGGGCCGCGCACAGCGGGTCGGCGGGGTCGGCGGCGCCTTCCGCGAGGGCGTGCACCAGCGTGTACAGCGCCTCGTGCTCGCCGGTGCCGGCCCGGGGCAGCGCGTCGCGCACCGTCTGCGCGATCCTCTCGGCGACCTCCCGCGGTCCGCCGGCCGGCACCGGTCCGCCGCGCCGCCGCGCTCCCTCGGCCAGCGCCGCCAGCACCGTGTCCGTCAGCGGCCGCAGTTCGTCCGCTCCCCCGCGTCCCCCCGCGAGTCCGGGCATGCCCATCCGATCCTCACCCCGATCTCCCCTGCGGGCGCACGCCTGACGGCGGGCCCGTCGTGTACAACGACGCACCCGCCGAGCGGTTACGGAACGTGATGGATCGGTTGCGTGCGGGGACGGTCAGTCGCCGTGGGCCGCGCGGACCCGCAGGGCGCGTTCGAGGTCGTCCAAGCGGTCGGTCAGGGCGCGGGCCAGGGCCGGGGTGGGCGCCGGGTCGGTGCGGGCGAGGGTCTCGCGGCCCAGGGCGAGGACCTCCGGGGTGACGATCACGGACGGGAAGCCGTGGCGTCCCAGTGCCTCGGCGATGGCGGTGCCGCGGCGGGCGGCAAGGTCGACGGCGGCGGGGAAGAAGGACCGCGCGTACGGGCGGAGCAGTTCGTGGTGTTCGGGCTGCCAGAAGCCCTGCGCGGTGGCGGCGAAGAGGTACGCGGACAGTGAGTCGTCGTGGAAGAGGGTTTCGAAGGCGGCCTGTTTGGCGGCGGGGTCGGGCAGGGCGGCGCGGCACCGGGCGGCGCTCTGGCGGCCCTTGGCGCCGGGGTCGCGGGCGAGTTCCGCGTCGATGTCCGCGGCGTCGGCGTGACCGAGCACGGTCAGCCGTGCCAGCATCCGCCAGCGCAGTTCGCTGTCGACGGCGGCCCCGCCGGGGATGGCGCCGCGTTCGTACCATTCGCGCAGGTCGGCGGCGGCCCGCTCGCCGACGGCGGAGTCGATGAGGGTACGGGTGGCCGGGAGCCGTGTCCCGTCGCGGCCGGCGGCCAGCAGGTCGCGGCAGACCGCGCTCAGCCGGGTGAGCGCCTCGGTGCGCCGCGCGGGGGCGAGGAAGCGGTCGGCGAGCAGGGTGCGGGTGAAGGTGAGGACCGCCTCGACGACGGCGAAGTCGCTCTCGCCCGGCAGGTGCCGTTCGGTCAGGGCGAGGTGGTCCAGGGGCGCGATCCTGGCGTCGCGCACCAGGTCGCGGGCGGCGTTCCAGGCGACGGCGCGGCCGAGCGGTTCCGGCAGGCCGCCGAGGGTCTCGCCGAGGGTCTCCCAGGAGCGGTCGTCGAAGCGGATCTTGGCGAAGGTCAGGTCGCCGTCGTTGAGGAGGACGACGTCCGGCCGGGGCCCGCCGAGGTCGCGCCGGGCGGACACCGCGGTGGCCGCGATGTCCATGGTGATCCGCTCGCGCAGCACCAGCCGCCCGGGGTCGGCGACGGCCCGGTCGTACAGTCCCACGGCGACGCGGTGCGGGCGGCTGCCGGCGTGGGTGACCTCCAGCCGCCAGCCGGACGGGGCCGGGGAGGCGGTGGGGGTGAGGGTGTCGGTGCCGCTGGTGCGCAACCAGGCGTCGGCCCAGGCGGGTACGTCGCGCTCGGTGGCGGTGGACAGGGAGTCGATGAAGTCGGCGAGGGCGGCGTTGCCGAAGCGGTGGCGGGCGATGTGCTCGTTGACGCCGGCCAGGAACTCCTCGGTGCCGAGCCAGGCGACGAGCTGGCGCAGGGCGGAGGCGCCCTTGGCGTAGGAGATGCCGTCGAAGTTGTTGAGCGCGGAGGCGGTGTCGGGCACCTGTTCCGGGTCGGGTGCGACGGGGTGGGTGGAGGGGCGCTGGTCGGCGTCGGTGCCCCAGGCCTTGCGGGCCACCGCGAAGTCGGTCCAGGTGCCGGTGTGGGCGGTGGCCTCGGCGAGGACCTGGAAGCCCATGTACTCGGCGAAGGACTCGTTCAGCCAGATGTCGTCCCACCAGCGCAGCGTCACCAGGTCGCCGAACCACATGTGCGCCATCTCGTGCGCGATGACCACGGCCCGGGACTGCAGTTCCGTGGCGGTGGCGGCGGCGCGCGGGATGAAGTCGTCCTGGAAGGTGACCAGCCCGGGGTTCTCCATGGCGCCGTGGTTGAGTTCGGGCACGAAGGCCTGGTCGTAGGAGTCGAAGGGGTACGGTTCGCGGAACAGTTGGTGGTAGCGGTCGAAGCAGCGCCGGGTGATGTCGAACAGCTCGTCCGCGTCGCGGTCGAGGTACTTCCCCAGCGAGCGCCGTACGTGCAGGCCGAACGGCAGTCCGGCGTGCTCGGTGCGCACCGAGTGGTAGGGGCCGGCGACCACTGCGAGCAGGTACGTGGAGATCGGCGGGGTCGGCGCCATCCGCCAGCGGCCGGGCCCGGTGCGCTCGGCGGTGGCGTTGCCGAGCACCGTCCACTCCTCGGGGGCGCTCACCCGTACCTCGAAGACCGTCTTGAGGTCGGGCTGGTCGAACGCGGCGGTCACGCGCTGCACGTCGTTCATGAAGCCCTGGGTGTAGAGGTACGTCTCGCCGTCCTCGGGGTCGGTGAAGCGGTGCATGCCCTCGCCGGTGCGGGAGTAGGCCATGTCGGCCTCGACCCGCAGCTCGTGCGGACCGGCGGACAGGCCGGGAAGCGGCAGCCGGTTGTCGTCGAGCAGCGCGGGGTCGAGCGGGGCGCCGTCGAGCTCGGCCCGGCGCAGGACGGCCGGGCGGATCTCGGCGAAGGTGTCGCAGTCGCGCAGCGCGGTGAAGCGGATCACCGCGGTGGACCCGAAGACGTCCTCGCCCCGGGTCAGGTCGAGGTCGATCGTGCAGTGCTGAACGGTCAGGTCGCGGGCGCGGGTCTCGGCCTCTGCGCGGGTGAGAGCAGGCATGGCGTTCATGTTGCCGCACGTCACCGGGCTTGGCCCACGCAATTGCGGCTTCCGGGATCACCGGGCTGCCCGCGGGCGCGTACGCTCGAAGGCCGGGGAGGTGTGGGGAGGTGTCCATGGCCGAGCCGGCCGGGTCCGGTGCGCAGGCGGCCGGGGGCGGGCCGATCGTGCACGGTTTCCCGCACATCGACACCGTGCGGGCGGCGCTCACGGCGCTGTACCGGCGGTTGTCCGCGGACGGGGTGGCGCGGTTCGCCGCGAGTGTCCGTCCGGAGCTGGTGGACTTCCCGGCCGGCGAGGACCTGTACCTGGGCGCCCAGCGGGTGGCGCGGGTGATGGTGCAGCACCTGCGGCTGCCGGACGCGCGGATGGTGATCGGCTTCCGGGACATGGTGCACGCGGGGAACGTCGAACTGGCGGCGGGGCCGGAGTACTTCGTCGAGTTGCACTCCAGGTTCCGTACCGACCGCAGGGACGTCGGCGCGGCCCTCGCCCACGAGGTGATGCACGTCTATCTGCACCGCCTCGGCCTGGAGTTCCCCGGTACCCGCGCCAACGAGATCCTCACCGACACGGCCGCCGCGTACCTCGGCTCGGGCTGGCTGCTGCTGGACGCCTACCGGGAGGAGGCCGCGATCCGCGGGGAGCGGCTGACGATGTCGGCCTACAAGCTCGGCTACCTCACCCCGGAGGAGTTCGGGTACGTGCTGGCCAAGCGGGCGCTGGCGTTCGGCGACGACATCGAGCCGTGGTTCCGCAGTGCCCAGGCGCGCGACGCCTACCGCGCCGGGCTGGAGCGGGCCCGTCTCGACCTGCGGGTTCCGCCGCTGGCCGACGCGGGCTGGGCCGCCCGCCGCCGCTATGCCCGCGACCGCCGCGCGACGGCCTCCGGCCCGCACTATGCCTTCGACGGGTCGCCGGAGCGGGGGTTGCGGGTCTCCTTCCCCTGCCCGGTCTGCTTCCAGCGCCTGCGGCTGCCGGTGCGCGGCCGGGTGCGGGCCCGGTGCGGTGTGTGCTTCACGACGCTGGAGTGCGACACGTAGCCGCCCGGCGAAGGGAGCGGGCGGGCGGACACGGCGGCCGGACATGGCGCGGCGCCCGCCTTCCGTGGTCGGGGATAAGGCGGGCGCCGCGGTGTTACCACGTACCGCACTCCGTTGTGCGGGACAGCGGGGGCCCGGTCAGACGGCCAGGGGGCGGTCGGTCGGGCGGATGGGGGCCGGGAGGGCCGAGGGCACTCCCGTGAGGTACTCGTCGACCGCGCGGGCGGCCGAGCGGCCCTCGGCGATGGCCCAGACGATCAGCGACTGGCCGCGGCCGGCGTCGCCGGCGACGAAGACGCCGGGGACGTTCGTGGCGAAGGCCGCGTCGCGGGCGATGTTGCCGCGCGCGTCGAGGGCGAGGCCGAGCTGCTCGACCAGGCCGTTGGACTGGTCGGTGCCGGTGAAGCCCATGGCGAGGGTGACCAGGTCGGCGGGGATGACGCGCTCGGTGCCCTCCTTGGGGACGAAGCGGCCGCCTTCGAGGACGACCTCGACCAGGTGCAGTTCGCGGACGTTGCCGTCCTCGTCGCCGGTGAAGCGGACGGTGTTGACGGCGTAGACCCGCTCGCCGCCTTCCTCGTGGGCGGAGGTGACCTTGTACACCGCAGGCATGGTGGGCCAGGGCTGGTGGTCAGGGCGCTCGTCGGACGGGCGCGGCATGATCTCCAGCTGGGTGACCGACAGCGCGCCCTGGCGGTGGGCGGTGCCCACGCAGTCCGCGCCGGTGTCGCCGCCGCCGATGACGACCACGTGCTTGCCCTCCGCGGTGACGGGCGGCGCGACGAAGTCGCCCTCCTGCACCTTGTTGGCCAGCGGGAGGTACTCCATGGCCTGGTAGACGCCCTTGAGGTCGCGGCCCTCGACCGGCAGGTCCCGCCACTGGGTGGCGCCGGCCGCCACGACCACCGCGTCGTAGCGCTTGAGGAGCGCGGCCGCGTCGAGGTCGGTGCCGATCTGCACGCCGGTGCGGAACTTGGTGCCCTCCGCGCGCATCTGCTCGATGCGGCGGTTGATGTGCCGCTTCTCCATCTTGAACTCGGGGATGCCGTAGCGCAGCAGCCCGCCGATGCGGTCGGCGCGCTCGTAGACGGCTACGGTGTGCCCGGCGCGGGTGAGCTGCTGGGCGGCGGCCAGGCCCGCCGGGCCCGAGCCGATCACGGCGACGGTCTTGCCGGACAGCCGCTCGGGCGGCTGCGGGGTGACGTCACCGCTGTCCCACGCCTTGTCGATGATCGTGACCTCGACGTTCTTGATGGTCACGGGGGGCTGGTTGATGCCGAGCACGCACGCGGACTCGCACGGCGCCGGGCACAGCCGCCCGGTGAACTCCGGGAAGTTGTTGGTGGCGTGCAGCCGCTCGGAGGCGGCCTTCCAGTCCTCGCGGTAGGCGTAGTCGTTCCACTCGGGGATGAGGTTGCCCAGCGGGCAGCCGTTGTGGCAGAACGGGATGCCGCAGTCCATGCAGCGGCCGGCCTGCTTGCTGATGATCGGCAGGAGGCCGCCGGGGACGTAGACCTCGTTCCAGTCCTGCCTGCGCTCCTCGACCGGGCGCGTCGGCGCCGCGACGCGGGGGGTGGTGAGGAAGCCCTTGGGGTCAGCCATTTGCCGCCTCCATCATCTTCGCGGTGGTCTCGGACTCCGAGAGCCCGGCCTGCTCGGCGGCGTACTTGGCGGCGAGCACTGCCTTGTAGTCCCTCGGCATGATCTTGCCGAAGCGGGTGAGGGCGGCGCCCCAGTCGGCGAGCAGCCGCTCGGCGACGGTGGAGCCGGTCTCCTCGAAGTGGCGGCGCACCACGTCGTGCAGCCACGTGATGTCGTCGGCGTCCAGCGCCTCGACGCCGACCATGCCGGTGTTGACGTTCGCGGGGTCGAGGTCGAGGACGTAGGCGATGCCGCCGGACATGCCGGCCGCGAAGTTGCGGCCGGTGGCGCCCAGGACGACCGCCCGGCCGCCGGTCATGTACTCGCAGCCGTGGTCGCCGACGCCCTCGGCGACGACGGTGGCCCCCGAGTTGCGGACGCAGAACCGCTCACCGGTGCGGCCGCGCAGGAACAGCTCGCCGCCGGTGGCCCCGTAGGCGATCGTGTTGCCGGCGATGGTGGACTGCTCGGCGAGGTGGTCGGCGGCCCGGTCCGGCCGGACGACGACCCGGCCGCCGGACAGGCCCTTGCCGACGTAGTCGTTGGCGTCGCCCTCCAGCCGCAGCGTGACGCCCCTGGGCAGGAAGGCGCCGAAGGACTGGCCGGCGGAACCGGTGAAGGTGATGTCGATGGTGTCGTCGGGCAGGCCGGCGCCGCCGTACTTCTTGGTCACCTCGTGGCCGAGCATGGTGCCGACCGTGCGGTTGACGTTGCGGATCGGCACCTGGGCGCGGACCGGGGCGCCGGATTCCAGGGCCTCGGCGGCGAGCCGGATCAGCTCGTTGTCCAGGGCCTTGTCCAGGGCGTGGTCCTGGCCGGTGGTGCGGTGCCGGGCGGCGCCCTCGGGCAGTTCGGGCACGTACAGCAGCGGCGCGAGGTCCAGCCCCTGGGCCTTCCAGTGGTCGATGGCGCGTCCGGCGTCGATGACCTCGGCGTGGCCGACGGCCTCGTCGATGGAGCGGAAGCCGAGCTCGGCGAGCAGTTCGCGGACCTCCTCGGCGATGAACTCGAAGAAGTTGACGACGAACTCGGGCTTGCCGGTGAAGCGGTCCCGCAGGACGGGGTTCTGGGTGGCCACGCCGACCGGGCAGGTGTCCAGGTGGCACACCCGCATCATGACGCAGCCGGACACGACCAGCGGCGCGGTCGCGAAGCCGAACTCCTCGGCGCCGAGCAGCGCGGCGATGACGACGTCACGGCCGGTCTTGAGCTGCCCGTCGGTCTGCACGACGATCCGGTCGCGCAGCCCGTTGAGCAGCAGGGTCTGCTGGGTCTCGGCCAGGCCCAGCTCCCAGGGGCCGCCGGCGTGCTTGAGCGAGGTCAGCGGGGAGGCGCCGGTGCCGCCGTCGTGGCCGGAGATCAGCACCACGTCCGCGTGCGCCTTGGACACGCCCGCGGCGACCGTGCCGACGCCGACCTCGGAGACGAGCTTGACGTGGATGCGGGCCCGGGGGTTGGCGTTCTTCAGGTCGTGGATGAGCTGGGCGAGGTCCTCGATGGAGTAGATGTCGTGGTGCGGCGGCGGGGAGATCAGGCCGACGCCGGGGGTGGAGTGCCGGGTGCCGGCCACCCACGGGTAGACCTTGTGGCCGGGGAGCTGGCCGCCCTCGCCGGGCTTGGCGCCCTGCGCCATCTTGATCTGGATGTCGTCGGCGTTGACCAGGTACTCCGAGGTGACGCCGAAGCGGCCGGAGGCGACCTGCTTGATGGCGCTGCGCCGGGCCGGGTCGTAGAGCCGCTCGGGGTCCTCGCCGCCCTCGCCGGTGTTGGACTTGGCGCCGAGCTGGTTCATCGCGATGGCCAGCGTCTCGTGCGCCTCGCGGGAGATGGAGCCGTACGACATGGCGCCGGTGGAGAACCGCTTGACGATCTCGCCGACCGGCTCGACCTCCTCCAGCGGGACCGCCGGGCGGTCGGACTTCAGGCCGAACAGGCCGCGCAGCGTCATCAGCCGCTCGGACTGCTCGTTCACCCGGCCCGTGTACTGCTTGAAGATGTCGTAGCGCCGGGTGCGGGTGGCGTGCTGCAGCCGGAAGACGGTCTCGGGGTCGAACAGGTGCGGCTCGCCCTCGCGGCGCCACTGGTACTCGCCGCCGATCTCCAGCCGGCGGTGCGCGGCGGGGATGCCGGACAGCGGGTACGCCTTGGCGTGCCGCTGGGCGACCTCGCGGGCGATGACGTCGATGCCCGCCCCGCCGATCTTGGAGTCGGTGAGGTGGAAGTAGGTGTCGACGAAGTCGCTGTCCAGGCCGATGGCCTCGAAGACCTGGGCGCCGCGGTAGGAGGCCACGGTGGAGATGCCCATCTTCGACATGACCTTGAGCACGCCCTTGCCGAGCGCCTTGATCAGGTTGCGGATGGCGGTCTCGGCGTCGACGCCCTGCAGGAAGGTGCCGGCCCGCACCAGGTCCTCGACGGACTCCATGGCGAGGTAGGGATTGACGGCCGCGGCGCCGTAGCCGATGAGCAGCGCCACGTGGTGCACCTCGCGCACGTCGCCGGCCTCGACCAGCAGGCCCACCTGGGTGCGCTGCTTGGTGCGGATGAGGTGGTGGTGGACGGCGGAGGTCAGCAGCAGCGACGGGATCGGCGCGTGCTCGGCGTCGGAGTGCCGGTCGGACAGCACGATCAGTCGGGCGCCGGCCTCTATGGCGGCGTCGGCCTCGGCGCAGATCTCGGCCAGGCGTGCGGCCAGCGCGGCGCCGCCGCCGGTCACCCGGTACAGGCCGGACAGGGTGGTGGCCTTCAGGCCCGGCAGGTCGCCGTCGGCGTTGATGTGGATGAGCTTGGCCAGCTCGTCGTTGTCGATCACCGGGAAGGGCAGGGTGATGTTGCGGCAGGACGCGGGGCTGGGCTCCAGCAGGTTGCCGGACGGGCCGATGGTGGAGATCAGCGAGGTGACCAGTTCCTCGCGGATGGCGTCCAGCGGCGGGTTGGTGACCTGGGCGAAGAGCTGGGTGAAGTAGTCGAACAGCAGCCGGGGGCGGTCGGACAGCGCGGCGATCGGCGAGTCGGTGCCCATCGAGCCGATCGGCTCCGCGCCGGCCCTGGCCATGGGGGCGAGGATGACCCGCAGCTCCTCCTCGGTGTAGCCGAAGGTCTGCTGGCGGCGGGTGACGGAGGCGTGGGTGTGCACGATGTGCTCGCGCTCGGGCAGGTCGGCCAGGTTGATCAGGCCGGCGTCCAGCCAGTCCGCGTACGGGTGCTGGGCGGCCATCTCGGCCTTGATCTCGTCGTCCTCGACGATGCGGTGGGAGACGGTGTCGACCAGGAACATCCGGCCGGGCTGCAGGCGGCCCTTGCGGACGACCTTCTGGGGGGCGATGTCCAGCACGCCGGACTCGGAGGCGAGCACGACCAGGCCGTCGTCGGTGACCCAGTAGCGGCCCGGGCGCAGGCCGTTGCGGTCCAGGACCGCGCCGACCACCGAGCCGTCGGTGAAGGTGACGCAGGCCGGGCCGTCCCAGGGCTCCATCAGCGTGGAGTGGTAGCGGTAGAACGCCCGCCGCGCGGGGTCCATCTGCTCGTGGTTCTCCCACGCCTCGGGGATCATCATCAGCACGCTGTGCGGCAGCGAGCGGCCGCCGAGGTGCAGCAGTTCCAGCACCTCGTCGAAGGAGGCGGTGTCGGACGCGCCGGGGGTGCAGACGGGGAAGATCCGCTCCAGGTCCCCGGTGAACAGTTCGCTGGCGAGCTGGGACTCGCGGGCCCGCATCCAGTTGCGGTTGCCCTTGACGGTGTTGATCTCGCCGTTGTGCGCGACGAAGCGGTACGGGTGGGCGAGCGGCCAGCTCGGGAAGGTGTTGGTGGAGAAGCGCGAGTGCACCAGCGCGATGGCGGTGGCGAAGGCCGGGTCGGACAGGTCCGGGAAGAACGGTTCGAGCTGGCCGGTGGTCAGCATGCCCTTGTAGACGATCGTGCGCGCGGACAGCGACGGGAAGTACACGTCGGCCTCGCGCTCGGCGCGCTTGCGCAGGATGAAGGCGGGCCGGTCCAGGGCGATGCCGGACCGTGCCGCGGAGCCCTCGGCCCGGGAGGCGTCCGCGTCGCCGTCGGCCACGAAGAGCTGGGAGAAGTACGGCATGGTGGAGCGCGAGGTGGTGCCCAGCACGTCGGGGCCGACCGGGACCTCGCGCCAGCCGAGGACGGTCAGGCCCTCCTCGGCGGCGATCCGCTCGATGGCGTCGACGGCCTTGGCACGGTCCTCCTGCTCGACCGGCAGGAAGGCGATGCCGGCCGCGTAGTGCCCGGCGGGCGGCAGGTCGAAGGCCACCGCCTGGCGCAGGAAGGCGTCCGGGATCTGGAGCAGGATGCCCGCGCCGTCGCCCGTGTCGGGGTCGGCGCCGGTGGCACCGCGGTGCTCCAGGTTGCGCAGCACGGTGAGCGCCCGCTCCACGAGCTCATGGCTCGCCTCGCCGCTGAGGGTGGCCACAAAACCGACGCCGCACGCGTCGTGCTCGTTGCGGGGGTCGTACATCCCCTGCGGGGCGGGGCGCCCGTCCATGAACGCGGAACGCGAACGCATGGCTCTCCCGTCGTCGTCATTTGGCTGGTATGCATTGCCCGTCATGGGCATGCGCAACAGGGACGACGTTGGCCCTCTGCGATTTCGTGCAGGTTACATGATGGCCGAGTGTTCGAGAAGCGGATACTCGATTCCAGCATGTGGACTTTACGAGGGGTGGAACGAACAGATCAGGCCAGCGTCGCTCTACGGGGGTGGGTAGATGATCCGGCGCTGTGCGCTTTTCGGCTGCATTGCCGACGCGCCGTGAAGTGATGCCCCGTGCGACGGGAGCTGAAACGAGAAGGAAACGAGGGCTTGTGACCCGGTGGGCGTCGCTCTCGGCCGGCCCGCCGGCTCAGCCGACGGCGGTGCCGATGAACGCGCCCAGTACGAAGGTAACGCCACCGGCGGCCCCGCCCAAAAGGAGCTGCCGCAGCCCGCTGTACCACCAGGACCGGGCGGTGACGCGCGCCACTGCGGCGCCGCAGCCGAACAGCCCGATCAGCGCCAGTGTCACCGCGGGCCACAGCGCGTCGGCGCCCAGCAGGTACGGCAGCACCGGCAGCAGCGCGCCCAGGGCGAACGACACGAAGGAGGAGCCGGCGGCGACCAGCGGCGAGGGCAGGTCGGTGGGATCCACGCCGAGTTCCTCGCGGGCGTGGATCTCCAGCGCCTGCTCGGGATCGGCGGAAAGCTGCCGGGCCACCTCGTGGGCCAGCTCCGGCTGCACACCGCGCGCCACGTACAGCTCGGCCAGCTCGCGCACCTCGGCCTCGGGGTTGCGGCGCAGCTCCAGCCGCTCGATGTCCAGCTCCGCCTCGACCAGCTCGCGCTGGGAGGCCACGGAGGTGTACTCGCCGGCCGCCATGGAGAACGCGCCGGCCGCGAGGCCCGCGAGGCCGGTGACCACGACGGTGCGGGAGCTCACGTCGCCGCCGGCCACCCCGGTCATGAGCGCGAGGTTCGACACCAGGCCGTCCATGGCCCCGAAGACCGCGGGTCGCAGCCAGCCGCCGGTGACGTCCCGGTGGGTGTGCTGGGGGTCGCTGTACGGCGACGGCACCGCCTGCTCAACGGCCGTGGCCATACGAATCACCCCTCCCCAGGCGGCGACACACCACCCGCGCGTTGTTGGAACGCTTTGACGGTACGCGGGATTCCTTGCCGCCGCCAGCTAGGAAAGGCTGCCCTGACCTGCGAAAACAAAGGTTAGGCTAGCTTTCGGAGGACGCTTTGGAAGCCGCTTCCTGGTCCTTTTCGGACATCTCGGCGGCCGCCGCGTCCCCGGATCCGGTGCCGGACCGCCCGCCGGACGCGACTGCCGGGGCCGTCCCGGCCGGGGACGGCTCGCCGGACGCGGCCGCCTCGCCGCTCCCGCCGTCCGCGCCGGTCCCGCCGTTCTTCCCACCGGTCTCGACGGTCTCGGCGTCCGTGCCCGTCCCGCCGTCGGCCGCTGCCGCCGGCGCTCCGGCCGGGACCGGCTCGACGTTCTCCTCGCGGCCGGGGCGCAGCCGGGCGGACAGCACCAGGTACAGCACGGCCGCGGCGAAGACGAGGATCGCCGTCCAGTCGTTGAGCCGCATGCCGAGGATCCGGTGGGCGTAGTCCACCCGCATGTGCTCGATCCAGAACCGGCCGACGGTGTACGCGGCCACGTAGAGCGCGAAGGCCCGGCCGTGCCCCAGCCTGAACCGGCGGTCGGCCCAGATCACCAGCAGCGCCACCCCGACGCACCACAGCGACTCGTACAGGAACGTCGGGTGGTACGTGGCCGCGTCCGGCGTGGCGTCCGGCCGGTGGGCGGCGTCGATCTTCAGCCCCCACGGCAGGGTGGTCGGCCGCCCGTACAGCTCCTGGTTGAACCAGTTGCCCCAGCGGCCGACGGCCTGGGCGAAGGCGATGCCCGGCGCGATGGCGTCGGCGTACGCGGGCAGCGCGATGCCGCGGCGGCGGCAGCCGATCCACGCGCCGACCGCGCCCAGCGCGATGGCGCCCCAGATCCCCAGCCCGCCCTGCCAGATCTTGAAGGCGCCGACCCAGTCCTTGCCGTCGGTGAAGTACAGCTCGTAGTCGGTGATGACGTGGTAGAGCCGGCCACCGACCAGGCCGAACGGAACCGCCCACACGGCGATGTCCGCGACGGTGCCCGCTGTGCCGCCGCGGGCGACCCAGCGCTTGTTGCCGTACCAGACGGCGATGAAGACGCCGATGATGATGCAGAACGCGTAGCCGCGCAGCGGGATCGGTCCGAGGTGGACGACCCCGTGCGAGGGGCTGGGGATGTATGCGAGATCCATGGCAATGACCGACGCTACCGTGCCGGGCGGGCCGCGCGGCAATCCGCACGGCTACGTCTGCATAACGTCCCGCCCCGGCCGGCGGTGCCCGGGCCGGATCCGGGCGGCCCGCGGTGGCCTTTGCCACGACGGCCCGGCGGCCCCGGCGGCCCCGGCGGTGCTCCCCGCCGCGACCGGGCGCGGGCCGCTCACGGCGTGGGGGTCGCGGTCACCTTTCCCAGCGGCTTGCCCTTGTTCGCCGCGTCGACCATCGCGGTGAGCGAGGCCGGGGTGAGGGGCGTGCCGCCGCTGGTGAAGATGTTCTTGCCGTTGAGCAGGATGGTGGGGGTGGAGTTGAAGCCCGAAGCGTTGAAGTCGCTGTTGGACTTGCGCATCCAGTTCTTGTACGTGCCGTCGTTGACGCAGGCGGTGAAGGCGCTGGTGGTCAGGCCCGGCACCTTCCCGGCCAGCCGCAGCAGGGTGGCGGTGTCGGCGAACTTGTCGTCCTGCTCGTCGGGCTGGTTGGCGTAGAGCACGTCGTGGTACGGACGGAACCTGCCCTGGTCCTGGGCGCAGGCCGCCGCGTTTCCCGCGGTCAGCGAGCCGGAGCCGCCGAGGTTGCCGTCGATGAGGGTCACCAGGTGGTACTCGGTGCGGATCTTCCCGGCGCCCTCCAGGGCGTGGATCGTCGGCGTGAACTGCTTCTCGAAGGCGTCGCAGGCCGGGCAGCGGAAGTCCTCGTAGATCGTCAGCACCGAGGGGGCGTCCGCAGCGCCGACCGGGATGACGAGGTTGTTCTTCCCGGTGGCGCCCGTGGGCGACGGCGTGGGCCCGGCGGCCGAGCCGCTGCCGCCGCTGCCGTGGTTGGCGACGGCCACCCCGATCCCGGCGGCGACCGCCAGCACGACCACCACCGCGCCCGCGACCACCAGGGTCCGCTTCCGCTTCTCCCGCGCCTTCTCCTGCTCACGCTGCTGCCGCAGGGCCTCACGGGCGCTGCGCTTCTGGTCACGGTTCTTGTGGCTCACACCCGTGATCAACGGTGCGGGGCGGCGCCCGACGCCGCCCCGCACCGTTTTTCGCCCACGCGGGTGACCCGATCCACCCGCGGCGGTGACACGGGGTCCCGCGGGCGCCGCTCAGCCGGTTTTGCGTACGCCCCGCGCGAGCTCGCCGGCCAGTTCCCGTACCGCCGCCAGACCGCCCGCGAGGTCGCCCTCGTGCTCCAGGAGGCGCTTGACGAAGGCGGAGCCGACGATGACGCCGTCGGCGAACGACGCGACCTCGGCGGCCTGCTCGGCGTTGGACACGCCCAGGCCCACGCACACCGGCAGGTCGGTGGTCGCGCGGGTGCGGCGCACCAGGTCGGCGGCCTGGTGCCCGACGCTTTCACGGGTGCCGGTGACGCCCATCAGGGAGGCCGCGTAGACGAAGCCCGAGCCGGCCGCGGTGATGACGGCCAGCCGCTCGTCCCGGCTGGAGGGCGCGACGACGAACACGGTGGCCAGACCGTGCTCCCCCGCCGCCTTCCGCCAGCCCTCGGACTCCTCGACCGGCAGGTCGGGCAGGATGCAGCCCGCGCCGCCGGCCTCCGCCAGCTCCGCCGCGAAGCGCTCGGCGCCGTAGCGGTCCACCGGGTTCCAGTACGTCATGACCAGCACCGGCCGGCCCGTGGCGGCGTGCGCCTCGCGGACCGTGCGCAGCACGTCGGCGATGCGGACGCCGTTCTTCAGCGCGATGTCGTCCGCGGTCTGGATGACCGGCCCGTCCAGGACGGGGTCGCTGTGCGGCAGCCCCACCTCGACGATGTCGGCGCCGCCCTCGAAGGCCGCCTTGACCGCCTCGATGCCGCCGTCCACGGTCGGGAACCCGGCCGGCAGGTAGGCCACCAGGGCGGCCCGGCCCTCGGCCTTGGCCGCCGCCAGCGCCTCGTCCAGAAGGGTGATGTTGCCGCTCATCGCTCCGCCCCCGCTTCCGCCGCCGGCTCGTGGCCCTCGGTCACCGTCTCCGTCGCGTCGTACAGCCCGAAGTACCGGGCCGCGGTGTCCATGTCCTTGTCGCCGCGTCCGGAGAGGTTGACCAGGAGAACGGCGTCCGGGCCCAGCTCGCGGCCGATCTCCAGCGCGCCGGCCAGGGCGTGCGCGCTCTCGATGGCCGGGATGATGCCCTCGGTCTGCGACAGCAGGCGCAGTGCCTGCATCGCCGCGTCGTCGGTGACCGCGCGGTACTCGGCCCGCCCGGAGTCCTTGAGGTAGGCGTGCTCGGGGCCGACGCCCGGGTAGTCCAGGCCGGCCGAGATCGAGTAGGGCTCGGTGATCTGGCCCTCGTCGTCCTGCAGGACGTAGGAGCGCGAGCCGTGCAGGATGCCGGGCTCGCCGGTGGTGAGGGTCGCCGCGTGCTCGCCGGTGGACAGGCCGTGCCCGGCCGGCTCGCAGCCGATCAGGCGGACGCCGGCGTCCGGCAGGAAGGCGTGGAACAGGCCCATCGCGTTGGATCCGCCGCCGACGCAGGCAACGGCGGCGTCCGGCAGCCGTCCGGCGCGCTCCAGCACCTGCCGGCGCGCCTCGACGCCGATCACCCGGTGGAAGTCGCGCACGAGGGCGGGGAACGGGTGCGGTCCCGCGACGGTGCCGAACAGGTAGTGGGTGCGGTCGACGTTGGCGACCCAGTCGCGGAACGCCTCGTTGATGGCGTCCTTCAGGGTGCGGCTGCCGGACTTCACGGCGACCACCTCGGCGCCGAGCATCCGCATCCTGGCCACGTTGAGCGCCTGGCGACGGGTGTCGACCTCGCCCATGTAGATCACGCACTCCAGGCCGAACAGCGCGCAGGCCGTGGCGGTCGCCACCCCGTGCTGGCCGGCGCCGGTCTCGGCGATGACCCGGGTCTTGCCCATCCGCTTGGTCAGCAGGGCCTGGCCCAGCACGTTGTTGATCTTGTGCGAGCCGGTGTGGTTGAGGTCCTCGCGCTTGAGGAACACCCGGGCGCCGCCCGCGTGCTCGGCGAACCGCGGCACCTCGGTGAGCGCGCTCGGCCGGCCCGTGTAGTGGACCATGAGTTCGCCGAGTTCGGCGGCGAACGCCGGGTCGGCCTTGGCCTTCTCGTACTCGGCGGCCACCTCGTCCACGGCGGCGACCAGCGCCTCCGGGATGAACTTGCCGCCGAAGGCCCCGAAGTAACCGCGCGGGTCCGGGACCAGTCCCTCGGGATCGGGCAGGAAGAAGTCAGGTTTTTCTGGCATGGGATACCCCTGGCAGGTGTGAACACGGCTGATGACGACGGCGGCCGGTCTCGGCCGCCGGAACACGGCTCAGCCGCGGCGCCATCGCCTGCCGTTCACCTGCCCGGGCTCACACCCGATGACGTACCGCACCCGGCGGCCCAGCACCTTGCGCGCGGGCGCCCTGCACCCGCGCGGCCGGCAGCCGGGGGCGAGGCGGGTGGCGATGGACATGGCCCGGAGTCTACCGGCAGTGCCCGGCCGCCCATGACCGTACGGGGACCGGTACGGGGACCTCGCGGGGTACGGGGCCGGGCGGGCCGGCCCTCAGTCGCGGCCGAACCGCAGCGCGGGGTGCGCGCCGGCGGCGACCAGGTCCGCGACGGCCGTGCGCGGGTCCTTGCCGGTGACCAGCGACTCGCCGACCAGGACCGCGTCGGCGCCGTCGTTCGCGTAGGCGATCAGGTCGTGCGGTCCGCGCACGCCCGACTCGGCGACCTTGACGATGCGGTCGGGGATCCGCGGCGCGATCCGGCCGAAGGTGCCCCGGTCGACCTCCAGCGTCTTGAGGTTGCGCGCGTTGACGCCGATCACCCGGGCGCCGGCGTCGACCGCCCGCTCGACCTCCTCCTCGTCGTGCACCTCGACCAGCGGGGTCAGCCCGATGGACTCGGCCCGCTCGACGAGGGAGACGAGCGCGTCCTGGTCGAGCGCGGCGACGATGAGCAGCGCTATGTCGGCCCCGTGCGCCCGGGCCTCCCACAGCTGGTAGGCGGTGACGATGAAGTCCTTGCGCAGCACGGGCACGTCGACCTTCGCGCGGACCGCCTCCAGGTCGGCGAGCGAACCGCCGAACCTGCGCCGCTCGGTCAGGACGCTGATCGCGGCGGCGCCGCCCGCCTCGTAGTCCGCGGCGAGCCCGGCCGGATCGGCGATCGCGGCGAGCGCGCCCTTGGAGGGGCTGGAGCGCTTGACCTCGCAGATGACCTTGACGCCGTCGCCGCGCAGGGCGGCCACGCCGTCCTTGGCGTCGCGCGCCCGGGTGGCCCGCTCCTTCAGCTCGTCCAGCGTGACCCGGTCCTGCCGCTCGGCGAGGTCGGCTCGGACTCCGTCGATGATCTCGTCGAGCACACTCACGCGAGAACCCCTCTCCCGGCCGGATCGAGCAGCGAAATGATCAAGCCAGCGATGTCCGTCACCGGCTCTCCCGATGGTATCCGGGACCGGGCGGACTCCCCGCATCCGGTGATCCGCGGTCCCACTGCCTGGACAAACGCCTGCGTGGCGGCGGCTGGGCCGAGCGCCGGCTCAGGGCGCGAGCACCGAGCCGATGGGCAGGTTCCGGACAACCGTGAAGACCGCGATCAGGCCCCACAGCGCCCAGCGCAGCGACCGCCGCGGCGCCGGTGGCGTGGTGTCCCGGCCACGCGCCGCCCGTGTGAACCACAGCGCCCACAGCGCGACGAACATCACATATCCGGCCATCGCGAGGGCGTTGCACCTCAGGGCCGTCCCGAACCGGCCGTGCGCGAGGGCGTACGCGCCGCGCAGGCCGCCGCAGCCGGGGCAGTACAGGCCCGTCAGGTACAGCAGCGGGCACAGCGGATAGTGCCCGGGCCGGTTCGGGTCGACGGCGCCGACATACGCGAACGCCCCGGCCACCGCGGCCAGGACGCCCAGCGGCACCGCCACCCGCCGCACCGGGCCGGCCGGTTCCGGCGCCCGCGCCGGCCGGCCCGCCGGCACGCGCGCACCGCGGGAGGCCACGCGTCGATTGTGGCCCGGGAACGGCGAAGGCGCAGCGCGCCGGCGAACCGGCGGCGCCGCGCCTCGGCAGCGGGCGGCCGGGGGCACGAGCCCCGCGGCCGGAGGGGTCAGGCGCCGGCGTGCACCCGGTCCGCCTGCTCGGCCGGCTCGACGTCCTTGGACATCGAGACGGGCTCGTACTTCTGGCCCATGCCCATGAGGTGCATCACGCCGCCCGCCGCGGCGCCGACGAAGATGATGCCGATCCCGGCCCAGAACCCGGCCGGGATCGCGGCGATCGTGAAGCCGCACGCGACGATGAACCCGATGAAGGCGATGATGACGCCGGTCCAGGCGGCGGGGGTGTGTCCGTGGTGGTGCTCCGCCATGAAAGCTCCCTCATGAGGCTCGGTCGGGGACGTCCTTCGCCGCCCACTTCACCCCTATTGTTGCGCGTGCGCCGGACCGGCAGTGAACGGGGGTCGGGGCGCGCGGCGCGGGCCGGGCCGGCTCAGTCGCCCGTGCTCGTCGGGTCCTCACCGCGGTCCAGCGCCTGCCAGAGCGACTCGGGCCGGTCCGGATCGACCGGCGCGGGGGCCCTCCTCGCAGCGGCGGGCCGCCGGCGCGCGCCCGGCACCGCCGCCCCGCGCCCCGTGGGGCGGTCGTAGCGGCTGGACATGGCCGGCCAGCGCGAGCCGTAGCGCAGCGCGAGCAGGCCCGCCAGGAACAGCAGCACCCCGCCGGCGGTGGCGACCCACGGCCAGGCGGTGAGCGTCACATGGGTGGCGGCGGTGCGGCTGAGCCCGGTGGCGGTCGCGGCCGCGTCGTCGAGGGCGTGGTGGTCGCCGCGGCGGGCCGGCACGGTCACCGCGACGCCGAGCCCGCTCAGTGCCAGCAGCGCCGCGACCGCGTACCGCGCGAGGCGGCGCACCGCGAAGACGGCGACCAGCGAGGCGAGGCCGACCAGCGCCAACCCGCCGGCGAGGGCGGTGGTCTGGGTCCCGGTGGCGTGCACGGGCGTGCCGCCCCCGCCGAAGGGCGCGGTCCCCCGCGTCCAGGTCTTCCCCGCGGCGACCAGGACGAGGGCCGCGCCGAGCGCTCCCGCGGCCAATGCGGCGGCGAGGGCGCGATGCGCCGTCCGGGTGGCGTTCGCCGACGGCGTGACGGGCTCCTCGGCGGGCGCGGGCCGGGCCTCGGCGGTGCCGGGCGGGTTGGATTTCACCCCTCCACTATCGCCTGTCCGGCGCAACGCCCGTTCTCGGGGGTCCCGACTCGGGGCAAGTAGAGCGCGAGTACCCCAAGTCCACCACCTCAGGAGGAAGTAGTTGCGCACCACCCTCGTCCCTGCGGCCCTCCGCACCGGACTCGCCCTGACCGCGGCCGCGGGCCTGACCCTCACCGGCCTCACCCTCGCCCCCGCCGCGACCGCCGACCCCTCGCCCGCGCCCTCCGGCATCGGCACCTCCCACTCCTGCGTGCAGAGCCGTCACCCGGCGGTGATGTCCTGCGGAGCGGTCCGCGTCACCAGCGGCATGGACAGCCTCCCCCACGCGAGTGGCGCCGTCGATCCGACCGCCACCCCTTCCGGTTACGGCCCGGCCGACCTGCGTGACGCCTACGCCCTTCCCGACTCGGGAGGCGACGGCGCGACGGTCGCGATCGTGGACGCCTACGACGACCCCAACGCCGAGTCCGACCTGGCCCAGTACCGCTCCACCTTCGGGCTGCCCGCCTGCACCACCGCGAACGGCTGCTTCCGGAAGGTCGGCCAGGACGGCACCTCGACGCTGCCCAGGGCCGACGCGGGCTGGGCCGAGGAGATCTCCCTCGACCTCGACATGGTCAGCGCGATCTGCCCGGGCTGCCACATCCTGCTGGTCGAGGCGCGGTCGTCCTCGATGAGCAGCCTGGGCACCGCCGTCAACACCGCGGTGTCGCTGGGCGCCAAGTACGTCTCCAACAGCTGGGGCGGCAGCGAGTCGTCCTCCGACCCCTCGTACGACAGCGCCTACTTCGACCACCCGGGCGTCGCCATCACCGCCAGTTCCGGTGACGCGGGCTACGGGGTGGAGTACCCGGCCGCCTCCCGCTACGTGACCGCGGTCGGCGGCACCTCGCTGCGGCAGGACTCCAGTGCCCGCGGCTGGAGCGAGACGGTCTGGAACGGCGCGGGTTCCGGCTGCTCCGCCTACGACGCGAAGCCGTCCTGGCAGGCCGACCCCGGCTGCTCGCGGCGCACGGTCGCCGACGTCTCGGCCGTGGCCGACCCCTCCACCGGGGTCGCGGTCTACGACACGTACGGCAGCGACACCGGCTGGGAGGTGTTCGGCGGGACCAGTGCCTCCGCCCCGATCATCGCCTCCGTCTACGCCCTCGCCGGCACGCCGTCCTCCGGTTCGTCCCCGGCCTCCTTCCCGTACACCCGCACCGACGCCCTCAACGACGTGACGAGCGGCTCGAACGGGTCGTGCGGCGGCTCCTACCTGTGCACGGGCGAGACCGGCTACGACGGCCCGAGCGGCCTGGGCACCCCCAGCGGCACGGCCGCGTTCGCGGGGTGAGCGCGGGGACCTGAGGGGGGCTCAGGCGCGCAGGCGGTTCGCCGTTCCCACCGCCCTGAGCACCGCTGCCGCCTTGTTGCGGCACTCCGTGTCCTCCGCGTCCGGGTCGGAGTCGGCGACGATGCCGGCTCCGGCCTGGACGTAGGCCGTGCCGTCGCGGAGCAGGGCGGTACGGATGGCGATGGCGGTGTCGGAGTCGCCCGCGAAGTCGAGGTAGCCGACGCAGCCCCCGTACAACCCGCGCCGGGCCGGCTCCAGTTCCTCGATGATCTGCATGGCCCGCGGCTTGGGCGCCCCCGACAGCGTGCCGGCCGGGAAGCAGGCGGTGAGGACGTCGAAGGCGGTGCGCCCGCCGGCGACCTTCCCGGTGACGGTGGAGACGATGTGCATGACGTGCGAGTACCGCTCGATCGACATGAAGTCGACCACCTCGACGCTGCCGGGCTCGCAGACCCGGCCGAGGTCGTTGCGGCCGAGGTCGACGAGCATCAGGTGCTCGGCCCGCTCCTTGGGGTCGGCCAGCAGTTCCTCGGCGAGCGCGGTGTCCTCGCGCGGGGTGGCGCCGCGCGGCCGGGTGCCGGCGATGGGGTGCACCATGGCCCGCCCGTCCTCGACCTTGACCAGCGCCTCCGGGCTGGAGCCGACCACGTCGAAGCCGGGGCCGCCGTCCTGCCCGGGGAAACGCAGCAGGTACATGTACGGGCTGGGGTTGGTGGCCCGCAGCACCCGGTAGACGTCCAGCGCGCTCGCCCGGCAGGGCGTCTCGAACCGCTGCGAGGGCACCACCTGGAACGCCTCGCCCGCCCTGATCCGCTCCTTGATGTCCTCGACGGCCGCCTTGAAGTCCTCGCCGCCCCAGCGGGCGGTGTACTCCGGCAGTTCGGAGGGCGGGAGCGAGGCGGGCGCGGTGTGCGTCGGCCGGGCCAGGTCGGCCTCCATGGCGTCCAGCCGGGCCACGGCGTCCGCGTAGGCCTCGTCCACGCCGGTCGAGGTGTCGTTGTGGTTGATCGCGTTGGCGATCAGCAGGACGCTGCCGTCCCAGTGGTCGAGGACGGCCAGGTCGGAGGTGAGCAGCATGGTCAGTTCGGGCAGCCCGAGGACGTCCTCGCCGTGGTCGCCGATGCGCTCCAGGCGGCGCACGATGTCGTATCCCAGGTAGCCGACCATGCCCCCGGTGAACGGCGGCAGCCCGCCTGCCAGGTCGCGCGGGGTGTGCAGCGCGGCCAGCGTGGCCCGCAGCGCCTGCAGCGGATCGCCGTCCACGGGCACGCCGACCGGTGGGACGCCCAGCCAGTGCGCCTGCCCGTCCCGCACCGTCAGCGTCGCGGCCGAGCGGACCCCGACGAAGGAGTACCGGGACCAGGAGCGCCCGTTCTCGGCCGACTCCAGCAGGAAAGTGCCCACCCGCTCCCCCGCCAGCTTGCGGTAGAGCCCGACGGGGGTGTCGCCGTCGGCGAGCAGCCTGCGGCTGACGGGAATCACCCGCCGGTCGGCCGCCAGCTTGCGGAACGTCTCCAGGTCCATCGCGTCCATGGCGCAGAGACTAGCCGTCCGCAGCGGGCCCGCGCCCGCTCGTCCCACGGGTCAGCCCAGCGGCAGGGTCCCGGCGTCGAAGCACGTCCGGTCGCCGGTGTGGCAGGCCGCCCCCACCTGGTCCACCTTCACCAGCACGGTGTCGCCGTCGCAGTCCAGCGCCACCGACTTCACGTGCTGGACGTGGCCGGAGGTGTCGCCCTTGACCCAGTACTCGCCGCGGCTGCGGCTCCAGTAGGTGCAGCGGCCGGTGGTGAGGGTGCGGCGCAGCGCCTCGTCGTCCATCCAGCCGAGCATCAGCACCTCGCCGGTGTCGTACTGCTGGGCGATGGCGGGGACCAGGCCGTCGGGATTCCGCTTCAGACGGGCGGCGACGGCGGGGTCGAGGGAAGGGGCGGGTGACGTGGGCTCCGGCATGGGTTCCATTGTGCCGCCGATCTTCCGCGACGAGAAAAGCCTCAATAAATGGCAAAGAGGGCAAGGTCGTTGTCCACCGACCGGTAGTCGCTCGCTGTTGTCACTCCTATGGGGCATCCTGCGTGCATGGGTTTTCCTCCGCCGCCACCGAACGGTCCGCCGCCCCCTGAGCAGGGCGGCGGCTTTGGTCCACCGCAGGGCTTCGGCCCCCCGCCGCCTCCGCCACCGGGAGACGGCGGCTACGGCTATCCGCAGCAAGGAGGGCAGGAGGGCTACGGGGCGCCGCAGCAGCCGGGGCCCTACGGCCAGCAGCCCGGCGGGTACGGCCAGCCTCCCGGGGGGTACGGTCAGCAGCCCGGCGGATACGGCCCGCCGGGACCTCCCGGGCCGCCGGCTCCTCCCGGCGGTTACGGCTACCCGGGCCCCGGCGGCTACCCTCCGCCCCCGCCGCCGCCGAACAACCGCAAGCGGAACGTCGCGATCGCGGTCGGCGCCGTGGTGGTGGTCGGCGCGGTCGTCGCCGGTGTGGCGCTCGCGAGCGGCGGTGGCGACAAGAAGGACGACGCCAAGCCGAGCGGCGGCACCAGCCACTCGGTGTCGGCGCCGAGCACGTCCGGCCTGCCGAGCGACATCCCGACCGATGTGCCGAGCGACCTGCCGAGCGACATCCCCACGCCGACGTTCACCCTGCCGTCGGACCTGCCCAGCTTCACCCTCGACCCGACACCCACCGAAAAGGTGGTGCCGTACGTGATACTGAGCCCGGGCAAGTGCTTCGACGCGCCCACGCTGACGCCCAGCGTCGACCACGTGACGACCCGCTCGTGCCACTCCGCGCACGACGCCCAGGTGGTCGCCAACGAGACGCTGTCGGGCACCTTCGCCACGGACGAGGACATCCAGAACAAGGCCCTCGCCCTGTGCACCAGCGACGCGCGCAAGCACCTGCCGGCGGACGGCCGCACGTACTACCCGTACGCGCTGTTCCCGAAGCTGACCACGTACGAGATCCAGGGTCGCAAGACGGTCACCTGCTCGCTGACCCGCAACAACGGCAAGAACGGGGTCAAGCTCTACAGCCCGCTGGGCTGAGCCGGATCCGCCCGCCGCGTCCTTTCGCCCGTGCCGCCGCGTGGCGAGGAGCGGACGTACACCCGCGGGGTCATTACCCTGGCGTCATGTCCACACATGCACAGCGTGAACGTCTGCTCCTCGCCGACATCCTGGAGGGAGCCGGGCCGGACGCGCCGACGTTGTGCCAGGGCTGGACCACCAGGGACCTGGCCGCGCACGTGGTGGTGCGCGAGCGGCGCGGTGACGCGGCCGCGGGGATCGTGGTGCCCAAGCTGGCCGACCGCCTGGAGCGGGTCCGCGCGCAGTACGCGACCAAGCCGTACGAGGAGCTGATCCAGCTCATCAGGACCGGCCCGCCGCGGCTGTCCCCGTTCAGCCTCAAGCAGGTCGACGAGGCGGCGAACACCATCGAGTTCTACGTCCACTCCGAGGACGTCCGCCGCGCCGCGCCCGACTGGACGCCCCGCGCGATCGACCCGCTGTTCGCCGACGCCCTGTGGGTCCGTCTGGAGCGCGTCGCGCGCATGCTGGGCCGCCGCTGCCCGGTCGGCCTGGTGCTGCGCCGCCCCGACGGCCAGACGGTGGTGGCCCACAAGGGCTCCCCCGTCGTCACCGTCACCGGCGAGCCCTCGGAGCTGGCCGTCTTCGCCTTCGGCCGCCAGCGGGCCGCCACGGTCGAGACGCAGGGCGACGAGGACGCGGTCGCCAAGGCGTACAGCGCGACACTGGGCGTCTGACCGGCCGGCGGCCGGTTCAGCGGACGGGGTGCCCCGACGCCCGCAGGGCGGACTTGACCTCGCCGATGCGCAGGTCGCCGAAGTGGAACACGGAGGCGGCCAGCACGGCGTCCGCGCCCGCGGCGACGGCGGGCGCGAAGTCCCCGACCTTGCCCGCGCCGCCCGAGGCGATCACCGGGACGGTGACGTGGGCGCGGACGGCGGCGATCATCTCCGTGTCGTAGCCGTCCTTGGTGCCGTCGGCGTCCATGGAGTTCAGCAGGATCTCCCCGGCGCCGAGTTCGGCGGCGCGGTGCGCCCACTCGACGGCGTCGATGCCGGTGCCGCGGCGGCCGCCGTGCGTGGTGACCTCGAAGGAGCCCGAGGGGGTGCGGCGCGCGTCCACGGACAGGACCAGCACCTGGCGGCCGAAGCGTTCGGCGATCTCCCGGATCAGCTCGGGCCGGGCGATGGCCGCGGTGTTGACGCCCACCTTGTCCGCGCCGGCCCGCAGCAGCTTGTCCACGTCCTCGGCGCTGCGCACCCCGCCGCCCACGGTGAGCGGGATGAAGACCTGCTCCGCGGTGCGCCGCACCACGTCGTACGTGGTCTCGCGGTCGCCGGAGGACGCGGTGATGTCCAGGAACGTCAGCTCGTCCGCGCCCTCGGCGTCGTAGAGCCTGGCCATCTCGACCGGGTCGCCCGCGTCCCGCAGGTCGCGGAAGTTGACGCCCTTGACCACCCGCCCGGCGTCGACGTCCAGGCAGGGGATGACTCGGACCGCCAGGGTCATGAGGTGTTTCCTCCGAAGGCTTCGATCTCGACCTCGACCAGCACCCGGGGGTCGGTGAACCCGGCCACGAGGACCATGGTGGACACCGGCCGCACCGCGCCGAACAGCTCCCGGTGGGCGCGGCCGACGTCCTCGACGTCGCGGGCGTGGCTGAGGTACATGCGGGTACGGATCACGTCCGGCGCGCCCAGGCCGAACGGCTCCAGCGCGGCCAGCGCGTCGCGGAAGGCGAACAGCGCCTGCTCGTAGGGGCTGCCCTCGCCCCGGACCACCCCGCCGGCCGGCGGCATCGTGCCCGACACCAGGACCAGGTTTCCCGCGGCCACGGCCCGGGCGGAACCGAGGGTCTGCTCCCAGGAACTGTCGCTCTGCGTACGCCGCACGGCGGGGGTGCCGGTCATCGGGACACTGCCTCCAACGCTTCCTCAAGAGTGAACGCCTTCGCGTAGAGCGCCTTTCCGACGATCGCCCCTTCCACGCCCAGCGGCACGAGACCGGCCAGGGCCCGCAGGTCGTCGAGGCTGGACACCCCGCCCGAGGCGACCACGGGCTTGTCGGTGGCCGCGCACACCTGCCGCAGCAGTTCCAGGTTGGGGCCCTGGAGGGTGCCGTCCTTGGCGATGTCGGTGACGACGTACCGCGCGCAGCCCTCGGAGTCCAGCCGGGCCAGCGTCTCGTACAGGTCGCCGCCGTCCCTGGTCCAGCCGCGGCCGCGCAGCGTCGTGCCGCGCACGTCCAGGCCGACCGCGATCTTCTCGCCGTGCTCGGCGATCACCTTGGCGACCCACTGCGGCGACTCCAGGGCGGCGGTGCCCAGGTTCACCCGGGTGCAGCCGGTGGCCAGCGCCGCGGCGAGCGAGGCGTCGTCGCGGATGCCGCCGGACAGTTCGACCTTGATGTCCATGGTGCGGGCCACCTCGCCGATCAGCCGCCGGTTGTCACCGGTGCCGAAGGCCGCGTCGAGGTCCACCAGATGCAGCCACCGCGCGCCGGCCGACTGCCAGGCGAGCGCGGCGGCCAGCGGGTCGCCGTACGAGGTCTCCGAGCCGGACTCGCCGTGGACGAGGCGCACGGCCTGGCCGTCCCGGACGTCGACGGCGGGGAGGAGTTCGAGCGTGGTCATCGGGGTGCGGTCCTCGCAGGGTACGGACGGGTGTACGGACGGATGTGCGGACGGGATGTGCGGGCGGGATGTGCGGGCGGGATGTGCGGATCCGCCGGGAACCCCGGGCCCTGGCGCGGGCCCGGGTCCCGGCACGGTCACTGGAGCGTGCCGAGCCAGTTGGCCAGCAGCCTGGCGCCGGCGTCGCCGGATTTCTCGGGGTGGAACTGGGTGGCCCACAGCGGCCCGTTCTCCACCGCGGCCACGAACGGCTCGCCATGGGTGGTCCAGGCGACCTTGGGCGGGCGGATGGCCGGGTTGGCGGTCTCCAGCTCCCAGGCGCGCACCGCGTAGGAGTGGACGAAGTAGAACCGGGTGTCCTCGTCGAGCCCGGCGAACTGCGCCGAGTCCGGCGGGACCTTGACCGTGTTCCAGCCCATGTGCGGGACGACGGGGGCGCGCAGCGGCTCGACCACGCCGGGCCACTCGTCCAGGCCCTCGGTCTGCACGCCGTGCTCGATGCCGCGGGCGAACAGGATCTGCATGCCGACGCAGATGCCCAGCACCGGGCGCCCGCCGGACAGGCGGCGGCCGATGATCCAGTCGCCGCGCACCCCCCGCAGCCCCGCCATGCAGGCGGCGAACGCGCCGACGCCGGGCACCAGCAGCCCGTCGGCGTTCATCGCCTTGTCGTAGTCGGCGGTGATCTCCACGTCGGCGCCGGCCCGGGCCAGCGCGCGCTCGGCGGACCGGACGTTGCCGAACCCGTAGTCGAGCACCACCACGCTCTTCGTCATCGCGGCCGCCTCCTCACAGCCGCAGCAGCCCGACGGCCAGCGCCGACAGCGAGCCGATGGCCAGCAGGGTGATCAGGCTGCGGGACTGCTTCTGCTTCCAGAAGGAGTACACCCCTCCGGCCAGGAACAGCCCGAACAGGATGAAGAGGGACGAGGCCTTGTTCATCGTTACAGCGCGCCCTTCGTCGACGGCAGGATTCCGGCGGCGCGCGGATCGCGCTCGCTGGCGTAGCGCAGCGCCCGCGCCAGCGCCTTGAACTGGCACTCCACGATGTGGTGCGCGTTGCGCCCGTACGGTACGTGGACGTGGAGCGCGATCTGCGCCTGGGCGACGAAGGACTCCAGGACGTGCCGGGTCATCGTCGTGTCGTAGCCGCCGATCATCGGCGCCATGTTCTCCGGCTCGGTGTGCACCAGGTAGGGGCGGCCGGAAAGGTCGACGGTCACCTGGGCGAGGGACTCGTCCAGCGGGACGGTGCAGTTGCCGAACCGGTAGATGCCCACCTTGTCGCCGAGCGCCTGCCGGAAGGCGGCGCCGAGGGCCAGGGCGGTGTCCTCGATGGTGTGGTGGGTGTCGATGTGCAGGTCGCCCTCGGTCTTCACGCTGAGGTCGAACAGGCCGTGCCGGCCGAGCTGGTCGAGCATGTGGTCGTAGAAGCCCACCCCGGTGGAGACCGAGACCTGGCCGGTGCCGTCCAGGTCGATCTCCACCACCGTGGACGTCTCCTTGGTGGTGCGCTCGACGCGGCCCACGCGGGTCATGCGGTTGCCTCCGAAGTGGTGGTGCCGGCTGGTGTGCCCGGCTGTGCTGATGTGCCCGGCGCTGCTGCCGTATCCGGCTGTGTGCCGTGCTCCTTGAAGACGGCGCGCGCCGCCTCCAGGAAGGCGTCGTTCTCGGCCGGGGTGCCGGCCGAGACCCGCAGGCGGCCGGGGACGCCGACGTCACGGATCAGCACGCCGCGGTCGAGGATCGCCCGCCAGGCGGCGTGGCTGTCGGCGAAGGTGCCGAACTGCACGAAGTTGGCGTCGGACTCGGTGACGTCGTAGCCGATGCCGCGCAGCTCGTCGACCAGCCGGTCGCGCTCCCGCTTGAGCTGCTCGACGTAGCCGAGCAGGGTGTCGGTGTACTCCAGCGCGGCCAGCGCGGTCGCCTGGTTGACCGACGACAAGTGGTACGGCAGCCGGACCAGTTGGACGGCGTCCACCACGGCGGGGTCGGCGGCCATGTAGCCCAGCCGCAGCCCTGCCGCGCCGAACGCCTTGGACATCGTCCTGGTCACCACCAGGTTGGGCCGGCCGGCCAGCAGCGGCAGCAGCGACGGGCGGTGGGAGAACTCGCCGTACGCCTCGTCCACGACCACCATGCACGGCTTGACGGCCAGCGCGGTCTCGTACAGCTCCAGCACGGTCTCGGCGGCCACCGCGGTGCCGGTGGGGTTGTTGGGCGAGCAGACGAAGACGACGTCGGGGCGCGCCGCGCGGATCTGCGCGGCGGCGCCCGCCACGTCGATGGTGAAGTCCTCGTTGCGCGCGCCGGAGATCCAGGCGGTGCCGGTGCCGCGCGAGATCAGGGCGTGCATCGAGTACGAGGGCTCGAAGCCGATCGCGGTACGCCCCGGGCCGCCGAACACCTGCAGGAGCTGCTGGATGACCTCGTTGGAGCCGTTGGCGGCCCACACCTGGTCCGTGCCGACGGTGTGGCCCGTCGTACGCGACAGATAGGCGGCGAGCCGGGTGCGCAGCTCGACCGCGTCCCGGTCGGGGTAGCGGTTGAGCCCGCGGGCGGCCTCGGCGACGCGCTCGGCGATCCGGGCGACCAGCGGCTCGGGCAGCGGGTACGGGTTCTCGTTGGTGTTCAGCCGCACCGGCACGTCGAGCTGGGGGGCGCCGTACGGGGACTGGCCGCGCAGCTCCTCGCGCAGGGGGAGGTCGTCGATGCGGGTCACCGGCCGGGCACCTCTCCGTCGAACCTCGCCGTCACGGCGGCGCCGTGGGCCGGCAGGTCCTCGGCCTCGGCCAGCGTCACCACGTGGTGGGCGACCTCCGCGAGCGCCTCACGGGAGTAGTCGACGACGTGGATGCCGCGCAGGAAGGACTGCACGGACAGGCCCGAGGAGTGGCAGGCGCAGCCGCCGGTGGGCAGCACGTGGTTGGAGCCGGCGCAGTAGTCGCCGAGCGAGACGGGGGCGTGCGGGCCGACGAAGATCGCGCCGGCGTTGCGCACGCGGGCGGCCACGTCCGCCGCGTCCTCGGTCTGGATCTCCAGGTGTTCGGCGGCATAGGCGTCGACCACGGCGAGCGCCTGGTCGAGGGTGTCCACCAGCACGGTCGCGGACTGGCGGCCGGACAGCGCCGTGGCGACGCGCTCCTTGTGCCGGGTGGCCGCGACCTGGACGTCGAGTTCCTTGTCGACGGCGTCGGCCAGCGCGGGCGAGGTCGTGACGAGGACGGCGGCGGCCAGGGTGTCGTGCTCGGCCTGGCTGATCAGGTCGGCGGCCACGTGCACGGGGTCGGCGGTGCCGTCGGCCAGCACCGCGATCTCGGTGGGTCCCGCCTCGGCGTCGATGCCGATCCGGCCCTTGAGCAGGCGCTTGGCGGCGGCGACGTAGATGTTGCCGGGGCCGGTGACCAGGTTCACCGGGCGGCAGTCCTCGGTGCCGTAGGCGAACATGGCGATCGCCTGGGCGCCGCCGGCCGCGTACACCTCGTCCACGCCCAGCAGGGCGCAGGCGGCCAGGATGGTGGGGTGCGGCAGGCCGCCGAAGGCGGGCTGCGGCGGGGAGGCGACCGCGACGGCCTCCACGCCGGCCTCCTGGGCGGGCACCACGTTCATCACCACGGACGACGGGTAGACCGCCAGGCCGCCGGGTACGTAGAGGCCGACCCGCTGGACCGGCACCCACCGCTCCGTCACGGTACCGCCGGGCACGACCTGGGTGGTGACGTCGGTACGCCGCTGCGCCCGGTGCACGAGCCTGGCCCGCCGCACCGACTCCTCCAGGGCGGCGCGTACCGCCTCGTCGAGGCCGAGCAGGGCCTGGGCGAGGGCCTCGGCGGGCACCCGCAGCCGCTCGGGGCGCACCCCGTCGAACCGCTCCCCGTGCTCCAGCACCGCCGCCGTGCCGCGATGGCGCACGTCCTCGCAGATCGGCCGCACCGCTTCCAGCGCGGCCTCCACATCGAACTCGGCACGGGGCAGCAGGTCGCGGTCGATCCCGCCCTCCGGGAAGGCGGTGCCGCGCAGGTCGATTCGGGAGATCACCCTGCCAAGTGTAGAGACCCGGGCATGGCGGGCGTTCCACGGTCCGCTCCGTGATACACCCCGCGCCGGGTGCCGCCCGGCGCGGGCCGGGCCCGTGGAGGGGCGGTCCCGAGGACCGGGCACGGCGGCCGTACGGCGCGGATACGGGCCCGGGGCTGCCGGGGCACGGACCGGGTACGGCGTGGGTACGGACCGGGACGAGCCGGGTACGGGGCGGGTACGGGGTCCGGCGCGCCGCGCGGGCACGCTAGCGTGTGCGGGGACGTACAGGGTGTGACGGGGGAGGTCCGGCTGTGACGGAATCGACCGGTCCGGCCGGTCCCGCGATGTCTTCGGAGTCCTCCGGCCACGCGGTGTCCGCGGAGGCCGTGGAGGCGGCGGTGTCCGCGGAGGCCGCGCGAGCCGTGGAGGCGGCGGCCGCGCAGGGCGGTCCGCCGCAGGAGGGGCCGCCGGCCGACTGGACGCGGGCCGAGCGGCGGATGTGGCGGGCGTTCGTGGCCGGGCGGACCTGCGACCTGCGCACCGGACGCGCCGAGGAGGACGATCCGCTGGACGGGCCCGAGTGGCCCGAGGAGCGCACGGTACGTGCCAGGTCCCTGGCCCAGCTCCTGCTCAACCCGCCGCCGCCCGTCCCGGGCCGGGTGGCCGCGCTCAAGCTCGCGGGCGTGCGGATCAGCGGCCGTCTGGCGCTGTCCGGCGGCACGGTCGCACCGTACGTGCAGTTCGACGACTGCCGCTTCGACGACCAGGTGATGCTGC
Source organism: Streptomyces sp. HPF1205 (assembly GCF_020400825.1). Lineage (GTDB taxonomy): Bacteria > Actinomycetota > Actinomycetes > Streptomycetales > Streptomycetaceae > Actinacidiphila. Next base: position 44,514 of record NZ_JAINVH010000017.1, read on the forward strand.
ACGAGGTCAGGGCGAGCAGCATGCGGCTGGTGCGCTGCCTGATCCCCCGCCTGGAGGCCGCGCGGTTGCAGGTCACCGGCGACCTGCACCTTCCGCAGTGCCTGGTCCCGGGCGGGATCCGGCTGTCGGACGCGCAGATCGGCACCGACCTGCTGCTCAACCAGCTCGTCGCGCGCCGCGACCGGCACGACCAGGCCATCGCGGCGGACGGACTGGTCGTCGGCCAGGACGTGGAGGCCGAACTGATGGAGCTCAGCGGCGAGCTGAGCCTGCGCAGCGCGCGCATCGGCGGCCGGCTGAGCCTGCGCGGCAGCGTCCTGCGCAACCCGTACGGCCGCTACGCGCTGAACGCCCCCCGGGTCACCGTCGAGCACACCCTCTACCTGAGCGCCGGGTGGAACCCCTACGGCGGCTCCCCCGGCGACACCTCGCCGCCACCGGGTGTGGACACCAAGGACTTCGTGTGCGAGGGCGGGCTGCGGCTGGACGACGGGCGGTTCGGCAACGCGGTGATCATCCACCGGGCCCGGTTCCGGCTCGGCGAGGAGCAGCAGGTCTCGCTGCGCCGGATCCAGACCCCGGAGCTGCGCTACACACCCGGCAGGCCGCCGACCGGCGTGGTGTCGCTGTCCGGCGCGCGGGTCGGCAAGCTCGTGGACGCCCCCAGCGGCTGGCCGACCACGCCCGGCCGGCTGAGCCTGCGCGGCTTCGTCTACGACGGCCTGGCCCCTGCCGAGGAGTTCCCGCTGCGCGCCCGTATCGCCTGGCTGCGGACGGCCACCCCCGAGTACAGCCCGGAGCCGTACGAACGGCTGGCCGCCGCCTTGCGGGAGAGCGGCGAGGGCGACGAGGCCCGGGAGGTGCAGCTGGCCAGGCAGCGCCGCCGCCGCGAGTCCCTGACGCTCGCGGGGCGGATCTGGGGGTGGCTGCAGGACGTCACGGTGGGCTACGGCTACCGGCCAGGGCGGGCCGCGGTGTGGATGGCGGTGCTGTGGGCGCTAGGCGCCGTGTACTTCGCCGGGCGTTCGGCGCCGCCACCGGCCGACTCCGGCGGCTACCAGCCGCACTGGAGCCCGGCGCTGTACGCCCTCGACCTGCTGCTGCCGGTCATCGACCTCGGCCAGGACAACGCCTGGCGGTGGACCGGCACGGCTCAGTGGGTCGCCTCGGCGCTCACCCTGCTCGGCTGGATGCTCGCGACCACCGCCGCCGCGGGCGCCAGCCGCCTGCTGCGCCGCGGGTCGTGAGGTGAACCGCGGGTCGTGAGGGGCACCCGTGCACACGGGGGCGGCGGGGGCGTGGTCGGTGCCGAGGTCCCGTCCCGCGGCGGGGCGCGCGGCCCTTACGCTGCTCGGTGTGACTCGTCTTCCGCTCTTCCCGCTCGGAGCAGCGCTCTTCCCCGGCCTGGTGCTGCCGCTGAACGTCTTCGAGGAGCGGTACCGCGCCCTCGTCCGCGACCTGCTCGCACTGCCCGAGGACGCCCCCCGCCGCTTCGGGGTGATCGCCATCAGGAACGGCCTGGAGGTCGCCCCCACCGGGCAGGAGGGCCGCGCCACCGGGCCCGCCGCGGGCCTGGGCGACGAGCCGATGGAGGCGCTGTACGGCTACGGCTGCGTCGCCGACGCGGCAGGCATCGCCGAGCGCGAGGGCGGCGGCTACGAACTGGTCGCGACCGGGGTCACCCGTTTCTCGCTGCTGTCCCTCGACGTGTCCGGCGAGTACCTCACCGGCGAGGTCGAGGAGGTCCCGGAGCGGACGGGCACGGGCGCGGGGGCGCTGGTCCCCGAGGTGACGCGGGCGTTCACCGCGTACCAGAAGCGGCTGGCCGGTGCGCGGGAGCGGACGCTGTCGGCGCAGGAGTTCCCCGACGACCCGACCGTGCTGTCCTACCTGGTGGCGGCGGCTGTGATCGCGGAGACCCCGGTCAAGCAGGGCCTGCTGGAGACGCCGGACACGGCGGCGCGGCTGGGCGCGGAGCTGCGGCTGCTGCGCCGGGAGAGCGCCCTCATCGACAAGCTGCCGTCGCTGCCGGCGGTGGACCTGGCGCAGCAGGCGGTGAGCGCGAACTGATGGCCAGGAAGTCACGGGCCGGCGGCGGCACACCGGCGACCGTCGCCCTGGAGAAGGCGGGCGTGCCCTTCACCGTCCACGCCTACACCCACGACTCCGCCTCGGGCCTGCCGTACGGCGAGGAGGCCGCGGCGGCCCTCGGCGTCCCGGCCGACCGCGTCTTCAAGACGCTGGTCGCCGATGTCGACGGCGCCCTGACCGTGGCCGTCGTCCCGGTCTCGGCGAGCCTGGACCTGAAGGCGCTGGCGTCTGCCGCGGGCGGCAAGCGGGCCGCGATGGCCGACCCGGCCGCCGCGGAGCGCTCCAGCGGTTACGTGGTGGGCGGCATCTCGCCGCTGGGCCAGCGCAAGGCCCTGCCGACCGTGATCGACGCCTCGGCCCTCGCGCACGAGACGGTGTTCGTCTCGGCCGGCAAGCGCGGCCTGGAGGTGGAGCTGGCGCCCGCGGACCTGCGCGCGCTGACCTCGGCGAGGACGGCGCCGATCGCGCGGGCCTGAGGCCGGCGCACGCGCACGGCTACTCCTTGGGCGCGGGTTCCCGCGGGTCCCGGTCCCGGTCCTGGTCCGCGTCCCTCGGCCCGAACACCGAGGTGAGCGCCAGGTGCGCGAGCATCGCGGCCGCCGGGAACGCCACGAGGGCGCTCTTGGCCCGCAGCTCCAGCGGCCCGTCGAACACCACCTTCGGCCCCACCGCCTTCGCGTGGGCGACGATGTCGGTGGTGGGTCCGAGCGCGAGGCCCAGCCGCCAGCCGATGACGGAGGCGAGCGCGCCGCCCACGGCGAGCCCGAGGACCGGCCCGATGCCGCCCTTGCGGTACCGCAGGAAGACCACCGCGGCGCTGAGCACGCCGAGCGCGGCCGCGATCAGGATGAACGTGCCGTCGCCCCCGACCGCCTCCTCGCCCTCGGTGTCCTTGAGGTAGACGGCCTGTCCGTCGGAGACCATGGGGATCCGCGGCGACAGCCACAGCCAGACCAGCCCGAGGGCCACGCCGGTCACCGCGACGAGCAGGGCGACCAGCAGGCCGCGGACGGTCTCCTCGCGTACGGACATCCGCTCGTTCCCGGGCGCGCCGGGATCCCCGTCCGCACCGGGGTACGGCGGGAGGGACGGCGGCTCGTCATGCGGCGTCAGGGGAGCTGTCACCCGCCCATCGTGCCAGGTGCCCGCGGCGGGCGCGTCACCGGCAGGCCGCCCTGCGGTAGGCCCAGGTGGCCACGGCCAGCGAGCAGACCCCGACGGCGGCGCACACCGACAGGTCGGCGCCGACGGCGGCCCAGTGCGTGGCCCCGGAGCCGAGGGTGCGCGCGAGGGCCTCGACGCCGTACGTGGAGGGCAGCGCGTCGCGGGCCCAGGCCACGGGCGCGGGCATGTGCGAGGCGGGCAGCACGCCGAGCAGGAGCGCCGCGGACATGCCGAGCTGCCCGAACAGCGTGGCGATCTCCTGCCGGGGCGCGAGCAGCCCGAGCGCGGCGCCCAGGCCCGACAGCGCGGCGCCGGCGAGCGGCACCACGGCGACCAGCACCCACAGGTTCACCAGCGTGAGGTGGAACAGGACGCATCCGGTGACGGCGGTGACGAGCGTGCCCGGGACGGTGAACGACGCGTAGGCGGCGGCCGCGCCCAGGACGACGGCCGCGGGCGGCACCGGCAGCGTGGCGTAGTGGTCGAGGCCGCCCGAGGCCCGCAACTGCCCGAAGTACTGGGCGAGCAGGTTGAGCGCGACGAAGGCCACCACCAGGACGCTCGATCCGGCGACGACGGACCGGGCGGCCTCGCCGCCCCCGGCGTGCACGACCCCGCGCATCATGACCATGATCCCCACCGACTGGAAGGTGGCCACGAACAGCAGGGGGATGCGGGCCACCCGGGCGCGGGAGAGCTGCGCGCGGTAGACGGCGGCGAACGCCGGGACCAGCCGGGCCCGCGGCGCCAGCTCGGCCGGCGGGGACGGCGGCCGCTCGGCGGCGGCCGGCCCGCCCCCGGGCCGCTGTACGGCGATCGTCACGTCTTCACCAGACCCTTCCCCCGTCCCCCGAGTGCCAGGTAGACATCTTCCAGGCTGGGCATGGCCAACGTGAAATCGTCCAGCGCGGCGAACGCGGGCCCCCCGGTCACCTCGGCGACCGCGGCCCGGGCCCGCTCCTGCGGCAGCCGCAGCGTCCAGCGCCGGCCGGACACCTCGGCGTGCGGGCGCAGGGCGGCCACCGCGGGCAGCCCCAGCGGGGCCTCGTCGCGCCACACCAGGTCCAGCCGTACCTCGTCGGCCACCAGCGCGCGCAGCCCGGCCGGGGTGTCGCAGGCGATGACCCGGCCCCGGTCCAGGACGGCGACCCGGTCCAGGACCGTCTCGGCCTCGATGACGTTGTGCGTGACCAGCAGCACGGTGGTGCCGTGCTCCGTGCGGCGCCGGTCGACGGCGGCCCACACCGCGCGCCGGGCGACGGGGTCCATGCCGGTGGTGGGCTCGTCCAGAACGAGGACGGGCCGCTCGCCGACGAGGGCCGCCGCGAAGCAGGCGAGCCGCCGCTGGCCGCCGGACAGCCGCTTGAGCGGACGTCCGGCTATCGGGCCCAGGTCCAGCTCCTCCAGGACGGCGTCGCGAGCGGCACGGGCGGCGGCCGGGTCCAGGCCGCGCAGCCGCCCCGTGGTCTCGGCGGCGAGCGCCACGGTCAGCTCGTCCAGGGCGGTGGACTCCTGTCCGAGGTACCCGATCAGCCGCGCGGCGCGCTCGGGGTGGCGCACCAGGTCGTGGCCGAGCAGGTCGATGGAGCCGGCGTCGGGGCGCAGCAGGCCGGTGAGCTGGCGCACCAGCGTGGTCTTGCCGGCGCCGTTGGGGCCGAGGATGCCGAAGAGCTCGCCGCCCAGGATCGTGAGGTCGACCCCGTCGTTGGCCCGCACCTCGCTCCCCCGGGACCGCCGGCGTCCGCCGCCGGCCGGGTAGGTCCTGACGAGCCCGCGCACCGTGCAGGCCGCCGCGCGGCCCGGCCCGGCCCCCTGGAGCGTCGTCTGCGCGTTCGTGCCCGTGCTCACGGTCATCGAGGGTACGCGCCCCGCGGCCCTGCGGCCTTCGCGGGGTTCGCCGGGGAGCGCCCGGGGCGCTCAGCGGCCCTCGCCCGCCTGGTCCGCGGACGCCTTGCCGTCCACCTCGCGCCAGAAGCCCGCCCGGATCGCGTAGCGGTCCTGCTCGTCGATCTGGTCGTCCTTGTGCGCCAGGAGGCCGAAGCGGGCGGCGTAGCGCAGGAGCTCGCCGTCGATGCGGTGCGGGACGCGGGGGTAGTGGGAGGAGAGCTGCTGGATGAGGGCCGGGTCGCCGACGCGGGCGATCCAGCGGCGGGCGAAGACCTGGCCGACCTCGTAGGGGTCGCCGCTGACGGCGGTGATGTCGGCCTCGCGGTCGGCCCAGCGCTGCTCGGCCGTGGTGAGCTGGGCGAGGGTGGGCAGGCCGCTGGTGTCGGCGGCGTCGGCGGCGCGGTCGGTCCAGCTCTTGTCGGAGGACCAGCGCAGGGTGGCGCCGGCCGCCTGCTGCGGCGGTTGCGGGGCGTGCGCGCGGCCGAGGTCGGCGAGGTCCTTGGGGGTGGGTACGGCCCTGCCGGCCGGGCCCGCGGGCGCCGATCCGTTCTTGGCCGGGTGTGCCGGGTGGTGGGGAGCCGGCGCGGGCGGGGGCGGCGGCGCGGTGGTCTCCGGCAGCGGCGCGGCCAGGATCGCGGCGATCTCGGGGCGCGGCCCGGGTGGCGGGCAGAAGCCGGCGGCGTCGCGGGCCCGGATGGCCGCGGTGATCCACTCGCGGTCCAGCACCCGCCGCTCGTCCGCCTCGGCCACCAGGTCCTCGGACTGGTTGTAGTCGCCGTCGGCGGCCTGCACGGCCCACAGGTGGACGGCGACGCCGTGCTCCTTGGCGGACATCATGCCGGGCAGCAGGTCGCCGTCCCCGGTGACCAGCACCACGTCGGAGCAGGCGCGGTTCCTCGCCAGCTCGGACAGCTCGGCGTGCATGGCGGCGTCGACGCCCTTCTGCGCCCACCTGCCGTCCGTTCGGGTGAGTGCGCCCAGGCGTACGGTCACTCGGGGCATCACCCGCAGCCGGCGGTGCTCGGGTTGCGGAACGCGGTCGGGCGCCCCGTCGAACCAGTAGATCCGCAGCAGTGGCCGGCCGGTCTCGTCCTCCGCGCGTCGGCGCAGGCCAGCGACCACGGCGGCATGATCGACGGTGATCCGGGACCGCGACGGCTCACCCGCCAGCAGGCTCGCCGCTGCGCCCAGCAGGTATCCGGCGTCCACCAGGACGACGCAGCGGTCCATCGCGCACCTCTTCCGGTCGTCCCCCGGCAGTGACTTCTCGAAGGCTTCCCCCGAGTCTGCCCGAATGCTCGGGGGTTATGACCGTGAACGCGATCTTCGGCGTGGCGCGGCTCACGTTTTTTCCGGCCCCCACTGCCCAACTGCCCGAAATGCGTGGTTCGTACTCCCATGCAAGCCTGAATGCGGCCCCCATCGGCCAGCATCCCCTCACTAGGAAGGCACGATCGTGGCTAAGAACAAGAACCAGAACCGTCAGCGTGATCAGCGCGGTGAACGCCAGCGCCCGCAAAGCCCGGAGCCGGTCGGCGCACCGCCCGCCGAGGACCACATGATGCCCGCCGCCACTCAGGCGCCGCGCCGGCAGCAGAAGCGCTTCGGCCACAACTGATCGCGTCCCGCTCGCGGTTCGCCACGCGGGGGTGCCTCTTCGGGGGCACCCCCGTTAGCACTCCCCGGGTCCCGCGCCGGTCGCGCCGGCGCGGGACCCGGTCTCAGCCGGCCTGCTGGCCCGCTCCCAGGCACGCGGGCCCCAGCAGGGCCTTGAGGTCGCCGAACAGCGAGGGGTCCGCGGTCACCCGGTGCCGGTCGAGCCGCAGCACCGTGGTGCTGCGGACGCCCTGCAGCCGCACCCGCACCTCGGTGTTGCCCCGGTGGCTGTCCAGGACCTCGCCGAGCCGGGCCACCAGCGGCGGGGTGACCTTGACCGTCGGGATGGAGATCATCACCGGCGCGTTGGCGCCCACGTCGGACAGGTCGGGGACCGCGAGCTCCATCGCGACCAGCCGGGGCACGTCCTCCCGCTTGTCCAGCCGGCCCTTGACGAACACCACCGCGTCCTCGACCAGTTGGGTCGAGACCAGTTGGTAGGTCGCGGGGAAGAACATGCAGTCCACCGAGCCGCCGAGGTCCTCGACGGTGGCGATCGCCCAGGCGTTGCCCTGCTTGGTCATCTTGCGCTGCAGGCCGGAGATGATGCCGCCGATGGTGACGACGGCGCCGTCGGCGTAGTCGCCGGCCAGCGCGGCGACGGAGGCGTCCGCCTTGTCGCCCAGCACGTGCTCGATGCCGAAGAGCGGGTGGTCCGAGACGTACAGGCCGAGCATCTCTCGCTCCTGGGCGAGCAGGTAGGTCTTGTCCCACTCGATGTCGGAGAAGACGACATCCATGCCGAAGGCGGGGCCGTCGTCGGCGTCGTCCTCGCCCATGCCGCCGAAGAGGTCGAACTGTCCCTCGGCCTCCTTGCGCTTGACCTGGACCACGTTGTCGATCATGGTCTCGAAGTGCTCGGTCAGGCCGCGCCTGGTGTGCCCCATGGTGTCGAAGGCGCCGGCCTTGATCAGCGACTCGACGGTCCGCTTGTTGCAGACCACCAGCTCGACCTTGTCCAGGAAGTCGGGGAACGAGGCGTACCGGCCCTTGGACTTGCGCGACTTGACGACCGAGTCGACCACGTTCTGCCCGACGTTGCGGACCGCGGTGAGGCCGAACACGATCGTGTCGTCCCCTCGGGGTGTGAAGTTCGCGTTCGACTCGTTGACGTCGGGCGGCAGGACCTTGATGCCCATGCGGCGGCACTCGTTGAGGTAGAGCGCCATCTTGTCCTTGTCGTCCTTCACCGAGGTGAGCAGGCCCGCCATGTACTCGGCCGGGTAGTTCGCCTTCAGGTACGCCGTCCAGTACGACACCAGGCCGTACGCCGCCGAGTGGGCCTTGTTGAAGGCGTAGCCGGCGAAGGGGACCAGGACGTCCCACACGGCCTGGATGGCCTCGTCGGAGTAGCCCCGCTCCCGCATGCCCGCCTGGAAGGGGATGAACTCCTTGTCGAGGACCTCCTTCTTCTTCTTGCCCATCGCGCGGCGCAGCAGGTCGGCCTGGCCGAGCGAGTACCCCGCCAGCACCTGGGCGGCCTTCTGCACCTGCTCCTGGTACACGATGAGGCCGTAGGTGATGTCCAGGACCTCCCGCAGCGGCTCCTCCAGCTCCGGGTGGATCGGGGTGATCTCCTGCTGCTTGTTCTTGCGCAGCGCGTAGTTGATGTGCGAGTTCATACCCATCGGGCCCGGCCGGTACAGGGCCGAGACGGCGGAGATGTCCTCGAAGTTGTCGGGCTTCATCATGCGCAGCAGCGAGCGCATGGGGCCGCCGTCGAACTGGAAGACGCCCAGGGTGTCGCCGCGGCTGAGCAGCGCGTACGTGTTGGGGTCGTCCAGCGGCAGGGACAGCAGGTCGATCTCGACGCCCTTGTTGGCCTTGATCGACTTGACCGCGTCGTCCATGATCGTCAGGTTGCGCAGGCCCAGGAAGTCCATCTTCAGCAGGCCGAGCGACTCGCAGCTCGGGTAGTCCCACTGCGTGACGACCGCGCCGTCGTTCTTCGGCGAGAAGATCGGCACGTGGTCGATCAGCGGCTCGGCGGACATGATCACGCCGGCCGCGTGCACGCCCATCTGCCGGACCAGGCCCTCGATGCCGCGGGCGGAGTCGATGACCTTGGTGACGTCCGGCTCGTTCTCGTACATCGCGCGGACCTCGGCGGCCTCGCTGTAGCGCGGGTGGTCCTTGTCGGTGATGCCGGACAGCGGGATGCCCTTGCCGAGGACGTCGGCGGGCATGGCCTTGGTGATCCGGTCGCCCATGGAGAACGGGTAGCCCAGCACCCGGGCCGAGTCCTTGATCGCGGCCTTGGCCTTGATGGTGCCGTAGGTGGCGATCTGCGCGACCTTGTCGGAGCCGTACTTCTCCGTGACGTACCGGATGACCTCGCCGCGCCGGCGCTCGTCGAAGTCGATGTCGACGTCGGGCATGGAGACGCGCTCGGGGTTGAGGAAGCGCTCGAAGATCAGCCCGTGCGGCACCGGGTCGAGGTCGGTGATGCCCATCGCGTACGCGACGATCGAACCGGCCGCGGAGCCGCGGCCGGGGCCGACCGCGATGCCGTTGTTCTTCGCCCACATGATGAAGTCGGCGACCACCAGGAAGTAGCCGGGGAACCCCATCGTGATGATGGTGTCCATCTCGTACTCGGCGAGCTTCTGGCGGTCCTCGGGGACGCCGCCCGGGTAGCGGCGGGCCATGCCGCGGGCGACCTCCTCGCGGAACCAGGAGACCTCGTCGTACCCCTCGGGCACGTCGAAGCGCGGCATGAGGTTCCGGAACTGGAACATGCCCTCGGTGTCGATCCGGTCGGCGATCAGCCGCTGGGTGTTGCGGCAGCCCTCCTGCCAGGCGTCGGAGGAGTCGATCGCGTACATCTCGGCGGCCGACTTCAGGTAGTAGCCGGAGCCGTCGAACTTGAACCGGTCGGGGTCGGAGAGGTTGGAGCCGGTCTGGATGCACAGCAGGGTGTCGTGGGCGGCGGACTCCTGGGCGTACGTGTAGTGGGAGTCGTTGGTGACGACGAACGGCGCCTTGAGCTTGCGGGAGATCTCCATCAGTCCGTCGCGGGCCCGGCGGTCGATGTCGATGCCGTGGTCCATGATCTCGACGAAGAAGTTCTCCTTGCCGAAGATGTCCTGGTACTCGGAGGCGGCCTTCAGCGCCTCGTCCATCTGCCCGAGCCGGATCCTGGTGGACACCTCGCCCGACGGGCAGCCGGTGGTGCCCATCAGGCCCTCGGCGTACTCGCTGAGCAGCTCGCGGTCCATCCGGGGCTTGCGGAAGTAGCCCTCGAAGGAGGCCCGGGACTGGGCGCGGAAGAGGTTGTGCAGGCCGGTTTTGTCGCGGGCCCAGATGGTCATGTGGGTGTACGCGCCGGCGCCGGACACGTCGTCGTTCTTCTGGTGCGGGGCGCCCCAGCGGACCGGCTTGGTGTACCGCCGGGACTCGGGCGCCAGGTACGCCTCGATGCCCATCACCGGGGTGACGCCGGCCGCCTTGGCCTGGTGGAAGAAGTCGTAGGCGCCGTGCAGGTTGCCGTGATCGGTGATGGCCACGTGGGACATCCCCATCTCGTTGCACGCCTTGAACATGTCCTTCAGCCGCGCCGCCCCGTCCAGCAGCGAGTACTGGGTGTGGACGTGCAGATGAGTGAAGGGCTGGTCGGTCACGGGCGGCGACTCCTCCGGCGAGCACGGTCTTTTGTTGGCGGCGCTGGCGAGTCTACGACCCGGGTACGACAGCCGGGCGCGGCTCCCCGCGAAGGCCGGCCGGGGCACGCGTCCCGGGGGCGGCCGGGCTCACAGTCCGGCGAGGAAGTCCAGCGCGGTCGCCCAGGTGCGCTCCGCGGCCTCGGCGTCGTAGTCGGGCAGGTCCGGGTCGGTGTAGAGGTGGCCGGCGCCGCGGTAGCGGTGGACCTCGACGTCGGCGCCCGCCCTGCGCATGCGCAGGTACCAGGCGTTCAGCCAGTCGTCGGGCTCGAAGGGGTCGGGGTCGGCGACGTGGAGCTGGACCGGGATGCCGGTCGCGGCGTCGTCCGCGATGTCCGAGGTGCCGTGCAGCAGGAGCAGCCCGCGGGCCTTGTCGTCGCCGAGGGCGAGGTTCTGCGCGATGGACCCGCCCAGTGAGAAGCCCGCGTAGACCAGGCCCTTGTCGGACAGCGGGGCCGATGCGGCGACGGCCCGCCGCAGCAGTTCGTCGCGCCCGATCTCGTCCTTGATCCGCAGGCCCTCCTCCGCGTCGTCCGTGGTGCGGCCGTCGTACAGGTCGGGCACCTCCACCGTGTGACCCGCGTCACGCAGCCGCTGGGCGGCCGCCCGGACGGCGGGCCGAAGTCCGTACATGGAATGGAACAGGACGATCGTCACAGGGCTGTCCTCGTGTCGGGTCGGGTACGCGGACCATGGTGCCAGCCCCGGAGGGAAAGACGAGGTGATCATGGAGAGCGCGCTGCGACCGGTACTGGTGATCGGTGCGTCCGTCCTGCTGACGCTGATCGTCGGCTGGGCGGTGGACCGATCCTTGCGGGCGGTGGACGGCCGCCACCCGGAGACGCCGCTGTGGGGGCTGCTGCGCCGCTGCCGGCTCCCGCTGCAGGTGGTGCTGTGCGCCGCGCTGCTGCGCGGCGCCTACCGGGCCGCTCGCGTCTCCCACGGCCACTCGGCCGCGGTCGGCCGGTTCCTCACCCTGGTGCTGATCGCCGCCTCGGCCTGGCTGGTGGTCAGGGTCGCCGCCGCGGTCATCGACTCCTCGTTCGCGCGCTATGCCGCGACCTCGCGCAACATCCCGAAGATACGCAGGCTGCGGACCCAGTCGACGCTCATCCAGCGGGTGTTCACCGCGATCGTCGGGGTGATCGCGATCGCCTCGATGCTGTTCACCTTCCCCGAGATGCGTACGGTGGGCGCCTCCATGCTGGCGTCCGCGGGCATCATCGGCGTGGTCGCCGGTGTGGCCGCCCAGGCCACGCTGGGCAACCTGTTCGCCGGGCTGCAGATCGCCTTCGGCGACGTGGTGCGGATCGGCGACACCGTGGTGGTGGACGGCGAATGGGGCGTGGTGGAGGAGATCACGCTGACCTATCTGAGCGTGCGCACCTGGGACGAGCGGCGGATCACGATGCCGGTCTCGTACTTCACCAGCAAGCCGTTCGAGAACTGGTCGCGCGGCGACCCGCGGATGACCGGCACGGTCTACTTCCACCTCGACCACGCCACGCCCGTCGACGCGATGCGCAAACGGCTGCTGGAGATCCTGGAGCAGACCACGGAGTGGGACCGCAGGGCCTGGGGCCTGGTGGTGATCGACACCACACCGACGACGATCCAGGTGCGTGCGCTGGTCACCGCCAAGGACGCCGACGACATCTTCAACCTGCGCTGCATCGTGCGCGAGCAGCTCATCGACTGGCTGCGCTGCGAGCACCCGTACTCGCTGCCCCGGGTGGCCACCGCGCCCGCGCCCGGCCGTTTCCACGAGGGCCAGGACCGGGAGGCGGCGCCCATGCCCGAGGCCAAGGACCTGGGCCCGGGGCCCGGCGCGCGTTGATCCGGCCCGCCTCACCGTCACCGGCCCGGCGCGGGCCGGATCAGCCGCGCATCGACCGCAGGTCGAGGTGGCGCAGCACCCGGTCGACGACCTCGGGGTCGTAGCCCGGTTCGCTGCGCGCCGCCAGGACCTCGCTGCGGGCCGCGGAGAGCATGTCCTCCTGGATGCGGCGGAGCACCCCCAGGCGCTTGAGCCGTCGGGCGTGGCTCTCCCTGCGCTCCTCGTCGACCACGTCGTGCGAGATACGGGCGCCCAGGTCGAACGCGCTGCGGTGCAGCATCTCCGTGACCTCCTCGTCCAGCGGCTCGGAGCGCTCGATCTCCCTCAGCCGGGTCCTGGCCGCGGTCATCGCCCGCAGCGCCAGGTCGCGTTCGAGGTCGTGCTCGGCCTCGATGTCGCCGCTCACCTCCAGCCGCAGGACCAGCCGGGGCAGCGTGAGCCCCTGGCCGACGAGGGTGGCCAGCACCACCGCGAAGGCGATGAACAGCAGTTCCTGGCGGGCCGGGAAGGGCAGGCCGTCGTCGGTGGTCAGCGGGATGGCGAGCGCGAGCGCCACCGAGGCCACCCCGCGCATCCCGGACCACCACATGATGACGGTCTCCTGCCAGGTCATCGGGATGTCCTCGTCCATGTCCCGCAGCCGGTGCAGCTTCCTGGCCACCCAAGCGGCGGGCAGCAGGTACAGCAGCCGCACCCCGGCGACGACCGCGAGCACCAGGGCCGAGTGCCACAGCATCGGCCCCCAGCTCCCGGCGCCGACCCGGAAGACGTTGTGCAGTTCGAGCCCGATCAGCCCGAACGCGATGCCCGTCACCAGGGTGTCGACGATCTCCCAGAAGGTGCTGCCGGCCAGCCGGGCCGTGACGTCGTCGGCGCCCAGGGCGTACTCGGTCAGGAACAGCGCCGTGGTGAGCACGGCGAGCACGCCCGAGCCGTGGAACTCCTCGGCGAGCGCGTACGAGGCGAACGGCACCAGCAGCGACAGTCCGACCTGCAAGGTCGCGTCGCCGACCACGCTCATCAGCTTGTTGGCGCCCCAGCCGAGCGCGAGGCCGACCGCGACGGCGACGACGGCGGACAGCACCAGTTCCAGCAGCGCGTGCGGCACCGAGAAGTGTCCGGAGACGGCGGCGGCCACGGCCACGTGGTACAGGACGATCGCGGTGACGTCGTTGAACAGGCCCTCGCCCTCCAGGATGGAGATCATCCGGCGGGGCAGGCCGACGCGGCCGGCCACCGCGGTCGCCGCCACGGGGTCGGGCGGCGCCACCAGCGCGCCCAGCGTGAAGGCGGCGGCGGGGGTGATGCCGGGCACCACCGCGTCCGCGACCGCGGCGACGGCCGCTGTGGTGACGAACACCAGCGCCACGGCGAGCAGGAAGATGGGCCGCCGGTTCGCCGCGAACTGCCGCCAGGAGGTGCGCTGCACGGCCGCGAACAGCAACGGCGGCAGGACCAGCGGAAGGATCAGCGCCGGGTCGATCCGGACGTTGGGCACCTGCGGGATCAGCGCGAGCACGCCCCCGAACAGGGTCATCAGCACGGGCGCGGGCAGCCCGGTCCTGTCGCCCACCGGCACCATCACGATGACCGCGAGCATCAGTCCGAAGAAGAGCGCGAGCTGATCCACTGCGTCAGCGTGCCACGCCGGTGACCGCGCTCCCGCCGTCAATCGCCGGATACGCCGGTGTTTGTGCGGTGCGTTCCGGCGGGCCGCGCCGCCGCGGTACTAGGCGACCGCGGCGGCGGGCGGCGCGGTCACTGGCTCTCGGCCCGCAGGGTGTCCAGGGCGTGCTGCAGGTCCGCGGGATAGGCGCTGGCCAGTTCGGTCCACTCGCCGGTCGAGGGGTGCTCGAAGCCCAGCCGCACGGCGTGCAGCCACTGCCGGGTCAGCCCCAGGCGCTTGGCCATCGTGGGGTCGGCGCCGTACGTGAGGTCGCCGACGCACGGGTGGCGGTGCGCGGCCATGTGGACCCGGATCTGGTGGGTGCGGCCGGTCTCCAGCTTGACGTCGAGCAGGCTGGCCGAACGGAACGCCTCCATCAGGTCGTAGTGCGTCACGGACGGCTTGCCGTCGGCGGTGACCGCCCACTTGTAGTCGTGGGTGGGGTGGCGACCGATCGGCGCGTCGATGGTGCCGCTCAGCGGGTCGGGGTGGCCCTGCACCAGCGCGTGGTAGCGCTTGTCGACGGTGCGTTCCCGGAACTGCTGCTTGAGCGCGGAGTACGCCCGCTCGGACTTGGCCACCGCCATCAGCCCGGAGGTGCCCACGTCGAGCCGGTGGACGATGCCCTGGCGCTCGGCGGCGCCCGAGGTCGAGATCCGGTAGCCGGCGGCGGCCAGGCCGCCGATCACGGTCGGGCCGTTCCAGCCCGGGCTGGGGTGGGCCGCGACGCCGACCGGCTTGTCGACGACCACCACGTCCTCGTCGTCGTGGACGATCTCCATGCCCTCGACCGGTTCGGCGACGATCCGCACGGGCACGGCCGGCGCGGGCATCTCGACCTCCAGCCAGGCGCCGCCGCGCACCCGCTCCGACTTCCCGGCCGCGGCGCCGTCGATCGACACCTTGCCGGAGGCGGCCAGCTCGGCCGCCTTGGTCCGCGAGAAACCGAACATACGTGCGATCGCGGCGTCGACGCGCTCGCCTTCGAGTCCCTCGGGCACGGGCAGGGAACGGACTTCGGGAAGCGTACTCACCCGATCGAGTATGCCGGACCCGGACGGGGTCTCAGTCGCGGTGCCGCGCCCCGTCGGGGTCCACGCCCCAGAAGGACAGCAGCACGATCAGCACTCCGCCGCAGCAGATCGCGGAGTCGGCGAGGTTGAAGATGGCGAAGTGGACGGGGGCGACGAAGTCCACCACCTGGCCGCGGAAGTCGCCCGGGCTGCGGAAGACGCGGTCGGTGAGGTTGCCGAAGGCCCCGCCGAGCAGCAGACCGAGCGCGATCGCCCAGGGCACGCTGTAGAGCCGGCGGGACAGGCGGGCGATCACCACGATGACACCGACGGCGATCACCGTGAAGACGATGGTCATGCCCTGGCCCAGGCCGAAGGCGGCGCCCGCGTTGCGGGTCGCGTCCAGCCGCAGGTAGTGGCCCAGGACGTCGACCGGGTCGTGGTGCTCCAGGCTGTGCACGACCCAGATCTTGGACAGCAGGTCCAGCAGGTACGCGAGGGCCGCGACGCCTATCAGCACCAGGACCCGCCGCTGCTTGCGGAGGGACGGCGGCTCGCCCGCGCCCGGCGCCTCGTCCGGCGTGTCCGGTGTGGTGATGGTGCGCTCCGCTTCCGTCACGTGTAGTCCCTCAACCCTGGTGTCCGTGTGAGAACGAGGGTACGGCACATCCGTACGAAGGTCCGGGTCAGCGCCGCTCCTGCTTCTGCTTGTCGTCCAGGCACAGGGTGGCCCGCGGGAACGCCTGCATCCGCGCCTTTCCGATGGGCCGGCCGCACACCTCGCACAGGCCGTAGGTGCCCTCGTCCAGCCGCTGCAGGGCGTGCTGCGCCTGAGTGAGCGTCTCGCGGGTGTTCGCCGCCAGCGCCATCTCGTACTCGCGGGTGATGTTCTTCGCGCCCGTGTCGGCCTCGTCGCCCGCGCCGTCGCCCGAGTCGCGCATCAGGCCCTGGACCGCCGCCTCGGAGGACTCGATCTCGTCGCGCAGCCGCTCCACCTCTGCCAGCAGCTCGGCCCGCGCCTCGGCGACCTCCTCGTCGGTCCACGGGTCCTCTCCGGGCAGTACGGCCAGCGCGCCCGGCTCCGCGGCGGCCCCGGCCGCGGGCACCTCTGTCTTCTCCGCTTCCACCTTGCCCACTGCCGTCTCCTTCCCCTCGGTACCCCCGGCAGCCGCTTTCCGCGCCGCCCGCGCTTCCCTCCCGGCCTCCCCGGGTGGGACCTTCCCGGCGCCCCGTCCGCCGGCCGCCGCCTTGCGGCCGCCGGCCCCGGGAGCCGCTTCCTTCCCTGCCGCCGCCCCTGCCGCGAGCGCGGTGCCCGCGACCTGGGTGGCCGTCTTCTTACGTGCCGCCGCCTTGGTGGCGGCCTCTTTGGGGGCGGCCTTCTTGGTGGCGCCCTCCTCGGTGGCTGCCCTCTTGGTGGCCGCCTTCTTGGTGACGGCCTTTTTCGCGGCCGCCTTCTTCGCCGCGCTTGTGGTGGCCGCCGCCTTCCTGACCGGCGCTTTCACCGCGGCCTTCTTCCCGGCCGCCGCCTTTCCGGCCGCCTTCTCGGTGGCCGCCTTCTCGGCCGCCGCCTTCGTCGCGGGCTCCGCCTCCCCCGTCGCCGCCTTTCCGGTGACGGCCTTCTTGGCCGCGGTCTTGTATGCGGCCTTTCCCGCTGCCTTGGCCGCTGCCTTTCCCGCTGTCTTTCCCGCTGTCTTCGTCGCGGCCTTCTTCGGGGCCGCCTTCTTCCCCGCCGCCTTCTCGGCCGTGCCCTTCCTGGCCGGAGCCTTCTTCGCCGGAGCCTTCTTCGCCGTCTTGGGGGACGCCGCCGGGGGCTCCGGCACCTGCTCGGCGGCGGGGACCGCAGGCACCTTCTTCCGGGAGCCGCCCGCCGCAGGCGCCCGCTTCTTCACGACCATGGCCGCGCCACCTTCACATCAGTGATCTTGTTCGCGAATCGTGCCGGAAACGGTAAATCGGCTCCCGACCCGCGGCAATGCGGGCGCGCTCCTTGGCCGGCCCTCCGCCCGGGGGCGAAGAGGCCTGCATCCGTTGTGCCCAGCTCTCCGCCAGGTATTCCTGCAGGTGACCGCAACCATGCGCGAGCGCGTCCATTAGGGTCAGCCGGGGCGGGCCCCGGCGCACGCCCGCCGCGCCCGCGCACGGCCGCCCCCGGCACCGATTCGTTCGGAGCCGTCCGCCGCGCCCCGTACACTTGGGCGCAGCGAAAGGCGTGGATGGGACGAGTAGCGCCGCACGCAGCCATGAGCGACCCGGGGACGGTGGAAGCCCGGGGGTGTGCGCGACGTGAAGATCACCCCGGAGCCGCCGGAAGAAAGCCGTGGCCGGGCGACAGCCGGGCCCGCGGCCGTAGAACCGGCTTCGCGCAGCCAATGAGGGGGCGGGGCGCCCGCGAGGGAGCAGCCGCCAAGGAGGGTGGTACCGCGGGAGCGCGCGCGTTCTCGTCCCTCCGACGGAAGTCCGCGACAAGCGACGAGCGTCCGCCGGAGGAAGAGCGCCGATGAGCCAGCCCCAGTACCGCCAGGTGCCCGCCCAGGTCGACCTGCCCGCCCTCGAACGCGAGGTGCTGGCGCTGTGGAGTGAGCGCAAGACCTTCGCCCGCAGCGTGGAGCAGACCCGGGGCCGCCCCGAGTGGGTCTTCTACGAGGGCCCGCCGACCGCCAACGGCATGCCCGGCGCCCATCACATCGAGGCGCGGGTCTTCAAGGACGTCTTCCCGCGCTTCAAGACCATGCAGGGCCACCACGTGACCCGTAAGGCCGGCTGGGACTGCCACGGCCTGCCGGTCGAGCTGGCGGTCGAGAAGGAGCTGGGCTTCACCGGGAAGCAGGACATCGAGGCGTACGGCATCGCGGAGTTCAACGCCAAGTGCCGCGAGTCGGTGACCCGGCACACCGACGCCTTCTCCGAGCTGACCACCCGTATGGGCTACTGGGTGGACCTCGACGACGCCTACCGCACCATGGACCCGGAGTACGTGGAGTCGGTGTGGTGGTCGCTCAAGCAGATCTTCAGCAAGGACCTGCTGGTCCAGGACTACCGGGTGGCGCCCTGGTGTCCGCGTGACCAGACCGGCCTGTCGGACCACGAGATCGCCCAGGGCTACGAGACGGTCGTCGACCCCTCGGTGTACGTCCGCTTCCCGCTGACCTCGGGCCCGCTGGCCGGGCAGGCGTCCCTGCTGGTGTGGACCACGACGCCCTGGACGCTGGTGTCCAACACCGCGGTGGCCGTCCACCCGGACGTCACCTATGCGGTGGCCACCGACGGGAACGAGCACCTCGTGGTCGCCGAGCCGCTGCTCGACAAGGCGCTCGGGATGGGGGCACCTCCCGGGCCCCTGGGCCCAGGGGGAGGATGGACCGCGACCGGGCAGACCTTCACCGGCCGCGACATGGAGCGCTGGACCTACCAGCGGCCGTTCTCCTTCGTCGACATCCCGGACGCGCACTACGTGCTGTGCGCCGACTACGTGACCACCGAGGACGGCACCGGCCTGGTCCACCAGTCCCCCGCCTTCGGTGAGGACGACCTGAAGACCTGCCGCCGCTACGGACTGCCGGTGGTCAACCCGGTGCGCCCCGACGGCACCTTCGAGCCGCAGGTGCCGCTGGTCGGCGGGATGTTCTTCAAGAAGGCCGACGAGACGCTGGTGGCGGAACTGGAGTCCTCCGGCAAGCTGTTCCGGCACGTTCCGTACGAGCACAGCTACCCGCACTGCTGGCGCTGCCACACCGCGCTGCTGTACTACGCCCAGCCGTCCTGGTACATCCGCACCACCGCGGTCAAGGACGCCTTGCTGCGGGAGAACGAGCGGACCAACTGGTACCCGGAGTCGGTCAAGCACGGCCGCTACGGGGACTGGCTGGACAACAACGTCGACTGGGCGCTGTCCCGCAACCGCTACTGGGGCACCCCGCTGCCCATCTGGCGCTGCGAGGAGGGCCACCTGACCTGCGTGGGCTCGCTGGCCGAGCTGTCGGAGCTGACCGGCACCGACCAGTCGGGCCTCGACCCGCACCGCCCGTACATCGACGCGGTCACCTTCCCCTGCCCGTCCTGCGCGGCGACCGCCACCCGCGTGCCCGAGGTGATCGACGCCTGGTACGACTCGGGCTCGATGCCGTTCGCGCAGTGGGGCTACCCGTACCGCAACAAGGAGGTCTTCGAGCGCACGTACCCCGCGCAGTTCATCTCCGAGGCGATCGACCAGACCCGCGGCTGGTTCTACACGCTCATGGCGGTCGGCACCCTGGTGTTCGGCAGGTCGTCGTACGAGAACGTGGTCTGCCTGGGCCACATCCTCGCCGAGGACGGCCGCAAGATGTCCAAGCACCTGGGCAACATCCTGGAACCGATCCCGCTCATGGAGCGGCACGGGGCGGACGCGGTGCGCTGGTTCATGGCGGCCGGCGGCTCCCCGTGGGCGGCCCGCCGGGTGGGCCACGGCACGATCCAGGAGGTCGTCCGCAAGACCCTGCTCACGTACTGGAACACCGTCGCCTTCCAGGCCCTGTACGCGCGCACCTCCGGCTGGGCGCCGTCCGCGGCCGACCCCGCCCTCGCCGACCGCCCGCTGCTCGACCGCTGGCTGGCCGGTGAGCTGGCCGCGCTGGTGCGGGACGTGACCGAGGCGCTGGAGGGGTACGACACCCAGCGCGCGGGCAAGCTGCTGTCCGGCTTCGTGGACGATCTGTCCAACTGGTACGTCCGCAGGTCCCGGCGGCGGTTCTGGCAGGGCGACCCGGCGGCGCTGCGCACCCTGCACGACGTGGTCGAGACGGTGACGCGGCTGATGGCGCCGCTGGTCCCGTTCATCACCGAGCGGGTCTGGCAGGACCTCGTGGTGCCGGTGGCGCCCGACGCGCCGGACTCCGTGCACCTCGCGGCATGGCCGGTGGCGGACGAGACGCTCATCGACCCCGGCCTGTCCGAGCGGATGCGGCTGGTACGGCGGCTGGTCGAACTCGGCCGGGCCACCCGCGCCGAGTCCGGCGTCAAGACCCGCCAGCCGCTCAGCCGCGCCCTGGTCGCGGCCACCGGTTTCGCCGGCCTGTCGGAGGAACTGCGCGCCCAGATCGCCGAGGAGCTCAACGTCTCCGCGCTGGCCTCGCTCTCCGAGGTGGGCGGCTCCCTGGTCGACACGACGGCCAAGGCCAACTTCCGGGTACTGGGCAAGCGGTTCGGCAAGCGGGTCCAGGCCGTGGCCGCCGCGGTCGCCGCCGCCGACGCCGCCGCCCTGTCCGCGGACCTGCGCGACAAGGGCACGGCCACGGTCGACGTCGAGGGCGAGGCCGTCGCCCTGTCCCCGGACGAGGTCATCGTCACCGAGACCCCGCGCGAGGGCTGGTCCGTCGCCTCCGACGCGGGCGCCACGGTGGCCCTCGACCTCGCGATCACACCGGAGTTGCGGCGGGCCGGGCTCGCCCGGGAAGTCATCCGCCTCATCCAGGACGGCCGCAAGAACAGCGGCTTCGAGGTGGCCGACCGCATCCACGTACGGTACGAGGCCGCCGGCGCGGACCTCGCCCAGGCCCTGTCCGCGCACGCGGGGCTGATCGCGGAGGAGGTCCTGGCGGTCGACTTCGCCGGGGGTTCGCCGGACGCGGCCTACGGTTCGGCCTTCTCCGACGAGGGCCTGGGGCTGACCTTCTGGCTGCGGAAGGCGTGAGCGCACAGGGGTGCGGGGTGCCGGCGCGGCATCCCGCACCCCTGCCGGCGTTCCTTGCGTCCACTGGGCGCGCAAAAGGGCCGGGCCCCTGCGGGGAAGGTTCCCCGGGGGCCCGGTCCTGGCAAAGCGCGGAGCCTAGTTGTCGTCCTCGTCGATCAGGAACCCCCGCATAGGCGTCGGCGCGCCCTGGAGGGGCGACGGACCCTGCGGCCGCACCGGGGCCATCGGCTGCGTCATCGCGGGCGACATCTGCTGCTGGCCGCCGTAGGACGGGGCGCCGTTGTGACCGCCCATGCCCTGACCGCCCCCGTACGAGGGACCGGAGTTGCCGTGGGACATGGCGCCCGCGCCGGCCGGGGCCATACCGCCCATGCCCGCACCCATGGTGTTGCCGCCCATGGTGTTGCCGCCCATCGTCCCGCCGCCCATGGAGGAGGAGGGCAGGGACGGAGCCGCCGGGGTGGTGCGCGGCGGGGCCAGCGAGTCGTCCGCCTGGTTCTCCAACTGGCGCAGCTGGGACTCCAGGTAGGACTTCAGCCGGGTGCGGTACTCCCGCTCGAAGCCGCGCAGGTCCTCGACCTTGCGCTCAAGGGTGGCGCGGGCGGACTCCAGCGAGCCCATGGCGACGCGGTGCTTCTCCTGCGCGTCCCGCTCCAGCGCGTCGGCCTTGGCGCGGGCGTCCCGCTCCAGGCCCTCCGCGCGGCTGCGCGCCTCGCCGACGATCTTGTTGGCCTCGGACCGCGCCTCGGCGATGGCCTGGTCCGCGGTCTGCTGGGCCAGCGACAGGACTCGCGCGGCGCTGTCGCCGCCGGGGCCCTGCTGCTGCATGGGGTGGCCGCCCATCGGGCCGGGGCCGCCCTGCATCGGGTGCTGCTGCATCGGGTGCTGGCCCATCGGGCCGGGGCCGCCCTGCATCGGGTGCTGGCCCATCGGGCCGGGACCGTGCTGCTGAGCGCTCGGACCAGCCGGAAGCTGCGGCGCGCCGCCGGGCAGCTGGGGCGGACCCATCTGCTGCTGGGGCATCTGCTGCGGCACCGGCTGCGGTCCGGATATGGCGGCGGGCACGGGACGGTCCTGTTCCGGCTTGCGCATCCCCTGCTGCTGGTTCTGCGCGGCCGCGCGGGTGGCCGCGGCGAGTTTGGCCCGCAGATCCTCGTTCTCGCGGAGCAGACGGGTCAGTTCCGCCTCCACCTCGTCGAGGAAGGCGTCGACCTCGTCCTCGTCATAGCCCTCTCGGAGGCGGACGGTCGTGAACTGCTTGTTCCGAACGTCCTCGGGGGTCAGCGGCATCTCTTCACCTCAACGTGATCGTCGACATATCGGGAGCCCGCACCGTTCACATCAAACCCCCGACGACGGAGATCAGGATGTACACGATGATCATCAAAACGAAGAAGGACAGGTCGAGCGCCACGCCCCCGAGACGCAGCGGCGGAATGAACCGCCGCAGAAGCTTGAGTGGCGGATCGGTGACAGTGTAGGCGCCCTCCAGGACCACCACCATCGCCCTTCCAGGGTGCCACGAACGGGCGAACTGGAAGACGTAGTCCATCACCAATCGGAAAATCAGCACGAACAGGAAGCAGTACAACGCGATGTACAGCACCTGGAGTGCGACACTCATCGCGCTTCCCTCTCCCCTGCTCGTCCGGCCGTGGCCGGAGCTCGTTCGGCCTGCGGCCGGGCCCTACGGTTGCGTTCTCGCTCAGCTCTGGTTGAAGAACCCGCCCTCTGCGATCCGGGCTTTGTCCTCCGCCGTGACATCGACGTTAGCAGGCGAGAGCAGAAAGACCTTCTGCGTCACCCGCTCGATGCTCCCGTGGAGGCCGAAGACCAGGCCCGCGGCGAAGTCGACCAGACGCTTCGCGTCCGTGTCGTCCATCTCCGTCAAGTTCATGATCACCGGCGTCCCCTCGCGGAAGTGTTCCCCGATGGTACGGGCTTCGTTGTACGTCCGGGGGTGGAGCGTCGTGATCCGGTACGGCTCGCGCTCTGACACGACCTTGGGCATGATCACCGGTGCGTTCTTCTCCAGACTGTGGCGTTCGGGATGGCGGTCGGGTGTGATGGACGCCACTGGCGCGATCCGCGGTTCGCGGGGCGCGGGGGCGTGGACGAGGCGGGCCGGCTCGTCCTGCGGGATGTGCCGCTCCACGGGCGGCACGGGCTGGCGCCTGGGCGGGCGTTCGGGCTCGGGGGCGGGCCGGCCGCTCGGCGGCGCGGCCACCTCGGGCTCGAACTCGTCGTCGGCGTCAAATCCCGGCCCGTCGTATCCGTCGTCCTCCACGAGGCCGAGGTAGACCGCCATCTTGCGCATCGCGCCGGCCATGCTCTGCGTCCTCTCAGCGGGGTTGCGGTCCTCGGCCGCCGCGACGACGGCCGCCACACCATATTTATGCTGTGGTCCGACTTGTTGGTGACGTTACCGGAGCCCGGGACGGACTCCGAGTACCGCCGTACCGATGCGCACATGTGTCGCCCCGGCCGCCACGGCCTCCTCAAGATCCTGGCTCATCCCTGCCGAGACCATGCTCGCAGCAGGATGCGATTCACGCAGGCGGGATGAGATTTCCCTCAACCGGTCGAAGGCCGCGCGCGGTTGGCCGGCGTAGGCTCCGGCCAGCGGCGCGACCGTCATCACTCCGTCCAGCCGCAGTCCCGGCGCGGCCGCCACGGCGTCGGCGAGCGCCTGCACGCCGTCCGGCGCCACACCGCCGCGTTCGCCCTGCGTACCGGACTCGGCGTCCAGCGCCACCTGGACGAGGCAACCCACCCGCCGGCCGCGGTCGGTGGCCGCGTTGGACAGCGCGGTGACCAGCCGGAGCCGGTCGACGGAGTGCACGTGGTCGGCGTAACGCACCACGGAGCGCGCCTTGTTGGTCTGCAACTGGCCCACGAAGTGCCAGGTGAGCGGGAGATCGGCGGTCTGCTCGGCCTTGCGCGCGGCCTCCTGGTCGCGGTTCTCCGCCATGTCCCGCACCCCGAGGCCGGCCAGCAGCCGTACGTCGTCAACCGGATACGTCTTGGTGACCACGATCAGGGTCACTTCCGCGCGATCACGCCCGGCGGCGGCGCAGGCGGAGGCGATGCGGGACTCCACGCGCGCCAGGTTCGCGGCGAGTTCGGCGGATCTGCCCGACAGATCGGGTGCGACCGGAGTGCCCGAAGTGCCCGGGTCGGTGGAACCCGGGCCGGTCGAGCCGGGGCCGGAGCCGGTCGAGCCGGGGCCAGTGGATTCGGGGCCGGTCGAGCCGGGTGGTGCGGGGTCGTTCACGCGGCGCCGTCCAGCCAGATGTAGCTCGCGAGGCGGCCGGTGCGGCGCTCGCGGCGGTACGAGTAGTGATCGGTGGATTCGAGGGTGCACACGGCGGGGGTCTCGTGCATCCGTACGCCCAGGCGCGCGAGTTGAGCGCGCACGCCGGCGCTCACGTCGAGCGCGGGCGTGCCCCAACTCGTCTCGGCGTACGCCTCGGGCACGACGGCGGCCGCCTCCTCCCGCATGGCGGCGGGCACTTCGTAGCATTTGCCGCATACCGACGGACCGAGCGCGGCGATCGTCCGACCAGGGTCGGCGCCAAGTGTGATCATCGTCTCAACTGCGGCCGGTACCACGCCCGCGACCATCCCGGGCCGGCCGGCGTGCGCCGCCGCGGCCACGCCCGCCACCGGGTCGGCGAGCAGCACGGGCACGCAGTCGGCGGTGAGCACCGCGAGGGTGAGGTCGGTCGTGGTGGTGACGACCGCGTCGACCCCCGGCGCGGGGCCGTCACCCCACGGGGCGTCGACCACCGCGACCTCGCGGCCGTGCACCTGGTTCATCCACACCACCCGGCCGGGGTCGCGGCCGAGCGCGGCCGCCACCCGTTCGCGATTGGCGTGGACGGCGGCGGGGTCGTCGCCCACCGCCCCGCCGAGGTTGAGGCTGTCATACGGAACGGCGCTCACCCCGCCCCACCTGTCGGTGAAGGCGAAGTGCGCGCCGTTCGCTGCGGTTCGGTGCCCTATCACTGCCGGGCGGTCACTTCAGGAAGTCGGGGACGTCGAGCTCCTCGGCCGCGGAGTCCTGGTACGGCCGGGCCGGGGGCACGATCGGCGGGATCACCGGCGGCACCGTGGTCTCGGCGGCCGGCTCGTCCGCCGGCTCGCGGTCGGCCGCGGGCGCGGAGGACAGCGGCAGCGCGCCGGGGCCGCTGCCGAACGAGGGGGCCGGGCGGCTCTCGCCGCGCGGCGCGGTCTCGTCGCGGGCGGTGTAGGAGCCGCCGCGGGAGGAGTCGCGGCTGCCCTTGGCCGGCGGCTGGCCGCCGTCGAAGCCGGCCGCGATCACGGTCACCCGCACCTCGTCGCCGAGGGCGTCGTCGATGACCGCGCCGAAGATGATGTTGGCCTCGGGGTGGGCGGCCTCGCTGACCAGCTGGGCGGCCTCGTTGATCTCGAACAGGCCGAGGTCGGAGCCGCCGGAGATGGACAGCAGCACACCGCGGGCGCCGTCGATGGACGCCTCCAGCAGCGGCGAGGAGATGGCCATCTCGGCGGCGGCCACGGCTCGGTCGTCGCCGCGGGCGGAGCCGATGCCCATGAGGGCGGAACCGGCCTCGGACATCACGGACTTCACGTCGGCGAAGTCGAGGTTGATCAGGCCGGGGGTGGTGATCAGGTCGGTGATGCCCTGGACGCCCGACAGCAGCACCTGGTCCGCGGAGCGGAAGGCGTCGAGAACGCTCACCTGCCGGTCGGAGATGGACAGCAGCCGGTCGTTGGGGATCACGATGAGCGTGTCCACGTTCTCCCGCAGACCCGCGATGCCGTCCTCGGCCTGGTTGGCGCGGCGGCGGCCCTCGAAGGTGAAGGGGCGGGTGACCACGCCGATGGTCAGGGCGCCCAGCGAGCGGGCGATGTTGGCGACCACGGGCGCGCCGCCCGTGCCGGTGCCGCCGCCCTCGCCTGCGGTCACGAAGACCATGTCGGCGCCCTTGAGCACCTCCTCGATCTCCTCCCGGTGGTCCTCGGCGGCCTTGCGGCCGACCTCCGGGTTGGCGCCGGCGCCCAGGCCGCGGGTGAGCTCCCGGCCGACATCGAGCTTGACGTCGGCGTCGCTCATCAGCAGGGCCTGCGCATCGGTGTTGATCGCGATGAACTCGACGCCCTTGAGACCGACCTCGATCATCCGGTTGATGGCGTTGACGCCACCGCCGCCGATGCCGACGACCTTGATGACTGCGAGGTAGTTCTGCGGTGCTGCCACGTCGAAGGCCTCTCGCCTCGAGTTACGAATCGTGTGGGACGGACGGTGCTGCTCGCCGGTGCCCGCTGCCGAACCCTGACCCTCAGGTTTAGGGTTACCAGTGTGCCGGTACCTGTGTTCCTTTGGGACGAGACACTAAGTCGACAAGCGGTGGAGGTTCAACGAACACGCCGAACCTCCCGTTTTTCTTTTCACCCTATGTGATCACGCCGACGGCCGCTGTGCCGGGGTCGGGGCCGCCCGGCCGGGCTGTCCGGCGGGCCGCCCGGCGGGCCGTCAACTTCCCGCCGCCGCAGGCGAGGTGGGCGCGCTGACGTCGTAGCGGACGGCGTGCGGCCGCGCCGTCATCAGCGCGGTCAGCACGGCGGCCTTGCGCGCGCCCTGCTCGGGACTGCCCCACACCACCTCGCGGCCGCCGGACAGTTCCACGGTGATGCCGTCGTAGGACCTGACCCGGACCGCCCGCGCCCTCGCGCGTACCGCCCGCGGAAGGTCGGCGGCCACGGTGATCGCGCCCCGCAGCAGGTCCTTCGCGCCGAACTGCCGCGGGCCCGCGAAGGACGCCGGGAGGAGCTGTACGAGCGGTACGCCAGCCGGCGGCCGGTCCACGGTCGCGAACCGCACACCCCGCCCGTCCACTTCGGTGTACGCGCGGCCGCTGCGCACCACCGCCGCGGCGACCCGCTCGGTCACCTCCACGGTGACCGTGTGGGGCCAGGAGCGGTCCACGGCGACCCGGTCGATGCGCGGCAGCGCCTTGAGCAGCCGCCGGCGCACCGCGCCGGTGTCCACCGACACCAGCGCCCCGCCGAGCGGAACCCGCGCGGCGCGCTCCACCTGATCCACCGTCAGCTCCTTGTTGCCCTCGACCCGCACCTTCGTCGCCCGGAACCAGGGCGAGCCGTACACCGCCCATGTCCCGCCGCCGAGCAGCACGGTGACGGCGACCAGGAGGACCAGGACGGTGCGCCGCCGCGGCGGCCCGAGGCGCGGCACCGGCCGGCGGGGCGCCGGGGTCGCCGGCTCCTGCGGCCGCGCCTGCGCGCGCGGTGGCCTGGCCTCCAGCCCGCTCACTTGCGGCCCTCCCGTACGTTCGACGTCCCCTCGCGCTTATCGTGCACCTCCCCGGGTGCGCACGCCCGTCCTTTGTGCGCGTGTCCGAGGACGCGGCACACGCGCCACCCGGGTGCGAACCGCCTACCGCCGACGGGCGGCGACCGCCTCGTACACCATGGCGACGAGCAACTCGTCCGCGTCGCGCCGCCCGAACTCCGCCGCCGCGCGGGACATGTCGTAGAGGCGGTGCGCGTCGGTGAGGACGGGCAGGACGTGCGAGAGTACCCACTCGGGCGTCAAGTCGGCGTCGTCGACGAGGAGACCGCCGCCCGCCTTGACGACGGGCTGGGCGTTCAGGCGCTGCTCGCCGTTGCCGATGGGCAGCGGCACATAGGCGGCGGGCAGGCCCACCGCGGACAGTTCGGCGACGGTCATGGCGCCGGCCCGGCACAGCATCATGTCGGCGGCGGCGTACGCCAGGTCCATCCGGTCGAGGTAGGGGACGGGGCGGTACGGCGGCATGCCGGGCATGTTGTCCGACCGCGGCAGTTCGTTCTTCGGGCCGACCGCGTGGAGGATCTGGATGCCGGACTGCTGCAGGCGCGGGGCGACGGTGGCGATCACCTCGTTGAGCCGGCGCGCGCCCTGGGAGCCGCCGGAGACGAGGAGCGTGGGCAGGTTCTGGTCGAGGCCGAAGGCGTGCCGGGCCTCGGGGCGGGCCGCGGCCCGGTCCAGGGTGGCGATGGTGCGGCGCAGCGGGATGCCGATGTAGCGGGCGTCGCGCAGCTTGCTGTCGGGGGTGGAGACGGCGACGGCGTGCGCGTAGCGGGAGCCGATCTTGTTGGCCAGGCCCGGCCTGGCGTTGGCCTCGTGGACCACGATCGGTACGCCGAGGCGCTTGGCGGCGAGGTAGCCGGGCAGCGCCACGTATCCGCCGAAGCCGACGACGCAGTCGGCCTTGGTGCGCTCCAGCACCTGCTCGGCGGCCTTGATGGTGCCGCGCAGCCGTCCCGGTACGGTGATGAGCTCAGGGGTGGGGCGGCGCGGCAGCGGCACGGCCGGGATCAGCGCCAGTTCGTACCCGCGCTCGGGCACCAGCCTGGTCTCCAGCCCCTTCTCGGTGCCGAGCGCCGTGATCCCCACGGTCGGGTCCTGCCTGCGCAGGGCATCGGCGAGCGCGAGCGCAGGCTCGATGTGGCCGGCGGTCCCCCCACCGGCGAGTACGACATGCACCGAAATTCACCGCTCTCCCGACGGCCGCCGCCCGGCGTACCGTCGCCTCATCCGTGTCATCGCCCGTCTCATGGGCGCAGTCGGGAACTGCCGCCCCCGCGCGACCAGGGCCGCTCGCGCGGCGGGCTCGCTCCTGGCGAAGGAGATCAGCAGCCCGATCGCGAACATGGTCGGCAGGAGGGCGGAACCCCCGTAGGAGAACAGCGGGAGCGGGACTCCGGCGATCGGCAGCAGACCGAGGACCGCACCGATGTTGATCACGGCCTGGGCCGTGATCCAGGTGGTCACGCCACCCGCTGCGAACCTGACGAAGGGGTCCTCCGTACGACCGGCCACGCGGATACCCGCGTAGCCTAGTGCCGCGAAGAGGGCGAGCACCGACAGTGTCCCCGCCAGGCCCAGTTCCTCCCCCGTCACGGCGAAGATGAAGTCGGTGTGCGGTTCGGGCAGTTCGCCCCATTTCTCCACGCTTGCCCCGAGCCCCGAGCCGAACCAGCCGCCGGACGCGAGGGCGTAGATCCCGTGCACGGCCTGCCAGCACTGGTCGCCGGCGCCGGGGGAACTGGCGCCGATGCAGTGCAGCCGGCCCATGCGGTTCGGGCTGGTGGCCACGGCCAGGGTCGCCAGCGAGGCGGCGCCGGCCAGGACGCCGGCGAACAGCCGGGTGGGCGCCCCCGCCAGCCACAGCATGCCGAAGAGGATGGCGGTGAGGATCATGGTGGTGCCCATGTCGCCGCCGAGCATGATCAGGCCGAGCAGCAGGACGGCGACCGGCACCAGGGGTACGAGCAGGTGCTTCCACTGCGTCAGCAGGCGCCGCTCGTTCTTGCGCGCCAGCAGGTCCGAGCCCCACAGCACCAGGGCGAGCTTGCCGAACTCGCTGGGCTGGAGCTGGAAGGGGCCGCCGATGGAGATCCAGTTCGTGTTGCCGTTGACGGTCTCCCCTATCCCGGGCACCTGGACCAGCACCATCAGGAAGACCGCGCCGAGGAGCAGGGGGTACGCCAGGGCGCGGTGCGAGGTGACCGGCAGGCGGGCCGCGGTGAGAAGCAGGACCGTGCCGATGGCGACCGCCAGCAGTTGCTTGCGGAAGTAGAAGGTGGACGGCAGGCCCATCCGCAGCGCCTGGATCATCGAGGCGGAGTAGACCATGACCAGGCCGAGCACGGTGATCAGCGCCGCCGCGCCGGCGATGACGTAGTACGCCGTGAGGGGGCGGTCCCAGGCCGTTCGCAGGCGGCGGGGCAGTGCGGCGAGGCCGCGGACCGCGCTCCCTCTCGGCGGGCCCGGGCGGACCGGCCGGCCCGCTCCTCGCCGCGGGTTGCCGAAGGGGCCGGGCGCCCGGAGCCCGGTGCGCCCGCGCGGCACCGGCCGCGCGTCGGGGCCGGCTCCGCGGGCCTTGGCGCCGCGGGCCGCCCCCGCGGCATCCCCGCGGCCGCGCTCCCGGCCGGCCGGGTTCTCCCGGCCGCGGCCGGTCCCGGCCTGCCCCGCCGGGTTCTCGCGGCCCTGGCCGCCGCGGGGGGACGCCTTGCGCGGGGTGGGCGGCAGGTCGGGGACGGGGGCCGCGCGGCGGGGGGCGGGGCGGTCGCCGCCGCGGGCGGCGGAGCGGTCTGGCGTCATGCGTCCCCTCCGTACGTGCGCTGCGCCGGCGTACGGCTAGCGGCCGTCCCCGGTGTCCGCGGTGTCCGCGGACCCCAGGGCGCGGACGGCGTCCGCGAACATGTCGCCGCGCACGTTGTAGTTGGTGAACATGTCCATCGACGCGCAGGCCGGCGCCAGCAGGACCGTATCGCCAGGGGAGGCGAGTTCGCGGGCCGCGGCGACGGCCGCGGCCATCGCCCCAGTGTCGGTCCGTTCCAGGTCCACGACCGGCACCTGCGGGGCGTGTCGCGCGAGCGCTTCGCGGACCAGGGCGCGGTCGGCGCCGAAGAGGACCACCCCGCGCAGCCGGGGAGCGGCACGGCGGACCAGGTCGTCGAAGGCCGCGCCCTTGGCGAGGCCGCCGGCCAGCCAGACGACCGACTCGTAGGCGGCCAGCGACGCCTCGGCGGCATGGGTGTTGGTGGCCTTGGAGTCGTCCACGTAGCGGACGCCGTCGAGCACGGCGACCTCGGCGATGCGGTGGGCGTCGGGGCGGAAGGCGCGCAGGCCGTCGCGTACGGCGGCCGGGCCGACGCCATAGGCGCGGGCGAGGGCGGCGGCGGCCAGGGCGTTGGCGATGTTGTGCGGGGCGGGCGGGTCGATGTCGGAGGTCTCGGCCAGCTCCTGGGCGCTGCGCTGCCGGTCGGCCACGAAGGCGCGGTCCACCAGGACGCCGTCCACGACGCCGAGTTCGGACACGCGCGGGGCGTCGAGGGTGAAGCCGACGGCCCGGCAGCCCTCCTCGACGTCGGCCTCGCGGACCAGGCGCTCGGTCTCCGGGTCGGCGGTGTTGTAGACGCACGCGACCTTGTTGCCGTTGTAGACGCGGCCCTTGTCCGCCGCATAGGCGGCCATCGAGCCGTGCCAGTCCAGGTGGTCGGGGGCGAGGTTGAGCACGACCGCCGAGTGCGGGCGCGGGCTCGGCGCCCAGTGGAGCTGGTAGCTGGACAGTTCGACGGCCAGGACGTCGTACTCGCGTGTCCCCAGCACGACGTCGAAGAGCGAGACGCCGATGTTGCCGACCGCGGCCGTGCGCAGGCCCTCGGCTTCGAGGATGGAGGCGAGCATGCGGGTCGTGGTGGTCTTGCCGTTGGTGCCGGTGACCGCGAGCCAGGGTGCCGCGTCCGGGCCGCGCAGCCGCCAGGCCAGCTCGACGTCGCCCCAGACCTCCAGGCCCGCCTGCGCGGCGGCCGCGAACAGCGGGCTGGTGGGCTTCCAGCCGGGCGTGGTGACGACCAGGTCGGTGCCGTCCGGCAGTCCCGCGGCCGCGTCGCCCAGGCGTACGGCGATGCCGAGCGCGTCGAGCTCGGCGGCCTCGGCCCGCTGCTTGTCGCCCGCGATCCCGTTGACGACGGTCACCCGGGCGCCCAGCTCGTGCAGCGCCTTCGCGGCGGGCACCCCGGAGACGCCGAGGCCGGCGACGGTGACGCGGGCGCCCTTCAGGTCGGCGGCGGCGCCGCCCGCGCCCGTCACGAGGCCGCCACCCAGGCCGCGTAGAACAGGCCGAGGCCCACGGCCATGCACATGCCCTGGATGATCCAGAACCGGACCACGACCAGCACTTCGCTCCAGCCCTTGAGTTCGAAGTGGTGCTGGAGGGGGGCCATCCGGAAGACCCGCTTGCCGGTGAGCCGGAAGGAGCCGACCTGGATGATCACGGACATGGTGATGAGGACGAACAGGCCGCCCAGGATGGCCAGCAGCATCTCGGTGCGCGAGCAGATCGCCAGGCCGGCGAGCGCGCCGCCCAGGGCCAGCGAGCCGGTGTCGCCCATGAAGATCTTGGCGGGCGAGGTGTTCCACCACAGGAAGCCGAAACAGGCGCCCATGAGGGCCGCGGCGACCACGGCCAGGTCGAGTGGATCGCGCACCTCGTAGCAGGCGCCGTTGGCGCTGACGGGGGCGCCGCACCACTGGCCGTACTGCCACACGCCGATGACGGTGTAGGCGGCGAAGACCATGACGGAGGCGCCGGTGGCCAGGCCGTCGAGGCCGTCGGTGAGGTTCACGCCGTTGGACATGGCCAGGATCATGAACAGCGCCCAGATGACGAAGATCACCGGGCCGACCGACCAGCCGAAGTCGGAGGTGAAGGAGAGCTTGGTGGACGCCGGGGTCTGGCCGCGCGAGTCGTGGAAGTTCAGCGCGAGGACGGCGAAGGCGATGCCGACGATGAGCTGGCCGGCCATCTTGGCCTTGGCCCGCAGGCCCAGGCTGCGCTGCTTGACGATCTTGATGTAGTCGTCCAGGAAGCCCACCAGGCCGAGACCGGCGGTCAGGAAGAGCACCAGCAGCCCGGACATGCTCGGCTTGTCGCCGGTGATCAGCTTGGTCGCCGCATAGGCGACGAGAGTGGCCAGGATGAAGGCGATGCCACCCATGGTGGGGGTGCCGCGCTTGCTGTGGTGGGCCTTCGGGCCGTCGTCCCGGATCATCTGGCCGTAACCGCGCGAGGCCAGCAGGCGGATCAGCAGCGGGGTGCCGATCAGCGAGAGGAAGAGTGCGAGGACGCCGGAGACGAGGATCTGCTTCATCGGGCGGCACCCTCGCGGGACGCGTCGCCGAACCCGCCAGCCGGCTCGTCGATCAGCGCCATGGCGACGGTCTCCAGACCGACCGACCTCGATGCCTTCACCAGCACGACGTCCCCCGGCCGCACTTGCGTGCGCAACAGGTCGATCGCCGCCTCAGCGTCGGACACGTGCACCGACTCCTCACCCCACGAACCCTCGTTATAGGCGCCCATTCGCAGCCAGGCGGCTTCGGTACCGCCGACCGCCACGAGCTTGCTGACGTTGAGCCGGACGGCCAGCCGCCCCACCGCGTCGTGCTCGGCGAACGACTGATCGCCGAGTTCGGCCATCGCGCCCAGCACCGCCCACGTCCGGCCCCCCCGGGCCCGTGCGGACCTGCCCATCGCGGCGAGCGCGCGCAGGGCAGCCCTCATGGAGTCGGGGTTCGCGTTGTAGGCGTCGTTGACGACCGTCACGCCGTCGGGCCGCTCGGTGACCTCCATCCGCCACTGCGACAGCGGGCCGGCCGCGGACAGCCCGGAGGCGATCTCTGCGGCAGGCATGCCGAGTTCACTGGCGACGGCGGCCGCGGCGAGCGCGTTCGACACGTGATGCTCACCGTACAGGCGCAAGGTCACGTCGGCGCACCCGGTAGGTGTGCGCAGGCCGAAAACCGCCTGACCCCGGTCGTTCAACCGGACATTCTCGGCACGGATCGCGGCGTCCTCGCTCTCCCCGAACAGCACCACCCGGGCCTTGGTGCGGTCCGCCATGGCCCGTACCAGGGGGTCGTCGGCGTTGAGGACGGCGATGCCGCCCTCCTCGGCCGGCGGCAGTTCCTCGACGAGCTCCCCCTTGGCCAGGGCGATCTGCTCCTTGCCGCCGAACTCGCCGATGTGGGCGGTGCCGACGTTGAGCACCACGCCGATCCGCGGCGGGGTCAGGCCGGTCAGGTAGCGGATGTGGCCGATGCCGCGGGCGCCCATCTCCAGGACGAGGTGGCGGGTGCGCTCGTCGGCGCGCAGCGCGGTCAGCGGCAGCCCGATCTCGTTGTTCTGCGAGCCCTCGGGCCAGACCGTGGGGGCGATCCGGTCCAGGAGCTGGGCCATGAGGTCCTTGGTGCTGGTCTTGCCGGCGGAGCCGGTCAGGGCGACCAGGGTGGCGCCCAGGCGCTCGATGACGTGCTTGGCGAGCCGGCCGAGCGCGGCCTGCACGTCGTCGACGACGATCGCGGGCACGCCCACCGGGCGGGCCGCGAGCACGGCGACGGCGCCGTCGGCGACGGCCGCCGCGGCGAAGTCGTGCCCGTCCGCCCGCTCCCCGGCGAAGGCGACGAAGAGCGCTCCCGGCACCACCTGCCTGGAGTCCCTGACCACGGGCCCGGTGACCCGCAGCGTGCTGTCCGGTATGTCGTGCGTGCTCCCGCCGACCGCTTGTGCGACCTCGGCGAGGGTGAGGGGGATCACAGCGTCTTCTGGTCCTTCTCGATCGCGGCGCGGAGCACCTCGCGGTCGTCGAAGGGGCGTACCACTCCGGCGATGTCCTGGCCCTGCTCGTGGCCCTTGCCGGCCACCAGCACGATGTCTCCCGGCCGCGCGCGGGCGACCGCGCCGGCGATCGCCGCGGCCCGGTCGGGCTCGACGACGACGTGTCCGCGCCGGTCCGCCGGCACCGTCAGTGCGCCGTCCAGCATGGCGGCGAGAATCGCCAGCGGATCCTCCGAGCGCGGGTTGTCCGAGGTGAGGACGGCGGTGTCGGCGAGCGCGGCGACGGCCGCGCCCATGGGTCCGCGCTTGGAGCGGTCCCGGTCGCCGCCGCAGCCCAGCACGCAGTGCACCCGGCCCTTCGTGGTGCCGCGCAGCGCGCGCAGCACGGACTCCACGGCGTCGGTCTTGTGCGCGTAGTCCACGACGGCGAGATACGGCTGGCCGGCGTCCACCCGCTCCAGGCGGCCCGGTACGCCGGGCACGGCCGCGATGCCGTCCGCGGCGGCCTGCGGGTCCAGCCCGGCGGCGGCCAGGGCGGCGATCGCGGCGAGGGTGTTGGCGACGTTGAACGGGCCGGGCAGCGGGGCGGTCGCCCGTACCAGCTCGCCCTTGGGCCCGATCACGGTGAAGCGGCTGTCCAGCAGCCCGGCCTCGACGTCCTCGGCCCGCCAGTCCGCGTCGAGGCGGCCCTGCGCGGAATAGGTGACCAGGGGCACGGTGGCCTCGGCGACCAGGCGGCGGCCGTACTCGTCGTCGAGGTTGACCACGCCCAAGCGGCTGCGGCGCGGGGTGAACAGCTGCGCCTTGGCCTGGAAGTAGTCCTCCATGCCGGAGTGGAACTCCATGTGCTCGGGGCTGAGGTTGGTGAAGACGGCCACGTCGAAGACGGCGCCGTCGACCCGGCCGAGCACCAGGGCGTGGCTGGAGACCTCCATCACGACCGACTCGACGCCCCGCTCGCGCATCACCGCGAACAGCGCCTGCAGGTCGGTGGCCTCGGGGGTGGTGCGCTCGCTCTTGATCCGCTCGTCGCCGACGCGGGTCTCGACGGTGCCGATCAGCCCGGTCCGGCCGCTGCGGGCCCCCCGCAGCCCGCCCTCGGCCAGGTAGGAGGTGGTCGTCTTGCCGGAGGTGCCGGTGATGCCGATCCGCAGCAGGCCGTCGCCCGGCTCGTCGTACACCGCTGCGGCCAGTGCGCCCATCACGGCCCTGGGGTCGGGCACGGTGAGCACGGGCAGCCCGGTGGCGGCGGCGCGCTCGGCGCCCGCCTCGTCGGTCAGTACGGCGGTGGCGCCCGCGGCCGCGGCCTGGGCGGCGAAGTCGGCGCCGTGCACGTTGGCGCCGGGCAGGGCGGCGTACAGGTCGCCGGGGCGCACCGCGCGCGAGTCGTGGGTGATGCCGGTCACAAGGGCGGCGCCGTCCGGCGCGGGCACGCCTTCCGGCGCGGGCGCATCGTCCGTTACGGGCACGCCTTCCGGTACGGGTGCGCCGTCCCCTGCCGGCGTCCACTGCCGCGTCCTGAGGAGCGCGGCGAGGTCGGCCAGCGGTTTCGGACGCGTATGTGCCGGCCGGGGCAGGCCCGGCCGGGCGAGGGTCGGCTGATCAGCGTTGGGCACGGCCGTGAGGTTACCCGCCGTGCCGGGGTTCGGGCCAAAAGGGGGCCGGGCCCGCGGGTGCGGGTCGCGGGTCGCGGCTCCTCGCGGCCGGGAGCCGCGGCCGCCCTGGTCAGGGTCATTGCTTGTCATGATCATCTCGTTTTGCCGCCGGGCGTGGTGGCCGGCGGCCCGGGGTCGAAGTCGATCGGCAGGTCCGGCGCCTTGGTGCCGGTCGGCGGCACCCGCAGCGTCTTGAGGGCGAACTCCATCACCTGCTTGAACACCGGACCGCAGATCGAGCCGCCGTAGTAGCTGCCGCGGGTCGGGTTCTGGATGACGCAGGAGACGGTCAGCCGGGGGTTGTCGGCGGGCGCGAAGCCCAGGAACGAGGCGGTGTAGCCCTTGTAGCGGCCGGTCAGCGGATCCACCCGGTTGGCCGTACCGGTCTTGCCCGCCACCCGGTAGCCGTCGATCCGGGCGTGGATGCCGGTGCCCTGTTCGCTGCCGACCACGGACTCCAGCATCTGCGAGAGCGTCTTCGCGGTGCTGCTGCTGACCACCCGGGTCCTCGTCGGCGCCGGCGCGGGCACGAACTTCCCGTCCGGCCCGGTGGTGCCGCGGATCAGCGTGGGCTGCACGCGCACCCCGCCGTTGGCGATGGTGGAGTACACCGAGGTGGCCTGCAGGGCGTTGAGCGACAGGCCCTGGCCGAAGGGGATGGTGAACTGCTGGGAGGCGTTCCACTTGTCCGGCGGCGCCAGGATGCCGGGCGTCTCGCCCGGGAAGCCGAGCCCGGTGGGCCGGCCGATGCCGAACTTGCGCAGGTAGGAGTACAGCACCCGGTCGGCCTCCGCCTGGGTGGAGCCGAGGTGCTGGGTGGCCAGGATGGTGCCGATGTTGCTGGACTTGGCCAGCACCCCGTTGAGGGTGAGGTACCAGGTGCCGTGGTCCACGTCGTCGTGGAAGATCCGGTCGGCCCGCGGCAGGGTGCCGGGGACGGTGACGCGGGTGGTGGGGGTGGCGGTGCCGGTGTCGAGGACGGCGGCCATGGACATCAGCTTGCTGACGCTGCCGGGCTCGTAGGCGTCCTGCACCGCCGCGTTGCCCAGTGCCCGCGGGTCGGCGTGCGACAGGTCGTTCGGGTCGTAGCCCGGGGCGTCGGCCATGGCGAGGATCTCGCCGGTGCGGGAGTCCTGCACGATCACGTAGCCGCGGTCCGCGGCGGACTGCTCGACCTGGGCGCTGATGGCGCTCTGCGCGGCCCACTGGATGTCGCGGTCGAGGGTCAGCTCGACGTCCGTGCCGGGGATCGCCGGGTGCTCCTGGGCGCCCGCGGTGGGGATCTGGTGGCCGGCGGACTGCTCATAGCGGACCTCGCCGTTGGTGCCGGCCAGCTCCTTGTCGAGCATCGACTCCAGGCCGCCGGCGCCCTTGCCCCGGCTGTTGACGAAGCCGATGACGCCGGCGGCGAGGTCGCCGTTGGGGTACACGCGCTTGGTGTGCGGCTCGCTGAACACGCCGGCCAGCACGTCGGCGCCCTGGCCTCTGGCGGCCTTGGCGGCGAAGGAGCTCTTGAGGTCCTTGATCTGCTGCCAGACCTGCGGGGACTGCTGCCTGGCGATGATCTGGTAGCGCGAGCCGGGTGCGGCGAGCTGCCTGGCGATGGTGGCCGCGTCCCCGCCGACGATGGGCGCGAGCAGTTCGGCGGCCTGCTGCGGGGCGTCGCCGACCTTGGCCTGAGCGGGGGTGAACAGGTACGGGTCGGCGGTGATGTCGAAGGCGTCCACGGTGGCGGCGAGTGCCACGCCCGAGCGGTCGGTGATGGTGCCGCGATCGGCGACGACCTCGTGGGTGACCCACCGGTTGACGGCGGCCTTGGCGGCGTACGCGGAGGCGTCCACCACCTGCACCTGGAGCAGCCGCACCACGAAGGCGGCCATCACCAAGGTGAGCGCCAGGCC
Organism: Streptomyces sp. HPF1205; assembly: GCF_020400825.1. Taxonomy (GTDB): domain Bacteria; phylum Actinomycetota; class Actinomycetes; order Streptomycetales; family Streptomycetaceae; genus Actinacidiphila. The sequence continues at coordinate 81,883 of NZ_JAINVH010000017.1, forward strand.
GACCAGCCGCAGCCTGGGCCGCGGGCTGCCCAGCCGTACACCGCGCGGTCCACGGGGGCCGCGGGGCCCGCTGGGGCCACGGGGTCCGCGCGGGGCGCCCGGCAGCCGGCCGGACGGTGTACGGGGCCGGCCGGGGCGGGGAGCGCCCGCCCGCGGCGCCGCGCCGGTGCGGCGGACCGGCCCGGGCGCTCCTCCTGCTTGGCTCACGTCGGTCACCTGCCGGGAGTGGGTGCGGTCGCCGGGCCGCCGGCGGCCGCGGTCGGTCCTTGGCCGGACGCGGTCGGCGTGCCCTGCGGCGGTGAGGGCTCGGCGGTGGCCGGCCGGGTGGTGCCGCGCACGGTGCCGTCCGGGGCGAGGAACGCCGGGTTGCCGCCGGGGACCATGCCCAGCTCGCGGGCGCGCCGGTCGAGCGCGCCCGGGGCGCCGTACCCGTCGACCTCCTGCTGGAGCTGCTGCTGCTCGTCGGTGTACTGCGTGGTCTCCTTCTGCAGCTTGTTCAGCTCGAAGGAGTCCCGGTTGACGGCCGCGTTCAGCAGCAGCAGCGCGATCAGTCCGCCGGCCAGAAGCGTCACGACGAGTACGACGAACGGGGTGCGGGCGGCGGTTGCGGCCGCCGGGCGCAGGGCCCGGCCCGGGCCCCGCGGGCCCGGGCCGCCGGGCCGTTGTCCCGGGCCCCAGGGCCGCCCGCGCAGCGGTCCGCTCACAGCACGTCCTCCCGGATGCGTTCGGCGGCGCGCAGCCGGGCCGGCGCCGCCCTGCGGTTCTCGGCGATCTCGTCCTCCGTGGGCAGCTCGGCGCCCCGGGTGAGCAGCTTCAGCCGGGGCTGGTACCGCTCGGGCACCACCGGCAGGCCGGGCGGCGCGGTGCTCGCCGCGCCCGCCGCGAAGACCTGCTTGACCAGCCGGTCCTCCAGCGAGTGGTACGACAGCACGGCGATCCGGCCGCCCACCCCGAGCGCGGCGACCGCCGCGGGCACCGCCCGCTCCAGCACCGCGAGCTCCCCGTTGACCTCGATCCGCAGCGCCTGGAACGTGCGCTTGGCGGGGTTGCCGCCGGTCCGCTTGGCGGCCTGCGGCAGCGCCTGCCGGATCAGCTCGACCAGGCGCGCGCTGGTGGTGAACGGCTCGCGCGCCCGCTCGCGCACCACGGCCTCCACGATCTTGCGGGCGAACTTCTCCTCGCCGTAGGTGCGCAGGATCCGCACCAGCTCGCCGGGCGGATAGGTGTTGAGCACCTCGGCCGCGCTGATGCCCGTCGACTGGTCCATCCGCATGTCCAGCGGCGCGTCCTGGGCATAGGCGAACCCCCGCTCGGCCTCGTCCAGTTGCATCGAGGACACCCCGAGGTCGAACAGCACGCCCTGGACGCGGGGGATGCCCAGGCGGGCCAGGACGGCGGGCAGCTCGTCGTAGACCGCGTGGACGAGGGTGGCGCGGTCGCCGAAGGGCGCCAGGCGGCGCGCGGACAGCTCCAGGGCGGCCGGGTCGCGGTCGAGGGCGACCAGCCGGGCGGCGGGGAAGGCGCGCAGCAGGGCCTCGCTGTGCCCGCCCAGGCCCAAGGTGGCGTCCACCACCACGGGGCCGGGGGCCGCGGGGTCGCCCGGGCCGGCGAGCGCGGGTGCCAGCAGGTCGAGGCAGCGGCGCAGCATCACGGGGACGTGCCGCGGTTCCTCGGGGCGCTCGGCCGGGTGGATGTCGTTCATCGGGCTCGTTCTGCTCGGTGCGGGCGTGGGTACGGGGCGGTCTGCCGGTCTGCGGGTGTCCGGTTCTGCGGGTCTGCGGTTCCTCGGGTCTGCGGTCCTGCCAGTCTGCCGGTCCTGCCAGTCTGCCGGTCCTCGGGTGAGGGGCGTGGAGCGGCTCCCCTGGTCCGCTGCCCCACGGGCGGGGACGTAGAACCGGGTCCCCGCCCGCTCTGCAGAAACGTTCCCCTGGCACCGGGGAAGTGGTGCCAGCGGAACCGGGAGCGGGAGGAGGCCGAGCCGTACGTCCGCGCGCGCGACGGTGGTACGCGGTGGGGCGCGCGGGTGCGTGGCCGCGCTCACAGTAATCCGGGCGGAACCTCCTGGGACAGGGCCGAAAAGGTGTCTTCCTGGTCCGCCAGGTAGCGCTCCCAGGCGTCCGCGGCCCAGATCTCCACCCGGCTGTTGGCGCCGATCACCGCGCAGTCGCGGACCAGCCCCGCGTACTCCCGCAGCGGCTGCGGGACGGTGACCCGGCCCTGCCTGTCGGGCACCTCGTCGTGGGCGCCCGCGAACAGCACCCGCAGGTAGTCACGGGCGGACTTGGAGGTCAGCGGCGCGGCGGACAGCCGCTCGGTGGCCGCCTTGAAGCCGTCCAGGGGCCATACGCACAGGCAGCGCTCGTGGCCGCGGGTGATCACCAGACCGTCGGCGAGCTGCTCGCGGAACCTGGCGGGCAGCACCAGCCGGTTCTTGTCGTCCAGCCGCGGGGTGTACGTCCCGAGGAACATGCGTGCACACCTCCACGCCACGGCGGCCGACCCCACTTCGCGCCACTTTACTCCACCCTGCCCCACCGTCAACGAACGGCCCACGTGGGCGCGCCCTGCGGCACGCGGGCCGCGCACGCTAACGTCGGGGACATGTCGACCGAATCCAGCGGCCTGTCCGCGTCCACGCAGTCCACCGCGTCCGCCGCTTCCGCGCAGTCCACCGCGTCCGTGACCGACAAGCTCGTCGAGGCGAACACGCGCTACGCAGCCGAGTTCCACGACCCGGGCATGGACGCCCGGCCCGTCCTGCAGGTGGCGGTCGTCGCCTGCATGGACGCCCGTATCGACCTGCACAAGGCGCTCGGCCTCGAACTCGGCGACTGCCACACCATCCGCAACGCCGGCGGGGTGGTCACCGACGACACCATCCGTTCGCTGGCCATCAGTCAGCGGGCCCTCGGCACCCGCTCGGTGGTACTGATCCACCACACCGGCTGCGGCATGCAGTCGATCACCGAGGACTTCCGCGCCGAGCTGGAGGCCGAAGTGGGGCAGCGGCCCACCTGGGCGGTCGAGGCGTTCACCGACGTGGACCAGGACGTCCGGCAGTCCATGGCACGGGTGCGCACCTCCCCGTTCCTGCGCCACACCGATGACGTGCGGGGCTTCGTCTTCGACGTGCACACCGGCCTGCTGCGGGAAATCACGAACCAGTAACGGCTGCCGAGTGACGTGGGCCGCCGCCTGAGGGAAGAATGCATCGTGCGGCACCACTCGCCCGAGGCGAGCGTTGCGCAATCGGGGAGGGCCGGTCCGGGATGACCGCGACCCTGCGGTCCCCAGGAACAGGCCGAGGAGTACCGGGTGACGACCTTTGACGCACGAGCGAACCTGAGCGATCTGACCACGACCGCGGAGAGGGTTCGCCGTAGCGTGGAGAACGTGATCGAGGGCAAGCCCGAGGTCGTGCGGATCGCGGTCACCGTGCTGCTGGCCGAGGGGCACCTGCTGATCGAGGACGTGCCGGGGGTGGGCAAGACGATGCTGTCCAAGGCCCTGGCACGTTCCATCGACTGCTCGGTGCGGCGGATCCAGTTCACGCCGGACCTGCTTCCCTCGGACATCACCGGGGTGAGCGTCTTCGACCAGCAGCAGCGGGACTTCGAGTTCAAGCCGGGCGCGATCTTCGCGCAGATCGTGGTCGGCGACGAGATCAACCGGGCCTCGCCCAAGACGCAGTCGGCGCTGCTGGAGTCGATGGAGGAGCGCCAGGTCACCATCGACGGCACCACCTACGAACTGCCCAGCCCCTTCATGGTGATCGCCACCCAGAACCCGGTGGAGATGGAGGGCACGTACCCGCTGCCCGAGGCGCAGCGGGACCGCTTCACCGCGCGGGTCTCCATCGGCTACCCCAGCCCTGACGCCGAGCTGAAGATGCTCGACGTGCACGGCGGTGTCTCCCCGCTGGACGACCTGGAGCCGGTGGCGCACGCGCACGAGATCGTCAAGCTCATCGAGGCGGTCCGCCAGGTGCACGTCTCCGACCCGGTGCGGCGGTACGCGGTCGCGCTGGTCGGCGCCACCCGCACCCACCCCGACCTGCGTCTGGGCGCCTCCCCCCGGGCCACCTTGCACCTGGTACGAGCGGCCCGCGCCTCGGCCGCGCTCGACGGCCGGGACTACGTGCTGCCCGACGACGTGCAGGCGCTGGCCGGCGCCGTGCTCGCGCACCGGCTGCTGCCCACCGCGCAGGCGCAGCTCAACCGGCGCACCCCGGAGCAGGTGGTGGCCGAGATCGTGCAGCGGGTGCCGGTGCCCGATCCCTCCGCCGGACGGGGACCGGCCCCCGCCGGGGGCTGGCCGCAGCCGCCGGCCGGCCGGCCGCAGGGCCCCGCGGGCACGCGGGGGCTGTGATGTCCGCGCCCGTCCCCCCGCCGCCGGCGGCTCCGCCCGGCGCGCAGCAGGGCGGCGCCGGGTTCCGCTCGGCCCTCGGCGGGCTCACCACCCGCGGCCGCTCCTTCGTGGCCGCCGGGCTCGCCGCGGCGGCGTGCTCGTACGTCCTCGGGCAGTCGGACCTGCTGCGGGTCGGCCTGCTGCTGGCGGTGCTGCCGCTGGTGTGCGTGGCCGTGCTCTACCGCACCCGCTACCGGGTGGCCGGCAGCCGCCGGCTGAGCCCCTCCCGGGTGCCGGCGATGTCCGAGGCCCGGGTGCACCTGCGGGTGGACAACGTCTCGCGGGTCCCCAGCGGCATGCTGATGCTCCAGGACCGGGTGCCCTACGTGCTGGGGCCCCGGCCCCGGTTCGTCCTGGACCGGGTGGAGCCCGGCGGCCACCGCGAGGTGTCCTACCGGGTCCGCTCCGACCTGCGCGGCCGCTATCCGCTCGGCCCGCTGCAACTGCGGCTCACCGACCCGTTCGGCATGTGCGAACTCACCCGCTCCTTCAGCGCGTACGACACCCTGACCGTGGTGCCCCGGGTCGAACCGCTGCCGCCGGTGCGGCTGGCCGGGGAGGCGTCGGGGTACGGCGAGAGCCGCACCCGGGCGCTGGCGCTGGCCGGTGACGACGACGTGATCCCGCGCGGCTACCGGCACGGCGACGACCTGCGCCGGGTGCACTGGCGGTCCACCGCGAAGTACGGCGAGCTGATGGTCCGCCGCGAGGAGCAGCCCAACCGGGCGCGCTGCACGGTGCTGCTCGACACCCGGCGCGACGCCTACTTCGGCGCCGGGCCGGACTCGGCCTTCGAATGGGCGGTGTCCGGGGCCGCCTCGGTCGCCGCGCACATGCTGGAGCGCGGCTTCGCGGTGCGCCTGCTGACCGACGACGGCACCAGCGTGCCGGGCCCGGAGGGCGGCGCGGGGTTCAGCGGCGACAGCTCCGACATGGCTGGCGTCCTGCTGGACACCCTCGCGGTGGTCGACCACTCCGAGGGCGAGGAGCTCTCGGCCGCCTACGCGGTGCTGCGGTCGGGCTCCGAGGGGCTGCTGGTGGCGTTCCTCGGCGACCTGGACGACGAGGAGCAGGCGGCGAGCGTGGCCCGGATGCGGCAGCGCACCGGCGCCGCCATCGCGTTCGTCCTGGACAGCGACGACTGGACGGCCCGCGAACCGGCCGGCCGCTTCGACCCGCCCGCCGAGCGCACCGCCCCGGACGCCGGGCCCGAGGGCCCCGGCGGCTTCCGCGGCACCCGCCAGGCGGTACGGATGCTGCGCGAGGCCGGCTGGACGGTGGTGGAGGCCAAGGCGGGCGACGCGCTGCCGGAACTGTGGCAGCAGGCGGACCGTTACCGCAGCCGGGAGGAGAGCCGGCAGGAGTACGGGCAGCCGTCCTCCTCCGCGCCGGGGGGCGCGCCCGGGCCGGCACAGTACGGGGCGGGGGCGACGGCATGAGCGGACGGGCACGTCTGACGGTGAGCGCGGCGGCGGCCTCGCTGATGGCCGCCGCCGCGCTGCTGCCGCTGGCCTCGCCGGCCGGCTGGTACTTCCAGGCGGTGGCGTGCGTACTGCTGCAGTGCGCGGTGGGCGCGGGGGCCCGGCGGATACCGCTGGCCCGGCCGCTGACCGTCCTGGCGCAGGCGCTGGTGTCGCTGCTGGCGCTGACCGTGGTGTTCGCCCCTCACCAGGCGCTCGGCGGGATCGTCCCGACGCCCGCGGCCTTCCGCCAGCTCGGGCAGCTCGTGCAGAGCGGCCTGACCGACGTCGGCAACTACTCGATCCCGGCCCCGGTGACGCCGGGCATCAGGCTCCTGCTGGTCGGCGGCGTGATGGTGGTCGCGCTCGCGGTGGACGCGACGGCGGTGACGTACAACAGCGCGGCCCCGGCCGGGCTGCCGCTGCTCGCCCTGTACTCGGTCGCGGCCGGCCTGCACAGCGGCGGCACGCAGTGGCTCTACTTCCTGATCGCCGCCGGCGGCTACCTGCTGCTCCTGCTGGCCGAGGGCCGGGACCGGCTCTCGCGCTGGGGACGGGTCTTCGGCGGCCCCGCCCAGGGGGGCCGGCCCGGCGGGCCGGGGTCGCTCACCACGGGCGGCACCGCGAGCGCCCCGGTGCGCACCGGCCGGCGGATCGGCGCCATGGCGCTGGGCATCGCGCTGATCGCCCCCCTGATGCTGCCCTCGCTGGGCAAGGGCCTGCTCAGCACCACCGGCCACGGCTCGGGCGGCGTCGGCGGCGGCAACGCCGGAGCGGTGAACCTGGTGGCCGCCCTCCAGGACAACCTCAACCAGCCCGACGACCGCGAGGTGCTGACGTACCGCACGACCACGAAGGACGTCGGCGGGATGTACCTGCGGATCGCCGCGCTCGACAAGTTCGACGGCAAGCAGTGGTCGCCGTCCAAGCAGGAGACCGAGGATCTGCCGACGCCGTTCCCGCGCCCGCAGGGCATGGCCGACGACGTGCCGTTCACGACGGTGACCACACGGGTGCAGGTGGACGACTCGTACGTGCAGGGGCTGCTCCCCCTGCCCTTCCCCGCGTCCTCCGTGTCGGTCCCGGGGACGAACTGGAAGTTCCAGCCCGAGGGCCGGATGGTGGTCGGCGCGAACGGCCAGAACGCCTCCGGGGTGCAGTACACCGTGGCCAGCATGCAGGTCCAGCCCACCGCCCAGGAACTCGCGGGGGCGCCGCCCGCCACCGGTCGCATCGCCTCGCAGTACGAGAAGGTGCCCGCCTCGCTGCCTGCGGTGGTCGCCGCGACCGCGCAGCAGGTGACCCGGGACGCGACGAACGACTACGAGCGGGCGCTCGACCTCCAGCGGTACTTCACCTCCGGGCAGTTCGTCTACAACACGCAGGCCAAGGCGGGCACCGGGGTCGACGCCATAGCCCGGTTCCTGCAGACGAAGGAGGGCTTCTGCGTCCACTTCGCCTTCACCATGGCGGCGATGGCCCGCACCCTGCACATCCCGGCCCGGGTCGCGATCGGCTTCACGCCGGGCTCGCAGAACCCCGACGGGTCGATGTCCGTGGGGCTCAAGGACGCGCACGCCTGGCCGGAGCTGTACTTCGAGGGGATCGGCTGGACCCGCTTCGAGCCCACCCCGTACCGGGGTTCGGCGCCCTCGTACACCCAGACCCCGACCACCGGGACGAGCAACGAGCCGCGGGACCGGACGCAGCACGGCGGCGTGACAGGGCCGTCCGCCACACCGTCGACGTCGCCGAGCTGCGCGCCGGACAGCCCGCGGCAGGCGGCGGACTGCGGTGCCGCCGCGACGGCGGCGGGCGGCGGTCCGGGCGGCGGCGGCATCGGGGCCGGGCGGATCGCGCTGATCGCGCTCGCCGCTGCGCTGATGCTGCTGGTGCCGGCCACCCCGCTGCTGTGGCGGTCCCGGCTGCGGGCGGCCCGGCTCGGCGGCGGGCGGTTCGGCAGCGGACGGTTCGCCGGCGGGCGGCTCGGCGGCGGGCGGGCGGTCCGGGCCGAGGAGCCGGCCCTGTCCGCCTGGCGCGAGGTGCTCGACACCGGCTGGGACTACGGGGTGCTGCCCGACGACTCGGAGACGCCGCGGCGGGCGATGGCCCGGCTGGTGGCCGAGGGCAGGCTCTCCGGCGAGGCCGCGGCCTCGGCCTCGGCGCTGGCGACGGCGGTGGAGCAGACCCTCTACGCTCCCCACCCGCGTCCGGTCCCGGGCCTCGCGGCCGAGGTCCAGCGCGTGCGGGGCGGGCTGCACGCCTCCGCCTCCCGCACCGCCCGGCTCCGGGCCCGCCTGCTCCCCCGCTCCTCGGTCCGGCTGGTGTGGGCGCTGTCCTCCCGCTGGACGGCGCTGTCCACCCGGGTCTCGGCGGCGGCCCGCAAGGCGGCCTCGCTGCCACGCCCGCGCAGGAGGAACCCGAAGGAGGCGTGAGCGCCCGCGGCCCGGCCGCGCCCTCGCGGGGGCGGCCGGGCTTTCGTGAAGCGGCCGGACTCTCGCGGGGCGGGGTTCGGGACGGGGTCACGGACGGGCCTTCCGGGGCGGGACCGTGCCGCCCGGGGCGGGGCCGCCGCCGTACGGCACGGCCCGTCGCCTTGTGCCAGGGGCAGGCAGCGCGAAGGGCGCGGAACCGTATCGGGTTCCGCGCCCTTCGCGCTGCCTGCGCTCATCCGGGGGAGTATGCCGTCCGCTACTGGCCCTGCTGGTCGCGGCGGCGCTGCCAGCGCTCCTCGATGCGGTCCATGACCTTGCCGCGGCGCGGCTGGTGACGGCGGCCGAAGCGGCGGGACTGGACGACGGGCGGGGGCTGCTCGCCGGGCTTGGCGACCCTGCGCCAGCCGGTCACCGTGAGCACCGCGCAGCCGAGCATCACCAGGAAACCCACCACGCTGATCCACGGCTGCTTCCAGATCACGCCGCTCATCAGCAGTCCGACACCGACGACGAGGAAGCCGGCCATGGCCAGGTAGACACGCCGCCGGGTGTACGTGCGCAGCCCGTTTCCCTCAAGCGCCGACGCGAACTTGGGATCTTCGGCGTACAGCGCTCGCTCCATCTGCTCGAGCATGCGCTGCTCATGCTCCGAGAGCGGCACGGAGACCTCCTACTCGTCGGTCGCGCGGGCGACCGGTCCGACCCATCCAGAATAGGCAGGGAATCGCCCCCGTGAAACCCGCCCCACTGCGCCAATCCGACGGGGCTCTCATTCCCCGTACGCGGTTACGTCATGCCAGCATACGGTGAGGAATGGCACGGTGGGCGGGGTGTGACGGACTCCCCTTCGCCGGGTTCCGGACGAGGTCCTCGCGGCCCCTCAGCCGCGCTCGCCCAGGACGTGCAGCTGCGTCGCCACGGAGTGGAAGCCGGGCTCCTCCGCCGCCGCCAGTTCCAGCCGGAGCAGCGCGTCCAGGGCGCCGGGCTCGGTGTCGACCAGGACGCCGGGCACGAGGTCGGCGAAGACCCGCACCCCGTGCACGGAGACGGCGCGCAGGCCGGCGTCGGTGACCAGCCCGGTGAGCTCCCCCGCGGTGAACCTGCGCGGCAGCGAGTCGCCTGCCCCCCATCGCCCGTCGGGGTCGGTCAGCGCGTGCTGGGCCTCGGCGAAGTGCCCGGCCAGGGCGCGGGCGAGCACGGCGCCGCCGCGCCCGGCGGCGAGCAGGCTGACCGACCCGGCCGGCCGCAGCGCACCCACCACGCTGCGCACGCCTTCCGCGGGGTCGTCCACGTACTCCAGGACGCCGTGGCACAGCACCATGTCGTACCCGCCGGGCCGCACCACGTCGAGCAGGCCCTGGGTGTCGCCCTGGACGCCGCTGACCCGCTCGGTGACGCCGGCCTCGGCGGCACGGCGCTCCAGCGCGAACAGCGCGTCGGGGCTGGGGTCGACGACGGTGACCCGGTGGCCGAGGCGAGCGACGGGCACCGCGAAGTTGCCGGTGCCGCCGCCGGTGTCGAGGACGTCGAGGACCGGGGAGTCCGCGGCCTTGGCCCGCCGTTCCAGGGCCTCCCGCAGCACCTCCCACACCACTGCGGTACGGAGGCTGGCGCGGGGGCGGATCGAGTCCGCCCCTCCTTGCGGGGACCCTGGGCGGGACATGGCGGGCGGCTCTCCTCGCGGCATTCGCACGGGCGGTTCACATACGCGTGGGTCCCACTCTAGATGGTGCCGGTCCGGGCACCAGCGGAGTGCTGCCCTGCAGGGCGGGCCGGAGCAGCAGCATCCGCTCGACCAGCCGCAGGAACATCGACGCGGCCCGGACCAGGTCGTCGGCGTCGCGGGCACTGGCCGCGCCGGCGATGCCCGCCTCGGCCCGGGCCCGGCGGCCGGCGCCGGCCGCGAACAGGGCGCTCCACTCGGCCAGTTCGGGCGCGACCTCGGGCAGCACCTCCCAGGCGGAGCGTATCCGGCGGCGGCGCCTGGCGGTCTGCTCCGGCCGGCCGCGCACGGCGAGCACGGCGGCCGCGGTGCGCAGGGCGGCGAGGTGGGCCGTCGCGTAGCGCTCGTTGGGGGCCTCCAGGGCGGCGGCCTCCTCCAGGCCGCTGTGCGCCTGGGTCAGCAGGTCGAGGGCGGCGGGCGCCGCGGTGGCGCGGCGCAGCACGGGGTGGACGTCGCTCCCCGGGCCGGCGGGGCGGCGGCCGGGGGCGCCCGGGCCGGCGGCATGACCGGTGGCGCCGGGAACGGCGGATGTCGTCATGGCGTGCCTCCTTTCTCCGTTACGTGCGCTCCTTCGCGGTTGTCTCCGTACGCCCCATACTGAGGCCACCCACTGACAATCGCCCTGACCTGCGCAAACACCGCTTTTTGCCGAACGCGCGTGCGGAATGGGGGCCGGAGCGCCCGGAGCTTGATCAATCCGGCGAACGCGCCCGCGTCCGGGCGGGCAGAATCGGGGCCATGAGTACCGCACGACGCCAGGCCACCCGGCAGAAGCTCTACGAGGCCGCCGTCACCCTGATCGCCGAGCAGGGCTTCTCCGCCACCACGGTGGACGAGATCGCCGAGCGGGCCGGGGTCGCCAAGGGCACCGTCTACTACAACTTCGCCAGCAAGAACGACCTGTTCGAGGAACTGCTGCGGCACGGCGTGGGGCTGCTCACCCATTCCCTGCGGACGGCCGCCGACCGGGCCGCGGCCCGCGGCGGCAGCAATGTGGACGCCCTGGACGAGATGATCCGCGCCGGGCTGGCCTTCATCCTGCGCTACCCGTCCTTCACCCAGCTCTATGTCGCCGAACTGTGGCGGACCAACCGCACCTGGCAGGAGACCCTGATGATGGTCCGCCAGGAGACGGTCGCGGTGGTGGAGAAGGTGCTCGGCGACGCGGTCCGCGCCGGTGAGCTGAGCGAGGAGATCGACATCCCGCTGACCGCGTCGGCCCTGTTCGGCATGGTGCTGGTGGCCGCCCTGGACTGGCGGGCGTTCCAGCCGGAGCGGAGCCTGGACGAGGTGCACGCGGCGCTGTCGCGACTGCTGCGGGGCCGGGTGGGCGGCGCTGCCGCCCGCAGGTGAGGTGCCCGCGGGCGGCCGGATCCGGTGGCGGCGGGCGGGGCGGCCCGGCGGCGCCGGGCTTCACCGCGCGCCGCCGGACCGCCGCCGCCCCCCACCGGCGCGGAACCCCCGTTGCGAGCCGGTCCGCGGGGCTCCGCCGCCCCGTGTCGGCGGAGCCGGGCCGCGTGCCCGCTCGCGGCACCCACCTTTCCGGTCCCGCCCCCCGCGCGCCCATCCGTATTCGTACTCATGTCGCCGGCGGCCGCGTACCCAGTGCGCCGCGCGCCCGGTGCCGGGCCCATTCGCTAGAGTCCGGGCCATGTCCGTACTCCCGCTCGTGTTCACCAGCGGCTGGGCGAGCGGGATCAACGCCTACGCCGTGGTCCTCCTGCTCGGCGTCATGGGCAGGACCGGGGCCACCGACCATGTGCCCGTGTCGCTGCAGCGCACCGATGTGCTGGTGGTGGCCGGGCTGCTGTTCCTGTGCGAGGCGGTGGCCGACAAGATCCCGTACGTGGACACCGTCTGGGACGTCGTGCACACCGTGGTGCGGCCGGTCGCGGGCGGTGTGGTGGCGGCGCTGCTGGCCGGGCACGCGGGGTCGCTGTCGCACCTCGCGGCCGGCGCGATCGGCGGGTCGGCGGCGCTGGCCGCCCACCTGGTGAAGGCCGGCACCAGGATGGCGGTCAACACCTCGCCCGAACCCGTCAGCAACATTGTGCTCAGCACCGCCGAGGACCTCACCGTCGCGGCACTGGTCGTCTTCGCCCTCTTCCACCCGCTGGCCGCCGCCTTGGTTGCGGCCCTCCTGCTGGCGGCGGGCGCCACCACGGTGGTCCTCCTCTTCTCCCGGGTCCGCCGCTTCCTGCGCCGGCGGCGCGAACGCCGTGCCGCCCGGCGGCCGGGCGGGACCGTGCCCGGCACCCCGGCGGCGGGCTGACCGCGGCCACGCCGCTACCCTGCCTCCCATGGCACGGATCGCGGTGGTCGGCGCGGGTATGGGCGCAATGGCGGCGGCTGCGCGGCTCGCCACGGGCGGCCACCAGGTGGTGGTGTTCGAGCGGTCGGGGACGTACGGGGGAGGCGTCGGTCGCCACGAGCGCGACGGCTTCGCCTTCGACACCGGTCCCGGCCTGCTGACGCTGCCCGCCGTCTACCGCGACCTGTTCGTGAAGACCGGGCGGGAGAGCCTGGAGCAGACCGTAGAACTGGTGCGGGCGGACCCGGCCGCCCGCCACCTGTTCCCCGACGGCACGGACGTCTCGCTTCCCAACGCCTCGCGGTCCGGGGTGATCGAGGCCCTGGACGCGGCCTTCGGCGCGGGCAGCGGCGAGCGGTGGAGCGAGGTGATGGTCAGGGCGCGCCAGGTCTGGGAGGTCACCCGGCGCCCGCTGCTGGAGGACACCTTCGGCCCGGCGGCGCGGGAGCTGGCCCGCGACCCGTATCCCGCGGCCGTGCGCCGCGGCCTCTTCCGGCGCGGCGCCCCGACCCTCGCCGAGGTCGGCGCGCGCGAACTGCGCGATCCGCGGCTCGCCGCGCTGCTGGCCTGCCACGCCCTCGGGTACGGCTTCGATCCCCGCTCGGCGCCCGCCTCGGCGGCCGTACTGCCGTACGTGGAGCAGACCTTCGGGGTTTGGTACGTGCGCGGGGGCGGTCTGCGGGCGCTGGCCCGGGCGGTGTACGAGCGGTGCCTGGCGCGGCGGGTGGAGTTCCGGTTCGGCGCCGCCGTGGCGCGGGTGCTGGAGCGGGACGGGCGGGTCTCGGGCCTCGAACTGGCCGACGGGACAGGCTGGGAGGCGGACGTGGTGGTGGCGGGGGCGCCAGTGCCGTCACTTCCGGCGGCCGGGCCGCCGGAGCCGGGGCGGTTCGGCGTCCACCTGGCGCTGCGCGGCGGCCGGCCCGAGGACGCCGTGCACCGCACGGTGGTGCACGCCCGGACTCCGGAGGCGGGGCTGGACTGGCTGTTCGGCGAACCGCCGGGTGCGCCGCCTCAGGACGCCGCGGCGCTCACGGTGACGGTGCTGCGGCCCGACGACCCGGCGCTGCGGCCCGACGACGCGCACGAGGCGGTCACGCTGACGGCGACGGTGCCGCCGCACGGCGCGGTGGACTGGGACGGCCCCGGCGTGGCCGACGCGTTCGCCGAACTGCTGGTGAGCGCGGCGGAGGCGGCCGTCCCCGGTTTGCGCGAGCGGGAGTTGTGGCGCGCGGCGCGCTCTCCCGCGGACACCGAGCGCGAGACGGGCGCGCCCGGCGGCGGTGTCCCGCGGCCCGCCCTCGCCGGGGCCGGCGGTTCCTTCCTGCGCCCGGCGAACCGCACCCCCCTGGACGGCCTGTACTTCGTGGGCGGTTGGACCCACCCGGGCGGCGGCCTCCCCCACGCCGGCATGTCCGGGGCGATCGCCGCCGACCTCGTCATGGGCGGCCCGGGCGGCAGCCGCTGATCCCCCGGACCCGCGACCTCATTCACCTCGTTGGAGATCGTTAAGCGCGCGGGGCGCCGAATTCAACTGATCGGGCGGAAAGGGGCGCCGGGGCCGTCGGGGCGGCCCGGCACGACCTAGCGTTGTGGTGGGGATCGGCACAGGCCGTAGGGAAAATCGGGGGGATGGAGATGCCGCAGCCGTTCGAACTGCCGCAGTTCTATGTGCCGTATCCGGCCCGGCTCAATCCGTGCCTGGAGGGGGCCCGGGCGCACTCGAAGGGCTGGGCCCGCGAGTTCGGGATGATCGAGGGGTCGGGGATCTGGGACGAGGGGGATTTCGACTCGCACGACTACGCGCTGCTGTGCGCCTGCACCCACCCCGACGCCTCGGGGCCGGAGCTCGACCTGGTCACCGACTGGTATGTGTGGGTGTTCTTCTTCGACGACCACTTCCTGGAGCTGTTCAAGCGCGGCCGGGACATGCCGGGTGCGAAGGCGTACCTGGACCGGCTGCCCGCGTTCATGCCGGTGGACCCGGCGCCGGTGCCGGAGCCGGCCAACCAGGTGGAGGCGGGGCTGGCCGACCTGTGGGCGCGGACCGTGCCGTCGATGTCGCGCGACTGGCGGGAGCGCTTCCACACCAGCACCCGCAACCTGCTGGAGGAGTCGCTGTGGGAGCTGTCCAACATCAGCGCGGGCAGGGTGTCGAACCCGGTCGAGTACATCGAGATGCGCCGCAAAGTGGGCGGCGCGCCCTGGTCGGCCAACCTGGTGGAGCACGCGGCCGGCGCCGAGGTGCCGGCCGCGATCGCGGCGAGCCGGCCCATGCGGGTGCTGCGCGACTGCTTCGCCGACGGCGTCCACCTGCGCAACGACCTGTTCTCGTACCAGCGCGAGACCGAGGTCGAGGGCGAGCTGGCGAACGCGGTCCTCGTCCTGGAGCGGTTCCTGGGGCTGGGCCCGCAGGAGGCCGCGGACAAGGTCAATGAGCTGCTGACGTCGCGGCTGCAGCAGTTCGAGCACACCGCCCTCACCGAGGTGGAGCCGCTCCTGCAGCGGTCCGGGCTGGGACCGCGGGAGCGGATGGACGTGTTCGCTTACGTCAAGGGGCTGCAGGACTGGCAGTCCGGCGGCCACGAGTGGCACCTGCGCTCCAGCCGGTACATGAACGGCGCCCGGGACGGCGCCGGCGGGGCGGCGGCGCCGCTCGCCGGTCCGACCGGCCTGGGCACGTCGGCCGCTCGGATCGTCACCTCGCTGGCCGCGACCATGCCGCGGCGGCTGCGCGGCTACACCCATGTGCCGTACCAGGACGCCGGGGAGGTACCGCGGCCGCCGCTCCCGATGCCGTTCGCGCTGCGTCTGAGCCCGCATCTGGAGGCGGCGAGGGAGCACGGCCTGGCCTGGGCCCGGCGGCTGGGGATGGTCGGCGCCGACCCCGGCTACCCGCTGCCGGGCGGGTTGTGGAACGAGGAGAAGTACGCCGCTTACGACCTCGCCCTGTGTGCCGCAGGCCTGCACCCCGACGGGGACCGGCAGGGCGTGGAGCTCGCCACGGACTGGCTGGTGTGGGGGACGTACGGCGACGACTACTACCCCGCGGTGTTCGGCCGCGGCGGGGGCCTGGCCGCGGCCCGGCTCGCCACCGACCGCCTGATGCTGTTCACGCCGCTGGACGCCGGTCCGGTGCCGCCGCCGCTGACCGCCCTGGAGCGGGGCCTGGCCGACCTGTGGCCGCGGACCGCCGGGCCGCTGCCGCCCGGGGCCCGCGGCCGGTTCCGCACGGCGGTCCGGGAGATGTGCGAGAGCTGGCTGTGGGAGCTGGCCAACCACGAGCAGCACCGTATCCCCGATCCGGTCGATTACATCGAGATGCGGCGGCTGACCTTCGGCTCCGACCTGACCATGAGCCTTTCCCGGTTCACGCACGCCGACGCGCTGTCCGACGAGGTCCTCGCCTCCCGCCCGGTGCGGTCCATGGAGGCCGCCGCGTCCGACTGGGCCTGCCTGGTCAACGACGTGTTCTCGTACCGGAAGGAGATCCGGTACGAGGGGGAGATCCACAACGCGGTGCTGGTGGTGGGGAACTTCCTGGACTGCGGCCCGGGCGAGGCGATGGGCGTGGTCGGCGACCTGATCGCCGCCCGCATGGAGGAGTTCCAGCACATCACCGGGACGCAACTGCCCGCGCTCTTCGAGGAGTTCGCCCTGGACGCCGGCGCGCGCGAGGCTCTGCTGCGCTACGCGGGGGAGCTGCGCGCCTGGATGGCCGGGATCCTCAACTGGCACAGCCACGTCGACCGCTACAAGGAGGAGACGCTGCGCCGGTTCCACCCGGAGGTGGCGGCGGGCACGCCGGTGCGGGCGGCGCCGTCGGGCCTCGGCACGGCGGCGGCCCGGCTCGCGGGGGTACTGGCGGGAGCGGGGGTGGCGCGTCCGTCCTGAGCGGCCGGGGGCCGCGGGCCGCGACGGGTGCGGCCCGCGGCGCCCGCGCAGGATTCACTAACGGCCGGGCTCAGGGCCGCGGTCAACAACGGCCGGGTTCAGTAGCGGTAGGGGTCGTACGGGTCGTGGTCGGCGGTGTACTGCGGCTGGGGCGGCTCCTGGGCGCCGGCCTGCTCGTACGCGGGCTGGTGCTGCTGCTGCGGGATGTACGGCTGCGCCTGCGGGTCGTAGCCCGCGCCGCCCCGCGCTCCGGGGTACGGCTCCTGGTGCTCCTGGTGCTCCTGCACGGGCCACTGGCCGCTGCCGTAGCCGCCGTCGTAGCCCCCGTAGTGGTAACCGCCCGTGTCGTAGCCCCCAGCGGCGGGCTGCTCCTGGTGGCCCGCCTGCTCGTACCCGGCCTGCCCGTGCCCGTCCTGCCCGTAGCCGTCCTGTCCGTGGCCGCCCTCGGCGTGGGCGCCCTGCCCGTACCCGCCCTGTCCGTTCCCGCCCTGCCCGTACCCGTCCTGCGCGTACCCGTATGCCTGGCCGCCCCAGCCGTCCTGCGCGTAACCGGGGTCGTAGCCGTCGTACGAGGCGGTGGCGGGGGCGGGCTGCGGCTCGGCGCCCCAGCCCGCGTACCCGTGGGCCCCGTAGCCCTCGTATCCCCCGCTGGTGTACGGGTCGGGGGTGTAGGAGGAGTTGCCGTCGTACAGCGGGTACTCGCCGCTGTCGTCGTGCATCGGGACCGGCTGATAGACGGCGGTGGCGTCGTCCCGCTCGGCCAGGAGGTCCCGGCCCTCGCCGACCGCGTCCTCGTGCGACTCCTCGACCGGGGTGACCGCGAGGGTCGGCTCGGCGGAAGGGTAGGCGGCGCTGGTGCGGCGGCCCAGGCGCAGGGCGCCGATGCCGCCGCGCAGCGCCCACCCGGCGGAGAAGCCGCGCTTGTAGGAGAGGGTCACGAAGGTCTGCCCGGTGCCGAACGCGGCCGCGCCCAGCATGATCAGCACGACCTCGCGCAGCGCGACCCCGCCGACCACGCCCAGGAACCCGGCGAAGGCCAGCAGCCGCCAGCGCAGCCGGGCCTTGTGCTGCAGCAGCACCTCGCCCAGCAGCCACAGCGCGACGATCCCGAACGCGATGTAGAGCACCGAGTAACCCACGTGCCCACTTCCCTCACCTAGGTTCTCCCCCTGCCTCAGGCGGAGGGACCGCCGGCCCGCTGGTGCAGCCCGAGGTTCTGGTAGATCTCCAGCGACGCGGTGGAGTGGTTAAGAGTAATGAAGTGCAGCCCCGGGATGTCCTCGGCCATCAGACGCCGGCACATCTCGGTGGTGAACTCGATGCCGATGGCGCGCACCGCGGCGGGGTCGTCCCGCACGGCCAGCAGTCGTTCGGCCAGGTCGGGTGGGAAGGGTGCGTTGCCGAGCTGGGAGAAGCGCTCGATCTGCCGGACGTTGGTGACCGGCATGACCTCGGGGATGATCGGGACGGTGCAGCCGGCCCGGTCGACGCGGTCGCGCAGCCGCAGGTAGGCCTCCGGGTCGAAGAACATCTGGGTGATCGCGAAGTCCGCGCCGGCCCGGCACTTGTCGAGGAAGTGGCGGGTGTCGGCGGCGGCGTCGGTGGAGCGCGGGTGCATCTCGGTGAAGGCGGCGACGCCCACGCAGAAGTCACCCGAGTCCTTGATCAGCCGGACCAGGTCCGCCGCGTACGTCAGGCCCTGCGGGTGCGGGACCCACTCCCCCAGGGGGTCGCCGGGCGGGTCGCCCCTGATGGCCAGCATGTTGCGGATCCCGGCGTCCGCGTACTGGCCGATGATGTTGCGCAGCTCGGCGACCGAGTGGTTGACCGCCGTGAGGTGGGCGCACGGGGTGAGGGTCGTGTCCGAGACGATGCGGTCGGTGGCCCGCACGGTGCCCTCACGGGACGAGCCGCCGGCACCGTACGTCACCGAGACGAACGTCGGCTGGACGGCCTCGATCCGCCGGATCGCGTTCCACAGCGTGCGCTCGCCCTTCTCCGTCTTGGGCGCGGCGAACTCGAACGAGTACGAGCGGTCGCCACCGGCCAGCAGCTCACGGATGGTGACTGCTCGGTCGGTACGGGTGGAGGCGGTTCCGAGGGCCATGTATGCAGGTTAACCGGCGGTGGCGACCGAGCGTAACCGTTCCGGTGGATATGGCGGATTAGTGCCGTTTCCCGTCCACCTGCTGGACGCACGGGCGCGGGGCGGGCGGCACCCGGGGACGCCGGGAAGCGGTCAGTCACCCGCCGCGCGCAGCGCCTTGGACAGCGCGGCGGCGGCCGCTGCGGGGTCGGGGGCCTCGGTGAGGGCGCGGACCACGACGACGCGCCGGGCGCCGGCGGCGAGCACGTCGGGGAGGTTGGTGAGGTCGATGCCGCCGATGGCGAACCAGGGGCGGCCGGCCGGGAGGGCCGCGGCGTATCGGACGAGGGACAGGCCGGGTGCCGGGCGCCCCGGCTTGGTGGGGGTGGGCCACACGGGTCCGGTGCAGAAGTAGTCCGCGCCCTCCTCGCGGGCGGCGGCGTCCACCTCCGCCTCGGCGTGGCAGGAGCGGCCGATGAGCACCCGTTCGCCGAGGATGGCGCGCGCGGCCGGTACGGGGAGGTCGCCCTGCCCCAGGTGCAGGACGTCCGCACCGGCCGCGTGCGCCACGTCGGCCCGGTCGTTGACGGCGAGCAGCTTGCCGTGCCTGCGGCACGCGGCCGCGAGCACGGCGAGCGCGGCGAGTTCCTCGCGGGCCTCGATGCCCTTCTGGCGGAGCTGGATGACGTCCACCCCGGCGCCGAGCACCGCGTCCGCGAACTCGGCGAGGTCGCCGCGCCCGGCCCGGGCGTCGGTGCACAGGTACAGCCGGGCGTCGGCGAGCTGCTCGCGTGCTGCGGTGGTCATCCGGGCTCCCAGGGTCGGCGCCGGAGCCGCTTCCGCGTACGCCGCTAGCGCACGGGAGCCGCGGAGGACCGGATCGGGCGCGGGCTACACGGCGAGCGCCTGCGCGCGGCGCTTCACCTCGGTCCCGCGATTCTCGCGCAGCGCCTGGGCGGGGGTGCCGGGCAGGGTCGGGTCAGGCGTGAAGAGCCACTCCAGGGCCTCCTCGTCGGTGAACCCGTCGTCCTTGAGCAGTGTCAGCGTGCCCGGCAGACCTTTGACGATCTTGCCGTCGCCGATGAAGTCACTGGGGACCATCAGCACCCTGTTCTCCCCGCGCCTGACCGCGATGAGCTGCCCTTCCTTGATCAGCGGCCGGATGCGGGTCACGTCGAGACCGAGACGCTCGGCCACTTCGGGCAGGGTGAGCCAGGAGGGGACCAGGGCGTCGATACGTGCGTCAACAGACGAAAAATCAGTCACGGGACAAGCCTGCCACCAGCCGCCGACAACCGCTGCGGCTACGACACCGCGCGCACGGCCGGTCGGGTCAGCGAACCGCCGACTTCAGCGGGACGGCGGGGTCCGCGGCGACCACCGGGTCCAGCTGGGCCGAGCGGGTGATGAGCTTGCGCGCCTGCGCCAGGTCGCGCGGCCGGCCGACCGCGAGCAGCGCCCTGAGCTCCCCGTCGCGCAGCCACAGCGCCGTCCAGGCGGGCCCGTCCGGATCGCCGCGCATCAGCAGGGTGTCCTCGCCGGTGTGGTGCCCCGCGTACTGCACGAACCGCCCGAACTGCTCGGACCAGAAGTACGGCACGGGGTCGTACCGCTCGTCGCCGCCCAGCAGGTTGGCGGCGGCGGTGCGCGGGCCCTGGGCGGCGTTGTCCCAGTGGTGGACCAGCAGCCGCCGCCCGTAGCGAGCGGAGGGGAAGGACGCGCAGTCGCCGACGGCGTAGACGTCGGGAACGGTGGTGCGCAGCCGGTCGTCGGCGAGGACCGCGCCGTCGTCGTCGAGGGCGACCGCCGAGCCGCCGAGCCAGCCGGTCTGGGGGCGGGCGCCGATGCCGACGACGACGGCCTGCGCGACCAGCCGGGAGCCGTCGGCCAGCACCACCGCGCCGGGTTCCACGGCCGCGACCGGGGTGCCGGTGCGCAGGTCCACGCCCGCCTCCTCGTACCAGCCGCGCATGGGGGCGGTGACGGCGGCGGGCAGCGCGCCGGCCAGCGGGCGGTCGGCCGCCTCGACCACGGCGACCTCGCAATCGGCCTGGCGCGCTGCGGTGGCGAACTCCGCGCCGATCCAGCCCGCGCCCACCACCACGATCCGCCGCCGCTCGGCCAGCACCGGGCGCAGCGCG
This sequence comes from Streptomyces sp. HPF1205, assembly GCF_020400825.1. Classification (GTDB taxonomy): domain Bacteria; phylum Actinomycetota; class Actinomycetes; order Streptomycetales; family Streptomycetaceae; genus Actinacidiphila. The sequence goes on from NZ_JAINVH010000017.1 coordinate 102,337, forward strand.
GCGGCGTCGTCCAGCGTCCGCAGCGGGTACACGTCGGGCAGCCCGGCCGTGCCCGGCAGTGTCACCGCGTAGGCGCCGGTGGCGATGACGAGCTTGTCGTAGGCCAGGACGCCGGAGGCGGTGACGATCTCGTGGCTGTCGGCGCGCAGCGCCTCGGCGCGCGCCCCGAGCCGCAGTTCCACGTCGAGCGCCGCGAAGTCCACGTCGAACCGCACGTCGACGTCCTCGGTGCCCTGGGCGGCGCCCAGCAGCACCGCCTTGGACAGCGGCGGCCGGTCGTACGGCGGGTGCGGCTCGTCCCCCAGTACGAGGACGGGGCCGCGCCAGCCCTGCTGCCGCAGTTCGACAGCGGTCTGCACCCCGGCCATCCCGGCCCCGACGATCACGGCACGCTCCATGCTCACGTGATCACGGTAGCCCGCCCGCCGTACCTCCTGTGGCCGGTCCGGCAGGCGTGCCGCCGGCCGGGGGCGGCGGGTACCCCGCGCGGGGGCGGTGGGGATAGGGTGACCGGTGCCAGAGAACACGCGGGAGCCCGGACGACCGGGCTGAGAGGGCGGCTGACCGGCCGCCGACCGTAAGAACCTGATCCGGGTCATGCCGGCGAAGGGAGGGCGTAGCGCATGAGCCATGCCGGTCCGGTGGGCACAGGCGGTACGAGCGGTACGGAAGACGCGCGTGGCACGGAAGCGCGTGGTACGGAAGACGCGCGCAGTACGGAAGCGCACGGTACGAACGGTGCGCACGGTACGCGCGGCACGGACGTCCTCGTGGTCGGCGGCGGGCTGATCGGCCTGGTCACCGCGTGGCGGGGCGCTCAGCGCGGGCTGCGGGTGACGGTCGCGGACCCGGATCCGGGAGGCGGGGCGGCCAGGGTCGCGGCGGGCATGCTGGCGGCGGTCACCGAGCTGCAGTACGGCGAGCAGACGCTGCTGGACCTCAACAGGGCCTCGGCGGAGCGCTATCCGGACTTCGTCGCCGAACTGGAGGAGGCCACGGGCCTGGAGACGGGCTACCGCCGCTGCGGCACGCTCGCCGTCGCCCTGGACGCCGACGACCGCGCCCACCTGCGCGACCTGCACGCCTTCCAGACCTCGCTGGGCCTTTCCGCCCAGTGGCTCAGCGGGCGCGACTGCCGCCGCCTGGAGCCGCTGCTGGCCCCCGGCGTACGCGGCGGTCTGCGGGTGGACGGCGACCACCAGGTCGATCCGCGGCGGCTGGCGGCGGCGCTGCTCGCGGCGGCGCAGCGGGCCGGCGTGGTGCTGCTGCGCGCCGCGGTGGCCCGGATCACGCGGGCCGGGGACCGCGTCACCGGCGCGGTGCTCACCGACGGCACGGTGGTCGCCGCCGGCCGTACGGTCCTGGCCGCCGGGAGCGGGAGCGGGCGGGTGGCGGGGCTACCGGACGAGGCGCTTCCGCCGGTGCGCCCGGTCAAGGGCCAGATCCTGCGGCTGCGGGTCCCGGCCGCGCACGCGCCGTTCCTGTCCCGCACGGTGCGCGCGGTGGTGCGCGGCAGCCACGTCTACCTGGTGCCGCGGGAGAACGGCGAGTTGGTGCTCGGCGCGACAAGCGAGGAGTTCGGCTGGGACACCACGGTCACCGCCGGCGGGGTCTACGAACTGCTGCGCGACGCCCACGAACTGGTCCCCGGGATCACCGAACTCCCGCTCGCCGAGATGCTCGCGGGCCTGCGCCCCGGCACTCCCGACAACGCCCCGGTGCTCGGCCCGTCCGCCCTGGACGGGCTGCTGCTGGCCACCGGCCACCACCGCAACGGCGTCCTGCTCACCCCGATCACCGGCGACGCGATGGCCGAGACCCTCACCACGGGCGAACTGCCGTCGTACGCACGCCCGTTCGCCGCCCACCGGTTCGCCCCCGCACGGCAGGAGCAGACGGTATGACGATCACCGTCCAGGTGAACGGCGAGAGCCGCGCCTTCGACCCCCCGACCGCCCTCGGCGACATCGTCGCCTGCCTCACCTCTTCCCCCTCGGGCGTGGCCGCCGCCCTCAACGAGACGGTCGTCCCGCGCGGCCAGTGGCCCACCACCGAGGTCCGCGACGGCGACCGGGTCGAAGTGCTGACCGCGGTGCAGGGAGGCTGAGCGATGACGGTCACGACACCGCCGGAAACCGGGCGGGACGAGCCGCTGACGATCGCGGGGACCCGGTTCTCCTCCCGGCTGATCATGGGCACGGGCGGCGCGCCCAGCCTGGAGGTGCTGGAGCGGGCGCTGCTGGCGTCGGGCACGGAGCTGACGACCGTGGCGATGCGGCGGCTGGACCCGACGACCAAGGGCTCGGTGCTGTCGGTGCTGCGGCGGCACGGGATCCGGGTGCTGCCGAACACGGCGGGCTGCTTCACCGCGGGCGAGGCGGTGCTGACCGCGCGGCTGGCCCGGGAGGCGCTCGGCACGGACTGGGTGAAGCTCGAAGTCATCGCGGACGAGCGGACGCTGCTGCCCGATCCGGTCGAACTCCTCGGCGCCGCCGAGACCTTGGTCGACGACGGCTTCACGGTGCTGCCGTACACCAGCGACGACCCCGTGCTGGCCCGCAGGCTGGAGGACGTCGGCTGCGCCGCGATCATGCCGCTCGGTTCGCCGATCGGGTCGGGGCTCGGCATCCGCAACCCGCACAACTTCCGGCTCATCACCGAACGCGCGGGCGTCCCGGTCGTCCTCGACGCCGGCGCCGGCACCGCCTCCGACGTGGCCCTCGCCATGGAACTGGGCTGCGACGCCGTGATGCTGGCCTCGGCGGTCACCCGCGCCCAGGACCCGGTCCGCATGGCCGCCGCCATGCGGCACGCCGTCACGGCCGGCCACCTCGCCGCGGGCGCGGGCCGCATCCCCAGGCGCCACCACGCCCTGGCGTCGAGCCCGGTCGAGGGCACGGCCGCCTTCGACCCGGAGCGCCCGGCGTTCTGACCAGGGCGGCTCCCCAGGCGGCCACGGTCACGGTTGTGTCCCGGATCCGCACGGTGCGGACACAGCGGGCGCGTACCGCTGGATGGGGGACGCGGCGCTCGTAGAATCGGGCGTCGTGGACATCACCGTGCAGGACCCGCTTGTCGGACAGGTGCTCGACGGGCGCTACAGGGTCGAGGGGCGTATCGCGGTCGGCGGGATGGCGACGGTCTACAAGGCCGTCGACCTGAGGCTGGACCGCGTCCTCGCGCTGAAGGTGATGCACCCCGGGCTCGCGGCCGACACCGGCTTCGTGGAGCGGTTCATCCGCGAGGCCAAGGCGGTCGCGCGGCTCACGCACCCCAACGTCGTCGGCGTCTACGACCAGGGCACCGACGGCACATACGTGTACCTGGCCATGGAGTACGTCGCCGGCCGCACCCTGCGCGACCTGCTGCGCGAACGCGGCGCGCTCACCCCGCGCGAGGCCCTCGACATCCTCGAACCCGTGCTGGCCGCCCTGGGCGCGGCCCACCGCGCGGGTCTGATCCACCGGGACATGAAGCCGGAGAACGTCCTCATAGGCGACGCCGGCGCCTCCCACGCGGACGGCCACGGCGACGGCGACGGCCACGGCCCGGGCCGGGTGAAGGTCGCCGACTTCGGGCTCGTCCGCGCGGTGGACACGCAGACCGGAGCGACCACGGGCACGGTGCTGGGGACGGTGTCCTATCTCGCGCCCGAGCAGATCGCGAACGGCGCCGTGGACCAGCGCACCGACGTGTACGCGTGCGGTGTGGTGCTGTACGAGATGCTGACCGGGGTGAAGCCGCACACCGGTGACACCCCGATGCAGGTGATCCTGCGGCACCTGGGCGAGGACGTGCCCGCGCCCTCCGCCGCCGTCCCGGGCCTGTCCCCCCGGCTGGACGCCCTGGTGGCCAGCGCCGCCGCCCGCGACCCCGGCGGACGCCCGGCGGACGCTTCGGCGATGCTGTCCGAGGTCCGCGCGGCGCGGGCCGCGCTCACCCCGGACGAGCTCGACGCACGGCCGGCCACGCGGCCGGTGGCGGGCCCCGAGGACCCGACCAGCGTCGTGCCCCTGCCGGTGTCGGTGGCGGCCGGCGACGGCGGGCTGAACCGTACGAGCAGGCTCACCCTCCCGCCGGCCGGACCCGCCGGGGAACCCCCGGCGCCCGGGACCCGCGGGCAGAAACGGCGCGGCCCGCGGGGGCCGCTGGCCGTGCTGCTCGCGCTGCTGGTCCTGGCGGGAGTCGGCGCGGGCGTCTGGTACGTCAGCGACGGCCGCTTCACGAAGGTCCCGGGCGTGCTGGCGCTTCCGCAGGCGCAGGCGCAGAAGAAGCTGGCCAGGGCCGGGCTGGACACCAAGGTGACCAGGGACTACTCGCTGACCGTGCCGGTCGGCAGCGTGATCTCCACCGATCCCGCGCCGGGCGGGCGGATCCGCGACAACGGCACGGTCACGCTGACCGTCTCCAGGGGCCCGCGGGTGGTCCGGGTGCCGGACGTCGCCGGCCGCCCGCTGGCGACCGCGCAGAAGGAGATCAAGGACGCCGGGCTCGTGCCCGGCACGGTCACGAAGACGTTCAGCGACGACGTGCCGGCCGGCCAGGTGATCTCCACGAACCCCGCGGGGGCCACCGACCGCTCCCCCGGCACCCCCGTGGCCGTCACGGTCTCGCGCGGCTCGGCGGTGGAGGTCCCGGACGTGATCGGGGAGTCGCCCGACAAGGCGCAGAGCGACTTGGAGGACGCCGGGCTGAAGGTGGTCATCGCGCCGGACCGGGTCTACTCCGACGAGGCCGACAAGGACACGGTGGCGCGGGAGACCCCGGGCGGCGGCAGCCAGGCCGGCGAGGGCGAGACGGTCACGATCACGTTGTCCAAGGGCGAGCAGACGTTCCCCGTGCCCGACGTGAAGGGCAAGAACGTGGACGACGCCAAGCAGATCCTTCAGGACGCGGGGTTCGACGTCCGGGTGATCAACCTCTTCTTCGGCGACACCGTCTTCAGCCAGTCCCCGACGGGCCAGGCCCCGGCGGGCGCGACCATCACCCTGTGGGCCCGCTGAGCCCCCCGGGACGTCACAGCTCGGGCCCGTCGCCCGGTTCCTCCTGGTAGGAGTAGCGCTGCTCACGCCACGGGTCGCCCAGGTTGTGGTACCCGCGCTCCTCCCAGAACCCGCGGCGGTCGGCCGTCATGTACTCCACGCCCCGCACCCACTTGGGCCCCTTCCAGGCGTACAGGCGGGGTACGACCAGCCGGACCGGGAAGCCGTGCTCGGCGGTGAGCGGCTCGCCGCCCTTGTGGGTGGCGAATATGCAGGAGTCGTCGAGGAAGTCCGCCAGGCGCAGGTTCGCGGAGAAGCCGTACTCGGCCCAGACCATGACGTGGGTGACGTCGGGGGCCGGCGGGGCCAGCTTGGCGACGGTGGAGGCGGCGACCCCGCCCCACTCGACGTCGAGCATGGAGAACTTGGTGACGCAGTGGAAGTCGGCGATGACCGTGTGGTACGGGAGCGCCGAGAACTCCTCGTGGTTCCAGCCGGTGGCGCCGCCGTCGGCCGTCGCGCCGAAGACCCGGAACTCCCAGCGGTCCGCCTTGAACCGCGGCACCGGACCGTAGTGGGTGACCGGCCAGCCCCGCTGGAGCCGCTGCCCGGGAGGGAGCTGCTCCCCGCGATGCTCGGACTCACCCATGCATCCATGGTGACAGACCGGACGTAATGCTTCTGACCCGCCCCGAGGCGTGGGAGGATGCGGCCGGGGAAGCCACGGGGGGCCGAACGGAAGGACGGCGTCATGCAGGGCGACCCAGAGGTCATCGAGTTCCTGAACGAACAGCTGACCGCCGAGCTGACCGCCATCAACCAGTACTTCCTGCACGCCAAGATGCAGGAGCACTTCGGCTGGCTGAGGCTCGCCCGGCACACCCGCGCCGAGTCGTTCGACGAGATGCGCCACGCCGAGATCCTCACCGACCGGATCCTGCTGCTGGAGGGCCTGCCCAACTACCAGCGGCTCTTCCACGTCCGGGTGGGGCAGAGCCTCACGGAGATGTTCCAGGCGGACAAGCAGGTCGAGGTCGAGGCCATCGACCGGCTGCGCCGCGGCATCGAGCTGATGCGGGCCAAGGGCGACGTGACCTCGGCGAACGTGTTCGAGTCGATCCTGGCGGACGAGGAGGAGCACATCGAGTACCTGGACACCCAGCTCGACCTGGTCGAGAAGCTGGGCGAGGCGCTCTACATCGCCCAGCAGATCGAGCAGCCGGACGCGGGCGGCGGCGCCGCCGGCGGCTGAGGACGGCCGGCGGTCAGGCCGCGCGTACCGCCGGCTCCGCGTCGGCGGCGGCCACGGGGACGACTGGCTCCACCACGCGAACCGGCTCCACCACGCGAACCGGCTCCGCGGCGGGCGCGACCGGCGCCGGCCTCTCCTTCGTCACGCGGCCCGCCCCGCGCCCCAGCAGTGCCTGGATGCGCCGGACGCAGGACCCGCAGTCGGTGCCCGCCTTGCAGGCGGAGGCTATCTGGCGGGGGGTGCAGCGGCCGTCGGCGTAATGCTGCTCGACCTGCTCTTCGGTGATGCCGAAGCAGGAGCAGACGTACACGCGGTCACCGCCGTTTCCGGGCTCGGGGAGTGAGGTAACCCTTACCTTACCCGGACCCGACCGGGGGAGAAAAGCCGCGAGGGGTGCGGATCGGTGTGATCCGCGCCCCTCGCGTACGGGCAGGAGTCGACGGAGTCAGCCCCGGTACATCTCCGCCACCAGGAACGCCAGGTCGAGCGACTGGCTGCGGTTCAGCCGCGGGTCGCACGCCGTCTCGTAGCGCTGGTGCAGGTCGTCGACGAAGATCTCGTCGCCGCCGCCGACGCACTCGGTGACGTCGTCGCCGGTCAGCTCGACGTGGATGCCGCCCGGGTGGGTGCCCAGGCCGTGGTGCACCTCGAAGAAGCCCTTGACCTCGTCCAGGACGTCGTCGAAGCGGCGGGTCTTGTGGCCCGAGGCGGCCTCGAAGGTGTTGCCGTGCATCGGGTCGCACACCCAGGCGACCTGCGCGCCGGAGGCGGTGACCTTCTCCACCAGGGTCGGCAGTTTGTCGCGCACCTTGTCCGCGCCCATCCGCACGACGAAGGTGAGCCGGCCCGGCTCGCGCTCCGGGTCGAGGCGGTCGATGTACGCCAGCGCCTCCTCCGGGGTGGTCCCCGGGCCCAGCTTCACGCCCAGCGGGTTGCGGATCCGCGAGGCGAACTCGATGTGGGCGCCGTCGAGCTGCCGGGTGCGCTCGCCGATCCACACCATGTGCCCGGACACGTCGTACAGCTGCCCGGTCCGCGAGTCGACGCGGGTCAGCGCGGACTCGTAGTCCAGCAGCAGCGCCTCGTGCGAGGCGTAGAACTCGACGGTGCGGAACTCGGCCGGGTCGGCGCCGCAGGCGGCCATGAAGTTCAGCGCGCGGTCGATCTCGCGGGCGACCGCCTCGTAACGCTGCCCGGACGGCGAGGACTTCACGAAGTCCTGGTTCCAGGCGTGCACCTGGCGCAGGTCGGCGTAGCCGCCGGTGGTGAAGGCCCGCACCAGGTTCAGGGTGGACGCCGAGGCGTGGTACATCCGCTTGAGCCGCTGCGGGTCGGGGATCCGGGCCTCGGCGGTGAACTCGAAGCCGTTGACGGAGTCGCCGCGGTACGTCGGCAGCGTGACGCCGTCGCGGGTCTCGGTCGGCTTGGAGCGCGGCTTGCTGTACTGACCGGCGATCCGGCCGACCTTGACGACCGGCACCGAGGCCGCGTACGTCAGCACCGCTCCCATCTGGAGCAGTGTCTTGAGCTTGTTGCGGATCTGGTCGGCGCCGACGGCGTCGAACGCCTCGGCGCAGTCGCCGCCCTGGAGCAGGAACGCCTCCCCCTTGGCCACGGCGCCCATCCGGGCGCGCAGCTGGTCGCACTCCCCGGCGAAGACGAGCGGCGGATACGAGGCGAGGTCGGCGACCACATCGCGCAGAGCCTCGGGATCGGGCCACTCGGGCTGCTGCGCCGCGGGAAGAGAGCGCCAGGTGTTGCCACCGGCGTGGAGTTCTGCGTTCACGGTCACGTTCCCACACTACGGCGTCCCGGCGGCCGGGTTTCGCTCGGCTCACTGGGTGAGACATGGGGGCGCCGCGGCCGGGGTGACCGCCGCGGCCGGTGGGGTGGTTGATAACGTCACCACGTTCTGGAGGCGACCGCCCCACCGGGCGGCCGCCGGGGAGGGGCGCGCCCAACCGTGCCGACGAAGCCAAGGGCTGCAGGTTGACAACTGAACGACGCAAGAGACAGCACCGCCGCAAGAAATCCACGATCGCCTACGGAGCCGCCGGCCTGGTCCTGGCCGCCTCCGTCACCTACGGAACCATCGCCCTCGCCTCGCCGTCGTCGTCGGACTCCCCCGACGCGAAGGCGGGCACCTCGAACCCGCACGCGCTGCAGGACGCCTTCGCGTCCGCCGCGAAGGAGTTCAAGGTGCCGCAGAGCGTGCTGATGGCCGTCTCGTACCGCCAGACCCTGTGGGAGTCCCACGGCGGCCGGCCGAGTACGACCGGAAACTACAATGTCATGGGCCTGACGCAAGTCGAGCCGCAGGACGTCGCACGGCCGACGCGGGCCGGGAGCCTGTCGGAGATGAACCTCAGCGGCGACCCGAAGATCATGAAGCGCTTCAACGCCACTCGGGCACTGAAGAGCGTCCCGGCCGCGGTGGACACCTCCGACCCGCGGCTGCACACGCTCGACGCCGCCGCCAAGCTGATCGGCAGCTCCCCCGACACCCTGCGCTCCGACCCGCGGGAGAGCGTCAGGGGCGCCGCCGCGCTGCTCAAGAGCTACGAGCAGAAGGCCGTGGGCTCGCTGCCGGACGACGCGGGCCACTGGTACGCGGCGGTCGAGCGGTACAGCCAGTCGCCCGACCGCCATGGGGCCGAGCTCTTCGCGAACCGGGTCTTCGAGACGATCAGGACGGGCGCCTCGCGGGTCACCGCCGACAACCAGCTGGTCACCCTGACCGCGTCGCCCGACGTCACGCCGGTCACGTCGGTGAAGGCCCCGCTGGCGGCGGCCACGACCAACACCCTCGCGACCACGAGCACCGCGGCCACCCCGGCCACGGAGTGCCCGTCGTCGCTGACCTGCACCTTCGTCCCCGCGGCGTTCACCGCCGACAGCTCCGGCGGCATCGAGGGCAACTACAACCCGGCCAACCGCGTCGCCGGCCCGCCCGCCGCGGGCAAGGAGGACATCCGCTACATCGTCGTCCACGACATGGAGGGGACGGTCGCCGGCAGCATCAAGGTGTTCCAGGATCCGACCAAGTCGGCCAGCGCCCACTACCTGGTCGGGCAGGACGGCCAGGTGACGCAGATGGTGCAGACCAAGGACGAGGCGTGGCACGCGGCCAACAAGACCGTGAACATGCACTCGGTCGCCATCGAGAACGAGGGCTTCGCCGTCGACAAGTCCACCTGGTACGTGGAGTCGGAGTACGACTCGTCGGCCGCGCTGGTGAAGTACCTGGCCGGGAGGTTCGGCATCCCGCTGGACCGGCAGCACGTCATCGGCCACGACGAGGTGCCGGGTGTCGTCGACTCCCTGGTGTCGGCGCAGCACTGGGACCCGGGTCCCTACTGGGACTGGAACCACTTCATGGACCTGGTCGGCGCCCCGACCGGTGCCGGTGGCGCGGGCGGTCCGCTCAAGGTCGGCCAGGAGATCACCATCGCGCCGCCGTTCACGACGGCCAACGCGCCGACGGTGACCTACAACCCGCCGGACGGATCGGGGACGCAGACGTACACCCGGCCGGCCAACTTCGTGTGGCTGCGCACCTCGCCGTCGGCCACCGCGCCCCTGCTGTCCGACCTCTACCTGCGCTCTTCGGGCAGCGGCACCAACCAGGCCCCGGACTGGGGTGACAAGGCCGTCGCCGGCGGCCGCTACGTGGTGGCGGGTGTCTCCGGGAACTGGACGGCCATCTGGTACGGCGGGCAGAAGGCCTGGTTCTCCAACCCCGGCGGCCAGTGGACCGCGCCGGTCGGAAAGACCGCGCAGCCGCTGATCGCGCCCAAGGCCGGCGCCGCCTCGATCCCGGTCTTCGGCCGCGCGTACCCGGACGACGCCGCCTACTCCGGCACCGGCGTCCCGGTGCAGAACAACAACGACGCCTCCCTGACCAAGTACCTCGTCCACTCCGGCGAGGCGTACGTCCAGGCCGGACCCGAGGCGGTCGGCGACTACTACAACGGCGGCACGTACGCCGGGACGTCGGCGGGCGACCGCACCCTGGTCAGCGGGACGAACACGTTCGTCCCGATCGAGTACAACCACCGCATCGCCTGGCTCCGGTCGACCGACGTGCAGCAGATCAGCTCCACCGTGCCCGACTCCGGCGCCACCCGCAGCGACCTGATGGGCCGGGACTCCTCGGGCAACCTGTGGCAGTACCAGGGCACCGGCAGCGCCGCCTCGCCGTTCCTGGCCAAGTACAAAATAGGCGGCGGGTGGAGCGTCTACAACGTGATCACCGCGCTGACCCCGCTGCACGCGAACGGCACCGGTGACATCGTCGCCCGGGACAGCTCCGGGTACCTGTGGTACTACCAGGGCAGCGGCAGCATCGACCAGCCGTTCAAGGCCCGGGTCAAGGTCGGCGGGGGCTGGGGCCCCTACACCTACCTGGCCGGGGTCGGCGACGTGACCGGCGACGGCAAGGCCGACCTGATCGCCCGCACCAGCGGCGGCGTGCTGTACCTCTACCAGGGGACCGGCAACGTCACGTCGCCCTTCGCGGCCCGGGTGCAGGTCGGCAGCGGCTGGAACATGCACAACGCGCTCGTCGGCGTGGGCGACCTCACCGGCGACGGCAAGGCCGATTTGATCGCCCGCTCGACCACCGGTGTGCTCTACCTGTACAAGGGCACGGGCAGCGCGACCGCGCCGTTCGGCACGCGGGTGCAGGTCGGCAGCGGCTGGAACATGCACAACGCGCTCATCGGCGTCGGTGACGTCACCGGCGACGGCAAGGCCGACCTGATCGCCCGCGACACCCAGGGCAACCTGTGGGAGTACAAGGGCACGGGGACGGCGACATCGCCGTTCGCGACCCGGCTCCAGGTCGGCACGGGCTGGAGCATCTACAACGCGATGTTCTGAACCGGCACGGCGTCATGACGCGATACGGTAGGGTCGTGCGCGTGATCGCGAAGATGACCCAGCAGTGGTGGTGGACCGCTCCTCCGGCGGCCCGCTGACTCTCGCGCACGATCTCTCCGCGAAGGCCGCCCCAAGGGGCGGCCTTCGGCGTTTCCGCAGGGCCCGGCCGCCCCTTCCCCACATCATCGGAAGGAAGCCCGCCCGTGCGACTCCAACCCACTCCCGCGCAGCTCGTGGACCGTCTGCTCGCCCCCGGCTGCCCGCCGTTCGCCCTGCTGCACCGCGCCAACCCGGGCCACCCCGAAGGCGTGGTGGAGGTGCTGCTCGGCGAGGTCACCGAGGTCGGCCGGCTCGCCGACGTCCCGCTGCCGACGGGCGCGCCCGGCGCCCCCGTCACCGACGCGCTGGCGCTGGTCCCGTTCCGCCAGATCCGTGAACGCGGCTTCGACGTGCGCGACGACGGCACCCCGCTGTCGGTGCTGACGCCGGCCGAGACGTACGAGGTGCCGCTCGCCGATCTGCTGCCGGCGCTTCCGGAGCGGGAGGTGCGGGTCGAGGGCGGCGCCTTCGACGTGGACGACGAGACGTACGCCGGCATCGTGGCACGGGTCCTGGCCGACGAGATCGGGCGCGGCGAGGGCGCCAACTTCGTGATCCGCCGCACCTTCCGCGGCGAGGTCCCGGACTTCGGCCCGGCGGCGGCCCTCGCGCTGTTCGGCCGGCTGCTGCGCGGCGAGCGCGGCGCGTACTGGACGTTCGTCGTGGTGACGCCGCGGCGCACACTGGTCGGCGCGAGCCCGGAGGCGCACGTCCGGATGTCCGGCAGCACCGTGGTGATGAACCCGATCAGCGGCACCTACCGCTATCCCGCGCAGGGCCCGTCCCCCGAGGGGCTGCTGGAGTTCCTGCACGACCCGAAGGAGGTGGAGGAGCTGACCATGGTCGTGGACGAGGAGCTGAAGATGATGTCCGCGATCTGCGGCCTGGGCGGGGTGGTGGTCGGGCCGCGGCTGAAGGAGATGGCCCATCTCGCGCACACGGAGTACGAGTTGCGCGGCCGTTCGGAGCTGGACGTGCGCGAGGTGCTGCGCGAGACGATGTTCGCCGCGACGGTGACCGGGTCGCCGGTGCAGAACGCCTGCCGGGTGATCGAGCGGTACGAGCCGGGGGGCCGCGGCTACTACGCGGGCGCGCTGGCGCTCATCGGGCGCGACGCGGGCGGCGGGCAGACCCTCGACTCGCCGATCCTGATCCGCACCGCCGACATCTCCGCCGAGGGCGGGCTGAAGGTGCCGGTGGGCGCGACGCTGGTCCGGCACTCCGACCCGCGTGCGGAGGTCGCCGAGACCCACGCCAAGGCGGCCGGTGTCCTGGCCGCCCTCGGTGTGGTGCCCTCCCGCGCGCGGCGCGAGCGGGAGGCGGGCGCCCCGGCCCCCCGGCTCGCCGACGACTTCCGGGTCCGCGCCGCCCTCGACGCCCGCCGCGCCCACCTCGCCCCGTTCTGGCTGCGCATGCAGACCCTGGCGCCGGGCGGCCCCCGGCCCGGCCACGCCTTCGTCGTCGACGGCGAGGACACCTTCACCGCGATGCTCGGCCATGTCCTGCGCGCGTCCGGTTTCGCCGTGACGGTCCGCCGCTACGACGAGCCCGGCCTTCGGGAGGCGGCCCTGTCCCACGCCGGCCCGGTGGTCCTGGGGCCCGGCCCCGGCGACCCGGCCGACTCCGCCGACCCCAAGATGCGGTTCCTGCGCGCCCTGGCGGCGGACCTGGTACGCGGCCACACCCGCGGCCTGCTGGGGGTGTGCCTCGGCAACGAACTGCTCGCCGCCGAACTGGGTCTGGACCTGGTGCGCAAGGACGAGCCCTTCCAGGGCGCCCAGAAGACGATCGACTTCTTCGGCCGCCCGGAGACGGTCGGCTTCTACAACTCCTTCACCGCCCGCGCGGACGCGGCCGTCGCTGAGGAGCTCGCGCTGCACGGCGTCGAGCTCAGCCGCGACCCCGTGTCCGGCGACGTCCACGCGCTGCGCGGCCCCGGTTTCGCCGGCGTGCAGTTCCACCCGGAGTCGGTCCTGACCCTGAACGGCTCCGCGCTGGTGACGGAACTCCTCACGGCGGTGACCGTGCGGAGCTAGTGCTGTGTGCGGGCGGGGCCGCGGCCCTACGCGGCCCCGCCGAAGTCGCTCGCGCCGAGGGCCGGTGAACCCGTCTCGGCCAGCACCGGTTCGGCCAGCACCGGCCCGATGAGCATCATCACGGCGGCGATCATCGAGAACTCGTCCGCCGTGCCGTCGAGCACCAGGTCGGCCCGGTCCCGGGACGGCGCCACGTACTGCGCGTGCCTGGACCGGCCGGTCTGGAGGTAGTTGCGCAGGGACAGTCCGGGGTCCTGCCCGAGGATCTCGATCTTGCGGAGGATCTTCCGGGCCAGGCGGATGTCGTCGGGCGTGTCGACGTACACCCGCCAGGTGGCCCGGGAGACCACGGACGGCAGGGTGAGGGCGAACAGGCCCTCCACGACGACCAGCCGGTACCGCCCGCCGGTGGTCATCGCGTCCAGCGCCCTGGTGACCGCGCCCTCGTCCATGGCCCCGGGATGGTTCCAGTCGAGGATCTCCGCGCCGGAGGCGCTGCGCGTGCGGACCGCGCTCAGGGAGTCGTAGAAGTCGTCGAGATGGACGAGACCGACGGTCTCGGGGTGGTGCCGCGCCAGCGCCTCGGCAAGCGTCGACTTGCCGGAAGCGGTGCCGCCTGCGACCGCCAGTACAGGCACGGTGTGCCTTCCCACGCCACCCGTCATGCCGGGCGCTCCTCATGTGCTCAAAGGGGAAAACGAAGCGGCCGGACGAGCCGGGTGGAGGGAGGATAGGTCGGCGGGATCGTCCGCGGCAAGTGCGGTGGGGCGGGCCGGGGCCGGGCGGGGCGGATCACCCGAAGAAGACGCCGGCCTCCTGGTAGAGGGACGGGTCGACGGTCTTGATGCGGGCCGTGGCGTCGCCGATGGGGACCCGGACGATGCCGGTGCCGCGCAGGGCGACCATCGTCCCGAAGTCGCCGTCGCGCACGGCGTCGATGGCGTGCAGCCCGAAGCGGGTGGCCAGCCAGCGGTCGAAGGCACTCGGCGTGCCGCCGCGCTGCACGTGGCCGAGGACGGTGGTCCTGGCCTCCTTGCCGGTGCGCTTCTCGATCTGGTTCGCGAGCCATTCGCCGATGCCGGACAGCCGCACGTGGCCGAAGGAGTCCAGGGTGCCGTCCTTGAGGACCATGTCCCCGTCGCGCGGCATCGCGCCCTCGGCGACCACGACGATGGGCGCGTACCGTATCCGGAAGCGGCTCTCCACCCAGGCGCAGACCTGGTCGAGGTCGAAGCGCTGCTCGGGGATGAGGATGACGTTGGCGCCGCCGGCCAGGCCGGAGTGCAGGGCTATCCAGCCGGCGTGCCGGCCCATGACCTCGACGACCAGGACCCGCATGTGGGACTCGGCGGTGGTGTGGAGCCGGTCGATGGCCTCGGTGGCGATGTTGACGGCGGTGTCGAAGCCGAAGGTGTAGTCGGTGGCGGACAGGTCGTTGTCGATGGTCTTGGGGACGCCGACGCAGGGCACCCCGTACTGCTCCCACAGCGTGGTGGCGACGCCGAGGGTGTCCTCGCCGCCTATGACGACGAGCGCGTCGACGGCGAGTTCGGCGAGGTTCTCCTTGACCCGCCGGGCGCCGCCGTCGGTCTTGAGCGGGTTGGTGCGCGAGGAGCCGAGGATGGTGCCGCCGCGCGGGAGGATGCCGCGCACGGCCGGGATGTCGAGGCGTACGGTGTCCCCTTCGAGGGGGCCGCGCCAGCCGTCCCGGAAGCCGGTGAACTCGTACCCGTACTCCTGGACGCCTTTGCGGACAATGCCGCGGATGACCGCGTTGAGACCGGGGCAGTCGCCGCCGCCGGTCAGAACTCCGACCCGCATGGACTTTTCCCTTCGTCGCAAGCTGGCTGTGCCGGGGAAGGTGTGCCGGGAAGGTGCCGGTTGTGCAACCTCAGCCAAGCTAGCGTGACTTGGGTCACATGTCGCCGCCCGTGTCGTCCTGGACGTCGCTGTCAAGTCCGCGTTCGATCGCGTATCGGACAAGCTCGACCCGGTTGTGCAACTGGAGCTTGCCGAGGGTGTTCTGGACGTGGTTCTGCACCGTGCGGTGCGAGATGACCAGGCGCTGGGCTATCTGCTTGTAGCTCAGGCCCTTGGCGACCAGCCGCAGCACCTCGGTCTCGCGCTCGGTGAGCCGGGGCGCGGACGGTTCGCCCGCGGCGGCCGGCGGCGGCGCGGCGGCCAGCCTGCGGTACTCGCCCAGCACCAGTCCGGCCAGGCCGGGAGTGAACACGGGGTCGCCGCCGGCGGTCCTGCCGACCGCGTCCACCAGTTCCTCGCGCGCGGCGGACTTCAGCAGGTACCCGGTGGCCCCGGACTTGACCGCTTCCAGTACGTCCTCGTGCTCGCCGCTGGCCGACAGCACCAGGACGCGTACGGCCGCGTCGTTCGCGACGACCTCCTTGCACACCCGGACCCCGGACGCGCCGGGCAGGTTCAGGTCCAGGACGAGCACCTGCGGGCGCGCGGCACGGGCCCGTCGGATGGCCTCGGGACCGTCGCCCGCGGTGGCGACGACCTCGAACCCGGCCTCGGTCAGGTCGCGGGCCACGGCGTCGCGCCACATCGGATGGTCGTCGACGACCATCACCGTCACGGGTGCGTCGGTCCCGGTGTCCCCGGCGGTGCCGACCGTCATGGTGTGCTTCCCCCGCTTCCGCTGTGCGCTTGGGTGAGCCGGGCCCGCGCCCGCTCCTTGGGCAACCGTAGCTCCACTTCGGTGCCCTGGCCCGGGACGGACAGCAGGTCCGCGGTGCCGCCGAGGTCGCGCAGCCGGCCGCGGATGGACTGTGCCACGCCGAGCCGGCCCTCCCGCTCGGCGGCGGCGAGCCGGCCCTCGGGGATGCCGGGGCCGTCGTCCCGTACGGTGACGAGGACCGCGTCGGGCTCGTCCTCGACCAGGATCCAGGCGTGGGCCGCGGGCCCGGCGTGTCGGCGGACGTTGTCCAGCGCGGCGCCGACCGCGGCGGCGAGCTGGGCCGCGGCGGCGGGCGCGAGCGGGACCGCGGTGGCGGGCGCGGACACGGTGACGGCCGCCGACGCCAGCGGCGCGAGCAGGTCGCGCAGGTCGCGCGGGCCCCCGGTGTCCTGGTCGGACGGCGGCTCGGCGCGGATCAGGGTGCGCAGCGCGGCCTCCTGCTCGCCGGCCAGCCGGCCGAGTTCAGCGGCCTCGCCGCCGGCCCGGTCGCCGCGTCGGCGGACCATGGCGAGCACCTGGAGCACGCCGTCGTGGATGTCGCGGGCGAGCCGTTCGCGCTCGCGTGTGGCGGCCTCGATCCGCAGGGCGCGGGCCAGGGTGCGCTCACTGGCCCGGGCGACCTCGACCACGTAGCCGATGGCGACGCCGGCCACCCAGACCAGGATCACGTTGTGCACGGTGTCCCGGGTGAAGGCGCGGCGCTCGGCCAGGTCGGCGGCGGCCACCAGGCTGGAGGCGAGGGCGGCCCAGCGCCAGCCGCCCTTGATCGCGAAGGCCAGCACGGGTCCCGCGGTCCATATCGACGGCAGGGTGAAGGCGCCGTGCTGTATCCGGGCGGGCGTGTCCACGACGACGGTGAGCAGGACCCCGGCCAGCGCGACCGTCAGGTCCGCGGCGAGGAAGCCCTTCGTGCAGCGCTCGGCGCCCCGCACCCGTCCGAGGGTGAGGAGCGTCCAGGCGGTGAGGAAGGCCATGTACGCGCCCGCGCCCAGCGGGTGCCGCAGCCGGCCGTACGCGTGGCCGTACAACGCGAGCGCGTAGCACAAGGTCAGCAGGCGGTACGCGATCAGGGCGCGCCACAGCGGCTGTTCCACCGACATGCGCGGTTCGGGCATGCTGTCCCCCTGGATGTCCCCCGGGCCGTGCGGCGGCCGTACGGGCCGTCAGGAGCCGGACCCGGGCTCCCGGTCGGCGGCGTCCCCGGCGTCGCCGGCGGCCTCCCCGGCCTCGTTCCCGGCAGGCTTGTCGGCAGTCCTGTCGGCAGGCGTGTCGGCAGGCTTCTCGGCGCCCTTCCGCGCGGCCTCCTCGGCCGCCTTCTTGGCCGCCTCGGCGATCTGCCGCTTGGCGGCGGTGGCGTAGATGTCGACGTACTCCTGGCCGGACAGCTTCATGATCTCGTACATCACCTCGTCGGTGACCGAGCGCAGGATGAAGCGGTCGCCCTCCATGCCGTGGTAGCGGCTGAAGTCCATCGGCTTGCCGATGCGGATGCCGGGGCGGACGGTCAGCTTGGGCACCACCTTGCCGACCGGCTGGACCTTCTCCGTGTCGATCATCGCGACCGGGATCACCGGGGCGCCGCTGGCGAGCGCGACCCGGGCGAGGCCACCGGGTTTGCCCCGGTAGAGGCGTCCGTCGGGCGAGCGGGTGCCCTCGGGGTAGATGCCGAACAGCTCGCCGCGCTCCAGTACCTCCAGGCCGCTCCTGATCGCCGCCTCACCGGCCCCGCGGGCACCCGAGCGGTCCACCGGGAGCTGCCCGACGCCCTTGAAGAACGCGGCCGTGAGCTTGCCCTTGACGCCGGGCGAGGTGAAGTACTCGGCCTTGGCGATGAAGGTGACCTTGCGGTCGAGCACGGCAGGCAGGAAGAAGGAGTCCGAGAACGACAGGTGGTTGCTGGCCAGGATGGCCGGCCCCTCCTCGGGGACGTTTTCCAGCCCCTCGACCCACGGACGGAAAGCGGCCTTGAGCGTCGAGCCGATGACGATCTTCATCGCGCCGTAGAACATCGTTGTTTGCGAACCCTCCTGGGCTGATGGGACGGTCCACCCCCTGAGCCGACGACATGACCTTAACCCGGCGGGCCCTTCCCCCGCCGGGCCCGTCGGGGCTTACCGCTTGGTATCCGCTCCGCGTACGCTGAAGCCCTCACTACCCTTCACCCCCGTACGTGTTCTCGAACAGGAGACCAACGGTGCCGCTCATGCCCGGAGCCGAACCGTACCGCCACGACGGCGGCGAGACCGGCGTCCTGCTCTGCCATGGTTTCACCGGCACACCGCAGTCGCTGCGCCCGTGGGCGGAGTACCTGGCCGGGCGCGGCCTGACCGTCTCCGTGCCGCTGCTGCCGGGGCACGGCACCCGCTGGCAGGACATGCAGGTCACCGGCTGGCAGGACTGGTACGCCGAGGTGGACCGGGAGCTGGCGGCGCTGCGCGACCGCTGTGCCCGGGTGTTCGTGTGCGGCCTGTCGATGGGCGGCACGCTGGCACTGCGGCTGGCGCAGAAGCACGGTACGGCCGTCAGCGGCCTGGTGCTGGTCAACCCCTCGGTGAAGGCCGACAGCGCGCGGCTGATGGCGGTCCCGGTGATCCGGCACTTCGTGCCGTCGGTGGCCGGCATCGCCAGCGACATCGCGCGCGAGGGCGGCGCGGAGGTCGGCTACGGCCGCACCCCGCTGCACGCCGTCCACTCGCTCACCCGGCTGTGGAAGACCGTCCACGCCGGACTCCCCCAGGTGACCCAGCCGCTGCTGCTCCTGCGCAGCCGGGTGGACCACGTGGTGCACCCCTCGAACTCCGCGGTGGTGCTGGCCAGGGTGTCGTCCACGGACGTCACCGAGCGGATCCTGGAGCGCAGCTACCACGTGGCGACGCTCGACCACGACGCCGAGCGCGTCTTCACGGAGTCGTACGACTTCATCCAGCGGCTTTCCGCCCCGGCGGCGGGCGGGCCCAAGGAGCCGGTCAAGGAGGGTACGGCAGGTGGCTGACCGCGAGGACGAGGGCACCGCACCGCAGGAGGAGCCGGCCCGGCCGCCCCTGGACGAGGACGCCGCCTGGGCCGCGCTGGTCGCCGGCTTCGACGCCGAGCCCGAGCCCGGCGCGGTGGCCTCCTGGCCCGAGGCGGAGAACGTTCCCGACGAGCCGGAGCGGGACCGCGCCGGGGGCGCCCCCGCGCCGCCCGTCACCCGCAGCATCGTCGTCCACCCGGTCATCTCGGGCCCGCGCGACCACGAACTGGAGGAGGACGAGGAGGACGCGCACTTCGTGCCGCCCGAGCCGCCGCCGCTGCCCGAGGCGGACGTCACCACCAAGTTCGCCTGGATCGCCGTCATCGGCGGACCCCTGCTGCTCCTGGGCTTCGTCCTGTTCCAGCTCGACATGACCTGGTGGGCGGCGACCGTGGGCGTCGGCGGTTTCGTGGGCGGCTTTTGCACCCTGGTGGCGCGGATGCGGACGGGCGACGACGAGGACGACGACCTGCCGGGGGGCGGGGCGGTCGTCTGACCGGCCCACCGCCGAGCGCGCGGGCGAGCCGGGTGGCCGGCGCGCGGGCGGACAGAACAGCTAGCCCGCGGCGGGCACCCGCAGCGCGGCGAGCACGGGCATGTGGTCGGTGGCCGCGTACAGGTCGGCCTCGGTGACGCCGGGCAGCGGGGTCGGGACCCCGCAGCCCAGCACCTCGACGCCCGGGGTGCAGAAGATCGCGTCGATGCGCTGGAAGGGCGCGCGGTGGTTGGTGATCGCGCCGCCCCACGGGCGGACCGCGTAGCCGTCCTGGAGTTCGGCGGCGATGCGGGAGAAGCCGGGTCGCTCGGGCGGTTCGTTGAAGTCCCCGCCGAGTACGGCGTACGGCTCGCCCATCGCGGCCACCCGTTCCAGGACCAGGCCGGCCTGGGCGGCGCGCTCGGCAGGGCTGAGGCTGAGGTGGGTGGAGACCGCGGCGAGCCGGGCGCGGCCGAAGCGCAGGACCGCCGTGGCGAAGCCGCGGCGGTGCAGGCCGGGGGTGTGCGGCATCAGCAGGTCCTCGGCGCGCTCGACGTGGGCCCGCATGGCGGTGAGGATCATCGGGCCGGTGGCGGGGGCGCCGCCGGTGACGTACACCAGGCCGGTCGCGTCCGCCAGCCGCAGCGCGGCCTTGCGCCACCGGAAGAACCGCGGGGCCTCCTGCACCAGGACCAGGTCGGGAGCGCAGGCACGGATCACCCGGGCCAGCGCCGCCACGTCGTCCCGCATGGAGCGGATGTTGTACGTCAGTACGCGGACGATCGCCGAGCCGTCCGGCTCGGTCGCGGAACCCGGCAGATCCTCCACGGTGGCGCCTTTCCCTCGTTGTCCCGGTCCCGGCCCGTGGGCCGGTCCTTGGTGTCCGGCCGGTCCCGGCTCGTGCGCCGGTCCCGGCTGTCCGTTGTCCGGGCTGTGCGATGTCCAAGCTGTGCGATGTCCCGGTCGTGCGCTGCGCGGGGCTGTCCGGCCGGTCCCGGCTGTGCGTTGCAGCCCGGCTGCGCGTTGGGGCCCGGCCGTCCACGGTGCCCGGTGCGGCGGGCGGTGTCCGCCGGGGTCGTTCCTGGATCGTGCGGGCGGTGTGCCCGGCCGGTGGGCCCGAGGCACGGGCGTCGCGTGCGGCGTGCCGCGAACGGCACGCCTTCGCCGTCCCCCGCTAGCCCTGCCGGGCCAGGTCCGCGGCCCCGACCAGGCCGGCCTTGCCGCCGAGCTGCGCGGCCAGCACCTGGGCGTGCGGCCGCCACTGGCCGCCGATCAGCCAGCGCCGGAAGGACTTGCGGATCGGGTCGAGGACAAGTTCGCCCTCGTCCGAGACGCCGCCGCCGACGATGAACGCGGACGGGTCGAAGAGCGAGGCCAGGTCGGCCAGGCCCGCGCCCGCCCAGCGGGCCAGCTCGCGGAAGGAGTCGACGGCCACCGGGTCGCCCTCGCGGGCCGCGGCGCTGATGTGCCGGCCCTCGATGCCCTCGGGGGTGCCGTCGCCGAGGGCGAGCAGGACCTTGGCGTTCTCCGGGGTGGCGTTGGCCCGCTGGCGGGCGTACCGCACGAGGGCGCGCCCGGAGGCGTACTGCTCCCAGCAGCCCTGGCTGCCGCAGCCGCACAGCAGGCCGTCGGGCACCACCCGGATGTGGCCGAACTCGGCGGCGACTCCGAACCGGCCGCGGCGCAGCTTGTTGCCGATGATGATGCCGCCGCCCAGCCCGGTGCCCAGTGTGATGCAGATCACATCGGAGTGGCCCTGGCCGGCGCCGAAGCGGTACTCGCCCCACGCCGCCGCGTTGGCGTCGTTCTCCACCACCACGGGCAGGCCGACGCGCTGCTCGACCTTGTCCTTGAGCGCCTCGTGCCGCCAGTTGATGTTGGGGGCGAAGAGGACGGTGGCGCGCTTGTCGTCGACGTAGCCGGCCGCTCCGATGCCGACCGCCTCGACCTGGTGACCGGTGCTGACCTGGCGCACCGCTTCCACGATCGCGTCGACGACGCCTTCAGGAGTCGACGGCGTCGGCACCTTGACCGTTTCGAGAATCGAGCCTTCCTCGTCGACCACTCCGGCCGCGATCTTTGTGCCGCCGATGTCGACGCCGATGGTGAGTCCCATGTGTCCCTCAGTATTCGGTCGATCCCCGCTAAGAGAACCGTACCGGAGGAGGGGTCAGTCGAGGTCGATGTGTTCAGCGGGTGAACGCGGGGCCCGGTTCGCCGAGGTCCAGCGGGCCTCCGCGCCGGCCACCGCGGACCGGTAGGCGGCCAGGAGTTCGGCCCCGGCGGACGCGAGGTGGTCGAAGACGTCGGGGTTGCGCTCCTTGATGGGTTCGACCACGGAACGGACCTGGGAGACGACGCCCTGCGCGGCGATCTGGAAGGCGGGGTTGCGCAGCCGGTCCGAGACGGCGTCGGTGACGGCCTCGGCGAACCGGCGCAGCTCGTCCACGGCGCTGCCCGGGCCCTGGCCGGCCTCGGCACGCCGGCGGGCGTGCTCGGCCGCGATGTCCTCCGCGCTGGCCTTGGCCCACGCGTCGGGGTCGGGACGGTCCGTGGCTTCGCTCATGATCGGCTCCAAACGGGCACGGCGGGCGGTCCGGGCTGTCGGCCCCGGCTTCCCCTCGACGGTACCCGAACGGCGGCCGCGCGAGCCGCCGCCGACCCGCGGCCTGCCCGTGTCCGGCCCGCATCGAGCTCGCGTCCGGCCCGCATCGCGCTCGCGTGCGGCCCGCGGCCGGCCCGTGTCAGAAGACGCCGGCCGCCCGGCGCCGCCGTCCGGTCAGCGCGGCCACAGGCCGGGGTCGGGGGTGAAGCGCACCCGCAGCTCCTCGTCCCGCAGCGCCGCGCCCGAGACCGTGCACCGGCGCAGCGCGGACGGCAGCGGGAGGATCCGCCGGAAACCGGCGGCGTCCACGACGAGTTCGTCCCCGCGCCGCACCAGGTCCAGGCCCTCGCGGGTGGCGCCGGGCAGCGGCAGGGTCCACAGGAGGTGGCCCTCGGTCCCGATGAGGTCCGCCACGGTCCAGGGCTCCGCCGTGCGCTCCCCCGCCAGGACCGCCTCGGGCGGTACGGCGAGGTCGTCGCCCGGCCGGGGTTCGCGGCCGAGGTGGGGCAGCTCGCGCAGCGGCACGCCGTCGGCCGCGCACTGTTCGGCGAGCGCCTTCAGATGGACCTGCTGCTGTCCGAACAGGGCGGTGAGGAAGGGGTCGGCCGATCCTGTGGGCAGCACGCGGTTCGCGAGCACGGCGGCGAGCCGGTGCCCGTACAGCGACAGGCCGGCGCGGGCGGTGCGCAGGGTGCGCTCCGCGTCGGGTCCCGGCTCCAGCACGACGGCCGCGGCGGTGCCGGGGTCCTCGATGACCGCCTGTACGCCGGCCAGTTCGCGGTCGGCGCGGTCGGCGGCCTCGTACGCCCATTCCGCGGGCATCGGCACGCCCGCGAGCTGGGCCAGTACCGGCCGCAGCGCCCTGGCCGCCTGGCGGTCGGCGGGCAGCAACCGGCCGAGGTAGCGCCGCAGTTGGCCGGGCAGCGCGAGCAGCCGCACGGCCTCGCGCACCGGCGGCAGGTCGACGACGACCAGGTCCCAGGCGGGCTCGGCCGGGCCGGGCGCGGTCGCGTGCTCCGGGTGCGTCTCGCGCAGGGCGCGCAGCAGCGCCATGGTGTCGGCGCCGGGCAGTTCGGTCAGTTCTTCCGGGTCGAGGGGCGCCGCCCCCAGCAGTGCCAGCAGCCCGCCGATCCGGCCCTGGAGGTTCAGCGCCTCGGCCCGGAAGGAGGCGCCGGAGTCCACCACCGCGGCGTACAGCCCGTCGACGCCGTCCACCGGGTACGGCACCGGCAGCCCGGTCACCGCCGAGGTCGTGGCCGGCCCGTCGCCGTCCCCGTCGTTCCCGTCCCTCCCGCCCTGCCCCGTTACCGGGTGCCGCCCCGGCCCGGGCAGCAGACGGCGGGACGCCTCGCGGTCCGCGGTGAGCACCAGGACGGCGCCGCCCGCGCGAGCCGCGGCGGTGGCGGTCGCGGCGGCCACGGTGGTGCGGCCGGCGCCCGGGGCACCGGTGACGAGCAGCGTGCGGGGGGCGGCCACGGATCAGGCGCCGTCGCCGTCGGCGACGGCCTCGTCGGGGGCGCCGGCCGGGGCCGGGCCCGCCTCCACCCGCTTCTTCAGTCCGGCCAGCGCCCGGTCGATGATGACCTTCTCGGCCTTCCGCTTGATCATGCCCAGCATGGGGATCTTGACGTCGACGGTGAGCTGGTAGGTGACCTCGGTGCGCGCGCCGCCGTCGAGCGGGGCCAGCGCGTAGGAGCCGTCGAGGGTGCGCAGCATCTGGGACTTCACCAGGGACCAGCGCACCTCGTTGTCCCCGATCCAGTCGTAGGCCAGCGTGTGGTCGTCCTTGATCGCGCCCGCGTCCAGCAGCAGCCGCACCCGCTCGGCGCGGCCGGACTCGTCGGTGGCGAGCACCTCCGCCTCCTTGACCTCGCCGGTCCACTCCGGGTAGCGGCCGAAGTCGGCGATGACGCCCATGACCGCGGCCGGTGCCGCCTCGATCGTGATGCTCGACCGCGTGTGTTCCGCCATCGCCGTGGCCCTCCGGACTACTGCTGAAGCCGCTGCTGGAATTGCCGCCGGAACCGGTTCGCGCGCGCTCCGGACCGGCTGGGGGATCTGCTGCTGGTTGCGGTGAAGGCTATCGCGACCCGGCCCGTTCGCGATCATCCGCGCACCGCGGCCGCTCACCATTCCAGTGCCCATGGTGTGCGGGTGCTGTTGAAGTGGCCGACGTTGACGCACTCGGTCCGGCCGATCCTGGTCCTGGACACCAGCGGCTGGTGGACGTGTCCGAACAGCGCGTACTTCGGCCGGGTGGCGCGGATCGCGTCGAGCAGCGCCCGGCTGCCGCGCTCGAAGCGGCGCGCGACGGTGTCGTAGCACAGCTCGGGCACCGCGGGCGGGATGTGCGAGCACAGCACGTCGACCGGCCCGAGCGCGGCGACCTTGGCGGCGTACTCCTCGTCGCCGATCTCGAACGGGGTGCGCATCCGGCTGCGCAGGCCGCCGCCGACGAAGCCGAAGACGCGGCCGCCGATCTCGGCGGTGGCGCCGTCGAGCACCGTGGTGCCGGGGCCGGCGTACTCGGGCCACAGCGCCGGGATGTCGACGTTGCCGTAGGTGGCGTAGGTCGGGGTGGGAAAGGCGGCGAAGAGTTCCGCGTACTGCCTTCGGACCGCGCTCTCCAGGGTGGAGCGGCGGTCGAGGCCCGCCCACAGCTCCTCGTCGAGGGCGCGGGCCTCCTCGAAGCGGCGGGCGGTGCGCAGGGCGACCATCCGGTCGGCGTTCCGGGTGCCGAACAGGTCGGGGAAGATGCCGCGCGAGTGGTCGGCGTAGTCGAGGAAGAGCACGAGGTCGCCGAGGCAGATCAGGGCGTCCGCGCCGTCCCCCGCGCGGGCGAGTGCGTCGGCCGCACCATGCACGTCGCTCACCACATGCACCCTCATGGCGTCACCCTATAACCGGGGCCCGCGGGAGGGGCGGCGCCGGTCGAGTGTGCCGGGGGAGGCGTTCCGGCCCGGGCGGGGGGTGTGTGATGCTGTGAACATCCGCACCGCCCCTCTACCGCCGGAGCTTTACCCATGGGTAGCGTCCGTGCCGTCCACCACCGTCCCTCCGGGTGCACCGTGGCACCGATGAGGAGCAGCAGCCTTGCGTGAGTTCAGCCTTCCGGCCCTGTACGAGGTCCCCGCGGACGGCAATCTGACGGACCTGATCCGCCGCAACGCCGCGCAGCATCCGGACACCCCCGTCATCGGCCGCAAGGATCCGGACGGCCGGTGGGAGGACATCACCGCCGTCCGCTTCCTCGCCGAGGTGCGGTCGGTGGCCAAGGGGCTCGTCGCCGAGGGGGTGCAGCCGGGCGACCGTGTCGCGGTGATGTCCCGTACCCGGTACGAGTGGACTTTGCTGGACTTCGCCGTCTGGACCGCGGGCGCCGTCACCGTACCGGTCTACGAGACCTCCTCCCCGTCCCAGGTGGAGTGGATCCTCGGCGACTCCGGCGCGGTCGCGATCGTCGTGGAGTCCGAAGCGCACGAGCACGTGGTGGAGTCGGTACGGGAGAGGGTGCCGCAGCTCAAGCACGTGTGGCGGATCGAGGGCGGCGCGGTCGACGCGCTGGTGCGGGCCGGCGCCGAGGTGTCGGACGCGGCCGTGGAGGAGCGGGCGGGCTGGGCGAACGCCGACTCTCCGGCCACCATCGTCTACACCTCGGGCACCACCGGCCGGCCCAAGGGCTGCGTCCTCACCCACCGCAGCTTCTTCGCCGAGTGCGGCAACGTGGTGGAGCGGCTCGGCCCCCTGTTCACCACCGGCGACAGCTCGGTGCTGCTCTTCCTGCCCCTCGCGCACGTCTTCGGGCGGCTGGTCGAGGTGGCGGCCGTGATGGCTCCGATCCGGCTCGGCCACGTCCCCGACGTCAAGAACCTCACCGACGACCTGCGCGGGTTCCGCCCGACGCTGGTCCTGGGCGTGCCCCGCGTCTTCGAGAAGGTCTACAACACCGCGCGGGCGACCGCCCAGGCGGGCGGCAAGGGCAAGGTCTTCGACAAGGCGGCGGCGGCCGCCATCGAGTACAGCAAGGCGCTGGACACGCCGTCCGGCCCGTCGCTGCGGCTCCGGCTCACCCACCGCGTCTTCGACCGGCTCGTGTACGCCCGGCTGCGCGCGGTGCTGGGTGGGCGCGCCACCCACGCGATCTCCGGCGGTGCCCCGCTGGGCGAGCGCCTCGGCCACTTCTACCGCGGCATCGGCTTCACGGTCCTGGAGGGCTACGGCCTGACGGAGTCCTGCGCGGCCACCGCCTTCAACCCGGCCGACCGCCCCAAGATCGGTACGGTCGGCCAGCCGCTGCCGGGCTCCACGATCCGGATCGCCGACGACGGGGAGGTGCTGCTGTACGGGGAGCACCTGTTCGGCGGCTACTGGAACGACGAGCGGGCGACCGCGGAGACGATGGCCGACGGCTGGTTCCACACCGGCGACCTCGGCACCCTCGACGAGGACGGCTACCTCAGCATCACCGGCCGCAAGAAGGAGATCATCGTGACGGCGGGCGGCAAGAACGTCGCGCCCGCCGTGATCGAGGACCGGATCCGCGCCGACGCCCTCGTCGCCGAGTGCATGGTGGTCGGCGACGGCCGCCCGTTCGTGGCCGCGCTCATCACCCTCGACGAGGAGTTCCTGCCGCACTGGGCCGAGCAGCACGGCAAGGCCGGCAAGAGCCCGGCGGAGCTGGCCGGCGACCCCGACCTGCTCGCCGCCGTCCAGCGGGCCGTCGACCACGGCAACGAGGCGGTCTCCAAGGCGGAGTCGGTCCGCAAGTTCCGTATCCTGGCGGGCCAGTTCACGCAGGAGTCGGGCCATGTGACGCCGTCGATGAAGCTGAAGCGGAACGTGGTCCTCGCGGATTACGCGGAGGAGATCGAAGCGCTCTACGCCGGCTGAGGGGCGCCGGGGGCGGGCCGGCCCGCCCCCGGGCTAGTGCAGCAGCGACTTCAGGCGCTCGGCCAGCAGGTCCCAGCGCCATGCCTCCTCGACCCACTGGCGGCCGCGCTCGCCGAGGCGGCGGCGCAGGTCGGGGTCGCGCAGGAGGGCCAGGACGCGGTCCGCGGCCTGGGCGGGGGAGCCGCCGGTGACGACCCAGCCGGTCTCGCCCCGCAGGACGGCGTCGGGGGCGCCGCCGGAGTCGCCGGCCACGACGGGCAGGCCGGTCGCGGATGCCTCCAGGTAGACCATGCCCAGCCCTTCGACGTCGAGGCCGCCGCGCCGGGTGCGGCACGGCATGGCGAAGACGTCGCCGGCCCCGAAGTGGGCGGGCAGTTCCTCCCACGGCACCGCGCCGGTGAAGCGCACGGCCGCCGTCACGCCGGTGCGTGCCGCGAGCCGCTCCAGGTCGCGGCGGTACGGGCCACCGCCGACGATCAGCAGCACCGCGTCCGGGAACTCCCGCAGGATCCGCGGCATCGCGGCGATCAGCGTGTCCTGCCCCTTGCGCGGGACGAGCCGTGACACGCACACCACCACCGGCCGGTCGGCGAGCCCGAGCCGGGCCCGCAGCGCCGCTCCCCCGGACGCGGGGTGGAAGGTCTTCTCATCGACGCCCGGCGGGAGTTGGACCATCCTGGCCGCGGCCTCGGCGGTGAGGGCCGAGGCGATCCGGGAGCGGGTGTACTCGCCGAGGTAGGTGAGCGTGTCGGTGCCCTCGCCGATCCGGCGCAGCAGCATGCGGCTGCCCGGCAGTTGCGCCCAGGCCGCCTCGTGGCCGTGCGTGGTGCCGACCAGCCGCCGCGCCCCGGCCGCGCGCAGCGACGGCGCCATGAGGGCGAGCGGCGCGGCGGCCCCGAACCACACCGAGGAGCAGCCGTGTTCGCGCAGCAGCGCGGCAGCGGCCCTGGTCACCCGGGGCGTGGGCAGCAGCACCTTCGTACGGTCCCTGACGACGGGAAACGGCTGCTCGGCGTCGAACCGGGCCACCTCGCTCCCGTCCCGCCACGTGGAGGCGTACACCACGACCTTCCCGGGATCGAGCCGTAGCGCCATGTTGTGCACGAACGACTGGATCCCGCCGGGCCGGGGCGGGAAGTCATTGGTCACGATGAGGGTCTTGTCCATCCCGGCCGACAGTACCGCGACGCGGACCGGCCGCGGGCGGCGGGGCGGGGCGCGGGGCGGTGCCCCGCGCGACGGGGAAGCCGACCGCCGGACGTTGCCGGCAAGGACTGGACGGCTGTGAGAAGGCCGTACCGTCGCCGTATGCCCGCCGGTTCTTACTTCACCTGGCGCTTGAGGCGGAATTCACGGGCGTTGATGCCGGAGGACGGCATCTCACTCACCAGTTCCCATCCGTCCCGGCCCAGCTCAGCCAGAACCGACTCGATGGATACTTCATCCCGTATGTCGAGGCGCTCGGCGCCTGGCCAGAGAATCTGGGCAGTCCATATCAATGTTCCGGGCCTGCTGAAACTCCCCTCCTGATGGTAATAGATCTTCGCGTATTCGTACTGTGCCATCTGCTCCGCCCCCCACACGTATGCCGCCGTGCTCTCGGCGCCACGCGCGGTCAAAGTACCAGTGAGGTTGCCGGCCCGGACAGTCTCCCGCTCTGCCGTAACAGGCCGCTGGGCCCTCCCGAGGTCACATGGCTTGACCCGCACGGGTGGGGCGGGCCGCGTCCGTGCAGGGGGGCAGGGGTGGGGGGTCGCATGATGAATATCGTGAAAAACACCCGTATCAGGAACCGGGTCGGCGGCATCGGCGAGCGGATGCGCGGTCCGCTGGGCGTGGTGCTGGTCTGGGCCGTCACCCGGGCCGCGCTGATGGTCTTCGTCTTCCAGGTGGTGCGCTTCCCGGGGCAGTTCGTGGTTCACGACGTGGAGGACGTCTACCGCCGCTGGTATCCGCAGCTGCGCGCGGGCGTCTTCCCGAGCCACGACGTGACCTGGCAGTACCCGCCGGGCGCGGCCGCGGTGCTGGTCGCCCCGGCGGTGCTGCCGTTCCTGGGGTACGCGGCCGCCTTCTACTGGCTGGCGCTGCTGACGGACGCGCTGGTGACGGCCGTGTTCCTGGCCGGGAGCCGGGGGAACGGGCGCCTCGCGGGGGCCTGGACGTGGGTGCTGGGGGCCGCGGCAGCCGGTCCCGTGGTCTTCTCGCGGTACGACGTGATGGTGACCGCCGTCGGCGTGTGCGCGCTGCTGGCGCTGCGCCGCGGTGGCCGTGCGGCCGGGGTGCTGGCCGGGGCGGGCGCCATGCTCAAGGTGTGGCCTGCGCTGCTGCTGATCGGCACGGCCAGGGGGCCGGTGACCCGCCGGGCCTGGCGGTGGGCGGCGGGCACGGCGGGCGCGGTGGGCGCCGCCTTCGCCGCGACGATGCCGGGCGCGTTCTCGTTCCTGACCTTCCAGCGCGACCGCGGCACCGAGATCGAGTCGATGGGCGCGATGGTCTTCCACCTGGCCCGGCACGCGGGCTGGCCGGGCAGGGCGACGATGCACTACGGCTCGGTGGAGTTCCTCGGCCCGCATGTGCGCCTGGTGAGCTGGGCGGCCCTGGCGCTGAGCGCGGCGGCGCTGTGCTGGCTGGTGGTGTGGCGGCTGCGGGCGACCGTCTTCACCGAGGCCACCGCGTACGACGCGGCCTTCACCGCCGTCCTGGTGTTCACCACCACCAGCCGCGTGATCAGCCCGCAGTACATGATCTGGCTGATCGGGATCGGCGCGGTGTGCCGTACCGTACGGGGCTCGGTGCTGCGGCTGCCGGTGCTGCTCACGCTGGCCGCGACCGTGGTGACGACCGCCGAGTTCCCCGTCTTCTTCTCCCATGTGATGGCGAGCGACCGCTGGGGTGTGCTGCTGCTCGGTACCCGCAACGCCCTGCTGGCCGCCGCTTGCGTGATCGCCTGCCGCCGGTTGTGGGCGGCGACCGTACGGCGGGACTCTCCTGCGGGGCCGGTTCAGCGGCTGCCTGACACGCCGACGGCCACTGCCTCGGTGCTCACTTCGCGCTGAGGGGCTCCTCCCGGTCCTCCGCCCACGCCCGCTCCGGCGTCGCCGGCCGGGGAGGGGCGCCGGTGGCCGCGGCGCGGAACAGGCCGGCGACGGCCAGGCACTGGAGCAGGGCCCCGATCCCCACGGCCCGGGCGATCCCGGGCAGGCCGAGGCCCAGCAGGAGGTGCGCGAGCGGCAATTGGAGGACTGTCCCGGCCGGTGGCCTTGGCCGGGCCGGTCCCGCCGCCTGGGCGCGGCCCGCGTCCCAAGGTGCGCCCGCCGCCAAGGGTGCGCCCGCCGTCCTAGGCTGCGCCCGCGTCCTTGGGTGCGCCCGCAGCCTAGGGTGCGGTCCGCGGCCTAAGGCTTCGTCGGCCAGGCGCGGGCCAGGGCGATGCGGGCGGCGGGGGTGGGGTGGGTGCCCCACAGCAGGTGGAGGAGACGTGGCGGGTCGGGTTCGGCGACGTTCGCCAGGGTGAGGCGGCGCTGCATGGCGATGAAGGAGGCGGGGGCCGAGGTGAGGGCCAGGGCGTGCCGGTCCGCGCGGGTCTCGACACGGCGGCTGAGCGCCGCCCCGAAGGGACCGGCCACCGCGCCGCCGAGGGCGGCGGCCGCGGCGAGCAGCCAGGCGGAGCGCGGATCGGCGAAGCGCGGCACACCGGCCAGGTCCAGCAAGGGCTGCCACGTCACCAGTGCGGCCAGCACGCACACGCCCGCCGCCGAGCCCAGCGCGCCCAGCGCCGTGCCCCGCGGGACGTCGCGGTGCACCACGTGGCCCAGCTCGTGCGCGACGACGAGTTCGACCTCGCGTGGTTCCGCCGTGGTGAGCAGCGTGTCGTAGACGACGATCCGCCGTGTCCGGCCGAAGCCGGACACATAGGCGTTGAGCGCCGTGGTCCGCCGCGAGGCGTCGGCCACCAGGACGTCCCGTACGGCCACCCCGTCACGGGCGGCGAGCGCGAGCAGCGCGTCCCGCGGCGGGCCGGGCGCCATGGGCGTGAAGCGGTTGAAGACCGGCTCGAACACCAGCGGGGCCAGGAAGGACAGGACCACGGTCACCGCCGCGGCCCCGAGCGCGGCCCACGCCCACCAGCGGCGGGTGGTGCCGGCGAGCGCGTACACGCCGAACAGCGCCCCGGTCAGGAGCGGGAGGGAGATCGCCAGGCCGCGCGCCTGGTCCGCGGCCCACCCGGCCCAGCCCTGGGTGACCAGCCCGAAGCGGGCGCGCACCACCCGCCCGCGCGCCGCGAACGGCAGCCCGAGCAGCAGCGGCAGCACCGCGAGCGTGACCGCGGCGCCCACCACTCGTACCGCCCATCCGTTCCCGAACGCCCCCACCAGCCACGCGCCGCCGTGGGTCAGCCCGAGCGCGAGCAGCAGCGCCGGCGACGCCGCCCGCCCGCCGAGCGCGACCGGAACCGCAGCCCGCCGCAGCGCCCGGGCCCGCGCGACCTCCTCCGCCGTGAAATCCGCCGGGGAACCCTCCGCGGAACCTGCCGCGGAATCGTCCGCAGGGTCCGCCGCGCGGTCGTCGGCGGACGCGCCCGCCGAACCGTCCACCGGAACGCCCGCGGGACCCACCACCGAGCCCCCGGCCGAACCATCCGTGGAACCGCCCGCCGAGTCCGCCGCCGGAACGTCCGCCGCGTCCGCCCCGCCGTCCCCCTGGCCGTCCCCCCGGCCGTCCCCCCGGCCGGCCCCCTCGCCGTCCTCCCGTGTCATCCCAGCTCCTCGCGCACCTCGTCGCGCCACCGCGCGGTGAACTCCGTCAGCCCGACGCCAAGGGAGGCGCGCAGGCGGGCGTCGAGCGGGCCGCCGTGGGCGACCGACCGGTACAGGGCGGTGAGCGTGTCGGGCGACCACTT
This sequence comes from Streptomyces sp. HPF1205, assembly GCF_020400825.1. Lineage (GTDB taxonomy): Bacteria > Actinomycetota > Actinomycetes > Streptomycetales > Streptomycetaceae > Actinacidiphila. The sequence goes on from NZ_JAINVH010000017.1 coordinate 134,165, forward strand.
GTCCGCGATCATCCGGCAGGCGAGCCAGCCCTCCTCGTACGCCTGCGCCAGCCGCGGCGCGCCCGGGCGGAAGTCCGCCGCCGAGGGGAGGGCCGTCGGCAGCCGTCCGGCCGCCACGTCCGCGGCGAGTTCGGGCGCGATCTGCCGGGCGGTGCGGCCCGCGTTCCGGTACGCGACCCAGTCCGCGAAGCCCTCGGAGAGCCACAGCGGGGTGCCGCCGTTGGTGGCCAGGCGCGTGGCGACGTGGGCGGTCTCGTGGGTGAGCACGACCTGCCGGCCGAAGTCCGACAGCCCGGCGAAGGCGGAGGGGTTGAGGATCACCCGGTCCGCGGGCGCCCCGGCGTCCCGGCCCAGCTCGCCGGTCGTCACCGCCGCGATGCCCTGGTACGCCGACGGGTCCGCACCGGCCAGCGCCGCCATCTGGCCGAGCGTGGCGGGCGCCTCCACGACGACCTTGCCGGGCCAGCCGGTCCCCCAGGCGTGGGCGACGTCGGGCACGGCGCGGTCCGCGTCGGCCGCGTACTGCCGCAGCGTGGCCGGCGCGGACAGCCCGAGCACCAGGCTGTGCGCCCCGCGCACCACCCGTACCGGACCCTGGTCCCAGAGCTGGACGGCGGTGCGGTGGCCACTGGCGGCGCCGTCGCTGTCGCCCGCGACGTACCAGCGGCCGGAGCGCCGGGTCACGGTGAGGAACGCGGTGGAGACCACCGGCTGGGCGTCGTACCCGGTGAGGCGGTACCGCAGCCGCACCTCGGCGGCGGTCTGCCCGCTGCCGTCGGCTGCCGGGGGCAGCGGGAAGGCGCCGGTGCGGACCAGCGTGTACGACCAGGCCGCCAGCGGCACCTGGGCGAGGTCGGCGAACATCCGCCGCTGGGCGGCGAGGAACCGGCCGGCCCGCGGGTCGATCCCGGCGAGGAACGCGGCACGGTCGTGGTGCAGCACGGCCGCGGCCCGCTGGTCGAGGAGCCGCCGCACGGCGGTGTCGGTGCCGCTCGTGGCGGGCGGGTGCGCGGACCCCGGTGAACAGCCGCCGGCCAGGGCGGCGAGTACGGCGAGTACGGCCGCCCACACGCCCGCGGCGGCCCTGAAGCGTCGTACGCGCGCCGCGGCCATGCGCCCGATCGTACGGCCGCCGCCGCGGCCGCGGGGCGCGGGCGCCCGGGTACGCGGCCGGCGGCCCCCGAGAGCGGGCTCAGGGCCTGGTCACCGCCGTGACGGGCATCATGTCGACGGCGTCGTAGCGGACCCGGGCGCCCGGGTAGGGCGCGTGGATGACCCTGCCGCCGCCGACGTACATCGCGACATGGCTGGCGTCGCTGCGGTAGATGACGAGGTCGCCGGGGCGGACCTGGTCGAGCGGCACCCGGGTGCCGGCGTTCATCTGCTCCTGGGAGGTGCGCGGCAGGGCCACGCCGGCCTGGGCGTAGGCGTACTGCATGAGGCCGGAGCAGTCGAAGGCGTCGGGTCCCGCGGCGCCCCACACGTACGGCGCGCCGAGCATGCGTCGGGCGGCGGCGACGGCCAGGGCGGCGCGCCCGGAGGCGGCGGGCAGGGACGGGAAGGCGGCCGGCTGGGGGCGGCCGGCGCGGGAGGCGCGGCCGCCGGGCGTGCCCGCGGCGTACGCGGCGCGCTGCGCCGGGGGCAGCGCGGCCAGCAGGCGGCGGGCCTCGGCGAGGGCGCGCTGCACGGCGCGTTTGCGGTCCCGCAGGGCGGCGCCGGTCGCGCGCAGCTCGGCGAGCTTGGCGGCGGCCCGCGTACGCTGCTGGACCAGCAGCCGCTCGGATTCCTGGAGTTGGCGCAGCCGGTCGGCCTGCTCGGCGCTGATCCGGTCGAGGGTGGCGGCCCGGTCGAGGTACGTGCCGGGGTCGCCGGACAGCAGCAGGGTCACGGCCGGATCGATGCCGCCCTCCCGGTACTGGCCGGCCGCCACCTGGCCGAGCGCGTCGCGCAGTTCGTCGACCCGCTGCCGGGCCTGGGCCGCGCGGTCCTGAAGGGCGCTCAGCTCCTGGCGCAGCCGCCGGATGTGCTCCGCGGCCGCGTCGTACTTCTCGGTGGCCTGCTCGGCCTGCTGGTAGAGCAGGTCGAGCCGGTCGGCCGGGCCCGCCCGGTCCGCCGCGTCCGTCCTGGCCGGGTTGCCGTGGCCGCCGCCCGGGTCGGCGGACGCGAGGCCCGCGGCGGAGCCGGACAGCGCGGCGGTCGCGGCAGCCGCGGACAGCACGGTGACCCGGGTCGTACGGGCGGCCAGGCCCGGCGGGGAGACACGCTTATGGGATGCCACGGCAGCGAAGAGTAACCATACGGTCGCGCACAGTTCAACGGGCCGCCCAGCCGTACGGGTGAACGCCGCCGTCCCCGCGCAGGTCACACGCTCGCGCGCCGCGGTCCGGGCGACGGCCGCCGCGCGGTTCCGGGTACGGTCGCCGCCGCGCGACGGCGACCGGCGACCGGTGATCGGCGACCCGCGACCGGCGGCCGGCGACCGGCGGCCCGTGACCGGTCGGCGGAAAACGCCGCGGGCCGCCGGGAGTCGGGGACTCGGCGGCGGCCCGGGCGGGAAGGCCCGCGTGCTCAGCCTACGCGCACGCCGAACTCGAAGGTCATGTCGCTCATCGCCTCGTACCGCACGTTCGCGCCCGGCTTGGGGGCGTGCAGCACCATGCCGTTGCCCGCGTAGAGGCCGACGTGGTGGTAGTCGCCGAAGAAGATCACGAGGTCGCCGACCATGAGCTGGGATTCCGAGTAGATGCGGGTCCCGGCGTTGGCCTGCTCCTGGGAGGTGCGGGGTATGGAGACCCCGGCCTGGGCGTAGGCCCACGAGGTCAGGCCCGAGCAGTCGAAGGAGGTGGGGCCGGTGGCGCCGTAGACGTACGGGTAGCCGATCCGGGTCTGCGCCGCGTGGAAGGCGGCGGCGGCGAAGGAGCTGGCCGGCTTGGCGCTGCCGAGGTTGACGCGCTGGCTGGCGCGGCTGGCGGCGACCTGGTCCTGATGCTGGATCTCGGCGCGCTGGGCGGCGGTCAGCGAGTCCAGCACCTGCTTGGCCTGCGCGAGCTTGCTCTTGGCCTCGTTCTTGCGGGCGGCCAGGTCGCTGCGGGTCGCCTGGAGTTCGGCGAGCTTGGCCGTGGCCTCCGCGCGCTCCTGGTCCAGGGTGCGCTTGGCGTCCTGGAGTTGGGTGAGCTGGTCGGCCTGCAGCGAGGTGAGCTGGTCCATCGTCGTCGCCTGGTCCAGGTAACTGTCCGGGTTCGACGACAGGAAGAGCTGGAGCGAGGGGTCGATGCCGCCGCTGCGGTACTGGGAGGCGGCGATCGCGCCGAGTCCGTCCCGGAGTTGGTTCAGGTGCTGCTGCTGCCTTGCCACCTGGTCCTGCAGGCTTGAAGCCTGCTGCTGCAGGGTATGCAACTTCTCGTTGGCGGCGTCGTACTTCTCGGTGGCCTGCTCCGCCTGTGTGTAGAGCGCGTCCACCTTCGCCTTGGCGTCCTTCACGGACTGCTTGGCTGGGGCGGCGTGCGCGGCCTGAGCGGACAGGGCGACCGCGGCTGCGGCGGTCGCGGTCAGCACCGACACGCGAGTACGGCTTGCCGGCTTGGGACGACGGTGGGACGCCACGAAGGCGAGCTCCTTCTTCCTTCAGCCGCCTACCGGTTGGACTGGCGGGCGGCCTCCGAGCGCCACCCGGGTTGGATGATCACTGCGCGGAGGTTCGAGGCCCGACCTTAGTGACCTTCCTGTGATCGGTTCAAATCCTTGTAGGCAAAATCTCGACCGGATCGCACATTCTTTACACACGCCGTACCCACAACGGGCGGTCATCGCACTGCGAGTGAGGGGCGCGCGACAGTGAGTCGGGGGCGCGCGGGGACGACGTACGCGGGGAGTACGGGGCGGGTACGCGGGAAGTACGCGGGGCGCAGGCGCACCCCGCACCCGTGAGGCGCGTCTGACGGCGGTTCAGGCCGCCGCCGGGCCCGGCGGGCAGGCGGGCGGCCCGCGGGACCCACGCGTGCCCCGTAACGCCGCTCAGACCCGCGCGAGCCGCTTCAGCAGCAGCGTGGAGGCGACCGGCCGCGCGCCGGCCTTGGCCACTCCGTCGGCGACCTCGCGGTCCGCGGAGACGACCACGATCTGCCGGCCGGGCGGCTCGGCCCGTACCAGCCGCCGGATCAGCTCGTCGGCGGTCTCCCCCGCCTTGCTGAACAGCACCCGCACCCCGCGCGGCGGCGCCAGCAGCACCGGCATGTCCAGGTCGGCGCCGTCGAAGACGCACGTGACCTCGGCGCCGCTCTGCGCGGCCAGCGCGGCGAGCCCGCCGAGCAGCCGCAGCCGCTGCTTCTCCAGCGGCAGCGACGGGTAGCCGGTCTTGGTGACGTTGTAGCCGTCGACGACCAGGTGCGCCTGGGGCAGCGCGAGCAACTGGTCGAGCAGGGCGGGGTCGGTCTCGGACAGCGCCCGGGTGGCGATGTCGCGGGCGCTGAACGACCCGGGCGCGACGGCGTCCACGGTGTCGGCCGGCCGTACGCCCATCGTGTCCCGCGGCGGCAGGGCCAGTTCGCGGCGCAGACCGGATGCCGCGTCGAGCACGGTGTCCAGCAGCAGCCGCAGTCGTACGTCCTCCACGCTGCGGCCCTCGCGCACGGCCCGGCGGCCGGCCTCGACCGTCGACTCGGCCTCCGCGAGCCGGGTGCGCAGCCTGCGCGCCTCGCTCTCGGCCGCGGCGCGCTCCTGAGCGGCGGCGGCCCGCGTCTCGTCCAGTTCGGCCTGGAGTTTGCGCTGGGCGGCCTCGGCGCGCTTGACGTCGCTGAGCGCGGCGCGCAACTTGCGGTGCAGCGCGTCGCTCTCCTTGCGGACCGTGTCCAGCTCCGTGCGCGCCCTCGCCGCTTCCGTACGGGCCTGGTCGTGCAGTGCCTCGACCTCGGCACGCAGCTTGGCCAGCTCGCGCAGCGTCTCCTCGTCGGCCCGCTCGGCGTCGGCGCGCTCCGCCTCCTCGCCCGCGGTCGTGACCAGCTTCGCCCAGCCGGCCGGCCGCAGGAGGTACGCGGCGGCGGCCACGTCCAGCGGGTCGGCGGCGGGCGGCGGGGTGCCGGCGTCCAGCGCCCCGGTCAGTTCCGGTTGCGACTCGCGCAGCCGGGCGGCGACCTTCTGCCGGAAGGCGGCGTCCGACTCCAAAGCGGCGGCCAGGGCGTTGGCCGCGTACTTCACACGCCGTGAGGGAGTGAAGCGGGCATACGGGCGCAAGCCCACCGGGAGTTCCGGATAGGTGAAACCCCCGAAGGCGTCGGCGGCGATGGCGACCACCCGGTGCCGCACCCCTTCGGGCAGCGGCCGGTCGAGCGCGGGCTCGCCGGTCCCCGGGGCGGGCACGTGCTCGTCCGCCCGCTCCTCAGGGCGTGGATCGCCGCCGATACCGTCCACCACTCACTCCCGTCCGGTTCCTCGGCGCCCTCCCGGCCCCCTTCGATCCCGGCCGCCGTCTGCTGATTCCATTGTCCCCGTAATGGAGCCCGCTTCGAGACGTCTGCGCGGTCCCGTGTGGTCGTGGCTGCGTGAGCGGGCGGTGTGTCCCGGTCACCTTACGGCTTCGAAGGCGGCACGCGCTGCGGCGAGGCGACCTTTGTCCGTTACGGCCGTTCCGCCATGATCGGTCCATGGTCATCCCGGTGTACGACAAGAACCCGGCCCACCGGCCGCCGGCCGTCACCTACACGCTGATCGCCGTGTGCACCGTGGTGTTCCTGCTGGGACCGCTGTCCGGCTTCACCCCCTCGTACGGCACCGGGCAGCACCTGCGGTGCGCGCAGGCGGTCTACTTCGCGCGCTGGGGGGTGGTGCCCGCCGAGCTCTTCCACGGCCAGTTGCCGGTGACACGGCTCGACTTGCCTGCCGGGTGCCCTGTCCCCCACCCCTTCGGCAAGATGCCCTGGCTGTCCGTGCTCACCGCGATGTTCGTGCACGGGAGCTGGCTGCACCTGGTCGGCAACATGCTGTTCCTGCACGTCTTCGGCGACAACGTCGAGAACCGCATGGGCCGGCTGCGTTTCACCCTCTTCTACCTGGCGGCCGGCTGCCTGGCCACCTGCGGTTTCGCCCTCGCCCACACCGGCGGCACCCAGAGCCTGGTCGGCGCCTCCGGGGCGATCTCCGGCGCCCTGGGCGCCTACCTCTACCTCTGTCCCCGGGCCAGGGTCACCAGCGTCTTCCCCTTCCTCTTCTTCGTCCCCCTGCGGTTCCCGGCCTGGATGGTGCTCTGCTTCTGGTTCGCCCTGCAGTGGCTGGCCGCGCAGGCCCCCGGCGGCGCGGGGCCGAGCGTCGCCTACCTCGCCCACCTGGTCGGATTCACCTTCGGCTTCCTGTGCGCGTGGGCCTGCTACCGGCCGCGGCGTAAGGTGAGCGTCGTCATCACCCCGGCAGCCACTCAGGGAGACGCACAGCCGTGATCACCGCGATCGTCCTCATCAAGACGTCCGTCGACCGGATCCCCGAGATCGCGGAGGCGATCGCCGCGCTCCCGAACGTGTCCGAGGTCTACTCCGTGACCGGGTCCTACGACCTGATCGCGCTGGTCCGCGTGGGCCGCCACGACGACCTGGCCGACATCATCCCCGGCCGGATCAGCAAGATCCCCGGCGTCGAGGCCACCGACACCCACGTCGCCTTCCGCACGTACTCCCAGCACGACCTCGAAGCGGCCTTCTCCATCGGCCTGGACTCCTGAGCGCGCCAGGCGTCGGCCGCGCGGGGCGTCGGCCGGGTACGGGGCGCGTCACCGGCCGCCGGGGACCGGAACGCACCGCCCGTTCTCGACCCGGTACTCCCACCGCGCCCCCTCGCGTACGAGGGTCGTCACGGCCGTGAGGAAACGTTCCACGTGCTCCTCGGGGGTGCCCGCGCCGAAGCTGACCCGGACGGCGTTCAGCGAGCTCTCGCCGGGGACGGCGTCGGGGGCGCCGCACTCCCCCGGGTCCTCCCGCCCGGCCCCCAGGAGCAGCCGCAGCAGCGGGTGGGCGCAGAAGAGGCCGTCGCGCACGCCGATCCCGTACTCGGCGGACAGGGCGGCGGCGAAGTGGGAGCTGTTCCAGCCGTCGACGGTGAAGGACAGGACGCCCACGCGCGGGGCGTCCTCGCCGAAGAGGGACAGCACGCGGACCCCGGGGACCCGGGCGAGGCCCTCCCGCAGCCGGGCCAGCAGGGCCTGCTCGCGGGCGACGAGGGCGTCGAAGCCGGCCTCGCGCAGCGCCCTGCACGCGGAGGCGATGGCGTAGGCGCCGATCACGTTGGGCGAGCCCGCCTCGTGGCGGGCGGCCGTGGTGTGCCACCGCACGTCGACGCCGCCGTGGGGCGCGCGGGTGACGGTACGGGTGGCGCCGCCGCCCGCGAGGTAGGGGTCGGCCTCGCGCAGCCAGTCGGCGCGGCCGGCCAGGACGCCGCAGCCGAAGGGGGCGTAGAGCTTGTGGCCGGAGAAGGCCACCCAGTCGACGTCGAGGGCGGCGATGTCCAGGGGGTGGTGCGGGGCGAGTTGGGCGGCGTCCAGGACGACGCGGGCGCCGTGCCGGTGCGCCGCGGCGGCCAGTTCCCGTACCGGCCACAGCTCACCGGTCACGTTGGACGCCCCGGTGACGCACACCAGCTTGGGGCCCTTGGGGGCGCCGTGCAGCGCCACGTCGAGCGCGGCGACGGCCTGTTCCGGGGTGCGCGGGGCGTCCAGGTAGCGCACCCGGGCGTCCCTGGCCCGTGCCCAGGGCAGCAGGGAGGCGTGGTGCTCGGTCTCGAAGACGAAGACCCGGGTGCCGGCCGGGAGCGCGGCGGCCAGCAGGTTGAGGGAATCCGTCGTGGAACGGGTGAAGATCACCTGGTCGCCCTCGGTCCGCCCGCCGTCGCCCGCGGCCCGGCAGCCCAGGAAGTCCGCGACGGCCGCCCTGCTCTGCTCGAACAGGTCGGTGGACAGCTGCGAGAGGTACCCGGCGCCGCGGTGCACGCTGCCGTAGTAGGGCGCGTACGCGGCCACGTCGTCCCACACCCGCTGCAGGGCGGGGGCGCTGGCCGCGTAGTCGAGGGCTGCGTATCCGACCTCGCCGCCGGTCACCAGCGGCACGCGGACGTCCCGGCCGAGCACGGGCAGCGGCGGCGGGCAGGGCTCGGGGGACGAGGAAGCCGAGAAGGAGGCGGAGGCGGCACGGGGGGCGGCAACACTGGTCGCGGTCATGACAGAACTCCCGGGGAAGGGCAGGCGGATCCGGCGCCCGGCCCGCACCGGAACGGTCACGGCGCGGCCGGCGCGGGGGCCCGGCGGAGGACGAGCGAGAGGAAGGAATGAAAGAGAGGCGGAAGGAGGTACGGCGAGACCGGAGCCGGCGGCACCGGCGGAACACACAATCGGGGCCGGCCGGCCCTAACGCATTCGCTTGCGCATCGAAGAACTCCCCATGTCCGGCTTGCCGCGAGCCTCGCTGCTCACGGCCCGGTCATCACCCGGGGCACCCCGCCTCGGACGGAGGGTTGCCGGACAGCGGGCCGGGGCCTTCGCGCTGTCACTCGTGACCTGCCGGGAATTCTGCCACACGGCGGCGGGCGCGCAAGGCGCCGTCCGGAAAGTGGACAGCGCCCCGCGCCGGAAGGCCGCTCCTCGCGCCCGGCCCGGGCGAGCGGCCCGCCGCCCGCCCGTCAGGCGTTCGTCGCCTCGGCCCACCGCCGCAGGACCTCCGCCGCGGCGCCGGAGTCGATCGACTCGCCGGCCCGTACCAGACCGGCCGCGATCCGCTCCTCCAGGGGCGCCTCGGTGGGGTTCAGGGCGGCCAGCGCCGCGGCGGAGTTGAGCAGCACCGCGTCGCGTACGGGGCCGGTCTCGCCGGCCAGCAGGCGCCGGGCCACCTCGGCGTTGTGGGCCGCGTCGGCGCCCCGCAGCGCGGACACGGGGACGAGTTCCAGGCCGACGTCGCGCGGGTCGAAGACGCTGTGCTCGACCTTCCCGTCGCGGACCGCCCAGACCTGGGAGGTGGCGGTCGTGGTGAGCTCGTCCAGGCCGTCGTCGCCGCGGAAGACCAGGGCCGACGAGCCGCGCTCGGCCAGCACCCCGGCCAGGATCGGGGCCATCCGGGCGTCGGCGACCCCGGTGGCCTGGGCCCGTACCCGGGCCGGGTTGGTCAGCGGGCCGAGGAAGTTGAAGGTGGTGGCCACCCCCAACTCGGCGCGGGCGCGCGCCACATGGCGCAGCGCCGGGTGGAACCTGATCGCGAAGCAGAAGGTGATGCCGGCCTCCTCTGCCACCTCCGCCACGCGCTCCGGGGCGATCTCCAGGTTGACCCCGAGCTGCGACAGGACGTCGGAGGCGCCGCTGGCCGAGGACGCGGCGCGGTTGCCGTGCTTGACGACCTTCGCACCGGTGCCGGCCACCACGATCGCGGACATGGTGGAGATGTTGACGGTGCCGGAGCGGTCGCCACCGGTGCCGACGATGTCGACGCTCGGGCCGGGCACCTCGATCGTGCTGGCGTGCGCGTACATCGCCCGGACCATGCCGGTGACCTCGTCCACCGTCTCGCCCTTGGCCCGCAGCGCGACCGCGAACCCGGCGATCTGCACGTCGGTGGCCTCGCCGCGCATGATCTCGTCCATCGCCCAGGCGGTGTCGTCGGCGCTCAGGTCGCCGCCGGCCAGCAGGGTGCTCAGCACGTCGGGCCAGGACCGCGAGGTTGTGGGGACGCCTCCTGCGGGGTGCACAACGCTCATGGCTCACGCTCCAGGGACGGATTCCGCTCTGCGCACCGAAGCCTATCCGGGCGCGGGCATGCCGAAGGGCCCCGTCCAGCGCGTGGACGGGGCCCTTACGGGTGGCGACGCGGGCCCCTGCGGACCCGCCGGTGTCAGCGGTCGACCCGCCGGTGTCAGCGGTCAGTGGTGGCCGTGGCCGCTGGTGATCTCCTCGTACTCCTCGACGGTGGGCTTGGGGATGTTGGACCCCTCCCCGTAGAAGCCGCGGGACATCCTCGCCTGCAGCTTCGCCACCGGGCTCGCCTTGCGGGCCACGCCGTTCTCGTCGACCTCGGGGCCGAGGTCGATCGGCTTGGGCTGGGCATGCGCGGTGAGCACGTGCAGCTGCTGCTGCGAGAGCGGCTCGTGCACCTCGATGAACTCACCGTGCGGCAGCCGCTTGATGACACCGGTCTCCCGGCCGTGCAGCACCTTGTCCCGGTCGCGCCGCTGCAGCCCCAGACAGATCCGCTTGGTGATGTAGTACGCGGCGACCGGCAGCACGAAGAAGCCGATGCGGACGAACCAGGTGATCGTGTTGATCGACAGGTGGAAGTGGGTGGCGAAGATGTCGTTGCCGCCGCCGATCAGCAGCGTGAAGTACATCGTCAGCCAGGCCACGCCGAAGCCGGTGCGCACCGGGCGGTTGCGCGGCCGGTCCAGGATGTGGTGCTCCCGCTTGTCGCCGGTCACCCAGGACTCGATGAACGGGTAGACCGCGATGGCCAGCAGCACCAGCGGGAAGATCATCAGCGGGATGAACACGCCGAGCACCAGCGTGTGGCCCCACGCCCTGATCTCCCAGCCGGGCATCACGCGGATCAGGCCCTCGGAGAAGCCCATGTACCAGTCGGGCTGGGCGCCGGTGGACACCTGGTCCGGCCGGTAGGGGCCCATGTCCCAGATCGGGTTGATGGTGGCGACCGCGGCGATCGCCGAGATCACGCCGAAGACGATGAAGAAGAAGCCGCCCGCCTTGGCGGTGTAGACCGGCAGCAGCGGCGTGCCGACGACGTTCTTCTCCGTCTTGCCCGCACCCGGGAACTGGGTGTGCTTGTGGTAGAAGATCAGGATCAGGTGGAACGTCAGCAGCGCCGCCATGATGCCCGGGAACAGCAGGATGTGCACCGAGTAGAACCGCGGTACGAAGTCGTGTCCCGGGAACTGCCCGCCGAACAGGAAGAACGACAGGTACGTTCCGATGACCGGCGTGGCGAGGACCGCGCCTTCCATGAACCGGATACCGGTGCCGGACAGCAGGTCGTCGGGCAGCGAGTAGCCGGTGAAGCCCTCGAACATGCCGAGGAACAGCAGCGTCCAGCCGAACAGCCAGTTGATCTCGCGCGGCTTGCGGAACCCGCCGGTGAAGAAGACGCGCATCATGTGCACGATCATCGCGGCGATGAAGATCAGCGCCGACCAGTGGTGGATCTGCCGGATCAGCAGACCGCCGCGCACCTCGAAGCTGATGTGCAGCGTCGAGCTGTACGCGTCCGACATCCGCACGCCCTGCAGCGGCACGTACGGGCCGTGGTAGACGACCTCGTTCATGCTCGGGTGGAAGAACAGCGTCAGATACACACCGGTGAGGATGAGGATCGTGAAGCTGTAGAGCGCGACCTCGCCCAGCATGAAGGACCAGTGGTCCGGGAAGATCTTGCGCAGGTTCGACTTGGCCAGCTTGTACAGGCCGAGCCGGCCGTCGGTCCACTCCGCGATCCGCTCACCGGGGTTGGTCGGCCTGCGGCGGGTGGTGGTTTCTGTGGTGGTACTCATGGACGCTCCCAGTAGGCCGGTCCGACGGGGGCCTTGAAGTCGCTGAGGGCGACGAGATTGCCGTCCGCGTTGACGCCGATCGGAAGCTGCGGCAGCGGGTGGCCCGCGGGGCCGAAGATGACCCGCGCTCCGTCGGACAGGTCGAACGTCGACTGGTGGCAGGGGCACAGCACGTGGTGCGTCTGCTGCTCGTAGAGGCTGATCGGGCACCCGACGTGAGTGCAGATCTTGGAGAACACGACGATGCCGTCGTGGCCCCAGGACGCTTCCTTCTTGTCCTTGATGTCCTCCGGCTTGAGCCGGACGATCATCACCGCGGCCTTGGCGATCTGGTCCTGGAAGTCCTCGTCGCTCTCCTTGAGGCCGTCGGGCATGCCGAAGGTCAGGGAGCCGACGGCGACGTCCTCGGGCCGCAGCGGCTGGTTGGTGTTGCTGTTGATCAGCACCTTGCCCTTGGACCACAGGGTGTGCGCCAGCGAGTCGTGCGGCAGCGGGCCCAGGTCGCGCAGGATGACGATGCTGGACAGCGGGACCAGGCTGAGCGCGCCGAACATGGTGGTACGGATCAGCTTGCGCCGGCCGAAGCCGCTCTCCTTGGCGCCGGTGATCCACTGCTGGCGGACGTTCTCGCGCAGCTCGTCGTCGGCGTCGGCGCGGTGCCGCTCGTCGGTGATCTCCTCGTCCGACATCAGCGTGCGGGCCCAGTGGACCGAGCCGACGCCGATGCCCAGCAGCGCCACCGACAGGGTCAGGCCCAGCGAGAAGTTCAGCGCGCTGACGTGGCCGAACGGGAAGATGTAGACGATCTTGTCGATGTCGAAGATGACGAAGCACGCGATGAACGCGATGGTGCCGAGCATGGACAGGGTGAACAGCCCCGCCACCACGCGCTCGGAGTGCTTCGCGGCCCGCTCGTCGATGTCCTGACGGCGGTACTCGTGGGGCGGCAGCCCGGGGTTGGCGAACGGGTCGGACCTGACCGCCGGTTCGCCGCCGTGGGTGCCGTGCTCACCAGGCAGGTTCTGTGACACGTCGTTGTGGGATCCAGACTCGCTCATGACTTCTTGGCCTTAGTCGTCCGTGCGGCCATCCAGACGGCGACAGCGATCAGCGTGCCCAGGCCGAAGACCCAGGCGAACAGGCCCTCGGACACCGGGCCGAGGCTGCCCAGCGTGAAGCCGCCGGGGTTGCTGCTCTTGGCGCTGTCCACCTCTTGCAGGTAGGCGATGATGTCGGCCTTCGCGTCCTGCGGCATCGTCGTGTCCGGGAAGGACGGCATGTTCTGCGGGCCGGTCTGCATGGCCTCGTAGATGTACTTGGGGTCGACGCCCTTCAGGCTCGGCGCGAACTTGCCGTCGGTGAGCGCGCCGCCCTTGCCGACGAAGTTGTGGCACTGCGTGCAGTTGGTGCGGAACAGCTCACCGCCGTGCGCCATGTCCGCGCCGGTCGGGCTGTACTGGTCCTTCGTCGGGGTCGACGGCCCGGGGCCCAGGGAGGCGATGTACGCGGCGAGCTGGTCGATCTCGCCCTGGTTGTAGACGCGCTTCTTCTTCTGGACCTGCGGGCCCTGGTTCTGCTGGGCCGGCATGCGGCCGGTGCCGACCTGGAAGTCGACGGCTGCGGATCCGACACCGACCAGGCTCGGGCCGTCGGTGGAGCCCTGCCCGCTCATGCCGTGGCAACTGGCGCAGCCGACCGAGTACAGCTTCTTGCCCTCGGTGATCTGCAGAGACTGGGCCGAGTCGTCGGCCTGCGCCTTCGGCGCCGGCGCGAGCGCGGCGTACAGCCCCCCGGTGGCCGCGAGCGCGAGGAGTAGGACGACAAGCGCCGCCAGCGGATGGCGCCGTCGTGCGGAGAGCTTTTTCACGGATTACCCCGGTGTCAGGTATCTCTTGCGTCGATGCTTCTGTGAGTGGTGCCCGCGGACCGGACAGGTGCGACCGGGGCGCGGTGGCCTGCTACTTGATCAGGTAGATCGTGGCGAACAGGCCGATCCAGACGACATCGACGAAGTGCCAGTAGTAGGACACGACGATGGCGGCGGTGGCCTGCTGGTGGGTGAACCGCTTGGCCGCGTACGTTCGGCCCAGTACCAGCAGGAACGCGATCAGACCGCCCGTGACGTGCAACCCGTGGAACCCGGTCGTCAGGTAGAACACCGAGCCGTACGGGTCGGAGCTGAGCGAGATCCCGTCCTTCTTGACCAGGTTCGTGTACTCGAAGATCTGCCCGCCGATGAAGATCGCGCCCATGATGAAGGTCACGATGAACCAGGAGCGCAGCTTCTTCACGTCACCGCGTTCGGCCGCGAAGACGCCCATCTGGCAGGTGAACGAGGAGAGCACGAGGATCGTGGTGTTCGTCGCCGAGAACGGGACGTTCAGCGCGTGCGCGTGATCCTTCCAGAAGGCCTCACCCGTGACCGACCGGAGCGTGAAGTACATCGCGAAGAGGGCCGCGAAGAACATCAGCTCGGAACTCAGCCAGATGATGGTTCCGACGCTGGTGAGGTTCGGCCGGTTGACCGACGGGTGCGCGTGCCCGGTATCTACTGCTGTTGCTGTCGCCACGTCCGACATTATGTCGGTCCCTTATCCGGGCTTGATGCCGGGGGTCCCCTTCCCGGCCCGCTTCCCTCGAACGGACCAACCCTTCTGGGAAACCACCTGGCGGGAGTAGCATCCACGAGCAGCTTGAGAAAGCGTTCACGAGGGCGTGTACGAGGAGGAGCCAGGATGCAGGCGACCGCCACGGTGCTGGTCTACAGCGACGACGCGAACACCCGGGAACAGGTCCGGCTCGCGATCGGCCGCAGGCCCGCCGCAGACCTGCCACCGGTCGAGTACGTGGAGTGCGCGACGCTCCCCGCCGTCCTCACCGAACTGGAGCGGGGCGGCATCGACGCGATGGTGCTCGACGGCGAGGCCGCCCCGGCCGGCGGCATGGGCGTGTGCCGCCAGGCCAAGGACGAGATCTTCCGCTGTCCTCCGGCGCTGGTGCTGATCGCCCGCCCGCAGGACGCGTGGCTGGCCACCTGGAGCCGGGCCGACGCGGCGGCCTCCCACCCGATCGACCCGGTGGCCCTCAGCGACACGCTGGCGGTCCTGCTGCGGCGGCGGATCGGCGACAACGGCGGGAAGGCCCTGGCGACGCGCTGACCGGCCGCACGATCAAGGCCCCTGAGCGCAGCGGGTACGAGCGACCGGAGGCGAAGGGGCCCCGATTCAGGCAGCTTCCGGGCGCAGGCGGGCCGGGTCGGAGGGCGGGTGGTCCTCCGTGATCCTGGTCGGGGGCTGGTCGGTGCCGCTGCCGGGGGTGGGGAGTTTCGGCGTGACGCCGCCCCCGCCGCCGGTAAGGGCGCTGCCCTTGCGCCACTGGTCCCAGCTGAGGTTCCAGTCGCCGAAGCCGTTGTCGAACGGGCTCATCGTGGCGCCGTCGCTGTTGATCACCTGGACGATGTCGCCGCGCCGCACGTGGTCGAAGAACCACTCGGCGTTCTCCGTGCTCATGCCCGTGCAGCCGTGGCTGACGTTGGCGTAGCCCTGGGACCCCTCGGACCAGGGGGCGGCGTGCACGTACTCACCGCTCCACGTCACCCTGGTGGCCCAGTACACCGGCAGGTCGTAGAAGTCGGATATGCCGACGGTCGAGCTCTTCATCTGGACGAACTGCGCCTTCTCCAGCACCACCTTGATGCCGTTGCGGGTGTCGTAGCCCGGCTTGCCGGTGGTTATCGGGAAGGTCTTGAGGACTTTGCCGTCGTCCTTGAAGGTCATCTCGTGGGACCCGGCGTCGGTGATCGCCTCGATCCGGTCCCCGGTGTGCAGGGTGAGGGGTTTGTCGCTGCCGCCGTACAGGCTGTTCCCGACCCGCACGCCCTGCAGGCTGGAAGTGACGGTGATGGTGGCGTGGGTGGGCCAGTAGACCCGGGGGCGGTAGTGCAGGGTGCGGTCGTCGACCCAGTACCAGGAGCCCTGGGCGGCCTGCGGGACGCTGCTGACGTGGAGGCTGGACTCCACCGCCGCGCGTCCGGCCGGGTCCTTCACGGGGACGCTCAGCGTGGCGGTGACGGGCTGGCCCACGCCGTACGTCCCGGCCTCGGGGCCGAAGGTGACGTGCAGCCCGGCGCCGGCGGGGGTGGTGTCGAAGGTGGCCACCTTGCGGCCGGGGTGGCCGTCGGAGTCCTCGGTGCTCACCCGGACCGTGTAGTGCGCGCCCGCCGCCAGTGCGGCCGTGGAGTGCCATTTCCGCCCGTCGGCACTCAGCTCGCCGCGTATGTAGCGGCCGTTCGAGTCGGTCGCGGTGACGTCGGTGATCCTGGACCCGTCCTCGGCCGACACCCGCAGCGGCTTGTTCGGGTCGGCCTTGCCGCCGCCCGCGGTCCCGTACGCCACGGCCACGTGGGCGTCGTACGGCGAGTCGGCCAGCGGGTTTCCGTCGTTGCACGCGCTGAGCCCCGCCGCGAGGGATGCCAGCAGCAGCGCGCAGCGCAGCACCGTCAGCCGGCGGGGCCTGTGACCTATGGATGAGTGGCTCATGCGATCACGCTAGGAACGGCGGACCGCTTCCGCGCGGCGGGCGCGTACGAACGAGCGAAGGCGCCGCGCGCGGTGGGCCGAACGGGTGAGGGGCGGGCGCCGGACCGCGCTCGGTCCTGCGCCCGCCCCTCGACGGCGCGGTGATGTCCCTGCCGGGCGTCCCTACTGGGTGCGGTTCTCGCCGTGGTAGTACTCGAAGACCCAGCCCCACACGCCGACCAGGATCACCGGCAGCGAGAAGAACAGCAGCCACCAGCCGAAGATGATGCCGAGGAAGGCAAGCGAGCCGCCCGCCCCCAGCAGCAGCGGCTGCCAGCTGTGCGGGCTGAAGAAGCCCAGTTCCCCGGCGTCGTCGGCGATGTCCGCGTCCTCGCGGTCCTGGGCGCCGGTGTCGGCCCGCCTGGCGGTGAACGACAGGTAGAAGCCGATCATGGTGCACAGGCAGAAGGCCAGCAGGAGTCCGGTGCTGCCCACCGCCTCCTTGGACCAGAAGCCGTAGACGGCGGCCGTGGCCAGCATGAACAGGCCGATGCCGAAGAACATCTTGCCCTGGACCTTCACGACCGGCCCTCCTTGTCGTCGGCGCCGGTCAGCGAGGCCGTGGCGGCACCGGTCGTGGCCAGGGCGTCCAACGCGGCGATCTCGGGGTGGTGCAGGTCGAACGCCGGCGATTCGGAGCGGATGCGCGGCAGCGTGAGGAAGTTGTGCCGCGGCGGCGGGCACGAGGTCGCCCACTCCAGCGAGCGGCCGTAGCCCCACGGGTCGTCCACCTCGACCTTCTTGCCGTACTTCGCCGTCTTCCACACGTTGTAGAGGAACGGCAGGATCGACAGGCCGAGCAGGAAGGAGCTGATGGTCGACACGGTGTTGAGAGTGGTGAAGCCGTCGGCGGCCAGGTAGTCGGCGTAGCGGCGGGGCATGCCCTCGACGCCGAGCCAGTGCTGGACCAGGAACGTGCCGTGGAAGCCGATGAACAGCGTCCAGAAGGTGATCTTGCCCAGCCGCTCGTCGAGCATCTTGCCGGTCATCTTCGGCCACCAGAAGTGGAAGCCGGAGAACATCGCGAACACCACGGTGCCGAACACCACGTAGTGGAAGTGCGCCACCACGAAGTAGGAGTCCGAGACGTGGAAGTCCAGCGGCGGCGCCGCGAGGATGACACCGGTCAGACCACCGAAGGTGAAGGTGATCAGGAAGCCGACGGCCCACAGCATCGGGGTCTCGAAACTGAGCGAGCCCTTCCACATGGTGCCGATCCAGTTGAAGAACTTCACACCGGTCGGTACCGCGATCAGGAAGGTCATGAAGGAGAAGAACGGCAGCAGGACCCCGCCGGTGACGTACATGTGGTGCGCCCAGACCGTGACCGACAGGCCGGCGATCGCGATGGTCGCGCCGACCAGCCCGATGTAGCCGAACATCGGCTTGCGGGCGAAGACCGGGATGACCTCGGAGATGATGCCGAAGAACGGCAGGGCGATGATGTACACCTCGGGATGGCCGAAGAACCAGAAGAGGTGCTGCCACAGCAGTGCTCCGCCGTTGGCCGCGTCGAAGACGTGTGCCCCGAACTTGCGGTCCGCCTCCAGGCACAGCAGGGCGGCGGCCAGCACCGGGAAGGCCAGCAGC
>NZ_JAINVH010000170.1 GCF_020400825.1 Streptomyces sp. HPF1205
CAGGGTCCGGCTGCGCTTGCGGGGCAGGCGGGTCGGCTTGTGGAGTGGCTAGGGGATGGGGTCGGGGATGGGGTTGGGGAAGCGGGGGTTGTGGGTGGCGTGCGTGGGGTGGATGTGGGGTGGTCGCTGGTTGGGGGGCGTTCTAGGTTCGGTGAGCGTGCGGTGCTGGTTGCTGCCGGGGTGGGTGGGTTCCGTTCGGGGCTTGCCGCGCTTGCGGGGGGTGGTCTGGTGCCGGGTTTGGTCCGCGGGTCGGCTGTGGGGGGCAGGGTGGCGGTGATGATGTCCGGGCAGGGGTCTCAGTGTCCTGGCATGGGCCGTGATCTGTACGGGGTGTTCCCGGTGTTCGC
>NZ_JAINVH010000171.1 GCF_020400825.1 Streptomyces sp. HPF1205
CCTCGTGTTCGCGGTGCGCGGCATCTCGCAGATGTTCATCACCGGGCCCGACGTCGTCCAGACCGTCACCGGCGAGGAGGTGACGCACGACAGCCTCGGTGGCGCCGACGTCCACGGCTCCACGTCCGGGGTCGCGCACTTCGTCCACGACGACGTACGCGCCTGCCTCGCGGACGTCCGGTACCTGCTGACCATGCTGCCGTCCAACAACCGCGAGCTGCCGCCCGCGGTGACCACCGCCGATCCCGTGGACCGGCCGGGCGAGGCGCTGCTGGAGATCGTGCCGGCCGACCCCAACCGTTCGTACGACATCCGCGACGTGATCGAGGAACTCGTCGACGAGGCG
>NZ_JAINVH010000172.1 GCF_020400825.1 Streptomyces sp. HPF1205
TTTCGTGTTCGCGGTGCGCGGCATCTCGCAGATGTTCATCACCGGGCCCGACGTCGTCCAGGCCGTCACCGGCGAGCGGATCACCCAGGACGACCTCGGCGGCGCGGACGTCCACGGCTCGGCCTCGGGCGTCGCCCACTTCGTCTACGACGACGTACGCACCTGCCTGGCGGAGGTGCGTTACCTGCTGACCATGCTGCCCGCCAACAACCGCGAACTGCCGCCCGCCGCGGCCGCTCAGGACCCGGCCGACCGCTCCGGCGAGGCGCTGCTGGAGATCGTGCCGGCCGATCCGAACCGTTCGTACGACATCCGCGACGTGATCGAGGAACTCGTCGACGAGGGC
>NZ_JAINVH010000173.1 GCF_020400825.1 Streptomyces sp. HPF1205
TCGTCGGGTGCTGGCGGTGGTGCGGGGGTCTGCGGTGAATCAGGATGGTGCGAGTAATGGGTTGACGGCGCCGAATGGTCCGGCGCAGCAGCGGGTGATCCGCAGGGCGCTGGCCAACGCCCGCCTGGAGCCTTCCGACGTTGATGTGGTGGAGGCGCACGGTACGGGGACGGCGTTGGGTGATCCGATCGAGGCGCAGGCGCTGCTGGCGACCTACGGGCGCGAGCGGGATGCTGATCGGCCGCTGCTGCTGGGGTCGGTGAAGTCGAACATCGGGCACACACAGGCGGCTGCGGGTGTGGCC
>NZ_JAINVH010000174.1 GCF_020400825.1 Streptomyces sp. HPF1205
CCGTCGGGTGCTGGCGGTGGTGCGGGGTTCTGCGGTGAATCAGGACGGTGCGAGTAATGGGTTGACGGCGCCGAATGGTCCGGCGCAGCAGCGGGTGATCCGCAGGGCGCTGGCCAACGCCCGCCTGGAGCCTTCCGACATTGATGTGGTGGAGGCGCACGGTACCGGCACGGCGTTGGGTGATCCGATCGAGGCGCAGGCGCTGATCGCCACGTATGGCAGGGACCGGTCGGTGGAGCGGCCGTTGTTGTTGGGGTCGGTGAAGTCGAATATCGGGCATACGCAGGCGGCTGCGGGTGTGGCG
>NZ_JAINVH010000175.1 GCF_020400825.1 Streptomyces sp. HPF1205
ACCACCGCCGTGAACGGCTGGACCGTGGGCTTCGCCTTCCCCGGCGACACCAAGGTCACCAGCGCCTGGAACGCCACCGTCACCCAGAGCGGCTCCCAGGCCACCGCCAAGAACATGTCCTACAACAGCACCATCTCCCCCGGCGCCAACGTCTCCTTCGGCTTCCAGGGCACCTGGACCAGCAACGACGCCGCCCCCACCGCCTTCACCCTCAACGGCACCACCTGCACCACCGGCTGAACCCGAAGCCCGTATCGCCGCCGGCCGGGACCACACC
>NZ_JAINVH010000176.1 GCF_020400825.1 Streptomyces sp. HPF1205
GTGCGGTTGGGTTCTGTGCTGGCGCAGTCGGTGGAGGACCAGGTGGCGGTGCGTGGGTCGGGGGTGTTCGGTGCCCGGCTGGATCGTGTGGTTGCCGGTGCGGGGGTTGGGGGTGGTTGGTCGCCGTCGGCTGAGGGGACGGTGCTGATCACGGGTGGTACGGGTGGTCTGGGTGCGCATGTGGCCCGGTGGGCTGCGCGTAAGGGTGCCGGGCACATCGTCCTGGTGAGCCGGAGGGGCGCGGACGCGCCCGGCGCTGCCGAACTCG
>NZ_JAINVH010000177.1 GCF_020400825.1 Streptomyces sp. HPF1205
CCACCACACCATGAGCACGCCACAACTCCGCCAACCCCACCATCACCGCGAACAACACCGGCTGCACCACATCCACCCGCTCCAACGAGCCGTGACCCGTCAACACCTCCACCAACGACCAATCCGTATACGGCGACAAGGCAGCCGCGCACGCGTCGATCACGTCCCGGAACACCGGCTCCGACCCGTACAACTCCCCACCCATCCCCACCCACTGCGCACCCTGCCCCGGAAACACGAACACCCGCCGACCCACCGGACGGGC
>NZ_JAINVH010000178.1 GCF_020400825.1 Streptomyces sp. HPF1205
GAGGTGCGGTTCTGGGCGGCGGTGGAGCGTGAGGATCCGGAGGCGTTGGTGGCGGCTTTGGGTTTGGAGGGTGATGGTTCGCTGCCGGGGTTGGAGTCGATGTTGCCGGCGTTGGCGTCGTGGCGTCGGCGTCGTCGTGAGGTGTCGGCGGTGGATGCGTGGCGGTATGGGGTGCGGTGGTTGCCGTTGGCGGTGGGTGCTGGTGGTGGTGTGCTGGATGGTGTGTGGTTGGTGGTGACGGGTGAGGGTGTGCCGGGGGAGGT
>NZ_JAINVH010000179.1 GCF_020400825.1 Streptomyces sp. HPF1205
ACGGCGTGTTCGTCGTCGTTGGTGGCGTTGCATTTGGCGGGTCAGGCGTTGCGTGGTGGTGAGTGTGAGATGGCGTTGGTGGGTGGGGTGACGGTGATGTCGACGCCGGGGGTGTTCGCGGAGTTCAGTAAGCAGCGTGGGTTGGCTGGTGATGGGCGGTGCAAGGCGTTTGCGGCGGGTGCTGATGGGACGGGGTGGTCCGAGGGTGCGGGGATGGTGTTGGTGGAGCCGTTGAGTCGGGCGCGGGCTGCCGG
>NZ_JAINVH010000018.1 GCF_020400825.1 Streptomyces sp. HPF1205
GAGAAGTCGAGCCGGACCCGGGTCTGTTTCAGCTCCGCGATCCGCCACCGGCCGTCCTCCTTGACGAACCGGCCGTGGTAGTGGCCGAAGCCGTGCATGACCCGGAACGGGATGGTCTGCGAGATCTCGGCGCCCTCGGGGCGGGTGACGATGTCCTCCATCGCGAACACCCCGTGCGCACTGGTGGGCGAGTCCACGTTGATCTCGTCGGAGAACAGGTGGTGGATCAGGGTCACTCCCGGGCCGCCGCTTGCGCCCACGGTCGCCGCGATCTCCTCCCGGCCGTTCATGCGCAGCCACACCGACCCGTCGGGCTTGTGCGGTGTGAACGAGCCGTCCGCTGTGAACAGCCCCGCCAGGTCCTGCCAGCGCTGCAGATCCGCGTACCGGACGTAACGTGCCATCAGACGCCGCACATCCTCGGTGACACGCAAACGCTCTAGGGTTTCCATGACCGATCCCTCAATCTTTGGACTTGCTAGTCCATTCATCATGCGGCGCAAAGAATGGACTAGCAAGTCCACAATGCATGACGTAGGTCACACGACCGGACGCTCGACGCCCTCCGCGCCCGGTCGCCACCCGAAGCCGCCGCCGCCCCCCGGACGCCTCGTCCGCAACCGCGGCGCCGCCAGCGGTGCTGACGTCCACGACGGCTGGTGTCCACGACGGCTGGTGTCCACGAGGGGCGAGCGGATGTCCACGACGGCCAAGCGGATGCCCACGACGGCCAAGCGGCGCCGGCGCCGCGGACGACACAATCGCGCTCCTGCCAATACCCGGACCGGCCCGCGGAAGTCCTCGCCGCCCTCACGTACAACACGACGCCGCCCAGTGAAGACGCTCCCGTTCGAGCCGCCGGTCAGGCGCCGCCGACGGCGACGCCGACCGTAGCGCGCGAACCGAGCCGGGCCGTGATCCGCACGACGCCGTCGCCACAGCCCGCCGCCTGCACCCTGAGAACCGACGGGCCGGGCGCCGCAGCCACAGGACGCAGCCGCCACTGCGGTCCATGCACAGCACCATCAAAGAACGGTCGATCAGCCGGCGGAGATCGACGGCGGCCGCGCGGGCGGGCAACCAAAAGCTGCTGCCAGTGGCACCGCGGGAACGAAACCCCCCACTACCGTGCTCGACAGGCCAGGCGCCGGCACGTACGACCGACGGACGCCGACGCGGACCAGCTGCGCCGGCGGCAGCAGCCGACCGGCAGGCCCAAGCCGACAATGACTTCGTGGTCCTCGACTCCGGCACCGAGCCGCACAACCACAGCCATGCACAAGCCAGCCACAGCCATGCACAAGCCAGTCACAGGCTCAACAGCCAGACGGGCTCAGCATCCGTCCCGAACTGCAGCGGCACACTCGGCCGCCCATTCGCCGACGGAAACATCTCCACGAACACCCCCCACCGCCAACACCACATCACGACACTCGGCCAGGAACGCCAACACACTCCCCACCGGGACCAACACCCGGCACGACCCCCCACACATCCGGCCCGACCGCCACCCCGACCCGCTCCCCCATCACCACACAAACGAGTCCGGTCCCACCCCCCACGCGGCGGCAGGACCAGAACCCAATCTTCACCAGCCCACTCGCTAGCCGGCCACCTCGTCGATCACGGCCTGCGCCACCGCCTGCATCGACAAACGCCGATCCATCGACGTCTTCTGGATCCACCGAAACGCCGCCGGCTCGGACAACCCGTACTTCGTCTGCAGCACACTCTTCGCGCGATCCACCAGCTTCCGCGTCTCCAACCGCACCGCCAGATCCGCGACCTCCGCCTCCAGCGCCCGCAACTCCTGGAACCGACTCACCGCCATCTCGATCGCCGGCACCAGATCACTCTTCGTGAACGGCTTCACCAGATACGCCATCGCCCCCGCGTCCCTCGCCCGCTCCACCAGCTCGCGCTGCGAGAACGCCGTCAGCATCAACACCGGCGCCAGCTTCTCCGCCGCGATCCGCTCCGCCGCCGAGATACCGTCCAGCACCGGCATCTTCACATCCAGGATCACCAGATCCGGCCGCTGCTCACCCGCCAGCTTCACCGCGGTCTCGCCGTCCCCGGCCTCCCCGACCACGGAATACCCCTCCTCCTCCAGCATCTCCTTCAGATCCAGCCGGATCAGCGCCTCGTCCTCGGCGATCACCACACGCGTCGTGACCGGAGGCACATGCGACTGCTCATCCTGAGGGGTGGGGGACTCTTCCGGGGCGCTCACGGTGCTCCTTGCTCTTTGCTCTGCGACGGAGTGCGGTGCGGGATGCGTACACCTGAGCCTACCTAGCTCGGCTAGAGTTGGGGCACGCGGGCGGTACGCTATCCTCTGTTTCGCAGGAGCCCCGGTAGCCCAATTGGCAGCAGGCAATGGATTCAAAACCCATACAGTGTCGGTTCGAGTCCGACCCGGGGCACTTCACCTTCGATTCTTAGGTGCAACGGTCGTTTCCAAAGGTCACTGCACAGGGTGAACCTTCGGCCGACTCACCCGGCGGCGGCTCACGGGTCTGTGACCCTGGCCCCATGTACGACCTCGTCACCCGTCGTGAGGCGGTGGCTCTGCTCGCGTCAGGCCGCAGCCTCAATTCCGTAAGTCTGGCGACAGGCATATCCCGGAGCGCGCTGCGCACGTGGCGGGACGTCGGCGTCGAACCCCAGCGCCGGACCCCCATCGCCCCGCTGTGCACGAGCGGCCCTGCGTATCCCTATCTGTTGGGCCTCTACCTTGGTGACGGTTGCCTGAGCCTTCACCGGCGGGGTGTCTACGCGCTGCGCATCGCTTGTTCCGATGCCTGGCCCGGCTTGACTCGTGCCTGTGAGAGCGCCATCCGCTCCGTCCACCCCCACGGCTCGGTCAGCCGCAACCCCCAGCAGGGATGCGTCCAGGTGACGTCGTACAGCAAGCAATGGGTGACCGTCTTCCCCCAGCACGGCCCCGGCAAGAAGCACGAGCGGCCCATCGTCCTTGAACCCTGGCAGCGGGAGAGCGTGGATGCCCACCCCTGGGAGTTCATCCGGGGGCTCGTCCATTCCGACGGGTGCCGGGTGACGAACTGGACGACGCGGATGGTGGGCGGCGTCCGGAAGCGGTGCGAGTACCCGCGGTACTTCTTCACGAACGTGTCCGTCGACATCCGGCGGCTGTACTGCGACGCTCTCGACCGGGTGGGGGTCGAGTGGAAGGTGACGCGGCGCGGTGGGCGGCCGTACAACGTGTCGGTGGCCCGTAGGGAGTCGGTGGCGCTGATGGACGTGTACGTGGGGGCCAAGTACTGAGGCGGGTCAGTTCGTGCCGCTGGCGCCGTTCTGGGCCGGGGCGGGTGGGGTGGCGGGGCGGAGCATGCAGGTGAGGCGGGCGGTGCAGACGCGGCGGTCGGATTCGTCGGTGATGACGATCTCGTAGGTGGCCGAGGAGCGGCCGCGGTGGACGGGGGTGGCGGTGCCGGTGACGGTGCCGGAGCGCAGGCTGCGGTGGTGGGTGGCGTTGAGGTCGACGCCGACCGCGATCTTGCTGGGGCCGCCGTGGAGCATGGCCCCGACGGATCCGAGGGTTTCGGCGAGGACGGCGGAGGCGCCGCCGTGGAGCAGGCCGTAGGGCTGGGTGTTGCCTTCGACGGGCATGGTGCCGACCACTTTCTCGGGCGTGGCGTGGAGGATGCCGATGCCCATGCGTTCGCCCAGGTGCCCGGCGGAGAAGAGGGCGGTCAGGTCGAGGCCCAGCCCGGCGTACTGCTCCAGGATCTCCGGTGGGAAGTAGGGGGTGGTCTGCTCGCTCATGCGGTGGGCTCCGAGGGGTGTTCGGGTGCGGGTGCGGGTGCGCGTCCGGGCGGTCCGGGCGTCGGGGTGTCCTCGCGTCCGGTGTCCGTGCGCCTGGGCGGTGCGTGTGTGCTCACGGTGGTGCTGTGGGCCAACCTAACCGCCCGCCGGGGTCAGGCGTGTGCGGGGTTGGGCTGTTCCAGGCGGATGACCACGGATTTCGCGGCGGGGGTGTTGCTGGTGTCGGCGGTGTGGTCGAGGGGGATGAGGACGTTGGTCTCGGGGAAGTAGGCGGCGGCGCAGCCTCGCGGGGTGGGGTAGTGGACGACGCGGAATCCTTCGGCGCGGCGTTGGGTGCCGTCGGTCCATTCGCTGACGAGGTCGGTGTAGTCGCCGTCGGCGAGGCCGTGGGCGGCGGCGTCGTCGGGGTGGAGGAGGACGACGCGGCGGCCGCCCTTGATGCCGCGGTAGCGGTCGTCGAGGCCGTAGATGGTGGTGTTGTACTGGTCGTGGGAGCGCAGGGTCTGCAGGAGGAGGCGGCCTTCGGGGACGTGGGGGTAGGTGAGGGGGGCGGTGGTGAAGTTGGCCTTGCCGGTGGCGGTGGGGAAGGTGCGGGAGTCGCGGGGGGCGTGGGGGAGGGTGAAGCCGCCGGGGTGGCGTACGCGGGTGTTGAAGTCGGTGAAGCCGGGGACGACGCGGGCGATGCGGTCGCGGATGAGGTCGTAGTCGTTTTCGAAGTCGGCCCAGGGGATGGTGCTGTGCGGGCCGAGGACGGCGCGGGCGAGGCGGGTGACGATGGCGGGTTCGGACAGGAGGTGGGGGGAGGCGGGGGCGAGGGTGCCGCGGGAGGCGTGGACCATGCCCATGGAGTCCTCGACGGTGACGAACTGGTCGCCGGTGGCCTGGTGGTCGCGTTCGGTGCGGCCGAGGGTGGGGAGGATGAGGGCGCGGGCGCCGGTGATGACGTGGGATCTGTTGAGTTTGGTCGATACGTGGACCGTGAGGCGGGCGCGCCGCATGGCTGCTTCGGTGACGTCGGTGTCGGGGGTGGCGGCGACGAAGTTGCCGCCCATGGCGAAGAAGACCTTGGCGGTGCCGTCGCGCAGGGCGCGGATGGCGTCGACGACGTCGAGGCCGTGGTCGCGGGGTGGTTCGAAGCCGAATTCGTCGCGGAGGGCGTCGAGGAAGGCGGTGGTGGGCCGTTCGACGATGCCCATGGTGCGGTCGCCTTGGACGTTGGAGTGGCCGCGTACGGGGCAGACGCCGGCGCCGGGGCGGCCGACGTTGCCGCGCAGGAGGAGGAAGCTGACGACTTCGCGGATGGTGGGGACGGCGTGTTTGTGCTGGGTGAGGCCCATGGCCCAGCACACGACGACGCTTTTGGCGTTGAGGACGAGGGTGTGCAGGCGGTGGATCTCGGCGTGGGTGAGGCCGGTCGCGGTGAGGACGTCGTTCCAGTCGGTGGCGCGGGCGGTGGCTTCGTAGTCGGCGAAGCCGTGCGTGTGCTGTGCGATGAAGTCGTGGTCGAGGGCGTCGGCTTCGATGAGGAGGCGGCCGAGGGCGCGGAAGAGGGCTTGGTCGCCGCCGAGGCGGATGGGCAGGTGGAGGTCGGTGAGGGTGGTGCCGCGGGTGAGGCCGGTCGCGGTCTGGGGGTTTTTGAAGCGTTCGAGGCCGGCTTCGGGCAGGGGGTTGACGCTGACGATGGTGGCGCCGCGCTGTTTGGCGTGTTCGAGGGCGCTGAGCATGCGGGGGTGGTTGGTGCCGGGGTTCTGGCCGGCGACGATGATGAGGTCGGCGCGGTGGAGGTCGTCGAGCAGGACGCTGCCTTTGCCGACGCCGAGGGTTTCGGTGAGGGCGGAGCCGGAGGACTCGTGGCACATGTTGGAGCAGTCGGGCAGGTTGTTGGTGCCGAGTTCGCGGGCGAAGAGTTGGTAGAGGAAGGCGGCTTCGTTGCTGGTGCGTCCTGAGGTGTAGAAGACGGCTTGGTCGGGGTGGTCGAGGGCGGCGATCTCGGTGGCGATGATCTCGAAGGCGCGTTCCCAGGGGACGGGCTGGTAGGTGTCGGTGCCTTCGGCGAGGTACATGGGCTGGGTGATGCGGCCCTGCTGGCCGAGCCAGTAGCCGCTGCGGCGGGCGAGTTCGGTGACGGGGTGGGCGGCGAAGAAGTCGGGGGTGACGCGGCGGAGGGTGGCTTCCTCGGCGACGGCTTTGGCGCCGTTCTCGCAGAATTCGAAGGTGTGGCGGTGGTCGCCTTCGGGCCAGGCGCAGCCGGGGCAGTCGAAGCCGTTCTTCTGGTTGACCTTGAGGAGGGTGAGGGTGGCCCGTCGCGCGCCCATCTGGGCGCCCGCCGCTTTGAGGGTGTGTCCGATGGCGGACGCTCCGGCGGCGCTGTGCTGGGGGGCGGTGACCTGGGGTGCGTCCTGTACGGGGTCCGTGGCGGGGGGCTTCTTGGCCATGGATCGATCTTAGGCCGGGGCGGGCGGTTCGTCGGGGGTGCTGTCGCGGCGGTGGGCGGGTGGTGGCCGGGCGGCGTTGTCGGTGGGTCGTGGGAGGATCGGTGACGTGGCAGAGAAAGCATCGGTTTCCGCAACCGCATCGGGGTCCGCATCCGTTTCCGTGTCCGCGCCGGGGGCCGCGCGTGGTGCGGCGCAGCCGTCGGGTGACCGGCCGCGTCTGATGCTGCTGGACGGGCATTCGCTGGCGTACCGGGCGTTCTACGCGTTGCCGGTGGAGAATTTCAGCACGGTCACGGGTCAGCCGACGAACGCGATCTACGGTTTCACGTCGATGCTGTCGAACACGTTGCGTGACGAGAGGCCGACGCATCTGGCGGTGGCTTTCGACGTGTCCCGCAAGACGTGGCGGTTCGATGAGTACCCGGAGTACAAGGCGACGCGATCGAAGACGCCGGACGAGTTCCGCAGTCAGGTGGAGCTGATCGGTGAGCTGCTGGACGCGATGCGGGTGAGCCGGTTCGCGGTGGACGGGTTCGAGGCGGACGATGTGATCGCGACGCTGGCGGGGCAGGCGGAGGCGCTGGGTTACGAGGTGCTGATCGTCACGGGTGACCGGGACGCGTTCCAGCTCGTCAGTGATCATGTGACGGTGCTGTATCCGACGAAGGGTGTGTCGGAGCTGACGCGGTTCACGCCGGAGAAGGTGGTGGAGAAGTACGGGCTGACGCCGGCGCAATACCCGGATTTCGCGGCTTTGCGCGGTGACCCGTCGGACAACCTGCCGGGTATCCCGGGGGTGGGGGAGAAGACGGCGGCGAAGTGGATCACGCAGTTCGGGTCGTTCGCGGAGCTGTGTGCCCGGGCGGACGAGGTGAAGGGCAAGGCGGGGGACAATCTGCGGGCGCATTTGGACGCGGTGAAGCTGAACCGGCGGCTGACGGAGATGGTGCGGGACGTGCCGTTGCCGGCGGCGCCGCCGGATCTGGAGCGGGGGCCGTACGACCGGGAGTCGGTGTCCGGGGTGCTGGACGTGCTGGAGTTCCGTAATCCCAATTTCCGGGAGCGGCTGTTCGCGGCGGATCCGGGGGCGGCGGCGGAGCCGGAGATCGCCGAGGGTGTGGCGGTGGACGGCGCGGTGCTGGGCACGGGTGAGGTGGCGGGCTGGCTGGAGGCCCGGCCGGGGGTGGCGCTGGGGCTGGCGACGGTGGACACGTGGGAGCTGGGCAGCGGTGGTGTGACGGCGGTCGCGCTGGCCTCCGGGGAGGACGCGGCGTGGTTCGACCCGGCCGGGATGGACGAGGCGGACGAGCGGGCGTTCGCGTCGTGGCTGGCGGATCCGGCGCGGCCGAAGGTGCTGCACAACGTGAAGAACGCGGGCCGGGTGTTCGCCGAGCACGGCTGGAGCCTGGCGGGTGTGGAGATGGACACGGCGCTGGCGGCGTACCTGATCAAGCCGGGGCGCAGGTCGTTCGCGCTGGACGTGCTGTCGGTGGAGTACCTGGGCCGGGAGCTGGCGCCGGCGCGGGAGGCGAGCGGGCAGTTGGCGTTCGGCGAGGAGGACGGCGAGGCGGCCGCGGCGGAGGCGTTGATGGTGCAGGCGCGCGCGGTGCTGGATCTGGCGGAGGTGTTCGCGGCGCGGCTGCCGGAGGTGGGGGCGGAGCATCTGCTGCGTGAGGTGGAGCTGCCGGTCTCGGCGCTGCTGGCGCGGATGGAGCGGGCCGGGATCGCGGCGGACCGGGCTCATCTGGAGGGTCTGGAGAAGCAGTTCGCGGCGGCCGTGCAGCACGCGGTGGGGGAGGCGCACGCCTCGGTGGGCCACGAGTTCAATCTGGGGTCGCCGAAGCAGTTGCAGGAGGTGCTGTTCGGCGAGCTGGGTCTGCCGAGGACGAAGAAGACGAAGACGGGTTACACCACGGACGCGGACGCGCTGGCGTGGCTGGCGGCCCAGACCGATCACGAGCTGCCGGTGATCATGTTGCGTCACCGTGAGCAGGCGAGGCTGCGGGTGACGGTCGAGGGCCTGGTGAAGTCGGTGGCGCCGGACGGGCGGATCCACACCACGTTCAGCCAGATCGTGGCGGCCACGGGCCGCCTGTCGTCGACGGATCCCAACTTGCAGAACGTCCCGGTGCGTACGGACGAGGGCCGGGCGATCCGCCGGGGCTTCGTCGTGGGCGAGGGGTACGAGTGCCTGCTGACCGCGGACTACAGCCAGATCGAGTTGCGGGTGATGGCCCACGTGTCGCGGGACGAGGGCCTGATCGCGGCGTTCACCTCGGGTGAGGACCTGCACGACACGGTCGGTTCGCAGGTGTTCTCGGTGCCCCGG
Source organism: Streptomyces sp. HPF1205 (assembly GCF_020400825.1). Classification (GTDB taxonomy): domain Bacteria; phylum Actinomycetota; class Actinomycetes; order Streptomycetales; family Streptomycetaceae; genus Actinacidiphila. Next base: position 8,554 of record NZ_JAINVH010000018.1, read on the forward strand.
GAGCGGGTGGACGCGGAGATGCGCCGCAAGATCAAGGCGATGTCGTACGGCTTGGCGTACGGGTTGTCGGCGTTCGGCCTGTCCCAGCAGTTGGGCATCGAGGCCGCGGAGGCGCGGGCGCTGATGGAGACGTACTTCGAGCGGTTCGGCGGGGTGCGGGACTATCTGCACCGGGTGGTGGAGGAGGCCAGGGTCACCGGTTACACCGAGACGCTGCTGGGCCGGCGCCGTTACCTGCCCGATCTGAACAGCGACAACCGGCAGCGGCGGGAGATGGCCGAGCGGATGGCGTTGAACGCGCCGATCCAGGGGTCGGCCGCGGACATCGTGAAGATCGCGATGCTGCGGGTCGACGAGGCGCTGACCCGGGAGGGGCTGGCGTCCCGGCTGCTGCTGCAGGTGCACGACGAGATCGTGGTCGAGGTGGCGCCGGGGGAGCGGGAGACGGTGGAGGAGCTGGTGCGCCGCGAGATGGCGGGGGCGTATCCGCTGCTGGCCCCGCTGGATGTCTCGGTGGGCCACGGCAAGGACTGGGAGTCGGCCGCGCACTGAGGGGGCGTCGGGGGCGTGCCGCCGCGGGGGGCGTGCGCGCGGGGTGCGGCGGCGCGCGCGCCCGCGGGCCGGTCCGCGGGCAGGCGCGCGGCACGCGGGTGCCGTGCTGTCCGGGGCCGGCCCGCGGGTCGCGGGCGGACGGTGGGAATGTCCGCCCAAGCCCGGGTGACCTGCGGGGAAACGAAGCGCGTGACAAGTGGGATGTGCCCGGTTGCGCACTTTTTGAGCATGTCCGGCCGGTGGCCAAGGGGTCCAAGTTGCCGTAGGGTCGGTCGAGTTGTGACGCCGGACGGTGAACATCTCGTACGTGGGAGGGGTCCGCGATGGCAGCGCGGCGGTACGCCCGGAGGATACGCAGGGGTGCGGCGGGTACGGCGGTGGCCGCCGCGGCGATGGCGGCGCTGAGTGCCTCTCAGGCACCGGGATTCCTTCCCTCCGCCCACGCCCATGCCACCGCGTCGCCCGGTCACGGCGGTGAGGCGGCCCCGCCGGCGGGCGGGCCGATCGACGGCGGATCCCCGTACATCACCCAAGTGCCGCCACTGAAGAGCCCGACGGGACCGTTCGCGCCCGCCCCGGGCGGCGCTCCCGGCGGCCAGGTGACGGTGCCCGGCGGCGGCGCGAGCCTGCCGACCACCGTGCTGAACGCGTATCTGCGGGCGCAGGCGTCCGTCGGCCGCGGCGACCCCGGCTGCCATCTGCCGTGGCAACTGCTGGCCGCCATCGGCCAGGTGGAGTCCGGGCAGGCCCGCGGCGGCGCGGTCGACGCGAACGGGACCACGACCAGCCCGATCCTCGGCCCCGTCCTCGACGGCAACGGCTTCGCGAACATCACCGACACCGACCACGGCCGGTACGACGGGGACACGGTGCACGACCGGGCGGTCGGGCCGATGCAGTTCATCCCTTCCACGTGGCAGACGTGGGGCGCCGACGGCAACGGCGACGGTGTGGCGGACCCGAACAACGTGTACGACGCGGCGCTCGCCGCCGCGCACTACCTGTGCGCCGACGGCCGGGACCTGGCGGTGCCGGCCGACATGGACCGGGCGATCCTCGGCTACAACCACTCGCAGGAGTACCTGTCGCTGGTCAGGGCGTGGTACGAGCACTTCGTACGGGGCGGGGACGCGGTCGGCGTGCCCGACCGCCCGGGCGCGCCCGCGCCCGGGATCGCGCCGAGCCCGGCTCCCGCCGGTCCGCAGCCGCAGCCCACCACGGGGGGCGGCGGCTCCACCGCGTCGCCGGGTGCCCTGGGCGCACCGGGCAACGTCCACGCCCGTGGCTCGCTGGGCACGCCGCCCAAGGTCTCGCCCGGCCACTCGCCGCTTCCCACGCCGACCATCGTGGCGACGCTGCCCCCGACGACGCCCACCCCGACCCCGACGGCCACGGGGACGCCGACGCCCACTGCCACGCCGACGCCCACCCCGAGCTGCCCCACGGACAGCCCGAGCCCGAGCCCGTCGGGCGGCGCGAGCCCCTCGCCCACCCCGACTCCGACCCCGACGCCCACGGGCACGGCCACGCCGACCCCGTCGCCGACGCCCGACCCGTGCGCCACGGCCACGCCGACTCCGGACCCGTCGTCCACGACCCCCGCGCCGGAGGCGACGGGCGCCACGGCCACGGGCGCCGCGGTGTCGGCCGGCGCCTGAGCGAGGCCCGCGCCCGAGCCGGACCCGCGTCCGAGCCGGGCCCGCGCTTGAGCGCGCCCGGCTACGGGGCCTCGCAGACGAAGATCGCCGTGCCCGGCAGGAGGCGGCCGCGCAGCGGCGACCAGCCGCCCCACTCCTGGGTGTTCCAGGCGGGCCATTCCGGCTCGACGAGGTCGACCAGGACCAGTCCTGCCGCGGTGATCTCGCGGACCCGGTCGCCCAGGGTGCGGTGGTGCTCCACGTAGACGGCCGTGCCGCGGTCGTCCTGCTCGACGTACGGCGTGCGGTCGAAGTAGGAGGAGGACGCGGTCAGCCCGTCGGGGCCCGGCTCGTCGGGGAACGCCCAGCGCACGGGGTGGGTCACGGAGAAGACCCAGCGGCCGCCGGGGCGCAGGACGCGGCGCACCTCGCGCTGCACCCCGGCGGTGTCGGCGACGAAGGGCAGCGCCCCGTAGGCGGAGCAGGCCAGGTCGAAGGAGGCGTCGGCGAAGGGCAGGGCGCCCGCGTCGGCCTGCACCAGGGCCGGCGCCGCAGCGCCGGTCCCGGCGGCCTCCAGGTCGATCCTGCGGGCGTGCCGCAGCTGCCGGGCGGAAAGGTCGAGCGCGACCGGCCGGGCGCCCCGGGCGGCCAGCCACCGCGAGCACTGGGCGGCGCCCGCGCCGATCTCCAGGACCGCCCGGTCCTTCAGGCCGGACGCCGGGCCCAGCAGCCGCGCCTGCGCCTCGTCCAGGCCCTCCGGGCCCCACACGAAGCGGGCGTCGCCCAGGAAGCCGCCGTGTTCGAGCTGGTAGTCGTCGGCGTTGCGGTCCCACCAGCGCCGATTGGCCCGGCTGCTTTCCGTGGCACCGGCAATACGACGGGTAGCTTCGGGTTCTGGTCCTTGGATCATCGCGGCAGTCGTCGTACTCTCTGAAAGGACGTACGGGTGGGCGAGTCGTGCCGGTTCGTCCGATACGCGCCTGGTGCGCTCTTCGTGCATTGACCGTGCTCGGCTGCCCCCGTATGCTACAAGTTGCGCTGTGAGCCTGCGCGCCTCGGACGGAGCAGGCCACGCTCGAATCTGTTGCAGTTCCCTTGACCGATGGCTTCCGGCCCGCTGGTCCGACTCAAGGGGCGGCAGGAACGAAAAAGGCTCCGGCGTAGCAGTACCTACGACTTACTGTCCGTACCGGAGTCCTTTCCCTAATGACGAGCAGCACCGAGGCCCCTCGTACCACCCCGCAGGTGGCGGTCAACGACATCGGCAACGAGGAAGCCTTCCTCGCGGCGATCGACGAGACGATCAAGTACTTCAACGACGGCGACATCGTCGACGGCGTCATCGTGAAGGTCGACCGGGACGAGGTCCTGCTCGACATCGGTTACAAGACCGAAGGCGTCATCCCCTCCCGCGAGCTCTCGATCAAGCACGACGTCGACCCCAACGAGGTCGTCGCCGTGGGCGATGAGATCGAGGCGCTCGTCCTCCAGAAGGAGGACAAGGAAGGCCGCCTGATCCTCTCGAAGAAGCGCGCGCAGTACGAGCGCGCGTGGGGCACCATCGAGAAGATCAAGGAAGAGGACGGCATCGTCACCGGTACCGTCATCGAGGTCGTCAAGGGCGGCCTCATCCTGGACATCGGCCTGCGCGGCTTCCTGCCGGCTTCCCTGGTCGAGATGCGCCGCGTCCGCGACCTGCAGCCCTACGTGGGCAAGGAGCTCGAGGCCAAGATCATCGAGCTGGACAAGAACCGCAACAACGTGGTCCTGTCCCGCCGCGCCTGGCTGGAGCAGACCCAGAGCGAGGTCCGCCAGACCTTCCTCACCACCCTGCAGAAGGGCCAGGTGCGCTCCGGCGTCGTCTCCTCCATCGTCAACTTCGGCGCGTTCGTCGACCTCGGCGGTGTCGACGGTCTGGTGCACGTCTCGGAGCTGTCCTGGAAGCACATCGACCACCCCTCCGAGGTCGTCGAGGTCGGCCAGGAGGTCACGGTCGAGGTCCTGGACGTGGACATGGACCGCGAGCGCGTCTCCCTGTCGCTGAAGGCGACCCAGGAAGACCCGTGGCAGCAGTTCGCCCGCACCCACCAGATCGGGCAGGTCGTCCCCGGCAAGGTCACCAAGCTGGTGCCGTTCGGCGCGTTCGTCCGGGTGGACGAGGGCATCGAGGGCCTGGTGCACATCTCCGAGCTGGCCGAGCGCCACGTGGAGATCCCCGAGCAGGTCGTCCAGGTCAACGACGAGATCTTCGTCAAGGTCATCGACATCGACCTGGAGCGCCGCCGCATCTCGCTGTCCCTGAAGCAGGCCAACGAGTCCTTCGGCGCCGACCCGGCCTCCGTCGAGTTCGACCCGACGCTGTACGGCATGGCCGCCTCGTACGACGACCAGGGCAACTACATCTACCCCGAGGGCTTCGACCCCGAGACCAACGACTGGCTGCCCGGCTACGAGAAGCAGCGCGAGGAGTGGGAGCAGCAGTACGCGACCGCCCAGTCCCGCTTCGAGCAGCACCAGGCGCAGGTCATCAAGTCCCGCGAGGCCGACGAGCAGGCTGCCGCCGAAGCCGGCCAGGCCGCTCCCGCCCCCTCGGGCGGCGGCAACTACTCCTCCGAGTCCGAGGACAACTCCGGGGCGCTCGCCTCGGACGAGGCCCTCGCCGCTCTCCGCGAGAAGCTCGCGGGCGGCCAGAGCTGAGCCGACGGCCGGACTGAGCCGAGCGGTCGCGCAGGCCGCCGGCAGCAGCCAGTAGGCACCACCCGGGCCCGCCTCCTGTCACAGGAGGCGGGCCCGGCGCGTGTCCGGGAACAGGGCCGGCGCGTTTCCCGGGAGTGGGGGCGCGCGCGGGGAGCGCGTGGCGGCGCGTCCGCGCTCCTCGCCCGCCGCCCCGCCCCCTCGTTCATGTTCGTGATGTCCAGCCGATCCTGTGAACGACGCGACGAGCGCCGCGACCGTAAAGTCTTGTCGACAGCCCGTCAAAAGGCACCGGATACGCGTTCGAGTGACCCGGCGGGGAATGGCGGGCCGTTTCTGTTCGTTGAGGGTCACAGAGAGCGAGGAGGACGATCACCGTGCTGGATCCGCAGGGACTGTACGAGTACGTGCCGGGCGGGGCCGAGGCCGTCGACGAGGCGGTCGGTGACGCCGGGCCCGTGCTGCTGTACCACTTCGAGGGCTACATGGACGCGGGGGAGACCGGCGAGCAGGTCGTGCGCCAGCTGCTGGACCGGCTCGACAGCCGCCTGGTGGCGCGCTTCGACGCCGACCGCCTGGTCGACTACCGGGCCCGGCGCCCGCTGATGACGTTCGTGCGCGACCACTGGACGACGTACGAGGCCCCCGCCATCGAGCTCCACCTCGTCCGGGACACCACCGGCACCCCCTTCCTGGTGCTGAGCGGGCAGGAGCCCGACGTGGAGTGGGAGCGGTTCAGCGCCGCCGTCCTCCAGGTCGTGGAGCGCCTGGGGGTGCGCATGGCGATCAACTTCCACGGCATTCCCATGGGCGTCCCGCACACCCGCCCCGTGGGCCTGACACCGCACGGCAACCGGGTGGACCTGGTGCCCGGCCACCGCGCCTGGTTCGACGAGGCCCAGGTCCCGGCGAGCTGCGCCGCCCTCATCGAGTACCGCCTCTCGAAGGCCGGGCGTGACGTCCTGGGCGTCGCCGCCCACGTGCCCCACTACCTGGCCCGCTCCCCGTACCCCGACGCCGCTCTGGCCGTCCTGGAGACCATCACCGCCGCCACCGGCCTGGTGCTGCCCGACGTGGCCCACGCGCTGCGCAACGAGGCGCACACCGTGCGCGTCGAGATCGACCGCCAGGTCGCCGAGGGCGACGGCGAGCTGGTCTCCGTGGTGCGCGGCCTGGAGAGCCAGTACGACGCGGTGGCCGGCCTCCAGTCCCGGGAAAGCCTCGTGGCCGAGCCCGTCGACCTGCCCTCGGCCGACGACCTCGCCGCGGAGTTCGAGCGTTTCCTGGCCGACCGCGAGGACGACGGCCGGTAGCCCCGCCCGGCAGGGGCAGGGCCGCGGCCGGCGCCCTCCGGGCCGCGCGGACGGTTCCGGCGCGGCCGGGCCCGGGCGCGCTTCGGCGCGTCTTCGCCGCCGGGGTGGTACGAGGCCTCAGCCGGCCTGCGCGCGTTCGGTCAGGGTCCGCCAGACGGCCTGGACCTGCGGCTCCAGCTCGGTCAGCGGGCCGTCGTTGCGGACGACCAGGTCGGCGACGGCCAGCCGCTCCTCCCGCGTGGCCTGAGCGGCCATCCGCGACCTGGCCTCGTGCTCGGTCATGCCACGCAGCCGTACCAGGCGGTCGAGCTGCGTCGCGGGAGCCGCGTCCACCACGACCACCAGGTCGTACAGCGAGGCCAGGCCGTTCTCCGCCAGCAGCGGCACATCGTGGACCACGATCGCGTCCGGGCCCGCGGCCTGCTGCAGCTCGGCCGACCGCCGGCCCACCAGCGGATGCACGATCGCGTTGAGGGCCGCCCGCCGCTCCTCGTCGGCGAAGACGATCGCCCCGAGCGCGGGCCGGTCCAGGCTGCCGTCCCCGGCCAGGATCCCGGGACCGAACTCGGCGACCACCGCGGCCAGCCCCGGCGTGCCCGGCTCCACCACCTCGCGGGCGATCCGGTCGGCGTCGACCAGCACCGCCCCGTACGACGCGAGCAGCCGCGCCACCTCGCTCTTGCCGGCCCCGATGCCGCCGGTCAGGCCCACTGTCAGCATGGCCACAGCCTAGGAGCGCGCCGCGGGCGCCGCCCGCCGCCCCCGCCCCGCGCCGGCCCGGGCGGCCCCGGCCCGTGTCCCCGCCCCGCGGGAATGGGGTTGCCGGGCGCCGCGTTGGGTATGTCTGACCAGACGATCACTCGTCATCCCCGGCCGAAGCAAGGAGGCGGCCTTGACCGAGCGGACCCCGGAGACACACGTCATCGACTACCGCGCCGCCGAGCAGCTGCTCGCCGCGCGCGACCCGCGTGGCGCGGTCAAGCTCCTCGACCCCGTGATAGCGGCCCACCCGGAGAACACCGCGGCCCGCCTGCTGCGCGCCCGCGCCTTCTTCGCCGCCGCCCAACTGCGCCCCGCCGAGCTGGAGTTCCAGATCGTGCTGGAACGCGAGCCGGACAATGCCTTCGCGCACTTCGCCCTCGCCCGCACCCTGGAGCGGTCCAACCGCCCCGCCGAGGCCCAGCGCCACTTCCGGCTGGCCGCCGCGCTCGACCCGCGCCCGGACTACGTGGCCGCGGCCCGTTTCGACGACTGAGACGACTGACCGGCGCCCGGACGCGATCCGCCGGGAGCGCCCGCTCAGGTGGGCGGCCCCGGCCGCGTTCCGGCCCCCGGGTACGGCACAGCCCGCTGTGCTTCGGCCCGGGACCGCCGGGCCGGCGGTGGGCGGCCCCGCCGCCCGGCCCGTACCGCACCGGGCGCCCCCGGCGGTGACGCACGAGAACCCGGCCCGCACCACCCGGTCCGCGCGCCGGGTGCACCGGGCGATCGCCCTCGACCACGCGCCCACCGCCCTCACGAGGCCCGGACGGTTCGTCAAACTCCCGTCAAAACGCGCCGCGACGGGTGCGCCCGGATCCGCCGCGGCCGTATCGTTCACTCTCTTGTCGTGAAGGGGTGGGGGCAATGGAAGTCGTCGTGGTGCTGCTGATCGTCGCCGCGGTGCTCGGGCTGATAGGGCTGGCGTCCGGTGTCAAGGTCGTCAAGCAGTACGAGCGGGGCGTGATCTACCGGTTCGGCCGGGTCAACGCGCTGCCCAAGGAACCCGGAGCGCGCCTGCTGGTCCCGTTCGTCGACAAGATGACCAAGGTGAACATGCAGGTCGTCACCATGCCGGTGCCGTCCCAGGAGGGCATCACCCGGGACAACGTCTCGGTGCGGGTCGACGCCGTGCTCTACTTCCGGGTCGTCGACCCCATCCGCGCCACCGTCGACGTGCAGAACTACCAGTTCGCCATGCTCCAGGTCGCCCAGACCTCGCTGCGGTCCATCATCGGCAAGAGCGACCTGGACGATCTGCTGTCCGGGCGGGAGAAGCTGCACGAGGGGCTTGAGCTGATGCTGTCCACCCCGGCGACCGGCTGGGGCATCCACATCGACCGGGTCGAGATCAAGGACGTGGCGCTGCCGGAGTCCATGAAGCGGTCGATGGCCCGGCAGGCGGAGGCCGACCGTGAACGGCGGGCCCGGATCATCACCGCGGACGGCGAACTGCAGGCCTCGCAGAAGCTGTCCGAGGCGGCCGACACGATGGCGCAGAACCCCGCCGCCCTGCAACTGCGCATGCTGCAGACGGTCGTGGAGGTCGCCGCCGAGAAGAACTCCACCCTCGTACTGCCCTTCCCGGTGGAACTGCTGCGCTTCTTCGACCGCGCGAGCGGTGGCGCGCCCGGGCAGGTCGGCTCACCGGCCGGAACACCGGGCTCGGCCGCGCCCGCGGCCCAGGAGGTGGAACGCCCGCCGGCCGCCCCCGAGGTGCCCGCCGCCGAGGAGACCCCCGGCATCGAGGACGCCGGACGGGCCGAGCTTCCCAAGGCCGCGCCCCCGCAGATCCCCGACCCGCGCACCTCGGAGGAATGAGCCGCGGGGCGCTCCCGGCCCCCCGCATCGGCCCAGCTCCGGGCGTCGGCCCGGCCCCCGGCATTGGCCCGGCCCCGGACGCCTCGGCCCGGCCCGCGACCCCGGCCCGGAACCGGCCACGGGCACTGCCCGGGCCCGGCCGCCGCCTCGGCCGGGCCCGCGCGAGCGGGCTCAGAAGAGCGGAGCCGGGAGCACCCCCTCCAGCGCGAGCAGCTGCCGCTTGATCTCCAAGCCGCCGCCGAAGCCGCCTATCCCGCCGCCGGACTCGATCACACGGTGGCAGGGCACGACCACGGGCAGCGGGTTGGACGCCATCGCGACACCGACCGCCCGCGCCGCGCCCGGCTCGCCCACCCGGTCGGCGAGGTCCTGGTAGCCCACCACGCTCCCGTACGGGACGCCGTCCGCCAGCTCGCGCAGCACCCGCCGGTTGAAGCCGGTGACCAGCGACCAGTCGAGCGGCAGGTCGAAGGTACGCAGCTCCCCGTCGAAGTAGGCGTCGAGCTGCCGGGTCACCGGATCGAGGCGCGCGCCGTCCTCGACCGGCACGCGGCCCAGCCGCCGCCCCATCGACTCCACGGCCCGGGCCGCGGTCGCCGGATCGGCACGGAAACACACCAGGACGAGCCCCTCGTCGGTCCCGGCCACCAGCAGCGGCCCGATCGGGGTGTCCCGCACCGTCCACACAGCGTTCGTCACGTTCCCACGCTAGCGCCGGCCACCGACAACGGGCCCGGGCCCGCCCCTCGCACCCGCCCCCCGGCCCGCCCGCGCCCCCGCCGCGGCAGCGGCGCGGCGCGGTTGTCAGTGGGTGGTCGTACGGTGGGTGTCATGCGGCCCGTATCAGACATCGAACGCACCGTGGCGCCCTTCGAGGTCGTCAGCCCCTACCGGCCCAGCGGCGACCAGCCGACGGCCATCGACGACCTGGAGAAGCGCGTCCGCGCCGGTGAGCGGGACGTGGTGCTGCTCGGTGCGACGGGCACGGGCAAGTCGGCCACCACCGCGTGGATGATCGAGCGGCTCCAGCGCCCGACGCTCGTCATGGCGCCGAACAAGACACTCGCCGCCCAGCTGGCCAACGAGTTCCGCGAGCTGCTGCCGAACAACGCGGTCGAGTACTTCGTGTCGTACTACGACTACTACCAGCCGGAGGCGTACGTCCCGCAGACGGACACCTACATCGAGAAGGACTCCTCGATCAACGAGGAGGTGGAGCGGCTGCGCCACTCCGCGACCAACTCGCTGCTCACCCGGCGTGACGTGGTCGTGGTCGCCTCCGTCTCGTGCATCTACGGCCTGGGCACCCCCCAGGAGTACATCGACCGCATGGTGCGGCTCAACGTGGGCGACGTGATCGACCGCGACCAGCTCCTGCGCAAGTTCGTCGACATCCAGTACACGCGCAACGACCTGGCCTTCACCCGCGGCACCTTCCGGGTCCGCGGCGACACCGTGGAGATCTTCCCGGTGTACGAGGAGCTGGCCGTCCGCATCGAGATGTTCGGCGACGAGATCGAGGCCCTCTACACCCTCCACCCGCTCACCGGCGAGGTGATCACCGAGGACCGGCAGATCTACGTCTTCCCCGCGAGCCACTACGTGGCGGGACCCGAGCGGATGGAGCGGGCCATCACCGGCATCGAGAAGGAGCTGGAGGAGCAGCTCGCGCTGCTGGAGAAGCAGGGCAAGCTGCTGGAGGCCCAGCGGCTGCGGATGCGCACCACGTACGACATCGAGATGATGCGGCAGATCGGCACCTGCTCCGGCATCGAGAACTACTCGCGGCACATCGACGGCCGCGGCCCCGGCTCCGCCCCCGACACCCTCATCGACTACTTCCCCGAGGACTTCCTGCTGGTCATCGACGAGTCGCACGTCACCGTGCCGCAGATCGGCGCGATGTACGAGGGGGACGCGTCCCGCAAGCGCACCCTGGTCGACCACGGCTTCCGGCTGCCGTCCGCGCTGGACAACCGCCCGCTGAAGTGGGAGGAGTTCCTGGAGCGGGTCGGCCAGACCGTCTACCTGTCCGCGACCCCGGGGGCGTACGAGCTGTCGCGCGGCGACGGTGTCGTCGAGCAGATCATCCGCCCCACCGGGCTGGTCGACCCCGAGGTCGTGGTCAAACCCACCGAGGGCCAGATCGACGACCTGGTGCACGAGATCCGGCTGCGCACCGAGAAGGACGAACGCGTCCTGGTCACCACCCTCACCAAGAAGATGGCCGAGGACCTGACCGACTACCTGCTGGAACTCGGCATCCAGGTGCGGTACCTGCACAGCGACATCGACACCCTGCGCCGGGTCGAGCTGCTGCAGGAGCTGCGCGCGGGCGAGTTCGACGTCCTGGTCGGCATCAACCTGCTGCGCGAGGGCCTCGACCTGCCCGAGGTGTCGCTGGTCGCGATCCTCGACGCCGACAAGGAGGGCTTCCTGCGGTCGGGCACGTCGCTGATCCAGACCATCGGCCGCGCCGCCCGCAACGTGTCCGGCCAGGTCCACATGTACGCCGACCGGATCACCCCCGCCATGGCCAAGGCCATCGACGAGACCAACCGCCGCCGCGCCAAGCAGATCGCCTACAACACCGCCAACGGCATCGACCCGCAGCCGCTGCGCAAGAAGATCGCCGGCATCATCGACTACATCGTTCGCGAGGAGGCCGACACCGAGGAGCTGCTGGGTTCCGGCCGGCAGCGCTCCCGCGGCAAGGCCCCCGTGCCCGGCCTGTCCGGCCGGGCCGGCGAGAAGCGGGAGGCCGCGTCACTGCCGGCCGAGGAGCTCACCGCCCTGATCGGCCAGCTCACCGAGCAGATGCAAGCGGCCGCCGCCGAGCTGAAGTTCGAGGTCGCCGCCAGGATGAGGGACGAACTGCACGAGCTGAAGAAGGAGTTGCGGCAGATGCGGGAGGCCGGCATCGCCTGACCGCAATCGCCCGACCGGCATGGCCTGACCGGCATGGCCTGATCGGAATCGCGCGGGCCGCGGAAATCTCCGGCCGGCGAACCAGGGCACCGTCCGGCCGCGTCTTGTTAGTGTGCGGGGCAACCGCACGACAGTACGCGTACCGGACGGTACGCGGATATACGGCACGCAGCAGTGCACGGTGAGAGGGGACAGCGCGTGACGGTCAACATGACCAAGGGCCAGAAGATCAGCCTGAGCAAGGCCGACGGGGGCACGCTGACCGCGGTCAGGATGGGGCTGGGATGGCAGGCCGCCCCGCGCCGGGGCCTGTTCGGCAGCCGCACCCGCGAGATCGACCTCGACGCCTCCGCCGTGCTCTTCGCCGACAAGCAGCCCGTCGACGTGGTGTTCTTCCGTCACCTCACCAGCGATGACGGTTCGGTCCGGCACACCGGCGACAACCTGGTCGGCGGCGCGGGCCAGGGTGGTGACGACGAGTCGATCCTGGTCGACCTGCAGCGGGTTCCCGTGCACATCGACCAGATCGTCTTCACGGTCAACTCCTTCACCGGCCAGACCTTCGCCGAGGTGCAGAACGCGTTCTGCCGCCTGGTGGACGAGACCAACGGGCAGGAGCTCGCCCGCTACACGCTCACCGGCGGCGGCCCGTACACCGCGCAGATCATGGCCAAGGTGCAGCGCGGCGCGAGCGGCTGGTCGATGACGGCCATCGGCACGCCCGCCAACGGCCGCACCTTCCAGGACCTCATGCCGTCCATTCTGCCCGCGCTCTGAGAGCACGAGCCCGACACCACCGGACAACAGGACAACGGAACGGGGACTGCCGACATGACAGCCGAACTGGTCCGCGGGCAGAACCATCCGCTGCCCGGCGACCGGCTGGAGATCCGGGTGTCGGCAGGCACCCCCGTGGTGGCCGCGGTCACCCTCGGCGACGAGCGGGGACGGGTCACGGCCGCGGACAAGTGGCTCGCCCACCCCGGCGACCCGCACCTGCCTGGCATCGAGGTCCCGCGCCAGGCCGCCGCCGACCACCGCCTGGCCATCGACCCCGGCGCGCTGCCCGAGGGGGTGCACCGGGTGCACGTGCTGCTGGCCCTGCCGGGCGGCGTACGCCCGCAGGGGTCCGTCGACGGCGACCGGTCGTCCGGCGCGGCGCCCTCGGGCGCCACCGCCCCCGGCAGCCCGTACTCCGGCGGTACGCGGCCCGGCGCGGCGTACCCGGACGCACCCGAGACCTTCGGTGCCGCGCCGCCGCCCCGCGTCAGCGTCACCACCGTCGACGGCACCGGCATCGCCGCCTTCACCATCCCCGGCCTCGGCCCCGAGACCGCCCTGCTGGCCGTCGAGGTGTACCGGCGGCAGGGCGCGTGGAAGGTCCGCGCGGTCGGCCAGGGCTATGCGGGCGGGCTGCCCGCGCTGCTGCTCGACCAGGGCGTCCCCGGCCCGGCCGACGTCGCCGCCCAGGTCCACCGGGCGGTCGAGCAGGAGCTGTCCCGGTCGGTGACCGCGCCCCCGCCCCGGCCCGCGAGCCCCGCGCGGCCCGGGGCGGAGCCCGCCGCCGCGCCCGAGCGGCCCCGCGGCACCGGTGACGCGCCCGCGGCCAAGGGCATCGACTACCGGCACCCCAGGCGCCGTACCGCGCCCCCGCCGGACCCCGCCCCGCCCGTACCTGACGCGCAGCCCGCGGCCCCCGCCCCAACCGCCGGGGCGAGCGCCTCCGGCGGGTCGTCCGGCGAGCCGGCCACGGGACCGGGCGAGCAGCCGCGCGTGCCGGTCGCCGGGGACGCCTCGGGATGGACGATGGAGGAGCGGCTCTACAACCAGGTGTGGGGCATGTTCGAGGACCTGGCCCGCAGCGTGGCGGCGTACCGCAGCGCCGAGGACTTCGCGCAGTCGCGGTACGACCGGGAACTCGACCGGCTGCTCGCCGACCCCCGCACCCGTGGCGGCCCCGCCGCCGAGGCCGCCCGTGATCAGGCGGAGGTCAGGCAGATCGCACTGGTCGACCAGGCCAGGGCGGTGCTCGACCGCGACCTCGCCCAGCTCACCGCCGAGGCCGAGGTGGTGGAGCCCGCGCTGCCGCCCGCGTACGCCGGCTGGGAGAGCCCGGCGTGGCACGCCTACCGGGTGCCCACCGAGCCGCCGCTCGCCGTCCGCCTCGGCACCCTCTACCTGCCCGAGGCGCCCGACCTGCGCATACCGCTGCTGACCCGGCTCCCGCTGGAGCGCGGGCTGTGGGTGGACGCCGAGGAGGACCGGCGGCAGGCCATGGAGACCGCGGTGGCGCTGGCCGCCCGGCTGCTGGCCTCCCACCCGGTGGGCGCCTTCGCCGTGCACGCCCTGGACCCGGCGGGCTCCGGCGCCGCCGCGCTGGCCCCGCTGCACACCGGCGGCGCCCTGGTCCTGCCGCCGCCGGCGGCCGGCGCGGCCGGGGTCGGTGATCTGCTCACCCGGCTCACCGAGCGGGTGGACCTGATCCAGATGGCGCTGCGGTCCGGCGCCGCCGACGCCCTGCCGCCCGGCTTCGACACCGCCCAGCAGCTCCTGATCGTCAACGAGTTCCCGTACGGGTTCGACGACCGGACGGTCAACCAGCTCCGCTACCTCGCCGACGAGGGCCCCTCGGCCGGCGTGCACCTGCTGCTGGTCGCCGACCGCGAGGAGGCGGCGGCGTACGGCCCCGTCCTCGACCCCCTGTTCCGGTCGTTGCTCCGCCTGACGCCCCTGCCCGGCGACCACCTGGCCGACCCGTGGGTCGGCCACGCGTGGACGTACGAACCGGCGCTCGTTCCTCCCGGCAGCCAGGTGCTCGCGCATGTCCTGCGCGAACTGGCCGCCGCCCGCCCGGCGTACGGCCCCTGAACCCACCCGCTTGGCATCCACTTGGCATTCTCTTTACTAATAGATGGGTATTCCTGTACCGTAGTTGAGACCGGGGCGACCGGCTCCGGCAGCGACGACGCCGAACAGTTGCGCTGACAGTTGCCGTAAAGACACCTGCCGAGGAGCAATGGACGTCTCGCTCTCCGTATGGGCGCTGACCATCGCGGGGCTGTGCGCCCTCATCGCCGTCGACTTCGTCGTCGGCCGCACCCCGCACGAGGTCTCGGTCCGCGAGGCCGGGATCTGGACCGGGGTCTGGGTCGCGTTCGCCGCGCTGTTCTGCCTGGGCCTGCTGTTCTTCTCCGGCGGTCAGGCCGCCGGGCAGTTCTCCGCCGGCTACCTCACCGAGAAGTCGCTGAGCGTCGACAACCTCTTCGTCTTCGTCCTGATCATGGCGAAGTTCGCGGTGCCCGCCGTGTACCAGCAGCGGGTCCTGCTGGTCGGGGTGCTGATCGCTCTCGTGCTGCGCGCGGTGTTCATCGCCGCGGGCGCCACTGTTATCGCCAGCTTCTCCTGGGTGTTCTACATCTTCGGCGCCTTCCTGGTGTGGACCGCGTGGAAGCTGGTCAGGGAGGCGCGCGGCGGCGGCGAGCCGGAGGACGCCGAGTTCGAGGAGAACCGGCTGCTCAAGGCGATCGAACGGCGGGTGCCGACCACCACCCGCTACCACGGCACCCGGCTGCTGGTCACCGAGCGCGGCAAGCGGCTGATGACCCCGATGCTCGTGGTCATGCTCGCGATCGGCACCACCGACGTGCTCTTCGCCCTCGACTCGATCCCGGCGATCTTCGGCCTCACCCAGGACCCGTACATCGTCTTCACCGCCAACGCCTTCGCCCTGATGGGCCTGCGGCAGCTCTACTTCCTCATCGGCGGCCTGCTGAAGAAGCTGGTGCACCTGTCGTACGGCCTGTCGGTGATCCTCGGCTTCATCGGCGTCAAGCTGGTGCTGCACGCGCTGCACGAGTCGGGCGTCCACGTGCCGGAGATCTCCACCCCGGTCTCCCTCGCGGTGATCGTCGGGGTCCTCGCCGTCACCACCGCGACCAGCCTGGCCGCCTCCAGGGGCGCCGGGGACGGGAAGGGCGGGCGGCCGGCGGCCGACGCCGCCGGGTCCGATGCCGTCGAGTCCGATGCCGCCGGGTCCGATGCCGCCGAGTCCGAGCCGATGGAGGCACACCGCCGCTGAGGGGTGACCCCGGGCCCGGTGATTCCCCCCGACGCGCCGCACCCCCGCCCGCCCGACCCGCCGTACCGGGGTCTACCGTGGCCCCGGTACTGGCGGTACCGACCGTGCTGAGGGACGGTCGACGAGGAAAGGCACGGACGTGGCGAGCACCTGGGCGCTGCCCGAGCTGACCGGAGCCCGGTTCTTCGACGCCTGGCAGCTCGACGTGCCCGCGCTCGTCGTCATCGCGGCGGCGGGCGCGGCATACGCGTACGGGGTGCGGGCCAAGGCGCGGGCGGGGGAGCGGTGGCCGCTGTGGCGCACCGCCGCCTTCTTCGTCGCGGGCCTGGGCACCCTCGTGGTCGCGACCATGTCGTCGCTCGCGGTGTACGACAAGGTGCTCTTCTGGCCGGCCGCCGTCCAGAACATCCTGCTCGACCTGTTCGCGCCGCTCGGCCTCGCCCTCGGCGACCCGCTCGGCCTGATGCCGCCGCAGGGCCGCACCCGCCGGGCCTTCGCCTCCCGGCCGGTCCGCGCTCTGACGTATCCCCTGGTCAGCTCGCTGCTGGTGCTCGGCTCCGAGCTGACCATCTACTTCACGCCGTACTTCGCCACCGCGCTCGGCAACCCGGTGGTCCGCCAGCTCATGCACCTGCAGCTGCTGCTGACCGGCTGCCTGTTCGTGCTGCCCATGCTCAGCCGCCAGGAGTTGTTGCCCGCCTGGTGCAGCCACCCGGTGCGCGCCGCGCTCGTCTTCTTCGACGGCCTCTTCGACTCCGTGCCCGGCCTGGTCGTCATGACCAGCGGCACCCTGGTGGCGGGCCACTGGTACACCGCCCACCCCCGCGCCTGGGGCCCGTCGGTACGCCACGACCAGATGCTCGGCGGCGGCCTCATGCTCACCCTCGCCGAACTCGTCGCGCTCCCCTTCCTGCTGCTGGTCTTCCTGGAGTGGTGGCGCGCGGAACGCGAGAAGACCGCGGCCCTCGACGCCCGCCTGGACCGCGAGGCCCTGGCGGAGGCGGCCGCCGCCCCCGCGGCCGCCGCCCCCGCGGACGGCGGACCGACCGCGGACGGTGGCCCCGCGCCTTCCGGCCCCGCGGCTTCCGGGGACCCGGCCGGCGGCGGCCCCGTCCCGCCCCCGGCCGTCCCCGAAATGACCCGCCCCTGGTGGGAGACCGATCAGGGCGAGGTCGGCACGCGCATGCGCCGCTGGCGCTGACCGCGCGCCGGCTCACCAGCCCCGCGCACGCCACTGCCCCAGGTGCGGGCGCTCGGCGCCCAGGGTGGTGTCCTTGCCGTGGCCCGGATAGATCCAGGTCTCGTCCGGCAGCACGCCGAACACCTTCTCCTCCAGGCCGTCCATCAGGGACGTGAAGTCGGCCGGATTCGTCGTCCTCCCCGGCCCCCCGGGGAAGAGGCAGTCGCCGGTGAAGACGTGCGGGTGGCCGTGCGGGTCGTCGTAGACCAGGACGATGCCGCCCGGAGTGTGCCCGACCAGGTGCCGCGCGGTGAGGCGGACGCGCCCGAGGGTGAGGACGTCGCCGTCGTCCAGCGGGACGTCGGTGGCGACGGGGATGCCGGGCGCGTCCTCGCGGCCCGCGCAGGTGCGGGCGCCGGTGGCGGCCACCACCTCGGCCAGCGCCTGCCAGTGGTCGCCGTGCCGGTGGGTGGTGACGACCGTGCCGAGCCCGTCGGCGCCGATCACCTCCAGCAGTGTGTGCGGCTCGGCGGCCGCGTCGATCAGCAGCTGCTCGTCGGTGGCGCGGCAGCGCAGCACATACGCGTTGTTGTCCATCGGCCCGACCGCGGCCTTGGTGATGATCAGGTCCTGCAGTTCGTGCACGTCGGGCGTGCCCCCGACCACCACGTCTCCGGTGTAGGCCATGGCTTCAGAGTAGCGGCGGCAGCACCGGCGGCGCCGCGTCGGGAGTGACCGTGAGGCCCTTGCCGCTACCGCGCCCGCTGACCCAGGCCAGCAGGTCGTGGCAGGAGCCGGCGACCGTCACCTCGGGCTCGGTGGCCGCGCCGATGGTCCACGTGCGCCCGCTGCCGGTGTCGTGCAGCTCCACCGCCGCGACGCCCTCGTGGCCGGTGAGGCCGTCCAGCAGGTACGCGAGCTCGCGGGCGGCGAAGTCGCCGGGCAGGTCCGCGCAGTCCAGGCCCGCGTCCAGGTCGACGTGGTGCAGGCTGACCTCGACCAGCCGCTTCCAGGGGATCTCGGCCGCCGCGACGACGCGGCCGGACCGCATGGTGACCTGCGCGGCCCACGCGGACGGCGGCAGCGCGTCCCAGGCGGCGGCGAACCGGTCGGCGGAGGCCCGCAGGTCCGCCAGCTGCTCGGCCGGCGGACGGCCCGCGCCCGCCTCGATGTCGGCGTCGCGTGCCTCGGCCGACGCGTACATGGGCGTCTCCTCGCCGGTACGCGCCCAGGTCAGCAGGTTGGTCAGCGCGTCCGCGTTGCGCGCGACATGGGCCAGGACGTGGCCGCGGGTCCAGCCGGGCAGCCGGGACGGCTCGGCCAGGTCCTCGGCGGACAGCGCGGCGGCGGCCTCGGCCAGCCGCGCGGTCGCCTCCCGTACGGCGGCGGCGTCACGTTCCGGATCGGGTCGTTCGACGGTCACTGTGCCTCCAGAGGGGTACGTGGTCGGGTCCGACGCTAGTGGGCTTACCCGATCGGGTGAACCTTGCGACACGGCGCCGTAAATCGAAAGCGCGTGCTATAGGGTCGGTCGAGTACCGCGGCAGCACGCGGACCCGTACTCCAGACCCGTACGAGCCGGCGAGTGGAAGAAAAGCCGAGGGCACCCCGTTTACGCTGACTGGGGGGTGCAGACCCTCGGGTGCCGAACCCCTCCCCGCTTTCCAAGAAAGGTGCGCACTGGCGTGGCCGACCGACTCACCGTCCGTGGCGCTCGCGAGCACAATCTCAAGAACGTCTCGCTGGACCTGCCTCGTGACTCGCTCATCGTGTTCACCGGGCTGTCCGGCTCCGGCAAGTCCTCCCTCGCCTTCGACACCATCTTCGCCGAGGGCCAGCGCCGCTACGTGGAGTCACTGTCCTCCTACGCCCGGCAGTTCCTGGGACAGATGGACAAGCCCGACGTGGACTTCATCGAGGGCCTGTCGCCCGCCGTGTCCATCGACCAGAAGTCCACCTCCCGCAACCCGCGCTCCACCGTGGGCACCATCACGGAGGTCTACGACTACCTGCGGCTGCTGTTCGCGCGCATCGGCAAGCCGCACTGCCCGCAGTGCGGCCGGCCCATCTCCCGGCAGTCCCCGCAGGCCATCGTGGACCGGGTGCTGGAGCTGGAGGAGGGCAGCCGCTTCCAGGTGCTGTCGCCGCTGGTGCGCGAGCGCAAGGGCGAGTTCGTGGACCTGTTCGCCGACCTGCAGACCAAGGGCTACAGCCGGGCCCGGGTGGACGGCGCCACGATCCAGCTCACCAGCCCGCCCAAGCTGAAGAAGCAGGAGAAGCACACCATCGAGGTGGTCGTCGACCGCCTCACCGTCAAGGACTCCGCCAAGCGCCGGCTCACCGACTCGGTGGAGACCGCGCTCGGGCTGTCCGGCGGCATGGTCATCCTCGACTTCGTGGACCTCCCCGAGGACGACCCGCAGCGCGAGCGGATGTTCTCCGAGCACCTGTACTGCCCGTACGACGACCTGTCCTTCGAGGAGCTGGAGCCGCGCTCCTTCTCGTTCAACTCGCCCTTCGGCGCCTGCCCGGACTGCACCGGCATCGGCTCGCGCATGGAGGTCGACCCCGAGCTGATCGTCCCCGACGAGCAGAAGTCGCTGGCCGAAGGGGCCATCGCGCCCTGGAACGGCGGGATGTCCAAGGGCTACTTCGACCGGCTGGTCGAGGGCCTGGCCGCCGAGCTGGGCTTCCGCACCGACATCCCGTTCGCGGGCCTGCCCGCCCGGGCCAGGAAGGCGCTGCTGTACGGGCACAAGTCCGAGGTCCGCGTCGCGTACAAGAACCGGTACGGCCGCGAGCGGGTCTACAACGCGCAGTTCGAGGGCGCCATCCCGTTCGTCAGGCGCCGCCACCAGGACTCCGAGAGCGACTCCAGCCGGGAGCGCTTCGAGGGCTACATGCGCGAGGTGCCCTGCCCGACGTGCCGCGGCGCCCGGCTCAAGCCGGTGGTCCTGGCGGTCACCGTGCAGGACAGGTCCATCGCCGAGGTCTCCGCGATGTCGATCAGCGACTGCGCGGAGTTCCTGGGCGGCATGAAGCTGGACGCCCGCGACAAGAAGATCGCCGAGCGGGTGCTCAAGGAGGTCAACGAGCGGCTGAGGTTCCTGGTCGACGTCGGCCTCGACTACCTCTCGCTCAACCGCGCGGCCGGCACCCTGTCCGGCGGCGAGGCCCAGCGCATCCGGCTGGCCACCCAGATCGGCTCCGGCCTGGTCGGCGTGCTGTACGTGCTGGACGAGCCCTCCATCGGCCTGCACCAGCGGGACAACCACCGGCTGATCGAGACCCTGGTGCGGCTGCGCGACCTGGGCAACACCCTGATCGTGGTGGAGCACGACGAGGACACCATCAAGACCGCCGACTGGGTGGTCGACATCGGCCCCGGCGCGGGCGAGCACGGCGGCAAGGTGGTCCACTCCGGCTCGCTGAAGGAGCTGCTGGCCAACGAGGAGTCGCTGACCGGCCAGTACCTGGCGGGCAAGCGGTCCATCCCCACCCCGCCGGCCCGCCGGCCCGCCGACCCCAAGCGGCGGCTGACCGTCCACGGCGCCCGGGAGAACAACCTGCGGGACATCGACGTGTCCTTCCCGCTGGGCGTGCTCACCGCCGTCACCGGCGTCTCGGGCTCCGGCAAGTCGACCCTGGTCAACGACATCCTGTACACCCACCTCGCCCGGGAGCTGAACGGCGCGCGCAGCGTGCCCGGCCGCCACACCCGCGTCGACGGCGACGACCTGGTGGACAAGGTCGTGCACGTCGACCAGTCGCCGATCGGCCGCACCCCGCGGTCGAACCCGGCCACGTACACCGGCGTCTTCGACAACATCCGCAAGCTGTTCGCCGAGACCATGGAGGCCAAGGTCCGCGGCTACCTGCCCGGCCGGTTCTCCTTCAACGTCAAGGGCGGCCGCTGCGAGAACTGCGCGGGCGACGGCACCATCAAGATCGAGATGAACTTCCTGCCGGACGTGTACGTGCCGTGCGAGGTCTGCCACGGCGCCCGGTACAACCGGGAGACGCTGGAGGTGCACTACAAGGGCAAGTCCATCGCCGAGGTGCTGGACATGCCGATCGAGGAGGCGCTGGACTTCTTCGAGGCGGTGCCCACCATCGCCCGCCACCTGCGCACCCTGAACGAGGTCGGCCTGGGGTACGTGCGGCTCGGGCAGTCCGCGCCCACCCTGTCCGGCGGCGAGGCACAGCGGGTCAAGCTCGCCTCCGAGCTGCAGAAGCGCTCCACCGGCCGCACGGTCTACGTCCTGGACGAGCCGACCACCGGTCTGCACTTCGAGGACATCAGCAAGCTGATCAAGGTGCTGGCCGGGCTGGTCGAGAAGGGCAACACGGTGATCGTCATCGAGCACAACCTCGATGTGATCAAGACCGCCGACTGGGTGATCGACATGGGTCCCGAGGGCGGGAGCGGCGGTGGCCTGGTCGTCGCCGAGGGCACCCCGGAGCAGATCGCGGGCATCCCGGCCAGCCACACCGGCAAGTTCCTGCGCGACATCCTCGGCCCGGACGCGGTCAGTGACGCGGCGGTGCCGGCCCCGCGCAAGAAGGCGGCGGCCAGGAAGCGGGCGGCGAAGGCGTGAGCGCGAGGCGTGGTTCAGAGGGTCCGTACAGGGTCGGGCCGTAGGGTCGGCAGGGCGGGCCGCGGCTCCGGCCCAGCCCGCACGACCCCCGTGGCCGGGCCGGCCACCCCGTCCGTACCCCTGGAGTACGCATGTCCACCGAACCGATCGCCCGCCGCCGCACCGTCCTGCGCGGGACGGCACTGGCCGCGGGCGCTGGGGCCGGCCTGACCGGGCTGACCGCCTGCGGCAACTCCTCGGGCGGCTCGTCCGGCGGCTCGTCGGGCGGACCGGCCACGGCTGTGGACCTCGGCGCGTCGTCGGCGGTCCCGGTGGGCGGCGCCAAGCTGTACCGCGAGGACAAGGTGCTGGTCTCGCAGCCGAAGCAGGGCACCTTCAAGGCGTTCAGCGCGGTGTGCACCCACCAGGGCTGCGTCCTGGACGCGGTGGACGGCACCACGGCGTCCTGCCCGTGCCACGGCAGCCAGTTCGACGCCACCACCGGCGCCGTCGTCCAGGGCCCGGCCACGCAGCCGCTGCCCGCCGTCTCCGTCACCGCCTCCGGCGGCAAACTCACCGCCGGACCGGGCGCCTGACGGACCGGGCGCCTGACGGACCGGGCGCCTGACGGACCGGGCGCCTGACGGGTCCGGGCGGCGCCGCACCCGGCCGGCCGCCGAACGGTCCCCGCGCCGCACCGGGCCTGAACCCGGTTTGTCACATCCCGCCAGTAGGGTGGGAGCCATGGCGGACCCCAGCACCTACCGACCGAAGCCGGGCCAGATCCCCGACTCCCCCGGGGTCTACAAGTTCCGGGACGAGCACGGCCGGGTGATCTACGTCGGCAAGGCGAAGAGCCTGCGCCAGCGCCTGTCCTCGTACTTCCAGGACATCGCGAACCTGCACCAGCGCACCGCCACCATGGTCACCACGGCCGCCTCGGTGGAGTGGACCGTGGTGTCGACCGAGGTCGAGGCGCTGCAGCTCGAATACTCGTGGATCAAGGAGTTCGACCCGCGGTTCAATGTCAAGTACCGCGACGACAAGAGCTATCCGTCGCTGGCGGTCACCATGAACGAGGAGTTCCCGCGCGTCCAGGTGATGCGCGGCCCCAAGCGCAAGGGCGTGCGCTACTTCGGTCCCTACGCCCACGCGTGGGCGATCCGCGAGACCGTCGACCTGCTGCTGCGGGTGTTTCCCGTGCGGACCTGCTCCGCCGGTGTGTTCAAGCGCTCCGCCCAGATCGGCCGGCCCTGCCTGCTCGGCTACATCGGCAAGTGCTCGGCGCCCTGCGTGGGCCGGATCAGCGCCGAGGACCACCGCGAACTCGCCGAGGAGTTCAGCGACTTCATGGCCGGCCACACCGGCACCTACCTGCGCCGCCTGGAACAGCGGATGAAGGACGCGGCCGCCGCCATGGAGTACGAGCAGGCGGCCCGGCTGCGCGACGACATCGAGGCGCTGCGCCGCGCCATGGAGAAGAACGCGGTGGTGCTCGCCGACGCCACCGACGCCGACCTGATCGCCGTCGCCGAGGACGAACTCGAAGCGGCCGTGCAGATCTTCCACGTCCGCGGCGGCCGGGTGCGCGGCCAGCGCGGCTGGGTCACCGACAAGGTCGAGGCCGTGGACACCGCGGGCCTGGTCGAGCACGCCCTCCAGCAGCTGTACGGGGAGGAGAGCGGCGACGCCGAGCAGTCCGGCGGCAGCGGCGGCGTGCCCAAGGAGGTCCTGGTACCGGCCCTGCCCGAACCCGCCGCCCCGCTGGTCCAGTGGCTCGGCGAGCGGCGCGGCTCGGCGGTCAGCCTGCGGGTGCCGCAGCGCGGCGACAAGAAGGACCTGATGGCCACCGTGCAGCGCAACGCCC
The DNA here is from genome assembly GCF_020400825.1 of Streptomyces sp. HPF1205. GTDB lineage: Bacteria > Actinomycetota > Actinomycetes > Streptomycetales > Streptomycetaceae > Actinacidiphila. Next base: position 31,960 of record NZ_JAINVH010000018.1, read on the forward strand.
AGCAGGCCCTCGCGCTGCACAAGACCAAGCGGGCCTCGGACCTGACGACCCGTTCGCGCGCCCTGGAGGAGATCGCGACCGCCCTCGACCTCGACACCGCCCCGCTGCGCATCGAGTGCTACGACATCAGCCACCTCCAGGGCGACGACGTCGTGGCGTCCATGGTCGTCTTCGAGGACGGCCTGGCCCGCAAGAGCGAGTACCGCCGCTTCCAGATCAAGTCGTTCGCCGGGCAGGACGACGTCCGCGCCATGCACGAGGTCGTCTCCCGCCGCTTCCGCCGCTACCTGCAGGAAAAGCAGCGCACGAGCGAATGGGAGGCGCCGGACGGCTCCTCCGGCCCTTCCGGTGCCTCCGGCCGATCCGGCGCGCCGGACGAAGCGGAGGCGATCGGGGCGACGGCGGGGCCGGACCTGGCGGCGGAGCCTGACGGCGAGGTCGGCGGGCCGGACAACGAGGCGGTCGGCGGGCCGATCGACCCCGACACCGGCCGTCCCCGCAAGTTCGCCTACCCGCCGCAGCTCGTCGTGGTGGACGGCGGCCGGCCCCAGGTCGCCGCCGCCTGCCGCGCGCTGGCGGACCTGGGCATAGACGACGTCGCCGTGTGCGGCCTGGCCAAGCGGCTGGAGGAGGTGTGGCTGCCCGGCCAGGACGACCCGGTGATCCTGCCCCGCACCAGCGAGGGCCTCTACCTGCTGCAGCGGGTGCGCGACGAGGCGCACCGGTTCGCGATCACCTACCAGCGCGGCAAGCGGTCCAAGTCGATGAAGGCGGGCGCGCTGGACGCCGTGCCCGGCCTCGGCGAGACCCGCAGGCAGGCACTGCTCAAGCACTTCGGCTCGCTCAAGCGGCTGCGCGGGGCGACCGTCGACCAGATCTGCGAGGTCCCCGGCATCGGCCGCCGCACCGCGGAGACGGTCGCCGCGGCGCTCGCCGCCGCCGCACCGGCCGCGCCGGCGGTGAACACCGCGACCGGGGAGATCATAGAAGAGGAGCCCCGGATTCCGCCCGGGGCGGTCAGGCCGGACCATCGGGGGAAGAGCACATGAGCGAGCAGCAGGACGGACAGGACGGCAAGCGTATGACCGGCGTCGGAGCGGGCGAACCCATCGAGGTCATCCCCGAACTGGTGATCATCTCCGGCATGTCCGGGGCCGGCCGCAGCACCGCGGCCAAGTGTCTGGAGGACCTCGGCTGGTTCGTGGTCGACAACCTCCCCCCGGCCCTCATCCCCACCATGGTCGACCTCGGCGCCCGCTCGCAGGGGAACGTGGCGCGGATCGCGGTCGTGGTGGACGTGCGCGGCCGCCAGTTCTTCGACAACCTGCGCGAGTCGCTCGCCGACCTCGCCGCCAAGGACGTCAAGCGCCGGGTGATCTTCCTGGAGGCGTCCGACGACGCCCTGGTCCGCCGCTTCGAATCGGTGCGCCGCCCGCACCCGCTGCAGGGCGCCGGACGCATCGTGGACGGCATCGCCGCCGAGCGCGACCTGCTGCGCGAACTGCGCGGCGACGCCGACCTGGTCATCGACACCTCCAGCCTCAACGTGCACGAACTGCGGGCCAAGCTCGACGCGCAGTTCGCCGGCGAGGAGGAGCAGGAACTCCGGGCCACCGTCATGTCGTTCGGATACAAGTACGGGCTGCCCGTCGACGCCGACCTGGTGGTGGACTGCCGCTTCCTGCCCAACCCGCACTGGGTGCCGGAACTGCGGCCCTTCACCGGGCTCAACGACGAGGTGGCCACGTACGTGTTCAACCAGCCGGGCGCCAAGGAGTTCCTGGACCGGTACGCCGAGCTGCTGCACATCGTCGCCGCCGGCTACCGCCGGGAGGGCAAGCGGTACGTGACGATCGCGGTGGGCTGCACCGGCGGCAAGCACCGCAGCGTCGCGATGTCGGAACGGCTGGCGGCCCGGCTGGCGGCGGACGGAGTGGAGACGGTGACGGTGCACAGGGACATGGGGCGCGAGTGATCAGAACGGGTCTGCGGCGGCGCCGTGAGGGCACGGCCCGCCGCGCCGGGGGGCAGCCGAAGGTGGTCGCGCTGGGCGGGGGGCACGGGCTGTCCGCGTCCCTCGCGGCACTGCGCCGCATCACCGGCGACCTGACCGCGGTGGTCACGGTCGCCGACGACGGCGGTTCCAGCGGGCGGTTGCGCGCCGAGATGGGCGTGCTGCCGCCGGGCGACCTGCGCAAGGCGCTGGCCGCGCTGTGCGGGGACGACGACTGGGGCCGCACGTGGGCGAAAGTGGTCCAGCACCGCTTCGTCAGCGAGGGCGAACTGCACGGCCACGCGGTCGGCAACCTGCTGATCGTCGCCCTGTGGGAACAGCTCAACGACGAGGTGGCCGCGCTGGAGTGGGTCGGCCGGCTGCTGGGCGCGCACGGCAGGGTGCTGCCCATGTCCGCCGTCCCGCTCGACCTGCACGCGGTCGTCCGCGGCCACGACCCCGAGCGGCCCGAGGCGGTCTCCACGGTCCGCGGCCAGGCCAACGTGGCGCTCACCCCGGGCGAGGTGCTGGAGGTGCGCGTCCTGCCCGCCGACCCGCCGGCCGTTCCCGAGGCCGTGCAGGCCGTGCTGGACGCCGACTGGGTGGTGCTCGGGCCCGGTTCCTGGTTCTCCTCGGTGATCCCGCACCTGCTGGTGCCGGAACTCGCAGAGGCCCTGATGAGCACCAGGGCCCGCCGCGTGCTCACCCTCAACCTCGCGCCCCAGCCGGGGGAGACGGACGGATTTTCTCCGCAGCGTCACTTGGAGGTTTTGGGGCGACACGCCCCTAAACTCACCATCGACGTGGTTCTCGCCGACGAGGCCGCCGTACCCGACCGTGAAAGCCTCGCCGAGGCGGCCGAGCGGTTGGGGGGCACGGTCGAGCTGGCCCGTGTCGCCGCCCCCGACGGTCCGCGGCACGACCCGGAGCTGTTGGCCGCCGCGTACGACCGTGTATTCCGAATGCGTGGAAGGATCGGCCCATGGCGATGACGGCAGCGGTGAAGGACGAGATCTCCCGGCTTCCCGTCACCCGGACCTGCTGCCGCAAGGCGGAGGTGTCGTCGATCCTCCGGTTCGCCGGCGGACTGCACCTGGTGAGCGGCCGGATCGTGATCGAGGCGGAGCTGGACACCGGGATCGCCGCCCGGCGGCTGCGCAAGGACGTCCTGGAGATTTTCGGCCACTCCTCCGACCTGGTGGTCATGGCGCCCGGCGGGCTGCGCCGCGGCAGCCGGTACGTCGTCCGGGTCGTCGCCGGCGGCGACCAGCTCGCCCGGCAGACCGGCCTGGTCGACGGCCGCGGCAGGCCCATCCGCGGCCTGCCCCCGCAGGTCGTCTCCGGCGCCACCTGCGACGCCGAGGCCGCCTGGCGCGGGGCGTTCCTCGCCCACGGCTCGCTCACCGAGCCCGGCCGCTCGTCCTCCCTGGAGGTCACCTGCCCGGGACCCGAGGCCGCCCTCGCCCTGGTCGGCGCGGCCCGCAGGCTGCAGATCCCGGCCAAGGCCCGCGAGGTGCGCAACGTGGACCGGGTCGTGGTGCGCGACGGCGACGCGATCGGCGCGCTGCTCACCCGACTCGGCGCGCACGACTCCGTACTGGCCTGGGAGGAGCGCCGGATGCGGCGCGAGGTGCGGGCCACCGCCAACCGGCTCGCCAACTTCGACGACGCGAACCTGCGGCGCAGCGCCAGGGCCGCGGTCGCGGCCGGCGCCCGGGTCCAGCGCGCCCTGGAGATCCTCGGCGACGACGTGCCCGAGCACCTCGCCGCGGCGGGCCGGCTGCGCATGGACCACAAGCAGGCGTCCCTGGAGGAACTCGGCTCGCTCGCCGAGCCGCCGCTGACCAAGGACGCGGTGGCCGGACGCATCCGCCGCCTCCTGGCCATGGCGGACAAGCGCGCCGCCGACCTGGGCCTGCCCGGCACGGAGGCCAACCTCACGGACGAGATGGTGGGCTGAGCCGCGCCGCTGCCCGCGCCCCTGGCTCCTTCCCGCCGTGCCCGGCGGGATCAGCGCGCCCCTGGTCGGCGGCGGCCCCCCGGGACCGGTAGGCTCGGAGACGGTCGGGGACATCCCAAAATTCGCAGCCGGAGAAACGGACTCCGGCGACTGAGCGAGGAGATCGGTTCGTGACGATCCGGGTAGGCATCAACGGCTTCGGCCGCATCGGTCGTAACTTCTTCCGCGCCATCCTGGAGCAGGGTGCGGACATCGAGATCGTGGCTGTCAACGACCTGGGTGACACCGCGACCACGGCGCATCTGCTGAAGTACGACACCATCCTGGGCCGCCTCAAGGCCGAGGTGACCCACACCGCCGACACCATCACCGTGGACGGCCACACCATCAAGGTGCTCGCCGAGCGCGACCCCGCCGCCATCAAGTGGGGCGAGCTGGGCGTCGACATCGTGATCGAGTCGACCGGCATCTTCACCAAGGCCGCCGACGCCGGCAAGCACATCGCCGGCGGCGCCAAGAAGGTGATCATCTCGGCGCCCGCCAAGGACGAGGACATCACCGTCGTCATGGGCGTCAACCAGGACAAGTACGACCCCGCGAGCCACCACATCATCTCCAACGCGTCCTGCACCACCAACTGCGTGGCGCCCATGGCGAAGGTGCTGCTGGAGAACTTCGGCATCGTCAAGGGCCTGATGACGACGGTCCACGCGTACACCAACGACCAGCGGATCCTCGACTTCCCGCACAAGGACCTGCGCCGCGCCCGGGCCGCCGCGGAGAACATCATCCCGACCACCACGGGTGCCGCGAAGGCCACCGCGCTGGTCATCCCGGAGCTGCAGGGCAAGCTGGACGGCCTGGCCATGCGCGTGCCGGTGCCCACCGGCTCGGTCACCGACCTGGTGGTCGACCTGGAGCGCGAGGTCACCAAGGACGAGGTCAACGCGGCCTTCCAGAAGGCGGCCGAGGGCCAGCTCAAGGGCCTGCTGGAGTACACCAGCGACCCGATCGTGTCCTCGGACATCGTCAACACCCCCGCCTCCTGCACCTTCGACTCGTCCCTGACCATGGTCCAGGGCAAGACCGTCAAGGTCATCGGCTGGTACGACAACGAGTGGGGCTACTCCAACCGCCTCGTGGACCTCACGGTCTTCGTCGGCGGACAGCTCTGAGCACCGCCTGACGATCACGCACCGACCGCGCACAGCGATGTGAAGGACAGGGCCCGGAGGGCGCGAGGACGCGCCTGCCGGGCCCTGTTCCGCTGCTTCGGGCAGTCCGCCCGGCTCGCACCAGTTCGAAGCCCACAGGAGACCCCAGATGAAGACGATTGACGACCTCCTCGCCGCGGGGCAGGTCGAGGGCAAGCGGGTGTTCGTCCGCGCCGACCTCAACGTCCCGCTGTCCGGCGAGACGATCACCGACGACGGCCGGATCCGCGCGGCCGTCCCCACGATCAAGCGCCTCGCCGACGCCGGCGCCAAGGTGATCGTGGCCTCGCACCTCGGCCGCCCCAAGGGCGCGCCCGACCCGCAGTTCTCGCTCGCGCCGGTGGCCGCACGCCTTGGTGAGCTGCTCGGCACCGACGTCGCCTTCGCCGCCGACACCGTCGGGGACAGCGCGCGGGCCACCGTCGAGGGCCTGGCCGGCGGCCAGGTGGCGCTGCTGGAGAACCTGCGCTTCAACGCCGGCGAGACCGCCAAGGACGACGCCGAGCGCGGCGCCTTCGCCGACCGGCTTGCCGCGCTGGCCGACACGTACGTCGGCGACGGCTTCGGCGCCGTGCACCGCAAGCACGCCTCCGTGTACGACCTGCCGGGCCGGCTGCCGCACGCCGCGGGCGGACTGATCGCCACCGAGGTCGGCGTGCTCAAGAAACTGACCGAGGACGTCGCCCGCCCCTACGTGGTGGTGCTCGGCGGCTCCAAGGTGTCCGACAAGCTCGGCGTCATCGACCACCTGCTGGAGAAGGCCGACCGGATCCTGGTCGGCGGCGGCATGGTGTTCACCTTCCTCAAGGCCCAAGGCCACGAGGTCGGCAAGAGCCTGCTGCAGGAGGACCAGATCCCGGTGGTCACCGAGTACCTGCAGCGGGCCGAGGCCAAGGGCGTGGAGTTCGTGCTGCCCGTCGACGTGGTCGGCGACCTGGAGTTCCCCGACGTCAAGGGCAAGACCCCGGCCAACCCGGTCGTCGCCCCCGTCGACGCCATCCCCGCCGACGTCCTCGGCCTCGACATCGGCCCGGAGTCCCGCAAACTGTTCGCCGCCAAGATCGCGGACGCCGCCACCGTCTTCTGGAACGGCCCCATGGGTGTCTTCGAGCACCCCGACTTCGCCGACGGCACCCGCGCGGTCGCCCAGGCCCTGGTGGACGCCCCGGCCTTCAGCGTGGTCGGCGGCGGCGACTCCGCCGCGGCCGTGCGCATCCTGGGCTTCGACGAAGACGCTTTCGGCCACATTTCCACCGGCGGCGGCGCCAGCCTGGAATACCTCGAAGGCAAGACCCTGCCCGGCCTCGCCGCACTGGAGAACTGACCGACATGACGCAGCAGAGCACCCGCACCCCGCTGATGGCGGGCAACTGGAAGATGAACCTCAACCATCTTGAGGCCATCGCCCACGTCCAGAAGGTCGCCTTCGGCCTGAACGACAAGGACCACGACGCGGTCGAGGTCGCGGTCCTGCCCCCCTTCACCGACCTGCGCTCCGTACAGACCCTGGTCGACGGGGACAAGCTGCGGATCAGGTACGGCGCCCAGGACGTGTCCGCGCAGGACTCCGGCGCCTACACCGGTGAGATCTCCGGTCCGATGCTGGCCAAGCTGAAGTGCACGTACGTGGTGGTCGGCCACTCCGAGCGCCGCCAGTACCACAAAGAGACCGACGAGCAGGTGAACGCCAAGGTCAAGGCCGCCTACCGGCACGGTCTGACCCCGATCCTGTGCGTCGGCGAGGAACTGGACGTCCGTGAGGCGGGCAACCACGTCTCCCACACCCTGTCCCAGGTCGAGGGCGGTCTGAAGGGCCTGCCGGCCGAGCAGGCGTCCACGGTCGTGATCGCGTACGAGCCGGTCTGGGCCATCGGTACCGGCAAGGTATGCGGCGCGAGCGACGCCCAGGAGGTCTGCGCGGCCATCCGCGCCAAGATCGCCGAGCTGTACTCGCAGGAGGTGGCGGACGCGGTCCGGATCCAGTACGGCGGCTCGGTGAAGGCCGGCAACGTGGCCGAGATCATGGCCCAGCCCGACATCGACGGAGCCCTGGTGGGCGGCGCCTCGCTCGACGCCGAGGAGTTCGTGAAGATCGTGCGCTTCCGCGACCAGTGAACTTCAGGGAGCGGTGAAGTACCCTGACGGGGCCGGAACCGTGCTGCCGCGCGGTTCCCGGCCCCGGCGCGTTGCTCCCGCCCCCGGCGGGGGGAACACCATCCGCGTAGTCATGTAGTGCCGTCCTGTAGTCGAGAGAGTTGGTCCAGCCGTGGAAATCGGGTTCTCCATCGCCCTCATCATCTTCAGCCTGCTGCTCCTGCTGCTCGTGCTCATGCACAAGGGGAAGGGCGGCGGCCTGTCGGACATGTTCGGCGGCGGCATGCAGTCCTCGGTGGGCGGCTCCTCGGTGGCGGAGCGCAACCTGGACCGGATCACCGTCGTGGTCGGCGTGCTCTGGTTCGCCTGCATCGTGGTGCTCGGCCTGGTGATGAAGTTCAACAACTGACGTATCTGCGGTGAGAACTGACGCCTCGTCGCGTATGCGGCTTACCATGGGAAGGCGTCTTGAGGTACCGTGCCCTTTCCCGCTGGCGCGGGGGAGAACCGTGGGCGACCTCGCAGCACCATCAGGCAGGGAGTTTCAACGTGGCAAGTGGTAACGCGATCCGTGGCAGCCGGGTCGGAGCGGGGCCGATGGGCGAGGCCGAGCGCGGCGAGTCCGCGCCGCGCCTGCGCATCTCGTTCTGGTGCTCCAACGGGCACGAGACACAGCCGAGCTTCGCCAGCGACGCGCAGATCCCGGAGACCTGGGACTGCCCCCGCTGCGGTTTCCCGGCCGGGCAGGACGAGGAGAATCCGCCGGCGCCGCCGCGGACCGAGCCCTACAAGACGCACCTGGCGTACGTACGGGAGCGGCGCTCGGCGGCCGACGGCGAGGCGATCCTCGCGGAGGCGCTCGCCAAGCTCCGGGGCGAGATCTAGGCGGACCCGGACGGGTCCAGGCGGATCCGGACAGGTCCAGGCGGACCCGGACGGGGCCGGAGCGGTCCCGACGTGTTCCGAGACCCCGCCCGCGCCGGTTTCCGGCGTGGGCGGGGTCTCGCGTTTCCCGGGGCCGTCACCGCCCGCCGGCCCGCCGCCCCGGGGCGCCTGGCCGCGGGAGAGGCCCGGGGTGGCCGTGCGGGCGCTGTTCAGCGCCCGCGGGAGCGCACCGCGTGGGCGTCCGCGATGTGGGACGTCAAGGCGATGGAGGCGGTGGCCCGTTCGTAGGTGAGCTGGGCGACGCGGGCGTAGAGGCAGTCCACCAGCAGCAGTACGGAGTGGCGGGTGCCGAAGTTGCCGCGCCGGAAGCTCGTCTCGCCGGAGAACGAGGTGAGGGTGATCGCGGCCGCCCGCGCGAGGGGGGAGCGGGGCTCGCCGGTGAGCGCGATCGTGGCGGCGCCTCGCTCGGCGGCCAGCCGCAGCGGATCCAGCACCTCGCGGGTGGCGCCCGAGTGGGAGACGGCCACCACCGCGTCGGACGGCGTCAGCAGGGCCGCGGAGGTCTCCGCCGCGTGCACCTCGGTCCAGGCGTGCGCGGCCGCGCCGATGCCGAACAGCCGGGCCTGGATCTCCTGGGCGACGATGCCGGAGCCGCCGACGCCGTACACGTCGATCCTGCGGGCCGCGGCGAGGGCCCGAGCGGCCCGTTCCAGAGCGTCCCGGTCCAGGTGGTCGGCGGTGTGCCGCAGGGCCCGCAGATCGGCGTCCGCGACCACCGCGATGACCCGCTCCAGGTCGTCGTCCGGCCCGATGCGCGGCCCCAGCGCGGTGCGCCGCCCGTCCGCCCCGGCCCGGCCCTGCTCCTGGGCCAGCTCGATCAGCAGCTGCTGGTACGACTCCAGGCCCAGCGCCCGGCAGAACCGGGTCACGGTGGCCTGCGAGGTGCCGGTGCGGCGGCCCAGCTCGGCCGCGGAGCCGTGGGTGGCCGCCGCGGGGTCGGCCAGCACGAGTTCGCCCACCTTCCGCAGCGAGCCGGACATCCCCGGCAGCCGGGAGCGGATCAGGGCGGTGATCATGGGAACTCCCTCCAGGGCGGGCGCCGCGGCCGGCGCCGGGCGGTCGCGGCCGGCGGCCGGCGCGGACCCGGGCTTGTGCCGGGTGAATCTATCAATCACCATGCCTGTCGATGAATGAAATCCACAACCGGCCCCTGGTCGTCGGGGTCGACGCGGGCGGCACCCGCAGCCGGGCCTGCCTGGCCGCCCCGGACGGCACAGTGCTGGGGCGCGGCACCGGCGGCCCCGGCAACGCGCTCAGCGTCGCCCGCGCCGACCTGACCCGGCACCTGGCGGCCGCCATCGCCGAGGCCGTGCCGGCCGCCGAGCGCCACAGGGTGCGGGCGGTGTTCGGCGGGTTCGCCGGGGCGGCCGACGGCCTCGGGACCGAGCGCGGCCGCGGCCTCGCCCTGGCCTGCCTGAAGGACGCGCTGGCCGCCAACGGCGTCACCGGGGCCGCGGTGGACGTCGGCGGCGACACCGACGTCGCCCTGGCCTCGGCGACGGGCGCGCCCGCCGACGGGCTGGTCCTGATCGCGGGCACCGGCGCCATCGCCTCGCGGCTCACCGACCGCCGCCGCACCGCCGTCGTGGACGGCCACGGCTGGCTGCTCGGCGACGAGGGCAGCGGCTACTGGCTGGGCGCCCACGCCGTGCGCGCCGCCCTCGAAGCGCTCGACGGCCGCGGCCCCTGGACCCTGCTGGTGGCGAAGGTGGCCGCGCACTACTTCCCGCCCGCCGCCGGGCGCCCCCCGTACCCGCTTCCCGGCCCCTCTGCACCGTTCGAGGCCCGTGACGCGCTCGGCGAGGCGATCGTGGCCCGCGCCTACGGGCGGCCCGCGCCCCGGCTGGCCCTGCTCAGCCGGGCCGCCGTCGAGGCGGCCGACGAGGGCGACGCGGTGGCCCTGCGGCTGCTGGACCGGGCGGCCGACCTGCTGGCCGGGACGGTACGGGCGCTGCGTCCGCGGGCGGGGGAGCCGCTCGCCATGGCCGGGGGACTGCTCGGCCCCGACGGGCCGCTGCTGTCCCGGGTGACCGCCCGCCTGGACGGCCTCGGACTGCGGGTGTTCCCGGTTGCCGACGGCACCGCGGGCGCGGTGGCGCTGGCCCGCACCCTTCTCTGACCGGTCCGCCGCGCGCCGCCGCTGCCGGCCGTCCCCCCGCCGGGGCCGGTCCGCCCCGCCGTGACCGCCCTTGACGCCATGCCTGGTTCATTGTTTCATCGAGCCGTCGCACATCCGGTTGGTTCAACCAGGAAACCGGGAATCGCACTTCCGCGAAGGGGCTCGGCCATGGCCGCAGAGGGACAGATCAACGCCGCGAGGTTCGCCGAGGAGGGCCGGGCGGCGATCGAGCGGGCCGTCGCGGCGAACAAGGACTCCGTCGCGGCGGCCGGCCGCCTGTTCGCCGACTGCGTGGCCGCGGACGGCGTGATCCAGGGCTTCGGCACCGGCCACTCGCAGGCGACGGTCCTGGAGATCGTCGGGCGGGCGGGCGGGCTGATCCCCACCAACCGGATCGGGCTGTCCGATCTGGTGCTGCGCGGCGGCGAGGACACCGCGGTGCTCCGCGACCCGCTCCTCGAACGCTCCCCGAGCCTGGCCCGGCGGCTGTACGACCTGGCCGGACCGCACCCGCAGGACCTGTTCGTCATCGTCTCCAACTCCGGGGTCAACAACTCCGTCGTGGACATGGCCCTGCACGTCAAGGAGGCAGGGCACAAGCTGGTCGCGCTCACCTCGCTCACCCACACCCGGGCCGTGCCCCCGCTGCACGCCAGCGGCAAGCGGCTGGCCGACATCGCCGACGCCGTCCTGGACAACTGCGCCCCGGCCGGCGACGCGCTGCTCCCGCTGCCCGGCGGGGGCGCCCTGTGCGGGGTGTCCACCATCACCTCCGCCCTGCTGGTCCAGATGGTGGTGGCCGAGGCCGTCGGCCTGCTGACCGCCGAGGGCGCGCAGGCGCCCGTCTACGTCTCCGCGAACCTGCCCGGCGGCCACGAGCGCAACGTCGTGCTGGAGGAGCGGTACGCCGGCCGGATCCACCGCGGCGGCTTCTGACCGCGGCGTCCGGCGTCCGACCCGCGGCATCCGCGGGGGGTCGCGGATCTCGAACCGGTGCCTCATCAATTAGTTTGGTGTCGCAGCGAGGACGAGGAGAAGTGGACAGATGTCCGAAACCAATGCGCAGGCCCCCGTCAGGCTCGACCGGCGTCCCGAATGGCAGGCGCTGGCCAAGCACCGCCAGGAGCTGGCCGACACCCACCTGCGGGACCTGTTCGACCGCGATCCCGAGCGGGCGAACCGCTACACCCTCCAGGTCGGCGACCTCCACCTGGACTGGTCCAAGCATCTCGTGACCGACGAAACACTGGGGCTGCTGCGCGAACTGGCCGCCGCCACCGGAGTGTTCGAACTGCGTGACGCGATGTTCCGCGGTGAGCGGATCAACGTCACCGAGAACCGCGCGGTGCTGCACACGGCGCTGCGCGCCCCGCAGTCGTCCACGGTCGAGGTCGACGGGCAGAACGTCGTACCTGCCGTGCACTCGGTGCTGTACAAGATGACCCAGTTCGCCGACCGGGTCCGCGGCGGCGAGTGGACCGGCCACACCGGCAAGCGGATCAGGAACATCGTCAACGTCGGCATCGGCGGCTCCGACCTGGGCCCGGCCATGGCGTACGAGGTGCTGCGCGCGTACGGCGACCGCGGTCTGACGGTGCGTTTCGTGTCCAACGTGGACGGCGCGGACCTGCACGAGGCGGTACGCGACCTGGACCCGGCCGAGACGCTGTTCGTCATCGCCTCCAAGACCTTCACCACCATCGAGACCATCACCAACGCCACCTCGGCCCGGCAGTGGCTGCTCGGCGGGCTCGGCGCCGGCGAGGACGCGGTGGCCAAGCACTTCGTGGCGCTGTCCACCAACGCCGAGAAGGTCGCCGAGTTCGGCATCGACACCCAGAACATGTTCGAGTTCTGGGACTGGGTCGGCGGGCGCTACTCGTACGACTCGGCGATCGGGCTGTCGCTGATGCTGGCGATCGGGCCGGACCGGTTCCGGGAGATGCTCGCCGGCTTCCACCTGGTCGACGAGCACTTCAGGACCGCGCCGCCGGAGCGGAACGCGCCGCTGCTGATGGGCCTGCTCGGGATCTGGTACGGCAACTTCCACGACGCGCAGTCGCACGCGGTGCTCCCGTACAGCCACTACCTCAGCAGGTTCACCGCCTACCTGCAGCAGCTCGACATGGAGTCCAACGGCAAGTCCGTGGACCGTCAGGGGCGGCCCGTGGCCTGGCAGACCGGGCCGGTCGTCTGGGGCACGCCGGGGACGAACGGGCAGCACGCCTACTACCAGCTCATCCACCAGGGCACCAAGCTGATCCCCGCGGACTTCATCGGCTTCGCCCGCCCGGTCGCCGAGCTCGGGCCGTTCGCCGGGCAGCACGACCTGCTCATGGCCAACTTCTTCGCCCAGACCCAGGCGCTGGCCTTCGGCAAGACGCCCGAGGAGGTCCGCGCGGAGGGCGTGCCCGAGGAACTCGTGCCGCACAAGACCTTCCGCGGCAACCACCCCACCACCACGATCCTCGCCACCGAGCTGACCCCGTCCGTCCTCGGCCAGCTCATCGCCCTGTACGAGCACAAGGTGTTCGTCCAGGGCGCGGTGTGGAACATCGACTCCTTCGACCAGTGGGGCGTCGAACTCGGCAAGGTCCTGGCCAAGCGGGTCGAGCCGGCCCTGACCGAGGGCGCCGACGTGCCCGGCCTCGACGCGTCGACGCGGGCGCTGGTCGCCAAGTACCGAGAGCTGCGCGGGCGCTGAGCACGGGGAGGGCCGGCGGAAGGGGCGCGGGGAACCGCGCGGCCGGCCCGCCGCCCGGCAGCACGTCGGCACCGTCCCGAAGGGGTGGTGCCGACGTGCCCGGACCACCGGCCGGTTCGTGGCCGAGCGCGCGGTTCCCCGCGCCCCCGGGTATTCCGGGCGAGCTGCCGGCCGCCGCTACGACGACGCGGGCGGGTAGAGCTGGGGCGGCAGTTTCGCCGCCGCGGCCCGGTCCAGCAGCCACAGGGTGCGGGCCCGCCCGTAGGCGCCCGAGGCGGGCGCCTGGATCTCACCGGGCGCGCTGAGGGCGAGCGCGACCGCTGCCGCCTTGTCCTCCCCGGCCGCGAGCAGCCACACCTCGCGGGCGGCGCGGATGGCCGGGAGGGTCAGCGAGACACGCGTCGGCGGCGGCTTCGGGGCGCCGTGGACGCCGACGACCGTACGGGCGGTCTCCCGGACCCCCGGGTGCTCGGGGAAGAGCGAGGCGACGTGCGTGTCCGGGCCGACGCCCAGGAGGAGGACGTCGAAGGACGGCACGCCGCCGTGGTCCTCCGGGCCCGCCGCCGCGGCCAGCTCGGCGGCGTAGCCGGCGGCCGCCGCGTCCGCGTCCGCGCCGTACGCGCCCGCGGCGGGCGGCATGGCGTGGACACGGGCGGGGTCGACGGGAACGGCGTCGAGCAGGGCCGCGCGGGCCTGCGTGACGTTGCGCTCCGGATCGCCCTCGGGCAGGAACCTCTCGTCGCCCCACCACAGGTCCAGCCGCGCCCAGTCCACCGCGTCGCGCGCGGGGGACTCGGCGAGCGCGGCCAGCAGCGCGTTGCCGTTGCGCCCGCCGGTGAGGACGACCGAGGCGGCGCCCCGGGCGGCCTGGGCGTCCACGACCTTCGTGATCAGCCTGGCCGCCGCGGCGCGCGCCATCAGCTCCTTGTCCCGGTGGACGACCACCTGGGGCGTGCTCACCGGGACGTCGCCTTCCCGGGGGCCGCCTTCCTGGCCCCGGCCGCCTTCTTCGCCGGCGCCGAGCCGTCCGCCGCTGACCCCTCCGACGCGGCCCCGTCAGCGGCCGCCCCGTCCGAGGAGGACGTGCCGGCCGAATCCGGGCCGCCCGACGGCGTCGCCTTCTTGGCGGCCCGCGCCGGCTCCACCGACTCGTCCGCCCCCGAGTGGCCGACCAGGTGGCTGATCCCGAACCGCACGGTCGACCGGTAGACGTCGTCCGGGTCCAGCCGCCGCAGCTCCTCCGCGATCAGCTCGGAGGTCTCCCGCCGCTTCAGCGCCACGTGCCGGTCCGGCTGACCGGGCATCGCGAGCTCCGCGAGCGACCCGTCCGGCCGGTCCAGGCAGATCACGCCGTCCTCGGTGACCAGCCGCGCCGCCGTGATGCCGGGCCCGGTGGAGACCTTCCGCTCCACCGGCACCCCGAGCCGGTCCGCCAGCCACAGCGCCAGCAGCTCCGTACTCGGGTTGTAGGCCTCGCCCTCCACGACGGCCGCGGAGATGGCGCTGTGCTTCTGGTCCAGGGCCGCCGCCAGCATCGAACGCCAGCCGGTGATCCGGGTCCAGGCCAGATCCGTGTCGCCGGGACTGTACGTCTCGGCCCGCTGGCCGAGCGTCGCCACCGGGTCCTCGGCCGCGGCCGCGTCGGTGATCCGTCGCTGGCCGAGCCGGCCCAGCGGGTCGGCCGCCGGGTTCTCCGGGCCGTCCTCCGGCCACCAGACGACCACGGGGGCGTCCGGCAGCAGCAGCGGCAGCACCACGGACTCGGCGTGGTTCGCCAGCTCGCCGTGCAGCCGCAGCACCACCGTCTCGCCGGTGCCCGCCTCGGATCCGACCAGCACCTCCGCGTCGAGCCGGGCCAGTGCCCGGTCGCGCGGCGAGCGGCCGGGCCGCTTGATGACGACCAGGATCCGCGACGGGTGCTCCTTGGACGCCTCGGTCGCCGCCTTGAGCGCGTCGTACGCACTGCCCTCGTCGGTGACGATGACCAGGGTCAGCACCATGCCGACGGCCGGCGTGCCGATCGCCCGCCGGGCCTGGATCAGCCCGGTGTTGATCTTCGAGGACGTGGTGTCCGTCAGGTCGATCTTCATGGCCGGCGCCAGCTCCTGCCGTCTCGTGCGAGCATCTCGTCCGCCTCGGCCGGACCCCAGGTGCCGGCCGCGTACTGCGCGGGCTTGCCGTGCTTGTCCCAGTACTCCTCGATGGGGTCGAGGATGTTCCAGGACAGCTCGACCTCCTGGTGGCGCGGGAAGAGGTTGGCGTCGCCGAGCAGCACGTCCAGGATGAGCCGCTCGTACGCCTCCGGGCTGGACTCGGTGAAGGACTCGCCGTACGCGAAGTCCATCGTCACGTCCCGCACCTCCGTGGAGGTGCCCGGGACCTTGGAGCCGAACCGCACGGTGACGCCCTCGTCCGGCTGCACCCGGATGACCAGCGCGTTCTGCCCCAGCTCCTCCGTGGCGCCGGACTCGAACGGCAGGTACGGGGCCGGCTTGAAGACCACCGCGATCTCGGTGACCCGGCGGCCCAGCCGCTTGCCGGTGCGCAGGTAGAACGGGACACCGGCCCAGCGCCGGTTGTTGATCTCCAGCTTCACCGCCGCGTAGGTGTCGGTCCTGGACTTGGGGTCGATCCCCTCCTCCTCCAGGTAGCCGGGCACCTCCTCGCCGCCCTGCCAGGCGTGCGCGTACTGCCCGCGCACGGTGTGCTTGCCCAGGTCCTCCGGCAGCACGACCGCGCCGAGCACCTTCAGCTTCTCGGCGGTGAGCGCCTTGGGGTGGAAGGAGCCGGGCTCCTCCATGGCGGTCAGCGCGAGGAGCTGCAGCAGGTGGTTCTGGATGACGTCGCGGGCGGCGCCGATCCCGTCGTAGTACCCGGCGCGGCCGCCGATGCCGATGTCCTCGGCCATGGTGATCTGGACGTGGTCGACGTACGACCGGTTCCAGATCGGCTCGTACATGGTGTTGGCGAACCGCAGCGCCAGGATGTTCTGGACGGTCTCCTTGCCCAGGTAGTGGTCGATCCGGAAGACCTGCTCGGGCGGGAACACCTCGTGCACGATCCGGTTCAACTGCTGGGCGCTGGCCAGGTCGTGGCCGAACGGCTTCTCGATGACGGCACGCCGCCACGAGTCCCCGGTCGGCTGCGACAGGCCGTGCTTCTTGAGCTGCTGCACCACGTCGGGGAAGAACTTCGGCGGCACCGACAGGTAGAAGGCGAAGTTTCCGCCCGTCCCGCGCGCCTTGTCCAGGCTCTCGATGGTCGACTTCAGCGTCTCGAACGCCTTGTCGTCGTCGAACTCGCCCGGCACGAAGCGCATCCCCTCGGCGAGCTGCTGCCACACCTCCTCGCGGAAGGGGGTGCGCGCGTGCTCCTTGACGGAGTCGTGCACGACCTGGGCGAAGTCCTCGTCGGCCCAGTCCCGGCGGGCGAAACCGACCAGCGCGAAGCCCGGCGGCAGCAGGCCGCGGTTGGCCAGGTCGTACACCGCCGGCATCAGCTTCTTGCGGGACAGGTCGCCCGTCACGCCGAAGATGACCAGACCGGACGGGCCGGCGATGCGCGGCAGCCGGCGGTCCAGCGGGTCGCGCAGCGGATTGGCCGACCGCGCGGCCGCCTCTGCGGGGGTGGGGATATCCGTGCTCACCTCATGCCTCCGAGGGGGCGAGCCGTTCGAGCTCCGCCTTGGTGGAGTCCAAGAGCTCCTTCCAGGAGGTCTCGAACTTCTCCACGCCCTCGTCCTCCAGCACCTGCACGACGTCGTCGTACGAGATGCCGAGCGCCTCCAGGGCGTCCAGGTCGGCCCGGGCCTGCTCGTACGTGCCGCGCACGGCGTCGCCGGTGATCTGCCCGTGGTCGGCGACCGCGTCCAGCGTGGCCTCCGGCATCGTGTTCACCGTGTTCGGCGCGACCAGCTCGGTCACGTACAGCGTGTCGGGGTAGGCCGGGTCCTTCACGCCGGTCGAAGCCCACAGCGGGCGCTGCTTGTTCGCGCCGGCCTTCTCCAGGGCCGCCCACCGGTCGGAGGAGAACACCTCCTCGTACGCCTGGTAGGCCAGACGGGCGTTGGCGACCGCCGCCTTGCCGCGCAGCGCCTTCGCCTCGTCGGTGCCGATCTTCGCCAGGCGCTTGTCGACCTCGGTGTCCACCCGGGACACGAAGAACGACGCCACCGAGTGAATCTCGGACAGGTCCAGGCCCGCCGCCTTGGCCTTCTCCAGACCGGTCAGGTAGGCGTCCATCACCGCCCGGTACCGCTCCAGCGAGAAGATCAGCGTGACGTTGACGCTGATGCCGCGGCTGGTGACGTCGGCGATCGCGGGCAGGCCCGCCAGGGTGGCCGGGATCTTGATCAGGGTGTTGGGCCGGTCCACCAGCCAGGCGAGCTGCTTGGCCTCGGCGATCGTGGCCTTGGTGTCGTGCGCCAGGCGCGGGTCCACCTCGATGGAGACCCGGCCGTCCTGGTGGCCGCTGGCGTCGTAGACCGGGCGCATGATGTCGGCGGCGTCACGGACGTCGGCGGTGGTGATCATCCGCACGGCCTCGTCGACCGTCAGCCGGCGGGCGGCCAGGTCCTGCAACTGGCCGTCGTAGCCGCTGCCCTGGGAGATGGCCTTCTGGAAGATCGAGGGGTTGGTGGTGACTCCCACCACGTGCTGCTGGTCGATGAGTTCGGCCAGGTTGCCGGACGTGATGCGCTTGCGCGACAGGTCGTCCAGCCAGATCGCGACGCCTTCGTCGGAGAGGCGCTTGAGTGCGTCTGTCATGGGATGCATCTCCTACTTGTCGTTACCTGCGTCAGCGACCAACGGCGTCAAGAGATTCCCGGGCGGCCGCCGCGACCGCTTCCGGGGTGAATCCGAACTCGCGGAACAGCACCTTGGCGTCGGCCGAGGCACCGAAGTGCTCCAGGCTGACGATGCGTCCGGCGTCTCCGACGAAGCGGTGCCAGGTCAGCCCGATGCCCGCCTCGATCGCGACCCGCGCCTTCACCGACGAGGGCAGCACGCTCTCGCGGTACTCCGGGTCCTGCTCGTCGAACCACTCCACCGACGGCATCGACACCACCCGGGTGGGGACGCCCTCGGCCTGCAGCCGCTCGCGCGCGCCGACCGCGACCTGCACCTCGGAGCCGGTGGCGATGAGGATCACCTGCGCCGGGCCGCCCTCGGCCTCGAACAGCACGTAACCGCCGCGCGCCGCGTCCTCGTTGCGCTCGTACGTCGGCACGCCCTGCCGGGTCAGCGCCAGGCCGTGCGGGGCGCCCTTGCCGAACTCCTTCGTCCAGCGGCGCTGGATCTCCCGCCAGGCGATGACGGTCTCGTTGGCGTCCGCCGGGCGGACCACGTTCAGGCCCGGGATCGCGCGCAGGCTCGCCAGGTGCTCCACCGGCTGGTGGGTCGGACCGTCCTCGCCCAGGCCGATCGAGTCGTGCGTCCACACGTACGTCACCGGCAGGTGCATCAGCGCGGACAGCCGCACCGCGTTGCGCATGTAGTCGGAGAAGACCAGGAAGGTGCCGCCGTACGCACGGGTGTTGCCGTGCAGGGTGATGCCGTTGAGCTCGGCGGCCATGGAGTGCTCGCGGATGCCGAAGTGAACGGTGCGGCCGTACGGATGCGCGCCCGGCAGCGGGTTGCCCTCGGGCAGGAACGAGGAGGTCTTGTCGAAGGTGGTGTTGTTGGAGCCGGCCAGGTCCGCGGAGCCGCCCCACAGTTCGGGGAGCACCGTGCCGAGCGCCTCCAGCACCTTGCCGGACGCGGCCCTGGTGGCAACGGACTTGCCGGTCTCGAAGACCGGCAGGTGGTCCTCCCAGCCGGCGGGCAGCTCGGCGGCGGCGATCCGGTCGAACAGCGCGGCCCGCTCGGGGTTCGCGGTGCGCCACGCGGCGAAACCCTTCTCCCACTCGGCCCGCGCGTCGCGGCCGCGGTCGCCGACCGCCCGGGTGTGGGCGATCACCTCGTCGGCGACGTCGAAGTGCTTGTCGGGGTCGAAGCCCAGCACCCGCTTGGTGGCCGCGACCTCGTCCGCTCCGAGCGCCGAGCCGTGCGCGGCCTCGGTGTTCTGCGCGTTCGGGGCCGGCCAGGCGATGATCGAGCGGGCGGCGATGAACGACGGCCGGTCGGTGACGGCCTGCGCCGCCCGCAGCGCCTCGTACAGCGCGTGCGGGTCCAGGTCGCCGTTCTCCAGGGGCGCGACCCGCTGCACGTGCCAGCCGTAGGCCTCGTACCGCTTTATGGTGTCCTCGGAGACGGCGGTCGCGGTGTCGCCCTCGATGGAGATGTGGTTGTCGTCCCACAGCAGCACCAGGTTGCCCAGCTTCTGGTGCCCGGCCAGCGAGGACGCCTCGGCGGAGATGCCCTCCTGCAGGCAGCCGTCACCGGCGACGACCCAGATGGTGTGGTCGAACGGCGAGGTGCCGGGGGCCGCGTCCGGGTCGAACAGGCCGCGCTCGTAACGGGCGGCCATCGCCATGCCCACCGCGTTGGCGACACCCTGGCCGAGCGGACCCGTGGTGGTCTCCACGCCGGCGGTGTGTCCGTACTCCGGGTGGCCCGGGGTCTTGGAACCCCAGGTGCGGAAGGACTCCAGGTCGCTCAGCTCCAGGCCGTAGCCGGAGAAGTAGAGCTGGGTGTAAAGGGTGAGACTGGTGTGCCCCGCGGAGAGCACGAAGCGGTCCCGGCCGGTCCAGTCCGGGTCCGCGGGGTCGTGCCGCATGACCTTCTGGAACAGAAGGTAGGCGGCGGGTGCCAGGCTCATGGCGGTGCCGGGATGGCCGTTGCCGACCTTCTGCACTGCGTCCATGGCCAGGACTCGGGCGGTGTCGACGGCCCGCTTGTCGAGATCGGTCCACTCGAGATCTGAGGTGGTCGGCTGCTTGCTCACCCTGGGTCAGGGCTCCTCTCCGGGTTTTTTCACATGTCCGGGTCTTTCACATGCCCACAACGCCGGTTGACGTCGTGCCTACCCGACGCTGTCGAGCCTACCGCCGCCCCTGCCCGCTGTTTCCTGGTGCTCACCTGGTGGTCTGCCGTTCGCTCACCCGAAAGGCGCTGGTCACAGATGTGACAGGAAGTGGAATCCTCCTAAACCTAATGGACGCTGGGTGATCGCGCGCGCTTACAAGAACGATCATGCGCGAGTACGGGGACGATCACGCGCGGGCGCGGGGACGGACGCGCGCCGGCCCGCGGACGGACACGCGAGGGCGTGCGGACACCCCCGGACGAAAGCCGGGTCTTGGCTGCCTCTAGAGTGGCGTGGTACGCGCAAGCCGCAGCGCCCCGCGGAACAGCTGGTGGCCGGTGCTTGCTGGACTTCATCTCTCGTGGGGTGTTCGTGACGGCCGTCGAATCCCGACCCGCTGGGGTCACCGGGGCCATCGGGCCGGACTCGCTGCAGGGCGGCTCCGGCCGCTCCGGCCGGCGGCCGCTGCCCGCCCGGCTCAAGGCGTTCGTCGAACTGACCAAGCCACGCATCATCGAGCTGCTGCTCATCACGACGGTCCCGGTGATGTTCCTGGCCCAGGGCGGCGTGCCCGACCTGTGGCTGGTCCTTGCCACCGTCGTCGGCGGCTACCTGTCGGCGGGCGGCGCGAACGCGCTGAACATGTACATCGACCGCGACATCGACGCGCTGATGCACCGCACCGAGCAGCGCCCGCTGGTCACCGGCATGGTCTCGCCCCGCGAGGGCCTGGTCTTCGGCATCAGCCTCTCGGTGGTCTCCACCGTGTGGTTCGCGCTGCTGGTCAACCCGCTGTCGGCGGCGCTGTCGCTGACCGCCATCCTCTACTACGTCTTCGTCTACACGCTGTGGCTCAAGCGCCGCACCGCGCAGAACATCGTGTGGGGCGGGGTGGCCGGCTGCCTGCAGGTCTTCATCGGCTGGTCGGCGGTCCGCGACGAGCTCGCGTGGGCGCCCTTCGTCCTCTTCCTCGTCCTGTTCTTCTGGACGCCGCCGCACTACTGGCCGCTGTCGATGAAGGTCAAGGACGACTACGAGCGGGTGGGCGTGCCGATGCTCCCGGTCGTCGCCGGCAACCAGGTGGTGGCCCGGCAGATCGTCCTCTACAGCTGGGTGATGGTGCTGACCTCGCTCACCCTGTGGTGGCCGCTGGGCGAGACCTCCTGGTTCTACCCCGTGGTCGCCGCCGCCATCGGCGGGTTCTGGCTCAAGGAGGCGCACGCGCTGCACTCCCGCGCCAGGGCCGGGATCACCGGGGCGAAGCTGAAGGAGATGCGGCTCTTCCACTGGTCGATCACCTACGCGACGCTGCTGTTCGTGGCGATCGCGGTGGACCCGTTCCTGCACTGAGGCCCGCGTTCCCGCACCGATCCCCGCGTCCCTGCATTGAGCCCCGCGTTTCCGCACTGGGTCCCGCGTTCCCGCACTGCCCCGCGGGCGGCTGCTTCCCGGCAGGGGGCCCGCCCTCGCCGATTACCCGCGAGTAGTATCGGCGTATGGCTGAGAGCACCCGCGAAGACAACCCCAGGGCCGCGGCACGCGAGGAGCGCCGCACGGCGCGGCTCGCCCGGCAGATCGGTGCCTTCGGGAAGAAGCACGGCGCCGTCGAGGCGAGCGTGGAGTACCTCGGGCAGCGCGGCGCGCGCATCGTCCTCGTCGCCGAGGACGGCGCCTGGGGAGACCTGGTCGCCCCCGCGTACCCGACGGCCCGCCGCGCCGTCGAGCGGGCGGGCCTCACCGTCCACGACGGCTTCGGCGGCGACCTCGCGGCGAAGGTGCGCACCGGCCCCTACGAGTGGTCCCGCATGGCGGGCATCCAGGTCGGCGGGCCGGCCAACCGCTGAGCAGCGGTCTCCCGCCGGGAGTACCCAAGGGCGCGGCAACCGTCCGCAGGCCTGCCCGGGAGTACCCGGGGAGACGCCCGGAGCTCCGCCCGGGGGTTCCCCCGGCGAGATCGGCCCCTGTCCCGGCGCGCGGGTCGTCAGCGGCTCGAAGGGGCAGCCGCTGTCGTGTCCGGACCGCCGGCCCGCTGCGGTCGCTCGCGCGGTCCGCCGCGCGATTCCCCGCGCCCCTGGGCGCTCACGGCGGTGCTCACGGCGGTGCTCACGGCCCGGCCGTCGAGCTGTTCGTGCCCCTCGGTGCCGCCGGCGGGCTCGCGGGGATCCGCGGACCGGTCCCGGAAGGACAGCACGAGACGCAGCACGGCCACCCAGATCAGGGCGGCCCCGAGCATGTGCAGCTCGACCAGTCCGACGGGCAGCTTCGTGGCGTACTGGACGTAGCCGATCACGCCCTGGGACATCAGCACCAGGAACAGGTCGCGGGTGCGGGCGCGCGGCCCGGCGGGCGCGTCCACCGCGCGCAGGACGAACCACAGGGCGCCGGTCAGGGCGATCACGATCCACGCCAGGTCGGCGTGCAACTGGGCGACGGTCCGCCAGTCCAGGCCGATGCGATGCACGTCCCGCGAGTCGCCCGGGTGCGGCCCGGCGCCGGTGACCAGCGTGCCGACCGCGAGCAGCGCGCCGCTCGCAGCGGTCAGCGCCTGCCCGAGCTGGCGCACCGGCTTGCCGACCAGCGGGCGCGGGGCCGCGTCGCTCTCGCCCGCGCGGTGCCAGGTGAGCACCGCCACCGTGATCTGCGCGGCGGACAGCAGGAAGTGGACGGCGACCACGTACGGGTTGAGGTGGGTGAGGACCGTGACGCCGCCCCACACGGCGTTGGCGACCACGACCCAGAACTGCGCCCACGCCAGCCGGTAGACCCCGCGGCGCAGCGGCCGGTGGGCACGCACCGCCAGGATCGTCCAGCCGACCGCGGCGCACAGCACGTAGGTCAGCATGCGGTTGCCGAGCTCGATCGCGTGGTGGGCGCCCCACGCGTTGGTGCCGATGATGCTGTCGCCCTGACAGGTGGGCCAGGTCGGGCAGCCGAGCCCCGACCCGGTCAGCCGCACCGCGCCGCCGGTCACGATGAGGACCACCGACATGACGACGGACGACAGGGCCGCCCGGCGCACCGTCACCGCGTCCGGCGTCCACCGGGCGGCGAGGAAAGCGAACGGGTTTCGCGCGATTTCGGGCAGCTTGGACACGCACACATGGTAGGCGCCGCCTTGTGCACGCCTTCACGAGGGGTACGGGGCCGCTCCCGCCGCCGCGCGCGGCCCGCGTACCGCCCGCTCGTTCCCCGCTCACCGCCCGCGCTCACTCCCAGCGGAAGAACCGCGCCGCCGCGGCCAGCCCGGCCACCGCCCACACCGCCAGGATCCCGAGGTCGCCCCACGGCACGCCCGCGCCGTGCTGCAGCACGTCCCGCAGCCCGCCGGACAGCGCCGTGATCGGCAGCAGCTTCAGCGCCGCCTGCACCCCGCCGGAGAACTTGTCGAGCGGTACGAGGACCCCGCCGCCGACCAGCAGCAGCAGGAACACCAGGTTCGCCGCGGCCAGCGTCGCCTCGGCCTTCAGCGTGCCGGCCATCAGCAGCCCCAGCCCGGAGAAGGCCGCCGTACCCAGCAGGAGCAGCAGCACCACGGCCGCCGGGTTTCCGTGCGGCGACCAGCCCAGCGCGAAGGCGATCACCGTGAGGAGCGCCACCTGCAGCGCCTCGGTGACCAGCACCGAGCAGGTCTTGGCGGTCATCAGCGCCCAGCGCGGCAGCGGGGAGGCGCCCAGCCGCTTGAGCACGCCGTAGCGCCGCTCGAAGCCGGTCGCGATGGCCTGGCCGGTGAACGCGGTGGACAGCACCGCCAGGGCCAGGACGCCCGGGGCCAGGAAGTCCACCGACGAGCCCTTGCCGGTGTCCACGATGTCCACCGTGCCGAACAGCACCAGCAGCAGGGCCGGGATCACGACCGTGAGCAGGAGCTGCTCGCCGTTGCGCAGCAGCATCCTGGTCTCCAGCAGGGCCTGCGCGCGGATCATCCGGGGCAGCGGGGCGGCTCCGGGGTCGGGGGCGAAGGAGCCGGCGGCGTAGGGGTCCCGCGTGCCGGAGCCCATGGCGGCGTCCGCGCCCGTACTCGTGCCCGTGGTCATGCCCGCAGCTCCTTACCGGTCAGCTCCAAGAAGACGTCCTCCAGGGTGCGCCGCTCCACCGCCAGGTGGTCGGGCATCACGCCGTGCTGGGCGCACCAGGAGGTGACAGTGGCCAGCAGCTGCGGGTTGATCTTCCCCTCGATGCGGTACATGCCGGGGGTCAGCTCGGCGGCGAGGCTGTCGGCGGGCAGCGCGTTGAGCAGCGAGGCCAGGTCGAGGCCCGGGCGGCCGGAGAAGCGCAGGGTGTTCTCGGCGCCGCCGCGGCACAGCTCGTCCGGGGTGCCCGCCGCGATCGTGCGGCCGCCGTCGATGATCACCACCTGGTCGGCGAGCTGCTCGGCCTCGTCCATGAAGTGCGTGGTCAGCACGACCGTCATGCCGTCGGCGCGCAGCTCGCGCACCAGGTCCCAGGTCGCGTGGCGGGCCTGCGGGTCGAGGCCCGCGGTGGGCTCGTCGAGGAAGACCAGCTCGGGGCGGCCGACCACGGCCATGGCGAGCGCGAGGCGCTGCTGCTGGCCGCCGGACAGCCGGCGGTAAGGGGTGCGGCCGCAGGACTCCAGGCCGAGCCGCTCGATGAGCAGGTCCGGGCTCACCGGGTGCGCGTGCAGGGCCGCGGTGTGCCGGAGCATCTCCTCGGCGCGCGCTCCCGGGTAGACGCCGCCGGACTGCAGCATCACCCCGATCCGCGGGCGCAGCGCCGCGCCCTGCGTCACCGGGTCCAGGCCCAGGACCCGCACCGAACCCTCGTCGGGCCTGCGGTAGCCCTCGCACACCTCGATGGTGGTGGTCTTGCCGGCGCCGTTGGGGCCGAGCACCGCGGTGACCCCGCCCCTGGCCACGGCCAGGTCCAGGCCGTGCACCGCGGTCTTGGCCCCGTACCTCTTGACCAGACCGGTCACCTGGACCGCGGGCGCCGCCGGTTCGTCATGCATGTGGACGAGTCTAAGGAGCCGCGGTCACGCTTTTGGCGGCAGGGCGGAACGCGCCCGCGGGCGGGCCGGCGCACGCCGGGCGCGGGCGGCAACGGCCCAGGACAGGGGCCGTGCCCGCCGGTGAGGTGACCCTAAGTGACGAAGTACACGACGGGCCCGGGCGGGGCGGCTTGCCCGGCCTTCGAGAATTACGCAACAATGAGGTTGTGAAAAAGGTCGGTGGTGCCGCTCGGGGGGCGGCTCAGGAGCAGACGACCGGGGAGCGGCGCACCCGCACCCGGGTCGCCCGGTCCATCCTGAACCACGGACCCTCGACGGCCGCCGCCCTGGCCGAACGGCTCGGTCTGACCCAGGCCGCCGTCCGCCGCCACCTGGACGCGCTCGTCGCCGAGAACATGGTGGAGCCCCGCGAGCAGCGGGTGTACGGCAGCCGCGGCCGCGGCCGCCCGGCCAAGGTCTTCGCCCTCACCGACTGCGGCCGGGACGCGTTCGACCAGGCCTACGACCAGCTCGCCGCCGACGCCCTGCGCTGGATCGCGCAGTCCGCGGGCGGCGGCGCGGACGGCCAGGCAGCGGTCTCCGCGTTCGCCCGCGCCCGGGTCGCCGCCCAGGCCGAGCGGTACCGCGCGATCGTCGACGCGGCGGCCCCCGAGGACCGCACCAGGGCACTCGCCCGGGCACTGTCCGCGGACGGGTACGCTGCCACCGCCAGCGCAGCCCCCCCGCAGCTTCGCGCGGGAGGAGCCCCGGGCCCCGCCGGGGAGCAACTGTGCCAGCACCACTGCCCGGTGGCCCACACCGCCGAGCAGTTCCCGCAGCTGTGCGAGGCGGAGGCCGAGGTCTTCTCCACGCTGCTGGGCACCCACGTCCAGCGGCTGGCCACCATCGCGCACGGCGACGGGGTGTGCACCACCTTCGTCCCCCGCTCGCACCAGCCGCCCGCGCAGCCCGGTACCCCCGGGTCCGCGCGGACCGCGGACCCCGCACCGGCCCCGCCGGTCCAGGCCCCGCCCAAGGCCGCGCGCGCACGCCACGCCACACAAACCAGCGAAAGCCCAGCGACATCCGGCACGTCCGGGAGGAACCCCGCATGACTGCTCCCACGCAGACCACTCACCCGGAGCTCGAAGGCATCGGCACGTACGAATACGGCTGGGCCGACTCCGACGTGGCGGGCGCGTCCGCCAGGCGCGGCCTTTCCGAGGAGGTCGTCCGCGACATCTCCGCGAAGAAGGCGGAGCCGGAGTGGATGCTGAAGCTGCGGCTCAAGGGCCTGCGGCTGTTCGCCAAGAAGCCCATGCCGACCTGGGGCTCCGACCTGACCGGCATCGACTTCGACAACATCAAGTACTTCGTGCGGTCCACCG
The DNA here is from genome assembly GCF_020400825.1 of Streptomyces sp. HPF1205. GTDB lineage: Bacteria > Actinomycetota > Actinomycetes > Streptomycetales > Streptomycetaceae > Actinacidiphila. Next base: position 58,288 of record NZ_JAINVH010000018.1, read on the forward strand.
AGAAGCAGGCCGAGAGCTGGGAGGACCTGCCGGAGGACATCAAGAACACCTACGACAAGCTGGGCATCCCGGAGGCCGAGAAGCAGCGCCTGGTCGCCGGTGTCGCCGCGCAGTACGAGTCCGAGGTCGTCTACCACCAGATCCGCGAGGACCTGGAGGCCCAGGGCGTCATCTTCCTGGACACCGACACCGCCCTCAAGCAGCACCCCGAGCTGTTCCAGGAGTACTTCGGCACCGTCATCCCGGCCGGCGACAACAAGTTCGCGTCGCTGAACACCGCGGTGTGGTCCGGCGGATCGTTCATCTACGTCCCCAAGGGCGTGCACGTGGACATCCCGCTGCAGGCGTACTTCCGGATCAACACGGAGAACATGGGCCAGTTCGAGCGGACCCTGATCATCGTGGACGAGGACGCCTACGTCCACTACGTCGAGGGCTGCACCGCGCCGATCTACAAGTCGGACTCGCTGCACTCCGCCGTGGTCGAGATCATCGTCAAGAAGGGCGGCCGCTGCCGCTACACGACGATCCAGAACTGGTCGAACAACGTCTACAACCTGGTCACCAAGCGCGCCGTGGCGTACGAGGGCGCGACCATGGAGTGGATCGACGGCAACATCGGCTCCAAGGTCACGATGAAGTACCCGGCCGTCTACCTGATGGGCGAGCACGCCAAGGGCGAGACGCTGTCCATCGCGTTCGCCGGCGAGGGCCAGCACCAGGACGCGGGCGCCAAGATGGTCCACATGGCGCCGAACACGTCGTCCAACATCGTCTCCAAGTCGGTGGCGCGCGGCGGCGGCCGCACCTCGTACCGCGGCCTGATCGAGATCGGCGAGGGCGCGCAGGGCTCGAAGTCCAACGTGCTGTGCGACGCGCTGCTGGTCGACACGGTCTCCCGCTCCGACACGTACCCGTACGTGGACGTGCGCGAGGACGACGTGTCGATGGGTCACGAGGCGACCGTCTCGAAGGTCTCGGAGGACCAGCTCTTCTACCTGATGAGCCGCGGCATGACCGAGTTCGAGGCCATGGCGATGATCGTGCGCGGCTTCGTCGAGCCGATCGCCAAGGAGCTCCCCATGGAGTACGCGCTGGAGCTGAACCGGCTGATCGAGCTGCAGATGGAAGGGTCGGTGGGCTGACCCCCACCGGCCTTCCCCCGTCCGACGGCAACCCTTGCGAGCGAGCACCGACAAGGGCGAGCGAGCACCGATAAGGCAGAAAGCGAGCAGTTCGACAAGCCATGGCTGAGTACACCCCTGCGGGCAGCACCACGGACGGTGCCATCACGGTGGGCGAGCGCGAACCGGTGGTGGGCCAGCCGGCCGACGCCCGGGTCAGCGCGGCCCCGTCCTACGACGTGGCGGACTTCCCCGTGCCGCACGGCCGCGAGGAGGAGTGGCGCTTCACCCCGCTGGAGCGGCTGCGCGGTCTGCACGACGGCACCGCCGAGGCCACCGGTTCGGTCCGGGTCGAGGTCACCGCCCCCGACGGCGTCACCACCCACACCGTCGACCGCACCGACCCCCGGGTCGGCCGGGCCGGCAAGCCCGTGGACCGGGTGGCCGCCCAGGCGTTCAGCGCGTTCGAGAAGGCCTCGGTGGTGACCGTCCCCAAGGAGGCGGTGCTCACCGAGCCGGTACGGATCGGCGTGCACGGCGAGGGCGGCACGGTCTTCGCCCACCAGGTGGTCGAGGTCGGCGCCTTCGCCGAGGCCGTGGTCGTCATCGACCACACCGGCGACGCCACCCTCGCGGCCAACGTCGAGTTCCTGGTCGGCGAGGGCGCCAAGCTGACCGTGGTGTCCGTCCAGGACTGGGACGACACCGCCGTGCACGTCGCCCAGCACACCGCCCTGGTGGGCCGGGACGCCACGTTCAAGTCGGTGGTGGTCACCTTCGGCGGCGACCTGGTCCGGCTGCACCCGCGGGTGGTCTACGACGGTCCCGGCGGCGAGGCCGAGCTGTTCGGCCTGTACTTCACCGACCAGGGCCAGCACCAGGAGCACCGCCTGTTCATCGACCACGACACGCCGCACTGCCGGTCCAACGTGGCGTACAAGGGCGCGCTGCAGGGCAGGGACGCGCACGCGGTCTGGATCGGCGACGTCCTCATCAGGGCGGCCGCCGAGGGCACCGACACCTACGAGCTCAACCGGAACCTCGTCCTGACCGACGGCGCCCGGGTCGACTCGGTGCCCAACCTGGAGATCGAGACCGGCGAGATCGTCGGCGCCGGGCACGCCTCCGCCACCGGCCGGTTCGAGGACGAGCAGCTCTTCTACCTGATGAGCCGCGGCATCCGGGCCGACGAGGCCCGGCGCCTGGTGGTCCGCGGCTTCTTCGGCGAGCTGGTCCAGCAGATCGGCCTGGCCGATGTCGAGGAGCGGCTGATGGCGAAGATCGACGAGGAACTGGAGGCGTCCGTCGCATGACAGAAGCCACCGGCTTCGTCCGGGCCTGCGCGCTGAGCGAGCTGGAGGAGGACACGCCGCACCGGGTCGAACTGGGCGGCGTGCCGGTGTCCGTGGTGCGCACCGACGGCGAGGTGTTCGCCATCCACGACGTCTGCTCGCACGCCAACGTCTCGCTGTCCGAGGGCGAGGTGGAGGACTGCCAGATCGAGTGCTGGCTGCACGGCTCCACCTTCGACCTGCGCACCGGCAAGCCGTCCGGGCTGCCCGCCACGCGGCCGGTCCCCGTGTACCCCGTCAAGATCGTTGGGGACGACGTGCTCGTCTCCGTCACCCAGGAGTCCTGAGTCACCCATGGCCACCCTTGAAATCAACGACCTGCGCGTCTCCGTCGATGCCGAGAACGGACCCCGCGAGATCCTGCGCGGCGTCGACCTGACCGTCCGGCAGGGCGAGACCCACGCCATCATGGGCCCCAACGGCTCCGGCAAGTCCACCCTGGCGTACTCGCTGGCCGGTCACCCCAAGTACACCGTCACCGGCGGCACCGTCACCCTCGACGGCGAGGACGTGCTGGCCATGTCCGTCGACGAGCGGGCCAGGGCCGGGCTGTTCCTGGCCATGCAGTACCCGGTCGAGGTGCCCGGTGTCTCGGTCTCCAACTTCCTGCGCACCTCGGCCACCGCCATCCGCGGCGAGGCGCCGAAGCTGCGCACCTGGGTGAAGGAGGTCAAGGAGACCATGGAGCGGCTCCAGATGGACCCCGCCTTCGCCGAGCGCAACGTCAACGAGGGCTTCTCCGGCGGCGAGAAGAAGCGCCACGAGATCCTCCAGCTCGAACTGCTCAAGCCGAAGGTGGCGATCCTCGACGAGACCGACTCCGGCCTCGACGTGGACGCCCTGCGGATCGTCTCCGAGGGCGTCAACCGGGTCCGCGACACCGGCGAGGTCGGCACCCTGCTGATCACGCACTACACGCGCATCCTGCGCTACATCAAGCCCGACTTCGTGCACGTGTTCGCGAACGGCCGGATCGCCGAGTCCGGCGGCGCCGAGCTCGCGGACAAGCTGGAGGAGGAGGGCTACGAGTCCTATGTGAAGGGTGCATCCGCGTGACAGCCACTTCGCCGACCGGCCGGCTACTGCCCGGCCTCCTCGACACCGAGGCGATCCGCAAGGACTTCCCCGTACTGGATCGCCTGGTCCACGACGACCGGAAGCTGGTCTACCTGGACAACGCGGCGACCTCGCAGAAGCCGCGCCAGGTCCTGGACGCCCTGGCCGCCTACTACGAGCGGCACAACTCCAACGTCCACCGCGGTGTGCACACCCTCGCCGAGGAGGCCACGGCGGCGTACGAGGGCGCGCGCGACAAGATCGCCGCGTTCATCAACGCGCCCAGCCGCGACGAGGTGATCTTCACCAAGAACGCCTCGGAGTCGCTGAACCTCGTGGCGAACATGCTCGGCTGGGCCGACGAGCCCTACCGGGTGGACCAGGACACCGAGATCGTCATCACCGAGATGGAGCACCACTCCAACATCGTGCCCTGGCAGCTGCTGTCGCAGCGCACGGGCGCGAAGCTGAAGTGGTTCGGCCTGACCGACGACGGCCGGCTCGACCTGTCCGGGATCGAGCAGGTCATCACCGAGAAGACGAAGATCGTCTCCTTCGTGCTGGTCTCCAACATCCTCGGCACCCTCAACCCGGTCGAGGCCATCGTGCGCCGCGCCCAGGACGTCGGCGCGCTGGTGCTGATCGACGCCTCGCAGGCCGCCCCGCACATGGCGTTGGACGTGCAGGCGCTCGGCGCGGACTTCGTGGCCTTCACCGGCCACAAGATGCTCGGCCCGACCGGCATCGGCGTGCTGTGGGGCCGCCAGGAGCTGCTGGAGGACCTGCCGCCGTTCCTCGGCGGCGGCGAGATGATCGAGACCGTCTCGATGCACTCGTCCACGTACGCGCCCGCGCCGCACAAGTTCGAGGCCGGCACCCCGCCGATCGCCCAGGCCATCGGGCTGGGCGTCGCGGTGGACTACCTCACCGCGATCGGCATGGACAAGATCGCCGCCCATGAGCACGCGATCACCGAGTACGCGCTGAGCCGGCTGCGGGAGGTCCCGGACCTGCGGATCGTCGGCCCGGTCACCGGCGAGGACCGCGGCGCCGCCATCTCCTTCACCCTCGGCGACATCCACCCGCACGACGTGGGGCAGGTGCTCGACGAGCAGGGCATCGCGGTGCGGGTCGGCCACCACTGCGCGCGGCCGGTCTGCCTGCGGTACGGAATTCCCGCGACCACGCGAGCGTCGTTCTATCTGTACTCCACCCCGGCCGAGGTCGACGCCCTGGTCGAGGGCCTGGAGCAGGTACGCAACTTCTTCGGCTGATGGTGGTGCTGCTGTGAAGCTCGACTCGATGTACCAGGACGTGATCCTGGACCACTACAAGCACCCCCACGGGCGCGGCCTGCGGGACGGCCAGGCCGAGGTGCACCACGTCAATCCGACCTGCGGGGACGAGATCACCCTGCGGGTGCGGATGGACGGCAGCGTCATCGGCGACGTCTCCTACGAGGGGCAGGGCTGTTCCATCAGCCAGGCCAGCGCCTCGATGCTCAACGACCTGCTCGTCGGCAAGGAACTGGGCGAGGCCCGCAGGATCCAGGAGACCTTCCTGGAGCTGATGCAGTCCAAGGGCCAGGTCGAGCCCGACGACGCGATGGAGGAGCTGCTGGAGGACGCGGTGGCGTTCGCCGGCGTCTCGAAGTACCCGGCGCGTGTGAAGTGCGCGCTGCTGAGCTGGATGGCGTGGAAGGACGCGACCGCGCAGGCGCTGTCCGGCGCCCCCACCAAGGAGACCGCATGACCGCGCCCGAGGAACACGCCGAGCACCAGGGGACGTCCCCGGTGGGCCCCGGCCCGGGTGGTGCCCCCACCACCACGAAGCCCGCCTCCGAGGAGGAGCTGAAGGAGGCGCTGTACGACGTGGTCGACCCCGAGCTGGGGATCGACGTGGTCAACCTGGGCCTCATCTACGGCATGCACATCGACGAGAGCAATGTCGCCACCATCGACATGACCCTCACCTCGGCGGCCTGCCCGCTCACCGACGTGATCGAGGAGCAGGCCAAGTCCGCCACCGAGGGCATCGTCAACGACCTGAGGATCAACTGGGTCTGGATGCCGCCGTGGGGCCCGGAGAAGATCACCGACGACGGCCGCGAGCAGTTGCGGGCGCTGGGCTTCAACGTCTGACGCGCGGGGTCCGCGCGGGGTTCGCGTGAGGTTCGCGGAGGGCGGTCACCCGATGGGTGGCCGCCCTCCGCGCTGCCGTCGCCCGGGCGTGCCGTGCCGCCCGTGCCCGCGCGGGCCGCGGCCGGGTCCTCCTTCCGCATGGTGGTCCGAGTACGCATCGGACGGGCCCAGCGGTTAGCGTGACCGCATGAACGACTTGCGTCCCGGCGGGGCCCGCGCCTACGGCCTCGCGACGGTCGCCGACGACGGCACCGTCCTCGACACCTGGTACCCCGCCCCCGAACTGGTCGCGCGGCCGGGCCCCGCCGGCACCGAGCGGCTCACCGCGGAGCAGGCGGCCGAAGCGCTGGGCGCCGCCGCCCCCAAGGCGCTCGGCCCCGACCCGCGGCGCGGGGTGGAGGTCGTGGCGGTCCGTACCACCATCGCCGCGCTCGACGAGAAGCCGGTCGACACGCACGACGTGTACCTGCGGCTGCACCTGCTCAGCCACCGCCTGGCCCGGCCCAACAGCCTCAGCCTTGACGGCGTCTTCGGGCTGCTGGCCAACGTCGCGTGGACCTCGATCGGGCCCGTCCCGGTCGGCTCGCTGGAAGCCGCCCGGCTCGCCGTGCGCGCCGAGGGGCAGCACCTGGCCGTCCACGGGATCGACAAGTTCCCGCGCATGACCGACTACGTCGCGCCGGCCGGTGTCCGTATCGCCGACGCCGACCGGGTCCGGCTCGGGGCGCACCTGGCCGCCGGGACCACCGTCATGCACGAGGGTTTCTGCAACTTCAACGCCGGAACGCTGGGCACCTCCATGGTCGAGGGCCGTATCTCGCAGGGCGTGGTCATCGGCGACGGCAGCGACGTCGGCGGCGGCGCGTCCATCATGGGCACCCTGTCCGGCGGCGGCACCCAGGTGATCTCCGTCGGCGAGCGCTGCCTGCTCGGCGCCGAGTCCGGCCTCGGCATCGCCCTCGGTGACGACTGCGTCGTCGAGGCCGGCCTGTACGTGACGGCCGGAACCCGGGTGACCCTGCCCGACGGCACGATCGTCAAGGCCGTGGAGCTGTCCGGAGCGAGCAACCTGCTCTTCCGCCGCAACTCCACCACCGGCGCGGTGGAGGCCCTGCAGCGCACGGGTTCCTGGGGCGGCCTGAACGCGGTCCTGCACGCGCACAACTGAGGCCCCGCCCGAGGGGAGGGCCCGCCCCCGCCCGGCGGCAGGGGCGGTCGGGTCCCGCCTCCCGGGGCGGGTCCTCGTATCCTGGGGCGGACCGGGCCGGCGCGCGCAGGCAATACGCTGAGAGCCACGCGTGTCGCCCGGACGGACGGCCGCCCGGGGCGGGCCGTGCCCGGCGAGGACGCGCGCTGCCGCAGATCCGACATCCCCTCACATCCCTCGCGCCGAATGGGAGTTCCTCCGATGCCCGCAAGTCCTTTCGTCCTGCCGCCGGTGCGGCTGCTGCCCGCGGACGATCTGGCGCGGCTGGCGCTCGCCGCGCCGCTGCTGGACCGCGCCGTGCGGCTGGTCCGGTGGGCGGAGCCGTACCGGCAGGTGGACGCGGCGGGCGAACTGCTCGACGCCGATCTGGTGGCGGCCGCCGAGGAGTTGGGGCTGCCGACCGACGAGGAGGACGAAGGGCTCGCGGACACCGCGCAGGCGTGGGCGGTGGCCGTCGACACCGGGCTGCTCGCGCTGCGGATCGACGAGCCGTCCGAGGAGTCCACGCCGCCCGGCGAGGCCGCGGGCCGGGCGGAGCCGGGCGACGCCTACCGGCGGATCTCGTCGGGCGACCCCTACGAGGTGCTGGACATCTGGCTGGCCGCCGCGGAGTCCGCGCTGGCCGAGGCCGCCTCGCCGGACTACGAGAGCCTGCGCGGGGCGCTGGACGACGGTGACCGGCTGATGCTGGACGAGCTGGACTGGGACCCGGAGGAGGAGGCGGAGTTCCTGGACACCGCGCTCGCCAACCTCTACGCCCTGACCGCGGTGGAGGACGGCGCCGCCGGCTCAACCGAGCCGTCCGGGGCCGTGCCGCTGCCCGTGCTGGCCGCCTCGCTGGTCATGCCCGACGAGATGGAGCAGCCCAGCGACGCGGTGCTCGAAGAGGTCACCGAGGTGATGATGCGGCTGGACGACCACTTCCGGCTGCTCGCGCCGACCGGGCTGCTGGACTACCAGCCGGTCGACGAGGCGCTCATCGAGGAAGAGGATGCCGCCCCCGAGCCGCCCGCGGCGCCGCAGGCGGACCCGGATCCGGCCGAGGTCGCCCGCTACGGGCTGGTCAGGCTGACCCCCCTCGGCCTGCACGGGGTGCGCGAGCGGCTCAGCGACGCGGGCGCCCACGTGCCCGCACTCGGCGACCTGGCGGAGGGCCCGGGGGCGGACCTGCTGGACGCGCTCACCGAGTACCCCGACCACAGCGCCCGCGCCGAGGCCGAGCTGTGGCTGGAGCGGCGGGAGGCCGTCGAGGCCGCCCGCGAGCTGCTGGCCGCCGGCCGCGGCGACGACGAGGACGCGCCGCGCCGCCGCCTGATCTGCCAGGAGACCCTCGCCCTGCTCGGCGCCGAGGCCGAACCGGCGCTGCGGGAAGTGCTGGACGACCGGCAGCTCGGCGGCCTGGCCCGGGTGTGGCTCGCCGAGCGCGGCGCCGCGGACGTGCCCGCGCCCGATGCCGAGATGGTCTACTGGCTGACCGTGGACACCCTGGCGGCCCAGCTCTCCGCCGACGACGACCCGGAACCGCTCACCGAGCTCGTCCGCGACCTGGTCGCCCGGCACGACGGCTTCTTCGACGCGGCCTGGCGGGTCGAGCACCCGGCCACCGCCGACGTCCTGGAGGCGGTGGGCCGCCTCCACCCGGACCGCAAGGCCGCCAAGGAAGCGCGTAAGGCGGCCTTCAAGGCCCGGTCCCGCGAGGGCTCGGCCCTCTGACCTCGGTCCGCCGATTCCGGTCCTCCGATTCCGGACTTCCGGTCTCGGCCCTCTGACCTCGGTCCTCTGCCCCGGCCCTCTAACCGGCCCGGCAGGAGCGGGTCCGCGGACGGGCGCCGCGTTCCTGGGTTTCCCGGACGGACCCGGACGGATCCCCGGCCGTCCGCGATCCGGGACGCGGCCCCTCTCACCTGGCGCCCCGCCTGGGACACCGCCGACCCGGGCGGCCCGCTGTGCCGCCGGACCTCTCCCGTCCCGGAGCGCTCCGGGACGGGAGGCGGTCCCGGCTCGCGGGACGGCGGCGGCCGGCGGCTCCTGAGCACGGGCCGCCACCGCAGGTGGCCGTCGCGCTCCTCGCGCCCCTGCGCCCGCCGCGCCCCTCGCCGTACTCGCGCTCACAGCGCCGCGGCGCCCGGCTTCACCATGCCCTTCGCGGTGCGTGAGTCGACGAACTGGCCGAGGGCGGTCATCTCCCACTCGCCCGAGTACTGCTTGATCAGCTTGGCCATCATCACGCCGGTGCGCGCCTCGCTGTTGGTCAGGTCGAAGCGGACCAGCTCCTCGCCGCTCGCGGCGTCCAGCAGGCGGCAGTACGCCTTCGCCACGTGGTTGAACTTCTGCCCGGAGTAGGAGTTCACGGTGAAGATCAGGCCGGTCACGTCGGCGGGCAGGCCGCCGAGGTGGACGGTGATCGCCTCGTCGTCGCCCGAGCCCTGGCCGGTCAGGTTGTCCCCGGAGTGCTGGATCGCGCCGTTCAGGACCATCAGCTTGCCGAAGTAGCAGGTCGCCACGTGGTTGCGCTGGGGGCCGTAGGCGATGACCGAGGCGTCCAGGTCGATGGCCCTGCCGCCGTACGCAGGCTCCCAGCCCAGGCCCATCCGGACCGAGGACAGCAGCGGCTTGCCCCCCTTGACCAGGGAGACCGTCTCGTTCTTGCGCAGGTTGACCCGGCCCTTGTCGAGGTTGATCCGGCCGGGCGCCGCGGCGGGCGCGGGCGCCGGCGGGGCAGCGGGTGGCGCCGCGGCCGGGGGCGGCGGGAGGTGCGTGGCGGCCGGCCCGCTCGGCGGCGGCGCGGAGGCCGGCGGGGCACTCGGCGGCGCGGGCGGGGAGACGACGGCCGGCGCCGGGGCCTGCGGCGCGGCGGGCGCGGCCGGCTCCTCCACGGACACCCCGAAGTCGGTGGCGATGCCCGCCAGCCCGTCGGCGTACCCCTGCCCGACCGCGCGCACCTTCCAGGCGCCGCCCCTGCGGTAGACCTCCACCACGATCAGGGCGGTCTCCGGACCGAGGCCGGTGGGCGAGAAGGTGGCCACCACCGAGCCGTCGTCGGCGCCGCGCACGGTGGCGGTCGGCGTCCGCCCGGCGAAGGCGCCGCCCCCGTCGATGCTGGCCGTCACCACGATCTTCTCGATGGCGGCCGGCACGGCGGCGGTGTCCACCGTGATCGCGTCGGGGGCCGAGCCGCCCCCGGCCCGGTACGTCACCCCGGGCCCCTGCGGCTGGTTGTAGAACACGAAGTCGTCGTCGGAGCGCACCTTGCCATCGGCGGCCAGGAGCAGGCCCGAGACGTCCAGCCGCACCGGAGCGGCGACTTCCACCGTCACCCGGGGCACGGTCAGCGGCACATTCGAGCCAGGCGTCATTGCGGTCATGCCCCGCTAACGACCGGCCGCGCTTTGCGGTTCCATTACCCGCGGTGAGCGGCCGGGCCCGCCGTCCGGGCCGACGCGGCGGTCCGGTCACAGGGCGTCACATCGTGTTCGCGGCGCCGGGTGCCCGAAGTTCCAGGCCCCCGGGGGACGCGGCCGGCAGGGCGAAGGCGGCCGCCGCCTCGGCCGGCAGCGGGGCCAGGCCGAGCAGGGCGCAGGCGGCCCGGGCGGTCAGGGAGTGCCACACGGCCGCGTACCTGAGCATCGTGTGGTCGCCGCCGGGCAGCAGGTAGCGGCACACCCCGGCGCCCGCGGCCCGCGCCGCGACGGCCATCCGCAAGGACTCCTCGGGGGCGGTCACGCGGTCGGCCCGGGCGTGGGCGAACACCAGGCGGCGGCCGGCCAGTTGGGCGACGGGCTCGCCGGGCGGACACCACGGGGCCAGCGCGACCACGCCGGTCACCCGCTCGTGGCCGGCCACGCGCAGGGCGGCCCTGCCGCCCATGGAGTGGCCCACGAGGACGACGGGGACGCCGCCGCTAAACGTGTCGAGCTCAGCCAGCGCCTCCTCGGCGTCCCTGGCAGCGTCGGCGCGCTCGCCGTTCCAGCCGCGGTGGCGGTACCGCGCCTCGGCCAGCACCAGGCCGCCGCCGCCCGCTTCTGCCGGCACCAGGCCGCCGCCGTCCGGCTCCCGCGCCAGTGCCCGCACGAACGGCCGCATGCGCCACGACGGCCCGCTGAGCCGCGAGGGCCGCCGCATCCCGTACTCGGCCCCTCCGTGGAGCAGGAGCACGGCTCCCCGCGGGGTGCCCGTGCCGGTGACCCGCCGCACCACCAGCCGCCGTCCGCCCGCCACGTCCCGCCTCCTGTCCCGCCGCGCGTACCGCCGGCGCCCCTCGGGACGAGTCTGGCACCTCCGGGCGGACCGGACCGTGGCGGTGCGGCATCCGGCCCGCGCCCGTGACGCCTCGCCGGGCTCGGGCCGCGCCCGCAACGCGCCTCGCCGGGCTCCGGCCCGCGCCCGTGACACGGCCCTGGACGGCCCCGTGCGGCCCCGGCCCTGGACCGCCCGGCCCGCCGCGCCTCAGTGCGGCCAGATCGGCGGGTCGACGACGAACGCCCCGCCGAAGTGCGCCTGGGCCGGGTCGGAGCGGTCGAGCTCGCCCTGTTCGGCGATCAGTTTCCCGGCGAAGGGCTCGGAGTCGTCCTGCGGGGTGTAGCCGAGGGCGCGGGCCGGGCCGAGGTCCCACCACAGGCGGGTGTTGGCGGAGGAGCCGTAGACGACGGTGTGGCCGCGGACCGGGGCGGTGAGAGCGGCGTGGAAGAGACGGGCGCCGTCGGCGGGGGAGAGCCACACCGACAGCATCCGGACCGTGGTGGGCTCGGGGAAGCAGGAGCCGATGCGCACCGAGACGGTGTCGATGCCGTGCCGGTCGGCGTAGAGCTGCGCCAGGTCCTCGCCGAAGCACTTGGACAGGCCGTAGAAGGTGTCGGGCCGGCGCGGGGCGGTGACCGGGAGGAGCGGGTCGCCCTCGCGCGGCGTCGGCGTCCAGCCCACCGTGTGGTTGCTGGACGCGAACACCACGCGGTTCACGCCTTCCTCGCGCGCGGCCTCGTAGAGGTTGTAGGTGCCCTCGATGTTGGCCCGCAGGATCTTGTCGAAGGTGGACTCCAGCGAGATCCCGGCGAGGTGCAGGATCGCGTCGACCCCGCGTACCGCCGCCCGCAGGGCCTCCTTGTCGGCGAGGTCCGCGACCACGGCGTCCGGCTCGCCCTCGATCGGCCGCAGGTCCAGCAGCCGCAGGTCGTAGCCGTACGACGGGAGCAGGCCGCGCATTAGGGTGCCCAGCCCGCCGGCTGCGCCGGTGAGCAGGACGGTACGGGGAGCGGGCATGTCAGGTCTCCTCGGTCTCACCGGCCGGGCTGGGCCCGAAGGTGGAGGCGGTCCGCCGCGGCCGGACGCGGGCGATGGCCGAGCCGAGTATAGGAGCGGATGCGTTCACGTACGTGGACGGGTCCGGATCGCTTGCCGCGCCCGCCCGTTTCCGGACAGCTTGACCCCCCGGCGCGTCTCCCCTAGCGTGGCAGCGTTCACGAATATGGACATGAATCACATGAGCGCACATCGCGCCCTGGCTCTGAGGGGAACCCCGATGACCTCACCCGCGCTCGCCGAGCGCCTCGGCGGCCTGCTGTTCTTCCCGGTCACGGCCTTCGGCCCGGACGGCGGCCTCGACCTCGGTGCCTTCCGCGACCATGTGCGGGCGGGAGTGGACAAGGGCGCCGGGGCCGTCTTCGCCTGCTGCGGCACGGGTGAGTTCCACGCGCTGACCCGCGAGGAGTTCGGCGCCTGCGTGGCCGCCGCGGTCGAGGCGGCCGACGGCCGCGTCCCGGTCGTCGCCGGGGCCGGCTACGGCACCGCCGTGGCACTGCAGTACGCGAAGGCGGCCGAGGACGCCGGCGCGGACGGCCTGCTGGCCATGCCGCCCTACCTCGTCGTGCCCGACCAGGCGGGCCTGCTGCGCCACTACACCGCGCTGGCCGCCGGGACCTCGCTGCCGGTCATCGTCTACCAGCGCGACAACGCCGTCCTCACCCCCGAGACGGTGGTGGAACTGGCCGCGAACCCCTCGGTCGTCGGCCTGAAGGACGGCGTGGGCGACCTCGACCTGATGCAGCGCATCATCAGCGCGGTCCGCACGGAACTGCCCGGCCCCGAGGGCCGCGGCTTCCGTTACTTCAACGGCCTGCCCACCGCCGAACTCACCGGCCTGGCCTACCGCGGCATCGGCGTCACCCTCTACTCCTCGGCGGTGTACGCCTTCTCGCCGGAGATCGCCCTCGCCTTCCACACGGCACTCACCACGGGCGACGACGCCACCGTGAACCGCCTGCTCGACGGCTTCTACCGCCCCCTGGTCAACCTCCGCAACAAAGGCCGCGGTTACGCGGTCTCGCTGGTCAAGGCAGGCGTGCGGCTGCGCGGCCTGGACGTGGGCGAGGTCCGGCCGCCGCTGTCGGAGCCGTCCGCGGCGCACGTCGCGGAACTCGCCGCGCTGATCGAGCGCGGCACCGCCCTGCTCGCCGACCGCTGACCAGGAGGCAGACCGCCGTGAAGACCTCCGCCTTCCTCTACCCCTGGGACGTCCTGGGCGACCCCGCCGCCGCGGAGCGCGTCGCCGCTCTCGGCGTCCAGCAGGTCACCCTCGCCTCCGCCTACCACTCCACCCGGGCCCTGACCCCCCGTCACCCGCGCCACCGGGTCGTCACCGCCGAGTACGCCGCCGTCCACTACCCGGTGGACGAGCGGCGCTGGGCCGGCCGCGAGCTTCGGCCTCACCCGGCCGGCGGGTGGACCGGCGCCGACCCCGGCGCCGACGCGTACGGCACGGCCGCCGCGGCCCTCCAGGAGGCGGGTCTGGAGGTCCACAGCTGGGTCGTGCTGGCCCACAACTCCCGCATGGGCGCGGAGCATCCGGACACCAGCGTCGTCAACGCCTACGGCGACCGCTATCCGTGGGCGCCCTGCGTCGCCCGGCCCGCCGTACGCGCCTACCTGGCCGACCTGGCCGCCGAGGCCGCGGTACGCCCCGGCGCGCGCGGTACCGAGCTGGAGTCGCTGGGCTGGTACGGCCTGGCCCACCTGCACGCCCACGACAAGACCGGCGGGGTCCCGCTCGGCGACGCGGCCGCCTACCTGATGTCGCTGTGCTTCTGCCCGCACTGCCGGGACGGGTACGCCGGGCTCGGCGCCGACCCGGACGACCTGGCCGCGGCCGTCCGCCGCGCCCTGGAACCGGTGTGGGCCGGCGGCGCCGAGGGCGCGGCCGGGGGGGTGGCCGGCATCGGGAAGCTGCTGGGCGAGGAGGCCGCCGCGCTCACCCTGGACTTCCGTGCCGCGACGGCCCGATCGCTGCAGGAGCGTGTGGTCGCGGCCGTCAGGGCGGCCGCGCCGGACGGCTTCCAGGTGCTGATGCACGCCGACCCCGTCCCGTACCACTGCGGAGCCAACGCCGGGGTGGACCCGGAGCACGTCCTCGGCCATGTCGACGGACTGGTGCTGCCGTGCACCGGAGGGCCGGCCGCGCGCGAGGCGGTGCTCGGGCCGGTCGCGGCGCACGCGCGCGAACACACCGTCGTCGCCGCGAACTTCACGGTCGTGGCCGGCATGGGCGGCAGCCCCGGCTCGCTCGCGGGGGACGCGGCGCACGCGGCCGCCCTCGGTGCGACCGAACTGCGGCTCTACCACGCCGGGTTGGCCTCCGACGCCGATCTCGCCCAGGTGCGCGCGGCACTGCGGTGAGCGCGTGGCCGGGGGATCCGCGGCAAGCGCACCGCATGCCGGGGCGCGGCGATCATGGGGGTACCGCCGCGCCCCGGAACCATTCCGGCGGTGAACAAGGAGCCGGATGCACACTCAAGTCGCCACCGGGACGGAGGAGGTTGCCGTGGTGACGCGAATATTTCCGGGCGATGACCGGCCGGGTCCAGACCCGCGGCACGAACCGGCGGAAAAACGGTGATTCACGGCAAAGTGTCCGAACCGTTCCCGATAGGGGGAATCCGGCTCAGAATCCTCCGCCGGCGGCCACCGGACCGCCCGGTCCGTCGGCCGTCACCCCGTAGTGGTCGCCGCTCGCGTCCCGGTTGCCGGGATCGTGCTGGAACTGCCCGGCGAAGGTGTACGTACCCGGCTGCACGGTGCGGCCGGCGTCCAGCACCCACCGGTAGACGAGGTAGCCGCCTTCGGTGCTCGTCGACGCCGTGAGGTCCTGCGCGCTCATCGTGCTCCACTGCCCGGTGCTCGCCACCCCGCCGCCGGCCGCCACCCGCAGCTCCACGGTGAGCGACGTGAGCGGGCTGCTGACGGTGACCGTGATGTCGCTCTGCGTCCAGTAGGCGTTGCTGCCGGAGTCGACCTTGCCGGTCGCCGTCATCCCGGTGCCGGACCCGGCGGACGGCGGCGGTGCGGCGCTCCCGGCGCCGGACGCGCCGGGCGCGTAGCCGGAGCCGGTGCCGGTCGCGTGCCCGGCGGGCGTCGTGACGGCCGCGGAAGGGCTGTGCGGCGAGTGCGGGGGCAGACCGGTCGGCGGAAGGGAGGTGCCGGTCGAGCCTGCCCTGGGGTGCGCGGCGGCGGAGCCCGAGGTGCCCGACACGGCGGGCGGCGGCGTCACGGTCGCGTCGCCCGACGTCGTCACCGTCCACCCGGGGGTGTCCGCGCCGCCGGTCCCGCCGGCGCCGCCGGCCGCGCCCACCGCGAGCCCGCCCAGGCCGATCGCCCCCGCCACCGCCGCGGTCACCGCGACCACCCGGCCCCAGGGCGCCGGCGACCGCTCCGCCCGGCCGGGCCGCGCGCCGGCGCCGGGCGGGTCCATCCCGCGTTCCACCCGGGCCAGCATCCGCTCCCGGTCGGGGTGGTGCGCGTCTGCCGCGGCCCGCAGCCGCTCCGGCAGCTCGGACATCACAGTCCCCGTCCCGTCCGCGGACGAGCCGTGGCGCCCATCGCCGTACCTCGCGTCCTCAGCAGCGTCCGCGGCCTGGCGGCGGACGGCGGACCGGCCTCGTGCACCGGCTCCCGCGCGGGTCCCGCGGCCGTCCCCCGGCCCACCGGCGACCGTACCGCGTCCCGCATCCGGCACTCGTCCGCCACCCGGTCACCGGGCGCCGCCTCGGGGTGCGGGGCCAGCAGCCGCTCCAACTCCGCGACACCGCGCGAGGTCTGGCTCTTGACGGTACCGACCGAGATGCCCAGCGCCTCGGCCGTGTCCCGCTCCGACAGGTCGAACGCGTGCCGCAGCACCACGCACGCCCGTTTGCGGAACGGCAGCCGCTGCAGCGCCTGGCGCAGGTCGAGGACGGCGGGCACGTCCGGCCCCTCGACCCGCTCGGGGCGCTGCGACCAGAAGATCGCGATCCGCCGGCGCTCCCGCACGGCGCTGCGGATGCGCGAGCGGGCCAGGTTGGCCACGACCCCGCGGGCGTACGCCGCCGGATGCTCGGCGTCCCGCACCCGGTCCCAGCGCCGCCACAGCGCCACCAGCGCGTCGGCGGCGAGGTCGTCGGCCGCGTCCACCTCGCCGGTCAGCAGGTGGGCGAGACGGGCGAGTTCCGCGTAATGCCGCTCGAAGAAGCAGTGGAACTGCGCGGCGGCGTCCTGCGACAGCTCCGGTACGGCGGGCGGGCCGCCCGCCCGGGGCACGTCGTGGACTGTGTGTTCAGCGCCGTCGACCACGGCGCTGCCGGCGGCCTCGACGGCGTCGGCGCCCCCGGCTTCGACCGAAGTGGACACGGTCACCTCTTCCTGCCCGGACCTCCCCGCCACGGCGCGGCGAGAGCGTAGCAGCGCGTGCGAGTCGTGGGCAGAGGTCGGGAATCACCGATTCCACGGCGGAAGAAGGGGCCGGACGAAGCCGCAGGTGACGCAGACGCGCCAAGCGCTTGAGGAACCGTCAGGTACGGCGCACGCAGCGCTGCGCCCGCGTGACGATCTCCAGATCGAAGGCGCCGCCGGAGGTCTCGGGCCGCGAGCGCAGGTAGTCGCGCACCGCCGCCAGCCGCCGCTCGCGCTCGGCCGGTTCGAGCAGGAGTACGCGGGAGTGGGTGGCCACGGTGGCGACCAGCGAGTCGACGGTGTGCCGCCGGCGGTGCGCGAAGTCGGCGTGCTCCACGGGGGAGTAGGCCGGATGCGCCCGGATGACGCGGTCCTGCGGCCAGTCGACGAAGGAGACCAGGCTCGCGGCGACCCGGCCGAGGCCGGCCGTCCATTCCACCCGGTCGTCGTCGGTGTTCCACAGCGCGCCCAGCGCCCCGCCCGGCCGCAGCACCCGGGCGATCTCGGGCAGCGCCCGGTCCTGGTCGAACCAGTGGAACGCCTGGCCCACCACCACGGCGTCCACCGAGCCGTCCGGCAGCGGTATGTCCTCCGCGCTGCCGGCCAGCGCGGTCGCCCCGGGCACCCGCCGGCCCAGCTCGGCCAGCATCCGCGCGTCCGGCTCCACCGCCGTGACCCGGTGGCCGAGCGCGAGCACGCCCGCGCCGAGCTTTCCCGTTCCGGCCCCGAGGTCCAGCACGTGCAGCGCGCCCGGCTCGGCCGCGCCGGCCACCGGCTCCAGCAGCCACCGCACCGCGGCCGCGGGGTAGTCGGGCCGGTGCTCGGCGTAGGCGGCGGCCCGGCCCCCGAAGGCGGTCGCCCTGCGGGCGAACGCCCCGGGCTCGGCGCCGGTGTCACGCGTGCTCATGTCGCCCCCTGGCAGAGTCGGACGGAGTACGGAAAGTACGGAGTACGGAAAGTACGGAGCACCGAGTACCGAGTACGGAGTCGGAGTCCGGAGTACGGCACGCGGCTCGCGGTCACAGGCGGCGGGTCGCCAGCAGCAGCCGGTCGCGGGCGTCGAAGAGCGCGTCCTTGATCATCTGCTCGTGGCCGGGCGTGAGCCGGGCCACCGGCACCGAGCAGCTCACCGCGTCGCGGGCCGGCGTGCGGTACGGGATCGCGATGCCGAAGCAGCGCAGCCCCACGGTGTTCTCCTCGCGGTCCACCGCGTAGCCCTGCTCGCGGATCCGGTCCAGCTCCTCGATGAGCTTCTCGCGGTCGGTGTGGGTGTGCTCGGTGAGCGGCTCCAGCGTCTGCGGCAGCATCGTGCGCACCTGCTCGTCGCTGTACGTGGCCAGGATCGCCTTGCCCAGCGAGGTCGAGTGGGCGGGCAGCCGGCGGCCGACCCGGGTGAAGGGCCGCAGGTAGTGCTGGGACTGCCGGGTGGCCAGGTAGACCACGCTGGTGCCGTCGAGCCGGGCCAGGTGGATGGTCTCGCTGGTGTCGTCCGAGAGCCGGTCCAGGGTGGGCCGGGCGGCGGCCACCACCTCGTCCCCGTCGATGTACGAGGTGCCCACCAGCAGCGCGCGCACGCCGATCCCGTACCGCGTTCCGGTCGCGTCCGTCTCGATCCAGCCGAGCTCGACGAGGGTGCGCAGCAGCATGTAGAGGCTGGACTTGGGGTAGCCGACCGCCTCCTGGACCGCCGCCAGGCTGTGCATGCCCGGGCTGCCGGCGAAGAACTCCAGCAGTTCCACCGTGCGGACCGCGGACTTGACCTGGGAACCGGCTCCTTCGGCAGCCGCCATCGCGGGGACCCCCTCTTGTTCGGCCGGGAGGCGCGGACGTAGGCTCCCGACGGAGATTCACATCTGAGGACGCTGTTCAGTATATAGAACGACGCATCTCGATGAGCTGTGACGATGTCGCTTTATGGAGGTTTCACGGTGGCAGAACCAGTCTGGAGCGTCGACCCGCGGACCGGGAAGCCGCGTGAGCGGGTCGCCGTCGAGGCCACGGCCGAGCAGGTCGACGACGCCGTCCGCGCCGCCGCCGCCGCGCTCCCGGCCCTCGCCGAGCGCAGCGTACGCTCCCGGCTGCTGCGCGGCGCCGCCGGGCTGCTGGAGGAGGCGGCCGCGGACGTCGTGGCCGTCGCCGACGCCGAGACCGCGCTCGGGACGCCCCGGCTGACCGGGGAACTGGCCCGCACCGCCTTCCAGCTGCGGGCCTTCGCCGACGTCGTGGACGAGGGCGCCTTCCTCGACGTGACCATCGACCACGCCGACCCGGACGCCAAGCCCATTCCCCGGCCCGACCTGCGGCGCTACAAGATCCCGCTCGGCGTCGTCGCCGTCTACTCGGCCAGCAACTTCCCGCTCGCCTTCTCCGTCCCCGGCGGCGACACCGCCAGCGCGCTGGCCGCCGGCTGCCCGGTGGTCGTCAAGGCCCACCCCGACCACCCGGCGACCTCCGAGCTGTGCGCCGGCCTGCTGCGCAGGGCCGCGGAGGAGGCCGGGCTGCCCGCGGACACGGTCGTCCTCGTGCACGGCTTCCAGGCCGGCGTCGAGCTCGTGCGGCACCCCCTGGTGGCCGCCGCCGGGTTCACCGGCTCCATCCCCGGCGGGCGCGCGCTGTACGACGCCGCCGCAGCCAGGCCCCGTCCCATCCCCTTCTACGGTGAGCTCGGCAGCCTCAACCCGGTCGTCGTCACCCCGGCCGCCGCGGCCGAGCGGGCCGAGCGGATCGGCACCGGGCTCGCCGCGTCCTTCACCCTGGGCAACGGGCAGTTCTGCACCAAGCCCGGCCTCGTGCTCACCCCCTCGGGTCCCGACGGCGACCGCCTGGTCGAGGCGCTCACCTCGGCCGCGTCCGCCGCCGGCCCCGGGGTCCTGCTCGACTCCCGCATGCGCGACTCCTTCCTCAAGGGCGCCGCCGCCCGCGCCGAACTGCCCGGCGTCACCGCGCCCGTCGAGGCCGGGGACGCCGGCGAGCTGTCCGTACGCCCCGGCTTCCTCACCGTCCAGGCCGCCGACCTGGCCGCCGAGGGCGCGGGCGACCTGCTGCTGGAGGAGTGCTTCGGACCGCTCACCGTGGTCGTGCGGTACGGCGGCGAGGCCGAACGGGACGCCGTGCTCGACCGCCTCCCCGGCAACCTCACCGCGACGGTCCACCTGTCCGAGCGGGAGGCCGAGGCGGGCGACGGCCCTGCGGCAGCCCTCCTCGGCCGGCTCACCGCCGTGGCCGGGCGCGTCCTGGTCAACGGCTGGCCCACCGGCGTCGCCGTCGCCCCCGCCCAGCACCACGGCGGGCCCTACCCGGCCACCACCTCCACCTTCACCTCGGTGGGGGCCACCGCCATCGAACGCTGGCTGCGCCCCGTGGTCCACCAGGACACCCCGCCCGCCCTCCTTCCCCCCGAACTGCGCGACGACAACCCCCTCGGGCTGCCCCGCCGGGTGGACGGCGTCGCCCAGGTCGCGGCGGCCTCCGCCTGACCCGCGCGGCCCCGGCCGGGTGCCCGCGCGGCACCGGTACCCGGCCGGGGCGAGATCCCGCGTCCGCCCGCCCGTCCGTCCGCCCGCCCGTCCGTCCGTCCGTCCGCCCGTCCGTCCGTCCGCCCACGCCCGCTCCTCTGCCGGGCCCGCGGCTCGTAGAGTTCCGTGCATGGCCGAACGCGAAGTGCTGCACATCAAGGGCTGGATCCTGACCGGTCCCCAGGACGTCCGCGACGAGATGTGGGTGGTCGGCGGGCGGGTCACCTACGAGCGGCCGGCCGCGGAGCCGGCCGGCACCGTCACCGGCTGGGTGCTGCCCGGGCTGGTGGACGCGCACTGCCACATCGGCCTGGACGCGCACGGCGCGGTGGACGCCCAAACCGCGGAGAAGCAGGCGCTGACCGACCGGGACGCCGGCGCCCTGCTGGCCCGGGACGCCGGCTCGCCCAGCGACACCCGGTGGATCGACGAGCGCGAGGACCTGCCGAGGATCATCAGGGCCGGCCGGCACATCGCCCGCACCCGCCGCTACATCCGCAACTACGCCCACGAGATCGAACCCGGCGACCTGACCGCCTACGTCCGGCGGGAGGCCCGGCGCGGCGACGGCTGGGTCAAGCTGGTCGGCGACTGGATCGACCGCGAGGCCGGCGACCTGGCCCCCTGCTGGCCGGCCGGCGCCCTCGCCGAGGCCATCGCCGCCGCACACGAGGAGGGCGCCCGCGTCACCGCCCACTGCTTCGCCGAGGACTCCCTGGCCGACCTGGTGAACGCCGGCATCGACTGCGTCGAGCACGCCACCGGCCTGACCGCCGAGACCATCCCGCTGTTCGCCGAGCACGGCGTCGCCATCGTGCCGACGCTGGTCAACATCGCCTCCTTCCCCCGGCTCGCCGACGGCGGCCAGGCCAAGTTCCCGCGCTGGGCCGACCACTTGCGCCGCCTGCACGCCCGCCGCTTCGACACCGTCCGCGACGCGTACGACGCCGGCATCCCCGTCTACGCCGGTACGGACGCGGGCGGCGGCCTCGCCCACGGCCTGATCGCCGCCGAGGTCGGGGAGCTCGTCCGCGCCGGGCTGCCGACCGAGGCCGCGCTGTCCGCCGCCACCTGGGGCGCGCGGACCTGGCTCGGCCGCGAGGGCCTGGCGGAGGGCGCGCCCGCGGACTTCGTGGTCTACGACGCCGACCCGCGCGAGGACGTCGGCGTGCTGCTCGCGCCCAGGCGGATCGTCCTGCGCGGCGCGATCGTGGCCTGACGGCGTGCCTGACGGCGTGCCGACGACCTCCCGACGACCTCCTGACGACCACGACCTGACGACCAGCGGGACGAGGACTGCCCGCAGCTCGGTGAAAGCTGCGGGAAACCACCCTTATGGGTGAACTGGCGGCGCGTAGCCGTGCGTTCACCGTCAGTGCGTAAATATGGCCGGGTCAAGTTCCCGGCGCCGCTGTCCCCTTCAGTGCCGCGCCCGGGACGCCGTGTCCTTCGTGGGGGTTCCACCACCGTGTACCGCACCATCACCTTCCGCCTGCCCGCACGCCGTTCGGCCCTCGCCGCCGGGGCCGCCGCACTGGCCGCCGCCGCGGGGGCGCTCGCCGTACCCGCGGCGCAGGCGGCGCCGGACGCCGCGTACGGCGGCGGCACGTCGACCGCCGCGGTCCTGCGGGCCTCGCTGGACGTGTCGCTGCTCGGCGGGACCGCGGACGTGCCCGTGGACACGTCGCTGGACGACGTGCGCGCGCCCGCCGACGCCAGTGAGACCGCGCTCACCGTGACCGTGGGCCGCGGGGTGCAGGGCGGGCGCCCGGTGAGCCTGCTGCGGGCGAAGGCCGCCACGGCCGAGGCCACCGCGGACACGCGGCAGGCGCGGGGCCACGCGGAACTGGCCGACGTTCAGGTCCACGTCCCGGGGCTGCCGCTGCTCGCCCTGGTCAGGGCGGACGTGCTCACCGCCACCGCCACCTGCAGGGCCGGCCACCACCCGACCGCGTCCTCGACGCTCGCGGGGGTCACCGTCCTCGGCCGCCGTGTCGCACTCCACGCGGACGGCCCGACCGACGTCCAGGTCCCGGGCGTCGGCAGGGTCCGGCTCGACCTCACCCGTACCGCCACCACCTCCACCACCGCGGCGGCCACCGCACTCCACCTGGGCGTCCGTCTCGACCCGGCCCGCCTGGGCGTGGCCAAGGTTTCCGGCGACGTCACCCTGGTCCAGGCCACCTGCCGCACCCCGCGGGCGGGCGGCTCGACGGGCGGCGTGACGAACGGATCGACGAGCGGATCGACGAGCGGATCTACGGTGGGCTCCACCGCGGGTTCGACCGCGGGCCCGACCTCGGGCGGCTCCACCTCCGGCTCGGCGTCCGGCGGTTCGGCCTCGGGCGGCAGCGGCTCGGGCGGCGCCTCCACCAGCGGCGCGTCCGGCGGCGGTTCGTCCACCGGCGCCACGGCGTCCGGCGGGACGGGGACGGCGGGCACGGGAACCTCCGGAGCAGGAACCACGGGAGCAGGAACCACCGGAACCGGAAGCACCGGCACGCCGGCCTCCGCCGGCACCACGGCGACCGGCGGCGACGGTTACGCGACCGGCGGCGACCTGGCCCACACCGGCGCCAGTGGGGCCCTGCCCTACCTCGTACCGGCCGCCGCCGGGCTCATGGCGGCCGGGGCGGGAGCCATCGCGCTGTCCGGCCGCCGGCGCCGGGCGCGGGCGGCCTCCCGTCCCGAGGCGTGAGACATCGTCTCGTGATCGCCACAACGGTGTAACGACAGGACCCGGGGCGGCACCCCCGTCGGTGCCGCCCCTTACGCTTTCCCTACGCACGGCAACGCATCGTCCGTGCGCAGGGGTTGACGTGCGTTCGCCGTCCGCGGGGGCGGGGGGACGGACCGGATGAGGCGCCGGGGCGGGCGCAGGGACGGGCGGGGAATGGCTGACGGGCTTTTCGCGGGTCGCTACGAGCTTGCGGAGCTGCTCGGCTCCGGCGGGATGGCCCGGGTGCAGCGGGCCCGCGACACGCGGATGGGCCGCACCGTCGCCGTCAAGACGCTGCTGCCGGAACTGGCCAGCGACCCCGACGCGCGGCGCAGGTTCGCGCGCGAGGCCCAGGCCGCGGGCGCCCTCAACCACCCGGGCATCGTCACCGTCCACGACCAGGACGAGGTGCGCGACGGCGACAGCGTCATCCCCTACCTGGTGATGGAGTACGTCGAGGGCACCACCCTGGCCGCCCTCGTCCGCGCCCAGGCCCCGCTGGAGCCCGCGCGGGCGGTCCGCATCACCTGCGACATCCTGGACGCGCTCGCCCACGCGCACAGCCACGGCACCGTGCACCGCGACGTGAAACCCGCCAACGTAATGATCACGACCGCGGGCGCGGTCAAGGTCGCCGACTTCGGCATCGCCCGCGTCCTGGACAACGACGCCCGCCTGACCACCACCGGCTCGGCGATCGGCACCCCCAGCTACATGTCGCCCGAGCAGATCAACGGCGAGGACGTCGACCCGCGCAGCGACGTCTACTCCGTCGGCTGCGTACTGACCGAACTGCTCACCGGCAAGCCGCCGTTCACCGACGGCAACCCGCTCAACCTCATGTACTGGCACGTCCACACCCCGCCGCCCGCCCCGTCCTCCCGTATCCGGCGGGTGCCCCGGGAACTCGACGACCTGGTGCTGGCCGCGCTCGCCAAGGACCCCGCCGACCGGCCGGCCGACGCCGCCGCGTACCGCGACCGGCTGCGCGCCTGGCTCGTCACGGCCGGCCCGGAGACCCTCGGCGGCCCGGCGGCCGAGGGCCTGCCCCGGCCCGGCTCCGTACCCGGCCAGGCACGGGAGTCCGGCGGTACGCCCCCGCCCGGCGGGCAGACGGCGGGCGGGCACGACCCGGGCGGTGCCCGGACCTCGGGGGAGCGGCCGGCCGACCCGCGCTTCACCTACGGCGTCGGCGCCAGGCTCCCCTCCCTGCCCGCCGCCGCGCCGGGCACGCCGCCGCCGTCGGGCCCCTCCGCCGCCCCGGCGCCCGCCGGTCCCGCGACTCCCGCCGCCCCCGGCGCCGTACGCGACGCCACCCCGCCTCCGCCGCCCCGGCCCGCCCAGCCGGAGCACCCCGCGTACTCCCGGGCCCCGCAGGTGCCGCTGCCGCCGCCCTACCTGCCGGGCACCCCGCCGCCTTCCAACGCCGGGACCCCGGCCGTCCCGCCGGCCCGGCGCCGGCGCCGCCGCTGGATCGCGGCGGGCGCGGGCGTGGCCGTCGCCGCCACCGCGGTCTCCGTCACCCTCGCCTTCGCCCCGATCGGCGGCCACGGCGGCACGCCGAGCCCCACCCACAGCCCCACCACCGTGCGGAACGCCGCCCTCACGCTGCACGGCGGCAAGGAGGGCAGCGGCTACGACGGCGGTCTCGCCGGCGTCGTCCGCCCCTCCACACAGCGCGGCGGCACGCTGCGGCTGGCGTCCGTGGGCGGCGCCACCAACCTGCTCGACCCGGCCGCCACGTACGACCAGGCGTCGTGGAACGTCCAGCGGCTCTACCTGCGCAAGCTCGTCGACTACGCGCCCGCCCCCGGCGACAAGGGCCGCCGCCTCGTCCCGGACCTGGCCACCGACACCGGCGAGGTCAGCTCCGACGGCCTGACCTGGACCTTCCACCTCAAGCCGGGGCTGCGGTTCGACAACGGCGAGGCCGTCACCTCCGAGGACGTCAAGTACGGCATCGAGCGCACCTTCGACCGCACCGTGTTCCCCGGCGGCCCCTCGCACTTCGTGGACCTGCTCGACCAGGGCCAGCACTACCCCGGTCCGTACAAGGACAGCGACCCGAACAAGCTCGGGCTGCGCAGCGTCCGGACGCCCGACGCCACCACCATCGAGTTCACGCTCGCCAAGCCCTTCGCCGACTTCCGCTACGTGCTGGCGCTGTCCATCGGCGCGCCCGTCCCGCAGTCCGCCGACGGCGACGGCGGCAAGGACTTCGAGAAGCACCCCGTCGGCAGCGGCCCGTACCGGGTCAGCAGCTACACCCCCGGCAAGTCCCTGGTGATGGTGCGCAACCCGTACTGGAAGCAGGCCACCGACACCGTCCACTCGGCGCTGCCGGACACCATCCGGCTCACCTACTACGACAGCCAGGACGAGGTGGAGAACGCCCTGCTGGGCGGCAGCGCCGACCTGGACATCCAGGGCTCCGCGCTGAGCGACGCCACGCAGACCAGGATCCTCACCGACCCGTCGCTCAAGGCCGACACCGACCTGGTCTTCGGCGGCACCACGCGCTACCTGAGCCTGCAGACCTACGAGAAGCCCTTCGACAGGTACCAGTGCCGGTGGGCCGTGGAGTACGCGATCGACCGCGCCGACGTCCTCAAGGCGCTCGGCGGGCAGTACGCAGGCGACGTCGCCACCACCATCCTGCCCCCGACCACCGACGGCTACGACCCGACCTTCACCCCGTTCAACACCTCGGTCGGCCTGACCTACCCCGACGAGGCCAAGAAGAACCTGGCCAAGTGCGGGCAGCCGAACGGCTTCACCGTCACCCTGGCCGGGCCGAGCGGCGTGACCAGGATCGAGCGGGCGATGGAGTCGATCCAGCAGTCCCTGGCCAAGGTCGGCATCACCGTCAAGATCCAGGCCGTGGACCCCAGCAGTTTCTACTCCGCCCTGCTGTCGCCCACCGCGCTGAAGGCCAAGCACTGGGGCATGGTGCTCACCGGCTGGGCAGCCGACTGGCCGACCGGCGGCGGCTTCCTGCGCACCCTCGTCGAACCCGGCAGCGAGAACAACTACTCCGGCCTGGACGACAGCCGGATCAACAGCGAGGTGGACACCGCCGACTCCGAGACGGACCCGGCCAAGGCCGCCGCCGACTGGCAGGACATCGACAAGCTGGTGATGGGCGAGTCCACCATGGTGCCGCTGGTCTACCTCCGCTACCTCGTCTACCGCGGCCCGCACCTGACCAACGTCTACGAGCACCAGGTGCTGGGCGGCGTCGACCTCACGGCGCTCGGCGTCGCCTCGTAGCGGCCCGCCGGGCCCACCCGGGCCGGGTGTCCCCGCCGGGGGCCCGGCCCGGTCAGTGGTCCGCGGTCGCCGTCGCCAGCGCGTTGACGAAGCCGTCGGTGGTACGGCGGTCCCGGACGGCGATCCGCAGCCATTCGGGGCCGAGCCCGGGGAAGGTGTCGGCGCGCCGGACGGCGTAACCGAGCGCCCGCAGCGTGCCCCGCACCCTCGCCGCGTCCGGCAGCCGCAGCAGGAGGAACGGCGCCGCCGGCGGGTCGCCCGCGACCTCCACGCCGGGCAGGTCGCGCAGGCGGTCCACCAGGTAGGCGCGGTCGGCGGTGAACACGCGGGCCGCCTCCGCCGCTTCGGCCAGCGCCCGCGGCTCCATGCACGCGGCCGCCGCCGCCAACGCCGGCGCGGACACCGCCCACAGCGGCTGCGCCCGCCGCAGGGCGGCGACCGGTTCGGGGCCGGCCAGCGCGTAGCCGATCCGCAGGCCCGCGAGTCCCCAGGTCTTGGTCAGGCTGCGCAGCACCACCAGCCCCGGCACGTCCCGGTCGGCCGCCAGCGACTCCCGTTCGCCGGGCACCGCGTCCATGAACGCCTCGTCGACCACCAGCGTGCGGCCCGGCCGGGCCAACCGCCGTACCAGCGCGGCGGGATGGAGGACCGACGTCGGGTTCGTCGGGTTGCCGACCACCACCAGGTCGGCGTCGCGCGGCACCGCGGCGGGGTCCAGGCGGAAGCCGTCCGCGGCCCGCAGCACCACCCGTTCCACCTCGTGCCCGGCGTCGCGCAGCGCCGACTCGGGCTCGGTGAACTGCGGGTGCACCACCACGGCCCGGCGCGGCCGCAGCGCCCGAGCCAGCAGGACGAACGCCTCGGCCGCGCCCGCCGTCAGCAACACCTCCTCACGCGGCCTGCCGTGCCTGGCCGCGACCGCGGCGAGCGCGGCCCGGCCGTCCGGATACGCGGCCAGCGCGGTCAGCGACGCGGCGATGCGCTCGCGCAGCCACGGCGGCGGCGTGCCCGCGCGGACGTTGACGGCCAGGTCGACCAGGCCGTCGCCGACCTCCGCGTCGCCGTGGAAGCGCAGGTCGTACCGGCCGGCGTCAGTGGGTGTGCGCATGGTGATGACCGGTGCCGTGGTCGGTGCCGGTGCCGGTGCCGGTGCCGGTGTCGGTGCCGGAGCCGGAGCCGTGACCTGCGCCGTGATCGTGATCGTGGCCGGGGCCGTGGCCGTGCGCGTGCCCCGGGTCGTCCGGGTGGTGGTGCGGCTGCTGCGGCATGCCCACCCGCTCCTCGAAGCCCGGCAGCTTCACCCGGTACACGCAGCTGTCGCAGTTCATCCGCAGATCGCCCGTCAGGGTCTCGCGGTACCGCTCGCGCACCAGCGCGGCCAGTTCCGGCTCGGCCCCCAGTACGTCCGCGCACCGCACGTCCACGCCTTGGTGCGAGTCCGCCCACTCGCGTGCCTGGTCCCGTACCCGGTCCGGCAGCACACCGGGGAACAGGAAGTACGGCAGGACCACGACGGGTCCCCGGCCTTCGGCGCCCAGCCGCCGGCAGCGCTCCAGGCCGGCCGGGACCGACGGCTCGGCAAGCGACACGAACGCGGTCTCCACGCCCGCGTAGCCGCGGCCCTCCCACAGCAGCCGGGCCACCTTGAAGACCTCGGCGTTGGCGTCCGGGTCGGTCGAGCCGCGGCCCACCAGCAGCACCGTGGCGTCCGCCCGGTCCGTGCCCGCCAGGGCCTCGTCGATCCGCCGCTCCAGGACGGTCAGCAGGTGCGGATGCGGGCCGAGCGGGCGGCCGTACGCGTAGGACGTGCCCGGGTGGCGGCGCTCCTCGCGGGCCAGCGCCGCCGGGATGTCGCCCTTGGCGTGCCCGGCGGACACCAGCACCAGCGGCACCGCGGCGAACCGCGTCACCCCCTGGGCCACCAGGGACGCCACCGACTCCGCCAGCGGCGGCGCGGACAGCTCGATGAAACCGCCGCCCACCGGCAGGGCCGGGTCGGCGGCGCGCAGGCTCTCGACGAAGGCGCGGAAGGCCGCGGCGCCGGCCTCGTCGCGGGTGCCGTGGCCGACGAGCAGGAGTGCGGGCGGGTTCACAGGTCGTTCTCCTCAAGGGGGTACGCGGTGTACACGAGCGCGTTGAGAGCGGCGGCGGCCACCGCGGAGCCGCCCTTCTCCGAGATGTTGCTGACCGCGGGCAGGCCCGACGCCCGCAGGCGCGCCTTGCTCTCCGCGGCGCCCACGAAGCCGACCGGCATGCCGATGACCAGGGCGGGCGCCGCGTCCAGCGCGACGAGTTCCTCCAGCGCGGTCGGGGCGCAGCCCACCACCCAGACCGCGCCCGGCCCCACCTGCTCGTACGCCAGCCGCACCGCGTGGGCGCTGCGGGTCAGGCCCGGGCCGGGGGCCGCGTCGGCGAGCCGGCACACGGCCCGCCGCGCGGTGATCCCGGCCGCGACCATCTCCACGTCGGCGACGACCGGGGCCCCACTGTGCAGCGCCTCGTGCCCGCGCCGCAGCGCGGCCTCTTCGGTGACCAGGTCGGCGGCGTAGTCCAGGTCGGCGCTCGCGTGGACCACCCGCTCCACGACCGCGCGGTGCAGCGGCGGGAAGGCGGAGGTGTCCAGGCGGGAGCGCAGGATGCGGAAGGACTCCCGCTCGATGGGATGGACCGTGCGCCTCACTCGGCCTCCTCGGCGAGGTTGTGCTGCCAGCGGTAGCCGCGGGGGGTGACCATGCGGCCGGCGACCGTACGGGTCGCGGTGTTGCCGACCGTCACCACGGTCACCATGTCCACGGTGTCCGGATCGAGTCCGGCGAGGGTAGTGAGCACGGTGCGCTCGCCGGGGCGGGACGCGGCGCGCACCACGCCCACCGGCGTGTCCGGCGCGCGGTGCCCGGCCAGGATCGACAGGGCCTTCGGCAACTGCCAGTCCCGGCCGCGGCTGCGCGGGTTGTAGAACGTCACGACCAGGTCGGACTCGGCGGCCGCGCGCACCCTGCGCTCGATCACCGGCCACGGGGTGTGCAGGTCGCTGAGGCTGATCGACACGTGGTCGTGGCCCAGCGGCGCCCCGAGCAGCGCGGCCGCCGCCAGCGCCGCGGTCACCCCGGGCACGCCCACCACGTCGATGTCGTCCGCGGCCTCGGCCAGCGCGGGGGAGGCCATCGCGTACACCCCGGCGTCGCCGCTGCCGATCAGCGCCACCGCGTGGCCCGCGCGCGCCTCGGCCACGGCGGTACGGGCCCGCTCCTCCTCGGCGCCGAGCCCCGAGGCCAGCACCCGTGTCCCCGGGCGGAGCAGGTCCTCGATCTGCCGCACGTACTGGTCGAGCCCCACCACGACCGACGCGGCCCGCAGTTCCCGCTCCGCCCTGGGCGTCATCAGGTCCCTGGCCCCCGGTCCGAGCCCCACCACCGCCAGGCGCCCGCGCGGCGGACGGCGCGCGACGGCCACCGTGGCCATCGCCGACTTGCGCTTCTCCACGACGAGTTCGCCGCCGCGCGCGGCGAGCAGCGCGGCCGCCTCCGCCACCGAGGGGGTGCCGAGCGCCCGCAGCGGGGCGTCCGAGGGGTTCGGCACGGCCACCCGCGCGAGCGCGGCGGCCCCGAACGTCACGAGCGGCACCCCCAGCCGCTCGGCCGCCGCCACGATGCCCGGTTCGTCCCTCTTGGCGTCCGCGGTGGCCAGCGCGCTCACGCTCCTGACGGACAGCGAGGCGCCCGCCAGGCTCTCGCGCACCAGCCCGAGCACTTCCGCGGCGCCGGCCCCGCGGCTCGCCCCCACCCCGACCACGAGTGACGGCGGCCGTACGAACACGGTGCGCGCGGCGCGCGGCTTCACGGTGTCCGTCACCCACACGAGCGGCTCGGCGTCTTCCTGTGGGCGGCCCCCGTCGCCACCGGCGGCCGTCCCGCCCGCGGTGGGGCCCGGGGACCGGCCGTCCCCGGACGCTCCCGGTCCTTGGTGGGGCCGGGCTGCCGCGGCGGTCGCGGGCGCGAAGCGTTCGGCACCGCCGGTCCACGTCGTCCCGCTTCCCGCCGTCGCGGCGGGGCCGGGGGGAGCGGCGTCCCCCCGCGTCCCCGGCCGGTGGGCGATCACGGGGAGGGCGGGGAGAGGCCAGATCGCGTCCTCGCGCAGGTGGACGGGGGAGCCGTCCAGGAGGGCACGGGTGACCGCGGCCACCGCGCCTTCCACCGGGTAGGGCAGCGTGTCGAGCGCGGGAGTCCCGGAGGAGTCCGTCGCCGTCGTGACGACCGGCGCGCAGCCGAGGACGTCCGCGACGGCCCCCGCCAGGGAGTTCGCGCCGCCCGCGTGGCCGCCGAGCAGCGCGACGGCGAAGGTGTGGGCCTCGTCCACGGTCACGACGCCCGGGTCGGTGTCCTTGCCCGCCAGGAGAGGCGCGAGGAGCCGTACGGCCGCGCCCGTCGCCAGGAAGAGGACGAGCCGGTCGCACTCGGCGAAGGCGCGCGGGACGGCCTCGCCGAGGGGGCCGTCGTAGCGCCGGGTCGGTTCGGGGAGGGCGGCGGCGAGCCGTTCGCAGCCCCGGCGGCCGGCGGCCGTGGCCCAGAGCAGGCCGATCACAGGGGAGTTCCTTTCGACGCGAAGGCGCGGGGACGGGTGCCCCACAGGACGAAGACGGGATTGGCGGCGGCAAGCCGCGTGACGTCACCGGGCAGCGGGGCGAGCCGGGAGGACTGCAGCAGGGTGCCGTCGGTGACCAGCCCCGCCGACGCGAGGGCGAGCCGCACCTCCCGCACCCGGTCCACCGCGGCCAGCGTGACCACGACCCGGCGCCGCACCACTCGCGCGCAGTGCGCCACGATCGCGCCGAGCGCCGCGCCCCCGCCGCCGACGAACACCGCGTCGGGCTCGGCCAGCGGGGCCAGCGCGCCGGGCGCGGTCCCGCACACCACCTGGACGTCGACCCCGTGCGCGGCCGCGTTCGCGCGGACCCGGTCCGCGCCCTCGGGGTCGCGTTCGACCGCGACCGCGGCGGCGCCCAGCCGCGCGCACTCCACGGCCACCGACCCCGAACCGGCCCCGACGTCCCACACCAGTTCGCCCGGCCGCGGGCCGAGCCGGGCCAGCGCCAGCGCCCGCACCTCGTACTTCGTGACCATCGAGTCGCGGTGCTCGAAGGCGTCCTCCGGCAGCGCCCACTGCGCCGGCGGCCCCGCGGGCCCGGCGAGCACCCGGGCGGCCGGCGCGGTCCACGACTCCTGCGGCCCGCCGAGGCTGAGCACCACCGACACCCCGTCACCCCACGCCCGGCCCGCCGCCTCGGCGGGGGAGACCCGCACCACGGACTCGCCCTCGCCCCCCAGCCCGGTGGCGACGAAAAGGGTGCGGGCGACGCCGGTACGCGCCAGCGCCCCGCCGAGTTCGGCCGGTCCCGCGCCCGGGCCGGTCAGCACGGCCACCTTGCGATGCGCCGCGCAGACGTTGACCGCGGTCCGCGCGTCCCGCCCGTGCGCGCTCACCACGACGGCGTCGTCCCAGCCCAGCCCGACCCGGGCGAAGGCCGCGGCGACCGACGGCACCGACGGGCGCACGTCCAGGGCCGCCGCGCCGAACCGCGCGCCCAGCGCCCGTACGATCCCGAAGAACCCGGGGTCGCCCGAGGCGAGCACCGCCACCCGGCGGCCGGCGGCCACGTGCTCGGCGACGGCGTCGAGGGCGGGCGCCAGCGGTCCGAGCACCACCTGGCGCACACCCGGCGGAAGGCCGGCCGCCGCCAGGTGCCGGGCGGCGCCCACCACGAGGTCGGCTCCGGCGACGGGCGGCGGGGCGCCGCCCGGCACCGTCCCCGTACCGATCACGGTGATCGAACGGTCAGCCACGGCGGGTCCGCAACTCGCGGCGGGCGGCGGGATCGGCCCGCCGGAAACCGTGGAAGTGCCCCGGGTGGTACAGGTGCGAGCGCGTCCCGGACGCCGACAGGGCGGGCCCGACGAGGAACAGCGTGTGCTTCCACAGCTTGTGCGCCTTGACGGTCTCCTCCAGCGTCCCGACCGTGCAGCGCACCAGCGCCTCCTCCGGCCAGGTCACCTGGTGGGCGACGATCACGGGCGTGTCGGCCGGGTAGCCGCCCTCCAGCAGCTCGGCGGCGAGCCGGCCGGAACGTGCGGCGGACAGGAAGACCGCCATGGTGGTGCCGTGCCGCGCGAACTCCCGTACCTCCTCGCCCGGCGGCATGGGCGTCTTCCCTCCGCCCAGCCGGGTCAGCACCACGGACTGCGCGACCTCCGGGATCGTCAACTCGCGTCCGGCGGCGGCCGCGACGGCCGAGAACGACGACACGCCGGGCACGATCTCCACCTCGACGCCCAGCTCGGCGCACCGGTCCACCTGCTCCTGCGTGCCGCCCCACAGCGCCGGGTCGCCCGAGTGGATCCGCGCCACCCGCAGCCCCTCGCGCCGCGCACGCTCGTAGACGGCCACCACGTCCTCCAGCGACATCGCCGCCGAGTCCAGGACCAGCGCGTCCGGGCGGGCGTGCTCCAGCACCTCGGGCCGCACCAGGCTCGCCGCCCAGATGACGACGTCCGCCTCCGCGATGGCCCGCGCCGCCCGGAACGTCAGCAGGTCGGCCGCGCCCGGACCCGCGCCGACGATCGTGACCTTGGCCCGCCCCGTCACAGCTTCCCCCCGCGGCCCGTGCGGCGCGCCGGCGCGATCAGCGTCGACAGGTACGGCAGGGGGCCGCCGGGCAGCTCCGCGGCCGGGCGGATCGCCTCCTGCGCCAGCCCCAGCGAACTGCCCCACACCGCGCCCTCGGTCCGCCCGGTGGCCCGCAGCGCCGCCGCGACCTCGTCCGCCAGCCGGCCGAACTTGTAGGCGACGACCGTGCCAGGGCCCTCCAGCGCCTCCTTCAGCACCGCGGACCCGGCCGTCACCGGCACCAGCGTCAGCGGTTCCGCCCCCTCGGTCAGGACCGCGCCGCTGCGCGCGGCCAGGTCCTGCATCGCGGTGATGCCGGGAACCGTCGCGATGGCGACGGCGGGGAGCAGCGACCTGACCGTGGCGGCCAGGTAGGTGAACGTCGAGTACACGTTGGGGTCGCCGATCGTGGCGAACGCCACCGTGCCGTGCCGCCGCAGCAGTTCGGCGACGGTCTCGCCCGCCGCGTCCCAGGCGGCCTCGTGGCGGGCCCGGTCGGCGCGCTCGTTGAGGGCGAAGACGACGCGTACGACGCGGCCGGCGTCGACGTAATGGCGTACGGTCGCCTCGGCGCGGCCGATCCCGCCCGCCGCTGTCCCGTCGGGCGCGGCCATGACCGGCACGACTACGGCGCCCGCCGCACGCAGGGCGTTCACGCCCTTGACGGTGACGAGTTCGGGGTCACCGGGGCCGACACCGACGCCGGTCAGCCGCGCGGGCGCGGCTCCGGCCGCCGCACGTGCGGCGGCCGGCCCGGGCACAGGGCTGCTCATACGGCACACCTCTCTACGAAGCGGGCCGCGACATAGGGTGCGCCGGCCCAGTGGACGTGCAGGTAGGAGGCGTGCACGTTGCGCCGCACCACGCCTTCCGTACGGCGTCGGGCGCGGGCGCCCCCAGGGGCCGAGGCGGTCAGGCCCCACGCCGGTTCCGTCCCGCCCTCCGCCATGACGCGGGTGCGGTGGAACTCGTGGCCCCGCAGCCTGGTGCCGGCCGCCGCCAGGACGTTGTCGCCCAGCGCGACGGCCTCGCGGTAGCCGAGGGTCAGGCGGTCGGTCATCGTGGCGGTGGCGTCCAGGACGCCGCACATCGGACTGCCGTCCAGGGCGCGGGTGAGGTACAGCAGCCCGGCGCATTCCGCCGCCACCGGCCCCCGGAAGGCGCGCACACGGCGGCGCAGCGCCTCGTTCGCGGACAGCTCCCTCGCGTACGTCTCGGGGAAGCCGCCGCCTATGACGACGCCCGCGGTGCCCTCCGGGAGGGCCTCGTCCCGGAGCGGGTCGAAGGGGACGCACCGCGCCCCGGCGGCCTCCAGCAGTTCGCGGTTCTCGGCGTAACCGAAGGTGAAGGCGGCTCCGCCGGCCACGGCGACGACCGGCCCGTCCCGGCGGTCGACCGGCCCGTCCCGGCGGTCGCCCCGCCCGGCGC
Source organism: Streptomyces sp. HPF1205 (assembly GCF_020400825.1). Classification (GTDB taxonomy): domain Bacteria; phylum Actinomycetota; class Actinomycetes; order Streptomycetales; family Streptomycetaceae; genus Actinacidiphila. Next base: position 92,453 of record NZ_JAINVH010000018.1, read on the forward strand.
CGTCCGGCCGCACCGCCGCCCGCGGGTCCCACTCCCCGCCGTCCAGCGGCGGGGCCGTGCGGGCCAGGGCCAGCAGGGCGGGAAGGTCGCAGGACTCCCGCACCCGCGCGGCCAGGTCGCGCACCCACGCCAGCGCCTCGGGCCGGCGCTCGGCAGCCGGAACCAGCCCGAGGTGGCGGGAGGGGACGGTCAGGGAGGGGGTACGGGGGAGTACGCCGAGGACCGGGACGCCCGTCTCGGCCGCGGCCTCGCGCAGGGCGGCCTCGTGCCGGCCGGAGCCGACCTTGTTCAGGATCACGCCGCCGACACGGACGCCGGGATCCCAGGTGACGAAGCCGTGGACGAGGGCCGCCAGGGAACGGGACTGCGCGGAGGCGTCGACGACCAGGACGACCGGGGCCCGCAGCAGTTTGGCGACCTGCGCGGTGGAACCGAGCTCGCCCTGCCCGTGCGCGCCGTCGTACAGGCCCATGACCCCCTCGACGATCGCGAGGTCACCGCCGCGGGCGCCGTGGCGGAAGAGCGGCCCGATCAGCTCGGGGCCGCACAGGTAGGGGTCCAGGTTGCGGCCCGGCCGGCCGGCGGCCAGGGCGTGGTAACCCGGGTCGATGTAGTCGGGGCCGACCTTGTGCGGCGAGACGGCCAGGCCCGCGGCACGGAACGCGGCCATCAGGCCGGTGGCCACGGTCGTCTTCCCGCTGCCCGAGGCGGGTGCCGCGACGACCAGGCGGGGGACGGCGGCGGTCACCACTCGATGCCCCTCTGGCCCTTCTGACCGGCGTCCATGGGGTGCTTGACCTTCGTCATGTCGGTGACGAGGTCGGCGGCGTCGACCAGTTCCCGCGGCGCCTCGCGGCCGGTGATCACGACGTGCTGCGTGCCGGGCCGCTCCCGCAGGACGGCCACGACCTCGGCGGTGTCGACCCAGCCCCAGCGCATGGGGTACGCGAACTCGTCCAGGACGTACAGCCGGTAGGTCTCGGCGGCCAGGTCCCGCCTGACCTGCGCCCAGCCCTCGCGGGCCGCCTCCTCGTTGCTGCCCGGCGTGCGCTGCACCCACGACCAGCCCTCGCCCATCTTGTGCCAGGCCACCGTGCCGCCCTCGCCGGAGTCGCCCAGCACGCGCAGCGCCCGCTCCTCGCCGACCCGCCACTTCGCCGACTTGACGAACTGGAACACCCCGACCGGCCACCCCTGGTTCCAGGCGCGCAGCGCCAGGCCGAACGCGGCGGTCGACTTGCCCTTGCCGGCGCCCGTGTGCACGATCGTCAGCGGCCGGTTGCGGCGCTGACGGGTGGTCAGCCCGTCGTCCGGTACCGCGCTCGGCTGTCCCTGCGGCATCAGGCTGCCCTCCGTACGTCCTTCACCAGCGCGGACACCGTGTCCGCGCGCAATTCGCCGAGCGTGACCGCGATCCCGCCCAGGTCCCGGGCGAGCGCGCCGGCCAGACCCAGCCGGACCGGGCCCGACTCGCAGTCCACGACCACCGAGGCGACGCCGGCCGCGCCCAGCAGGCGGGCGGCGCGGGCCGCCAGCGCGACCGGCTCGGGGCCGCCGGTGGCCCGGCCGTCGGTGACCACCACCAGCAGCGGGCGCCGCGCCGGGTCCCGCAGCCGCTCCACCCGCAGCGCCTCATGGGCGGTCAGCAGCCCGGCGGCCAGGGGCGTGCGGCCCCCGGTGGGCAGCTTCTCCAGCCGCGCGGCGCCCGCCTCCACCGACGACGTCGGCGGCAGCGCCAACTCGGCCCCGGCGCCCCGGAACGTGATCAGGCCGACTTTGTCCCGCCGCTGATAGGCGTCCAGCAGCAGGGACAGCACCGCGCCCTTGACCGCGCCCATCCGCTGCCGGGCCGCCATGGAACCGGAGGCGTCCACCACGAACAGCACGAGGTTGGACTCCTTGCCCTCCCTGACCGCCTGCCGCAGGTCGCCGCCGCGCAGCACCAGTCCGGGACCGCGGCGCCCGCGCGCCATCTGGTACGGCGCCGCCGCCCGTACCGTCGCCGCGAGGTGCAGCGCGGTCAGCCGGTCGCCGCCGCGCGGCCGCCGGGACCCGGTGACGTGGCCCGACACCGTCCTGGCGCGCGAGCGGCGCCCCGCCGTGCCCTCGCCGAGGCCCGGCACGGTCAGCGGCCGGGTGCGGTACGGGTCCGCGGCCGCGGCGGGCCGCTGCCCGGCGGAGGCGGACCCGCGCGAGGCGTCCCGGCTCCCCTCCGGGCCGGCCGTACGGTCGCCACGAGGGGGCTGCCCGCCGTCCCCGGGGCTCTCGGGGCCGCCTCCTCCCTCAAGGCCGACAGGGCCCGCGTCGCGGCCTTCGCCGGGGCCGCCGCCGGGGCCGCCTCCCTCGGGGCCGCCGTCCGGGCCGGGGTCGTCCGGGCCAGGGTCGTCCGGGCCGGGGTCGGGGTCGTCGTCGGGGTCCGTGCCCCGCTCCCGCCGCAGCGTCTCGTCCAGCTTGTCCTCGTCGAGGCCGGGCGCGTCGAAGGGGTTGCGGCGGCGCCGGTGGGGGAGGGCCAGCAGGGCCGCCCGCCGTACGTCCTCGGCGAGGACGACCGTACGTCCCGCCCACGCGGCCAGCGCGGCCGCCGCGCGGGCCGTCACGATGTCGGCGCGCATGCCGTCCACCTCGAAGGCGGCGCAGACCGCGGCGATCTGCCGCAGCGCCCCGTCGCCCAGCCGCACCTCGGGCAGCAGCGACCGGGCCGCCGCGATCCGCCCGCGCAGCGCCTGCTCCTCGTCCGCCCAGCGCGCCGCGAACGCCGCGGGGTCGGCGTCGTACGCCAGGCGCCGCCGGACGACCTCCACACGCTGCTCGGGCTCTCGCGGGGCGGTCACCTCGACGGTCAATCCGAAGCGGTCCAGCAATTGAGGTCGCAGTTCGCCTTCTTCGGGATTCATGGTCCCGACGAGCAGGAACCGCGCCGCATGCCGCACGGAGACGCCCTCCCGCTCGACGTGACTGGCGCCCATGGCCGCGGCGTCCAACAGGACGTCGACCAAGTGGTCGTGCAAGAGGTTGACTTCGTCCACGTAGAGGATGCCGCGGTGGGCATGGGCCAGCAGGCCCGGTTCGAAGGACTTCACGCCCTCCGTCAGCGCCCGCTCGATGTCCAGCGCGCCGACGAGCCGGTCCTCCGAGGTGCCGACGGGCAGCTCCACGAGCTTCGTGGGGCGGGACTCGCCCTGGACCGCGGCCCCGTGCGGCCCATCAGGACAGGCAGGATCGGGCGAGGCGGGGTCGCAACCGAAACGGCACCCCGGAACCACGCTGATCTCGGGGAGCAGCGCGCTCAGGGCCCGCACGGCGGTGCTCTTGGCGGTCCCCTTCTCGCCGCGCACGAGCACGCCGCCGACCGCCGGCGAGACCGCGTTCAGCAGCAGGGCGAGCCGCAGACTGTCCTGGCCGACGATCGCGGTGAGCGGGTAGGGGGTACTCACGAGGTGATCACTCCTTCGAGTGGCGATTGCGCCGGTGTTCCGATGAGGGAGGCAGCGCGTGCGATGCTCAGGATCTGATCCCCGCTTGCGTGGGGGTGGTCCGAATGTCGACACGCGGGAACACGAGCTCGCCGACTACTCCCCGCACGCGCGGGGGTGCCACACGGGGACCTCACGCGTCGCCCTCCAGGTCCCCTTCGAGGTCGAGGTACGTCTGCCGGAGCCGGTCGAGGGTCTCCTCGTCCGGCTCTGCCCACAGCCCGCGATCGGCCGCCTCCAGCAGCCGCTCCGAGATGCCCCGCAGGGCCCACGGGTTGGACTTCCGCATGAAATCCCGGTTCTCCGGGTCGAAGACGTACTCCGAGGCCAGCCGTTCGTACATCCAGTCGTCCACGACGCCCGCCGTCGCGTCGTATCCGAAGAGGTAGTCGACGGTGGCGGCCATCTCGAAGGCGCCCTTGTAGCCGTGCCGCCGCATCGCCGCCATCCACCGGGGGTTGACCACCCGCGCCCGGAACACCCGGTGCGTCTCCTCGCCCAGCGTCCGGGTCCGCACCTGGTCGGTCAGCGCGCTGTCGCCGATGTACGCCTGCGGTGAGGACCCGGTCAGGTGCCGCACCATCGCGACCATGCCGCCGTGGTACTGGAAGTAGTCGTCGGCGTCCACAATGTCATGTTCTCGAGAGTCCACATTTTTCGCCGCCACCTGGATGCGCCGGAACGCCGCCTCCATGTCGCCGCGTGCCGGGCGCCCGTCCAGGCCGCGTCCGTAGGCGTAGCCGCCCCACACCGCGTACACCTCGGCGAGGTCGGAGTCGTCGCGCCAGTTGCGGGCGTCGATCAGGGGCAGCAGGCCCGCGCCATAGGCGCCGGGTTTGGAGCCGAAGACGCGGGCGGTGGCGCGGCGGCGGTCGCCGTGCAGAGCCGTGTCCTCCTCGGCGTGCTTGCGGACGAAGTTGACGTCCGCCGGCTCGTCCAGGTCCGCCACCGCCCGTACCGCGTCGTCGACCAGCGCCACCACGTGCGGGAAGGCGTCGCGGAAGAAGCCCGAGATGCGGACGGTGACGTCGATCCTGGGGCGCCCGAGTTCCGCCGCGGGGACGATCTCGAAACCCGTGACGCGGCGGGAGGCGTCGTCCCACACCGGGCGGCAGCCCAGGAGAGCCAGGATCTCCGCGATGTCGTCGCCCTGGGTGCGCATGCAGGAGGTGCCCCACACCGTCAGCCCGACCGAGGCCGGGTACGTGCCGGTCTCGGCGAGGTGGCGGTCCAGCAGCGAGTCCGCGAGGGCCGTGCCGACGTCCCAGGCGAGGCGGGAGGGGATGGCCTTGGGGTCGACGGAGTAGAAGTTGCGGCCGGTGGGCAGGACGTTGACCAGCCCGCGGGTCGGCGAACCCGACGGGCCGGCCGGCACGTAGCCGCCGCGCAGCGCGCGCAGGACGTGGCCGATCTCGTCGGTCGTACGGGCCAGCCGCGGCACCACCTCGACGGCGGCGAACTCCAGGACGGCCGCCGCCTCCGGCACCCCCCGCCCCAGCGCCCCCGCGACGACCTCGGCCGCCGAGCCGGGCGCCCAGCCCCCCGCCTCCATCGCCTCGACCAGCCGCCGGGCCAGCGACTCCAGCAGGTCGACGGCGTCGGACGCGGTCCGCGCGGGCCCCTCGGCGAGGGCGGTGAGGGTGCCGGGGACGGCGAGGCGCGCGCCCGGTTCGGCCAGCAGGTCCTTCTCCACCAGGCCGAAGTGGGCGGCCAGCGCGGCCCGCAGCCCGGGCAGCGCGCCGCCGGTGCCGGTGCCGCGGCCCGTGCCGCCCCAGACCTGGGCCGAGCGCAGGATCGCCAGCACCAGGTCGACCCGGGCCGCGCCGAGCGGCCCGCCGCCCAGGACGTGCAGGCCGTCGCGGATCTGGACGTCCTTGATCTCGCACAGCCAGCCGTCGACGTGCAGCACGAACTCGTCGAAGTCGTCCGCGCCGGGCTGCTCGTCCACGTGCAGGTCGTGGTGCAGCTCGGCGGCCCGCACCAGGGTCCAGATCTGTCCGCGGATCGCGGGCGCCTTGGCCGGGTCGAGGTCGCTGACCATGGCGTACTCGTCCAGGAGCTGTTCCAGCCTGGCCAGGTCGCCGTAGGAGTCGGCGCGGGCCATCGGCGGCACCAGGTGGTCCACGACGGTGGCGTGGCCGCGCCGCTTGGCCTGGGTGCCCTCGCCGGGGTCGTTGACGATGAACGGGTAGACGAGCGGGAGTTCGCCCAGCACCGCGTCCGGCGCGCAGGCGGCGGACAGGCCCAGGCCCTTGCCGGGCAGCCACTCCATCGTGCCGTGCTTGCCCAGGTGCACGATCGCGTCCGCGCGGAAGGACCGCTCCAGCCAGCGGTACGCGGCCAGGTAGTGGTGCGAGGGCGGCAGGTCCGGGTCGTGGTAGATCGCGACCGGGTTCTCGCCGAAGCCGCGCGGCGGCTGGATCATCACCACCACGTTGCCGAACCGCAAGGACGCCAGCACGACGGCGGCGTCGTCGCCGTCGCCGTCCACGTACAGCGATCCCGGCGGCTCGCCCCAGTGCCGCAGCATGCCGGCCCGCAGGTCCTCGTCCAGGGCGCCGAACCACTCGCGGTAGTCCGCCAGCGGCACGCGGGCCGGAGCCGCCGCCAGTTGCTCCTCGGTCAGCCACTCCACGTCGTGGCCGCCCGCCGCGATCAGCCGGTGGATGAGCTCGTCGCCGTCCTCGGGGAAGTCACCCGTGTCGTAACCGGCCCCGCGCAGCGCCCGCAGCAGGGCGACGGCGGACGCCGGCGTGTCCAGGCCGACCGCGTTGCCGACCCGGGAGTGCTTGGTGGGGTAGGCGGTGAACACGAGCGCGAGCTTCTTGTCCGCGTTCGGCCTGTGCCGCAGCGCCGCGTGGCGCACCGCGATGCCCGCGACCCGCGCGGCCCGCTCCGGATCGGCCACGTAGACCGGCACGCCGTCCGGGCCCGCCTCCTTGAACGAGAACGGCACCGTGACCAGCCGCCCGTCGAACTCCGGGATCGCCACCTGCATCGCCGCGTCCATCGGGGTCAGGGCGGCGTCGCTGTCGTGCCAGGCGGCACGCGGGGAGGTCAGGCACAGCCCCTGCAGCAGCGGCACGTCGAGCTCGGCGAGGGCCCCGATGTCCCACGTCTCGTCGTCGCCGCCCGCGCTCGCGTCGGCCGCCACGGTTCCCCCCGCCGCGAGCACGGTCGTCACGATCGCGTCGGCGCGGCCCAGCAGCGCGTACAGGCCCTCGTCCGCCCCCCGCAGCGAACCGCAGTACACCGGCAGCGCGTTGGCGCCGCGCGCCTCGACGGCCGCGCACAGCGTGTCGACGAACCCGGTGTTCCCGGCCAGCTCGTGGGCCCGGTAGAAGAGCACCGCGACGGTGGGCCGGGCCGGGTCGTGCGGGCGCGTGCCGTGGACGCCGAACTCCGGCATGGGACGCGGCGGTTCGAAGCCCTCCCCGCTCATCAGGACGGTGTCGGACAGGAAGCGGGCCAGCTCGGCGAGGTTGGCCGGTCCGCCCTCGACCAGGTAGCGCAGCGCCTCGGCGACCACCCCGGCCGGCGCCGTCGACATCGCCATCAGTTCCGCGTCGGGCACCGCCTCGCCGCCGAGCAGCACCGTCGGCACCCCCGACCGCGCCAGCCGCTCCAGCCCCCGCTCCCAGGCGCGGCGCCCGCCCAGCAGCCGCACGACCGCCAGACCGGCGCCCTCCAGCAGCGCCGGCAGATCGGTGTCCGGGTCGGTCCTCGACGGGTTGCCGATCCGGTACGAGGCGCCGTGCGCGCTCGCCGCGCGCGCCGCCAGCAGGTCGGTGTCGGCGGTGGACAGCAGCAGAACGGTGGTGGTCATGGCGCCCCCGGCGCGACGAAGGGAAGGCCGGCGGGAGCGCCGTCCTCGATGAGCCGCAGCAGGGCGGCGGTGTCCATGTGCTCCTCGACGAGGGCGGCCAGCCGGTCGAGCCGGGCCTCGCGCAGGCCGGCGAAGCAGGTGTCGGGCGCGGGCACGAACCGGCGGCCGGCCGCCGCCGCGACCTCGGCCAGGAAGCGGCGGCGGAAGCCGTCGCTCTCCAGCGAGCCGTGCCAGTGGGTGCCCAGGACGGCCCCGACCCGGCAGCCGCCGAGGAACGGCTCGCCGCCGCGCACGTCGGCCACGCCGTGGTGGATCTCGTAACCGGTGACCGGCTCCCCGTAGTACGTGCCCTCCGGGCGGGCGAGGGTCTTGGCGGCCGCGAACCGCACCCGCACCGGCAGCAGGCCGAGACCCGGCACCGTGCCGCGGCGCGACTCGACGTCGTCCTCGATGACCTCGCCGAGCATCTGGAAGCCGCCGCAGATGCCCAGCACCGGGCGGCCCTCGGCCGCGCGGCGGCACACGGCGTCGGCCAGGCCGCGCTCGCGCAGCCACTCCAGCGCCCCGACCGTGCCGCGCGTGCCCGGCAGCACCACGAGGTCGGCGTCCGCCAGTTCCTGCGGACGGTCCACGAACCGCACGAGGACGCCCGGTTCGGCGGCGAGCGCGTCCAGGTCGGTGAAGTTCGACATCAGCGGCACGGCGGCGACGGCCACCCGCAGCACGTCCTCGCCGTGCGGCGGCGTGGGCGCCGACTCACGGGCCGCCCCGCCCCACCCCCGCCCCGGCGGGGGCACGCCCAGCCCGTCCTCCTCGTCGATGCCCAGACCCTCCGCGTACGGCAGGACGCCCAGGGTGGGGCGGCCGGTGAGCCGCCGCAGCATCTCGAGGCCGGGCTCCAGCAGGGCGCGGTCGCCGCGGAACTTGTTCACCACGTAGCCCGCGACCAGCCGCTGGTCCTCCGCGCTCAGCAGCGCGGTCGTACCGAAGAAGCTCGCGAACACCCCGCCGCGGTCGATGTCGCCGACGACGAGGACGGGGATCCGCGCGGCGCGGGCGACGGCCATGTTGACGATGTCGGTGCGGCGCAGGTTGATCTCCGCGGGGCTGCCGGCGCCCTCGCAGACCACCACGTCGTACGCGGCGGCCAGTTCCTCCAGGCAGCCGGTCACCGTGGCCAGCAGTTCGGCCTGCCGGCCGCCGTGGTAGCCGCGCGCGCTCATCTCGCCCACCGGCCTGCCCATCACCACGACCTGGCTGGTGCGGTCGCCGCCGGGCTTGAGCAGCACCGGGTTCATCAGCGCCGAGGGTTCGGCCCGGGCGGCCATCGCCTGCATGGCCTGCGCGCGCCCGATCTCCGCGCCCTCCCGGGTCACGAACGAGTTCAGGCTCATGTTCTGGCCCTTGAACGGGGCGACCCGCACCCCGCGTCCGGCCAGGAACCGGCAGATCCCGGCGACCAGGACGCTCTTGCCCGCGTCGCTCGACGTGCCGGCGACGAGCAGACCCCTCATCGGCCGGCCCCCTTCCCGGTGGCGCCGCCGCCCCCGGACGAACAGCCGCCGCCGGAGCGGCGGTCGGCGCCGGAGAGGCGGCCGGCGACCGCGAGGCGGACGGCGACGGACGCGAGGAGCGCGAGCGCGGACACCCGGCGCGACAGGCGGACCGCGCGGCCGATGTCCCGCGGCCCGGGCGGGGCGAACTCGGCGCCCAGGACCGGGCGGTGCTCGGCGCGGCCCGCGTACGACAGGGCGCCGCCCAGCCGCAGCCGCAGGGCTCCGGCGAACGCCGCCTCCACCGGGCCCGCGTTGGGGCTCGGGTGGCCGCCGGCGTCGCGGCGCCACACGCGCAGGGCGGAGCCGGGGTACGGACCGGCCAGGACCGCGAGAGCGGCGGTGAGGCGGGAGCCGGGCAGGCCGGCGAGGTCGTCGAGGCGGGCCGAGGCCCAGCCGAAGCGGAGGTGGCGCGGCGAGCGGTGCCCGACCATGGCGTCGAGGGTGTTGACCGCCCGGAACCCGGCCAGCCCCGGCACGCCGCACAGCGCGCCCCACACCAGGGCGCCGACCACGGCGTCGGAGGTGTTCTCGGCGACGGACTCCACCACGGCCCGGGCGATCCCGTCCGCGTCGAGCCGCCAGGGGTCCCGTCCGCACAGGTGCGGCAGCCGCGCCCGGGCCGCAGCCAGGTCGCCCGCCTCCAGTGCGGAGCCGACCGCCCGCGCCTCGCGGGCCAGCGAGGTCCCGCCGATCACCGTCCAGGTCGCGGCCGCCGCCAAGGCGGCGGACAGCGGCGGGCGGACCCGTGCCGTACGGTCCGCCAGCGCGGCCGCGCCGGCCGCGCCGCCCACGCACAGCGCCGTGTAGAGCGCGCCGCTGAGGCGGTCGTCGCGCCACATCCGGCGTTCCAGGGCGCCCGCGAGGCGGCCGAAGCCCGCCACGGGGTGGCCGCGGCGGGGGTCGCCCGCGACAAGGTCGCCGAGGAAGCCGAGAAGGGCACCGTACGCATAGGGACGAACACCATCCGTACGCATAGGTGTCAGCCCGTCGCCGTCACACTCCGGCGTACGGGAGGGGGTGGGCAGGGTGCGCGCAGGCCGGGCATGGCTGAAGTCCTCACTCAGGGTCCGCGCCCTGGTTCGACGTGACCGGCGGTGAGAGTCTCCTGGCTCCCGGATCTACGCACTCCCGGTCTTCCAACCGGCAACCCGGCCGTGACGTACGGGTGGGAGTGCACTCCCCGGTGACAGTGGCGGGACCGCGCCGGATTCACACCGGACTTCCTCTCCTGCCGCCGTATGGCTCCCCGCAGTCCACCACGTGCGGGATGCGCCGTCAACTGACCGCTGACCTGCGACGACGGAGTGTGGTGAGCCCCACACGGCACGGTGTCCCGTCTGCCGGGCCCCTGACGGGCGCGGCGGACGGGACACCGTGGGTGGCGCGGGCTACTTGGAGACGATCAGCCAGATGCCCCAGCCGACGGCCGCCGCGCAGGCGGCGAAGCACAGGCCGGCGGCGGCCCGGCGGGTCAGGACGGCGGGCCCGGCGGCGGCCGCGCCCGCGGGCCGGGACAGTCCGACGATCCCGAGGGTGAAGACGCCGACCAGGCCGACGGTGGACAGGACGGTGACGGCGAGGACCGTGAGGAGGGCGTGCCAGTCGATGCTCATCGGGGGACCTTCAGGCCGTGGTGGGGGCGGTGGACGCGGGCGGGGGCGGGGCCACGGCCGCGATGGCCGCGGTGACCGCGCCCGGCGCCTCGTCGGGGAGTTCGTTGACGTTGGCGTGGGTGACCGGCTTGCGGCGCGAAGCGGTACGGATGGCCAGACAGGCGGCGAGCGCGAGGACCGCGACCAGGGTGACGCCCCAGGTGCCGCGGTCGGCCAGCAGGGCGGCACCCGCGCCGACCAGGCCGGCCGCGGGCAGGGTCAGCGCCCAGGCGGCGACCATGCGGCCCGCGGTGCCCCAGCGGACGACCGCGCCCTTGCGCCCCATGCCCGCACCCATGACGGCGCCGGAGCAGACCTGCGTGGTCGACAGGGCGAAGCCGAGGTGCGAGGAGGCGAGGATGGTGGCCGCCGCGCCGGTCTGCGCGGCGAACCCCTGCTGCGGCTGGATGTCGGTCAGGCCGCGCCCTATGGTGCGGATGATCCGCCAGCCGCCCAGGTAGGTGCCAAGCGCCATGGCGGCGCCGGCGGAGCAGATCACCCACAGCGGCGGGTCGGAGTGCGGGGCGATCACGTCGCCGGTGATCAGCGCGAGGGTGATCACGCCCATCGTCTTCTGCCCGTCACTGGTGCCGTGGGCCAGCGAGACCAGGCCGGCGGAGGCGATCTGGCCGGCCCGGTAGCCGCGCGAGGTGGCGGCGGGGTCGGCGGCCCGCCCGAGCCGGTAGGTCAGCCTGGTGGACAGCGTCGCGGCCAGGCCGGCGACGATCGGCGCGGCCGCCGCCGGGATCAGGACCTTCATGACGACCGCGTCGCCGTGGATGCCGTGGGTGCCCACGGCCACCAGCACCGCGCCGATCAGACCGCCGAACAGCGCGTGCGACGAACTGGAGGGCAGGCCCGCGAGCCAGGTCAGCAGGTTCCAGACGATCGCGCCGACCAGGCCGGCGAAGATCACCTCGGGTTTCACGCCCGCCGCCTCGTCGATGATGCCGCCGGAGATCGTCTTGGCCACCTGGACGGACAGGAAGGCCCCGACGAGGTTGAGGACGGCGGACATGGCCACCGCGGTCCTGGGTTTGAGAGCGCCGGTCGAGATGGTGGTGGCCATCGCGTTGGCGGTGTCGTGGAAACCGTTCGTGAAGTCGAAGACCAGAGCGGTTGCGATGACGATTCCGATCAGGAGCGTCACGTGTTCCATGGACCCGATTTTTCGTTTGATCGGACAGTGTCGCGGTGACCGTACGGTCGCTTGATGAACGGGAGGTGAACTCAGGGCGTAATCGGAGTGCTGAGATGAACTGCTTTCGAACAGCACGTATACGTTCGGGTGCGTACCCGGCACCGTCCGTCAGCGGGCGGGCCGTGATAATGCGTCTGCAACGGTCGGCCGTACCCCAACCCGTAAAGGACGCGCGGTGCTCGACGCTCTGGAGAAAGCCTGGTCGGAGGTGGTGGACACGGCCCGCAGAACGGTGGCCGAGGGGCTGGTCGCCGGGACCTCGGGAAACGTGTCGGCCCGGGTCGGCGACCTGGTGCTGGTCACGCCGACAGGCGTCCCGTACGACCGCCTGGGGCCGGGGGACGCGGTGGCCGTCGACCTGGACGGCCGGCAGGTGCGCGGCACCCTGCGCCCCACCAGCGAGCTGCCCACCCACCTCGCCGTCTACCGCGAGACGCCGGCCCGCGCGATCGTGCACACCCACGCGCCGCACGCCACGGCCGCCTCCACCCTGGTCAGCAAGCTGCCCAACATCCACTACGCGGCCGCCGGCATGGGCGGGCAGGTGCTGGTCGCCGACTACGCCCTCTACGGCAGCCAGGAGCTGGCCCGCGCGGTCCTCAAGGCGCTGCGCGACGGCCGCACCGCCTGCCTGATGCGCAACCACGGCACGCTCGCCCACGGCGACACCCTCGGCCAGGCGTACGAGCGGACCGCCCAGCTCGAATGGATGTGCCGGGTCTGGCTGCTGGCCAGGTCCGCCAACGACACCGGCTCGCCCCGGACCCTGTCCAACCGCGAGCTGGGCAGGGTGGCGGAGAAGCTGAAGGGGTACGGCCAGCCGGACACGGCGGACTGACCCCCGCGGCACCCGTCCTGCCGTGGGCGGGTCCGGGAAGCGTGCGCGGAACGCCGGGTGCGCGTCCGGCGCGCGTCCGGCGCGGGTCACAGGTGAGTCGTCCGGCCGCGGTTGTCTGGCGGAGTCCGGGCAATCCGCTCAGTATGGACAGCGTGCGCCTTCGAGTGGCGGTGGCCGTGGCGGCCACGACGGTGGTGGGTGCCGGGGCGGCCGCACTGGTGGCCGGCCGGTACGTGTCGGGGCTGGCCCTGAAGCCCTCGGTGGCCGGCCCGCCCCCGGAGAGCCTGATCGCCGTGCGGGAGGCGGACGGCGACCGGGTCGTGCTCACCCGGACGACGGCCGCGGCGCGCCACGGCGTCTACGGGCTGACCGGCGTGGGCGTGCACGCCACCGTGGGCCCGGTGCTGGAGCAGGATCCGTACTCGGTGACGCGCGCGCTGCGGCGGGTCCAGCAGGGCGCCCTGCGCAAGGGCGACTTCGTGCGGATGACTCCGCAGGCGTACTGCGGCGACCCGGGCAGTGCCTTCGGCCTCGACTACAGCGACGTCGAGGTGCCCGGCGAACTCGGGCCGCTGCCCGCCTGGTACCTGCCCGGCGACCGTTCCACCTGGGTGATCACCGTGCACGGCCTGGGCGCGACCCGCGAGCACGCCCTGAACGCCGTGCCGGTGCTGCACCGCTTCCGCTTCCAGCAGCTCGTGCTCGGCTACCGCAACGACCCCGGCGCCCCCGCCTCGCCCGACGGCCTGGACCACCTGGGCGACACCGAGTGGCAGGACCTCGACGCGGCCATGCGGTTCGCCGCCGACCACGGCGCCCGGCGGATCGTGCTCTACGGCTGGTCCACCGGCGCCACCATGGCGCTGTGGGCGCTGGCCAGGTCGGCGGTGCGCGACCGCGTGGGCGGGCTGGTGCTGGACTCCCCGGTGCTCGACTGGCGCTCGCTGGTCCAGGCCGCCGTGACCACCCGTGGCCTGCCCGCCGCGCTGCGGCCGCTGGCGGTGCGCGCCGCCGAGGGCCGGGCCGGGCTGGCCGCCGCCCGGCACCCCGAGGCGGCCACCGCCGCCGTTCCGCCCGACCCCACCGTTCCCACCCTCGTCGTGCACGGCCCCGACGACGCCTTCGCCGACTGGCAGGACTCGCGCGCGCTCGCCGACCGCCACCCCGAGCTGATCGCCTTCCACCCGGTGCCCGACGCCCCCCACGCGGCCATGTGGAACGCCGATCCGAAGGGGTACGAGGAGGCCCTGCGGCGCTTCCTGACACCGCTCATGTGAGCATGGTGGAATGCGAGTTTGGGATTATGGGCGCGGAGCGGGGAGACTTCTCCAGTGACGTCCCGTAGCCCGCGAGACACTCCGCTCCGCCTCGTCCCCCGCAGGCCGCTCACCGCCGCCCGCAGGGCCGCCACGACGCGCAGGTCCAGGCCCGCGCGCCCGCCCGAGGGCACGCCCTCGGTCCCCGAACTCGCCCGCCTCGCCCGGGCCGAACTCGCCGACGCCGTACGGCTCGCGCGCTGGGCCGGCTCAGGTCCGGGCGCCGCGGGCACGACGGGCATACTTCCCCCGCAGGCGGTCGCGAAGGCCGCCGCGGCACTGGGGGTGACGCCCGGTCAGGTCCGTGCCGACTGGGACCGCGCCCGGCTGACCGGCCTGATCGAACTGCACGGCGGCACCGCGCGCCCCGGCTGGCGGCTGCGCGCCTGGGACGACGACGACACCGCGGTGCTGCGCGGCTGGGTCGCCCTGTTCGACGCCTGGTCGCTGGCCCACCCCTTCCTGCCCGGCGGCGGAGACGGGCCCGACCCGGCGCTGGTCGCCGAAGTCATCGAGGCCGTACCGCAGTTGCTGTCCTTCATGCACCTGTCCAGCGGGCCGGTCGCACTGGACACGCTGCTGGACCTGCTGCGCCAGCGGGTGGCCGAACTGCGGACCGAGCGGCACGAGCCGCCCGCGGCCGGCGACCCGCTGCCCGCACTGCTGGACTGGGCGCTGGAGGCCGGCACCCTGGTGGGCGCACTGTGCCCGCGCGACCCGCTGCGGCCGGACGAGGTGTCCCTGACCGCGCTCGGCAGTTGGGCGGTGTGGGTGAAGCTGGAGCAGATCTGCGTGGCGGCGCAGGGGCCGGCCGGGCACATGGAGCAGTCCGCGGCGACCATGCTGCGCGCGTGCGCCCGGCTGTCCCCGAGCCAGGCCCGCGCCGAGTACCGGGCGTGGCTCGCCGCACGGCCGGTCGGCCTCGCGGTGGCCGAACTGCTCGACACCGCCCGGGGCGACGACGCGCTGCTGCGCGGCCTGGCCTTCGAGGCCCTGCGGGTGGTCGGCGACCCGGCCGAGGCGGCCGTGCGGGAAGTGGTCGGCGAGCCCGGCCTGCGCCCGTACGCGGTGCTGTGGCTGGCCGAACTCGGCGGCGGCGACCCGGACGCGGCGACCGAGCTGCTCACCCGCGAGGAGGCCACCTGGCTGTGGATCGACACGGCCGCCGCCGTCGCCGACCACGGCGAGGACCACCTGCTGGTCAGCCACCTGGAGACCGCCGTGCAGGGCTCGGTGCCCGGGCTGCTGGAAGAGGTCAGGGGCGTGGGCCATCCGCGTACCGTCCAGGTGCTGGTGGCGCTCGCCGCCGCGCACCCGGACCCGGCGCTGGCCAAGGCGATGCGGCGGGCGGCGTTCCAGGTCCACACCGGCGAGGCGTGACGCGCGTCGACCGGCTGCCTGCTGCCGCCGTCTCGCCTCCGGGCGCTGGTGTCCGGTGTCGACGGTCGACCGTGCTCGATCGTTCGTTCCTCACGATCTGCGCGCGCTCTCCTCTTTCGACACCGGCGCGCCCTTTGGCTCGGCGGCTGGTTGTTGCCGCCGTCTCGCCTCCGGGCGCTGGTCTCCGGTGTCGACGGTCGACCGTGCTCGTTCGTTCGTTCCTCACGATCTGCGCGCGCTCTCCTCTTTCGACACCGGCGCGCCCTTTGGCTCGGCGGCTGGTTGTTGCCGCCGTCTCGCCTCCGGGCGCTGGTCAGGCGGTCGGCGTGGCCGGCGCGTACGTGCCGAAGGCCCAGATGTTGCCCTCCGGGTCGCGGGCGGCGTACTCGCGCGAGCCGTAGTCCTGGTCGGTGAGCGGCATCACGATCTTCACGCCGTACTGCACGGCACGGTCGTGGTGCGCGTCCGGGTCGTCCACCACCACGTACACCTGCGCCGGGCCAAGGGCGTTCAGGGCCCGGTCGTACTCCGAGTCGTCGCCCTCCCTGAGTGTGCCGAGCATCACCGTCCCGCCGCCGTGGGCGAGTTCGGCGTGCGCGATCGTGCCGTCCTCGTTCTCGTGCACGACGACCCCGGTGAAGCCGAACGCCTCCTTCAGCAGGGCGATGGCCGCCTTCGCGTCCCGGTACCGCAGGGCCGGGCACACGGTGGATCCTCTGGCCATGAGTGGTCACCTTTCCGAGCGATTCGACCGCCTGTGCCGATTATCTGTGACCTACTCCACATTCGCCCGGTCGTGCCCGCTCAGCCGCGCCCGCGCCCGACCGCCGGAGGCCCGCGCCCGGTAAAACGCTTGCCACCCCCCAGTAGACTTCCCCCATGGCAGTTTTCCTCCTCGATTAGCGGCGGCGTACGACCTCGACGCCCCCTGACTGTCGTCCGCATGCCCTGGAGCTTTTCCGTGATCACTGCCACCGGCATCGAGTTGCGCGCCGGCGCCCGCATCCTCATCGAGTCCGCCTCCTTCCGCGTCGCCAAGGGCGACCGCATCGGCCTGGTCGGCCGCAACGGAGCCGGCAAGACCACCCTCACCAAGGTCCTGGCCGGTGACGGGCTGCCCGCCGCCGGGACCGTCACCCGCTCCGGCGAGGTCGGCTACCTGCCGCAGGACCCGCGCACCGGCGACCTGGACGCGCTCGCCTCCGACCGCATCCTGTCCGCCCGCGGCCTGGACACCGTGCTGCGCAAAATGCGCGAGAACGAGGAGCGGATGGCCAACGGCAAAGGCGCGACCCGCGAGAACGCGATGAAGAAATACTCGCGGCTGGAAACGGAATTCCTCACCAAGGGCGGATACGCCGCCGAGGCCGAGGCCGCCACCATCGCCGCCGCGCTGGGTCTGCCCGACCGCATCCTCGGCCAGCGGCTGCACACCCTGTCCGGCGGCCAGCGGCGCCGGGTGGAGCTGGCCCGCATCCTGTTCTCCGACGCGGACACGCTGCTGCTGGACGAGCCGACCAACCACCTGGACGCGGACTCCATCGCCTGGCTGCGCGACTACCTCAAGACGTACCGCGGCGGGTTCATCGTCATCTCCCACGACGTCAACCTCATCGAGACGGTCGTCAACAAGGTCTTCTACCTCGACGCCAACCGCGCGCAGATCGACGTCTACAACATGGGCTGGAAGCTGTACCAGCAGCAGCGCGAGGCCGACGAGAAGCGCCGCAGGCGCGAGCGGGCGAATGCCGAGAAGAAGGCCGCCGCGCTCAACTCGCAGGCCGACAAGATGCGCGCCAAGGCCACCAAGACCGTGGCCGCGCAGAACATGGCCCGGCGCGCGGAGAAGCTGCTGTCCGGCCTGGAGGCGGTCCGGCAGTCCGACAAGGTGGCCAGGCTGCGCTTCCCCGAGCCGGCGCCTTGCGGCAGGACCCCGCTGATGGCCAGCGGCCTGTCCAAGTCGTACGGCTCGCTGGAGATCTTCAGCGGCGTCGACCTGGCCATCGACCGCGGTTCCCGGGTGGTCATCCTCGGGCTCAACGGAGCGGGCAAGACCACACTGCTGCGGCTGCTGGCCGGCCTGGAGCGGCCCGACACGGGCGAGGTCACTCCCGGGCACGGCCTCAAGCTGGGCTACTACGCCCAGGAGCACGAGACGCTCGACCCGGACCGCACCGTGCTGGAGAACATGCGCTCCTCCGCCCCGGACACCGACCTGGTCGAGATCCGCAAGATCCTCGGCTCGTTCCTCTTCTCCGGCGACGACGTCGACAAGCCGGCCGGCGTGCTGTCCGGCGGCGAGAAGACCCGGCTCGCGCTCGCCTCACTGGTCGTCTCCAGCGCCAACGTGCTGCTGCTCGACGAGCCCACCAACAACCTCGACCCGGCCAGCCGCGAGGAGATCCTCGGCGCGCTGCACTCCTTCACGGGTGCGGTGGTGCTGGTCACCCACGACGAGGGCGCGGTGGAGGCGCTGCAGCCGGAGCGCATCATCCTCCTGCCCGACGGCGTGGAGGACCTGTGGGGCCAGGAGTACGCGGACCTGGTGGCACTGGCCTGAGCCCGGTGCCGGGCGCGGGCCGGGGCCCGCGCCGAGGCCGCGGCCATGGGCCGGGGCCCGCGTCCGCCCGGGCCCGCGCCCTGGGTCGAGGCCCGCGTCGGACGGGCCCGCGTCGGACGGGCCCGCGCCCCGCGTCGAGGCCCCGGCTTTCGGGCCGAGCCGCGGGTTGAGGACCGCGCTGCGCTGAGTCCGCGCCCCGGCCCGAGGCCGAGCCGGCACCCGGCGCCCGCCCCGGCCCGCCCGCGGCGGCCCTTGCGGCCGCCCTTGCGCCCCCCCGCGACTCGCGGGCGGGCCGCCGTGCCGTGTCATGGCGCCCCCGAGGACGCGGGCCCGACGGCCGGTCCGCCCCGCTGATCATGTGCAGTCGATCATTCGGCCCATCGGTGATCCTTCATCTGCGTGAGTCCGGCTCGTACCGGGGCCGACGGCGGCGCCGCGCGGACCGCTCGTACCGTGATCAGCCCCGTGACGTCGGCAAACTCCTTACCAACCACAGCTGACCTGCAAATATTCCCCGATGCCGGATCCGGGTCCGTAATTGCCGGGGGAAAACCGCGGCGCCACGGCCCGTGAACCGGCTCTATCTCGGCATTCCTGTTGCGCATGTCCGGCGACGGACCTTGTCGAATGGGTGGCCAGGACGGCCCTTAGGGGTGATCATGAGAGTCCATAGCGCACTTCCCTGGAGGAGGCACGGGTGGCCGAGACTCTGAAGAAGGGCAGCCGGGTGACCGGCGCCGCGCGCGAGAAGCTCGCGGCAGACCTGAAGAAGAAGTACGACTCCGGTGCGAGCATCCGGGCGCTGGCCGAGGAGACCGGCCGCTCCTACGGGTTCGTGCACCGGATGCTCAGTGAGTCCGGCGTGACCCTGCGTGGTCGCGGCGGCGCGACACGGGGCAAAAAGGCCACGGCGGCCTGACCCCCGGGGCCCGGGGGCCAGGCGGCGTCCACGGTTGGTTACTCTTCGGTAATTCGGTAATCACATCCGTGGTCCGCTCGGAGGCGCCCGATGCCCGAAGACACAACTCTGCTCGACCGTGACGGCGTGCGGCTCACCGTCGACGACACCGTCGCGAACATCACCCTGACCAACCCTGCCAAGCGCAACGCCCAGTCGCCCGCGCTGTGGCGGGCCCTCGCCGAGTCGGGCCGCCTGCTGCCCGGGCAGGTACGGGTCGTCGTGCTGCGTGGGGAAGGGGTGTCCTTTTCCGCGGGGCTCGACCGGCAGGCGTTCACGCCCGAGGGGTTCGACGGGGAGCCGTCGTTCCTGGATCTGGCGCGCGGCTCCGAGGCGGAACTCGACGCGGCCGTCTCGGCGTACCAGGAGGCTTTCACCTGGTGGCGGCGTACCGACCTCGTGACGGTCGCCGCCGTCCAGGGCCATGCGATCGGGGCCGGCTTCCAGCTCGCCCTCGCCTGCGACCTGCGGGTCTGTGCCGACGACGCGCAGTTCGCCATGCGCGAGACCAGCCTGGGCCTGGTACCGGACCTGACCGGCACCAAGCCGCTGGTGGAACTCGTCGGCTACGCCAGGGCGCTGGAGATCTGCGTCACCGGCCGCTTCGTCCACGCCACCGAGGCCGAGCGCATCGGGCTGGCCACCGTCGTGGTACCCGCGGCCGAACTCGACGCGGCGGTCAAGGACCTGGTCGCCGCCCTCCTGGCCGCGCCGCGCGACGCGGTCAACGAGACCAAGGCCCTGCTGCGTGGCGCCCTGTCGCGTACCGAGGCCGAGCAGTTCGCCGCGGAACGCGCCGCCCAGGGCCGCCGGCTGCGCGACCTGGCGGGCCTCGGCGAGTAGCGGTAGCGGGCGGCGGACCGGCCCGCGCGCGGGCCGCGTGCGGGTTCGCGCGAGGCCGCCCGACGCCCCCTCACTCGGCTTCGGTCACCACCACGACCGCCGTCACCGGGCCGGGCGCGCCCGGGGCGGCGGCAGCCGTCACCGCGGTCACCACCTCGCGGGCCACCCGCAGCGGCACCAGCCCCGGGGCCACCGCGATCTGCACCTGGACCAGGCGGGCCGGCGGCCGGCCGGGCTCCGCCGTGTCCCGTACCCGCAGCCCGGGCGCGAACCCGGCCAGCCGCCCGGTCAGGCCCGCCACCCCGGGGACCGCCAGCGCCGCCACCTCCAGCGGCCGGTACGGGTCGGGAACCGTCACCCGCGCCGCCGGGCCCTCCCACGGTTCCTGCGGCCAGCCCGCGACCGGGAACTCCTCCTCCAGCAGCCCGGTCACCGTCAGATCCACCGCGGCCACCGCGATCCCCAGCAGGTCCCGCGCCGCCGCCCACAGCACCCCGCGCAGCCGGTCCGCCGTGGCCGGCAGCGGCTCGTCCGCCGCGGCCTCGAAGGCGGCCCCGATCCGCACCGGCACGTGCGGCAGCGCGCCCATCGGCGCCCCTGCCACCGGCGCGACCCCGGTCGTACCCGGGCGCGTGCGTGTGCCCGTGCCTCCTTGCGCTGCCGTGCCCGCGCCTGCGCCCGTCCTCGTCCCCGCGCCCGTCCCCGTATCCGGGCCCGCTTCCGCGTCGGCGGCCGTGCCCGGGTCCGCGGGGCCGAGTCCCACCGCGCCGAGCCGCGCCTGCGGCATCGCCGCGCAGGCCCGCCGCAACACCCGGACGGCCGCACTCTCGGTGATCCAGGACGTGTCTCCCGCGCTGCCCAGGGGAACGATCCGGCCCAGGGACACCTGCTCCCGTACCGTCCGGGCCAGTCGGTCGGTCGGGTCCGTCGTCAAAGGAATCGCCCTCCAGCGGCCGCCACTCGTTCGGGGGGTAGGCGGATACCCACTGGCCGCATCCCCCCAGCGGGGCGCGGCCCGCGCACCTAGTGTGGGACACGGAGCAGCCCAGACGAAGGGACGACTCGCGATGACGGAGACCGCGCAGCACAACCGGCCGGAGCCGGAGGGTGCGCACGAGGGCAGGACCCTGGAGAGGGGCACGGCAGGCCGGCGGAACCTCGCCGAGGCGGCCGTGCGGGGGCGTACCACCATCGCCGACGGCGTGGTGGAGAAGATCGCCGGCCTCGCCGCCCGCGACGTCGTCGGCGTGCACGCGATGGGCACCGGCCTGGCCCGCACCTTCGGCGCCGTGCGCGACCGGGTGCCCGGCGGCGGCCGATCGGTCACCCGGGGCGTCAAGGCCGAGGTCGGCGAGGTCCAGACGGCACTGGACCTGGACATCGTCGTCGACTACGGCGTCTCCATCGTCGAAGTGGCCCGCGCGGTGCGGGAGAATGTGATCGCCGCGGTCGAGCGGATGACCGGCCTGGAGGTCGTCGAGGTCAATGTCGCGGTCGACGACGTGAAACTGCCCGACGAACCCGACGAGGACGAGCGGGAGCAACGGGTCCAGTAGCGGTCTCGCGGGCACGCGGACGCGGACGGTCGAGGGGACGGAGAGCGCGGGATGAGCATGGCGGCGGTCGGCCTGATGTTCGGGGTGGCGCTCGGATTCGCCGGGTACTTCGGCGGGTTCGGGGCGTTCATCGTGGTGGCGGTGCTCGGCATCGTCGGGTTCGTGGCGGGCAAGTTCCTCGACGGCGACCTGGAACCGGGGGACTTCTTCCGCACCCGGGACCGTGATCGGCGGCGCTGATGGCGGAAGCGGTCCCCGCGAGCCTGCCCGCCGCCGTCCGGGGCAGCCTGCGCATCGCGGACCGGGTGGTGGCGAAGATCGCCGCCCAGGCGGCGGGTGAGGTGCTCGTCGACGCGCCGGGCGCCGACCTGGTGCCCAAGGGCGTGACTCCGCACGCCTCCGTGTCGGTGCGCAAGAGCGGCACCCGGGACACCGCCCGGGTGCGGCTGGTCCTCGAACTGGGCCACCCGGTCGACATCGGCGCGGTGTGCGGCACCGTACGCCGTCATGTCACCGACAAGGTCCAGGCTCTGACGGGTATGCATGTACCCGAGGTGGCCGTGGAGGTCGAACGGCTGCACTCGGCGGCGGCCCGCCGCAAGGACGAGGGGAGGGTGGAGTGAGCGACGACGAACCCCCGGCGCGCCCCGGACCCGGGCAGGGGCCGGAACCGGACGCGGAACGACCCGCGGCCGGGCAACCGCCGTCCCCCGCCCGGGTGAGCGTCGAGAAGCGGCCGGAACCCGGGCGCATCCCGCCGTACGCGGTGACCTCCGAGGAACCCGGTACGGTCAAGATCCGCAGGTTCTGGTCCGGCCGCCGGGTCCCCGCCGCGATCGTCGCCGCCGTCCTCCTGGGCCTGTCCGGCCTGTTCCTGTACGACATCGCGTCCGTGCGCGCCGGCCGCGATGCCATGCGCTGGCGGGTCGACCTCGCCGACGAACTGGCCACCCGCCCCCTGGACGACGTGTGGGTCATGACCGGTGCCGCGGTCGCCGCCGCGCTCGGCCTGTGGCTGATCGTCCTCGCCCTCACCCCCGGCGAGCGCCGGCTGCTGCCCATGTCCCGCCGCGGCGCCTCCGGGGTGCGGGCCGGGCTGGAGCGGCGCGCGGCCGAATTCGTGCTGCGCGACCGGGCCATGGAGGTCTCCGGCATCCGCTGGGCCCGGGTCAGGGTGCGCCGCCGTCGGATCGTCGCCCGCGCGGGCTCGCACTTCCGCGATCTGGAGGACGTGCGGCGAGAGCTGACGGACGCGCTGGGCGAGGCGGTGCGCCAGCTCGGGCTCGCCCGCGCCCCGCACCTGACCGTGCACGTCCAGCGGGCCGAGAAGAAGGCATGACGGAGGGATGAGGGCGTGCGGACCCCACTGAACCGGGTGCTGCTCGGGCTGACCGGGCTGGTACTGATGATCCTCGGCCTGTCCGTACTGGTCGGCAGTTTCAACCTGCAGCAGCACTGGGACTTCACGCTGCCCCACTGGTGGCCGTACATGGGCCCGCACGACGTCCTGCTCAAGGCGCAGGACCGCACCCGCTACCGCTCGAACGGCTGGTGGTGGCCCGTGGTCATCGCCGTCCTCGCCGTCCTCGTACTGGGCTCCCTGTGGTGGCTGCTCGCCCAGGCCCGCACCCGGCGGCTGCGGCAGATCAGGGTGGACAGCGGCGACGGCCAGGGCGCGCTGCTGCGCGGCCGGGCCCTGGAGAGCGTCCTGGTCTCCGAGTCCGAGGCCTACGAGGGCGTGGAATGGGCGCACGCCGCCCTCGTCCGCAGGCACGGCGGGCCCGAGGCCCGGCTCGTCCTCGGGCTGGCCCCGCACGCCACCCCCGACGAGGTCGTCGCGGAACTCGACACCGGTGTCCTCGCCCGGGCCCGTACCTCGGCGGGCCTGGCCGCCCTGCCCGCGGAGGCCCGCCTGCGCCCGGTCCGCCACAAACCGGCCAGGGTGAGCTGACGCCGCCGGCCCGGGGCGAACCGGCACCGTCCGCCGCCCCGGGGTGAGCTCGCGTCACAGGGCCTGCTGCGCCCCGCCGTCCACCGGGACGAGGGTGCCGGTCAGGTACGAGGCGGCCGGGGAGAGCAGGAAGGCGGCGACCCGGCCGAACTCCTCGGGCGTGCCGTACCTGCGCAGCGGGATGGCGGCGGTGGCGCGCGCCCTGGCCGCCTCCGGGTCGCCCCCGGCGGCGTCGAGCTCACGGACGCGATCGGTCTCGACGCGTGCGGGCAGCAGCCCCACCACGCGGATCCCGCGCGGTCCCAGCTCGGCCGCGAGGGTCTTGGCGAAGCCGGCGAGGCCCGGCCGCAGGCCGTTGGAGAGGGCGAGCCCGGGAATGGGCTCGCGTACCGAACCCGACAGCACGAAGCCGATCACCCCACCCTCGCCCAGCACGTCCGCCGCCGTCCTGGCCAGCCGCACCGCGCCCAGGAACACCGACTCGAAGGCGCCGCGCCACTGCTCGTCGGTCACCTGCGCGGCCGCTCCCGCGGGCGGGCCGCCCACGCTGATCAGGATCCCGTCCACGCGCCCGAAGGTGTCGTTGGCGGCGTCCAGCAGCCGGTCCGCCGCCGCCGGGTCGGCCTGGTCCGCGACGACGCCGAGCGCCTTGGCGGGACCGCCCAGTTCCCCGGCGGCTGCCTGCACCGCCTCGGGGGTGCGCCCCGAGACGACCAGCCGCGCGCCCTCCTGCGCCAATACGCGCGCCGCCGCCAGGCCCAGCCCGCGCGTCGCGCCCGTGACCACGTAGACCCTGTCCGTCAGACCGAGGTCCATTCACTGCCTCCCGTTCTGCATGCCCGCCAGCGTGAGGGCGGTGTTGACCAGGCCGATGTGGCTGAACGCCTGCGGGAAGTTGCCCAGTTGCCGCCCCGCCACCGGGTCCCATTCCTCCGACAGCAACCCCACGTCGTTGCGCAGCGTCAGCAGCTTCTCGAACAGCTCGGCCGCCTCGCCCTCGCGCCCGGTGGTGTGCAACGCCTCCGCCAGCCAGAACGAGCAGGCCAGGAAGGCCCCCTCACCGCCCGGCAGGCCGTCCACCGAACCGGAGTCCGGGGTGTAGCGGCGGACGAACCCGCCCAGGTCCAGTTCCCGGCGCACCGCCTCCACGGTTCCCAGCACCCGGCGGTCGGACGGCGGCAGGAAGCCCACCTGGGGTATCAGCAGTGTGGCCGCGTCGAGCTCGCGCGAACCGTAGTACTGGGTGAAGGTGTTGCGTTCGGCGTCGTACCCCTTCTCGCACACCTCCGCGTGCACACGCGCCCGCATCGAGCGCCAGCGGGCCAGGTCGCCGCGCAGCTTCGGGTTGGCCTCCAGGGTGCGCACCGCGCGGTCGGCCGCGACCCACGCCATCACCTTGGAGTGCACGAAGTGGCGGCGCGGGCCGCGCACCTCCCACAGCCCCTCGTCCGGCTCGCGCCACTTGGTCTCCAGGAAGTCCATCAGCGACCGCTGCAGGTTCCAGGCGTGCGCCTCGTCGTTCAGGCCGCGCTCCCGGGCCAGGAACAGCGAGTCCAGCACCTCGCCGTACACGTCGAGCTGGAGCTGGCCGGCCGCCGCGTTGCCGACCCGGACCGGCGCGGAGCCCTCGTAGCCCTTCAGCCAGGGCACCTCGTACTCGGGCAGCCGCCGCTCGCCCGCGATCCCGTACATGATCTGCAGGTCGGCGGGGTCGCCGGCCACCGCGCGCAGCAGCCAGTCCCGCCACGACCTGGCCTCGTCGAGGTAGCCGCAGGCGATCAGCGCGTTCAGGGTCAGCGCCGCGTCGCGCAGCCAGCAGAAGCGGTAGTCCCAGTTGCGCACCCCGCCGATCTCCTCGGGCAGGGAGGTCGTCGCCGCGGCCGCGATACCGCCGCTGGGCGCGTAGGTGAGCGCCTTGAGGGTGATCAGCGAGCGCAGTACGGCCGGCCGCCACGGGCCGTCGTAATCCAACCGCGCCGACCACTCCTGCCAGTCCCGCAGGCTCTGCTCCAGCGCCTGGTACGGCTCCACCCGGCGCGGCCGCTTCTCGTGCGAGGGGTGCCAGGTCAGCACGAAGGCGACCTTCTCCCCGGCGGCCACGGTGAAGTCGCAGTACGTGCGCATGTCCCGGCCGGTCGTCGGCACCGGCGGCTCGCTGCGCAGCCATACGGAGTCCGGTCCGGCGATCGCCACCCGGTGGTGGTCGGTGCGGCGCATCCACGGCACCACCGCGCCGTAGTCGAACCGCAGTGCCAGCTCGCCGCGCATCGCGACCTCGCCGCCGAGCCCCTCGACGATCCTGACCACGTCGGGCGCGCGGTCGCGCTGCGGCATGAAGTCGGTGACCCTCACCCGTCCGGTGGGCGTCTCCCAGTACGTGTCGAGCACCAGGGTGTCGCCGCGGTAGGAACGCTCGGTGCATCGCGTGCCGTTCAGGGGGGCGAGCCGCCAGTGGCCGTTGTCCGCGTCGCCGAGCAGCGCGGCGAAGCAGGCCGCGGAGTCGAACCGCGGCAGGCACAGCCAGTCGATGGAGCCGTCCCTGCCCACCAGAGCGGCGGTCTGCAGATCGCCGATGAGCGCGTAGTCCTCGATACGTCCTGCCACCTGCCGGCCCCTCGCACCCTTCGTCCCGCCCGATGCCTGCCGTCCGCCGCGCGGCCCGTCACCGCTCCCCGCGCCGCCACCCGCTGTCGTGCGCCACCCAGGGTACGGTCACGCCGTCGCCTGGACGCCGTTACTCGCCTCGGCGCCGTCCCGCGGCGCGTCCCCCGGACCGCCGGGGTTTTCGTCCTCGCCCCCGCCGATGTTCTCGTCCTCGCCCTTGTCCTCGCCCTTGTCCTCGTCCTTCTTCGCCCGCGCGGCCAGGATCTCGGCGCGCTCGCGGCGCAGCAGCACCACCCAGCCGACCGGGACCATCGCCGAGAACAGCCACCACTGGATCGCGTACGCCAGGTGCGGGCCGATGCTGCTGTGGTCCGGCTCGGGGATCAGGGCCGGCGAGGACGGCTTGCCGCCCGGCGACACCGACACCATCTCCATGTAGCCGCCCACCAGCGGTTCGGGCACGTCCCCGGCCAGCACGCGGCTGCTGATCAACTGGGTCTGGCGCGGCGGCAGGCCGCCATGGTTGCGGATGCCGGTGGAGGCGGTGGTCTCGTCGGGCCGCAGCCGCCCGGTGACGGTCACCTCGCCGGAGGGCGGCGCCGGGATCCTGGGGAACGTGTACGGGTCGTTGCCGCTGGAGATCCAGCCCCGGTTGACCAGCACCGCCCGGCCGTCGTCCATGACGAACGGGGTGATCACGTGGTAGCCGATCTGCTGGCCGCCCGCCTGGTCGTCGGCGCCGGTGTTGCCCGCGGTGCGGTTGCGGGCCACGACCTCGTGCGCGGTGTCGAAATGACCCCGCGCGCTGACGGCCTTGTACAGGTCCCGCCGCGGGACGTCGAAGCCCGGGTGCGTCACCGACTCCACCGGTACCGGCGGGGCCGACAGGGCTGCCGCGATGAGGTTGTTGTTCGCCACCCGGTGCTCGTGCCGGTGGAGCTGCCAGAAGCCCAGCCTGATCATCACGGGGATCATCACCAGGCCGAGGAGGGTGAGGATCACCCACTGGCGGGACAACAGGAAGCGGTACACCCCACGACGGTACAACTCGGCCGCGGGGCCGGGGCGGGTAGGGGTCGGGTAGGGCCGGGGCGCCGCCGGGCGTACGCGTGGGGCGGGCGCGGCGGTACGGGCCCGGGGCCGTACGCGGGGCGGCCGTACCCGGGGCCGTACGCGGGTCCGGTCTCCCGGGATCAGGCGGAGGCGGCGGACTCGGCGTGGTCGACGATGCCGACCCCGCCCTCCGCCTTCGCGCAGTGGGCGCAGCAGTAGAAGCGGCCGTCGACCTCCACGCCGTGGCCGATGATCTGCACCCTGCAGTGCTCGCAGATCGGGGCCAGGCGGTGCACGGCGCACTCGAAGCAGTCGAAGACGTGCACCGCCCCCTGGGCGTGCACTTCAAAGGTCATCGCGTAGTCGTTTCCGCAAACCTCGCATCGGGCCATGCGCCAAGGCTGCGGTGCGCCGCGGGGCGGGGCAAGCCGGGCGGTGGCGCGTCCCGGCACATCCACCCGAAGGGCTCATCCGTGCACCCCGGGGGCGGGCACGACCGCTTCCAGCAGCTCGGTGAACCTGCGCTCGTCGATGACCGGGGTACCGAACTGCCGCGCCTTGACGACCTTGGTGGTCGACGAACCGGGATCGTTGGTGACCAGGAGGCTGGTGAGACGGCTGATGGAGGAGGCGACGTGCAGGCCCGCGTCGGTCGCGCGGTCCTCCAGCAGTTCCCGGTCCACGCCCGTGTCCCCGGAGAACGCCACGCGCATGCCCTGCACCAGCGGCCCGCCCGGGGCGAGCCGGCCCGGGTTGGGGTACGGGCAGGGCGGCCGCCTTCGGGCCGGACGCCAGCCGGAGCGCGGGACGGAGCCGTACACCCGGCCGTACCGCGGCTCAGGCACGCGGTCGGACCACTCGGTGAGCGGGCGGCAGGCGTGCAGCGGCAGCGGCAGCCCGGCCGCCGCCGCCAGGTGCAGGCTGGGGCGGAACGTCTCGGCCAGCACCCGGGCGTCGTCCAGCGCGTGGTGCGCCCTGCGCTGCACCACCCCGTAGTGCGCCGCCAGCGTCTCCAGCTTGTGGTTGGCCAGCGGCAGCCGCAGCTCCTTGGCCAGCACGATCGTGCACAGCCGGTGCTCGACCGGCGCCGCGGCACCGGCCCTGGCGAACTCCCTTGCCAGCATCGACCAGTCGAAGACCGCGTTGTGCGCCACCAGTACCCGGCCGGCCAGCCGCTCCGCGAGGTCGGCGGCGACGTCCGCGAACAGCGGGGCGTCGGCGAGCATCGCGCCGGTCAGCCCGTGGATCCACACCGGGCCCGGGTCGCGCTGCGGGTTCACCGGCGAGTACCAGTGGTCCTGGACCTCCCCGCGCCCGTCGAGCCGGTAGACCGCCGCGGACACTATGCGGTCGTCCCTGCCGAGCCCGGTGGTCTCCACGTCGACCACGGCGTACCCCTCGGGGTAGCCGGCCGGCCACGGGGCCGGCCCGGCCGGCGGCGGGACGCCGGGGCCCGGGTGCGGGTGCCCGGCGGCCCGGGGGCCCCCGGTGTCCCCGATCGCCCCGGTGTCCCCGAGCGCCTCGGCGGCCTTGGTGTCCCCGGTGGCCTCGGCGTCCTCGGTCAGGTTGTCCGGCATGGTCATCGAATATAGGGGCCGGCGCCGACAGCCCGCCGCCGCCCGGTGCCTCCTGCCGGTCCGCACACCGTTCGTACTTGTCGGTAACAAGGTCTGGCGGGCGCGCGCCGCTGCCCCTATGGTGCGGACATGCCGCAACTGCCCGATGTCGTGCTGTGGTCGATACCCGCGTTCGTGCTGCTCACCGTGGTCGAGATGGTGAGCTTCCGGATTCACCCCGACGAGGACGCCGAGGGGTACACCGGCAAGGACACGGCGACGAGCCTGTCCATGGGATTCGGCAGCCTGTTCACCGACGCGCTGTGGAAGCTGCCCGTGGTGGCGATCTACTCCGCGCTGTACGCCGCCACCCCGCTGCGGGTGCCGGTGCACTGGTGGACGGTGCTGCTGATGCTCCTGGCGCAGGACTTCTTCTACTACTGGTCGCACCGCGGCCACCACGTGATCCGGCTCCTTTGGGCCTGCCACGTGGTCCACCACTCCAGCCGCAACTTCAACCTCTCCACCGCCCTGCGGCAGCCGTGGACCAGCCTCACCTCCTGGCCCTTCTACCTGCCGCTGGTCGCCTTGGGCGTGCACCCGGCCGCGTTGGCCTTCTGCTCCTCGGTCAGCCTCGTCTACCAGTTCTGGATCCACACCGAACGGATCGGCACCCTGCCCGCGCCCGTGGAGTTCCTGTTCAACACCCCCTCCCACCACCGCGTGCACCACGCCTCGCAGGGCGGCTACCTGGACCGCAACTTCGGCGGCATCCTCATCGTCTGGGACCGCCTGTTCGGCTCCTTCACCGCGGAGACCGAGCGCCCGGTCTACGGCCTGACGAAGAACATCTCCACGTACAACCCGCTGCGGGTCGCCACCCACGAGTACGCCGCCATCGCCCGCGACGTGGCAGCCGCCCGCACCTGGTCCGACAAGCTGCGCCACCTCGTCCTGGGCCCCGGCTGGCGCCCCGCCGCGCAGGCGGCCGCGCACCCGGCCGCGCAGGCGGCCGCGCACCCGGCCGCGCACCCGGCCGAGGCGGCTCCCGTCGCGGGCGAGTCCGTGGGCGGCGCCGCCGCGTGACGGGCAGTCGCGTGGCGGCGCCGCCGTGACGGTGAAGCCCGCAAGGCGCCGACCGGACGCCCGCGCCGCCGCCTTGTCGGTGGTGGGACTTAAGGTGGGGTGACAGGGCAGGGTGAAAAGCGGCGCACCGGGCGCCCGGGAGGGAGGTCGCGGCGATCGTGTCCGCACTCATCGACACCTACGGTCGGGTGGCCACCGACCTGCGGGTCTCCCTGACCGACCGGTGCAACCTGCGCTGCACGTACTGCATGCCGGAGGAGGGCCTGCAGTGGCTGGCCAAGCCCGACCTGCTCACCGACGACGAGATCGTGCGGATGGTGCGGATCGCGGTCACCGACCTCGGCGTCACGGACGTCCGCTTCACGGGCGGCGAGCCGCTGCTGCGCCCGGGGCTGGTCGGCATCGTCCAGCGCTGCGCCGCCCTGGAGCCCCGCCCCAAGCTGTCGCTGACCACCAACGGGATAGGTCTGCGCAGGACCGCCGAGGCCCTGCGCGAGGCCGGCCTGGACCGGGTCAACGTCTCGCTCGACACCCTGCGTCCCGAGGTCTTCCGCACCCTGACCCGCCGCGACCGCCACCACGACGTCCTCGCCGGCCTCGAAGCGGCCCGCGCCGCGGGTATGACCCCGGTCAAGGTCAACGCCGTCCTGATGCGGGGGATCAACGACGACGAGGCCCCCGACCTGCTGCGCTGGGCCGTCGACAACGCCTACGAACTGCGGTTCATCGAGCAGATGCCGCTGGACGCGCAGCACGGCTGGCAGCGCGAGGGCATGGTCACCGCCGAGGAGATCCTGGCGAGGCTGCGCACCCGGTTCGCGCTCACCCCCGAGCCGGACGGCGTGCGCGGCTCCGCGCCCGCCGAGCGCTGGCTGGTGGACGGCGGCCCGGTCCGGGTCGGGGTGATCGCCTCGGTCACCCGGCCGTTCTGCCGCGCCTGCGACCGCACCCGGCTGACGGCCGACGGGCAGGTGCGCAACTGCCTTTTCGCGCGCGAGGAGTCCGACCTGCGCGCGGCACTGCGCTCGGGCGCCGAGGACGCGGAGATCGCCGGGCTGTGGAAGGCCGCGATGTGGGGGAAGAAGGCGGGCTCGGGCCTGGACGACCCCTCGTTCCTGCAGCCCGAGCGCCCCATGTCGGCGATCGGCGGCTGACCGGGTCGTCGAGACGGCTGGGCGCCCCCGGGCCGGGGGAGGGGATCGACCCGGTCGCCGGCGGCCCGCCCATGTCCCGGTCAGCGCTCGGTGGCCGTCTGCTCCCACTCCCGCAGGGTCACCACGTCCTTGAGGAAGCCCCGCACACCGAGGAACTTCGACAGGTGCTCGCGGTGCTCCTGGCACGCCAGCCACGTCTTGCGCCGCTCCGGCGTGTGGATCTTGGGGTTGTTCCAGGCCAGCACCCACACTGCGGGATTCCGGCAGCCCTTGGCCGAGCACACGGGTATCTGCGGGTCGGCCGCTTCGTTCACTGCGTCAGTCACGACGACCAGTAAACATGGCGACGCCGGGCAGCCACGGGGGGAGCCGCCCGGCGTCGGTTCATCGCTCCGACGGGGGATGCGGAGCGCGTACGCAGTATGTCACGTGCCCAGCCCGCCGTGGAGTGGATCCCGACGATTGATCTGAGCTTTTCTTGAGGTTCGGCCTCCGCTTTCACTGGATTTTCACTGGTTCAGACCATTGCGGAGGCGGGCGCCCCGGACGCCGCGGGCGGTCAGCCGTGGCCGCGGTGGTCGTCGGGCGGCTCCGTGACCCGTTCCGGTGTGGGCTCCGCTTGCCCGGGGCCCAACTCCGGCCGGTCGGGCGGCGGGAGGTACGGGTCGGGCGGCTTGGGAGGATTCTCCCGGCCGGCGTTGGCGACCACCACGGCGATGTACGGCAGCAGCGCGCCCACGACCAACGTCGCCCAAGCGAGCGGGCGTTCGACATTCCACAGCAGGACCGTGAGGATCACCGAGACGGTACGGATCGACATCGAGATGATGTACCGCCGCTGGCGCTGGCGGACGTCCTCGGTCAGGCCGGTCCGGGCCCCCGTGATCCGGAAGACCTCTCGCTCACCGCGCTTCCGCATAACGTTCCACCGTCCGCTTCGAATGACCGGACGTGCTGACCACGGGGCACAGCACTCCCACCCGGCACACTCCACGTTACGCCGCGGCGCCCCCGCCGAGCAGAGCGGGGGCATGGTCGGCACGGCGCCTCACCTGCGCCGTACGGCGGACGGCCGGGTCCGGCAGGCACCGTAGCGCACCTCAGCCGCCGGGCCGCCTGCCGCCGGGCGGCTCCCCGCCGGGCGGCGGCCGCCCGGCCGCCCACCGGGCTCGGACGGTCGGCCGGTCAGCCGGTCAGCCGGCGCAGGCGGTCCGGGGGGACCGTGTCGGTCAGCCACACCCCGTTCGCACTGAGCCGGAACTCGTGGCCAGTGGCGGCCAGGCCCGCTGCGTCGACCTCCAGGACCACCGGCCTGCCGTGCCGCGCTCCGACCCGGATGGCCGTCTCCTTGTCGGCCGACAGGTGCACGTCCTGCCGGGACATCGGCCGCAGGCCCTCGCGCAGGATGACCGGCACGGTGGCCGCCCCGGTGCCGTGGTACAGCACGGCGGGCGGCTCGACCGACGCCAGGCCCAGGTCCACGGGTATGGAGTGCCCCTGGCTGGCCCTGATCCGCCGGCCGTCCCCGGACAGCGCGAACCGCTTCTTGTCGTTGTTCGCCACCACGTGATCGAGTTCGGCCCTGGAGAAGCTCCGCCCCCTCGCGGCGCACGCGGCGATCAGCTCGTCCACGTCCACCCAGCCGCCCTCGTCCAGCGTGACGCCGATCCTGCCGGGATCGTGCCGCAGCACGAGCGACAGGAACTTCGACACTTTGACGACCCGCTTCTCGTCCATCTCCAAGGCCCCCCTCGATCATTTCTCTCTGTTCTCTCTCGGTTCTCCGCCGGTCCTTGGGTCAGACCCCCTGGCTGACCGAGCTCATGTTGAAGTCCGGGACGCGCAGCGGCGGCATCGCGGCCCGCGTGAACCAGTCGCTCCACTCGCGTGGCAGTGTCCGCTCGGTGCGGCCCGCCTCGGTCGCGCGGCCCAGCAGGTCCACCGGCGACTCGTTGAACCGGAAATTGTTCACCGCGCCGGTGACCTCGCCACCCTCCACCAGGTAGACGCCGTCCCTGGTCAGGCCGGTCAGCAGCAGCGTGGCAGGGTCCACCTCGCGGATGTACCACAGGCAGGTCAGGAGCAGGCCGCGCTCGGTGCCTGCGACCATCTCCTCCAGCGAGACGTCGCCGCCGCCCTCCAGCACGAGGTTGTCCGCGGCCGGGGCGAGCGGCAGCCCGGTCAGGGCCGCGCTGTGCCGGGTGGTCAGCAGCCGGTTGAGCGTGCCCTGCCGTACCCACTCCACCGGGTCCACCGCCAGCCCGTTGTCGAACACCGAGGAGTCGTCGCCGGAGGCGTGCGCGATCACGAACGGCGCCGCCTCCAGGCCCGGCTCCGCCGGATCGCTGCGCAGCGTCAGCGGCAGCGGCGACAGCTTCTCGCCGACCCGCGTACCGCCGCCGGGCCTGCTGAACACCGTGCGTCCCTCGGCGGCGTCTCGCGCGCCGGACGACCAGAGCTGGTAGATCAGCAGATCGGCGACCGCGGTCGGCGGCAGCAGCGTCTCGTAACGCCCCGCGGGCAGCTCCACCTGCCGCTCGGCCCAGGCCAGCCGCCGGGCGAGGCCGGTGTCCATGGCCAGCGGATCCACGTCGGCGAAGTCCCGGGTGGACGCCCCCGCCCACGCCGACCTCGTCCGGTCCGGGGACTTGGCGTTCATCTCCAGGGTGCCGGTCGGCTGGTCGTGGCGCAGCCGCAGCCCGGTCGAGGTGCCCAGGTAGGTGCTGGTCACCGAGTGGAACGCGAACCCGTACAACTGCCGGCCGCCCGCCGCGGCCGCGCCGAACGCCTCGCCCAGCGCCGGGGCGAACCGCGCGAACACCTCCGAGCCGGTCTCGGCCGGCGGCTCGGTGAAGCGCGGGTCCGCCGCCCCGGCGGCCACCAGCGGCTGCGCGTCCTCGGCCGGTCCGGCCTCCCGGGCCGCCGCCTCGGCCGCCCGGACCAGAGGTTCCAGCCCGTCCGCGGTCACCGCGGAGCGCGAGACGACCCCCGAGGCGGTTCCCTCGGCGCCGTCCACCGTGGCGATCACGGTCAGCGTGCGGCCCCGGGTGACGCCGTTCGTGGTCAGCGCGTTGCCCGCCCACCGCAGGTTCGCGCTGGACTCCTCGTCGGCGATCACCACGCAGCCGTCGGCCCGGGACAGCTCCAGCGCCCGCTCGACGATCTCGTGCGGCTTGGTCGTGGTGGTCACCTGTGCGTCTCCTTCTCCCCCAGGGCGGCCCGGGACGTGCTCCCGGCGCCGGTACGGCGAATCTGCCTGTCGTGTGCCGACCGCGGGAGGCCGGCCTCGCGCGCGCCGCTCATGAGCGCCCCGCCTCCTGCGTGGTGTTGAGAATGCTGACACCCCTGAACAGCGCCGACGGGCACCCGTGCGACACCGCCGCCACCTGCCCCGGCTGGGCCTTTCCGCAGTTGAAAGCGCCTCCCAGGACGTACGTCCGCGGTCCGCCGACGGCCTCCATCGAGCCCCAGAAGTCGGTGGTCGTGGCCTGGTAGGCGAAGTCCTTCACCTGGCCGTCGAGGCGGCCGTTGCGGATCAGGTATGCCCGCTGACCGGTGAACTGGAAGTTGTACCTCTGCATGTCGATGGACCACGAGCGGTCGCCGACCACGTAGATGCCGTGTTCCACGCCGGCGATCAGGTCGTCGGTGGAGGGGCCGTCCGGGGCGGGCTGGAGGGAGACGTTCGCCATGCGCTGGACCGGGACGTGGGAGGGGGAGTCGGCGAAGGCGCAGCCGTTGGAGCGCTCGAAGCCGGTGAGGTGGGCGATCCGCCGGTCGAGCTGGTAGCCGACCAGCACGCCGTCCTTGATCAGGTCCCAGGACTGGCCGGCCACACCCTCGTCGTCGTACCCGACGGTGGCCAGGCCGTGCTCCGCGGTGCGGTCGCCGGTCACGTTCATCAGCGGTGAGCCGTACTTCAGGGTACCGAGGCGGTCGAAGGTGGCGAAGCTGGTGCCGGCGTACGCCGCCTCGTACCCCAGGGCGCGGTCGAGTTCGGTGGCGTGGCCGATCGACTCGTGGATCGTCAGCCACAGGTTGGACGGGTCGACCACCAGGTCGTACCTGCCCGCCTCGACCGAGGGGGCGCGCATCTTCTCGGCGAGCAGGCCGGGGATGGCGGCCAGCTCCGCGTTCCAGTCCCAGCCGGTGCCGGTCAGGTACTCCCAGCCGCGGCCGGCGGGCGGCGCCAGGGTGCGCATCGAGTCGAAGCCGCCGGTGTCCGGGTCGACGGCGACCGCGGTCAGGTGCGGGTGGACGCGGACCCGCTGCTGCGTGGTGGTGGTGCCGGCGGTGTCCGCGTAGAACTTGTTCTCCTGGACGGTCAGCAGCGAGGCGTCGGCGTGCGACACGCCGTCGGCGGCGAGGAGGCGGGAGCTCCAGTCGGCCAGCAGCGAGGTCTTCTCGGCGTCCGGCACGTCGAACGGGTTCACCTCGTACGACGACACCCACACCCGGTCGGCGTGCACCGGCTCGGGGGCGAGCTCCACCCGCTCGTCGGAGCCGGCCGCCGCGATCACCCGCGCGGACAGCTTGGCCATCTCCACCGCCTGGGCCGCGACCCTCGCGGCGGCGTCCATCGTCAGATCCACTCCTGAGGCGAAGCCCCACGCGCCCCCGTGCACCACGCGCACCGCGAACCCGAGGTCGGTGGTGTCCGAGCTGCCCGCCGGGCGGGCGTCGCGCAGCCGCCACGCGGCGCTGCGCACCCGCTCCAGGCGGAAGTCGGCGTGCTCCGCGCCCAGCGCGCGGGCTCGGGCGAGCGCCGCGTCGGCGAGCGCCCGCAGGGGCAACGCCAGGAATGACTGATCGACCTCTTGAGGCACGACGAACTTCCCTTCGCTGTCTGTGTTCGCAGTGAACCACGTCGTACCGGCGACCTGCTCGGACATTCCGCCGAGCCTGTGGACAACTTCCGCCCGCCCCTCAACAGCCCGCCGTTCGCGACTCTTTGCCTTGTTCAGGCCAATGCCCGTGGGTACGGCCCGACCCCGCCCCTGAGGCGGTCCGGCCCGGCCGACACCCCGATCGCGACCTGCCCGACGGACTCCTCCGCACCCAGCGGTTGCCGCAATGCCACCGCCGAACCGCCGAACCGCCGAACCGCCGAACCGCCGAACCGCCGAGCCGCGGAACCGCCGAACCGCCGAACCGCCGAGCCGCGGAACCGCCGAGCCGCGGAACCGCCGAGTCGCCGAGTCGCCGAGCCGCCCGCCCGCACCGGCGCCGGCCGGTCCACCAGGCCCAGCAGCGCACCCGACGGTCCGGATGCGTTCCGCGAACGCGTCGATGTGGCCTTCGGCCAGGCGAGCGCCGGCGCGAATGCCGTCGCACCCAAGGCGCCCACCGGCGCGCGGATCGCCGCGCGAGCGTCCAGGGCCACCATCGGCGGCCACGGCCGCGGCGGCGGCACCGCCGCCACCTCCGCCGGCCCGACCCTCGCTCACCAGCGACGCGGCCGCCGATCGTCCCTGCGGTGGCACCCTGGAGTACGCCCTGTCCGGAACCGTGACGTCGCCGGCCGGAGCCGTCGGTCCGCTGCTGCCGGGCCGGCACCGGGCCGCCGCCCGTACCCCGGGGCAGGCCCCGGCCACTGTAGGAATCCCACAGTCACCGCGGGAGCAGCCTGTGGGCGCCGATTCCCCGGAAATCCCCCGGGACCGATAGTTTCTCAGGCGACAGACCCACGACCTAGCGAAAGGGTGATCCATTGAGCCGCTCGGTTCTTGTCACCGGAGGAAACCGGGGCATCGGCCTCGCCATCGCCCGGGCCTTCGCCGACGCCGGCGACCAGGTGGCCATCACCTACCGGTCGGGCGAGCCGCCCGCCGACCTGGTCGCACTCGGCGTGCTGCCCGTGCGGTGCGACATCACCGACCCCGAGCAGGTCGAGCAGGCGTACAAGGAGGTCGAGGCCACCCACGGCACTGTCGAGGTGCTCGTCGCCAACGCCGGCATCACCCGTGACCAGCTGCTGATGCGGATGTCCGAGGAGGACTTCACCTCCGTCCTCGACACCAACCTCACCGGCACCTACCGGGTGGTCAAGCGGGCCAACCGCGGCATGCTGCGGGCCAAGAAGGGCCGCGTGGTGCTCATCTCCTCGGTCGTCGGGCTGCTGGGCTCGGCCGGACAGGCCAACTACGCCGCCTCCAAGGCCGGCCTCGTCGGCTTCGCCCGCTCGCTCGCCCGCGAGCTGGGCTCCCGCAACATCACCTTCAACGTCGTCGCCCCCGGATTCGTCGACACCGACATGACCAGGGCGCTCACCGAGGAACAGCGCGCCGAGATCGTCGCCCAGGTGCCGCTCGCCCGGTACGCGCGGCCCGAGGAGATCGCCGCCGCCGTCCGCTTCCTCGCCTCCGACGACGCCTCGTACATCACTGGAGCCGTCATCCCGGTTGACGGCGGATTGGGCATGGGTCACTGATCACCATGAGCGGAATCCTCGACGGCAAGCGCATCCTGATCACCGGTGTGCTGATGGAGTCCTCCATCGCCTTCCACACCGCGAAGCTGGCCCAGGAACAGGGCGCCCACATCATCCTGACCGCCTTCCCGCGGCCCACCCTGACCGAGCGGATCGCCAAGAAGCTGCCCGCGCCCGCGAAGGTGGTCGAACTCGACGTCACCAACGCCGAGCACCTGGCCGGCCTGGAGCAGGTGGTGCGCGAGGAGCTCGGCGGCCTCGACGGCGTCGTCCACTCCATCGGCTTCGCCCCGCAGGACGCCCTGGGCGGGAACTTCCTCAACACCCCCTTCGAGTCCGTCGCCACCGCGATGCACGTCTCGGCGTACTCCCTGAAGTCGCTCACCATGGCGTGCCTGCCCCTGATGCCGGAGTTCGACAGCGCCACCGGCACCGGCGGCGGCTCGGTCGTCGGCCTCACCTTCGACGCGCAGTTCGCCTGGCCGCAGTACGACTGGATGGGCCCGGCCAAGGCCGCACTGGAGGCGACCTCCCGCTACCTCGCCCGCGACCTGGGCAAGCAGAACATCCGCTGCAACCTCGTGTCGGCCGGTCCCATCGGCTCGATGGCCGCCAAGTCCATCCCGGGCTTCGCGGAGCTGGCCGACGTCTGGAACCACCGCTCCCCGCTGGAGTGGGACATGTCCGACCCCGAGCCGGCCGGCCGCGGCGTCGTCGCCCTCCTGTCGGACTGGTTCCCCAAGACCACCGGCGAGATCATCCACGTCGACGGCGGGCTGCACGCGGTCGGCGCCTGAGCCCTGGCATCGGTACGGGCCCGGGGCGCGGCGGAACGCCTGCTCCCGGGCCCGACCGACCGCCCCCACCGCCCCGACCGACCGCACGGCCTCGTCCGGGTCGCCGTCGCGAACGGCGGCGACCGGCCGGGCGCAACCAGTACAACCGGTACATCGAGGACGAACCGCGACCCCTGGTCCTGCCGGCCGACGGCCCGGTGCCACACTGGGCGCATGCCCGTACTCGAACCGGATCCCCCGCAGCCCCAGCGGCGACTGCTCATCCTCTTCGGTCTGATGATGGGGGTGCCCGCCCTCGTCGCTGTGGTCGCCACCATCGCCGCCCGGATGGGATGAGCGACCTTCCGTAGACCGTCCCGGGCCGCGACCCCGAGCGGGGGGTGGGGACAACCCCACCATCCCTAGGGGGTCAGGGTCAGGGTCAAGTGGGTGGACGACCGGATGGGCCGGTCCGCCCCGCCCTCGTAGCGTCGAAGTGCACTCGGACATCCAGCACTTCAGGCTCTTCGACGGTCATCCCGGAGGCGGTCACCGTGACCACGCAGTCCCCGCACCTGTACGCCCGGCAGCCCCGGTCCGCCGCCGCGCGGCCCGGACGCGCCGCCTCGGGACGCGACCACACCGGCACCCGCGACCCAGGACGCGGGTCCGCCGGCACAGGGGTGCAGACCAGCCTGCCGTGGTGGGCCGTGGCGCTGCCCGCGGTGGCCTTCGCCACGCTGCTGGCCCTGCTCACCGGCGGCGCCGCGCACGCCTCGTCCGCCGCCTCCTCCGGCGACTGGGCCGGCCGCTTCCTCATGATGCTGCCCGACCTCGTCCACCACCTGCTGTGAGCGGTACGGGACCGATCGTGCCCACCGCGCCCGGCGTGTGACCCACCTCATGGCAGCGGGCGCCGGCGGGACGCCCATCCCGCGCCTGACCGCCGGTTTTCTGGAAAGCTGAGGGGCATGACCGCCGATTCGCCCCGCACCCTGGTCCTGCTCCGGCACGCCAAAGCGGACTGGCCGCAAGTCCCCGACCACGAACGGCCGCTGGCCGACCGCGGCCGGCAGGACGCTCCCGCCGTCGGCCGCCGCATCGTCCAGGACCGCGTCACCCCCGACCTCGCCCTGTGCTCCACCTCCGCCCGTACCCGCGAGACCTGGAAGCTGGTGGCCCACGAGCTGCCGCACCGCCCCCGTACGGTCTACGAGGAGCGGCTCTACGAGGCCACGCTCGGCGATCTGCTGGCCCTGGTGAGCGAGACCCCCGACGACATCGGCACGCTGCTGCTGATCGGCCACAACCCCGGCGTGCACGCCCTGGCCGACGCCATGGCGGGCAGCGGCGAGCCCGACGCCCTGGCCAGGATGAGCCGGGGCTTCCCCACCGCCGCCTTCGCGGTCCTCACCGTCCCCGGCTCCTGGAAGAGCGTCGAGCACGGGGTGGGCCGGCTCACCTCGTTCTGGGCGCCGCACGAGAAGTAGCCCGGCGCCGGCTCGCAGCACGGGGCGCGCGCGGTCGTCGTGTGCGCCCCGTGCTGCCACCCGCCTGCGGGCCCCGGTACGCCTTGTTCGCCCGTCCGCCTATTCGTTCGTCGGCACGCCGTCCAGCGCGTCAGCCGCCTCGATCTCCTCGCGGGTGATTCCCAGCAGGTACAGCACCGTGTCGAGGAAGGGCACGTTCACGGCCGTGTCGGCGGCCTGGCGGACGACCGGCTTGGCGTTGAAGGCGACGCCAAGGCCGGCGGCGTTGAGCATGTCCAGGTCGTTGGCGCCGTCGCCGACCGCCACCGTCTGGCTCAGCGGCACCCCGGCCTGCTCGGCGAAGCTCCGCAGGTGGCGGGCCTTGCCCGCACGGTCCACGACCGGCCCCACGACCTTGCCGGTGAACTTCCCGTCGACCACTTCCAGGGTGTTGGCCGCCGCGAAGTCCAGGCCCAGCCGCTCCTTGAGGTCGTCGGTCACCTGGGTGAAGCCGCCGGAGACGACGCCGACCTGGTAGCCGAGACGCTTGAGCGTACGCACCAGGGTGCGGGCGCCGGGCGTCAGCCGCACCTCGGCCCGCACCTTGTCCGCGACGGAGGCGTCGAGCCCGGCCAGCAGGGCCACCCGGGCGTGCAGCGACTGCGCGAAGTCCAGCTCGCCGCGCATCGCCGCCGCGGTGATCTCGGCGACCTGCTCCTCGCAGCCGGCGTGCGCGGCGAACAGCTCGATGACCTCGTCCTGGATCACGGTGGAGTCCACGTCCATGACCACCAGCCGCTGCGCCCGGCGCTGCAGTCCGGCCGGCATCACCGCGACGTCCACGCCGTGCGAGGAGGAGGCCACCGCCAGCGCCGAGCGCAGCTCGGCCGGCTCGGCGCCGGAGACCGCGAACTCCACGGCCGTCACCGGGTACTTCGCCAGCCGGAAGATCCGGTCGATGTTGCCGCCCGCCCGGGTGATCAGCGCCGTTATGGCCGCCGTCGACTCCGCCGTCAGCGGGCTGCCCAGCACCGTCACGTGGGAGCGTCCCTCGCCGCGCGGACGGTTGTCGCCGCGGCCCGAGATGATCTCGGCCTCCATCCGCGACGCCTCGGCCCAGGTGTGCACGGTCGCCCGCAGCTCACCCTCCAGGCCGCGGCCCTCCGGCATGGTCACAAGGGCGCACAGCACCATCCGGCCCCGGGTGACGACCTGCTCGATGTCCACCACGTCCACGCCGTACGCGGCGAGCGTCTCGAAGAGACCGGCGGTGATCCCGGGCCTGTCCTTGCCGAAGATCTTGACCAGAAGAGTGGGCGCGTCCCGCGCGGGGTCCGCGGGAGCGGGCGTAGTCCGGAGAGCGTCTTCCATGGTGTTACCACGCTAACCGGCAGACCGATCTTCCCGCCCCTCCGTCCCGCTCTGCGGACAGCCGCCGCGGACGGCCGCAGTGGAGTGCCACCCGGCGGCCCGGCCCCGTACCGCGTACCGCGGCCCGCCGCCCGACGGCCGCGGGCACACGGCTACGGGCAGGCGGCCGCGGGCACACGGTCGCGGCCCGGCGGTCCCGTGCGGACGGTCACGGAACCACGCTCACGGGACACCCGCCGGCCGGCACCGCGACCGCCGTCGCAGACCTGCGACAGGACGGCGACAAAGCGTTCCGCGGGACGGTTTTCTGTTACGAGCCCGGGGCCTGCCATAGTTCCTCCCGATGTTCGCAATCCCTAGACTCCCCCCATGGGGGACTACTCGGGGGAACAACCAATGGGGCATGGGGTGCCTGAACTCGTACTCGAATTGAACGGTCGGACCTGGGCGTTGGACGCGTCCCGGTCGTACAGCCTGGGGCGCGACCCGCAGGCCGATGTGGTCTTCGACGACGCGCGGGTGTCCTGGCGACACGCCACCATCCGCCGCGGAGAACGCGGTTGGGTGATCGAGGACCTCGGCAGCACCAACGGCACCTACGTGCAAGGCCAAAGGGTCCAGCAGACCGACGTGGGACCCGGTTCCACCGTCCACCTCG
Source organism: Streptomyces sp. HPF1205 (assembly GCF_020400825.1). Taxonomy (GTDB): domain Bacteria; phylum Actinomycetota; class Actinomycetes; order Streptomycetales; family Streptomycetaceae; genus Actinacidiphila. The sequence continues at coordinate 133,720 of NZ_JAINVH010000018.1, forward strand.
GCAACGCCACCGACGGACCCCGGCTGACCTTCACCGGCGACGCGCGGCCCGCCGCGCCGAGCGCCTCGTACGGCGGGGCGGCCGCACAGGCCCAGGCGCAGGGCCCGGCCCAGGGGCAGGCCCCGGGCGTGCCGCACCAGCAGTACCAGCCCGCCCAGCAGCACATACCGCAGCAGCCGATGTACGCGGGGCAGCCGCAGGGCCAGGCCCCGGCGCCGCCCCAGGCGGCGGCAGCCCAGGCCGCCGCGCCGGCCGCCCCGCCACTGCGGCAGCCCGCGGGCCCCGGCGGCTGGGGCGCGCCGCCCGCCCAGGTGCCGCAGCAGGCGCCGCAGCAGGGCTGGGGAGGAGCGCCCGTACAGCAGCCGCCGCCTGCGCAGCCGGGGCAGGCCCCGTACCAGCAGCCGCCGCAGCCGTACGCGCAGGCCCCGCAGGGCGTCCCGCGGCCGCAGGCCGGTCAGGGCGGGCAGCCGGGCGGCCGCAGCGACCGCAGCCCGACCACCTTCCACCAGCTCGCCCTCGGCCGTGTGATGCGCATCGGCCGCGCGCTGGAGAACGAGCTGGTCGTCTCCGACCTGCAGGTCTCGCGCTACCACGCCGAGTTCCACGCGCACCCCGACGGCCGGTACGAGATCGTCGACCTGGGCAGCCACAACGGCACGTACGTCAACGGCCAGCCCATCCAGCGCCACCTGCTGGGCCCCAACGACATCGTCGGCGTCGGCCACTCCACCTTCCGCCTGGTGGGCGACCGGCTGGAGGAGTTCGTCGACACCGGCGCGGTCTCCTTCTCCGCCCGCCGCCTGTCGGTGCAGGTACCGCACGGCAAGACCACCAAGACCATCCTCAAGGACGTCTCCTTCGGGGTGCCGGAGAAGTCGCTGATCGGCGTGATCGGCCCGTCCGGCTCCGGCAAGTCCACCCTGCTGCGGGCGCTGACCGGCTACCGTCCGGCCGACCAGGGGGAGGTGCTCTACGACAACCGCAACCTCTACAAGCACTTCGCCGAGCTCCGCCAGCGCATCGGCCTGGTACCGCAGGACGACATCCTCCACAAGGAACTGCAGGTCAAGACCGCTCTGCGGTACGCGGCAAAGCTGCGTTTCCCCGGCGACACCCAGTCCACCGAGCGCGAGGCGCGGATCAACGAGGTGCTGCGCGAGCTGAAGCTCGACATCCACGCGGACAAGCGGATCACCTCCCTGTCCGGCGGCCAGCGCAAGCGCGTCTCGGTGGCCCTGGAACTGCTCACCAAGCCGTCGCTGATCTTCCTCGACGAGCCGACCTCCGGCCTCGACCCGGGCATGGACCGCGACGTGATGAAGCTGCTGCGCGGCCTGGCCGACGACGGCCGCACCGTCCTGGTGGTCACCCACTCCGTCGCCGAGCTCGCGCTGTGCGACAAGCTGCTGGTCATGGCGCCGGGCGGCTCGGTCGCGTACTTCGGGCCGCCGGACGAGGCGCTGGCCTTCTTCGGCTACGAGACCTGGGCCGACGTCTTCTCGGCGTTCGAGAACTACCGCGACTACGACTGGTCCGGCCGCTGGCGCGGCTCGCAGCACTACCAGATGTACGCCGCCGAACTGGACGCCGCTCCGCAGCAGGCCCACTACATCCCGCAGCAGGCCGCCCGGCCGCCCAAGCCGCAGGGCTGGGGCGCGCAGCTCTTCACCCTGGTCAGGCGCTATCTGTCGGTGATCATCTCCGACAAGGGCTTCATCGGCCTGATGGTGATCCTGCCGGCCGTGCTCGGCACCGTCAGCGTGCTCATACCCGCCAAGAGCGGCCTGGGCTACGGACCGGCCCAGTACCACCTGCAGAACAAGGACGCGGGCACCATCTTGATGATCCTCGCGGTCGGGGCGTGCTTCGCGGGCTCCGCGAACTCCGTCCGCGAGCTGATCAAGGAACGGGTGATCTACGAACGCGAACGCGCGGTGGGCCTGTCCCGGTCCGCGTACCTGATGTCCAAGATCATCGTGCTCGGCCTGATCACCGTGCTGCAGGGCGCGATCATCTGCGGCATCGGCTTCGCACCGCGCAAGCTGCCCACCCAGGGCGTGATCCTCAAGAGCCACCCGGCCATCGAGATGGCCCTGGTGATCATGGCCTTCGGGTTCACCTCGATGATGGTCGGACTGATCATCTCGGCCCTGGTGAAGACGGCGGAGAAGACCATGCCGCTGCTGGTGATGTTCGCCATCGTGCAGATCGTCTTCACCGGCGTGCTCTTCCAGCTCTTCGGCAAGCCCGGCGTCGAGCAGCTCGCCTGGCTGATGCCGGCCCGCTGGGCGGTGGCGGGCGCCGGCGCCACGGCCGACCTCAACACGCTGCTCCCGTGGGACCAGTCGGGCAAGTCCGTCGACCCGCTGTGGAAGCACACCGCGGGCGCCTGGACGCTGGACATGGTGGTGCTGCTGGCGCTCGGCGTGCTGCTCGGCTTCATCGTCGCCCGGCTGCTGCGCAGGCACGAGCCGGAAGTCATGCGCAACTGACGACCGGCAATTGAGAACCGCGGGTCGACCGCTCGCGGTACGCGGACGCGCGAAGGGCGGTGGGGCTTCCCGGGAAGCCCCACCGCCCTTCGCATGAGCGGAATCAGCGAATCACTCGGAATCGCGTCGCAATCGCGTCAGTACGCCGAGTTCACGTTGTCCATCGAGCCGTACTTGTCGGCGGCGTAGTTGCACGCGGCGGTGATGTTCGCCACCGGGTTGTATATGTTCCACGAGGTACCCGCGACGTGGTACGCGCGGAAGGTCGGGTCGATCACCTGCAGCAGGCCCTTGGAGGGAATGCCGTTGCGGGCGTTGATGTCCCACAGGTTGATCGCCATCGGGTTGCCGCTCGACTCACGCATGACATTGCGGTAAATGCCGTTGTAGCTGCCCGGAATGTGGTGGGCGTGCATGATGGCCAGCGACTGGCGGATCCAGCCGTCCAGGTTGTTGCTGTACGCGACCGGCTGCGCGACGTGCACCACCGGGGGCTTGGGAGCCGGCTTGGCAGCGGGCTTGGCGGCCGGCTTCGAGGTGGCCTTGACCGCGTGCTTCACGGCCAGCTTCACGCGGTGCTCGGAGCGGTCGGCGGCGGCCTTGTGGCCGGCGCGCGCGGCAGCCTGCTTCTTCGCGGCGGCCTGGGCGGCCTTCCTGGCGTCGGCCTGCTTGGCGGCGGCGTCGGCCGCGGCCTTGTGCTGGGCGTCTGCCTGCTTCTTGGCGGCGTCGGCCATCGCTTGCTGGGACGCCATGCCGGTCTTGGCGTCGAGGGCCTTGACCTTGTCGCCGGTGGAGACGGAGAAGCCAGTGGGGTCGCCTGCGGCGACCGCGGTCCCACCGGTCGCCTGGAGACCGGTGACCGTCAGAATCACTGCGGCCGCGGCGGCGGCACCGGCCGCCGTGATCTTGTGCTTCTTGGACAGTCGGCCGATCTTCGGGATCGTGGGGAGCTGCATGGATTGAACCTCTTCCGGTTGCGGACCTGGAAATTCTTAAGTGGTCGCAAAACGGGGGTCAATCAACGCCGCTACGAATGGAATTCGTAGGAGGACGGGCAGTACGCGGACCCTCCCGCATTCATCGCGCCCATTCCCCGGGGTGCATTCGACTATCCGGCTTAGTATGTGACGCGCGTCCTATAGGTGACCTCACAGGGGGGCACCCTCCCGATCGCGTGAGGTGATCGGGAGGGTGCCGGGTGTGACGATATTTCGGCTGATGTCGGGGCAGACCGCGAGGCGCAGGACCGGCCCGCGGTTCCTAGTGCTGTGGCCGGGAAGGTTTGCCGGTAGCTCGCGGCGTCCGGTGCGGTGGATCGCAAGGCGCCGGATCGGCCTCGTAGTGGGCCTACTCGGTCGATTCGGCAACGCCGCGAGGTGCCGTGCCGGGCGTCGCGAGCCGGTGAATCTTCCCGGCCACAGCACTAGTAGGGGAGAAGCAGGTTGACGTCCCCGAACTCGTGCCACAGGTAGCCGCCGGACAGCGCCCGCCGGTACACCCGCTCCAGCAGCGCGCCGCCGGACAGCGCCCTCAGCATCAGCAGGTGCGACGCCTCGGGCTCGTGCAGGCCGGTCAGCAGGCCGTCCACCGCCCGCACCCCCCGCCGCGGGGTCACCACCAGCTCCGTCCAGCCCTCGGCCGGCCGCACCACACCGCGTTCGTCGGCCGCCGACTCCAGCGCCCGTACCGCCGTGGTGCCCACCGCCACCACCCGGCCGCCGGCCGCGCGGGCCGCGTTGACCTGCCAGGCCGTGCTCGCGGGCACGGCGAACCGCTCGGCGTACGGCGGCTCGTGCGCCTCCGCCGACGCCACCCCCGTGTGCAGCACGATCGGCGCTATCTGCACCCCCCGGCTGACCAGCTCGGTCACCAGGCCCGCGGTGAAGGGACGGCCCGCGCTCGGCATCTCCGCCGACCCCAGCCCGTCCGCGGACCGCCGGGCGAACACCGTCTGGTACGCCGCCAGCGGCTGGTCACGCTCGGTGTAGGAGTAGCGGATGGGCCGCCCGTGCCGCTCCAGGTACCGCGGCACGTCCGCCACGGACGCCCGGGCGATCCACAGCCGGTCGCCGGCCGCGTCCAGCGGCTCCCGCAGCACCAGCCGGGCGCCCCCGGCCAGCTCCAGGGCCGCGCCGCCGGGGCCGCCGGGGCGGCGGACCGTCGAACCGCGCCCGTCTGGGGTACGCACCTCCACCACCCACGAACCGTCGTCGCGGCGGGTGGAGAAGTGCACGACCACCGGCTCCGTACGACCGCCGCCCGCGCCGCCCGTGCCGTGCCCGCCGCCCCCGCCGTCCAGTCGCGCGTCCACCGCCGCGGGCAGCGTCCGCGAGGTGTTCACCACCAGCACGTCGCCCGCCCGCAGCAGCCCGGGCAACTCGCGGAAGGCGTGGTCGGTGACCTCGCCGGAACCCCGCCGACCGACCAGCAGTCGCACCGCGTCGCGCCGCGGGGCGGGCCTGGTGGCCATCCGCCCGGGCGGCATCCGCAGTGCGGCGAGGGCGTCGGCGCCGCGTTCCGTGTCGTCGCGCACCGCGCTCATCGCGCCGCCGCCAGCAGCGCGGGAGCCGTGTACCTGCCGCTGTCCGGCCGCTCGTCCAGCAGCCGCAGGAAGGCGGGGACCACCGACTCGGGCAGCGGCCGGGCCGCGAAGTCCGGGTCGTCGGGCACGGCCGCCTCGTACAACCGCGTCCGCAGGTCACCGGGGTCGACCGCCCACACCCGAAGCGCGGGCTCCTCCTCGGCGAGCACCGCCGAGAGCCGGTCGAGCGCGGCCTTGGCGGCGCCGTACCCTCCCCACGTGGGGTACGCCTCCACCGCCGCGTCCGAGCTGATGTTGACGACCGCCCCGCGCGCCGCCCGCAGCGACGGCAGCGCCGCCCGGATCAGCGCCAGCGGAGCCGTCACATTGGTCTCCAGCGCCTCCCGCAGCCCCGCCTCCGCCAGCTCGGCCAGCGGCACCAACGGCTCCGCGCCCAGGGCGCTGGCGTTGTTCACCAGCAGGTCGACCCCGCCCAGCGCCACGGCCGCGGCCACCAGCCGCTCCCGGTGCGCGGGGTCGGTGACGTCGCCGGGTATCCCCTCCACCCGTCCCGCGCGCGCCCCGCCGATGTCCCGATCCAGCTCCGCCGCGGCCGTCCGCAGCGCCTCCTCGCCCCGCCCGTCCAGGACCAGGTCCCAGCCGCGCGCGGCCAAGGCGCCGGCCAGCGCCCGGCCCAGTCCCCGCGACGCCCCCGTGATGATCGCCACCGGCATGATTCACGCCTCCGCGTACCGACGAACCGACCCGGGCCGTCCCGGGTCACCTGGCGCCCACCGTAGGAACGGCGCCGTCCCGGCCGCCTCGGCCGCCCGCCGCAGCACCCGCGGGCACTTCGCCCTAGTCCGCAGGTCCCACGACGGCCGGGACCCGCGGCGCATACGTACCGTCACACGGCGCCGGTACGGTAAGGGCATGTCCCACCGGTCGGCCAGAGGCGGAATCGAAGCGGTCAGCGCCGCGGTCCTGGCGATGAACCGCCGGCTGGAGGTGCGCGAGGTCCTGCAGACCATCGTGGCCTCCGCCCGCGAGCTGCTCGGCGCGCGGTACGCGGCGCTGGGCGTGCCCGACGACCACGGCGGCTTCGCCCAGTTCGTGGTGGACGGCGTCGACGACGAGCAGTGGCGGGCCATCGGCCCGCTGCCCAGGCAGCACGGCGTGCTCGCGGCGATGCTGCAGCAGGCCACCCCCGTGCGCCTGGCCGACGTGCGCACCTTCGAGAGCTTCGCCGGCTGGCCGCGCGCCCACCCGGTGATGACGGACTTCATCGGCATGCCGATCCTCGACGAGGAGGAGGTCCTCGGCGCCCTCTTTCTGGCCAACAAGGCCTGCGTCAAGGAGCCCGGCGTCTGCGGCTTCAGCGAGCAGGACGAGGACCTGCTGCGGATCCTCGCCGACCACGCCGCGATAGCCCTGACCAACGCCCGGCTCTACGAGCGCAGCCGCGAGCTGACGCTGGCGGGGGAGCGGGCCAGGATCGCCCACGAACTGCACGACGCGGTGTCGCAGAAGCTGTTCTCCCTGCGGCTGACCGCCCAGGCCGCGGCTGCCCTCGTCGACAAGGACCCGGCCCGCGCCAAGGACGAGATCCGGCAGGTCGCCGCGCTGGCCGCCGAGGCCGCCGACGAGCTGCGGGCCGTCGTGGTCGAGCTGAGGCCCGCGGCCCTGGACGAGGACGGCCTCGTCGCCACCCTGCGCACCCAGGCCGACGTACTCGACCGGGCGCACAGCGCGGGCGTCACCTTCCGCTCCGGCCAGGTACGGGCGCTGCCCTCCGCCCAGGAGGAGGCGCTGCTGCGGGTCGCCCAGGAGGCCATGCACAACGCGCTGCGGCACGCGCACGCCACCACCGTCAGCGTCATCCTGGAGGGGCGCGGCAAAGGGGCCCGGCTGCGTGTCGTCGACGACGGCCGCGGCTTCGACCCCTCCGTCGTGCGCCGGGCCGGCCGCCACCTGGGGCTGGTCTCGATGCGGGACCGCGCGAGCGGCGTCGGCGGCAGCCTGACCGTGCAGTCGGAGCCCGGCAAGGGCACCGTCATCGAGATGGAGGTGCCCGGTGGGTGACAACGTCATCCGCGTGCTGCTCGTCGACGACCACCAAGTGGTGCGCCGCGGCCTGCGTACGTTCCTGGAGGTCCAGGAGGACATCGAGGTCGTCGGCGAGGCCGGCGACGGCGACGAGGGCGCGGCCCGCGCCCAGGAGCTGCGGCCCGACGTGATCCTCATGGACGTCAAGATGCCCGGCACCGACGGCATCGAGGCCCTGCGGCTGCTGCGCGACGCGGGCAGCCCGGCCCGGGTCCTCATCGTGACCAGCTTCACCGAGCAGCGCACCGTGGTCCCCGCCCTGCGGGCCGGCGCGGCGGGCTACGTCTACAAGGACGTCGACCCCGTCGCCCTCGCCGACGCGATCCGCTCGGTCCACGCCGGCCACGTCCTGCTCCAGCCCGAAGTGGCCGGCGCGCTCCTCACCCCGGACGAGACCGCGCCCGGCCAGAGCCGCGGCACGTCCCTCACCGACCGCGAACGCGAAGTCCTCGGCCTCATCGCCGACGGCCGCTCCAACCGCGAGATCGCCCGCGCCCTCGTCCTGTCCGAGAAGACCGTCAAGACCCACGTGTCCAACATCCTCATGAAGCTCGACCTCTCCGACCGCACCCAGGCCGCACTGTGGGCCGTCCGCAACAACCTCGGCTGACCCCCCGACCGCACCCCAAAGCCCCCCCACAGACCGCGGCGCGCGCCCCGCCCCGAAGCACCGCGGGGCGCGGGCGGCCCGCCCCCGGAGGCCCCAGGGGCGCGGGGGCGGCCCAGCCCCGGTGTACTCAGGGGCGCGGGGAACTGCGCGAGCAACCCTCTACGGTGAGGTGGTCCGGCGACGAGGCCAGCCACTCCTGCGGATCGGTGCGGCCCGAGGTGCCCGGCGCGGCGGTCGGGGCTCGCCCCCGGTGTACCCAGGGGCGCGGGGAACTGCGCGAGCAACCCCCCACCGCCAGGTGGTCCGGCGACGAGGCCAGCCGCCCCTGCGGATCGGTCCGGCCCCCACCGCCAGGTGGTCCGGCGACAACGCCGGCCACCCCTCACCCCTCCGGAACAGGGACGCCCCCGGCCGCCAGGCCGCAAGCCCCCCGCAGGGGGAACCCCACAAGCCCAAGCCGCGCAGACCCCACCCGACCTCAGGGCCTCCGCCGCTCCGCCTCCTCCACATAAGCGTTGTAGGCCGCCACCTGCGCCCTCCGCGCCGTCCGCTCCACCGGCCGCAGCACGTCCGCCCGGGTCGCGATCTGGGAGGCGCTCACCGCGCCGCCGTGGCCGTCCGCGGCAATGGTGACGAGCGCGGCGACCCGCTGGGCCAGTTCGAGGACGCGTACCGCACGCGGGGGGTAACCCGGCGCGAGCACCTCCCGCCCGCGCGCCGCCCGCGCCCGGTACGCCTCCTGCGCGGCCTGCGCGGCCGGCCCCGCGCCCGCCACGTCGAGCCGCGCCAGCGCCTCCGTCGCGTCCCGCAGCGCCTCCGCCAGCTCCCGTTCCGCCTCGGCCAGAGACGGCACGTCGGCCGGCGGCGCGTCCCGTACCGGAAGGCACTTCCACTCGACCTCCACGTGCACGTCGCCCGCCGGCCCGGCCTCGCGGACCTCGGGCACCAGGCCGAGGAAGGCGCCACCCACGGTGACGGCGGCCTCGCCGGCCTCCATCGCGCGCGCGTTGAACTCCGGCGGACCGCTCAGCCCCAGCGGATGCCCCGGGACCGGCATCGCCAGCCGCAGCCCGGTCACCCCCAGCGCCCGCAGCCGGCCCAGGCCCAGGGTCAGACCGACCGGCCCGTGCTCCTCCCCGGGCAGTCCCGAGACCCGGTGCGCCGCGTCACCGGCCGTGATCCGGCCGGCCACGTCATCGGGCGCCACAAGTCCGGCAAGCAGGGCATTTCCCCACGCGACCAGCCGTCCTGAACGAGGTTCATCAAGCATGCCCCCAGCCTATGGACTGGACCCGCCGCACGGTGGCGTAAGTTTTCCCCGGGGGTTCCTTCCGGCACGTGCCGACGCCCCGGCGCTGCGGACTGACGAGACTGCAATGGGAGACAACGCGCTCATGAGCGATGTGCTGGAGCTGGTGGACGTATCCGTGGTCCGCGACGGACGGGCTCTGGTGGACCAGGTCTCGTGGTCCGTCTCCGAAGGTGAGCGCTGGGTCGTCCTGGGGCCCAACGGCGCCGGCAAGACGACCCTCCTGAACGTGGCCTCCAGCTACCTCTTCCCGACCACCGGCACCGTCCAGATCCTCGGCGAGAAGCTCGGCAGCGTGGACGTATTCGAACTGCGCCCCCGCATCGGCATGGCCGGCGCCGCGATGGCCGAGAAGATGCCGCGCCGGCAGACCGTCCTGCAGACCGTGCTCACCGCCGCGTACGGCATGACCGCGACCTGGCACGAGGGCTACGAGCAGGTGGACGAGGACCGCGCCCGCGCCTTCCTGGACCGGCTGGGGATGAACGACTTCCTCGACCGCAAATTCGGCACCCTCTCCGAGGGAGAGCGCAAGCGCACCCTGATCGCCCGCGCCATGATGTCCGACCCCGAACTGCTGCTGCTCGACGAACCCGCGGCCGGCCTCGACCTCGGCGGCCGCGAGGACCTCGTACGGCGACTGGGCCGGCTCGCCCGCGACCCGATCGCCCCCTCCATGATCATGGTCACCCACCACGTCGAGGAGATCGCGCCCGGCTTCACCCACGTCCTGATGATCCGTCAGGGCAAGGTGGTCGCCGCCGGGCCCGTGGAGAGCGAGCTCACCTCCCGCAACCTCTCCGTCTGCTTCGGCCTGCCGCTCGTCGTCGAGCGCCGCGGCGACCGCTGGACCGCCGCCGGACTGCCGCTGTCCTGACGGACCGCCACCGCGCGGAGCGCCGCCGGACCGCCGCCCTCCTGACGGGCCGTGCGCCCCCCCACGCCCCCGCGCCACCCCGGCCCCGCTCCCGCCTTCCGGGCAAATCGGCGCGCTCCAGGGCCTTTTGGGACTGCCGCACAGGGGGTCCGCGCGCCTACGATGGGTGACGTGGACGCTTGGTTGTGGTGGCTCATAGCCGCGGTGGGTCTCGGCATCCCACTGGTGGTCACGGCGATGCCGGAATTCGGCATGTTCGCCGTCGGCGCGGTGGCCGGCGCGATCACCGCCGCCCTGGGCACGGGCATCGTCGCGCAGGTCCTGGTCTTCGTCATCGTCTCGGTCGCCCTCATCGCCGTCGTACGCCCGATCGCGTACCGGCACCAGAGGCAGCGCCCCGAACTGCGCAGCGGCGTCGACGCGCTCAAGGGCCGCCAGGCCGTCGTCCTCGAACGGGTCGACGGCGGCGAAGGCGGCCGGATCAAGCTCGCGGGGGAGATCTGGTCCGCCCGGGCGCTGGAGAGCGGCCGGGTCTTCGACCCCGGACAGCAGGTGGACGTGGTGGAGATCGACGGGGCGACCGCCGTGGTGATGTAGCCGCGGCCCGCCCGGCGGGCAGTCATGCATCAGGCCATCCGCCGGCCACGGACCGGGAATTCGCCGAACCCGGCCCGCGGCGCGCGAGTGGTCTGCGAAAATCGATCATCAAACGGCCAAGCGGCGCGGGAGTCGGGTATGCAGCCCATCATCATCGTCCTCATCATCCTGGTGGTGCTCGTCTTCATCGCGCTGATCAAGACGGTCCAGGTCATCCCCCAGGCACAGGCGGCCATCGTGGAGCGCTTCGGGCGCTACACCCGCACCCTCAGCGCCGGCCTGAACATCGTCGTCCCCTTCATCGACACCATCCGCAACCGGATCGACCTGCGCGAACAGGTCGTGCCGTTCCCGCCGCAACCGGTCATCACCCAGGACAACCTGGTGGTGAACATCGACACGGTCATCTACTACCAGGTGACCGACGCGCGGGCCGCCACCTATGAGGTCGCCAGCTACATCCAGGCGATCGAGCAGCTCACCGTCACCACCCTGCGCAACATCATCGGCGGCATGGACCTGGAGCGGACCCTGACCTCGCGCGAGGAGATCAACGCGGCCCTGCGCGGCGTCCTCGACGAGGCGACCGGCAAGTGGGGCATCCGCGTCAACCGCGTCGAACTCAAGGCGATCGAGCCGCCCACCTCCATCCAGGACTCGATGGAGAAGCAGATGCGCGCCGACCGGGACAAGCGCGCCGCCATCCTCACCGCCGAAGGCGTCCGGCAGTCCCAGATCCTCACCGCCGAGGGCGAGAAGCAGTCCCAGATCCTGCGCGCGGAGGGCGAGGCCAAGGCCGCGGCCCTGCGCGCGGAGGGCGAGGCCCAGGCGATCCGCACGGTCTTCGAGTCCATCCACGCCGGCGACCCCGACCAGAAGCTGCTGGCCTACCAGTACCTGCAGATGCTGCCGAAGATCGCCGAGGGCGAAGCCAACAAGCTGTGGATCATCCCCAGCGAACTCAACGACGCCCTCAAGGGCCTCGGCGGGATAGTCAACATCCCCGGCGCCCCGGGCAGCGGCGGCAACGGCAACGGCGGTGCGGCCACCACTCCGGCCCCCCGCCGGGAATCCCCGCCGTTCGACAAGAACTGACGCGTCCCCGCTGTGACATGATCGCTGCGCGCCCCTCGACCCCACAAGCGGCGGGGAGGACGCACAGCGATCATGGGAGTACTCATGTCACCAGTGGAAGCCCTGGCCGTCCTCGCGGCCGGAATCGGCGCGGGCACCATCAACACGATCGTCGGTTCCGGCACCCTCATCACCTTCCCCGTCCTGTTGGCGGTCGGCCTGTCACCCGTCACCGCCAACGTGTCCAACGCGCTCGGCCTCGTGCCCGGCTCGGTCGCCGGCGCCATCGGCTACCGGCGGGAACTCACCGGCCAGCGCGACCGGCTGATCCGGCTCGGCATCGTCTGCCTGGTCGGCGGCGCCACCGGGGCCGTCCTGCTCGTCACCCTGCCGTCCAAGGCCTTCGACGCGATCGTGCCGGGACTGGTCGGCGCCGCCCTCGTCCTGGTCGTCCTGCAGCCCCGGCTCGCCCGCACCCTCCAGGCGCGCCGCGCCCGCGAGGGCACCGCCGTTCCCACGCACGGCGGCCCGGTCCTGGCCATCGGCATGTTCCTGGCCAGCGTGTACGGCGGCTACTTCGGCGCCGCCCAGGGAGTCCTCTACCTGTCCTTGATGGGACTCCTCCTCGACGACACCCTGCAACGGGTCAACGGCCTCAAGAACGTCCTGGCCGCCATAGTCAACGGCATCGCCGCGATCTTCTTCATCGTCATCGCCCACATGGACTGGGCGGCGGTCGGCCTCATCGCCGCCGGCGCCACCATCGGCGGCGTCCTCGGCGCCCGCGTCGGCCGCCGCCTGCCCCCCACGGCCCTGCGCGCCCTCATCGTCGTCGTGGGCGTCGTGGCCATCGTCCAACTCGTCCTCAGATAGCCGCCCGGCTCCCGGACGCCCGCCCCTCGGACAGCGGACAGCAGCGGACAGCGGACAGCGGACAGCGGACGGCCCGGGCCCGGCCCATGCACGGCCGGGCGACGGTACGCGGGCCATGCCTCACGTACCGCCGCCCGCCCGGCCGGCGAACGACCGCTCAGGCCGGCAGCCCCAGCCACTGCGGCAGACTCTCCCGGTCCCTCACACCCAGCGCCAGCAGCAGCGCGTCCGCCGGCGTCGGCTCGAACGGCCGCACCAGCAGCCGCATCCCGGCCTGCTCGGGAGTACGGTCCGCCTTGCGCTGGTTGTCCTCCGCGCACGCGGCCACCGTGTTCAGCCAGGTGTCCCCGCCCCCGCGCGACTTGGGCTGCACGTGGTCGACGGTCGTGGCCCGCCGCCCGCAGTACGCGCACCGGTGCCGGTCACGTACCAGCACACCCCGGCGCGACCACGGCGCCCGTTGTCGGAACGGCACCCGCACGTACCGGCACAGCCGGATCACCTGCGGCACCGGCACGTCCACCGCCGCCGCGCGCAGGCGCAGCCCGGGATGGGCCTGCTCCACCACCGCCTTGTCCTGCATCACCAGCACGATCGCGCGCCGCAGCGACACCGTCGACAGAGGCTCGAAACTCGCATTCAACACCAGCGTCTCCCGCACGTCGCCCACCTCCCGGCTCTCGCCCCGCCCCAGCGGCGAAGTGGCTCCACTGTGCCCCTGGGCATGCCCGTGAACAACGCAATTTCTCCCGGGCGGACGGCGCGTGACCGGGTAGGGGGGAGCAGGGAAAGATTCCGGAAAGAGGCGGCGAACACGGGCGGGAACGAGAGGTCGCGCTCCGGATGCCGCCCCCCGTGAGACGGCGCATCCGGAGCGCTCAGGCCGGCGCGGACACCCGGTGGTGGTGGCGCCGGGCTCCGGCGGACGGCAGGGCCGCGCGGCGAACGACCGCCCGGCGCAGCGCCCCGCCGCCCCCGCTCGCGCGGTGCCGGCCGACCCGGGACAGGGCCGTCTCCGGGCGTCTTGCCGGAGCCCACCGAGTCACCGGGCGAAGGACAACTCTGCGCCCGGCGACCGGGGAACGGCAACACGTTTTCCCGCCGCGCCCCGGCCTTCCGTAAACCTTGCGGCGGGCCGGACGCGGGGCCGTCCTTCGTACGCCCACGGGTCCGGCCCGCCCACGGGTCCGGCCCGCCGCTCAGCCGCCGTCCGGCGCCTCGTACTCGCCGATGAGCTGCGCCCGCCCCAGCGTGTGGAAGCGCAGGTTGAAGCCCACCGCCGCCGGAGAGGTGTCGGAATCCGGTCCCAGCTTCTCCGTGTCGACCGCGTACACGGTGAACACGTAGCGGTGCGGACCGTCACCGGGCGGCGGCGCCGCGCCGCCGAAGTCCTTCGAGCCGTAGTCGTTGCGCGCGTGCACCGCGCCCTCGGGAAGCCCTACGAACCCGGCCGACCCCGCCCCCCGCGGCAGCTCCGTGACCGACGCCGGAATGTCGAACACCACCCAGTGCCAGAACCCGCTGCCGGTCGGGGCGTCCGGGTCGTAGCACGTCACCGCGAAGCTCCGGGTCTCCTCGGGAAAGCCCGTCCAGCGCAGATGCGGGGAGACGTTGCCCGCCGCGAACACCTGGTCGTCCTTCAAGGTCGCGCCCGGCGCCACGTCGTCGCTCACCACCGTGAACTCCGGCACCGGCGGATGGTAGTCATGGGGGAGCGGCCGCCGCGCTTGCTCGGTCACCTCGGCACCTCCTGCTTGATCGCTGATGACTGATCACTGACGGCCACGAGCCTAGATCCCGCCCGGCCGTCGCGCCCGCCACCCACCGCCGTGAACCGCCGACAGCGCGTCCACTACTCTCGTCTGCTGTGATCCCAGCGTCCCCGAGGACCCCCCTCAGCCGTTCGTTCTTCGACCGGCCGGTCCTGGAGATCGCGCCCGACCTGCTGGGCCGCACCCTGGTGCGCAGCACCGACAAGGGCCCGATCGAACTGCGGCTCACCGAGGTCGAGGCGTACGACGGCCCGAACGACCCGGGCTCGCACGCCTACCGCGGCCGCACCGACCGCAACGCCGTGATGTTCGGTCCGCCCGGCCACACGTACGTCTACTTCACCTATGGCATGTGGCACTGCCTCAACCTGGTGTGCGGTCCGGAAGGCCGGGCCAGTGGGGTCCTGCTGCGTGCCGGGGAGATCACCAGGGGCGCCGACCTGGCCCGCGTCCACCGGCCGACCTCGCGCAAGCCCAGCGACCTCGCCCAGGGACCCGCCCGGCTCGCCATCGCCCTGGCCGTCGACCGCACCCTCAACGGCTGCGACGCCTGCTCCGACGACGGTGGCCCCTTCCGCGTCCTCACCGGGACGCCGCCGTCACCCGACGCCGTGCGCACCGGGCCGCGCACAGGCGTCGGCGGCGAGGGCGCCGACCACCCCTGGCGCTACTGGATCGACGGCGACCCCACGGTCAGCCCCTACCGCCCCCACACCCCGCGCAAGCGCCGCTGACCGGCCGGAGGCCGAAAACCATCGACCGCGACCGCGACCGCGACCGCGACCGCCGCCGCCGACCGACGCTCACGCGCCTACCGACCGCGTCCCGCGGCCCGCGACAAGTGGCGAGCGGGGCGCGGCCCGGACCGCGTACGCTCGTAAACCGCACGCCGGCAACACCGGGGACCGGGAGCCGGGAACAGGGAAGAGGAGACACGGAACCGTGACGGACATCGTCGACGAGCTGCAGTGGCGCGGACTGATCGCCGTATCCACTGACGAGGACGCACTGCGCAAGGCGTTCGCGGACGGCCCGGTCACGGTCTATTGCGGCTTCGACCCCACCGCGCCCAGCCTCCACGTGGGCAACCTGGTCCAGATCCTCACCATCCGCCGCTTCCAGCTGGCCGGACACCGCCCGCTCGGCCTCGTCGGCGGCGCCACCGGCCTCATCGGCGATCCCAAGCCGACCGCGGAGCGCCGGCTGAACGACCCGGCGGTCGTCGCCGAGTGGGTGGGGCGGGTGCGTGCCCAGATCGAGCCGTACCTCTCCTTCGAGGGGCCCAACGCGGCCGTCATGGTCAACAACCTCGACTGGACCTCGGGTCTGTCCGCCACCGAGTTCCTGCGGGACGTCGGCAAGCACTTCCGCGTGAACAAGATGATCACCAAGGAGGCGGTGGCGCGCCGGCTCAACTCCGACCAGGGCATCAGCTACACGGAGTTCAGCTACCAGATCCTGCAGGGCATGGACTTCCTGGAGCTGTACCGGCGGTACGGCTGCACCGTCCAGACCGGCGGCAGCGACCAGTGGGGCAACCTCACGGCCGGTATCGACCTCATCCACCGTGTCGAGGGCGCCGCGGTGCACGCGGTGGCCACCCCGCTGATCACCAAGGCGGACGGCACGAAGTTCGGCAAGACCGAGGGCGGCGCCGTCTGGCTCGACCCCGGGATGACCACGCCGTACGCCTTCTACCAGTTCTGGCTGAACGCGGACGACCGCGACGTCTCCACCTTCCTGCGGATCTTCAGCTTCAGAACGCGCGAGGAGATCGAGGAGCTGGAGCGCGCCACCGCGGAGCGACCCCAGGCGCGCGCGGCGCAGCGCGCGCTGGCCGAGGAACTCACCACCCTCGTCCACGGCGCCGAGCAGTGCGCGGCCGTGGTCGCCGCCTCAAGGGCACTTTTCGGCCAGGGAGAGCTCGGCGCCCTCGACGAGGCCACCCTGGCCGCCGCGCTCAGCGAGCTGCCGCAGGCCGAGGTGACCGAACTCGCGCCCGTGGCGGACCTGCTCGCCCTGGTCGAGCTGGTCCCCAGCAAGTCGGCCGCCCGCCGTACCATCAAGGAGGGGGGCGCGTACGTGAACAACGTCAAGGTGGAGTCCGAGGACGCGACGCCGGCCGCCGCCGACCTGATCCACGGCCGCTGGCTGGTCCTGCGGCGCGGCAAGCGCAACCTCGGCGCGATCGAACTCGTCTGAGACGGCCGGAAATCCACGTTTGAGCGGCGGCCGAACTTGACTCGGCCGCCGCCGGTCCGTAACGTAGACCGAGCCGCTGAAACGGGAGGCACGGTTCGGAACCGACTCCCGCGGACGAGCGGCAACCCACTCCTACGTCGCTTCCGATCTTCGGATCTCCTGTCGGCGCGCCCGGAATTCGATTCCGAGTGGCCGCGGATCGCCGATTATGAATCGGCGGGAGAGCGGAGTACAGTGGGAAACACGAAGGGAAAGCCCGGAGGGCGCCGGAAACGGTGACCGAAGGAAGCTTCCGTTCCTTGAGAACTCAACAGCGTGCCAAAAGTCAACGCCAGATATGTTGATACCCCGTCTTCACGCGGTTCGCGTGGGACGTGGTTCCTTTGAAGAAATATGACAGCGAGGACGCTGTGCACCCGGGGATTATTCCTCCC
>NZ_JAINVH010000180.1 GCF_020400825.1 Streptomyces sp. HPF1205
AGCTGGCTGAGCAGGAGACGGTTGGCCAGGTCCAGTTGCCGTTGGTCATGATGGTGACGCCGAAGTTGTTGCCGCTGCCGTTGGGCGTGGCGACCATGACCTGGCTGCTGGGCCAGGTGGCGTTGACGTTCCAGGTGGCGCTGATCTTCTCGGGCGAGGGGACGTTCATGGTGACGGTCCAGTTGCTGGAGCCGCTGACCGAGACGTTGAGGTTGTAGCGGTCGCTCCACTGCTGGCCCGCGGACAGGG
>NZ_JAINVH010000181.1 GCF_020400825.1 Streptomyces sp. HPF1205
CTGGTGTCGTTCGTGAACGGGATCGGGTGTGATCTGCGGGCGGTGGAGGCGGGGCTGACGTTGCCGTTCAGCTCGGGGGCGGTCGAGGGGCAGGTGAACCGGATCAAGATGCTGAAGCGGCAGATGTTCGGCCGGGCCGGCCTGGCCCTGCTACGCAAGCGCGTCCTCCTGGCCGCGTGACCGCCCGGCAGCCGGGCTGGGGTCCGTGACCGTCCGTCAGCGTTGCACGGAAAGTGATCCAGAACC
>NZ_JAINVH010000182.1 GCF_020400825.1 Streptomyces sp. HPF1205
GTTGGAGGATGCCGCGAAGGTGGTCGCCCTGCGCAGCAAGGCCCTGGTCGTCCTGGCCGGACAAGGCGGCATGGTGTCGGTCGGGGTGTCCGCGGAACAGGCCGCGGCTTTGGTGGCCCGTTGGGACGGCCGGTTGACGGTGGCGGTGGTCAACTCGGCGGACAGTACGGTGGTGTCGGGGGATCTGGAGCCGCTGGGTGAACTGCTGGCGAATTGTGAGGCCGGTGGTGTCCGTGCG
>NZ_JAINVH010000183.1 GCF_020400825.1 Streptomyces sp. HPF1205
CCGGTGGTGCGGGCTGGTGAGCCGGGGGTTGGTGTGGTGGTGCCGTGGGTGGTGTCGGCGCGTTCTGGTGGTGCGTTGGCTGATCAGGCGGCGCGTTTGCTGGCTCGTGTGACGGGTG
Organism: Streptomyces sp. HPF1205; assembly: GCF_020400825.1. Lineage (GTDB taxonomy): Bacteria > Actinomycetota > Actinomycetes > Streptomycetales > Streptomycetaceae > Actinacidiphila. Next base: position 119 of record NZ_JAINVH010000183.1, read on the forward strand.
GGCGGGGTGTGCTGCGGCCGGAGGATGTGGCGTTCACGTTGGCGGCGCGGCCCGGGCTGGAGCATCGTGCGGTGGTGGTGGGGCAGTCTCGCAGTGAGCTGTTGGTGGGGCTGAA
>NZ_JAINVH010000184.1 GCF_020400825.1 Streptomyces sp. HPF1205
TCCGGGGGTTTGTCCCGGCGTTCGGGTGGGTGCCCGCGTAGAGAGACGGCCACCGGCTGATCTTCGAAGTGTCTAAGCCTCGAAGGAGAATCTCAATGATCGTGTCAAGCCGCCTGCGTGACCGGTGGGACGGAGGTGAACAGCCTCTTGTCACGCAGCATCGCCCACAGGACGTCCACCCGACGCCGGGCGAGGGCGAGCAGAGCCTGGGTGTGCAGCAGCCCCTCGGCT
>NZ_JAINVH010000185.1 GCF_020400825.1 Streptomyces sp. HPF1205
TGAGCGGATGTCTCGCACGGTTGCTCATGGGTGGAACGTTGACTATTCGGCACGGTCGGTGGGTGTTTCGTCAGTACTGCTTCGGCGTGGAACGCGAATCATTGGCCGGCTGTGGCGGGCACGCTGTTGGGTCCTGAGGGAACGATCGAGTTCCTTCGCACACGCCGGCCCCGTAGAAGATGTCATCAGGCATCGTCTACGGGTGACTGGTCGTCGCTTGAGAACTGAAC
>NZ_JAINVH010000186.1 GCF_020400825.1 Streptomyces sp. HPF1205
CTGTCGACGTGGAAGAACAGCGGCGGCGGTGACCGCCTGGTCGCCTGGTACCAGTCCGAGGTCCTGGCCAAGCTCGGCACCGGCCAGTAAGCCGCGCGGACCCCTCGTACCAAGGAGAAACCACACCATGGCCTCGACCCTCGCGCCCGACAGCCAGGGCAACCCCGGGGAGGACGACGACGGCACCCAGGGCGGACACGCGGACGGCACCGGCAGGGAACGCGG
>NZ_JAINVH010000187.1 GCF_020400825.1 Streptomyces sp. HPF1205
CCGCGTATCCGCCACGGCGAGCGTGCCGTAACCGCCGCCGAACATGCCGAGCACGCGGTCGCCCACAGTAAGGTCCGACACACCCGGACCCACCTCCACGACCACACCCGAGCCCTCACCACCGAGCAACCCGGCAGGACCCGGATACATACCCAGCGCGCTCAGCACATCACGGAAGTTCACACCCGCCGCGCGAACCGCGACCCG
>NZ_JAINVH010000188.1 GCF_020400825.1 Streptomyces sp. HPF1205
CTCGCCGTCGCGAACACCTCCGCACCCAGATGCCGGGCCAGCTGGATCGCCGCCATCCCCACACCACCGGCACCCGCATGAACCAGCACCCGCTCACCCGCCCGCACCGACCCCAGATCCCGGAACGCATACCAAGCGGTCAAGAACACGATCGGCACCGACGCCGCCTCGGCGAACGACCAACCCTCCGGAATCGGCGCGAGCAT